>JAWKTY010000025.1:0-92085 GCA_041398865.1 Planctomycetaceae bacterium
GAAAATGGACGGTATGCTTTCCCTGCCATTCCACATAAAGCACCATCACCCATTGACGGGACGGAGCATGCCAGACCACCTTCGGGTCCCGATTCCCCTGAGTGATCTGTTCGAGCACGGGGTTGTCGGCGAATTTGGTGAAGTGTCGACCATCGGTGCTGTAGGCGATGCCCTGCACCGTCGGATTTCCGGCGGCGGTATAAATCAGGACCAGCGGTGGATTATCCTTCGTGCCGAACCCGCTCGTGTTATTCCAGTCAACGACGGCACTGCCGCTGAACATCGGGCCCATTTCATCCGGAAGCAGTTCGTCGCGCAGTTCTGTCCAGTGCACCATGTCGCTGCTGACTGCGTGTCCCCAGTGCATATTGCCCCAGTTCCAGCCATAGGGATTGTGCTGGAAGAACAGGTGATACTCACCGCGATAAAAGACCATGCCGTTCGGGTCATTGTTCCAGCCCCGGCGAGGAGAGAAATGAAACTGTCCTCGCAGTGGTTCTTCGTAGAGATTGTCGGCGTGCTTAATTTCATCACTCTGTTCGACAGATTGCAGAGCCAATGACGTTTCTGCCAGCCTGTCGACCTGCAGAGTCAGCGTTTTACCGTGCCACTCACTGATGTCCATTGGAGCCCACCAGTCAGCAGGCCCGTCAGCCAGCTCGATATCGTTCCGGCCAATGGGCCTGCCGTCGACAAGAAGTGTGACCCTGCGTTTGGAAGCTCCGTTTCGAATGGGCAGATTCAGATACCTCGCGGCGGCAGAAAACTGCCGTTCAGCATTGGTCAGAATGCCGGTTGGTCGAGTATCCGTCTGAAGAAAATGATCGGCACTGATGTGTCCCCAGCCGCCGGTTGCATCGTCAACAATCCGAAGGACGGCAGACTGTCCTGCGAGCTCGCTCACGTCCCACCACATGGATTCAAGGGCTTCACTGCCGCCATGCTGATCATTCAGTCCGGTGGCGCGACGGACGACGGTTCCGTCAACCAGCAATTGAACTGCCAGCTTTTCTTCGTTCCTGCCACCACCGATCAGAAAGCTCAGGTACCTGCGATGAAGTGTGAATGCCGGCGAGGTCAGAGTGCCCGTCGATCGATCGCCGCCGGAAAACGAATTCACCAGACGCTTCCCGTTGAATCCAGAGACAACCATTTGTCCCGGCAGCGTGCCCGCCGCGGGTGCCGTCCCAAACGCCTCGCCTGTTGTTGTCCATTCTCCGTAGTCAGAAGATTCAAAGTTGGCGACCAGAATATCCTGAGCCTGCAGTGGATCGACCGGCAATATCAGGAATGTGATTGCTGTCAGGATCGGCCGAGTCAACTTTTGAAACATCACGGATTTCCTGAGTGTCTTGCCTTGAGACAGGGGATGTGTTTGGAAAGTGTCTATGGCCTGGCTGGCGCGATGGGATCCGTTTTCCTTTCGGCATCGACGGCTTCCTGACCGGCTCCACCACCCGGCTGTTGCTGACCCGATTGATCGCCTGCCTTCCCGGACTCGGGCTTCGCCTCTGCTTCCTGGGATTTCTTTTTGGGCTTCTCTTTTTCGTGGTTGCCGGAGTCTGGTTTGGTTTCCGGATCTGTTTTGGGCTTTTTGCCGATGTGAAAACCTGCCGACGTTCGGGTACCGATGGGGGACTTCAATTCACGCACCCAAATGTTTCTGAATCGCACCGGGTCGCCGTGGAACTGCAGCGAAATCGGTCCCTTTTCGGCATGCGGCTGGTAATGCGGTGCTTCGACGTAACTGGTGGGCCCCAGCAGTTCAAAGTGATTCAGAACCAGGACTCCATTGTGGACAAGAGTGACGAAACCTGGACGTTCCACGTCTCCATTGACTTTAAATCGCGGAACGGTGAAGAAAATGTCGTAGGTGTTCCATTCGCCCGGCTTCCGCATCGCATTCGCCATGGGCGGAGTCTGCTTGTAGATCGAACCGGCCTGACCATCGAAATAGGTTTCATTCTCAAAGCTGTCCAGGACCTGCACTTCGTACAGTCCCATCAGAAAAATCCCGCTGTTGCCTCGCCCCTGCCCCGATCCCCGAATGGTTGTCGGCGCCGCCCATTCCACGTGCAGCTGCATGTCTCCGAAGTGCTGCTTTGAGACAATCTGAGTTCCCTGCGGAACAGCGCAGCCTTCTTCAATTTTCCAGCGTTCACCGTCCTCAAAGGCTGCCAGGCTGCTCCCGTCGAACAGAACGATTGCGTCTGATGGCGGCTGATCGTCTGAGGCGCCCGGGGTCACAATGGGTGGTTGTTGCCAGTCGACGCCGCTTTTCCATTCCTGAGCAGGCAGTGACGCAGTCAGCAACAGCGTTAGAACAGACAATGAGAATGACTTCACAACAGATCTCCGGTCAGAATCATTTTACGGAACCATTCACGCACGGTATGTGAATGGTTTCAGGTTTAATTTGAAGGGGGTCAGGTTCGAACAGCGGAATGTACGCCGTGGGGCAATTGGCGAACCATGAGGAACCGGCTGACAAAAAAACGAGTGCATCCCTTCCAGAATGCACTCGTTGCATTGATCTGCATCGGGACCGCCGCGACGAGCGGTGTCACGTGCCCACTTCGTTTCAGTTTGTTCAGACGGTACCGAAGATGGTTCGTCCGGTGCTCTTAAGATCATCACAGGCGCGCTGAAGTCTCGCTGCCACACCGGCTTCTCCCAGCTTGAGATAGGTTCGAGGATCGTAGGCTTTTTTAGAGCCGATTTCGCCATCGATCATCATCACTTCGTCATAGTGCTTCAGGATGAAGTCGGCGATCGGACGAGTGAACGCGTACTGCGTGTCCGTATCGATGTTCATCTTGACGACGCCATAATCCAGGGTTTCCTGCAACTGTGCTGTCGGAGTTCCGGAACCTCCGTGGAAGACCAGGTCGAACTCCAGCTGCAGCACCGTGCTTGTCCATGACGGCTTTCTGTCCGTCTCGCAGAATCTCGGGACGCAGCTTCACGTGCGCAGGTTTGTAGTGGCCGTGAACGTTGCCGAAGGTGGCTGCGAACATGAATCGACCATGTCCGTGCAGCGCTTCGTAGACTGCCAGCATGTCAGCCGGCGTGGTGTACAGCTTGTCAGCGGGCATATCCGAATGGTCGATTCCGTCCTCTTCTCCACCCACAACTCCGGCTTCGACTTCCAGAATGATTTCGTTTTCTGCACACAGCTTGAGCAGCTCGACACTCTGTGCCATATTCTTATCCAGCGGCAGTTCCGAGCCGTCGTACATGTGTGACTGAATCAGGTTGCCCTGTCCGGCCTTGCGGCGCGCTGCTGTGGCGGCAATCAGCGGCTTCAGAAAGGTGTCCACTTTCTTGGGCTGGCAGTGGTCGGTGTGCAGCGCAATCAGCACGTTGTATTTTTCAGCAAGTCTGTGAGCTGCTTCTGCCAGAACGATCACACCATGGACCGCGTCCTTCACGTTCAGGCCGGATGCGAACTCCCCTGCCCCCGTCGAAAACTGAATAATTCCGTCGGACTTTGCTTCCGCAAATGCCTTCAGTGCTGCGTTGATTGTGACGATCGACGTCACATTGATCCCGGGATAGGCGTAGCCTCCCTTTGGCGCTGCGTCGAGCATCCTGGCGTACTGGGCGGGAGTTGCGATAGGCATTGTGAAGGTATCCTTTGACTTGATTGACGTTCGCGCGATCCGGTCGCTGAGTCAGAAAATGGTGCGGCGAATTGCTGCCTGCTTCAGCTGCGCAGGTTACCGACTGGAAAACGGTCTGCAAGCGGATTGCGATTTCATCCCGGCGTCCGGACTGGATTCTCAGAGAAATCAGCCCGCCGGTGCGTGATCCCTGCCTCAGTCCGAGGCCCGGAGAGGCACCGCGGCAGGAAGCTTCATTCGGAACTGCCGGGTGACTGACCCTCAACAGCAAATGTTACTGCTGAGTTCTCTGCGATGGCAGGTCAGCACGGCCGCGTCTGACAATCATGACGTCATCAATGAAGATCTCAGCAGAACCGCTGGTGGCCAGCCAGATCCTGAAGGGACCGGTTTGAGACGCCTGTCGAAACAGTCGAAACGTTGACCATTGCGACCCCACGACAGGCCGAACGGCAAATTCCGGGCCGAGTTCACTGTCGAAAACCAGGAAGGGCTTCTGCTGATCAATCCGCAGCCGGGATCCCAGACGAATTCGTCCTGAAACTTCGAACAGATCCCCCGCACTCGCCTGAACTTCAGGAACGCTGACCAATAATGACGGCAGGCGACTTCCCGGGCGCCCGTCCTGACTGCGTTTCCATGCCCGCAGCTGCAAAACGTGATTCTCTCGACTGCCCTGAGCCGACACTTCTGAAACAATCTCAGCCGATGTCTGAAACAGATCTTCCTGCGGTGTCGTTCGCTTCCAGTCATGTTGTGAAAGCTGACGTGACAGATTGAAACCTCCATCGGTCAGGAGATTCTCCGACGGGGTTGCCTGCTGAATTCGGTGCAGCATTTCCCAGTGATCCGGCAGAGTGGCGAAGTTCAGCGTGTGTGGACTTGATTCGGGCGTCGACAATGACTGCGTGGCTCGGTTCCAATATCGCTGTTCCACCTGACGCAGTTCACGCATGCAGGACTTCGCCAGCTGTTCTGCTGTTCCCAGTTGACCCTGACCGAGCTCCGCTGTTGCCATCGCTTCGTGTCGGGCGGCTGAGTCCAGAAGACTGGCTGCCTCGGGATCCCCTCCTGCGGGCCCGGAATCGATTTCCGCGCAGACGGCTTTGACTCGCTGGAGCTTAAACCGAGCCAGATCCACCATGAGTTGCGCTGCGCGGGCAGAGTTCTGCTGCACACGCTGCTCAATCTCCTGCTGCAACTGACTGTCTGAGGTCACCAGAACTGTTGCCACCTGATCGAAATCCATCAGGTCCAGTTTCAGTCCTCCGGCCGTTCTTTGGCGGCGAATTCCCCGCAATCCCGTAAGATTGACCTGCCATGCGGATGCCGTTTCTGTGGCACTCACCAGCATTGATGCTCGGGGCACAGACAGTGCTTGAGGGACATACTGAGAAGAGTCATCCCAGAACGCAGCCAGAATCAGTGAAGTTCCGGGGCGACTGATAATAGCCGCATCCGGGCCGGGAGGAGGAGATTCGTAGCTGCCGACTTTCGGCGACCGTGCAGAGACCGGTTGAAAGGGATTCGCCTGTTGTTCGCTGTGAGCCGGCGCAACATCAACGGGCAGATGTCCTTCAACTCTTCCACCGATCAGCAACGGATCGAGAATCTTCAGGTACAGCCCGCAAAGTTCGATCGCGGCGACTGTTTCCTGATCATCAATCTGGTCGGTTTCCAGATTTCGAGTCTTCCAGTACCCAACGCCGCGCGAGCCTGCTGAAACGGCAGACATCAATTGCATCAAAATCTGTTCGGGCTCGACATGTACGGAACGCAGCCCGCATCGCCGTCGCCAGTCAGCGAATTCGGGTGAGGCTTCTGTCTGAATCCATTCCCATGGCATGGTCAGCTGAGCGGATGCATGCTGGCGGACAAAGCGACCGGTTCCGTGCGTCTCCGAAGGCTCGCAACGGGCCAGCCAGTTGCTGACTGATCCCAACACAGTCAATCTGGCGGGATGCCACCCCTTCGGATGACGTTACATCTGCCATCAACGGACGTCGAAGCAGTCGATTCCACTGCGAACTTCTCCCGAGCCCATGACAGCAGATGAAACTGGATCTGAGCTCACGCCGGTACCCAGATACCAGATCGATGGAAGTGGGCAAGCTGATCAGCGGCGACAGGCCCTGGTCCGGTGTGGAAAAATCTGACGGGTCAAATTCGGGATGAGGTGGTGTAGCGGCGCGACCTTGGCCTGCCGATTGATCAGGTCGAGCATCGCTGATCCTGATGCACATCCGCCACCCAGACGGCGTTGGCATGCAGCTGCTTCAGAAACTCAGCGGAGCTCGCCATGGTCAGGATCAGCTGAGGAAAAACCCGGCGACCATCCATTTCCACATGATCACAGTTGATCACAGACACTGCAGATGTTCCGGCGACTGAGAGCTGCGGCATTGGGAGTCTCCGGCTGGACCGAAATACGAAATGGAAATGACCGGACAAGACATTCACTGAAGATCCAGAAAGAAATTCTGATGAAGTTCAGCAAGGACAAGCACCGCGTTGAAATAAGCGCCTCCCGTGTTGATTCGGCTCACCCCGGTTCTGATCGCAGACGACGAAGAGTCAGACGCCGCGGCGCTGTTTCCCCGGACCGAAAGTTCAACCCACTCACCAGCCGCAGTGGATGGGGCTCCGGTCACGACTGACGTCAGGGCACGACCGTTCCTGGGATCCGGTTGATTGGGCAACACAATTCGCAGAGCCAGCCGGAGCCGAAGCGGTGAGTTGACTCGCGGAAGCCTGAAAGGTTCTTCGTGGACAGATGGTGGCTACGAGAAGAATCCAGCTGACTGCCTGAAAATCTCCGGACGAATCGCACCGAAACCGTACGAAATGGCTTTCGTCTGCTTCCATCGGAGTCCCAGGTCCGATCCGCACGGTTTCCGGCCCATCGGGAACCCAGTCTCCGCCGGGAAGAGACGGGCCCGACGAACAACGCCACGACCGTCGTCAAATACAGTTGTAGACAGCGGGTGAAGTTCGAATCAGCATCTCGACGGCTCCGTCACATCCATTTCCTCCCTGCCTCCGATCGACCAGCAGCACGCAGTTGGCCTCAGAGTAGCAGGACAGTCTGCTTCTTCCGAGATCAGAATCGGTTCGGAACAATGAACCCTCGCGGCAACAGGGAAACAACCAGCCCTGCTTTCAAAAGGCTCAGGGTTGTTTCATCCTGTTCTACCTATGCTTGCCAGCTCTACTCATCGTGTCGCTTGACGATAGCGGTTGCAAGGAAAGAATGGTTACGACATCGTTCATGACTTGGAAACACAACGTTTCGGAAGGCCATGGAAATTCTGCGGATCAGGCAGTGACTGAACTCATTCAATCCGGCGTTAGAATTCCGACAATTGAGTGTTCAAATTCCTTGTCTCCAGCGGCTGGGGCTTCCAGAATCAGATTAATCGGTGAACTTGCGGTCATTTCAGGATTTGCGCCATGTCTCAGCCAAAACGATTTCAGAAACAGTCCGAAGACCTTCCTGCAGAATTGGTTGAGCTGGGAGAGCTGTTGCAGAAGCTGGAGACGGAGAATTCAGCGGTTCACGATGAGCTGATCGTTTCCTACAACCGCGTCGCCGAATCGGTACTGCGACGACGTCGAATTCTGAACCTGGTCCAGGAAGCGCTGTCTCAGCTCCGGCTGGACGTGAAGTACCTCATGTTCGACCTGGAAATGACTCGCCGCGAACGGGACGAGCTGCAGGCTCGGATTGAAGGCGAAGAACGAGGCTTTTGATCGAGCCTGCTGTCCTACAACGGTGATTGAAGTCGTTGGCGCCAGTCAATTTTGAAACCTAAGCCAACTCTCGCCTACCCGCACCCTCGGGCGTGTTCCACTTTGCAGGCTTGTTTTCTGACGGGCGTCCTTCATCTGCATAAAAAAAGCCCTCTGCGGGCAGAGGGCTGGAAACCTTTTGGTGTTTCTGGCGGGACAGATCAGGCCACGTCGAATTCTTCTTCGTCAACTTCCGTAATGGTATTGTCGACGAAAAGATTGCCGACGCTGCCCGGGCC
This sequence comes from Planctomycetaceae bacterium, assembly GCA_041398865.1. Classification (GTDB taxonomy): domain Bacteria; phylum Planctomycetota; class Planctomycetia; order Planctomycetales; family Planctomycetaceae; genus Fuerstiella. The sequence goes on from JAWKTY010000025.1 coordinate 7,652, forward strand.
GTGATCATAGCAGTCATCGTTGTGCCAGAGGGGCAGTCCGGCCGCATATCGAGCCGCCAGCATCATGACCTTTTCTTCTGAGCCCGGCTTGGCTGCAGTGGGAGACCCCGGGTCAACGCCCAAAGACTTCAGTTCTTCCTCGAAACCAACGTCAAGGTCGTTCAGAAACTCATACCCTTCAATTTCCGAGAGTGATTCCAGACTTCCATCCAACTCATCCAGGAATGACGACATTCAATGGCTCCGATGTTTGCGAAACAGTTTGTTGCTGATATTCGCCATTCCCTGGCTCGATTCTCCGATCGGATCCGAAACGGCAGATGGCCCAGGGAATCACCTGACTCCAACGCCCATCCGGATCAACATCCCTGAGCTCCGATTTTTGAGCCAATGTGGTGAATTGTCAACAAAAAAGACAAGCTGACACGAATGATTCCTGTGGAACCATCCGGCCATCGCTCAGGTCTGCCCGACCGATTTTCCGAACCATGTCGGAAGGCTCCCTGCGGCAAAAGGGGCAGTCCCCAGAGCCTGTCCGGCTGCAGCCGGGAAATGCGTCGGCGGCAGAAAACTAATCCGGTCGCGACACGTGGTAACGCTTCAGCTTGCGGTCCAGCGTCGAACGTTCAATTCCCAGGATCTGTGCCGCCCGGGATTTGTTCCAGTCGGTGTGGTCCAGAGTCGACAGAATATGGTCGCGTTCGACGTCTCCCAGAGACATCTCCTGGAAATCACCCGTTCGAACATAACCTGGTTCTCCAGCGGTCAGTCGAGACGACAGACTTGAAAGCTGCACATCTGTGGCTCGCACAACTTCGTTCCGACACAGGATCACTGTTCGTTCGATCGTGTTCTGCAGCTCCCGAACATTGCCGGGCCAGTTGTAGCCTTCCAGCAGTTCGGCCGCATCTTCCGTGAATCCGGTGATTTGACGCCCGGTCTTATCGACAAACTTCTGCAGAAAGAATTCAGCAAGCAACATGATATCTTCGCGCCGTTCGCGAAGTGGTCGAGCGATCAGTTCGGCAACGTGCAGTCGAAAATAGAGATCCTTTCGAAAACCTCCATCCTCAACTGCTTCTTCCAGATCGCGGTTTGTGGCGGCAACGATTCGGACATTCACATCGATCGGTTTGGTGCCGCCGATCCGTTCGAAGGAATGCCCTTCAAGGACTCGGAGAAACTTTGCCTGAATCGAGGGGCTCATTTCACCCACTTCATCCAGAAACAGTGTTCCCCGATCTGCCTGTTCAAACCGCCCGATCTTGCGGTCTGACGCTCCGGTGAACGCACCCTTCTCGTGACCGAACAGTTCACTTTCGAGAAGGCTTTCGTTCAGAGCAGCGCAGTTCAGACAAACAAACGGTCCTTCGCGTCGAGGACTGTTCAGGTGGACCATCCTGGCAATCAGTTCCTTTCCGCAGCCGCTCTCGCCTCGAATCAGAACATTGGCATCCGATTCAGCAATCAGGTGAATCTGATCATTCAGCTGCTTCATTGGTTCGCTGCGTCCAATCAGCTGGACATCTTCCCGAAGGTGCTGCCGGAGAGACCGATTTTCGTTGCGAGCCTGGTCGAGCCCGTGTTTCAGCGAATCCCGCTCGTTCAGATGATCCAGGGCCAGGGCGAGCTGTCGAGCGACGGCCAGAGTGTATTCCAGGTCACCTCGATCCAGAGCGTTTTCCGGATTGGTGGCATACAAATGAATCAGTCCCCGCACGCGGTCGTCACAGTGAATTGGCGCACAAATCACGCTCATCGCCCGCATTTCACCCAGGCTGTCGAAAACGGCCAGTTGCTGATCGTCGCTGACATCACGGGCCAGAATTGCTTCCTTGCCGCTCAGCACGACTCGTGAGAGATTGTCCGAAACTCGTCGATAGGGCAGGTCCTTCAGGCTGTCGTACGCGACCACCATCAGGTGCTCGGGGCCTGGATTTTCAGTGGCATCCGGTCGCAGCAGCAGAATGGCCGAAATGTCTGCCACAGTTTCCGTCGCCAGCCCCTTCAGAACAACATCTGTCAGTTGCTTCCGGGTTTTGGCAAGCCCCATTTCCAGTCCAAGTTTGTACAGCCGAGCCAGGTCTTCTGACGGCGTGGATGTTCGGACGGGTTCGCTGGCAAGGAAGCCGGGCAGCGGTGCACGGTGAAGAATTGCCGGTTCATCTTCAGTGCCTGACGCATCAACTGCGGGCGAGGTTTCACGATCTGTCGACGAACCGGAATCCGGCAGCACGGCTGGCTGCATGTCCAGTTCAGTGGTGAAGGCGAGTCGGCACTGGCCGATCGAAATGATATCGCCCGATCTAAGCTCAATTTCGCCGGAGACACGTACCGGTCCCACCAGAGTTCCGTTTCGGCTCTCCAGGTCCCGTAATCGCCATGTGCCCTCAAAGAAGACTTCGCAGTGATTGCGGCTGCACGCGTCGTCATTCAGGACCAGGCGGTTCGTGGTGGAACGCCCGATTGTCAGCACCTGGCCTTCACGCAGTCGAATCACATCGCGCCAGCGCTGACCTTCCCAACTGAACAGATAGGCCTGATGACTTGTCGAATTCGCTTCCATGAACCGGTCGGTTTCCCCATTGAGAATGTTTCTGTTTCCCGAGTGCAATGGGCCACCCCCTGCAGACTGCTCATCCGGTTCGAGGGATAACGCCGTCAGCCTGCCGTGTCCGGATTCGGAACAACATCGCACAAAATGTCAGGAATACGCCGGGCCCGCTCCGTCAGAGTTGATTGTCTGACGAAACATTCGAAGTAATGCTGTGAAGATAACGGCAACAGGCTGAAGTTTCGATCGAGTGATTCGGAAGACCACCATGAGCGGTGGAAAATACTGCAGGTGTCTGTCCGAAAGAATTCATGTCGACGAACCCTGTCTCTGGCACCTGAGTTGCTGTTGGAATCCATCAGTCTCGGAGATTTTCGAGGCACCCGACGATCACTCGCCTCGGATGGCCCGATTTTTGATCCGGTCAATCGCCGGGAATCTCGCACTTTTCCCAGCAGAAATCGTGTCTTGGAAATTCCCGAATGGCTGAGTCACTTCAGAGTTTTTTGCACGTTTCCGGAAGGCTACCATACATCGGGGTCGATGGCCCCGCCTGTCGAAGTGCAGTCCTGCTGCACGGCTGGTGCGTTTTTCATCAGGTGTGGGTCGACGGGGGTCTGCGGTGAGTTCAAGTCGTTCAGATATGTCGGATGAACTTCGAGGAGTGCGAGGAGCGTGGAAAGGCGGACCCTGCCCGCAGTGTGGGGAGGTTGTTCCTGCGAATGTGGTCCACTGTGTAGCCTGTCGCGCCCTCCTCAACCCGGAACTCAGTGAGGACAGTATTGAAATGCCCGAGTTCATTCCCCTGCCGGAAATCCGCGACATGAAGACAGCAAAAGCGCGCGGTCACTACGTTCGGTGTGGAGGATGCAGCGAGGAACTGAGAATTAATGCAAAGTACATCGGCGTAACCGTCCAGTGTCGACATTGTGATCACACGTTCCAGTATGACGACACTGTGGAACGAATTGCCATGTACACCAGTTGCCCCCACTGCTCAGAAGAGATTCGAGCCAGCGTGCGTTACATCGGACAGGACGTCGCCTGCCGGTTCTGTCAGGGACCACTCCGGCTGGAAGGCTGATCTCACAGCCTACTTCGCGATTCTCACGCGTCCGGGTTCGAAGCCACCGGCCGGAGGTCCTCGCCGGACAACAATCCAAAACAAGTTGTCCCCAACAAACGTCAGATTAGAACTGTTTCAGGAACCGAACGTCGTTTTCGTAGAACCGACGGATATCGTCCACCTCGAAGCGTTTCATGCAGAATCGCTCGATCCCCAGGCCGAACGCGAATCCAGTGACTTTTGCGGGATCGTAGCCCACTGCGGAGAAGACATTGGGATCCACCATCCCTGCTCCGCCAATTTCCATCCAGGAATCCCCCCACTTCATGTCCACTTCGACGGATGGCTCCGTGAAGGGAAAAAATGAGGGTCTGAATCGAATCTGGACGTCCGGGCCCAGAAACGATCGGGCAAACAGCGTCAGCAGAGTTTTCAGCTGTGCCATTGTGACCTGTTCATCCACCAGCAGCCCTTCCATCTGGTGAAACATACACGAATGAGTTGGGTCCATGGCATCCGGGCGGTAGACACGTCCAACCGACACAATTCGAACAGGAGGTTTTACGGCTTCCATTGTTCGAATCTGAACGGTCGAGGTCTGACTGCGGAGCAGAATGGGGCCTCCTGCCGCTGCGGCTGCCGTGGCAATGTAAAAGTTGTCCAGCGGGTCACGTGCCGGATGATCTTCCGAAATATTCAGTGCATCGAAGTTGTGTCGTTCGTCTTCGATTTCGGGCCCTTCGACGACCTGAAACCCGAATCGTCCCATCAGCTCTCGAAAGTTGGCAATCGTTTTGGAAACCGGGTGAGTATTCCCCACCGGGGGCCGCAGACCCGGAAGAGTCGGGTCAAAATCACAGCTTGTGGCGGTCACAGTCGACTGCAGTGCCGCCAGCTTCTCCTCCAGCAGCCCCTGAACTTCCGTCCGAACCTCGTTGAAACGCTTACCGACGACCGGCTTCACTTCGGGGGAAGCCTTGCCCAGAAGTCCCTGAAGGTCTCGCAGCTTCCCCTTTTTCTGGCCAAGGAACTCAATCCGCACCTGTTCAAGCTGCTCGGATGAACCTGCCGCTGCAATGGCGGCCGTTGCCTCTTCCCGGTAATCGCTGAATGCCTTCAGAATATCCACCACGCTCTCTCCCGCGCCGAAACGCAAAATCCAGGCTCACAACTCCGCTGCGGCCGGGAGTGTCATGCCATGACTCACCGACAGCATTCCCACCGCGCTGGCGCATAAAAAAGCGGGAAACCGATTGAGATTTCCCGCGATTTGAAACGCCAGCTTGTCAGCGAGATCAGGCTGCAACGGCTGCTTTGGCCGCCTTGACCTTCTCAAAGATCTCATCGAACACACCGGGATGCAGAATCGCCAGGTCGCTCAGTGTCTTTCGGTTCAGTTCAATCCCGGCCAGATGCAGGCCGTGAATGAACTGAGAATAAGACATGCCGCGTTCTCGGCAGGCCGCGGTCAGGCGAATGACCCACATCTGACGAAACATCCGCTTGCGGACCCGACGGTCACGATACGCAAACGCGCGAGCACGCAGCAGTGTTTCCTTGACTGTCCGCAGGAGCTTGCTGCGACCTCCGAAATTGCCGCGAGCCTCTTTAAAAAGGCGCTTCTTGGATCGTCTTCGAGCTTTACCGTATCGAACTCGCATGGCAGCAGATTTCTGACCAGAATTTCCGGGCCTTTTGGCCGAAAAAATAGATGGAAAGGAACGGGAATCAGACCCGGATTAAAGCGACGGACGCAGAGCAGCAATGACGTTCTTAGCGTCCGCACCTTCGGTGATTCCACCGTTTCGCAGGTTTCGCTTCCGCTTCGAAGACTTGGCACTCAGCAGGTGGCCTCGAAAAGCACAGCGGTGCTTAACTTTGCCCGATGCCGTAATCTTGAAGCGACGCTTCATTCCCTTATGTGTTTTTTGCTTTGGCATGGTCCCGTCACCAGAATTTTTGGTGAAAAAAGCGACAGCTCCCCAGAATCGAGCCGGGGAGTATAGCGTCGCAAACATTGGAAAGTCCAGCAGTTCGGTCGCGAACCCTCAAATTTGGGATTCAGTCCGGGAACCGACCACTGCAATATCGACCTGAGCGAGCTCAAATTTCAGTGGAACGGCCAATTCTGCTACGACAGCAGGTCTTTCACGGTATCCCGCTCTTCACGCAGCTCGGCAATCGTGGCGTTGATCTTCCCCTGAGCAAACTCGTTGTGTGTTTGCCCCTGAACGATTCTCCACGTCTTGCCGTCGCTGGTCAGAGGAAAACTGCTGATCAGCCCCTCGTCGACCCCGTAACTGCCGTCGCTGCAGACAGCCGCACTGAAGGTAGCGCCTGCCCTGGTCGGCGTTGCGATGGCTCGAACATTGTCGATGATGCCGTTTGCAGCCGACGCAGCGCTTGACGCTCCCCGAGCTTCAATGACGGCAGCGCCCCGTTTCTGAACGGTGGAAATGAACGTCTCCTGCAGCCACTTTTCATCGCCGATCACGTCCAGAGTCGGTTTTCCGTCGATTTTTGCGTTGTAGAAGTCCGGGTACTGACTGGCCGAATGATTTCCCCAGATGGTCATGTTGGTGACCGACGTGACGGGGCGGCCGGATTTCTGAGCCAGCTGCGAGACGGCTCGGTTCTGATCCAGCATGGTCATCGCGTACCAGCGATCCTTCGGAACTCCCGGAGCATTGTTCATCGCGATCAGGCAGTTAGTGTTGCAGGGATTTCCGACCACCAGAACCCGAACATCCGGTGCAGCTGCCTCGGAAATGGCTCGACCCGTGCTGGTGAAAATGGGGCCGTTGATTCGGATCAAATCGGCACGTTCCATGCCCTGTTTGCGGGGAACGCTACCCACGCACAGCACGAAATTGCAGTCTTTGAAACCGTCGTTCAGATGATCACTGTCCGCCTTGACCACTCCGGCCAGAGTCGGGAAGGCGCAGTCGTCCAGTTCCATCTGCACGCCCTGCAGAGCCCCCATCGCTGGCGGAACTTCTACCAGATGCAGAATCACGGGCTGATCAGGCCCGAAGACCTGTCCGGATGCGATTCGAAACAACAGCGAATATCCAATCTGACCGGCGGCACCAGTCACGGCAATTCGAATCGGAGCGGGCATCGAGGGCGTCTTTCCTAATGATTTCGACAGGCAAATTCCGAACCACGAGGTTCCTCACGGTCGTTTATCCCGAGAGTTTATCTGATTGTCCGTCAGGTTCCAAAGCCTCATGCAGGATCTCGGAATTGCGAATCGTCTGTGCAGCTGTCCGCGCCCAGACTAGAATTGGTGCCTCGCCTGTCTGGATCTGCTTGCCGTCGAGGCCGAGCCGGAAGCCGAGGTCGCGGCGCTTCTCTGATCTCTGATTTGTTTCCGGCACGATGTGTCAGGGAACTTTGGTCCGCCCTGCCCGCCTTCTCCTGAGCCTGAAGAAATTTCCCGTTCACTTGAACTGATGGAGGACACAGCGATGTCAAACGACGTCACCGACTGGGGAATCGGCCTGGAAGTCGCGGCGCAGCTGCATCAGGAAATCATCGACTATCGCCGGTTATGGCGTGAGTGTTCCACCAGAGGGCGATACAGCGAGCGGGTTCCGGCCTTCATTGACAAGGGTGTGCCGCTGCCTGCGGACTTCCTTGAAAAGGCCCAGCATCAGGAGAAATTCCGGTCCGATTTCCTGAATCGACTTCGCGGAGCGACTCAGAAGATCCCGTCGGAGGCATGGCGTTTTCCGGGGCTCGATGTGTCGCTGCATGACCTGGACACTTCGATGGAACGGCTGAAGTGCGCTTGCCGGGAGCATGATCGCCGTGTGCGTGAGTTCCGGAATGAACTGATCCAGCCGCTGAACGTTCTGGCTCGAGTCACCACCGGAAGTTCCGTCGTCCGGGAACACCTGAAACGCGTGCAGGATCGAATGACCGAACTGGTCACGAATCTGAAGAAGGGAACTCTGTCAGAAAATGGCAAGGCAAAGGATTCGGCGGCAGCTGTTCGGGCACTGTTGACGCTGATTCCGGACGCCGCCCAGAGTCATTCTCCCGAAGGCGCGGCAGACCTGAACTCGCCTGAGGCCTTCGGTCGGATGGAATCGGCATTTGAACTCGTGAGTTCTCAAATGGGAGCCCCTTTGGCTCTGGCTGCGATGAAGGGACTGCTCAGGATTTCGGCCGCGGATCCGTCGGAATCGGGTTCATCGGCTGCCGCTGCTGTTGCCGGCAGCGCATCGAATGTTGCAACTCGTTCCGCCAGTCCGAGGACACTTCCGGCAGAACCATCCGATCGACCAACGAGCGACCAGATTGCCAGTCTGATTGAAAACCTTCAGGGCAGTCCCGGCGCATCGGCTGTGGCCGCCGATTCTGTGCGCCGGCCACGACCGGAAAGCGTGAAGCAGCATGAACATCGCTTCCCGGTTTCTTACGAAGATTCTGATTGCCAGCTGAGCGTCCATCTGGATCGCCTGAAACAAATGAGACACGCGTTGAACGCTCCGCCGATCACTGCCGGAGAGCAGCAGCTGTCTGCCGAGCAACTGAGGGCCATCGGCTACTGGAACCTGGAACAGATCACACGATATCTGCTGGCTCTTCTGAAACGCAGAGAATCAGGACCGAATGACTGTCGGCATGACATCGAGCAAACCGTCCTGCTCATGGCGGAAGCTCAGGCCGCGGTGCGATCCGAGGCGGAAATGCGGGACACGGCTCCGCCCGAAGAGCAGACCGCGATTTTCTATTGGCTTCGGAACTTCGTTTCGCGGGACGCCGAGAAGATTCTGGTTCCCAGGGGAATGAGGGAAACGGATGTGGTTTTGCCGGAGGAATTCCCCGGACTTCAGGCAAAGATCCGGCAGCATTGCAGACCTCAGGAGAATGAACGGCGTCTGCAGAATCTGTCCGCAGCGATCAGGTCTCTGATTCGGGCGTGTGAATCGCAGGAATCTGACACCGCAGCGACCGTCGAAGATTCGCAGCTGAGAAAGCTGGCGGAGACCGTTGAAACCTGTCTGAAGAACGGGGTCCTGTACAGTGACAAATCCATGCGGGAACAGCTGGAACAGGCATACGACTGTCTTCCGGAACTCGACGAAGCTCGGGAAATGGGGCTGTCCGATTCGTTTCTAAAGGTACTCGAAAACCTTTATGCTGTGATTGATGAGCGGCAGCGCCGCGAAGATGAAGAAGCCAACAGGAAGACACAGCGACAGCCGTCGCAGACCGTCCGGGAGGTTGCGAAACTGTTGAAGGACCGAGTTGTGGTCCTTGTGTGCGGGATTGAAAAACCGAACCGCGGCCGAGTCATTCAGGAACAGCTCGGTCTGAAGGAACTCAGGTGGATGTCGGCGACCGACACCAGCCGGGTTGCCGAAGGATTTCCTCAGCTGGTCGGCAGTTCAGTGGTTATCCTCATCACCGGACACATGGGGCATAAGCACACCGCGTTTCGAGAAGTCTGCAAGGACCGAGGCATCCTCTGTGTCCAGACGAAAAAAGCTCAGGGCTACGGTGTCGAAACGCTCGCCAAAGTCATCATGGACCAGGCCGGAGACCGGCTCAAGGATCTGTACGGGGAAACCGGGAAGCCGTCGCCGCCTGAATGATTTCAGATCAGTTCCGGATATCTCGCCGGAGGTTGGTCTCTGTCGCAGGTCATTGCCGGAATGTCGCGACCGACCGACTTCCGGCTCACAGGGTTTCATCCCGCAGAATCAGGACTGCGATGGATGTTCCGACTGTTCGGCGACCTCGTCATCCGAATGGCGTTCCATGAATGTTTCAGGATCAGGGCAAACGGGAACCACCAAAGGACGTCGTTCAGGGGAGCGAGGTACAGGACGGTGGGTGGGAGTTGGCTGGTGATGACTGACCAGAACAGGCCGACGGGGCCCAGGATTTTGGCCAGCAGTCCGATCAGCACGACAGCCCAGTGCTGAACGGAATCTGTAGAGGCGATGGCGTAACCCACGCAGAGCAGCACGATGAACAGTCCGGTGCCCTGCCACAGGCTCAGTTCGGTTACGGGGCGGCCAAAGCCATACACCTTTGCTGACAGTTCCGGCAGAGCGATAATGAAAGCTCCCCATGCCAGGCTGTGGACGGCCGCGGCCAGCAGAACTGTTCGGTGCCAGCGCGGCTGAGTCTGTATTGCGAGGTCATCTGCGCCAGTGTTCATTCAGGCACCGATTGTATGGGAAGGTTGTCCTGTTGTTTCACGCGAGCAGCACCGATTGAATTCTCTGGTGTCGCGGCCGGATTCCGTTGCGGGCAGGTTAACGCCTGGACTCCAGTATGGCGATTTTGTCACGAGGGTACGATTTCAGCGGCCGTTCAATTAACCTCTCCGGATGATACCCGTGCGATTCACGGGTGATTCTGATTCTCCATCCATATTCGTCGGGATTCTCACGATGACACATTTTCGATGGCTTCATCTGCTGACTGCGATTGTGAGTTTGTGTCTGATGGATTCGATTGCGGTTGCTGACCCGGTGCGAATTGTGCTGGTGGCCGGTGAGACTGCTGAGGTCGACACGATGGGACATCACGATTACCTGGCCGGCTGTGAGTGTCTGAGGGTTCTGCTGAGTCAGTCCGCGAATGTCGAGCCTGTTCGCGTGAACGATGGCTGGCCGAGTGATGACGGAATCTTCGACGGTGCGGCGGCTATCGTGTTCTACACCGACGGTGGCGGCAAACAGGCATTTCTGAATTCTCCCGAACGGACTGCCCGAGTCCAGGCTTTGGTCGATTCCGGAGTGGGCCTTGTGATGATTCATCAGGCCGTCGACTTTCCGGAGGCCGTTGCCGATCAGGCTCGCAGCTGGTTGGGCGGCATCTATCAAAAAGATCAATCGGGCCGAGGCCACTGGCCCAGTGCTCACGTGGATTTCCCGGACCATCCCGTATGCCGAGGTGTCACGCCGTGGAAAGTCAAAGACGGCTGGCTGAACGGAATTCAGTTCGTGGCCGACCGAGCGGGAGTCACTCCGCTGGTTTGGTCCGGAAAAGACTACGAAGAGAGCAGCCGAAGCAACGATGCTGATATTGTGGCATGGACTTTTGACCGTCCGGACAAAGGCCGTTCGTTTTGTTTCACCGGCCTGGATGCTCATTCCGCGTGGGAACTTCCGGGGATGACTCAGCTGGTCGTGAACGGAATTCTGTGGTCAGCTCATCAGGACATTCCCGCCGAAGGGGCTCCAAGTTCCATCAGCAAACAGCAGCTCGATGAAATGCTGACGCCTCGCAAGCCGAAACCATCAGCAAAAAAGCCAGCGAAAACTTCAGAGCGAAAATGACCTGACGCCGCGCTACACGACTTCGCTCAGCGGCTCACCTTCATCCAGCAGGTATTGAGGTCGTCCCTGAGGATCGTTGATGGTGGTGCGGCGAGCGTCAATGCCCAGGCAGTGATACAGCGTGGCGAAAACGTCTTTGTAGTGAACGGGCCGCGATACCGGTGACCCTGCCGAACGGTCGGTTGCTCCGATGGCCTGGCCGGTTCTCAGACCACCGCCCGCCAGTAATGCCGGGCCGACTCGGGGCCAGTGGTCACGACCGCCGTTGCTGTTGTTGATTCGCGGCGTGCGGCCGAATTCTCCCCACACCACAATCACAACGTCATCCAGCAAATTGCGATCGGCAAGATCAGCAACCAGAGTGGCCAGGCCGTAATCGACAATCGGGACCAGATGTTTCATGCGTCGGGCGTTGTCGGAATGTGTATCGAAGTCACTGATGGAAACACTGACGCAGCGAACTCCGGCCTCGATCAGTCGGCGAGCCAGCAGGAACTTGCGGATGCAGTCCGGACCTTCACTGGTGGAAGACTGTGTGCCCTGCTTCGGTGCCGGGGCTGTGAAACGAGCCAGCGTGGCGGGATCTTCGAGGCTCAGGTCCATCGCGTCAGCCAGCGTTCCTGATGTCAGGATGCCGACCGCCTGCTGCTGGAACTGATCCATCGCATCCATCATTCCGGATGCATCCAGGTCACGCCGAATGCGGTCCAGCCCGGCCAGCAGAGACTGTCGGTGCCCCAGACGGTCGTGCGAAAGCGAAGAATTCAGTTTCAGACTGACCGTCTGATTCTCGCCCAGTCGAGCGAGTTCTCCTTTCATCCCGGCTTCCAGTTCTCGCTGGAACATGGATGACACATCGGGACGGAACGGTTGAAACGATGGACCCAGAAAGCCTGGCCGCGCGGAATTCCGGACCAGTCCGCGGCCCTGCATCAGGTCCACAAAGGACGGAGCGTTGTCGTCAGCAGACCCCAGCAGATTCGAAACGACACAGCCCATGGCAGGTCGACCGCCGAAGGCTTTCAGGTCCTTCTCTGCAAATCCGGACTGACACTGAAACGCGTCGTGTCGGCCGTCTGATCCCACCAGAGTTCTCAGGAAAACAAAGCGTTCTGCCGAAGCCGCAACGTGCGGCATCAGGTCGCTGATTTGAATTCCCGGCACTGAAGTGGGAATGGCTCCGCAGTCGCCTCGGATTTCCCGCGGCGCCAGCGGTTTGGGGTCGATGGTTTCCAGTTGAGGCGGCCCGCCATCAAGATGAATGTTGATGACGGCTTTTCGTGAAGAGCGAATACCGCTGGTGGCTTCGGCTCGCAGCAGATCGGGAAGACTCCAGCCTCCAAACCCGAAGGCGCCGATGGTCAGAAATGATCGACGAGTCAGTCCGGAACAGTTTCGAAACCAGCGACCGGAAACTGTCAGCATGAGCAGGTTCCTGATGGGGGCGGGATGAACGGATGGAACTTGAGGAAGACTCTCCGGGAAATGGGGAAGTCGTCCGCGAGGCAGAGTCCTTCAGATGAAGTGTGGCAGATCTGTCGCGTTTCCGCCAAAGAAACTCGCCAATTCCGGTGAAAACTGCCGAAGTGTGCGGGACACCACTGCTCGCTTTGGAGACAGTCGGCCGAATCCCGGATTTCCGATGCCTCCGCCTCATAGCGATTTCGCTAACATCCACGGCCTCTCGAAACACGGCCTGTGGTCCCGCCCTGATCGTTGTCGAGCGTCGATGAAAGCAGGCTTCGGAAATCCCCGTTCAGGTAAAGGACGGTTTCTTTCCCGGGCGGCTTCTCCTTCGCGGCATCACTGCCCACCCTCCTCATCACAACCTGCGACATGCAGACCATTCATTTTTCCATGGTCGCGATCTTCAGTCTGCTGATAGCAGCGGGCTGCGGTTCGACTCAGCAACGGTCCGGCACCGAACAGCTGCTGCTGTCGGATTCGGTGGACCGAACCATCGATCAGCTGGACTTCACACCACTGTCCGGGCGGAAAGTCTACCTCGACACGACCTACATTCAGCCTGTCAAAGGCGTGATGTTTGTGAATGCTGACTACATCATCAGTGCTCTGCGGCACAAGCTGACTGTCACCGGCTGCGCTGTTCAGGATAGCAAAACCGATGCCGATTACATTCTGGAAGCTCGAGTCGGAGCATTGGGCACGGATTCACTCGAAGTCACGTACGGACTGCCGGCCAGCAACGCGCTCAGCACGGCGGCAAATGTGATGACCGGAGTCCCCGCGGTGCCGAGCATTCCTGAACTCAGCGTTGGAAAACGCAATGCGGCTTTGTCGACATCCAAGATTATTGTGTATGCCTACCACCGGGAAACGAAAACTCCGGTGTGGCAGTCCGGGACAGCGATTGCCAAAAGCGATGCGAAGGATACGTGGCTGCTGGGCGCCGGTCCTCTGCAGCGAGGTTCCATTTACCGAAAAACGACCTTTGCCGGAATTCCCGTGAAGGGTCGCTTTGGGAAACGGACCGAACCTGTGGAGTCCTCGCGGGTGACCATGGCGGAAAGCCATCAGTTCACTCATCCCGCGGTTCTGGAGCAGCAGCTGGCGAAGGCGAAGGAAGCCGAAGAGGCTCTGAAAGTCGCCAAAGCCCGGAAGGCGGAAGACAGCGGAGTTGTTCCCGCGTCTCACACTGAAGAGAAAAAGGAATAGGCGGCGGGCACGGGAAAACCCTGATCCGAAGAAAGCGGCCGGCAGCTTCCATCGGATAATCGGCGCAGCAGCTTTGGGACGCTATTGTGTTCCGTGGTCCGCCTGCAACCGAGCGGATTCTTTCACGCTTGTCTCCGTCTCCAGAAAGTCCGTTTCATGCCTTCGCATTCGCTGGTCTCTGACTTCAGGTGTGTCGTTCTTTCCACTGTGGCGATGATTCTGGCCTGTGGTTGTGCGGAATTCGAAAGTTCTGCCAATCTGCCGCAGCCCAGCCCGGAGGTGTCCGGTCAGGCGGAGCGGTTGGCGGTGGGCGAGGACGGATCGATCACACACGAAAACGTCGACTTTCTGGAAGCATTGAATGCACCCGGCAAAACGGTGATTGTCGATTTCTGGGCCACATGGTGCGGCCCGTGTCGCATGCTGGCACCCGAACTGGAAAAAGTTGCCAAAGAGTCCGGTGGCCAGGTGGTTGTATTGAAGGTGAACGTTGACGAAGAAGCAGAGCTGGCTGCTCAGTTCGGGATCTCCGGAATTCCCGACATGCGGATTTTCCGGGACCAGCAGCCGGTCAGTCGGATTCTCGGGTTTCGACCTGCCGCCGAGATTCGGAAGAACCTTCCTCAGTAGATCTTTCATTGGCTGTTACCATCACATTGCATCACAGGCTGATACGGCAGTCCGCCCGATGGGGGCTGTCGTTCCGGGGAAAATGACATCATGGGGCGTCTGGGTTTAGCAGTCAGGGTTCTTTTTAATGGCGACTTCGCGCGGCAGGTTGCTGAGCTCGCCGCCGGAAGCGACAGCCCGGCACGGGCACTGCCCGAGCCTGCAGTCGTTGCGCCTGTTGCTGTTCCCGCTCCTCCAAAGCCGTCTCGCAGCGATGCGGTGACATTGCTGGCAACCCTGCAGCGGGAAGCTCGACTGCTGGATTTTTTCAAAGAAGGCATCAGTGAGTACACCGATGCTCAGATCGGAGCGGCCGTGCGGGATCTGCATCGGCAGACCAACGCTGTCCTGGAACGCATCTTTGCGGTACGGCCCCTGCTGGATGCTGCTGAAGGGAGTTCCGTCAGCGTACCGGCTAATGCAGATGCTTCTGTATACCAGCTGACAGGAAACGTTGGCAGTGGATCGCCAGGTCAGGGAACCCTGATGCATCATGGCTGGAAGGCGACTCAGTGCGATCTGCCTCGCTGGTCCGGGTCAGCCGACAGTTCGCTGGTGATTGCTCCGGCAGAAGTTGAAGTCTGAGTCTATGTCTGCGAATTACGCGATTGGAATTGATCTGGGCACGACCAATTGTGTGCTGGCCTGGACAGATCTGCACGTCGAACAGCCTGAAATTCACCTGCTGCCGATTCCTCAGCTGGTCGCTGCCGGAACGGTTGAACAGAGATCTTCGCTGCCTTCGTTTCTCTACCTGGGAACGGAAGCGGACGCCTCTGCTGGTACCTGGAGTCTTCCCTGGAATCAGGGGTCTTCCTTCGCGGTTGGTGAAGCAGCGCGTCGGCAGTCGGCCGAGATTCCGCAGCGGACCATCTGTGCCGCAAAATCATGGTTGTGTTACAGTCACGTTGACCGACACGGGCCGATTCTTCCGTGGAACACTCCGGACGACGTGCAGAAGATCTCGCCTGTGGAGGCGTCACGTCTGTACCTGCAGCATCTGGTTTCCGCCTGGACGGAACGCTTCCCTGATGCTCCGATTTGCGAACAGCAGGTGGTGCTGACAGTTCCGGCGTCGTTCGATGCCAGTGCTCGGGAACTCACCCGGGAAGCAGCATTGGCCGCCGGGCTTCCCGAAACTCTTGTGCTGATCGAGGAACCGCAGGCCGCCACATATGCATGGCTGGATGACCAGCGTGATGTCTGGCGGAAGCAGTTGCGGGCCGGTCATCAGTTGCTGGTTTGCGACGTAGGAGGCGGAACCACTGACCTGACGCTGGTGGACGTCACGGACGATGCCGGAGAACTGCAGTTGCAGCGCCGAGCTGTCGGAAATCATCTGCTGGTCGGCGGCGACAACATGGATCTGGCTCTCGCCTTTCATGTCTCCGAACTGTTCCGTCAGCAGAAGCAGATTGAGCTCAATCCGTGGCAGTCCGTTTCGCTGTGGCATGCGTGTCGAGCAGCAAAAGAGGCGCTGCTGGCCGAAGACGGCCCCGAAACCTGGCCCGTTGCGGTTCCCGGACGAGGCAGTCGGCTGATCGGCGGAACCATCGCTGTCGACGTCAATCGTCAGGCCGTGCAGGACCTGCTGGTCAATGGTTTCTTCGGAAGCTGTTCGCTTCAGGATCGACCGGTGCGGCAGCGATCGTCGGGATTTCGCGAACTGGGTCTGCCGTTTGAAACCGACACTCTGGTGACTCGCCACCTGGCGGCGTTTCTTTCCAGTCATGGAGATCAACAGACGACGGCGCAGCCGACGCACGTCCTGTTCAACGGAGGGGTATTCAAGTCGGCAGCTCTGCGAAATCAATTACTGCAGCAGCTGAGTACCTGGTTTCAATCGCCGCCGATCGAACTGTGCGGTGAACGGGATCTGGATTATGCGGTGGCACGTGGAGCCGCTCACTATGCATGGACCAAGCACAACGGCGGGCTGAGAATTCGAGGCGGCACGGCGCGGTCATATTACATTGGAGTTGAAACTGCGGGGCTGGCGATTCCTGGAGCTCCGCGGCCGCTGCATGCTTTGTGTGTTGTTCCCCATGGCATGGAAGAAGGGACTCGTGCCGACATCGCGGGCGGTGGAATTGGTCTGATTCTCGGCGAACCCGCCCGATTCCGGTTCTTCAGTTCAGCCGTGCGCCGAGATCAGCCCGGGACACGGTTGCAGTCATGGACTGACGACGAGCTGCAGGAGACGGATTCCCTGGAAACCGAACTCACCCAGATCGATGGGCTCGACGAAGACTACGTCCCCGTTCGGTTTGAATCCGTCATCAGCGAACTCGGCGTTCTCGAACTGTGGTGTGTCCATACCGACAGCAATGCTCGCTGGAAATTCGAATTCAGCGTTCGTGACGACGCTCAGGCATAATTGCTGTGAAAATCGGACACCGCTGGTCGGGGGACAGCCGACGTTCCGACGTCAATGCATGGCGGAATGCCACAGGGCTTGCATTCAGAGGGGCAGCCGTCCAGGATTCGCTGCTGAAAGCGGTTTCCTGCTGACTGTCGACCCCGGGATTTCGAGTGTCATCATCTGATCACGAACGCGAACTGATCGAACAGGTTGTCCATGGTGATGTGGATGCTCTGGCCGAACTGTTTTCTGCTCATCGCGACCGGTTGTGGCGCATGGTGAACTTTCGGATGGATCCCCGGCTGCACGGGCGTGTCGATGCGGACGACATTCTGCAGGAAGCGTGGCTGGCGATTGTGCAGAGAATAGACCATTTCCTTGCCGATGCTTCTCGGTCTATTTTTGTCTGGTTTCGCCTGATTACCAGCCAGACCATGGTTGACATTCATCGTCGCCATCTGGGAACTCAGAAACGCAACGCCGGTATGGAGTTCTCCATCCACAAGGGATGGAGTTCAGAGTCAACTTCGTTCTCGCTGTCGTTCCATCTGCTGGGACACCTGACATCACCGACGCAGGCCGCGCTGCGCGAAGAACTTTCACAGCAGTTGAAGGCCGCGCTGGCATCAATGAACGACATTGACCGCGAAGTGCTGGCTTTGCGGCACTTCGAACAGCTTTCCAACCGCGAGACCGCCCAGATTCTGCAGATTTCCGATCAGGCCGCCAGCGATCGCTACATGCGAGCTCTGGGGCGTCTGAAAGGAGTTTTGCAGGCATTGCCTGGTTTTCGCGTCGAATAGCCGGAATTCCAGTCGGAAATTGCGTTGTTGACCTGAGATCATCGTGAGATCATTGGCTCTCCGCAGACTGCTTCGTCGAGTGCAACCGATTGGCAGATTGAGTTCGGATTGCCCCATCCAACCCGCCGCTCGGAGACTCGGCTGCGCCGCTCAGAAATGCTTCGCGCCGTGCGAGCATCTGTTTCAGTAAGAAACGAATCGGTCCCGTATGAATGATCCTTCCGACGACACCGACTTCCAGCTGCTGGGACTGCCGGAACATCAAAGTGAAACGGACCTGCGTTCCCGCGAGCCGGTGGAGATTCTTGCCAGCCAGTTTGTTGAAGAACTGCGCGCCGGAAGTCGCCCGTCGATAGAGAATTACGCCCGGCGATATCCGGTTCATGCGGATGTGATTCGGGAATCGTTTCCGATGCTGGCCATGCTTGAGCAGGCTCGTATTCACAATGAAGCCGCCTCGATTCGCAAAAACATGCCGGGACGATTTCCGTTTACCCGGCTGGGGCGCTGCGAACTGCTGTGTGAACTGGGGCGTGGCGGCATGGGAGTTGTCTTTCAGGCTCGGGACAGCAGTTCCGGACATCTGGTGGCGGTGAAAGTTCTGCCGTGGCGAGTTTCCATCGTCCCGGAATGGCAGAAACGCTTCGAAGAAGAAGCTCGCACGACGGCAAGACTCAGGCATCGCAATATCGTCCCCGTGTTCCGGTTTGGGCAGGAGCATGGGTACTGTTACTACGTGATGCAGTTTGTGAACGGGATCGGACTGGACGTGATTATTCGACGACTGAAGGAAGTGGATGGAGTCATCTACGCTGATGAAATTCAGCGAATGGAATCCGCCAAGCCGGAAGGCTTCGTGTCCAGCATGGCCTTGCCTGCGATTCAGAATCAGGAACAGCTGGATGCGATTGCCGAACAGCGTCGCAAGAAGCTGACACGATCGTCATGGAAGAGTTTTACGCAAATCGCTATCCAGACAGCTCAGGCGCTGCGCTACGCTCATAGTCACAATGTCCTGCACAACGATATCAAACCGGCGAATCTGTTGCTGGACAACGGGGGGCGAGTCTGGATCACGGATTTCGGTCTGTCCGGACCCATTCAGGATCCCACTGGAAAATCAGCTCAGCGAGTCATGGGCACTCTGCGTTATATGGCACCTGAACGACTCGTCGGAGTTCATGACTGCCGCAGCGATGTGTATTCGCTGGGCATTACCCTGTACGAACTGCTGACCCTGAGTCCGGCCTTTGAGGCCGGGAACGAAGACGACATGGTGGCCCGGATTCTTGAGCAGGAGCCGGTGCCGCTTCGTCGGCGAGTTCCCACGATTCCCCGCGGTCTGGAAACAATCGTGCAGAACTGTATCGCCAAGCATCCTCCCGACCGTTACGCGTCTGCGGAAGCGCTTCTGGCAGATCTTATCCGCTTCAGCAACGATCAGCGCGTCCGCTGTGTCCGTCGCCCTCGCTGGAAGTCACTGCTGGATCGGCTGCATGGAAATCGTCCTCCCACGCTGCGAGACTACTTCGACCAATAGAGCTCAGTGCCCGGCTGGTAAATGGATCTTAACGCAGCTGATGAGCGCGGCGAAAATGAAGGACCAGCGGCCGGTGACAGTGAGGCATGAAGATGAGTCTGTTAGACTGAAGACGGACGATTCATTGACCACTCTGAACTTTGCGAGCCAATTCAATGGAAGAATCTGTCATCATCGTCAACGAAAACAACGTACCCGTTGGCACGTGCCCCAAGCGTGACGTTCACGGTGCGGATACGATGTTGCACCGGGGCTTTTCTGTTTTTGTCTTTGATCACAGCGGCAGATTCCTCATCCAGCAACGCAGTGGGTTCAAGAAAACATGGCCCCTGGTCTGGTCAAATTCCTGCTGCGGACATCCGCAACCCGGTGAGACTGCTGCCGCCGCAGTCCAGCGCCGTCTGCATGAGGAGTTGGGGATTACTGAGTGCGTTTCGTATGAGATCGTTCCCGACTATCGGTACAAGGCCGTCTTCAACGGAGTCATGGAAAACGAATTCTGTCCTGTCTGGGTTGCCTGGTACGCTGGTCAGCCCAAACCGAATTCAGAAGAAGTCGCCCAACTGCAGTGGATCGACTGGCGGCAGTTCATTGAGTCAATCTCGGCGGGTGGCGATCACGCTTACAAGGGGTTTTCGGTTTGGTGCCTGGAAGAATCGCTGCTAATCAACGGTTCTGAGAGATTCCGGGAGTTGTGGCGCAAACACGTCGAAGAGTCATAGGTTTGTTGGCAGTACAGAGTCGGCAAGCAAAGGTGGAGGTTTCCTCAGAAGCAATTCGCCGGGGGATCGTGCTCCATCACCATCGGAAGAAGCGAGAATGGAACTGGACGATCAGCTGTGTTACTGCTTTCACGTTTCAAAGCGAAAAGTGGTCAATTTTATTCGACTTCACCAGCCTCAGGTGCCCAGTCAGCTGAGCGAATGTGGAGGTGCCGGAACCGGCTGCGGCTGGTGCGTGCCGTTTCTGAAGAAATGCTTTGACACCGCAGCCGAGTCCCGGTCTGCTGATGCGGTCACTATTTCTGCTGAAGATTATGCCCGACAGCGAGCCGCCTATATTGCTGCCGGTCGGAAACGTCCGTGACGGCATTCCTTCTGGAGCCGCCGGATCTGATACAGCCGGGCAATTCGGCACTGCTCCGGAACGGATTCCTGAAGGTCTGCCTGTGTACTGTGCCGGTAACCGTGACTACACTGTGGCTGCGGGATTTCTTCAGCACAGGCGATCAGGCATGCTTACCGGCAGAATTCAACGACGATCTCAGCGGGCGTTTACGCTGATTGAGCTGCTGGTCGTCATCGCCATTATTGCTGTGCTGGTGGCTCTGCTTCTGCCTGCCGTCCAGCAGGCTCGGGAAGCGGCCCGCAGAACTCAGTGCCGAAACCATCTCAAACAACTCGGACTGGCGCTGCATAACTATCACGATACGTTTGGACTGTTTCCGCCATCGTCGATCTGGCACGAAGACGGATCCGGAAATCTTCTGCCTTCAACGACGGGGCGCAGCTGGATTTTTCACGTGCTGCCTTATCTGGACCAGGCGAATCTCTACAACGGGGCGAACGACGGGGTAAGGACAACATCAGATCCGATTTCGTCACAAATCCTGCCGACACTGGCCTGCCCCTCGGACCCGAAATCGGGTTCGACACTGATGCTGACTCAGGAGATGGGGACGACCAGCTACCTGGGCAACGGCAGCCACCGAGGAATTGCGTCTGCGATCCATCACATCGACTGCACTCAGGTGGACGACCTGACATCGGGTGTGATCAATCGCAAACGCATCCGCATTCGTGACATCACAGACGGCACATCAAATACGCTGATGGTTGGCGAACGCGGTGTCATCACCAAATTCGGCGGGTATGGAATGTGGAACCACAGCATCAATGGCTGTTCCAGCGGAAACGGCGACACTGTCCTGACGCATGATAACTGGCCGTTTTTTGCGTCTGCGGGCGGACTGAGTTATGTCGGCGGCTTTCGACCTCCGGCCAACCCGACAGACCCGGCTGGCGATGATATTTTTCACTGGTGGAGCCATCATTCCGGTGGCGGGCACTTCCTGCTGTCTGACGGCAGTGCTCGGTTTGTGTCGTACAACACGGATTACACGACAATGGACAATCTGCATCAGCGAGCGGATGGTAATGTCATCGGCGAATTCTGAGAACACTCGGCTTTATCGAACTCGGCTTTTGTCGGTTTGCCCTGCTCTGGTCATGGCAGCATCTCTGATTGGCTGCGGCGGCGGACAGGATGAGCTTCCGGGACGGGTCGCGGTCGACGTCGTGGTCACTGTGAAAGGGGCGCCGGCGGGCGACGGTCGGCTGGTTTTGCGACCGGAACCGGGAATTCGATGTCCTTTGGTGACGATCACGATATCGCAGGGACGCGGCTACCTGTCGGCTGCGGAAGGGCCTGTTCCCGGAGCCTATGTTGCTGCGTTTGAACCGGCGGCGAACCGTCCGGATGCCGCACTTTCCGGGGGCCGAACGCTTTCGGAATCATCGAAGTCTGTGAAAGTGCCGTCGCCGTTGGAACGGTCCGGGAAGGGAGGATCGACCATTCGAACGCTGCCGCTGAGTGTCCCGGCTGCCGATCCCGCTCAGATTACCGCTGACTTTGACTCATAAAAAAGCCCACATGAGCGACTCAAAAGCCGCGTTTCACATGGGCAGGTGGTTGATGCTGTTTATCGGGCAGGTCAGTCGGAAATCACGACGTCTCGGCCGTTTTCGTCCTGACATTTGATCACCAGATGTTCGGGCGGAACGTCTGACCGGGCCACGATGGTGATGAACACTTCGCGGTCTTCTTCCAGAGTGATCAGTTCCTTCCGCTTGCGGTTGTTCAGATCGTTCGCGACTCGATCGTGAGCTTCGATGACAATCTTTGAAACGTCGTCCTGGCTGGCAGCGACCATGACCAGACGCATCACTTCGATCGTGAGACTTTCTGCAGTCTTGACCTGTCCGACTCCTTTACAGCAGGGGCAGTCAGTGGTAGACGCTGCGACGCAGCGACGGGCGGATTCGCTGTCGAGTCATCTCGATCAGACCGAACGGGCTGATCCGCAGAACTCGTGTTCGAGCCGCGGTCACGTTTGACGGCGTTCCGCAGAGCTCGTTCCACACCGCGACGATGCCGTTCATCTCGCATGTCAATGAAGTCGTTGACGATCACACCGCCCAAGTCCCGCAGTCTGATCTGGCGGGCAATTTCGTCGGCCGCACGCAGATTCATCCGGTAAGCGGTTTCTTCCGGATCATTGTCGACCCGGAAGTTGCCGCTGTTGACGTCAATGGCGACAAGAGCTTCGGTCTGATCGATGACCAGCGAACCTCCGCCGTGCAGCGGGACATGACGGTTCTGGATGCGGGCGATCTCGTCTTCAATCCCGTAAAAGCTGAAGATGGGTTCCGGTTCGTCGTACCGCTTCACATGGCTGACGTGTCGGGGCATAACGATCTTCATGAATTCCCGAGCTCGTTCGAAGGCTGCATCTTCGTCAATGTAGACCGTGTCAATTTCCTTCGTATAGATGTCGCGAATCGTGCGGATCATCATGTCCGACTCGGCGTAGATTTCGCACGGTCCGGACTGGTTCTTCAGCTTTGTTACCAGAGTTTCCCACAGTCGAATCAGGTAGTGCAGGTCACGCTTCAGATCGGCTTCTTCACGGTCAATTCCGGCTGTTCGGACGATAAATCCCAGTCCCGCCGGCGGATGCAGATCACGCATGGCCTGCTTGAGGTGTCGTCGAGCTCGTTCGTCCGTGATCTTCCGACTGATGCCGACTCGCTGCAGCCCCGGCATCAGCACCAGGAAGCGACCGGGGATGGAAATGTAGGTGGAAAGTGTAGGACCCTTGTTACCGATGCCTTCCTTGATGACCTGCACCAGGACTTCACTTCCGCGCTGGAAGATGTCCTGAATCGGCGGCTTGTTCCGCATGTTGCGTTCATTGAGATGCTTGGGAGGTCGTCCGCCTCTGGCAGGGCGTTCGTCTTCCTCGTCATCATCATCTTCGTCATCGTCGCGAGCTCCGTCTTTGACCAGATGACGGTAGTACTGGTACTCGACGTCGCTGACGTGCAGGAAGCCATTTCGGCCGACTCCGAAGTCGACAAATGCGGCCTGAATACTGGGTTCGATGTTGACAACTTTACCCTTGTAGATGTTTCCGACGTAGTTCTCCGCACTGCTGCGTTCCACGTACAGTTCTTCAAGGACGCCATCTTCAACGATTGCAATCCGGCTTTCTTCCGGCTGCAGTACGTTGATCAGCATTTCTTTTTTCATAATTCACTTCAGAGGCCGAAGCGGCCCGGTAGATGTTTCAAAAACGAGATCCGGGCACATGCGCCCGAGTTCTCCGAGGAGGTAATGTTCGACGTCCCGAGCCAGATCCAGCGAACCCGCGTGTTCGGCAATTCGCTCTGCCTCGGGAATGGAGATGTTTCGGATCACTTCCTTGATTCGCGGAATCGAATGCGGCGTGGCTCAGCTTCCTGAGTCCCAGCCCCAGAAGCAGCGGCACAAAACGCAGATCGGAACTCATCTGACCGCACACGGTCACAGGCTTTCCATGCCGCACTCCGGCTTTCAGGACCGACTGAATCATGCGAAGAATGGAAGGATCTCCGGAACGGTACAGATTTGCAACCGAGGGATCTGAACGGTCACAGGCCAGTGTGTACTGGATGAGATCGTTGGTCCCGATTGAGAAAAAGTCCACTTCCCGGGCAAATTCCTCGATCAGAATGACAGCCGAGGGCACCTCGACCATCATTCCCACCGGAATCTCCCGACAGAATTCGATGCCTTCGTCTTCCAGGTCTTCCATGACATCCATCAGAATCATGCGAGCCTGCCGGAACTCCAGCAGCGAAGAAACCAGGGGAAACATGATTCGGGCGGTTCCATGGACGGCAGCTCGCAGAATGGCTCGAAGCTGTACCTTGAACAGCGGAGTGCTCTGAAGGCTGAGCCGGATACTGCGGAGTCCCAGCATGGGATTCTGCCCCTGAGCAAACCGATGCCGGATTCGAGCCGGGACCTTGTCGGCACCGATGTCCAACGTCCGAATGACCACCGGCCGATCACCGCATGCCTGCAGAACCCGGCAATAGGCGTCGTAGTGATCGTCTTCCGTGGGTTCGCGGTTGCCTCCCAGATACAGAAACTCCGTCCGATAAAGGCCGACTCCGTCTGCACCGCGGCGAACGCACTGTTCGACTTCTTCGGGGAATTCGATATTTCCATAGACCTCTACCCGCTCGCCGTCCTGAGTCCGGGCTTCGGAATCCTCCAGATTCTCCAGACGCTGCCGCACCGCGATACTGCGAGCCTGTGACTGCCGGAAGCGAGTCATTGTTGCTTCGTCCGGATTGATCACGACATGTCCGTGATCTCCGTCCAGAATCACCGTCTCACCGCCTGACACCCCGGCCAGACAGCGTCCCAGACCGACCACTGCCGGGATCTCCAGAGCTCCGGCCAGAATCGCGGTGTGACTGGTGTGACCTCCGACTTCGGTGGCAAATCCCAGAACGAATTCCGGATTCAGCATCGCGGTTTCGCCAGGAGTCAGGTCGTGGGCCAGAATGATGACCTTTTCGGTCAGGTTGCTGAGTTCCTCCCGGCTTTCTCCAAGCAGTTCACGAAGCAGTCGCTTTTCAAGGTCGAAAATGTCCAGTGCCCGGTCGGCAAGGTACTGGTCTCCCAGATTCTGCATCTGTTCAGCGAAACCTCGCAAAGTCCGGCTGACGGCATACTCAGGAGACAGGCTCTGATCGCGAATCAATGATTCGACCTCTCCGATCAGCCGGGGATCCCGAGCCATCAGGAGGTGGGCCGAAAAGATGGCCGCATACTGCGAACCGAGCTGTTCTCCGACCAGGATCTCGTGCTCTTCAATGTCGTGACAGACCTGTTCCAGAGCTGTTCGAAACCGCTGCAGCTCTACGTCAACGACATCACGGCTGACAAAACGGCGCGGAATGCGGAAGTCTTCGGACCCCAGCACAAGTGCCGGGCCGACGACCAGTCCTGGTGAGACTGCAATACCGCTTCGAACCTGCATAATCGAAATTGCCAATCGTTGAATGCATTCCACCGACCCCCACCATGCCGCCGCACGCGAATGCGGGATTCGACGATGGCTGCGAAACCGCCGCGGCCGTAAGTGGAGTCTAGTCGCAGACCGTGCCAGGTGTCGAATGACCGGAAAGGCTCAGCTTCGGCCTTCACTGGTGCGATCCGTCTGCAGCAGCTCGGCGGCCGCATCAAGTGCGGCCTGCGCATCTTCGCCGGTTGCCTCGATCAGCAGTTCAGAACCGAATGTGGCCCCCAGAAGCATCAGATCCATCGCGGACCGAGCGTTGGCTTGTTTTCCGCCGAAATGAACCGTCACTTCGGCCGAATGTCCGGCCATGGCCTTGACCAGAAACTGAATCGGGCTCAGGTGCAACCCGTGACGGATCGCCAGCCTGACCTGACGACGCAATGTCGCGCTGTCTGCCATTCCGTCTCTCCAGAGCCGCGGGCATCGTCCTTAACCGATTCCTGCAGCCAGCCCAGAATCATTCCTCGTCATCACCGCTGTCCGCTTCGGACAGAAGTTCCCAGATATCCTTTTCGGTCGTCGACTGCTTGAGAAAGTTGCAGAAGTCCTGGCTGCGCAGGTGGCGGGAAATGTTTTCCAGGCCACGCAGGTGATCTCCGGGCCGTTCCGGAGGCGACACCAGAAGAAACAGAATAAAGACGTCCTCACCATCAAGGCTGGAAAAGTCGACGCCACTGCGGGAAATCGCGACGGTTGCGACCAGTTCGTCCACGGAAGGATGCTTGGTGTGCGGGACAGCGACTCCGTTGCCGATTCCGGTGGAACCGAGTTCTTCCCGCTTCAGGATGGCGGCGACGACAGCGTCTTCGTCTTCTGCCTTAACGTTGCCGGAGTTCTTCAGACTGGCAACCATCTCACGAATGACTTCTTCTTTTGTGGTTGCTTTCAAATCGGGAACAATGGCACTTTTGACGACAAAATCGGTCAGTTTCATGTCTGGACTCTGCTCTTTCAGATGCTGAGTAAAATCTACGGTCTTTACGAGAGCACCCGCCGCCATTTGCGAGGCGGGCTGGCTCCGGCAGTAAATCGTTGAGTCTGGAAGTCCCGTTCGAGACTATTCCTCTTCCTGCTGGTTGGCTGCGGCTTCGGCCTGTTCTTCCGCCAGTCGTGTGACTTCGCTGACGGGTTTATCTCGCCGATGATCACGGCGTTTTTCTTTGTAGCGGTGAACCTGTTGTTCCACCTTGGCCAGAGTACGGTCGAACGTTGCTCCGGCATCATCGCCTTCCACATGAGCAACGATCGAATGGTAGCCTTCGATCTCGACCAGCATTTCCACGTTGACTCGTCCGCCTTCGAAATCGAGCGTGACGTCAATTTCACTGACTTCGCCCAGATAGCGAACGACTTTTTCTGATTTTCGACTGATGTAATCCCGCAGATCCTGACTGATGCTGCCGTGACGACAGGTAATAGCCACCTGCATAGCTTGGAAACCTTCCCGAATTCTCAGGACCGCAACCGCGGCAAATGGAAAGACAGCCGAAAAACACGTGGCTGTCGCAACGCCCGCATCATCGCTGAACTGTCGGGCGAGTCAATGATCGACGATGACTGACCTGAGCCTTTCCTCAAACTCGCTGCTCTGTCATCTTCTCCTGTTTCGGGGAAAACCGGCCCGGATGACTGTTCCCGCCCGAAAGAACGGTATCCTGGGCGAGGAATTTCCCGGAACCTGTTCCGTCCTTTGGTCCCCATGACACACAATGCCACGTTTTCAACTGATTGCAACCTCGACGTTTGGCCTCGAAAACGTCGTCGCCCGGGAACTGCAGCAACTGGGTTATCATGACTGTCAGGTGTCGGACGGGAAAGTTCTGTTCGCAGGGGATGAACGTGATATTGCTCGCTGCAATCTGTGGCTGCGATCCGCCGACCGTCTTCTGATTCGTGTCGGTGAATTCCATGCGCCCGACTTCGGGAGTCTGTTTGACCAGACGACCGCCCTGCCCTGGGCCGATCTGCTGCCGGTTGACGCGAAGTTTCCTGTGAAAGGCCGCAGTGTCCGGTCGCGACTGCACGCCATCCCCAAGGTTCAGGGAGTCACCAAGAAGGCCATTGTTGAAAGCCTGAAGAAGACTCACAACCGGTTTCATTTTGAGGAATCCGGGGCCGAGTTCACGATCGAGGTGTCTCTGCTGAAGGATGTCGCGACGCTGACCATTGACACAACAGGCGCCGGTCTGCACAAACGCGGTTACCGGGAAGTCGTGGGAGCCGCGCCTCTGAGAGAAACCATGGCGGCAGGCCTGATTCAGCTCAGCTACTGGAATCCGGAACGTCCGCTGATCGATCCGTTCTGCGGGAGCGGGACCATTCCCATCGAGGCTGCACTGATCGGGCGGAATATTGCGCCGGGGCTGCAGAGATCTTTTGCTGCGGAAGACTGGCGCTGGTTCGATCGACAGATCTGGAAAGACGTTCGAACAGAAGCTCGCGATCTGCGAAAACGAGATCTGCCAGCTCAGATCACCGCCTGCGACCATGATCCGGGAGCAATCCGGCTGGCTCAGCGAGGTGCCACGGACGCGGGCGTGGGAGGGAACATTCGCTTTTCCTGTCAGGAAGTCAGTGACCTGCGAACGACTCTGCAGTATGGCTGTGTGATCACCAATCCGCCGTACGGCGAACGGCTGGGAACGAATGAAGAGGTCGAGGCCGTTTATCGAGTGATGGGGAAGGCATTTGCAGCTCTGGAGACGTGGAGCATCTACGTGCTGACGTCTTATCGCGGGTTTGAGTATCTGTATGGTCGCCGAGCCGAACGGCGTCGAAAGCTGTACAACGGGCGTCTGGAGTGTCAGTACTATCAGTATCCCGGACCCCGACCGCCTGAGGAACATTCGTGGCAGTCGGACGAATCCTCTGAATCCGCTCCCGAATCGGCAGACTGAACTTCTGTCCCGCAGAATCCGTCCTGATCCCCTTCTCACCGCTTCCTGATCTCGCAAACCCAGGACGGTTCGTTACAATTCGCGGCATCAGGTCCGATTGCAGAATTTCACAAGGCCGAATATCCGTGGCGAAAAGCAAACAACAGAAACAGAAAGATCGCGAGAAGCGAGTCGCTAAACAGAAGCTGATGGAAGCAGCTCGCATGAGGGAGATTGCTAAGAAGACGGGCGCCGGGGCGGACGCTGGCGGAGCTCGCGGAGCCAAAGTGATGACGGCCGGAGTCAAGCAGCAGCAGACAATGAACTCACAGGTTCAGTCCGGTAAACCGGCCATCGTCAGTCGTCGGTCCGGCGGCTGACAGCTCGCCCAGGTCCCCGCGAGGCTTAACCTGCGGTCATGGATCTGCTGAACATTTTTCAGCAGCTGACCTGCACTCCGAAGTTGGGTTTCCGGGCATTCATTCGCATGTGATGCGGGTCCTGCCTGCATTCTGTTTCGCGCCAACAGACACGAAGGATCGGGTCATGGAAGTTGCAGGGAAAGTGATTGTCGTCACCGGCGGAGCTCATGGAATCGGAGCCGCGATGTGTCGCCGGTTTGCCGCTGAGTCAGCCGAACGGGTTGTCGTTGCGGACGTTGATCTGCCTGCGGCAACTCAGGTGGCCGACGAAATCCGCGGGCTGGCGGTTGAGTGCAATGTTGCGAACGAGCATTCTGTTCAGGCACTGGTCGAAACCGTTCTGCAGCAGTGCGGGCGAATCGACGTGATGTGTTCGAATGCCGGCATCACCGTCAAGGGAGGCCTGGATACGTCGAACGATGACTGGCAGCGGATGTGGGATGTTAACGTGATGTCCCGGCTGTATGCCGCCCGAGCCGTGGTTCCGCATATGCTGGAACGGGGATCCGGTTATCTGGTTCAGACAGCATCTGCGGCCGGAGTTCTCACAGAGATCGGGTCGGTGTCTTATTCTGTCACCAAACATGCTGATGTTGCGATGGCCGAGTGGCTGTCTGTGTGTTACGGGCG
Source organism: Planctomycetaceae bacterium (assembly GCA_041398865.1). Classification (GTDB taxonomy): domain Bacteria; phylum Planctomycetota; class Planctomycetia; order Planctomycetales; family Planctomycetaceae; genus Fuerstiella. The sequence continues at coordinate 36,690 of JAWKTY010000025.1, forward strand.
ACAGGGAATTCGAGTCAGTTGTGTGTGTCCGCTGGGCGTGCGCACGGACTTTCTGGACAATGACGATCCCATTCATCGTTATCTCCATCTGCACGCGATTACGCCGGAAGAAGTCGCGGCTGCGGTTGTGAGCGGCATGGCGGACGAGCAGTTTCTGATTCTGCCGCACCCGGAAGTGGCCGAATTCTTCGCGATGAAAACCGACAGCTATGACCGCTGGCTGAAAGGCATGCAGCGCCTGCGGCAAAAGCTCACTCGAAGTCAGCGAGCGGCCTGAAGCGGCGAATTTCGGCTGCGTTCCGGGCACTGCAGCAGAATCCGACGAAAGATCCTGCAGCGAACGGGAGCTTTCTGCCGATATCACCTTCCGACGGCCGTCTGCAACGGATCAGCAGGTCTGTGCCGTCATGGATCAGTTCACGGTTCAAACGAACGCCCGGACAGGCGACTTACGTCGCGCACGGAATGAGGCTGCCTGTTGCAGCCCTGATTTCCGTCAGAATCTGACAGCACGGATGGTGGCTGAATTCTTTTCCGAAGCCTTCCCACGCTGCCATGAAATCGGTTCCCACAATTCTGACAGTTCTTTGCCTTCTGACGCTCGTGTTTTCCGCTGGATGCGGAGCAGTCCGGCACCGACTGGACGCGGCACCGATGTCCGTCGTGGCCGATCCCGGGCCGTCGCACGTGAATCACATGGCGAACGCCATCGAAGCGCCGCCCATTCCTCCGGCTTATTAAGCACCGGAATCCGCATTTGAGGATTCTGCCGAGTCACACGACGCCAACTGTCCGGCACACGACGCGAACTGTCCGGTACGTGTCGCCAACTGTCCGGCACACGACGCCAACTGTCCGGCACATGTCGCGAACTGTCCGGCACACGACGCCAGCCGTCCGGCACATGTCGCTGCGGGTGTGGTCAGAAGGCCGGAATCTGTCAGGCAGCTCGAGTACCGCGGGACATCTGTCGTTCCAGTTCGCCCTGAATCAGCAGGCCTCGGACAACGGCTGAATCCGGATTGTCCACGATGCGAACCGCGACAATGTCACCGGCGATTTCGTGGTCCACCAGTCGCTCGGTCAGCATTCCGGCAAATCCTTTGACCTGAGTCGGTCCTCCGGCGCACAGAATGGTCAGTCGTTCCGAACCCAGAGAACGTTTCACCAGCGGCAGGGACAGCAGCTGCCGAATGGCTCGACAAACGCGGTCCAGCACGGTTCCGTACAGTCGTCCCAGCAGTTTCTCCCGCTCGCCGACACCCGACCGCAGATGCAGGCGACCACTGTGCTTCCATTCTCTCACGGCATCCAGGTCCAGGTAGCATTCGCCTTCGCTGTCCCACATGCGAAACCGAAACTGTTTGGCCAGTTCCGTGTCCATCCAGTTGGCGCCGACGTCGACGGTCTCGAGACTCAGAAGGTTGCCATGTCGGCACACGCTCACTTCACAGCACTCTGCGCCCATGACCACGGTCACTCCGGTGAAGGCCGTGTCAACTCCGGCGGCTAACATGACCGTTTCCGCAGAAGTCAGGCTGCACGGCACATAGCCCTGCATGCGGATCAGCCGCGACAGGAATTCGGTGTTCTGCGCTTTCGAACGACCGCCGGGAATGGTGTAGTAACACTTCGCGTCGGGGCTCGTCGGCCGCGGCAGCATGGCTCGAGTCAGCACGTTCAGGATCTGTCGAGCCGGAGCGTCCTGCGTCGGAATGCGGCCTTCGTCGAACAGCGGAGCGCACGGCTGTCGGCTGAGCCATCTCACGGAATCTGCTCGATTCCCGAAGACAACCAGTGTCTGGTCACAGGCCGCGTACGGAATGGATCGGCTTTCCAGCGATTCGCGAAAGACATCCTGATCCGGCAGCACGCAGTACTGCGAGCGTTCAGTGCACAGGCGGATGGGGGCACCCACGCCGTCGGTCCGCCAGGCGGAACGAATCGCGTAGCTGCCGAAGTCAATGGCTGTGATCATCGGTCGGCCTGTTCCTCAATGGTGTTCAATGCGCGATCAAATCGGCTGATTGACGTTCCTGAAGCAGATTCGGACGCGGCTGGCATGCGAGTCTGCTGTTTTCCGGTCGCAGGTCGCGAACGTTCGGTGGTTCGAGCGTTGTCTCGTGTGGCGGCCACGGCGGCAGCGGGTTCCTTCTGAGTGCTGCGTCTGGCGGCCGCGGCCATATGCGGCGGAGCGATCTCGGTATGTGCCGCGTCGATTCTGAGTCGTCTGGGACCGGCCGGAGTTCCGAACAGGGCGACTCGCAGAGGCAGTCGGGCTTCGCACAGATCCATCGGAATCCGATTGCGAACCATCTCCTCAAGTTCGCTCACAGTATAGGGCTCGAAAGCTTCCGTCGCGGTGTCTTCGCATCCATCGTCCGTCTGATCAGCAGACGTCAGTTCCGGGATTTCGCGGAAGCCCAGAGACTTCGCTGTGATCTCTGCTGCGGGTTCATCGCAGCCTGCGTCGATCAGAACTTCTTCTGTGCGACGGATGTCCTGAGTCTGTTCTTCCAGCCCTGCAGACAGAACCGGGCAGTCATCATCAACGACATCTGTGAACACAGAATCAAGGCTGTCGTCGAATGGTTCCGTCGGAGCAGCATGGAATGTTTCCGCATCGCCGGAAGTCTGAACGTCGGTGACGACTGTTGCGGCAATCTGCAGATCAACGTCTTCATCGTCGGTTTCAAACGGCGCCAGTTCGCTGGAAGCGATGTTGTTCCCGACAGCGGGCGCTGTCTGAGGAATCGCCGGAGATTCTGAAAGCGAGGCTCGCAGACTGGCGGACATCTGCTGCTGTTGTTCGCGTTCCCGCTGAGTCTTCAGCCAGCCGACTGAAATCAGAGCCAGGGCTGTCAGCAGTCCGGCCACCAGCAGACCGTTCATCAGCGGGCTGGAAGCCGAACGACTCTGCTTCTGACTCACACCTGAATCTTCAGCAATCCGAGGCTGAGTGACCGGCTGAGGAACTGTCTGGGCCGTCGACCGAAGTTCCATCTGACCTGCACCGACGTATTCGTCGGCCGGCGTTCGTTCGGCCAGTCGTTCTGTCCGGCCGACGTTGAATGGCGAACTGTCCTGATTTTCGGCCGGGATCCGCAGCAGCGGCTGAACGGTTCTGAGCCGGTGTTCGGAACCGAAACTTTCCTGAGGCTCCGGAGCGGCACTGGCGGTCACGACCGGCGGCGTGGCTGCCGGCGCTGTGGCAAACTGAAACGGCTGGTTCTGCGCGGCTGCCGGACTGCCGCTGCGCTGATCGATGAGATCGCCGTGGTGAACGATCTGATCCGGGGTGCCTTTCACCGTCTGAATGTCGCCCCAGGCTGTCTGAGTCACGGTGCATGCTTCGGAAATCCCCAGCCCCGCACTGGCAAACAGGCGGTCCAGCGTCACGCCTTCTCCGGGCACGGCCAGCAGCAGCGGAGCGGCGTCTGTCAGCACGACAACATGCCCCACGGCATTCGGCTGCTCGCGAAATCTGCGGAATACCACAATGCTGTTGTTCGTCAGCGAAACCGTGTCATCAATCGGCGATTCCAGCCGCAGGCTGCGGGCCGTCTCCAGTTTCAGAGGCTGGCCGCTGAACACCTGAGCCTGTCCGCTGCTGTCCAGACCGGCCTGAACCAGAAGATCCATCAGCAGAACGGGCTGATCTGCCGGAAAGGAATAGTTCCCCGGCGCACTGATGTCGCCGGAAACAGTCAGCAACTGCACTTCCTGCGCGTTGCAGGCACAGCAGACGCCGAACATTGCGGCCACTGACAACAAACATCGCAGCCAATTCATGGCGTGTATCCTGTCACATAAAGAACCCGCGTCAGGGAATGCAGATTTCATCTGCCCGCAAATGCCCATCGGGACAGCGGATCCCCCCGAATCACTATCGGCAGATCAATCGGCGCCGTTGACTGTTTCCTCAGCGACGACAACATCCCCCGACACTCGCTGTTCGCACGAACCCGGAAACCTTCACTGTTTCTCCAGGTTGCCGTGGACTCCCTGGTCTTCGTGACCGGAAAATCAGATGAAGTTTGCTGAACACGGCATCCGATAAGAAGTTCTGCGGAGATTGACACCGATGGCGACCTGCTGCATGCGGCAGAGCGACATCACTGACCGGGTTGGAAGGGACGCTGATGCGGAAAAACATGCGCCTGTTCATCGGGGAGGATGAACGTGATTCAAAGTGTTCACACCAGGAAGTGACCATCGATCTGAAGGAGATGATTGCCATTCTGAGGGACGCCGTTGTGTCGAATCGCAGCTGGCTGAACGATCTTGCTGATGAACGAGTGAAGATTTCCACCGACCTCTACGAAGTTCTGGTCACGTATTCGCAGCTGCGAAAGTCGGCCTGATCGTTTTCCGTGAAGGCGGTCATGTCCATGTTCCCCCGCGACGATGCCCTCGCGATCTGGCAGGCGGGAGTCGATGCCGTCGATTCAGCTCGACTGGTTTCCGGTGCGGTCAGGATCGCTGACCGTTCGCTGTGCATCGCGGACCACGCCGTCCCGCTGTCGTCCGGAACGCATCTGGAAGTTGTGGGCGGAGGAAAAGCGGGAACCGGGATGGCTCGCGGCCTGCTGCAGTCGCTGACCGATCTGCCGGACGACGTTTCTGTCTCCGGCTGGCTGAATGTTCCCGCCGACTGCGTGGCGCCTCTTGCGGGTATCCACCTTCACGCCGCTCGGCCCGCCGGTTCCAACGAACCGACGGCGGAAGGAGTGGCGGGCACGGAAGAAATTCTGCGTCGTGTCGGGCGACTGAAGCCGACCGATGTCTGCATCGTGCTGATTTCCGGCGGCGGGAGTGCTCTGCTGCCCGCTCCTGTGGAAGCCGTCACGCTGGCTGACAAGCTGGCCGTGACACGACTGCTGGCCGCGCAGGGAACGGCGATCGGCGACCTGAATATCGTGCGCAGCCATCTGTCTCGAATCAAAGGCGGAGGACTGCTGAAGCACACCGCCTGTCAGCATGTGATCGCTCTGATCATTTCCGACGTCATCGGTGATCCTCTGGACATCATCGCCTCCGGACCAACCACGCCCGCGTCGTCAACCCGCTCAGACGCGCTGCGAATTCTGCGTGACCGCGATGTTCTCAATCACTGTCCGCCGTCAGTGCTGACATGGCTGCAGCGACCGGAGACACACACACCATCTCCGATCACAACCGCGAAGAACTTCGTGATCGGTTCCAATCGAACGGCTCTGGAAGCCGCGGCTGAGGAAGCTCGGCGACGAGCTTATCGAGTGATCAGTCTGGGATCTGACAATGCCGGACCGGCGGCCGAACACGGACGACGGCTCTTCCGAGCTCTGCACGACATCCGGCGTGCCGCGGATTCTGCATCGTCAAAAACCTGCCTGCTGGCCGGAGGCGAAACGACCGTTCAGCTGGCCGAAACGAATCAGGCACGTCGGGGCGGACGGAATCAGGAAGTCGTGCTGGCGGCGATCGAAGCCTTCCGCGATGCAGACCAGTGGAAGGATCTGGTGCTGCTTTCCGGAGGCACCGACGGCGAAGACGGCCCGACCGACGCCGCCGGAGCCTTCGCCGATTCGCAAATCGTACAGCTGATGCACCACCGCGGCATCGATCCGACCGGTTTCCTGGCCATCAACAACTCCTACCCGTTCTTCGAATCACTGAACGGTCTGCTGATCACCGGCCCCACTCACACCAACGTCATGGATCTTGCCGTCGGCCTGCACTGCCCTGCACGTGTGTTTTCGGAAAAATCAACCCCGTAGGTCAGGCTCCCGCCTGACAAGATTTCAGCGCGATCAGCGATCAGTGACGGCGCTCGCGCGTTCAGCTTCGGCCGTGAAATCCTGTCAGGCAGGAGCCTGACCGACCGTCGACATCGCCTGGCCATCCGTGTGCCTCTGGCTCGTTCATCTTTGTCGTTGGCATTTTGTCAGGCGGGAGCCTGATCGACATCTGCGGATCTGCGTGGGCTTATTTTCCGGCCGCCCATTTCAGGCCGTTGATCACGACGTTCAGGAACACTTTGTCTTCGAAGGTTTCGTTCGCGTGGCCATAGGTGGTGCCGAAGACTCGAGCCTTGCCGTATTGATGAGCCCAGATGACCGGATGCAGCTTGCCGTCCTTTTCGCTCACGGAAGTCGCCAGAACTTCGGTGTGCGGCCAGACCTTTTCGATGATGTACAGCTCGTCACTGGGAGTCGTCCATTCCTGAGGGAAGTCTTTCATGGCCGGGTGGTCGGGCTTCACGTTCTTCACCACATAGTTGCTCTTGTGATCGTGACGGCGACTGGTGACGCCCAGCATCTGACGCCAGTCGTCAATTTCGGCAGCTCGGTAGGTGTGCATGGCACAGTGAATCACGACCGCGCTGGTGCCGTTGTGATGAGCTTTTGTGATGCTGCGAATGTAGTCCGGGTCTTTGGTGTTGGCGAAACATTCGTTGTGCACCACGACGTCGTAGCCATCGGCCCAGTTTTCGTTTTTGTACAGGTCGATCATGGCTTCCGTGCCCTTGCCTCCTTCGTTGACCACGGTCCATTCCACCTTCAGACCTCGGTCTTCCGCCGCTTTGGCCAGAGCTTCCGCCTGAAACGGATAATCATGGCAGCAGCCGCCGGTCACCAGCAGCACTTTCAGCGCAGCATCGTCGGCATGGGCCAGGGATGCCATCGCACAGATCAGCCCACACAATACGCTCAATACAGACTTGCGGAATACCATTTCGTTTCCCGGAAAAAGAGGTGGAACACCCGGAACCTGCCGGGTATCAGAATTCGTCGATCAGGCGACTGCCTGAAATGCTGTTCAAACTGTCGTTACTGTGTTGACCTGTCGTCAGGCAACGGCCGAAGCGACACAGTTTCCGCATCGTCGAAGGCAATTACAAGCTCGCAGTTCGCAGACATCACTTCTGCGGTGAGTTACTGTTTCACTCCGCTGGCTTCCAGAACGGTCTTCTGCACGTCGAAGTCATGGGCGTAGGAAAAGTCGCACTGCTTTTCGCCGCGAATGATCTTTGCCATGTCGGCTGCGTCGCCGACGTAGCGACTGTATTTGGGGAACTCAATTTCCTGAGCTCCCTTCCGATAATCTCCGCGCGACTGCGACAGAGTCACCTGAGCCCTGGGGTTGTCCAGCGGCTGGATGTGGAAAGTTCCTTCCGTGCCGCACACAACCAGATGTCGCCGACTGCCTCCGTCCACTTCCACGGCACTGGATTTGACGCTGGCCAGAGCTTTCTCGTACTGCAGCACGGCCAGCATGTTGTCCTGCAGATCGTCCCGCACCGGTGACACATGCTGTCCCCATGCAGTGACCGTGTTCGGAGCTCCCAGAATGCCGATCACCAGGTCGATGATGTGACATCCCAGTTCAAACATGATGCCGCCGGGGTATGCGGCCAGAGCTCGACGGCCGCTTTCCGGCACCACTTTGCTCATCACGGTATGCACTTCAAACACGTCGCCCAGCCAGCCCTGTTTCAGGAAATCCCGCAGCAGCATCACGGCGGGGCTGTAGCGATACATATAACCCATCTGCACCATCAGGCCGGCGGCTTCTGCGGCTTTCAGAATCTTCTGATACTGAATCAGAGATTCACCGGCGGGCTTGTCCAGATGCACGTGTTTGCCCGCAGCGATGCACACTTCGGCGGTGTTCAGCAGATCACGCACTTCTGTTTCCACCAGCACCACCTGCAGCCCGGGCTCGTTCAGCAGCTGCTCGGTCGTCATCCAGGGAAGATCGCGATACGGATCCTGACCTTCCGCTCGCTTGCGCAGACCTTCGTTCGGTTCGACAATGCCGACGACTTCGTAGTCGGCCGACGATCGGTACACGGACAGTTTCGAAGCGTGAGCGTGTCCGACTCCGATCTGCCCGACACGTATCTTTGCGTTCTGAACAGGAGCGGCATGAGCTCCGGGAAGGACCAGACTTCCTGCCACCGCAGCGGCCCCTTTGATCAACTGACGGCGCGAAACTTCAGACATGACCGGCTTTCAGCAGAAGGAAAGATTTCGGAAAGGCACAGCTTCGCAGACGGACCGACATTCAGCAAACCCGACGGCCAACGGCAGACATGTCAGGGGGGAGCCTGATCTGAGCAGTTCTGCCCGTAATGTCGGCGAAAATGCGGGTTCTGAGCGATTCGGTTCATGAGTTTCCCGGTGCGGAAACGGACACCAGCCGCCGGGAACCTGAGTTCAACGCTGTGGGACACGTGAAATCGGTGTCATAACCGGTGCAGTCCGGTCAGGTGTCAGAGTCGCATGATGGATCAGTTGTAATCCTGTCAGATTTCGGATCACTGGGAGCACAGGGATCATGGCACCCTAGGTTGAGTTTGTGCGCCGCTGTGGCGTGTTGTGTTTCCTTCCTTCAGTTACAGGAGTTTCCCCGATGTCAGTTCGTCCGTCTGTTGTCCCCAAGCGTGAAGGTGATTTCGAGCAGTTTATTCGCACGTTCGTGAAGCGAATGATTCAGGATCCGCTGGCTTACCATATTACTGCAGAACGTGCTGAAGAGTATCAGACAGGGATGGTGAACTGGCTGGATAAAGTCGACGCTGCCACGGTGGCTCGCGATGCCGCCAAAGCTGCAACCGATGCCAAGGATGAAGCTCGCCGAAGTCTGGAGGAACTGGTCCGCACAGGAATTCGCATGATCCAGGCAGATCCCGGCATTACCAACGAAGCTCGCCTGGAAGCCGGACTTCCGGTTCACAAGACGACTCGAACTCCCGTCCCGCCGCCATCGACGGCTCCCACCGGCCAGGTGCTGGCGACGGAACGTCTGGAGCAGTCGGTCATGTATTCCGACGCCCTGACACCGACGCGTCGAGGGCGTCCGGAAGGCGTCACCGGCTGTGAAGTTTACGTTGCTGTGAGCGACACGCCTCCGTCCGATCCGAAAGCCTACCGCTTTGTCGGAGTCAGCACGCGGTCTCCGGAACTGGTCACTTTCGAAAGCGAAGACGGTGGCAAGACCGCCAACTACCTTCTGCGCTGGATTAACTCACGAGGCGAAACCGGCCCGTGGAGTCAGCCCATCAGCGCCACTGTTCCTGCTGTGTGATGTCGATGTGATGCGGTTCGCGCCAGGCTGGAGTCCGGCCTTCAGGCTGTTTGCTCTGCGGTCAGAGCAACAGGCTGAAGCCCGGACTTCAGCGGCGCGTCCTGTGCCTTCCCGGACGCGCATCGGCGAGTGGTCTGCCCTACAATAGCGAACTTCGGTGTTCCTTCGAACGTGGGCAGTGCCCACACGCATTCGAGTTAACGCTCGGAAATGCGACCGCGTCGCTCAGAAAAGATGCGAGCACCGTGCGAGGATCTGACCGAGTAAGACTCTCACTCCGGATTCGCAAAGGCAGACAGATGAAGGTTGGCAGTGGTCGTGTGGCTGCGAAGGCATGGCTGATGATGATCGGGATGCTGCTCAGTTCCCCGATGCCGGATGCGGTGGCGGTCGACAGGGCCGATGTTCCGAACATCGTGATTATCTTCTGCGACAACCTGGGCTACGGCGACATTCAGCCGTTTGGGTCCACCATTCATGAAACTCCGCATCTGAACCGGATGGCAGAAGAAGGTCGCCGGTTCACTCATTTCTGCGTGACGTCCGGAGTCTGCACGCCGTCACGAGCTTCCCTGATGACCGGCTGTTATGCTCAGCGAGTCGGTATGCACCTGAACCCGCGCGACGGGCAGGTGCTGCGGCCGGTGTCGCCTTATGGTCTGAACCCCGCGGAAGTCACCATTGCCGAAGTGCTGCAGCAGCAGGGCTACGCGACAGGCATCTTCGGCAAGTGGCATCTGGGCGATCAGCCCGAATTTCTGCCGACACGCCAGGGGTTTGAGACCTTCTTCGGCATTCCTTACAGCGACGACATGACGCGTGATGTCGGGCAGCGGCTGGCAGAGAAGTTCGACGGTCGGCAATGGCCCGAACTTCCGCTGATGAGAAACGAAACCGTCATCGAAGCGCCCACGGATCGCAATCTTCTGACAAAACGCTGCACCGAAGAAGTGCTGACGTTTATCGAACAGAATTTCGAACGGCCGTTCTTCGTCTATTTTCCTCAGTGCATGCCCGGCAGCACGATGGCTCCGTTCGCGAGTGCTGAATTTCAGGGTCGCAGTCGCAACGGTCCGTGGGGCGATGCGATTCAGGAAATCGACTGGTCCACAGGACAGGTGCTGCAGAAACTGCAAGACCTGAAACTGGATCAGAAAACTCTGGTGATCTGGCTGTCAGACAACGGAGCTCCGCTGGCAAAAGATCCGACCAGCCTGGCTCGAGGCAGCAATGGTCCGCTGCACGGGCGAGGCTACACGACTGCGGAAGGCGCCTTTCGGTCTCCGACTCTGGCATGGTGGCCCGGTCACATTCCCGCCGGCACCACCTGCACCGAACTGGCGACAACTCTGGACCTGCTGCCGACCGCAGCCGCTCTGGCCGGAGTTCAGCAGCTGCATGATGTGGATGGACACGATCTCCGGAAGCTGCTGGTGGAAGGCGCCGAAGCAAAGTCGCCGACGGATGCGTTTTGGTATTACGATCAGGATCAGCTGCAGGCCGTTCGCAGCGGTCCGTGGAAACTGTTCGTGCCGCTGGAATCGTTCGCCAGGCATCCGCACTTCAGGCCCGGGCATTCAGACCAGCCGCTGCTGTTTCATCTGTACGACGACATCGGCTGCACGCGGAATGTCGCGGACCGGCACCCGGATGTCGTGGCACAACTGATGGTTCTGGCGGACAAGGCGCGGAAGGATCTGGGAGACCGCAATCAGCCCGGTTCAGGACAGCGACAGCCCGGAAAAGTCGACCACCCGCAACCCGTTGTGATGTCGAAATGACCGGGTCGAGTTTCTGTCAGTAACCGGAGAATGTACCGGGAATGGCATCCTCAATCGTGGCGGCGATCCAGCGAGCTTCCCCCTGGCTCAGGTTTTCGATGCTGCAGACGTCGGTATTCGCGTCCGAGACCACAACCATGGAATAACCTGGAGTGTCAGATGACATTTGCAGCGCTTGATGCTGTCTCAGTCGGCTGTTTGACGATGCATTCGGATCGGGTTTCCTGCGCACGTCCAGCCGACACCGCGAAAGGATGTCCCACCGCCGGCGGCGTCGGAAGAAAGGCCAGCGAGTTTCGCGGGTGACTTCCAGCGCCGAAAACGTCCACGTCGTGCGGCGGAACGGTTCGACAATCGCGCCCAGCAGGGCGACAAACATTACCAGGCCGATCACCACAAACGGAATCAGAAAGATTCCCATTCCGATGCGTCCCCAGCCGCCCATCTGATTTTTGTCACCGGGCATCAATCCAAACAGAGCCAGCACGAAGACACTCACAATGCCGTTCCAGAAACAATTGATGAACAGCAGGCCCAGCACCGTCGCCGGACTCAGTTCCCCCGACTGCCGGAAGGTGACTTCGTCGATGCCTTCTTCAAGCTGCCACGAGGAATCCGTCGGCGGATCCACGGCACCCGATGGCCGTTCCGATGTCAGAGGTTCTGCGAAATCGTCGTCATCAGCGACAGGTGACGGCAACTTCTGCACAGTGGCTGCTCGCATGGCTTCTGATGGTCGATTGAATGCGTTGCGATCCAGGAAGTCATTCAGATACCGGATCAGCCATGTTCGTTCGTGGTCAGACAGCCGATAAGCCAGGGTGAGCGGCTTTCCCAGCGTGGTCAGTTCAATCCCGTAAAGGTGCTGATCATTTTCCTGCCATGAACTGAGACATTCGCGAAAGTTCAGCACTTCGGACATCGGGATCGATCGTGACTTCAGCGTGATGATGGCTTTCCGCTGAAACAGCACTTCGTCTGATTTGACCAGTACCACTTCGCGACCAAACCACAGCCATGCCAGTAACCCGGCAACGACAATCCACGATGCCCAGAACGGAAGCCCGAAAGCGAAGTTGCCAATATTCGGCTGGTTGATGAATTCATTCATCAGAACGACACAGCCCACGGTCCAGCCGATCTCCCACAACAGCAGAAAACACCCTGGCCCTCGGCCCCGAGTCCTGACAACCACGGCCACGGTGTCCGGCCGCTCGTGCAGCTCGACAGACAGCTTCTCCGGGCGCGAAGGAGCGTCCGACCATTCCGCTGAATTTGAAGTGGAATCGGAAGACATGAATTCGGGGAGTCGTTATGTCAGCTGCAGACCGGGAATTCCGGACGCTGTGCTGGAACCGAAGCGGTCGATTTCCAGCCCCATGTGCTGAGCCAGAGTGACAAACAGATTGGACAGCGGAGTATTGTTGTGAGTGTCCATGGCGATGTGGCCGGCATGACGGAACCCGCCTCCGGCCACCACAACCGGCATGTTGTGCCAGTCATGACTGCTGGCGTTGCCCAGATTCGAACCGAACAGCACTGCTGTGTGCTGCAGCAGACTGGTTCCGTTTTCCTGAACGGCCTTTAACTGAGTGAGGAAATGACTCAGCGCAGAGAATTCGGCTTCTTCAATCAGCCGCAGCTCGTCAATCTTCTCCTGGTCCTTGCCATGATGCGACAGATTGTGCCAGTCGTTCTTTACTCCGTCGATTTTCGGAACCGCATTCATGCCGCTCAGCTGAAAAGTCATGGTTCGAGTCGAATCGGTCTGCAGAGCCAGGACCATGGTGTCGTACATCAGCTTCTGACGGTTGATGTCGTCGGTTCGGTCGGCGATATCCGTGGGCTGTTTGACATCAACGACCGGCTTGGGCCGCTTCGTCCAGCCCTGAGACTGCTGAAGCCGCTGCTCCAGACTGCGAACCGCTGTCAGATATTCGTCCATCTTTTCGCGGTCCCGATGACTCAGCTGCTGATCCAGCTTCTTCGCTTCGCCCAGCACGGTATCCAGAATGCTGCGACCGCTCTGCAGTTTGCGGATTTCTTCGGCGACTTCCTTTTCAGAACCTTCCATAAACATCGCTTTGTAAAGCCTTGCGGGAGAAGTCTCTCCCGGAATCTCCACGCCGCTGGATGTCCATGACATGGAACGTCCGCTGGTGGACAGAGCCAGATATGGGAACCGGGTTTCGATGCCGATGTGTTCGGCCATCAGCTGATCGATGGAAATGGTATTGCGAAAACCCGCCAGCCCTGGTCGCGGCGCAGAAGTCAGCCATGTCAGTTCGGATGCGTGACCGTTATTGCCCTGCTGATCCGGATGCGAGACGCCCGAGATGACGGTGAAGTCGTCCTTGTGGTCTTTGATCTGCTGCAGATACGGAGTCAGTTCGTAATTGTGTCCGGCCGCCTCCGGAAACAGATGTGGTCCGTGAAATCCCAGCCCGGCACACATCGCCACGAAGCGTTTCGGAGATTCCGCTGTCCGTGATCTGGCGTCCGGCGAGCCAAACACGGGAGACATCACTTCCAGCAGCGGAAGTCCGACAGCTGCCGCTCCGAAGCCCCGCAGCAAATATCGGCGGCTGACTGGAGTTCGAGTCACGATTGTTGCTGCAGTGGGACGCATCACCAGTCTCCGGAGTCAGGCGAAGGATTCGAAATCGGAAGGACTCATGTTACCTCCGAAACGCGGCTGTCACCAGCAGACTTCTTCGGGACGCCGATGAAGATTGAGTGAACTCAGGCAGATGGCGTCTGGTCGCGAGACACCGATTTCCTGTCTTCGAACACCCGGACGACCGTCATCGCGATCAGAATCAGGAGCAGAGCGGCCACAGTGATGACGTTGGCCGTCCAGCGCGAGACGGAAACGCCGGGCAGCGAGTTCAACAGGAGCTGCGTGTAGGACGATTCGCCGCCGTGAATGCCCAGTTCCCGCCGGATCCGGAAATGCCAGTCGGTGCACAGACAGTATCCCCACCCGTACCAGGCTCCCATCACCAGCCACGAAAACAGGGTGGCAGCGATCGTGACGCGATGCAGACGTCGAGTCCTCTTCCAGATCCATCCCACCAGATTAAACGCAATCAGCGCGTCGTGGCCGACAAAGAACGCGAGATTCAGAAGCTGAAGCGACATCGGAACACTTTCGAGAGTGAGAATGCAGCCTTTGAGTGTGAGCGGTGTGTGTCTGGTTCAGAGAAAACTGTTCCGGCAGATGGTTTTCACAACATTCGTCCCAAGCTCAGCTTCTCGCCAGCCTCAGATCGCCTAGAATGCGCGGCTCGCGACGGATGGCGAAGTGTTCCGCGTCTGAAGTGTATCGTCCTTTATCTGCCTGGTGGCAAGGTTCCTGCGGTTTCCATGGCCAAACGTGTTCGGATTGAAGATCGTGTTGAGCAGCGGACACGTGAGATTGGGGAAGACCTGTTCTCCCGTCTGCAGCACCGGTCGCCGTCCGTTTTTCACGGGCGCTGGTGGGAAGATCGGCTCATGCACTGGGCCATGCAGGATGAAGCCGTCAAAGTGCAGATGTTCCGCTTTGTGGATGTACTGCCGATGCTGCGGGATCACACCGCAATTGCTCAGCATCTGGAGGAATACTTCGAAGATGTGAAGACGCATCTTCCCTGGGCGGCTCGCATCGGACTGGATCTGTCCGTCAACAACAGCATTCTCAGCCGAGCTCTGGCATATAACGCTCGCACCAACGCCGCACGCATGGCCCGCCGGTTTATTGCCGGTGAAAACGCGTCTGAAGTCCTGAAATCCGTTCGCCAGCTGCGTCGCAATGGCTTCGGTTTCACGCTGGATCTGCTGGGGGAAGCCGTCATCAGCGATGCCGAAGCGGACCGGTACCAGCAGTCATACATCGATCTGATTCAGGAAATGAGCGATCAGGTGGATCACTGGTCCGCAGTCGCGGTTCTGGACTCCGACCACGTCGCGGCGATTCCCCGGCTGAACGTTTCCCTGAAAATGTCCGCTCTGGACAGTCGTTTTGCTCCGGTGGACGCGGACGGGACAAAGCAGCGGGTCCTCCAGAGACTGCGGCCCATTCTGCAGGCGGCTCGGCAGCATCACGCCTTCGTGCATTTCGATATGGAACAGCACGACTACAGGGAACTGACGCTGTCGATCTTCGAAGAAGTGATGATGGAGGACGAATTCCGAGACTATGCCGATACCGGAATCGTGGTTCAGGCTTATCTGAAAGATGCCGACAATGACCTGAAACGTCTGCTGGCATGGACCAAAAAGCGGGAAACGCCCATCACCGTTCGGCTGGTGAAAGGAGCGTACTGGGACTACGAAATCATTCGCAGCGAATACCGCGGCTGGCCGTGTCCCGTGTATCGCCGAAAGTGGCAGTCTGATGACAGCTACGAACGTCAGTCCCGCTTTCTGATGAAGAACTACGAGTGGCTCCGCCCTGCTCTGGCCAGTCACAATCTGCGCAGCCTGGCTCACGGACTGGCATGGGCGGAAGAACATCAGGTGCCCGATCGGGCACTGGAGATCCAGATGCTGTACGGAATGGCGGAGCAGCCGGCTCAGCTGTTTTCAGAACTGGGGTATCGGGTTCGCATTTACACACCGTTCGGACAGCTCATTCCCGGAATGGCATACCTTGTACGCCGACTTCTGGAGAATACTTCCAACGATTCCTTCCTGCGTCAGAGTTTTACAGAACACCTCGCGACCGAGAAACTGCTCATGAAGCCTTCAGACCATGCGACGGCCGAGCCCGACATTCAGGAACAGCCGGCAGATGGTTTCCGCAACGAACCACTGACTGACTTCAGCATCGCAGATAACCGAGCTGCCATGCTGGAAGCTCTGGAAACCGTGCGGGACCAGCTGGGACAGACATATCCGCTGGTCATCGACGGAAAGTCCAGCGAAGGCCGCAGCGCTCTGACGTCCCGAAACCCATCAAACACCTCGGAAGTCATTGGCTATGTTGCTTCCGCAACGCCTGACCAGTCGGCCGACGCCTGTGACGCGGCTCGCCGAGCTTTCCCGCACTGGGCGGCGACGGAGACCAGCAACCGCTGCGAATACGTGGAACTGATCGCTGCGGAAATGAGAGAACGCCGGATGGAACTGGCCGCGTGGATTTGCCTGGAAGTCGGCAAGCCGTGGCTCGAAGCCGACGCTGATGTTGCAGAGGCCATCGACTTCTGCATGTACTACGCTCACCGCATGCGACAGCTCGATCAGCCTCAGCAGTGTGACTTCAAGGGCGAAGAGAATTCCTACAGCTATCGCCCACGAGGCGTGGTCGTGGTGATTGCTCCCTGGAACTTCCCGCTCGCAATTCTGACCGGGATGACGGCAGCCGCCATCGTGTCGGGCAATACCGTCGTGATGAAACCGGCTGAACAGTCATCGGTCGTCGCCGCCAGGCTGATGGAAATCATTCGCAATGCCGGCGTTCCCAATGGAGTGGTGAATTTTCTGCCAGGCATTGGCGAAGATATCGGACCGGAACTGGTCGGGAATCCGGATGTCGACATGGTGTGCTTCACCGGTTCGCAGGCTGTCGGACTGGAAATCAATCGCCTTGCCGCCGAATCGGATGAACGCCGCTCCACTGTCTGCCGTGTCCTTGCCGAAATGGGCGGTAAGAACGCAATTATCATTGACGATGATGCGGATCTTGATGAGGCGGTCCAGGGTGTCATTCGCAGCGCTTTCGGGTACTCCGGCCAGAAGTGCTCTGCCTGTTCCCGAGTCGTCGTGCTTCAGGCAGTTTATGATCAGTTCCTGAAGAGACTGGTCGAAGCGACTTCCTGTCTGCCCATCGGCCCCGCCGATGACCCGGCAACGGTCATCGGGCCTGTGATCGATGAAGATGCTCGTGAACGGCTGCTGGGGGCTGTCAGTCACCTGGACCCCGACGCCGGCGAAGTGCTCGCGTTGTCCGTCGACACAAAAAAATTGTCCAAACAGGGCCACTTTGTCGGACCGCAGATCGTGACCGGAGTTGATCCGGAATCCAGCCTGGCTCAGGATGAACTGTTTGGTCCCGTTCTGGTTGTTCTGAAAGCCAGAACTCTGGACGAAGCCTTCAGCATCGCCAACAACACGCGATACGCTCTGACCGGCGGCGTGTACAGTCGCAGCCCCTCAACACTGAAGCGAGCTCGCAATGAATTCGTGGTCGGGAACCTGTACCTGAACCGTGAAATCACCGGAGCCATCGTTCAGCGACAGCCCTTCGGCGGCTACCGCATGAGTGGCATCGGCAGCAAAGCCGGTGGCCCCGACTATCTGCTGCAGTTCCTCGTCCCCGTCAACGTCACCGAAAACACCATGCGTCGAGGCTTCGCCCCGCCGACACACGAAAAGACGTAGGCATCAGTAATTCTGTAATTGCTGAAATCAGACTCTGACGGCCAGCTCCGCCAGTCGGAGAGTAAGCTGTCGTTCCCGGATCAGTACTTCGGTGTGCGCTTATGCTCATACCGGAATTTCCGAGAAAAACATCTGGTGGTAGGCAGTTTTCAGGTTGTATTGATCCTGGAACGAGACCGCTCGCTGATGCGCCCCGGAACGCCATTCCCTGTGTTCGTCGGCATCCATTGTTCCGAGCCAGTTCAGGACGAACGCAAAACGTTCCGGATCGTTGAGGTTAATGTCCCAGCCTGCATGATCTAGGTCCAGTGCTCGCCATGGGGTTTGGTCGCTTACCAGCACAGGGATTCCAATAGCCAACGCTTCGTAAATGGCGTGTCCGAAGTTTTCGCCGAGCGTAGGGAGAATCATGGCATGTGAGCGGCTAACAACGGAGGCAACATTGTCGGGAGCCACGGCTCCGAGAAAATTGACCGATATGTTTGAAGGAAGCGCTTCGGCTTCACGTTTACAGATGCCGTGGTAGGTGGAATCTTCAATTGGTCCGATCACATCCAGAGTACACTCAAAGGTAATTTGTCGGAGCAGACGCAAAACGAACATCAGATTCTTGATCGGGTGCACTCTGCCGACGAAGCTCAGCCGCAAACGCCCTGGATCCTTTTGAGATGGTTCGATCTCAGAGGCGGGGACGGCAGGTGCATTCGGAATGACGACGACTTCCGTGTTTTTTCCAAAGGATGTGCGAATTTCGTCAGTTTCGATCTCTGACGTCGCGTGGAACACGACCCGCCCGGCAAGCCCCGTCGACTTCAGGAAACTCAACCAGACTGTCTTTTTCCATCTCCGGGTACTGAGCGCTGATGGCTTCAGCATTCCTCTCGGTGCGATCACAACTCGTGTTGATGGTCGTACAAGCTGGTTCAGCATTGGCAGGATACACCCGGACGGCGAGAACATGCTGTTCAGATAAACGGCATCCGGGCGAAGTTCTGCGACTGCGCGCAAATACGCTCCGGTATAGTGCTGTCCCTTCGTGGCGTACCACACCTCGGCAATCCCATTCCAGTCGTTCCACGCTCCTGGAACAACTCCAGGGTAGGTTTCTGCGGCACCAAGATCTCTGTCGCCGGTTAGAACTGAAATCTTAATCTCATCATGCAAAAGTCGAACCAGATTCACGCTGCGAATCGGTCCACCGGCTCGACTGCCGGGAGCAAACCAATCAGCTGAAATCAGGAGTTTCGGCTGCTGATGCTGAGTTTCGACCACAGGGTTCATGCCGTGAATCAGGTCTGATGACAGTTGGGCGACCAATGACTGTTCAGGTTTGGTTACAAGAAATCCACAAATTCAGGATACCTCGGTAGGGGCATCCTGTCGCTCCGATATCAGAACGATCCATCGGATTCCGGAAGCTGATCCGCGATTTACTGACTCGTTTGTAATTCCTTTACCATGACACGCTCTCTCGGTAGGGAAATCCCGTCTGATGGCGGTCAATCAGAATGTTGCCGATGACAATCGCATCCATATCGGTTCGCAGAAAGCAGCTGATCGCCTCGGCCGGTGTTCTGACAATTGGTTCGTTCTCGTTTAGAGAGGTGTTCAGCACAATCGGGACGCCCGTTCGTCGATGGAATTCACTGATCAGGGAGTGATACAGCGGATTTGTACGGGAAGAGACGGTCTGAAGTCGCCCACTTCCGTCGACGTGTGTGACTGCTGGAATTAGCGGGCGTTTTTCGACTCTGATGGGGAAGACCTTCTCCATGTGGGGCGTGGGTTCGTCCAGCTCAAACCATTCGGAAACGTGCTTTCGAGGATGCTCGGAGCGAACGGCCTGAATTTTTCGCGAAACTTGATTCTCAGATTGATGATGTCCCGCATATCGGTTCGCCGCGGATCAGCCAGGAGCGTGCGATTGCCGAGTGCTCTGGCGCCGAATTCCATGTCCCCCTGAAACCACCCGACAACCTTTCCGTCGAGAATCTGATCGACAGTCCGGTTCACCAAATCCTGATCCGTAAGTATCTCAAACGGAACTTTGGCATCTACAGCCGCTTTCTGCGTTTCGGACTGACTTGCTCGACACCCTAAATACGCATGGTCCTGAACAAAGCTCCGGGGTTGTCCCAGGATCCGATTCCAGACATAAAATGCAGCACCGAAAGATGTTCCGTTATCCGCAGCGCCAGCCGGAACGTAGACGTTTCGAAACGGCGTCTCGCGAGTAATCTTTCCGTTTGCGACGGAATTCATCGCGACGCCGCCCGTCATGCAGAGATTGACACAATGAGTCTTTCGATGCAGCGATCGCAGCAGGTGCATCAGGATCTCTTCTGTTACGACCTGCAGTGATCGAGCAATGTTGTCATGCCGTGGCGTCGTCGGATCTGCAGGCTTCCGGGCCGGCCCGAGTTCCCTGACCAGCCGATCACTGTAAAACGGTTCAATAATCGGTGCCCCGTCGTTCCAGGACATTCTGACACCGCGCTTATGGTGAGTGAAGTAATCAAGGTTCAGTTCAAAGGTGTCTCCCGCCGGGTAAATCATTCGCCTCAGCACGTCACAGAATTCAGGTTCGCCGTATGGCGCAAGCCCCATGACTTTGTATTCGTCTCCGTAAAACGGGAATCCGAGGTACATTGTCAGGGCTGTGTACAGGAAGCCAATTGAGTGAGGGAAGTAGACTCGGTTCAGTTCCTTCCAATCAGTCCCTTCAGCGTATGCAGTCAGAGTACTTGTGAAGTCGCCCATTCCGTCGACAGACAGGACGGCAGCTTCGTCAAACGGAGAAATCAGAAAACCAGCAGAAACGTGTGTTTGATGGTGTTCGACCTGATGAAATCTTGCCTTGAGCTGTGACACAGGAAGCCCAACCGCCCGAGCGAATTGCTCTTTGATGCCGAGTGCTTTTCCCTGGCGGTAAAGGCGATCGATGATCGCTGACGGACGAGGGAAATGCGTGGCAACAAACCGAACGCGTCGCAGAAGATTCGCCCGAGGATTGAAGGAAACTGCGACGTGATCGATCTCGGCCGCCTGGATATCGGCCCGTTTCAGACACCAGCGAACCGACTCGCCGGGAAACCCTGCCCAGTGCTTAATTCGGTTGAATCTCTCTTCTTCGACGGCAGCGATAAGCTGTCCGTCCACAACCAAAGCTGCTGAGGCGTCGCCATGGTAAGCGTTGATCCCAAGTATGTTCATTCTGCACAACGCCTGTGTTTCAGCGAGTCGCTGTCAAAGTATCGGATCCTGGTGGCAAAGACCGTTCTGCTCACAGGATGGCATACGGTGGCCTCCGGGCAACCGAATCAGTGGCGATTTCCGCCCGGAGCCAGCCCCGACAGGGCACATCTGCCGACCTTGAATCTCCGTTTCCAAAACGAAACACGAGGGGGGCGAATCTATGGCGGTGTCGGATCCTTCTCTGCTGAATCGTTCAGCGACTTCGCCAATGCTTCGTGACGAGTCGATAATGCGTCCTGACCCAGGTGATGATAACAGGTGGCCAAGGCAGTGTGCAGTTTGGGATCATGCGGAAATTCAACCAGAGCAAATTCCAGGTCATTCAGTGCCTCTTCCCATTGTCCCAGTTTTGCCAGCAATTGGCCGCGTGTTTCACGAAACGCTCGGTTCTCCGGAAATTTTGAGAGAATGTCCTCAATCAGAGCAAGTCCGGCGTTTGCATCTCCGTTTTCGCGGAGCAGTTCCGTATATGCGAGATTGTTCGCCGCATAGCTTAACCTGTTGTCGAGCTCGTAGGCCCGTTTCATATGGAAGACACCGTCCTTCAGATTGCCGTTCTGGTAGAATCTTGACCCCAGAACAAAATGAACAATGGCGTTGTGGCGTCCGGTTGTCAGAATGTTCTCAAGCATCTGATCAATTCTTCCGGAAGGATCTCTGACTCCGACGTCGGCAAGCTCTTTAACGGCCTCGGCCGAGTCAGGATCCGCATCCATTGCTTTTTCCAGAAGGGTCAGCAGTTCGTCAAGGCTGACACCACTTGTTTTCTGCCTCCGAAAAAATGCCACAAACGCCTGCGAGAGCGTTTGCTGCCACTGTCCCTCAGGATCAACATCGACCCCCTGAGAGATGACGCGTTCGACGTCGGAAATTGCATTCAGCCAGACCAGCACCTCGACATAGCGCTGTCTTGCAACCCGGTCCCTCGGGTTCTCTGCAACAGAAGTCCTGAAGTACTCTGCTGCTCGGCTTGCCGCAGTGTTGGCATGAGCCTGTAGGTTTGTTCCCTGGTATGCCTTGAACAAATCGTAGAAGTATTTTGGATCTTTATCTGAAGCCTCACGCAGAGACTCAACGGCCTTGGTTACTGAGCCTGTTGCCCAGTAACAGGAAGCCAGCAGATAGTCGACTTCTCCATTCTGTTCCAGGGCATCCCTCGCAAAGATCAGGTGGTTGATCGCTTCGACAACGGTATCCAGATTGGCATCCGTTCGCTGCATGATCTTTCGAGCCCGATAGAGGTGAGCAGGTCCATAGCCACGTTTGTCGGGGGGGGCGAGGCTATTGATGATGCTCTGGCTCCTTTCGTTGTGTCCACTCTCTTCCAGCCAGATGGCCAGATCAAAACGATCCTTGTCCATCGGCCGCATACGGACCATTCGTTCAAAGCAGATGACCGCAAGGTCCTGATTTCCAGCCTGAAATGCAGACATTGCGTCAGCACGATAGATGTCTGCGAGCCCCTTTTCTCTGGCAAGAACATTGTAAAGCAGAGGCACCGAAAGCAATGCGCACACGACCGCCGGTAGCCCCATCAAAAAGTCGCTGAATTCCCTTGGTCGAACGGGTTGGAAACTGGAATAAGCCACCGATATCTATTCCCTTGCTGCATCAAGAAGCTGGTGGCGAAACAGGTGGAAGAACTCGACGATCTGTTCGCGTTCCGCAGACGAAAGGCGTTTGTTACTGTGAAAGAACACCTGAACCTGAAAACTCAGGCTGTCGCTCCTGGCAACAGTCTGATCTCCGCTGCTGAACAATGACAGAATCTGTTGTTTCAGGTCATTCAATCGCCCGGAATGACGCTGGAATTTCTCAATTTGCGGCGCCTGAAATGCTCTGTGTTTGCCGTCGAATAATTCAGTTACAACAACGCCGAACTCTTCGGGCTGCTTCGACACATCAAATGACATGAAGTCTCCACCGGACTCTTCGCCCACGTCACGGTAACAGGTGTAGTCGGCCGGGCCGTCCTGCCATCCCTGCCCACGATAACAATCGCTCAGATAATGCCAACCATTTGTAAATGGTCCGTCCACTGAAGCCTCGACCCGAAAGTCATCTTTCTGAAAGATCCAGAGCTTCGAAAACTCACCGTTGACATCTCCACCTTTACGGTGGATGAACTCGAAATGCATCTGCTGCCAGCCCGCCAGTTCCTTCGGCATATTGACCGGATGGTCTTCTTCAAGAAGACGAATGGACTCCAGAGAGGGGCCTGCCATGGCTCCCCCCATCGCGATGGAAAGTCCCTGTGCGGATGCCAGCACAAGAAACAAGCTGAGCGTGACAAATAGTTCCTTTGAAGGAAAGAATGAGGACAATTCTTTTCGCTTCCAGGCCCGCGAAGACTTCATCGCCGAGGCTTTTGGGCTTTCACTCTGCCAATATGGGAGGTGTGCGGATGGCCACAGGAAGCTCAACCAGCGTTCCGTGCTGAAGACTGCAGCCATCGTTAATCCAAAGAAGACAAAGCCCAGCAGCTGGTGGCCGAGTCCGGTGTCGACGGGCAATCCAAAGCTTTCCTTCAGGGCAACGACACTTACGATCCTGCCGATATTTGCCAGAAGGACCCAAAAAACTGTTGATGTCAGAACGAGGAGCGAACGAAAGATCCCAGCTCGATTCAGGATCAGATAGAATCCGGCACAAAAAACAGCCGAAAAAAGGCTCTGAACACCACTGCAGGCTTCTTCGACCTGATAAATGCGGTTCGGAACTCTGATCACCACACCTTCCAGGACATGGCGGTATCGAAGCACGTCCAAAATGCCACTGGAAAACCGTGTTGCGACCCCCTGAAGCCAGACGATCATTTCTCGATCATAACTTAGGGGGATTGGGATCAATAGCCAGAGCAGCAGCCACGCTGGCAAAGATTTCTTCGCTCCAACCGGCCCCCCAACCGTATATATTCCTCCCATCAGCAGGAACATTGCGGACACACCTGAGATCCATGGTGATACGAAAAGGATCGCGATCAACAGCAGGATCATCGCGACTCGTATCAGGAATTTCCGAACGACTGGGGAAGCCTCGATATCTCCTGGTTCGGCAAGCGCAGATGACAACAGAAAGATCACGCCAACAATTGCCAGCGGAAAAAAACTGTAATGATCTCGATTCCACAGCCAGCGCCCAAGACGAACCAGCAGTGGCGAATAGGCCAGGCAAAGCACACCCAACAAAAAACCGCCTTTGCTGTCTAGGGACAGCCAAGGCGGTAGAAGTCTAAGAGCGGCCGAACGTGAATTTTGCTGAACTGCGGACAGTCAGAACGTGCCAACGACGATCTCGGAACCGGAAAGCGTAAGAACTACGCTTCTACGACTTCCGATTTTTTACGTCGCAGATACCCAAAGCCAAACATTGACGCTCCAAAACAGGTCAAAAGAACGCTGGCAGGTTCAGGATTAACGATTGTGCTCATTGACACACTCCCACTTTCGCCCGTCAGGACCCGGGTCGTGAACGTCTGGGCGAGACGCAGTCGGGTGCCAAGATTTCCAGGCGGATCAGTGAATGCCTTTGAAAAAGTCACAGGCCCGGCAACAGGTACCGGGGGTGGCAGGTAGGTGATCGACGACGGATAGCTCGCAAAATTGAACTGGGCTGGAGGCAGTGGCGCCGGGTCAGGATAAGACGATGAGTAGTAACTGGCAGCACTGAGCAACTCGCCCTGACCCGTCAACGCGACACTTCCACTGAATTCAGTAATGTCGTTTTCGTGGACAACAAAAAGATCTGATGCACTTACCACAAACGCCGCAGCGTAACCGGTTACCGCTGCACTGCTGTAATTGGCTGTGACATTCAACTGCCCACCTCCACCCGCTGTTGTTGCAGGTGCCTTTTCCTGAATATTGTCGGCGAACACATCGAATGTTCCGGGCAGAGCTGCCACCCACCCTGGAAGGGTAGTCATATCAACATGCATGGAACCGACGGTGGCATCGGTGTCAAAGGCACTATTGTCGGCCACAACGAACGAGCCAACCCGTTACCGCTCAACTGCAGCGTAAGAACAGCGTGTGACTCAGGGGAGACGGCAGCAAACGGTAGCACCGCGAGAGAAATCGTTCGAATCGTCATGGAATCGCCCTTGGAGAAACGGACCCTAACTGGCAACTTGGGTAATCTTTGTCGGAAATGCCGCGTGACGCAACGATTCCAGTTCAGATTCTGTCGTTTTTTGAGAAAATCCGGACTCATGAGAATCTCGTTTCTGTCACTGTTCCGCGAGATTCTCATGGAGTTCTGCGATTTCGTTCTTTGAAAGTGCTCGGTATGCCTTGGCAAGTCCCAGGTGGACTGACTTTCGATCGACCTCGGGAAGTTCAGGCAGAGCGGCTTCAAGATCTGAAACGGCAAGGCCCCATGATTTTAGGGCCAACCGAATCTGGCCGCGAGTCTCGAGCATGTAGGGCTGACGAGGGTCATTTTCCGGCAGCAGAGCGAATCCCTGCTCAATCAGCTTCAGAGCCTGTTCCGGGTCGTTGCCCTGCTGCAGTGTGAGCCAGGCAAGATTATTAAGAAGCGATGGGACCTGAGCGTCGCCTTCTGTTGACTTCAGGATTTCGAAGCTTCGTTGAAAATGGAATGCCGCATCGCCGAGGTTCCCCTGTTGTACTGCGTGTGATCCAAGAACAAAGTGAACAGTTCCCGTGGACTGTCCTTTGGCCAATAGCTTATTCAGGACTGTTTTTGCTGACGTCTGATCGGACGCGGTTCCATCCAGAACAGCCTTCAGTCGGATCATGACGTCAATGCTGGCAGGGTTGAGACCGATGGCCTCCTGTAGGAGATTGAGTTGAGGGCCAAGCCCGTTGCTGTCCCGGGATGACGTGAGCTGGTCGAATTTGGCGCACAGGAGTTTTGCCAGCATCTGTCGCAGTTCGGAATCAGTGTCATCGATTTCAAGACCCGCCTTCAGGACTGTAATGGCCGAATCAAGTTTGCCATTCTCGAACAATAACTTGGCCAGTGCCTGACGGCTTCTCGAATCCTGTGGAGATTTCTCGACCTCGGCCTGAAAAAACTCAATGGCCTTCGTGATGGCCGTCCGCCAGCTGTCCTCGTTTCCCAGCTTCTGGTGAATCTGTGCGAGCAAACCGTATGCAGCGGGGTTTTTAGGGGCGACTCGATTGAGGTACGCGATCGCCGTCTGGTCATCCTGTTGAAGCCGGCAGACTTCTGCCAGTGTGGAATAAATCCAGACTTCGTATTCTTTAAGAGAGGCGGCGGCCTCAAGGTGGTGCCTAAGCTGGTCCATTTCGTCTGGCGACAGCTGTTTTCCAATCAGTCTTTTCGCTCGCCAAAGGTGAGCCTGAGGATAGCCGTTTTTTGCTGATGGGGCAATTTCTTCGAGTTGCTGTTCGGAACTGGTGATTCGCCCTGCATTCGCATCAAGAACGGCGCCAATGAATCTTGCGTTTGAATTCTGGTTATATCCGATTGATTTCAGTTTTCGGTAGTACATGGCTGCCGCCGCGAAATCATCACTGGAATAAGCCTGGTCGAGCGTTGCGAGGTATCTGTCTCGAAGGCTTTCGCGGGATGCGCGTCATTGAGGACGACGAAAGCGACGAAGGCAATTGTGCAAAACGGCAGGATCGCGGGCAGCACCCAGAACCGGTGGTGATCGGCGAATGGCTGCCGCGATTGATAGTTTCACGTCCCAGTCGGCAATTGGTGGCGGTCGTCCTTATGCTGTGTGTTGGGTTCAGGCACTTTCATTACCTTTGCTCAGACGGGAGCGACGAAATGACAAGTCGCATGAGGTCGACAAGCTGCAGCCGGAAATCATCTGAAATTGTCTTCGGGCCCGTTGCGAGGACTTCCACAAACGATGTCTGACGAACTGGCCCGGCGAACGCGGATCCGATGGTGGTACGAACAACGTCTCCAGCGTCTGTTCTTCCGCTCTTAGGCATCTCAGTTTTGGTACCCGCCGGGATGAGAGTGGTGAACACGCTGCACCCCTGTGAACCGTCCACCATTGTCAGGTCCATGTGGATCAGAGGCTGTTCTGCATCGCCGGCCCCGGTCACAACGCACCGATTCTGCTCAATGCCTCCGCTTCGCTTGTGAATTCTTCCTCCGTCAACCCAACTGTCGAAAGGCTGGCTTACTGTAACAGTCACCTGTTCGCCGTCCTTGTCGCCATACAGCCAGATGCACGAAATCTCGCCTCTCAGGTCCCCCGGATCTCTCTGTCGTGTCTTGAAATCGACTTTTTTCCAGTGACTCAGCTGATCCGGCAGGGATTTCCTTTCCAGCCTCAGCTGGGAACTGCCAAACGCAAACATGCCGAAAGTGACCTGAAGAACAAACATCAGTCCGAAGACGCAGACTGCCGGTGCGGCCCGCCAGTCTCGATTACGTCCGTTCGTAGCGACGGCACCGCTTTCGTCGTCTCCCCGGACCAGTCGACACTTCGGATTCGACCCGGATAACTGGCGATCGACAAATCTGTCAGCCAAAGCAGAAACAAGGCCGTCAGGTAGGCGATCCAGCCGATGGCCTGAAACTGAATCGGGCGGTCCGGGACTGTGTCAAGGAGCTCTGAAGCATCAACCACGATTGCGACTCTGAGGCCATGGACCACGATCGCCCACACAAACGCTGAACAAACGATTGTGAGAGAATGTGTGAGGGGACGCTTCTTCAGAATAACCCACGGGTGCTTATCGCCAGCAGTGAGTAAAGGCCGGAAACGCCCATGAACGATTCATGTGGAAAAACTCGATGCCGTTCGCCCAGATGGCATTGCCGAGACAGACATTGGGAATTCCAAAGTAATCAACGCGCAGTAACCCGCCATTTGAATACTGATACCCTGCAGCCACACTGAAAACTCAGTCTGGAGATTGTTTGTAGAGCAACCGTGACCAGAAGGAATAGCCACACCGGCAGAAATCGGGAAATACTCCCGAGCCTTCGAATCGCCACCAGGAGCGATCCGGTAACAAAGAACGCTGCCAACGCCCCAAGCCCTGGTCTAGAGACCTGATTGAAAGCAGCATGAAAACAGCGCCGGTCAACAGCAATCCTGTTTCAAGCCCCTTCGGGACGTTTGTACGCCTGGGATGTGTCTGCAGGTCGCTCCAGATCAACGCAAGGAACCCGACAAGAGCAATGCCATGGAAACGAAACTGCTGATATCCGGAGGTCCGGATGATGTAAAGAATGGTCGAGGGGACACAAAACGCAAGGCAGATCAAAATGAAAGTGTTGCCATGGGTGATCCTCGAAATCTCTGTGGATTTGAGTTTCTTGGGCGATCTTGATGTGGTGACGTTCGGCACGGTATCAGGACTCGTGACAGGGAATCAAACATATCAAAACAGAAATACGATTCAGGCAGAGGTCCCAGCCTCCCGGTCTGAGCCAAAGTCCGACTCGGGCACGACAGAACTTTGCAAGGCAACGAATCAGTCCCGGTTGAGGCCTGAAGCGGAATTTCCCAAGGGAGCTGGACCGAGCATCATGCAGATGTGGAGGCGCTTCCCTGTTCGATCTCACTGACAGCCATCATTTGTTCCCAGCAGTGCCGATTTTTGCTGGTTCAGGTAACTGATCGGCATCGGATTCCTTCTCCAGCAAACGGTAGCAGATCGCCAACCGCTGCTGAAGCAGTGGCGAGTCAACTCCTTCAGCAATTGCCTGCTCAAGACATGTAATTGCCTTACCGACTTTGCCTATCTTAAGGAAGACCTCTGCTCTGGCTCTCAGGATCTCCGCTGAAAAAGTGAATTCCCCTGAACGTACCTGTGTGCATGCGTCAGAAGGCAAAGTTGCACGGCATCGTCGGAAACGATTTCCGACTGGCTGAGTTTATACAGTACCACTCCATGGTCCAGTTCGGAGGGTAAGTCGGGGCCACTGGGTGCCGGGGCGTGGTTATGACTCAAGCATGCCCGGACGATTTCCAAAAGATCTGCGACTGCGGCCTGGTTCGGTCCGAATTCGCTGCGTTCGGGAATGGCTGGGCTGAGGCCAGGAGAATAGATTCGTCTGACTACCAGAGGATTGGCGGGACCGAGTCGGACTGCGTGAAAAAGCAGTTCAAGCCTCTCGGAATGTGCTTCCGGCTGCGTTGGGAAACGCCCGTTCATCTTCGATTGCGACTTCTGCGAGTCCATCCTGGAGCATCCGGAATTGCTCGTTCTCTGCCGTTGACAGGCCATTCAGAAGCAATTGTCTGGCCTGAGCCGATCGACAGTGCAAGATACGTCCGAGCCAGAGATAATCGGATTCGGTGGTTTCCAGTGTCGTTCATCATCGCGAGTCTGAACTGATGTGCAGCCGTCTCATATTCAAGCGAGGCTTCCGCGTCACTCCCATTGCGACGATGGAGTTGCCCAAGTTTCAGATGGTCATCGGCTGAGGGTTGATTGACAGACTGCAGTTTTTCGATCGCTTGTTTGACTTCGCCCGTTCCTTCGTAATACGTCGCCCACAGGCGTTTGAGATTGTCATCGTTTTGTACAGGAATTTCAGCAGACCATAGATGGTGCGTTAAGACACGAGTGTCCCATTCTTTGACAGGGAGATTCAGAAGCGAACGTGCCAGCCATTCGTGTGCTGCCGGATAGCGGCGAAGACTGAGGAGCAATTTGTTCCATCAAAGTCGTTGCTAACTCTGTGTTACCTCGAAGTTCTTCGACGCGGGCAACACAGTATGTGGAGTCTGGGGCCTTTTCGAACGCCAGTGTCAGGAGCTTGTCACCGAACAGGTCAGCGGTGTCGATCTGTCTGTCTTTGAGGGCATACAGTACGAGCTCGTGTAATGCGAACGCAGGGATCCTGTCGCAGAGGGATGAGTACGTTGGGCAGCAGAACGGAAAGACCGATGAGCAACGAAGGCGCGCGCTCAGCAACAGCCTTCGACGAGGCTCTGGGAGCCCTGGGCGGGTCTGTTCATTGCGTCGCCTTCCGGACTATGTCCACAATCATCGGGCTGAATGCCTGTGCAGATTCTCGATCTGCGTTCGCTGTTGTCCGACAACGGCTGGTCATGATAGACGAGAAGCTGGACCTGATAATTGGACGGATTTGCCGTCAGCGACGCGGCAGGCGGTAGAAGGAAGATCTAAAACGGCTGATCCAGTATTGAAGCGTTTCCGGCCGAATCGGTGAGTGGTGTCAGCGGTTCACCATTTTCCAGAAATTCACTGAAGAGTAGATCTGCCTGTCCACCGCCGGGACTCTGAATCCTGCATGCAACGGTCTGTATGTCCGGCGATAGAGCGAGAGTCTGCGTTCGCTGATCGAGCAGCCCTGTGCTCGATAACAACCTGTCAGTTCGTGCCAGCCGAGAAACAGGTAATCAATTGCAACATATGCACGGAGTGCCCTGACGGTAAGTCCAGGCTGCGGAATTGCGTCCCATATAGTTCGTCAGGGATCGGTGTTCAGTCTCGAACCCCGCAGGCTTCCATCCTTCGAATTCAAATGGAAGCACGTCTTCGCGAAAGCCCCTGCCAGCCGGGGATCATCCGGATCAATACTCTTCTCGCCTTCGTCTGCGAGAACGATGATTCCTACCTGGGTGAAGCCAGAAGCAGGTATCCCGTCAGAAGAAGCTGTCTGGCCGGGGATTGATTATGGCGGGATGGTCTTGGCGGGTGTCGACCCTTCAGTCCGTTTTCATCCTGCCGCCGGAACCCGGCAGGATGAGTTGCAGCAGGCTGTCCGTGCTGACGCACATCCAGACAGCCATCAGAAACAGAGGCAAGACCAAGGACCGTGTGGGGAGTTCCTTCAGATACGTCAATTCCCGCTTTGACAAACAGGACGACGACGAGGCAACTCGAAGGGTGTTCATCATGGCGGCCCAGAAAACCGCAGCCAGTATCATCAGCACGCAATGACCGGCAGGACGGTCAACGACCAATAATGCCGTCCCGGTGGCAGCGATCAGTGTGAAGAGCGACTGAATGCCGCCATGCTTCTTCAACAAAGAAAACTGTCACCCGGGATTCGGATCACGTCCGCTCAGCACATGATCAACTGCCAGGAAGTCGAGAATTCTGCCAGCCATGGTCGACGTGATGCCTGGAGCCAGTAGATCAGGTCCAGGTCGAGATTCATCGGCAGCCTGACCAGCAGGGCCAATACCAGCCAAATGCCGAGAGGCTTTCGGATCTCCTGCCGTCCGGCAAGGTCACTCAGCCAGGCCGCACTAACTGTCGCAGCACCGACGGCGGCCAGGTTCGGAGACCGGGCGAGCGTCGCAAATGCCAAATTGCCAGCCCCAGCCAAAGTAGAGCACTGGTTCGCCATTGAGGAGACGCTCAGGAGGCCCGGAAGACGTCCGCAGGAAAGCGATGACAATGGGCAAGGTCATCAGCACAAGTGGATAGAACTGGTAGTGCTCGTAGGTTCCCAGCTGGCGAAAATGGAGAATCAGCAGCGGCAGGAAACTGGTGAGAACAATTCCAAAAAAACGCCTCGACGTTTGAAGGTCGAGGCATCAGTCAGTTGATCTGTCATTCGATCAGTCCCGAGCAGAATCATTCCGGGACGAACACCCGTCGGGCAACTCAGACTGCAACAGATCCGTGTACCTCAAGCTGCTGACGGCGATACAGCCAGAATCCTCCAACTGCCAACGTCAACAGACCAAGAAGAATGCTGGATGGCTCGGGATTCGCAGCACCTCGACGACAAGATTGTTCAGACGATAACTGCCAAGCGTTGTTAAGTGTGAAAAAGTTGTGACCGGAGTGCCGAATGCACCCCCATTTGTGACATTGGTCCTGGGAATCTCAAACCCCGCCGACACGTTGAAGAAGGGCTGCCCGCCAGTGCCTCCGTACGTCAAAGTTCCGGGGACGTGGCCATGGAAATCACTACCAGGCCCGTTTGCATCCATCCAGTTTGATGAACCCGGAGTGAAAGTTGGGGTGATCACTGTTCCCGCTGAGGTATTTCCGTTGGCCTGTTCTGTGCCCAGAAATCTGAAAGTCAGGTCTTCAAGGGTAATTCGGACACCGTTAATCGCATTAACAATGTTCGAAATCGAAACCGAGAATGTCACCTCATCCCCTGCCACGAGATTTCCACCGGACGTCAAAGACAGACCGTCGCCTGAGCTGGTATCGACCGGGGCTCCATTGTTTCCACTGATGGTCACATCAAGTCGAACTGGATATTCCCGCCGATTGCTGTGACCGTTTGAGTCAGCGAACCAACACTGGAGTTACCGTTGTTGTTGAATGTAAACAACCTTTGGATGAGGGTTGCGTCTGCACGCTGCGATGACAACGTCAGTACCGCAACAATAGCAATGGTTCTCGCTGAAATCGTCATTTTCGGCACCTGAAAAAGGGGTCTTCTTCTTGCTCAGACCACAGGCTAACTGGACCTGTGGGCAAGGTCAACAAAATGGTCAAAGATTTACAAAGTTTCCGGTCGAGAGGGCAGGTGAAGCCAATTTGAATCATCAATCGACACGATTTTGCCGGTGAATTTCACTGAAGACAGCCAGAAAGCTGTCTGCAATCTGGGAGTTGTCAAAGCGATAACGATTTTCCCGGCCTGCCTGTATCAGGGACTCCCGGTAGGAAGGCGATGAAATCACCTTCAGAAAACCCTCCCGGATCGACGTCACGTCAAACGGATCCACAAAACAGGCACCTGCCCCGGCGACCTCCGGCATGGATGAGCATTGAGACGTCACACAGACTCGTTCCGTGATTTGTGCCTCCACGATCGGAATGCCAAAACCCTCGTGTGTGGATACGAAACTCACAATGTCGGCGGCGATATAACGAGCGACGATTTCCACGTCACTGATCCCTACATAGTTCTCGAAGGAAATTTGATTCTCTTCCAGAGCTTCGCGCTGCACTGCATCCAGTGGTCCCACGATGTGCAGGGTACATGGGATGCCTTTGAGGGCCTGGGCCAGCCGCAGAAGGTTCTTGTTGGCCTTGGTGCCGACCTGCAGAATGACCGGATGCTCCGAGTTAAATGGCTTTGGGTGCGGAGTGAAAAGCTTCGAGGATGGAACCGGGATTACATGGATGCGGTCTTCCGGAAATGAAATCTGCTTCAGCAGCTGCCTTCGCGTCTCGAAGGAGTTGACAGTGATGGCCGTGACACGCTTGGCTGGAAGTGTGTACCAGAAGAGTTTCAGGATCCACCGTCGCCAGCCGGAATTCCTCTCCAGAATCTCGCAGTCATGCACGGTCAGCAGTGTTCTGCGCTTCGCCATCATCAGCGTGACGTAATGGATGTCTCCCGTGACATGCGTTACGTCGGCCTGATGTCGAAATGCCGCGAGGATATTTGCAAGTCGCGGCCAGAAGCCTCGGCTGAAGTACGGAAGACTGTACACTGAAACATCGATTCGTCCGGAGAGTTCTTCACGCACCCTGTCGAAGTACCCCTCGATACTGAATCGCCCCGGCGGCTGTCGCCTTTGGATCTGAACCACTTTCATCCAGGTGGCGCTTTTATTTCCTGGGCAATGCGTGCATCGTCAGGTAGTGACAGCTAAACGCGATCAGGCCGCCTTTTGCCAGCTGGTTGAAAACGACGACCAGCTCAGTTTCGGCTTTGATTGCCTGATAGAAGATCAGAGGGATCCAGAACAGAAACGTCGGGTGTTTCAGAGCATATTTCAGCACACCGAAGTAGATTGCCGCGAACGTCGCTCCGAATGCGGTCATCAGCAGGATGCCGCCGTTCACTCCAAAATTGGCATAGGCTTCACCCAGTGGACTAATGCCCATGGATGTTTCGTTCTGGATCTCAAGTCCGGTGAACCGACGAAAGTTTTCTCGTCCTCCCGCCATCGCCTTATCCGCCCAGACGAAACGTGGTATCAGAGCACTCAGGATTGCATCCCTGACGGTCTCGCCCTCTGCGAAGGGCTCATCAACCGGTACGTGCATCATCACAGCAGATATAATCCAGCCCTGATTCAGGCGCGTGACAGCCAGCGAAAGTGCGTCTGTTTCCCACGCCTGGCCGCCTGGTGTCACATATTCGTAAATCAGGGAAACAATGTTTGGGCTCTGGCCCCTGCGGATCTGGTCGCGGTATTCCTGTTTGATGACCTGAATCGAAAATAGGGAGATAGCTGCGAGCAGCAGGAGAGTCAGCTTCGCGGGGACGCTCCACTGCCGCTGAGCGAACCAGAAGCAGAACAGAATCGCCAGCCACAGGATCAGGTCGTGAAACATCCCGGAACCAAGGGACGTTGAGACCAGCGGGGAAGCAGGCTGCTGCAGCGAACAGCATCCGCACCGGATTCCTCGAAAACATGAAGTACAGCGCCCCGACGTATCGCAGCTGTGACAGAAGGTGCAAAAAATGCGACCGTGCCTCCGAACCTGGGGGCAGCGAGAGTCGCCCCGAACGCTACGGCGTTCAGAACAATTCCGATCTGAAAAAGTTTTGCCGTGGCATTTGCTGAAGCAGGTTTTCTGGCGCACTGATGCACCGGTCGACAGCATCAGTGTCACGTAGAATGCCGTTGCCGGAATTGCGAATCGAAAATACTCGTCTTCGGTCACGTACATGGAGTAGCGACCATAGACGTAGTCGGTCGAGTAATTCAGGACCGGCCCAACCAGCCACTGCAGGACGGCAATCAGCCCCGTTAACTGCAGCAGAGGAACACCCTGGTCCAGCCGTTTCTGAAACTCGAAAACCATGACAACGGCGATGACTGTGACTGTCATCGCATTCGGGACAAACTGGCCAAAGCCGAGGAAACCCATGAGAACGACAAGTCCCAGTCCGAAGGCTGAGGCACTTCGCCGCTCGAGGACTGTTTGGATCCAGCCATGTCTGCTGCCTGAATGGAACTGGGGATGACTCATTCGATTGTTTAGTGGAGAAGGCGGTCGCCCGCGAAACTTTACACGTTTTTCAGATGTGCTGGTTGAGCGGGCTGTGGAAGTCAGGCTCTCTGAAAACTCGAATGTCCCTCAACCGCCGGTTTCATCGAGAGACCTCAGGATTGATGTGAGAACGGCGGTGTGGCTGAACGGCCATTGGTGATTCGTTGGTAGCCCGCTGCCGTCACCTGTTGCAGAGCTTCCGGGTGTTCAAACAGGTGTATGATCCGATCGGCGAGTTCTCTGTAGTTTTCGAAGAAAACGACTTGGTTTTCTTCAAAAAACGACAAGGTTTCTGAGTTTCGTTCCGTTGCCAGCGCCGTTCCGCAGGCAGGGATTTCCATTGTTCGTGTCGTGTGAAGTTCAGGAAATTTTCTGGTCAGCATTCCCAGGCCAATCGCAGCACAGGAAATTGCCGACACGTATTGGCTGCCAAAAACACGATCGCCCTCAAACTGGACCAGCGGGCAATTCCTTCGTTTCAGGAACTTGTTCCAGCCCTGCCCGCCATAATTCTGACGGGAATGCCTGCATCCAGAAGTGTGTGAAGGCATGCTTCCCGGTCCGGTTCACCAAGCCAATCAGCACCGCCTCTTTCCGTTTTTCATCGAAACGACACCGAGGCTGGTGCAGTTCGACATCGAAAGACTGAGTCACCAGCATTACTTTGTCCCCGGAAACCAGATGAGTAAGCCGGGACATGTCAAAACTCTTGGTCGTTACGACGCGATCGTATATGGAAGCTGTCGACTCGAAGAAACGTGACTGATTGGCGTAAAACGACGTGTCCGGAGTGAAATAGACAAGTTTTCGACATCTGGATCGAATGGCCCTGACAGTTTCGGGCCACAGATAGACGCCTTTGTCGACCAAGCCGAGGTCGTAGTGATGATCGTCAAGCTTTTCCAGAATCAGCGAGTTGATTGCTCGAACGGCTGGACCGGACCGCAGACGGAATGCGATTGTTCGAGCCCATCTTGGATATCGAATAAAGGCAGCGTCTGTGTCGATCAGGTTCCAGTCTGCCTTTGCCAGCAACTGTCGCAGAGTTTCCGCTCTTCGCGCCGACGTTGTTCCGTGGCTCAGAATTCCAATGTAGACCGCTTTCACTGGACTGGAATTGATTCCGTGGTGAGACTAATCAAATCTGATCTGTCAGCAGCCGAGAACTGAATTTGATGAGGAAAAACCTTGGAAGCCATTAAGTTTCTGGCAGCGATGTTGCTGTCGCCGATTTACATCAGTTTGATTGCCCAGTTGTCTGGCTGGGCCATCTGGTATCGCACTGGTTCCTGCCGCTCGCTTCGTCTGATTGCTGTCGGAACCTGCATTCTGCTGCTTGGCAGCCTTTCGGGGCTGACTCACGAAGCTCGCCGCTCCCAGGAATACCTGTACCCACCGCTGAATCTGAATGGGAACGCGTCGATGCTCGATTCGTCAGACGAGGTCATCGTCGTGCTGGGAACCGGGTTCAACGGCGATCCTCAGCTGCCTGCGAACAGTCAGGTTTCCGGGGCGTTTCTCTCACGATTGCTCGAAGGTGTTCCGCATCTTCCGTCTCCTGGAACATGCAAAGCTTGTGGTTTCGGTGGCCGGTGACGCAGATGACCAGGTGAAGCTGGATTTCATTCGCGAGATGGCCGAACTCCTGCAGCGAGCCTGATCGATTGGATATCATCACCACGGCACGCAGTACTCATGACGAAGCATCTGACATCAGGATGCGTTTTCCGGGATGTCAGGCGATCGTTGTTACCTCCGCATCCCATATGCGTCGAGCGATTCAGATCTTTTCCGATGAAGGCCTCCAGCCCTGCGCCGCGCCGACAGACTTTGGTTTTGCACGAGCAGGCAGTCCCAATGATCGTCTGTGGGAGCGGTGGGTGCCCACAACAGGCGGAATTCACGGGAACCATCAGTGGCTTTATGAAAAAGTTGCACTGCTGTGGCACCGTCTCAGTTCGAAGTAACTGCGTCTCGTGAAGGATCTGCCCCGGAGTGGCGACACAGCCAGTGTTCTTCATGATCAATTCCGATCACGTTTACCTCATAGCCCGAAGACTTCAACAGGTTTCGAATTCCCTCCACTGAACCGCCGAACTTCGGAAGATAAGGGGGATGAACACTCACCAGAAGCGGCGGGCGGAACCGGTTCAGCACTTGCCCTGCTCCTTCCAGCACAATCTGCTCCGCTCCTTCCACATCGCACTTAATCAGACACGGTCGGAAAGCCTGCCTTAGATGCTCGTTCAGTAAGCTGTCCAGAGAGATTCGCGGCAACTCTGATTCGTTGATTTGAGTGTCCAGGTTGACGTAGTTTGTCGTCGACGGGTCAATCTTCAGTCGTGGGTTTGCCAGCAGTTTGTCAGTGGATTCCGTTACTGACTGCAGGCTCACACCATCCCCGGTCTTACTGCAAATCAGGGTGCGAATCAGCTGGAGGCGTCGATCGACATTAACAGCGTGGCGGCAAACGGCTCTGGTGACAGCAAGACTCGGAAGATCCGCGTCAATCGCAAAAACCTGAGCGGTCGGGTCCGAAAACAGCACGCCGCAGCTGAAGTATCCATATGAGCAACCAATGTCAACAAAGATACCCCCCGGATTGTTCACGACCCAGTCATGAATGGCCCGGGCAGTTTCCACCTCATAATTCACCAGCTCGCGGGCGCAAAATCGAGCTGGCAGGCGAACATTCATGACCCCTCCAATCGCCAGTGGCAGCCCTCTGGAAGATAATCCCATAAGGTAATGGTAGGGACCTCGGAACAGCTTGCGGAGCAAGGCAAACTTAGGCAGGACTGCATTTCGCCTGATTGATCGGTCAATCAGGTCAAGGATTTCAGGCATGGCGAACAGTTCTCATGAAGATTTTTCCCGACCACGAAACACGACTCTGCGAGCCATCGCTGGCCCTGTTATTGGAAATCGTTGCCTCGTCGAGGAATCCGGTGCAATCCACGTCTCTGAAGAATGCGATTGACTTGAGTCGCAACATAGACGGAGTACCGCCGACTGCTATCCCGGTCCATATGCAGGCCATCGTTACAGTGATAGAGGTCAGGGGCATCCGGCCTTAGAACGTCCAGTTTGCGAAGTCCGCTGCGACCGTTTATGCCATCACGAATTCTCTGGAAACGCGGAGAGTCAAAGATCTCACGATTGCACGGAAGTTCCAGCAGGACGAAAACGATGTCTGCGGCAGCAAAATGTTCGGCGAATTCCTCCAGACGATCGAGGTTGTCATCCAGATTATAAAAATCAGGGAGTGACTGCCAGTCCGCGATATTCTGAGCAGCGACTTTCTCAAAGGCACGCGCCACCACGTCCGTTGTGGAAACAACGCTGTTAATACTGATTGGCTCAGGGTTTGCAGGGGGCTCGGCACTGGAGCTCCTCGATTCGGCGGAGACTGAATAGCAGTCGAGTCAGTTTGGCGAGTCAACAGCTTGTTTCTTGCCCATGCAGAGAACTCCACAACATAGTTCACCGGCATTTCGTGGCTGCCGCGGTGCAGGTAGTAGCTGAACGGCGAAGTTACCTTGTTTGTGAAAGCTGTGGACTCCGAACGAAACAGTGTGTTGGCTTCAACAAGTATGATCGAAGGATAAGCCGAGCCCTGCTTTATGATGGATAGTCCATCGAGGCTCCCCGACCGGTGAATGAAAGATTAAATGCACGAGGAAACTGGTCCTCCCGGATTTTGGGCGCTCATTGACGACCCGACGATAACAAGACCGAACTCAGAAGGGCTGTCAAGGTATTTTCTGCCTTTCACCACATTGGCTTCTTCGTATGATTCGGGTGCCGGTGAGTCGAATGCCACTGTCACGACGACAACATGGCACACGAGAAGCGTGCAGAGGACGACCAGAGAACGGAAGATGAGCTTAGAACTGGAAATATATGAACTCCGCTGAGCGGCCGCTGTTGGTGGCGATCATGAAGAGCATCGCACCAAATGCAAATGGTTCGACAGACGAGTTCACTGTCCCGAGCTTCAGTGAAGGTGTGCTCCGTGATATGAGCAAATGACGAAGGTGATAAGCTGTGATTGGCGCCGAGTAGGATGCTATTTTGGTTATGATTCCGTAGTCGTGACGGAGGTTATTATTTGCACCAAGAGCACGAAAAATTCTATAACGTGTCCAAATTCAGGAAGTTTGAACAGTAGCCATGTCATTGTGACGAATGAAAACACAATACTGCCCATCGCAACCTGAAAAATCGTTGATCTTGTCCTGTTTGGCGTTCCCGACAGGAGTCGCTCCGTGCATGTGCCGCGAGTCCGTGAGCAAGTCCCCAGATCGCATAGCTCCATGCCGCACCGTGCCACAAGCCTCCGAGGATCATCGTGAGCAAAAGGTTGCGATAGGTGCGGAGTCTTCCGCTTCTGTTTCCGCCGAGAGGGATGTACAGATATTCCTTGAGAAAGCTGGAAAGGGAAACGTGCCATCGCCGCCAGAATTCAGAGAATGACGTGGAAATATACGGAAAGTCAAAATTTGAGATCAGTCGGTAACCAAAGATGGCGGCTACTCCGATGGCAATCAGTGAATAACCGGCGAAGTCGGCGAAAATCTGCATAGAGTAGCCAAACAGCATGGTCAGCAACGTCAATGTCGATTTTGTGTGGAATACGGGAAACTCGATCCACGCTGTGTATAGTTTCAGGTTGTCAGCAACAACCATCTTTAGGAAATAGCCGGTAGTCAGCGTGCGGAAAATATACGTCCAGTCAAGATCTCGCCGGGATTTGGGCTTGATTTGTGGGAGGAAGTCATGAGCTTTAACAATGGGGCCGGCGACAAGCTGGGGGAAGAATGAAATAAATAATGCCACGTCCAGCCATCGGCCAGAATGACGTTCTGATACGAGAATACTGAGCTGTTGGTCGCTTCTCGCCCGATAAGTGTCAATGAGAAGGCTTATTCCCTGGAACGTAAAGAATGAGACTCCAATTGGGAGCGGGATGGCTGCCAGCAGGTCCGTCAGTTGGCCATTGTGGATTGGCTGAAGAAATGTTTTTGACAGGAGTCCGCTGTATTTAAAGAACGCCAGTGTGGCAAGATTCGCAGACACTCCGATTGTCAGCACAGCTTGCGGCTGGCAGCGTATCTCTCTTTTGCAAGTAGTGCAGCAAATGCGGCGTTGGTGGTGATGGAACCAAGCAGCAGTGTCAGTAACCAGGCGTGATGGGCTCCGTAAAAGATCAGGCTTGAAATGACAAGGATTTGGCGCTGTGCACATCGCAGGGCCGGATGGAAGTAAAGCAACGCGGTTGCTGCTACCAGTACAAGAAACTGCCAGCTGTTAAAAAGCATCTTGTTGTGGCGATTGTGTCCAGGATGGCGATACTGATCTGCCGGGATTTTTGAAGCCGGATTGAAGGACGATCAGGCGCTTGGCCAGGTCCTGAGAAAATCGTTCGGCGCCCATGCGGTTTAGATGCTGCGAATTGTAGAACATCGATTGGTCCTTGCATATTGAATCACTCGAGTAGTCGATGAATAGTGTTCTGTTTCGTGCAGCAATTCGCTTGAGGCGACTGACAACATTATCGCGGTTCAGGCATAAGTGCTGAGCCGGCAGGTATTCCGGAGTAAAAACCATGATGACAGTTGTTCCCGCAACGGCCTGCTTATGCAGAAATGCCTCAATGCTGAATTCAATCGTTTGCTCAACGGGGACGACGAAACCCGATTTGTGAGTTCTTTCGAAATTGTCGTACGTTTCGTCCCATGCGAAATCTCGCCCGATATATCCGCGATCCCTGTCATAGCTCGATGTTCTTATGCCTAATGCCAGGCTGATTCCTTGAGTGACTAGTTCACCTCGACCTCGGTATCGATACATGGGAATCCAATAATCCATCGCCTGATACCCTTCGTACCGCGAGATCGTATCAACGAGATCGGCATGGTCGAACCATGGCAGGAACTGTTCGTATTGGAACGCCGTCCTTCGGTCATGCAGGCTGGTGATGTCCACTGTCTGGATGATCCACTTTGGTTTTCGGTTGAATTTTCGATACTCTTCAAAGCGAATTCGCTGAATGGGAAAATGCTGTCCGTTGTTTCCGAGATTATAGACGCTCATTCCCAGTTGTTGAGACAGGATTGCGGGAGAAACATGAACCATTGCCCGCGATGATCCCACGATCACCAGATCGGCATCAATGCGGCCATGGTACAGGTCAGACCAGGTCCCGAATTCCCCCGTCTTCAGGTTTCGCAGGCCACCGGACACGAGCTCATCTAATCCGTACACCATTGCAGTTGAAATGGTCAGAAAAACGCCCAATCGCAGGAGAAACTTAGTCATCGAGCTGTTTCTATTGAGACTGTGTCGCTGTTGATGGCGATCCGGATTGCTGAATTCCGGCGGGGCTGATGATGGAGATCTGGCTGAGTCGGGCTGTTAGAACTGCAGTGAACTGACGAACGCCTTCTGAATTCAGGTGATGGTTGTCGTAGAAGAGTTCACTGCGATTTCGATAGAGAGCCGAATCATTCCAGTATTCAAGTCCGTATTCTGCCGCAAGCTCTTCGATCAACGCTGTGCACTCAGGGAATTGCGAAACATTGTCGAGTGATGCCGGCAAAGGAGCCTGAAAGAGGATGAGCCTGACACGATTTTTTTTGCAGAGATCGAAAGTCCTGCGGACGTATTCGATGGCAAGGGGCACTGGACGATACACACAGAATGAGTCCTGAGACTCAGGGGCAAATGGAGTGTCACGCTGCTGCCCGCCTTTGCGTTCATCCCAGTAGCGGCCGTCATTTTCGACCTGGAAAAGCTGATACTGCGATGAAAACTCCATCAGCCTGAGAAACGGGAATATCTTCCACGCGAGGCAGTGCATCCACCCGCGATGTCCGATCAGTGCTTCCCGGACTTCAGGTTCACCGGTATACGAAAGCCAGATGTAATCCTTGAAATCGTATGTGAATTTCGAGGCAAGCGTGAGGTAATCAATCTGGTACAGCACTGTCCCAACCCGATTCTGCGTCAGGAGATGATGTGTCAGCAGATACTGATCTCCTGCTCCTCCGCCACTGACTCCGATATTGATGGAGTTCGTGTTAAGAGCTTCATCAATGAGTCGCGGGTCGACCGTCATTTCGACTCGTGACGATCCTACCAAAGCAATGTCGTATGTGTTCCCCCCACGACTGCAGACCCAATGGTACTTGTTGCGCCGATTTGCAGTCAGGTCATCGTCAACAATGGACGCGAAGACCGTGTTCAGCAGCGTGAACACAGTCAGAAACAGGATGAGTTTTCCCAGAAAGACTCTCATGACTGATGGTGACTCACCGGCCGCAGTTCGCAAATGATCTGACTCGTGTGTGCATCAGAACTGAAAATAGATGAACTCAGTCGGCTTTCGGTACAGGGAAAACCACACAACGATGGAGAACGTCAGCTGGTATAGACCCCAGCGAATGGGAAGGGGAAGACGGTCGAAGCTGAAACTGTTCCAGCGAGAAAGCCATTCAGTAGCCAGCAGGCTGATAATCAGCAGCAAGGCCGGCTCGAACCGGTACCTGCGAAATGCGACGAGAACTCCGCCGGGATGGTTCACGCATTCTGAAATCATTCGCGAGGTGTAAGCTGTCGCGTGGCTTAGCGATTCACTTCGGAAAAAGATCCATGCAAAACAGATGACCGCGAAAGTTGCCAGCATCTGGATTGATTCCCGCAGTGACGGAACAAGTCTTCCGTTTGCAACCAGATCTGACTGTCGTCCGGGGTGAACGATGAACAGGACGGGCATGATGAAAACTGCGTTCAACGCTCCCCATGCGATGAACGTCCAGTTGGCGCCGTGCCATAGACCACTGACGACAAATACGATTAACAAGTTCCTAGCGGTCATGGTCCTCGAGCCGCGGCTGCCCCCGAGTGGAATAAACAGGTAGTCTCGAAACCATGTACTGAGCGAGATGTGCCAGCGTCGCCAGAATTCTGCAACATTACGCGAGAAATATGGCATCGCGAAATTATGCATCAAGTCAAAGCCGAGTAGTTTGGAAAGCCCTCTGGCGATGTCGCTGTAGCCGGAAAAGTCGCCGTAAATCTGGAAGGCAAAGAAAACGGTTCCTAAAACCAGTTCCCAGCCTCCCAGTGCCGTGTATTGGTCAAAAATTCGATTGGCCTGCTCTGCGCAAAAGTCGGCGACCATGACCTTCTTAAAAAACCCCCATAGGATCAGGCGGCATCCGGCGACTGCATTCGGATAGCTGAATTCATGATTTTCCGAAAACTGCGGCAGCAGATGACTGGCTCGCTCAATCGGACCTGCAACGAGTTGTGGGAAGAATGCGACAAATGTGAAGAATGCCAGTGGGTCGCGAGTCGCTCTCATTCGCCCGGCGTAGACGTCCAGGGTATAGCTCAGGGTTTGAAATGTATAAAAGCTGATCCCTACCGGAAGGATGATGTTCAAGGTTGTGAAATCCAGAGACAATCCAAGGTCCGCAAGGGCAGCCTTTAGTTCAGACGCAAAGAAGTTGAAGTACTTGAAGTATCCCAGCAGACCCAGATTGAATACCAGGCTGCTGACCAGAATATACCTGCGTTTCGGTTGAGAATCTGTTTTCTCGATCGCCATCCCGGCCAGAAAATCGAAGCAGCTGCTGGCAAAAATGAGTGTCAGGAAACGCACATCCCACCATCCATAGAACACATAGCTTGCGATCAGCAGCACAGCGTTCTGCAGTCGCCGATGCGTTCCCAGGGCCCAGTAGCAGGCAAAGACAACGGGAAAGAATACGAAAAATTCGAGACTGTGGAAAAGCAAGGTCGGCGTCTATCGATTGGAGATCACCAGGGGCAATTCTGGGGAGGCGTCAGGATCTGTCAGCTGGGCTGAGGTGGGGAGCCAGTTCCGGAGCTTCCAGTGGCTGAACGAGATTCAGGATGTGTTTGCGATCCGCATCCATCACGTTGTATTCATAGAAAGGATTTCTCTCGGCACACAGCTGATAGTCAGGAGATTCGTCGTGATTCGCGATCACTCCAACTCCCCAGTCGACATCGACAACAAAGCACTTCTTTTGACTTTCGGTGCGAAAACGCTGATAGGCTTTCCATGATGTCCCGTTCCAAAAATGAGTTGCCGGGCCCTGTT
The DNA here is from genome assembly GCA_041398865.1 of Planctomycetaceae bacterium. GTDB lineage: Bacteria > Planctomycetota > Planctomycetia > Planctomycetales > Planctomycetaceae > Fuerstiella. The sequence goes on from JAWKTY010000025.1 coordinate 80,153, forward strand.
CATGGACGTTTTCTCTTGCGTGGTGAATTGTGGGCGGACTGCAGTCATGTAAAACGACGTAGCCTATGTCGGCGACTATCTTCAGTGAATTTTGGATGTCGCGGTACACCTGTTCGGCCAAATGCAGTCCATCAATGAATATGACGTCGAACTGTTTGTGCTCGAGGTGAAGCTGCTCATTGAGCAGCTGTTCAAAGAATGCGTCGCTTGTCATTGGATAGGTGGCGTGATTGATCGTCGCTTCGACGCCAGGATCCACGGACACCTTGAAGTCTGCTTCAATCCTGTTGAAGTTGTCTTCGGGATTCCGAACACCGATTTCGAGATATCTTCTGTGAGTCGTGTTTCTCAGCAGAGCATTGATGATGTGATAGCGAGCGTGGCTGCGCTGATTCATGGCCCTGCTGGCAGCAGCGCAGTCGATGTACTGCTGTTCCAGCCTTGCGTTGAATCTCCGAAAGGCGTATTTCGTGAATGGAATCCTCATTGTGTCCTGCTTCTGATCGGGGGGCTCACTGAATTGTGCGGAGACGCATTTGGTGAGCCGGGGGCCTGCCGTTACAGATGATTGATCAGTTCGATCGATCGATAACATTCCAGGTGTGGGGCGATCACGCTGCGGCTTTCGGAGACGGCCTTGCGCAACAACCTGATGTTCCGAAAGATCGTGCCAACACCTCGGGACAGCACGCCTCGGTTAAGAAAAGCCGAGCGAGAAAGAACGAATAGGTCGTGTCCGTTCAAATGGCCTCGCTGACCTCCGTGAATTCGATGACGCAGCACCCACGATCTGATGCAGCGCTCCCGTGTGTTCCAGTATTGATCTGTACGAAGTTCACAGCCACCAGACGCTGTTTCGTCGTGGTCAATGCGAAGTGATTTGTCCAGCCAGTATGTCATGCCGCGAGCAGTCATGCGCAGGAACAGCTCCTGATCTTCAGCCGTTCTGGCAAACTGAAACAACAGCTCGTCGAACCCTCCTGTTTGCTCAAAGAACTCTCGTTCGAAGAACACTGCAGCCGTTATTGAGTTCTTCAGTCGGTGGAGTGAAGTGTCTTTGAACTGAGTTCCGGGAATGACGTGTTCCTGTCCAGTGTCTTTCCCGTCGACAACAATAACGGGGCAAAGACATTTCACTGTGTGCCTATGTGATTGCAGCAGGTTCAGGCCGCTCGCACAGAAATCCGGGCTGGGAATCAGATCATCGTCAATAAACAAGATGATATCACCAGTGGACGCCTTGAACCCTGTGTTTCGAGCTGTGCTGGCATTCGGTTCCGTCAGGTGAATACGACGCAAAGGCAGTGTGGCAGAAAAGTCGGTGACCCATGACGGAACTGAATCATCCGGATTCTGATCGACGACCAGCACCTCGATGTTATCGTACGTTTGCCCGCTGAGCGCCTGCAGCAGCCGAGGCAGGCTTTCGTTTCTCCGATAGGTCGGAATGATAATTGAAAGTCTGGGAGTCATGGGGCGGCTGCTGATGTCAACGACTTTGCGAGCAGTGCCTCGATGGTGCGGAATGCGGAAACTGCTTTCTCGGGCGATGATTCGATGTTGCCGGTGACTTTACCCGGAATCCTGCCGACGAGATGAAATACCGGCAACTCTTCCGAAGTTCTCACAAGTGCCGTTCTGTCGCGTCTCACCGACTGGATGCGATATTGCCCTTTGAGTTTCGGGACAAGACCCTGGATGAGCGGGAGTAGCTGCGATTCCAAAACGTTGCGAAACGGTGTGCCAAATCGAATCAGCCTGGGGACGATCCCGTCATAAGCACGCTTCCGGGTTTCGCCGCATAAACAACGCGAAAGGAGGTGTCGGTGATCTCGCGATAAACATTGAACAACGTATCCAGAGTCCATTGGGGCTGAGACGCGACGGTCGTGACAGAAGCCGGTTCAAACTCGGCACGCGCTGCACAAAGGAATGCTTCGCCAACGGAATGACAAAAGACCGTTGTGCTGACAGACGTCGGCTCACCGATCGAGAAGATCTGTCTCTGGCTGATCATTCCCAGCAACTGATTTGTGACAGACTGGAAGGACTCCATGTACCTGCCCAATGCGGAGGTGACAAACTCGAATCCTGTTCCGTTCTGCGAGTCGATTAAGACTGGCTTCGGCATGCCGCTTTGTTCTGGCGTAACTGGTCCGCGCGGATCGATATTCACGCAGATGTGTTGAATCGATGGGCATGCCGAATGCAGAAATGCTGCTGGAGTGAACATATATCGCTTCAGGCTTCATGCACTTCATGACCGCATGTGCATTGGATTCGATCTGCCTGGCGAGAGTTTGCTGTTGTCCCGCCGGGTAGGTGCAGTCGACCACGGCATCGACCTCGGCAAGAATCGACCTGTTTTCCGGAGTGATGTCTGAATAATCAATGATAGACGTCGGAATGCCTGCCGCATCCAGCAGGATTGTGCCGTATCGAGAGCGAGCAAAGCCGTGAAGCCGGATGTCGGAGCGTGTCGACAGATACAGCAGGACTTCCGATGCTATCTGCCCGTTGGCCTCAGAAAGGCCAGTTTCAACTGAGTTCTACTCGTGTTCGGGGAAAAGGTGATTATAGATCTGTTCGATCCACAGTGTGGTCAACTGCGAATCTGCGGCCGACGCAAAGTTGACGACGCCATCGCACATCCCTTCAATAAATGTGTCCCAGAATGCTGCGAATGCCTGATTGATGGTTCTGACGGGGGCGAAAGAAACATCTCCAAATGGTTTCAGCTGCAGAGAAGGATATTCACTGTTTGATGTCGAGACAAGCAGAGGGAGGCACAGGTTTACCTGGCAACCGCACTGTGGCTTGCTCAAACGTGAACTCCATACAGCCGGGTCGGTTTTCCAGTCGGGAAAGAAAGACGCGATCGGAACTTCCAATCGATTCGCCAGCGTCAGTCTTGAACTGAATGAAACCGGTAGTCGATTCCGTCCCGAACAATCCCCCGGACAGAATCGGTTTGAATATTTCTCGCCGCGGTAACATAAAGTATCTGATCAAGACTGTGGATCGCAGATTCGATTGTAACTCCTCCTCCGGCGTTTGAAGCCGATGTGCGGAAAGAACCCGCTCCACCTGAGGACAGTGAAAACGTTGCTTCCGTCAGTTGAATTGCCTTCAATGAACCAAAGATTTCCGACTCGATGATCCGACGCAGAGTCTGAACTGCTTCGTAAGTCCGACGCTGAAACCCAACCGCGACTGCATTTGCCGGAAACTCGGTGAGTTGGCGGATATGTTCGGCGGATGTTCTCGCAAACGGCTTCTCAACGTAGACCGCAACACCGTGCTTTGTGCAGCCTTCGAGGTACGGTTTCCTGCGCCCAGTGGAATGGCAAGCAGGCAAATGTCGACGCCAGCCAGAGCATCGATTGCTGCTTCGGGCCGCATCGGCGTGACGCCATACATTTTCTTTCAGCAGGTCAAGGCGATCGATGCTTTGATCGGTGATCCAGCGACACTGAGTCCAGGCCTTGTTTTCAGAACCGGCAAATGAGCATCTTCAACAATTCTTCCGGCACCAATGATCGCAACCCTGACATCCCGGGTGCAATCCAGCCTTCGCAAACCTGTCTTTGATTCAGTCATTGTTGGGGTTGCTCAGGAAGCCCGTTCTGTCCTGACCGCCAGACCGACAGGTTCGTCATTTCCCAGCCAGGTTTTGGTACACGGGCTCCTGTTGATTCCTGATTCCAGAATCTCCACCACATCATTCAGGTAGGAATCCATCTTCAGTCGCTCCATCATCCTGACCGCAGCTGTTGCGAATTCGTCTCGATGATGCTCAAACTTCTCTGCCAGATTGACCATCGCGTCTGCCAGCGACGCAGGATTTTCTGTTTCGAAAGGGACACCGATACCGAAGCGTTTGCTGACTTCTCCCAGCCCTCCGCCGCTGGAGCTCACAACCGGAATCCCGAATTCAGCAGCGTCAAACAGAACACGACCCAGTGGTTCAGCCGGAGAAGGAATCAACAGTCCGTCGATGGCCAGCAGCTCTTTCTCGATATTCTTCTGGTAGCCGCGAAACACAAATCGATCTGCCAGGCCAGCCTCGGAAACAGACTGCTGATACCTCTTTGTGTCGGCCGGAGTAAGGCCTTCTCCAATCACAACGAACTGACTGGCCGACAGACGCTCTCCCAATTCTCTGATCGCATCAATCAGAAGGTAATGCCCTTTTGAAACAGCAATCCGTCCCAGAATTCCGAACCTGAATGACTCAGGGGGCACATTCCCCTTCGCTGCCAGGCGGACTGCGTTCCTCCGGGTGTTTTCGACCCGGTCCGGCTGCATGCCCTGATACAGGACACATTTCTTCTGGGGGGAGACATTAGTTCTGTCTGCGATATACATGGAGTTGCAGATAAAGGCGTGCACGACATTCTGAAGTTCCGGACGTCCGCTGAGCCACTTTGCATCTTCCAGTGTCTGTACCTGACAAACCACCGGCAGATTCAGCCATCGGGCATACATTGCTCCTGTTCTCAGGCTGCCAGCCTGGTTGATGTACAGCAGGTCGGGACGCAGCTGACGCAGCCTGTTCATGACTCGCAGATAGACAAACGTCTTTCTGAACGCCGACATTTGTCCAAGATCGGCAGGAATCACGTATTCGCACTGAATCTTCGCCTGCTGCAGAGTTCATCAAATCCCTGCCCTGATGGAAGCAGGACCCGCCAATCGAATCGATCACCGGACGTGCCCGTCACAATATCGAGCAGACAGAATTCACTGCCGTACAGACGTCCGGATGGTTCAATGGCTGCGATGCGGGGCAGCATTTTCAGTTAAATTTCGACAGACGATGAGTGGTCTTACGCTTCAAAACCTGGCTCCATCCGCACTGGTAAGCCAGATGTTGAATTCGTCGAACACCTTTCCAGCCGATCAGCGGGCGAAGGAATTTCATGATTCGCCCGCCCTTAAAACTCGGTTGCTTCCCCGTATGACTGAACCATTTCCCGTGCTCTGGAGGCCAGGTCGGGAACGCCGGGTAAAACTCGAACAGCCGCTCCTGAAACCGATCTGCACAGATCTGTCGAATCCTTTCAGAATCTTCACGTTCCAGCAGGAGACGCGTGCCAAGGTCTGTTGTCAGGAAGGCGGACTCCATTGCCTTTCGTCCTCTGCCGCTGCTGAGTGAGCCGCCGGATATGCTGATAGCTGTAAACCGCATCCGGCCGCGTATCGAACGCCGTTTGACTGAAGAAGCAGTCTGATTGAGAAGTGAAAATCATTATTCAGGCTCAGCGTGTGTCGTACCCCCCTGCCCTTTCCCAGATTGGTTTCGGTATCAGCCACATCCAGCCGCCCATCATCCCTTCGTCCTGGGTCAGTGAGTCAACGATCCATTCCAGTGGTGAGTCATACGAGCTGTTGGTAACTTCATCGTTTACCGCAGGCTGTCGGAAGTCCGTGACGAAGTATCCCCAGCGACACGATGCCACACAGTTGGGGCCATCAGCGTGCCGCTGCCAGTTGAGCCGACAGATGGCAGGGCGAACCAGTCGTCGGCATCAAGAATCTTGATGAAATCCCCCGTTGCCAGTTCTGCTCCGTGGTTGATTGCTGCCGACTGTCCGGCGTTTGCCTGAAACACATACCGGATCCGGTGATCATCGATTGCCTTCACCCGCTGCGCTGTCGGGTCGGTTGAGCCGTCGCTCGACAACGATGACTTCAAGTCCTGATGCGTCTGGTCCAGCGGCCGTGAATGCAGCGAATCCTGAATATACCCGCTGCATTGTAGGCGGGCACCACGATCGAGATTCGAGGGGCGGTGCTCACAAAAAACGGTCCATGATGCTCATGGTTGATAGGCTCGCAGTCCCCCTGCGATTTCGCTCCAGGGCATCCCGATGTTCCGCTTCAGACGCATTGCCAGAAGCGGAGAACGTTCCTTGATCGCCAGCGCGATGAGGCGTCGTGCCATGTGCTGCCGTTTCCGTGACATCGCTGCCTGTCGCTTCTGTTCCGGAAGGGGACATTCCGCGGCGGAAAGATGAAGCAGGTCCAGTTCGTAGCCGCGGCACAAATAATCCATTGCCGCGCCTTCCTTTGAGTATTCCTGGCCGTGATGTCTTCGCCACCAGACCAATCCGGGCGGCAGCAGAAGAATTGAATGCCGCGCCGCAAGGCGATACCAGAGGTCAGAATCGGACAACACGCCCCATTCTTTTCGAAATCCTCCGGACTGCAGAAATATCTCGCGACGGATGATCGAACCGGTCGGACCACAGCTCATGCATCCACGTTTCAGGAAATGTTTCTCGTAGGCAGATTCCGGTGGCAGATACCAGGGTACGGCTGTTCATCTTCAGGCATCGAATGAGCCAGACCAGCGACTGCATCCGGGTACCGATTCATGGCATCAATCATCACCTGCAGAGTATGAGGATAGATCAGCTCATCAGAGTCGACGTACTTCAGATAGTCTCCACTCGCCAGCGAAGCGACCTTCATTCGATTTCCGTAGTCACCCAGGTTGGCGTCGTTCTGAACAAACAGAATTCGATGATCCGCTTCCGCAACTCTTCGGGCAATCATCGGCGAATCATCGGTGGAGCAATCGTCAACGACAATGACTTCAAAATCTGTGAAAGTCGACGAAAGGATGCTGTGCAGAGTTTGCTCCAGCCACAACTCGCGGTTGAAGACGGTCACAAGGACTGAAATCTTTGGAGCAGCGGTCATGCTGATTCCACTCGAGCATCCCGAGAAGGAAACCAAACGTCCTTGCGGGCTAAAATAGGCTTCTCAAACCAGTTATATGAGGCTGTTGCCATTAATACGGACAGTCCCGTGAACAACGGGAATTTCAGGATCCACGAGTGCCAACGCAGCCTGGCAAGCACTCCAAATTCTTCGAAGGGGATGTTTAGCCAGATCGGATCCACAATCCATGCCCCGACAAGCACGGCAACCGGAATATGGTAGATATAGATGCCGTAGGAAACGCGACCGACATGCTGCATCAGTCGGGAATCGAGCATCCATGCAAGCCCGAATCTGCATCTCTCCATGTACGGCTTTCAAAACAAAAACAGCGAGCACAAACCCATAAGCGGGAAACGCCATTTGATGTCAGTCATCTGTGTCCACACCAGCACACACACGACGGCAACTTCAATCCATACACTGCGATAAATTCCTTCAGGGATTCGATGGACGGGAAAGAATGACGGCACCCAGAGCTCCAAGCCCCAGCGACCCCATGCGATTGATCAGTCCTGTGTAGTTGTAAGGGCCAGTGGCGGGAACAGATTCAGGGTCAGCTGTGCATAGCCGGTCACAACGACCAGCACCGTCAGCACGATCAGCAGTCGCATTCGTTTTCGCAGAATCAGAACCAGGATTGGCCAGAACAGGTAAAACTGCTCTTCGACAGACAATGACCACAGGTAATGAATCTGGCTTCCTTCCCACAGGTGGCGGGCGTAATTCCATGTGTATGTCGACAGATATCCGATACCGGCCCGTGATGTCCCGACGTTCAGAGCATCAGGAAAATGAGCGTCAGGTAATAGACTGGAAAAATTCGCAGGGTGCGTCGGCCGAGAAAGGTTTATAGGCGTCAGAAAAGCTTCCCCTTCGAGGATACCAGAATCGAGGTGATCAAATAGCCGCTGATCACGAAGAACAGATCGACTCCGTAGTAGCCCGAGTCGAAGACGTGTGCAAGGTAGCCACCGAGATGGTGGACCAGCACCATGAGGATTGCGACTGCTCGAAGCCCATCGAGCCTGGGGAAGTATTTTTCGCGTTGGTTCAGACATTTACTGGCACTGTTTTGATGACGTTTATCATCGGTTGCCAATGGCACCGGCACATCATCTATGTCTCAGTCAAATAGCATTCAAGTCTGTGTTCCTGCCAGCGTCTTTGCGAGTTCCTCGTAATTTGCAACCGAGTCCTTCAGACTTCTGCTTTGTCGCACCATTCGGCCCTGAAGTCTCATGTCATCGACATGCAGGAATTTCAGAAGCCTTGAGATCTCCGAATCCTGGTTGCTGACGAGATCCTCATACGTCATCTCTAAAACTTGATGATGCCGAAACCACTGGCGTGCCGTGTCTTCATATTTACGAATCAGCTGCATACGATGAATGCAGTCTGTCGGACAGACTTCAACAGCAGCATCTGTTGGAAGTTCCTTGCGATCATGAGCTCGATAGACACCGGTCTTTGCCGCAACCAGCATTGAGATGACTGTTCGCAGCAGGTTCCTGCGCGTCAGGTGAATGACCTTAAACCGGAGGTTCGAAAGAACAAAGCTCTGCACCTGTCGGAGGGCAGGTGCGTTGAATCGTTCGGCGTAGGATGGTTCAAGCTGGTAGTAAAGGAACTTTGCTCCAACGGCCTTTTCAAAGCCACGTCGTTTCATCCGGGTCTGAAACTCGGCCAGCAGATCCCGGCCTGTAAAATCTTCCTCTTTCATCCGATTGTCGGTGTAGTACTCACCGCAATGTTTCACCCTTGGATGTGATGCGAGGAGACTCAGCAGCAGGTTTGAGCCGCTTCGCCCGTTCGACACGATGATGAACTGTGTTGGGCGAGTGAACAGCAGGCGCGATCTGAGCTGAATCCGCTTTGCCTGGTTAAGCAGAAACTGACGCATGGCCGCACCTGTTGACGGAGAACGGAATTCCGGATTTCTTTCGCATCCGTTTAACTGTGCTGAACCCATCTTGTTTTCAAAAGCTGCTGGCGCAGCAACGTTTGAGCTTCATCGGGCAGTGTTGCAGATTCAAACTGACTGCCTGAAAGGAAGTATGAACGTGGTAGTAGTCTCATCGCCAGTCGCCTTGCGATTCGCAGCAGCAGATAAGCGCGGTTGCAACATTTTGTTGCGACGCCAAAATAAGCTTTCAGGACCGTCATTCGGAAGATGCCGACGCTATGATTCTCAAACATCCCCTGAAGAATGCGGCGAATCCGACGACTCTCACCTTCATTCCGAAAGAGAATGAACTCGGCTTCTGCAACGTATTGTCCTTCCCAGAGTTGCTGATGGTGCGGATTCTTCGAGGCGTGATTGAGCAGCGCTGATCCTTCCGCCAGACGTCGTTCTCGTGAATCAAGTAACTCATCAGTCATTGCCCGGTGCGTGATCCGCTCTTCATCACCACGTCGAATGAAACAATCCGGCAACACGATGCCCGAAGTTCGCACTGATAAACCTCGCAGCAGCGCACGAGTATGAAGTTCAGAGTCATCACCGTAGATCAGATGTTGATTGAAGCCGCCAATGGCACGAAAGGCTTCAGGCTTCCAGACGGGAGAGACGACACACCATGGTGGATCGGATTTCAGGAACCGCGGCAACGGATCTTCGTCTTCGTTCCAGGCATTCCAGGTAAGCGTACAGTCGCCCGGTCGCTGACGAAAAAGTACGACAGGAAAGATTGTCAGGTCGGTCTCCGGATTTTTCCGGACTGCCGCGAGTCGGTTCTCGAGACACCACGGAGCCAGAAGGTCATCAGAGTCGAGGAAGATCAAAAAACGGCCTCTCGCCTTTTGGGCTCCCTGATTTCTGCATGTGGAAGGCCCCTTGGGGCCGTGGTCCCGTCGTAGGAGTGAAATGCGAGGATCTGAGACAGCCTTCTGCACCTTCGACCACTCATCGGCTGTTGACTGATCGTCGACGACAATTGCCTCCCATCGAGGCTCGGTTTGCATCACCAGTGAGTCAAGAGTTTCGAGCAACAGGGCTGATCTCTGGAAATGCGGTATAACAACCGAAAACAGGATGTTCGACTCATGCATTTCGCGACACGCGAGTCTTTCCTCGCAAGTGCTGATAGACTCGATCTGCAAGATGGGTTTTCAGGTAATCCGTCAGAGAGTTCGTGCGGTTTTCACACCAGAGACGCTGAACGACGAAGGGATGGAATTCGTCACGAACTGGTCCTCGGGTCCCGAAAAGTATATCGGCGATCTGTTGCCCCTGAATCGTTGTAAGGACCGATTTCGATACTCCGAACTCGCCATAGGGAAAAGCAAACGCTCGGTACTTAAGCCCGAACGTTGACGCCATGCAATCGCAGCTTTCCCGGATCTGCCGAATCTGTTCGTTCGCATCCATCGTTTCAAAAAAGCGATGGTCGATCCCGTGGGCGCCAATTGCGAATCCCTGATCGATCAACTTCCCGACCTGAGCTTTGGAAACGTACGGCTGCCGGGCCTGAAGTTCAGCATTCCAGTCGATGCCAACTCGGTCACCTGCTTCTTTCAGCAACTCAGGCCGGGGTTGCCGACCATGCAGCAGGCAATCAAGCGTTTGGTTGGTATTCTTCAGAATGGATTCCACTAAAGACTGCACCGTTCCGGAGGCTTTGCACTTTTTGATCAGCAAGGCCACCTGATCTTCGAAGAACCATGCGGCGTTGTCCAGCATCGCCGAACAGAGAAAAAACACCGCAGGAATCCCTTTGCGTTCCAGAATCGGGGCAATGACTTCAGCGATTTCGCGGTTGTTGTCATCGAATGTCAGCAGAAATGAATTCGCCGGGACGGCGTGAGAGGATAGAGAGTCTGTGATGTCGAACAATGAGATTGGGCGAAAGTCTCGCAGCAGCTCGTCGAGATCGTCTTCAAACTCGCGAACAGTTCGTGTCCGGTAGAGTCCGGAAAAGTGCTCTGGAGCTTCGTCAAAAACGGTGTGGTACACGAGGCAGAGCGGGTTGGCGTCTGCCATTGCAGCAAGGCGAACCGGACTCAGATGACGAAGCCCTGTCGTGACTGCAGTCCGAAGCAGAGATCTCAACGGCAGGTGAGCCTGGCCATTCGAGTGATTCGACTCCAGATCCTTCCCGGTAACGTTCTCGCCAGTTTTCGTGAAGTCAGCCGCCATGGAAAATATCCTGGACGATATTGCCACCACAATGAGGCACACGAAAGCAGATTGCCTGCATTGTCAGGTTCGACATAGCGGAACGGCGGGCGAATTCCGTGATCCGTGGGATTGGTCGGGTCGTATGATCGTTCCCGAGTGCGATGCAGGTGGTAGGTTCTCAGGCTGAATGCCGGATTCACGACGCGATACCCTGCCCGTTCAAATTCCCATGCAATCCTGTTGTCGCAATCATAGACCCCAATTGGAAAATCGGCAGAAACTCCGTGCACGGGGCCTCGAACAATCCAGCAGTCCTGACTGTCGCCACGTTCGAAAAGCTGCACACGTCCCTGTTTCATGACATCCCAGCGCGACAATGCCAGACAGGTGTTTTCGCGGACAAGCGATTTCACCATCTGCAGACTTTGATCAAAGTAAAGATCACTGTTCGCAATGATGGAAATATCACTCGGCTTGCAGACTTCGTCGATCCATAAAAAAAAATCGGCGTACCGAGGGCGTTCGGTGATTGGACGAGTCTGAATTCGGGGATCCTGAAATGGCAGCTCGGACGGTTCCTGAAGTATGCAGATCTTATCAATGGACGAACATTCCAGATTGCGTCGCAGGCACTCATCGATCTCTGATTGTCTGACCGGATGCCTTTCGTGGTAGTAGGATGTGAAGAGTCGAATCATCGAGTCAGGCAGGATATGCCCGGGGGACGTTGTTTTGGATCTGGCGGTGAGTCGATCGCATTACTGTCGATTGGTGATGAAATCGAGAATGATGTTCATCTGCTCGTACCTTCGCGAATCGAGAAACTTCGGGTGTGCAGTGAGTAAGCCATCGGCGGTTCGATAGGTCCTGAACATGGTCTCGAAGCGGCTTCGGAATCGAGCCAGTTCCGGACGTTCCAGCAGTCGCAGATTGAAATAGCGGACACTGGTTGGCCAATAGTCCCAATGCTCGGGCGGGTAATCCGTGCGGTGCATGTAGCTGGTGCCGCCGATGTGAAAGACATCCTGGTCCGCGCCTGGCATCTGCCTGAATGACAAACCGTCTGCGAGTGACAGGCACCAGA
>JAWKTY010000026.1:0-91582 GCA_041398865.1 Planctomycetaceae bacterium
TCCAATCGAGCAGGCTTTTCATATCATTCGCCACAAAGGTTGTGTGTCCCCAGCGGCCCCCGTAAGTCTGACCCTTCCAGGGTTCCGTCCCCATCACCGATTTCCACTGACCCTGTGTCACCTCCGTTGTCTGCAGATAATACGGCTGCGTGATTCTCACCCGATGCTGTTTCTCGTCATCGCGGCGGCCAGCTTCGTCAGCCGGCGAACCCATCTGAAACTCGCCCGCTGGAATCAGCTTCAGTTTCATACCGATCGTGTTGGTCAGCAAGTCCTGCGGTATGGGCGCCTCCATCTTTGGTGGATCCGGCACCAGATCGCGGCGGCGTTTCAGGAAGTATTTGGACATCGAGGCGTCGAATTCGAGGAATGGGCGCTGGCCAGTTTCTTTTCTTACGGCCTGGCTGGTTTCTCGAAACAGGTCCACGATTTCGACCTGGTCAGCTCGCGTGGTCATCGCCTTCACAAGGTGTTTCACATACGGCGAATTGTCACCATTGCCGTCCAGTGCAGGTGTCTTCGGAGACGTGGAAAATGAGACGATTGTACCGTCCGGGGCATTTGAGATTTCTGCCAGCCCGCCTGTACTGCGACTGAACGAGCGAAACGGATTGTTCCGACACGCATCCACCACAACCACCTTGAGACTGCATTCGGAAAACCCCAGAGCCTGCAACAGATAGCTGACGGAAACACAGCGTTCCTGCACATGCTGAGGGCGTTCCAGGACAGCATCGACCGGAATCAAATAATTTTCGTTCTCAAATCCCTGCCCGTGACCTGCATAGAAAATCAGACAGACGTCGCCGGACTGCAGATCGGCCGTGATGTCATCGACCGCTTTTTCAAACTGTGACTTCGTGACGTCTTTCTGTGTGGTCACCGCGAACCCCAGCCCTTTCAATGCCAGAGAAACAGCGTCCGCGTCACTGCTCGGATTCTTCAGCGGGGAAGCTTCATATTCGGAATTCCCAATCACCAAAGCAACCCGCTTCGGCTCCGCACCCTGAGCGACCGCGATCGACAACAGCATTCCCGACACACACACACAACCCAGGAACGCTTCACTGAGAAAACTGATGATGGATTCGTATTCATGGATGCATTTCCCAATTGACCTCTGAACCCCATGGAATTGCTCCAGCCAAACGCCGGAATTGGCAGGAATCCGGTGCCCGACAGAATAAACGCTGCAGAACACGAATTCTTCCCGCAGAAACTGTAGAAATCAAGACGATTGGGATTTCGGCGATCGCGGGTGTCAGGAGAAAAAAATGCGAGAAACAAATGGGGTCAGCTCTTTCTCTTTGATTCCACAGCTCCGTAGGCCGGATCAAGCGAAGCGCCGCTCCGGCAGTTGTTATTGACACGATATCATTCATCGTCTGCCGGAGCTACGTCGCTGCGCTCCTTGATCCGGCCTACTCAGCTTCTCTGGATGACTGCTGAGTTCGCCTGGAGTGTCGGCGGGTGGATCGCAAAAATACCTGACTGGCCGGGAGTTCTTCGCACGAAAATGCCCCCTCCGATCGGAAAGACGGCGGCGTGAACCGACAGGCCGAAGACATCCGCTCCGGTATGAATGAAGCGATCCGGAATCAGGGTGCGAACAAGAATCAACGGGCAAATCATCAGACTGAAGAGTGCGATGGTGGCGAATGCAAAGCACGCACGAACCCGGGGGGAATTGTTCGACTGAGACTTTCTCGACCTGCTCATCCGGCGCAAAGCGGTCTTCCCTCCCTCGACTTCTTCGTCCTTCCTCCGGATCTCATCGGCGTCCGGTTCCTGTTTGATTCCTCCGGTCATCTAAGGCTTTACCCACGCCATCCAGGGCGGAGGCGTGACTTCGATTCCGACGGTCGCAATCTTCACATACTCGTCAGAAGAAACATGATCGACGATTTCGTCACGCACTCGGGACAGCATCTGCGGATCAGTAATCGGCCCGGGAATGTGGTCCGTTCGGATGGACTGCTCAATTTCGACAGGAGCGAAGGCCGACGTTCTGAGCAGTTCAAGAATCAAAGCTTCCCGTTCCGACCTCACTTCAACCAGAGAATGATTGAAGAACAGTCGACCGGCATATTCCAGATCCGCGATATCCCACTGACGGATCTGAACAGACACGTGCTCAGCGGCATCCGTAAATCCGTGCAGGTACATGCCGTGATTTTTGACCTTCAGGTTCCCGTCCGTGAATGTGGCATGATTCGGGATGTTCATCAGCATCTCCCCGGAAAGCGGCCAGGGGGCAGTCTACAAAACCTCTCGCCACAGATTGAACAACGATGAAATCCAGATTGGAGAATATCGTCATTTCCAATCAGACTGCTGAACGCGGGGGCCAAAAGTGGCCCCTCGCTCCGCGAGGTTAGCCCCATGCCGCGCGGGATGTCATGCTGACAATCAGTCGGGACGGCTTCGGAACGGAGTGAACAGGCAGGTGGGCGATGATGGAGATTGCCGACCTGTGACGGAACACGGGAGACAAGATTGCGGAACCATGGGCCTGCCTCGCGGAGCGAGGCGCCACTTTGGTACCGGTGAGCTGATCCGGATCGGTCCGCAGGTTTTGATCATTTGGTGAAGATCAGCCACGCAAGAAACGGGATTTGCGGTGCTACACAGAACCAATAGATCCAGGGATCTTCAGACCGGTAGACTTTCTGTGGGTAAGTGTGCCAGGTTTTTCCTGAGCCGCGAAATCCATGAACCGTTACGCCGCGGTAGAGCTGATAAGCCACCAATGCAGTGAAAGCGACGATGACGCAAACGTCAAATGCAGCAAAGAGAGTTTCGATGTGCGGCTCCCGAGCATTGACCGGTAGCGAATCCATGAAAGCCGTGCGCGGAGAACACTCGCGGCTATTCGTCGTTCTTTTCGAGCGGCGCTGAACTGTGAGCTGTCGGCATGTTGCTGGCGTTCATTCGCGATTGCCGTAGAAAAAGCTGCACCGGTGCCCTGCCCTCACAAGCGAGGGCAGGGGCATGCCTCGCGGAGCGAGGCGCCACTTTGGCTTCCGAAAAGACAACGACTACAGTCCCAGCAGCGCTTTCAGTGCGGCTTCTTTTTTGGCTCCGCTGTGGAAGTCGAAGGCTCGCATGAAATGGTCCTGGCGAGACTGCGGCAGGTTGTCGGTCTGCAGGATTTTCACCAGGTAATCGGCCGCACTGTCGGCTCGACTTCGCCAGATGATTTCCTGACCGGCGGGTGTGTTCCACCCGTCGCCGACCTTCTTCAGCCAGGCATCGAAACAGGCGTTTTCGGCGCCGGTGGCCCCGATTCCCAGAGCTTCCAGGGACCAGCGGTCTTTGCCGTCATACTGAGACGCCAGTTCGGCCCAGAACTGCGGTTTCTCCGCTGAATCGCAGTGGCGCAGAGCGACGGCCAGTTCCCGTCGAACCTTTGGCGAAGGATCATGCAGCAGCGGACGAATGATGTCGTCCAGATCCAGCTTCAGCTGACGAGCCAGACGAATGCCGACGATGCGAATGTTGGGGTCGCTGTCGCGAACGGCCATCGATACCGTCTGGGGACCACGGCCATCCGCTTTTCCCAGCAGCCACAGAGCTCGTGCTTTGTAGATCGGATTTTCGGAGGCTGCCAGCCTTTTCAGTTCCGGTTCCGCAGACGCTCCCATTTTGTGCAGAGCCTGCCATGCCAGGTACCGAGTCGCGTAGTTGGGATTCTTCAGAGCTTCCACAGCTCCGGCGGCCGTCGAGAAATCGAACTTCGGCACCCTGTACGAACCATCATGACTGATTGGCGTGATGCGAAACAGTCGGCCTCGATCGAGGTCGCCCATGCCGTGGCCGCCCACACCCGGGTCGTACCAGTCGGCGATGATGAGCGATCCGTCCGGAGCCACTTTCACGTCGGACGGGCGGAACCATTTGTCCTGAGTCCCCGTGAGGATGTCACGAATTTCGGCCTTGTAGCCAGCGCCGTCGTTCGACGTGATGTAGGCTCGGCAAACATTCGGTCCGGCGTCGCAGTGCAGCAGATGTCCTTTGAACATCGGCAGCAGATCGCCTTCGTACACGGTGATTCCGGTCGGCGACCCGGCTCCGGTCTGCAGCAGGTTGGGAACCACGCCCGGATCATTCAGATGCCAGTGGCGTTCCGGAATGTTTTCGCTCATTCCGGTGCGAGCTTCCTTCCAGCCGGCTCCGGTGAATTCATCCTTGTAGCCGTAGTTTCCGAATTCCATCACATAATTGATGCGGACACCTTTGTTTCCGTCGTCGTCGTTGTCTGACTGCCACAGGTTGCCGTAGGAATCCGTCGTCACCATCCAGTTGTTGCGGAAGTTCCAGCCCAGAGTTTCAAATTCACTGCCGTCCAGATTGCAGCGGAACACCATGCCTTCCTGATAAGGCCGCCGATCGCTGGTGACTCGGTTACCGGCCATGTCGACAATCAGATTGCCGTCTTTGTCTTTGATTTCGTAGCCGCTGTTGCCGAAGTTGAAGTACAGCTTGCCATCGGGACCAAACGTGAAGGCGTGAATGCCGTGGTCATGCTGAGACCCCTTGATGCCGGTGAACAGCACTTCCGTTTGTCGGCTTTGTCATCGTTGTTTTCGTCGGTATGATCTGAACCTTATTATCGCCCGCTGGATACGATGACTCGATTCCCCAGACGCAGACTCCGTGAGGCGAATCGATATCCGTGCCCTGATAGAAGACCTTTTCGCTGTCGACCTGTCCATCACCGCTGGTGTCTTCCAGAATCAGAATGCGGTCACCTTCGGGGACGCTTACCGGCATGCTTGCGATAGTTAATGATTTCGCACACCCAGACTCCGACCGATGATCAATGTCGATATTCGAGGGGCTCAGCAACTGCGGTTCCGCGGCAAACACACTGGCCGCCAGATCGAATGACTTCAGACCATCCGCTGCGCCGCATCCGCGGCATCATGCGATCCGCCGCCACTGCCCGGACTCACCGGAGGGGCTGTGTTGTACACCTGAAACTGAACGCTGGCCGTCGCGCCGCAGCTGCCCTGATCTGTGCCGCCGTTGTCGATTCCGCCCTGCGCCACGAAGTGAGTAAATCCATCCGGCAGGTCGAATTCGATGACGGAATTCGCATGAGCACCGATGCCATAGGCAATGTCCTTGCCGGCGACTTTCATGGTGCCGCCCCCGGCGTTTTTGTTCAGCTGCACCTGGCCGAAGTCCGTTGTTGCAGACTTCCATTTCAGTTCCGTGAGCTTCTTGTCGCCGGTGGGGCCGGTCAGGCGAGGTTCCACCCAGTCGGCCCAGTCGCAGCCAAATCCGTTACCGCCATCATTCACGACCAGATACAGTTTTTTGCTGCCGGTGATGTCGGCCTTGATCTCAACCAGTCCTCCGGCGGTTTCCTTTGTCACGACCGGGCTGGAGAACAGCGGTTTGCCGGGAACGGCTTTGATACCGTTGTCTTTGGTAGTGACCATTGGCCGCTTGATTTTGCGTCCTGTTTTCTTTGCAGCTGCAGTATTACCGCCGGGCTTCGGTTCATCCTGATTGTTTTCCAGCTCTTCGCGAGTTGGGTTGCGAGTGGTGACACCGTTTTCGGGTACATCGCCATGAGCCGTCCACACGACGGCATTCAGCACGACCTTGCGAAAGTTTTCATCGGCCCAGTTCCAGTGAAAATGTCCGCCCGTGAAACCAAAGCCGCGTCCCGAATTTCCGTCACGTTCAGCTGCCCAGGCCACGTGCTGAATTTCGCCCGCTGCCATCGACTTCCGCACATCCGGATTGCCGCTGTGAGGTCCGTCGCCGCGGCTCATGGTTGATTCCGGAGGATGAGCCGACAGAATCGGCGTAACTTTCTTCATTCCGGGACGGAACCTCATGTGAAAATACCATTCATCGTTGATCGTGAATGGTTTGACTCCGTTGCAGATCGGGTGCTGCGGGAATTTGTCGAAGGTGCCGTCCCAGTGAGGATTCACCGACCAGTTGGCTTCGAAGTAGCCGCCCATCCATTTCAGAAACGCGTCGCCGGGCTTGCCGGCCGGAGTTTCCACAGCATAGTGCAGACAGACCAGCCCGGTGCCTTTGTCCATCAGGGTGTCGAATTCGTCGATGTGGGGATTCAGCAGGTGTCCGCCGCCGCCATCGCAGTACACAACAACCGTATCGGCACCTTCCAGCGCCGCCAGACCTTCCTGAGGCCAGCCGTGCTTGATGACTTTGACGTCATAGTCCGGAAAGACTTCCAGCAGTGAATCCGCCAGCTGGAGGCATCCGGCATAATGTTCATGAGACCCCCAGCCGTGACTGGGGCGTCCGGAAATGAAGACCACTTTCTTCTTCTCGGAACTCTTCTGAGGTTCAGCGGCAGCGTTGCCGTCGGCCGCCGCAGCCGGCTTCAGATGTTTGACTCGGATGTTCCGAAACTGAACCTTCATCGGAGGTCCGGCATGCAGCTGCAGAGCCAGAATTCCGGACGGACGACGTTCCATCTGATCGTTGTCGGTGCAGTCGATGGTGGTGACGCCGTTAATCTGATGCGTGAAGTGGAAGCCTTCTGCTTTGATGACATAGCTGTTCCAGTCTTCGTGTTTGATCTTTGACTGAATTTCATTCGAATCCCCGACCGAACCAATCACCTTCACTTCAAACCTGCCATCGTTGCGAACCAGTTCCGTCTTCTGACCTCGGTTCGCCAGGATGCCTCGGAAACGTTCGCCGTAAAGAATGCCGGAATACGTTTTGCCGGCTTCGAAGTCGCCCTGATAACCACCGACAACCCACTTCTGCTTTTCCGGATCTGGTTCGAAGCTGCGATATTGAACTCCGGAATTTCCGCCCACAATTTTGTAGTCGAATCGCAGTTCAAAGTCGGCCAGTTCGCCGCCTCGCCAGATGATGAACGTATTTCCGTTGGTGGGGTCTTCAGGAGTTGTCTGGCCGGTGATCGTTCCATCTTCGACTCGCCAGAACTTCGGATTGCCGTCCCAGCCTTCCAGAGTCTTTCCGTCAAACAAAGAAACAAAACCGTCTTCCTGAGCTGTCACCGGCGCGGCGAACAGCAAAGACACAGACAGACAAACCAGGGACAACAAACGCATACGGCAGACTTTCGGTATTGAGGTGTGACTCGTGGCCATGCACGCACGGTGCGAGCATCGTGACCTGAGCGACAGGGGTCGCGTTTTCGAGCGTAATTCTGAACGTGGAGCGGGTTTTGCCCAAGGTCGGCAGGAAGGTTCCAGGCAGGCGTCACCGGGCTCAGGTGCCCAGTGCCCGAAGATTGTAACGGTTCGCCCCGAGGCTCAACCATGGCTGCGACCGGCCCCCACCGGCTTTTGGCGAATTTCCACCGGAATCTCGGCCCGCCGAGCGGAAGACCGCACTTCCGAATTCCGAAGTCCGCGCGAACCTGCCTGGCTTCTCGCGGGTCCTGACTGAAAATCGGCTGGCCGCAGAGCCTGACGGCGACAGGTTGAACCCGGAAGGGGGGGAATTCTGCACTGTGAATTTTCCGGTCAACCCGGGTCAGATTCCCTTGGCGAGCTCACAGAAACCGCAGACACTTGGCTGACTGTTTTCTGCGGACCGAGGCTGCTGAGCGATATGCAGGCCAATGAAGAACCTCTGATGATCGCCCTCACACTGGGCATTCGGATGCAGGGCCATGAGTCCGCAGTCGAACTTCAAAGCCTGCTGGATCACGCACATTTGATCGCTGACCAGCAGCCGGTGCTTCCGTTTCAGCAGGACCTGGCCACATGGCTGAAGGTTTCTCTGGACGAAGTCGAAACCCGGCAAGCCGCATCGGTTCGCTTGTGGGACTGTCTGCAGGAACGCGGTTACTCGCTCGTTGACATTCCCGTCAACCTGCGGAAGAAGGTCTTCGGTGGCTCGCTGGAGATCCAGAAGCGTCTGACTCCCGGCCGATGGCGGCGTATCGTCCTGCGAAAACTGACTCGTGCCCTGCGAACACTGATCTTTCTGATCGCGGTCACCGCTGTCCTTGTCGGGCTGTGGTACGCGTGGCAGATCGGGCAGTCCATGATACCTGGCCCCGTCATGCCGACTGACGGTTTATGAGCACAGACGGACATGCCGGAAGCAGAGGGCAGGTTTCAAACCTGCCCCATAAGATCATCAGACGTGGTTCATGTTGTGTCAACATCTCAGACACGAAAACCACCAGTCACTTGCTCGCGACGCTGCAGTTGCGACACTACACACCAGCACTGGCGAAGCTTGCCAGGCATATCAGCAAGGAACAATTTTGAAATACACTGAAGACAGCGTTATTGAATACCTTTCGGATCCCGGATATCGGCCGATTGATGTGGGAACACTGGCAGCGAAGATGCGGGTCAGTAAAAAGTCCCAGCCGGAATTCCGTCGCCTGGTCGACGCCCTGATCAGTTCGGGGCGGGTTCGCGAAGGAAAGAAGGGTCGCCTGCAGGTCAGGGCTTCGGCGGGATTTGTGACCGGAGTCGTCAAGAAGATCAGCAGCGGTGCGGCCTTTGTGATTCCCGGGCAATCGAATCCGGAATCGAAGGGAATGGACGTCTACATTTCGGCACGAGATCTCGGAGACGCTCAGACCGGCGACGAAGTTCTGGTGCGACTGACCAGCAAGCGCAGATCCGGTGGTCAGCGCTGCGGACGTATTGAGAAAGTGCTCGAACGAGCTCGCAACCTGTTCGTCGGAACGTACCTCGAAGCTCAGGGACAGGGATATGTTCGAGTCGACGGAACAGATATTCAGGGCGATATTCATGTCGGCGATCCAGGAGCCAAGGGAGCTCGGCCGGACGACAAAGTCGTCATTGAAATGCTTCGCTTCCCGACCGCCAGTCGCATGGGCGAAGCTGTTCTGACGGAAGTGCTGGGGCATCGGGGCGACCCGGGGGTCGATACGAAAACCGTTGTCTTCAGCCTGGGGCTTCCCCATGAATTCGACGAAGACGTTCTGGAGAACGCTCGGCTACAGGCAGCTCACTTCGATGAAACAGACTTCGCGGATCGCCTGGATCTGACCAGGGAAACAACGGTCACCATCGATCCTGCCACCGCCCGTGACTTCGACGATGCGATTTCCCTGCGCCAGGACAAACGCGGTCACTGGCAGCTGGGAGTCCACATCGCGGATGTGGCTCACTTTGTTCCTCCCGGCAGTCCACTGGATCGGTCAGCTCAGGAACGCGGAACCAGCGTGTATCTGCCCCGGCATGTGATCCCGATGCTGCCCGAAATCATCAGCAACGGTCTTGCCAGTCTGCAGGAAGGTCAGGTTCGATACACCAAAAGCGTGTTTATTGAATTCGATGCCAACGGCGACTTCATGGGAGCCGACGTCGCGAATACCGTGATCAGCGTTTCAAAGCGTTTCGCCTACGAACAGGTCATGCCGATCATCAATGATCCGCAGTCAGCGAAGGGCAAAGTCCATGCGAAAATTGTTCAGCTGCTGCTGAAAATGCACGAACTGGCCATGCAGCTGCGGCGCAAACGCTTCGCCAACGGAGCTCTGCAGATGGGCATTCCCGAACTGGAAATCGACTTCGACGATGATGGCAATGTCATCGGAGCTCATGAGCGTCACCACGACGAAAGCCACGAAATCATCGAAGAATTCATGCTGGCCGCCAACGTCGCCATCGCTCAGATTCTGTCGGCTCGGGACATCCCGTTTCTGCGGCGAGCTCACGGGACTCCGGATGAACTGAGGCTGAAGGCCTTTCAGGAATTCTGTCAGGGGCTGGGCTACGAGCTGGAAAAGTATCAGGATCGCAAATCCATTCAGAAACTGATTCACAGTGTCGTAGGTCGGCCGGAAGAACGAGCTGTGAATTTTGCGTTGCTGAGATCCATGAAGCAGGCGGAATACACTCCTGAAGACTTCCGCCATTATGCACTGAACGAAGACGACTACTGCCACTTCACCAGTCCGATTCGCCGCTACCCCGACCTGACCATCCATCGCCTGATCGGTAAACTGGCAGCCGGCCGATCACCTCAGACCAGCAGCATGGCCGAACTGATTCAGCTGGGAAAGAACTGCTCGCAGACAGAACGTCGAGCCGAAAAGGCGGAACGGGAACTGATTCGCATCAAGCTGCTGAGATTTCTGGAAGACAAAGTCGGCACGGAAATGGAAGCCATCATCACTGGCGTGGAGAACTTCGGCCTGTTCTGCCAGGGGATCAAACTGCCCGCCGAAGGTCTGGTTCACATCAGTTCTCTGAACGATGACTTCTACACCTTCCATCAGCCCACCCGAACTCTGACCGGCGATCGCAGTAAGGCTCAATACCGTCTGGGCGACCACGTCACCGTCATCATCACCGGCGTCGACGTCGATCGCCGCCAGCTGGACCTCAGACTGAAATCGGCACCGAAGAAAAATCGACCTTCGAAGGGTCAGCAATCATCAGGCAGGCAGCGAAAGGGTTCGGCGAACAAAATCGACTTTCAGAAGAAGGGCTCGAAAGGACCGAAGACAGGCTCCAAACACAAATCCCGAAAGCCCAAACGCCGCTGATCCGATCACCACGCATGAGCTTTTCGGTGGACGGGGGCCAGGGCGAGGACGTTTCCAACACACCATTCCCCTCAGGCAATACATGGATTAGGATGCCCTGTGTGCAGGCTCCGTTCTGACCTGCGAGCACTGCCGGACGTCCAATCCCCCTCGCGGTCATTTGCACACAGAACGACTCGATGAATAAAACCCCGCCAGTTGGTTCGACGATCGAATTCTCCAGTGACGGCAGTGACGTCGTTTATCAATGGCGACCCGCCGGACGACATCCTGTGCAGTATATCCCAATGTTCTTTGGCGGCATGATGCTGTTGATGAGCGTGTTCCTTCCGTTCGCAATCTCGGAGGCAAACGTTCCAGGCGCCGAAATCACACTGCGGGAGACGCTGATCATGGCAGTGCTCCAGGTCTGCATCGGAGCCTTTCTTCTGTACGCCGGCCTTCGAGTCCGCGGACGGGAATCCATTCGTCTGAACGCCACCCGCATCGAATACGACACCGGGCCCAGCGTCCTGCCTTTGCCACTGATGCTGATCTTCGGCCCGACGCTGCAGTATGGTCCTCAGATCATGGGCCGAGAGTCGATGGTGCCAACCCACATTTTCCGAAAAAAATACACTCAGGCCACAGAACAGGCTGGCCGGTTTGTTCTGGAACGAGTCGGCGAACGCCAGCGACTGCGATTCGACATCGGCGCCGACCGCATCGAAATCGGCAATCTGCTGAGAGAACCTGAACGCGAATGGCTTGCTGCTCAGCTCAACGAATGGCTCGCTTCGAAGAAAGCGAAATAACCAGACGTGGTACAGCGGAGAACGGGTGAGGATTCTGACAATCCAGTGATGGGAAAACAGGAAGCTCAGATGCTGTGGCTGGCGGATGGGACATGCTGTATTGTGGTTCCGGATGAGTTGTTGCGGTTGCGGACGGACGATGTTCAGCAGGGGATCGCGATTCGATCTGTGCTGGAGGATTGCTGTCGGCAGTGTGATTCCCGAAGTCCGAAATACAGCTATGCACTCCTGCCGGAACCGGGGGCTGCTCGCGTGGCTCAGGTGTTTGGCGACTGCGGATTCCGGCAGATTGATCGCATTTTTGAATACCGCTGCGACGACTTCGGAATCTCCGGTTTGCCTTCCCAGGACAGTACGGCGGACGTTGTTTCTCTGTCACCCGATGCTGCGTGGCCGGATTCATTCAGCGGTCTGCTGGACGAATGCCTGAAGTCGTCGCAGGATCTCAGTCAGTTGCCGATTCCGACCGCTGGGGAACTTCGAGCTCTCTGGACATCACTTGCGCACGTCTGTTGTTTTGTGGCGAACGTGGAAGGATTTCCTGCCGGAATTTGTGTTGTGAGCGGAAGACGTTCCGACCGCCGCACCATTGAATACATCGCCGTCCGACCGCGATTCCGACGGCAGCGAATTGCGGCAAGGCTGCTGGAAGGGGCTCTTCATGACGACCGGTCGCCAATCTGCGACAGGACGATCCGAGCGTTCGTTGCGGAAACGAATCCGGTGTCCAGGCAATTCTTCTGATGCGATGAAGTTCCGCATTCACGAGCGGTTTCAGTTGTGGGTCCGCAGATGAGGCTCAAACCCCCTCACCGCCGACCCCTCTGTCTCTGGCCTTCAACCTCTGGTCTCCCGCCTGCAGTCCGGCCTGCCACCTCGCGCCCTAAAGCGATTCTGACGGATACGCCGTGACGACGACGTTCCTGTCCTGCAGGACGAGTTTCAGGTAGCGGCATTTGGGGTGGCCTTTGCGCTTGCCGACTCGCCGCCGACGTGGCCGATGGGTTCTCCCATGTCGACGGTGTAAACAATTCGGCCGTCCTGATCTTCTTTCCGGACACCCCGGCCACCCTGCTGACCTTTGACGTAGGCTCGATCGATCCATGCCAGGATCTGGTCGCGGTCGCCGTCGAAGACTCCGTGAACGGGTTTGCTGAGATTATCTTCGGCGTGTTTCAGCACGTGCTTCAGTCGATGCCCGTCTTCACTTCCGCGAACATACAGCAGGCCCGCCGTCGATTGGAATTCTTCGCGACTGCGGTTGGTCAGAGTCAGTTTTCCCGGAGGCGGCTCGTCGCTGGATTCCTGCGGCTTTGTCTTCGCCGGGGTTTCAGCGGGGCGAGCTGGCGGAGCGGCCAGTTTGGGTTTGCCGGATGCGGACGACTTCGACGACGTTTTCGTGTTCGTGTCTTGGATGGATTGGTCTTCGAATCTGCAGACCCTGACTTTGCCGGAGCGTTACGGCCGCCACAGATACGTCGGCCGGACGCATCGATTTGTCCGTTGTTTTGGAGTCCGATGGACTGTCTTTGGTCGGTGTTTGACTGGTCGGGCTTTCCCCGAGGCTCGATGGGTTTCGTGGTAGCCCTTTGAAGACGATTTGGGCGACTGGTCTTTTGTTGGCGTGGATTCGGAAGAGGCCGCCGATGATGATTCGGTGACGGCCACCTGAACGTCCGAACTCTTTTCAGCCGCAGTCGCACCACCGGACGGCCGTGAAGTCGGATCTGTGGTTTCAAAGGTCAGCTCAGAATCGATCGGCTCGACATCCGGCGGATCGGCAATGTCCGGAAGCCGATATTCAGTCGACGGGGCGGGTTTGTGTTCCGCGGCAGCTTTCTGTCGTTCCAGCCACGCTTCGACTTTTGGTTTCAGCAGAGCAATAGCGATCAGAACTGCAAACACAACCAGACGAGCCCAGAATCGCTTGCGAGCGGCAACCGAGGCGGGATCGGCAGGAGATGAAAAATTTGGGTCAGTCATGACGAAGCAGAAGTGCCGAAGAGAAAAACTGTCTGCGGATCAGTCTACCGCAAACAACAGCACTGACAAAGTGGTCGGCTTTTCGCAGCACGAGGGATTGCTTTGCGGCGAATTTCTGAATTCAACGGCACGGGTTGCGAAACAAGGGTTTTATCAACGAACAATTGAACCAGGCAACCCGCCCCGGCATAATGGGGGAGTTCCCGAGCTGGCGCTTTGGGGGTCGGGGAAGCGAGTGATCCGGGAGGTCCGCGTTGGGCGATCCGGTGTGAGGCCGTACTTTGCAGGACTGACTGAATTCGATGAGTTTCCTGCAACCTGCCTTCCTGTTTGCTCTGCCGCTGATTGCTCTGCCGATCCTGATCCATCTGATCAATCAGAATCGACATCGCACAGTGCCGTGGGCGGCGACCATGTTTCTGCTGAAGGCTCGGCAGATGGCTCGCGGGATGGCTCGACTGCGTTACCTGCTGCTGATGGCGGCTCGCATGCTGGCTGTGGCCGGGCTGATCTTTGCGGTCAGTCGACCGATGTCCGGTGGCTGGCTGGGGCTGACGTCATCCAATGCGCCGGATGTCACTGTGATTGTGCTGGACCGATCGGCCAGCATGGAAGAACAGAATACCACGACCAGCGAGAGCAAACGCAGCACGGGTTTGAAGAAGCTGTCCGAGATGCTGCAGCGTACGGAAAGCGGAACTCGGCTGGTTCTGTTTGACACCGCGACTCGGCGGCCGCTGGAAGTTCCGTCTGTTCAGGAACTGGAAAGTCTTCCCTCAGCAGGCTCTTCGGACACTTCCGCCGATCTGCCCACCGTGCTGCAGCAGGTCGCCGACTTTCTGGAAACCAGCAAAGCGGGCCGAGCTGATGTGTGGGTGTGCAGCGACCTGCGGCAGAATGACTGGAGTCCGTCGGCGGGGCGCTGGGAGGCGGTCCGCAGTGAACTCAGCAATCGCGAAGGACTGCGTCTGTTTCTGCTGGCCTATCCCGATGTGGCGGCTGACAACCTTTCGGTGCAGGTCAGCAATGTTCATCGCCGGGAAGCTCTGGAAGGTGCGGAGCTGGTCATGGACATTCTGGTCAGTCGAGCCACTCCGGCAGAAAAACCGGTTCCGATCGAGCTGTCGATTGTCATCGATGGAGCTCGTTCGGTGCTGTCGATGGAGCTGACCGGAATGGAGGCGGTTCGCCGAGGCCACGCGATTGCAATTGATCAGGAAACGAAGGAAGGCTGGGGCCGCGTCGAGCTGCCTCGGGATTCCAACCTCACGGATAACATCTACCGCTTTGTCTACGCGGAACCGGCCGTCCGGAAAACCGTGATTGTTTCGGACAACGACCAGGCGGCTCGGCTGTTTCAGGTGGCGACCGGAACAGCCGTCGATCGCAGTCTTGTGTTCGAAACGGAAGTCCTGCCTTCTTCATCGATTGGTGCCATTCCCTGGGATCAGGCCGCCATGGTTGTGTGGCAGGCGAAACTGCCGGACGGGCTGGTGGCCGAACAGTTGAGGAACTTTGTTGCATCCGGTCGCACGCTGTTCTGTTTTCCTCCCGACGAACCGGACTCAACCGAATTTCTGAATGCATCATGGAAAGCGTGGCAGGATCCGACCGATGGTGATCACTTCCGCTTTCGGCCATGGCGGACGGATGAAGATCTGCTGGCAAACAGTCAGAGCGGTTCGCCGCTGCCGGTGGGACAGGTGTCCATTCATCGCGGTTGTGACGCGCTGCTCCCGCCATCCACGGTTCTGTGGCAGACCGAAGACGGACTGCCGCTGTTGAGTCGACTGACAACGGATCGCGGATCCGTCTACTTCTGTGGGACTCTGCCAACATCAGCCGAATCGAATCTGGTCACCAATGGTGTGACGTTTTACGTGATGATGCAGCGAGCCCTGGCGCAGGGGGCGGCGTCACTGGGGCGAGCTCAACAGCTGGATGCGGGCACAACAACTGAACCTGTCGCTGCTGACTGGACAGCTCTGGACGATCTGTCCCGGGATATCTGGACATCACAGCGAACTGTTTCGGCGGGACTGTTTCGGGATTCCGAACGTCTGCTGGCTGTCAATCGTCCGGCCGCTGAAGACAGCCCGGAAGTTATCTCTGACGAAACGCTGCACCAGGTTCTGGATGGCATCGAAGTGACTCGGATCGACGACACAGTCGGAGGAGCCATGCAGCTGGCCAGTGAAGTGTGGCGAACATTTCTGATGCTGATGATTCTTGCTCTGATGGCCGAAGCGGTGCTGAGCATCCCCACGGAAAAGATGGTTTCGAAACCAGCGTCAGAACAAAACTCGGCCACTGCGATTGGAGTTCCCGCATCCATCGCCAGTGGCTTTCCTCGACGACGTGCCGGGGTTGGTGCGTCGGGTTCACAGCAGGCGACTTCGGAGACCCGGGCATGAGTCTGCAGTGGACGTCCGGAACTGCGATTGTTTCTGTGCTGGTCATGATGGCCGCCGCGGTATGCTGCTGGATCAGCTGGAAACGCAGCGGATGGAATCGTTCGATGGGGCTGCTGGAAATCTTTCGATTTCTGCTGATCGCGGTCGTTCTGGTGACACTGAATCAGCCCGAACTGACTCAGGAAATTCGCCCCGAAGAACGACCCACTCTGGTCATCCTGCACGACACCTCCGACAGCATGCAGACTCGGGACGTCGTCGATGCGGGAGCTTCCGACAAGCAGGCTCGCAGTCGACAGGATGTCGTCGCTGAAGCTGTGCTTCCGGAAACATGGCAGCCGGTGCAGGAGAAAATGGAAGTCATCTTTCAGCCGTTTTCGTCCGGGCTGGCGAATTCCACGCGAGGCACGGACCTGCACGACGCACTGAATCGGACGGCGGAAAGCCATGTGAATCTGCGAGGCATTGTGCTGCTGTCGGATGGGGACTGGAACACCGGAAAGGCTCCCGGTCCCATGGCGACAGAACTGCGAATGCGTCAGGTTCCGGTGTTTGCCGTCGGAGTCGGCAGCGAACAGCGGCTTCCGGATATCGAGCTGATCAGTTCGGATGCTCCGACATTCGGAGTCAACAACAAGACGCTGCGCATTCCGTTTCGAGTCGTCAGCTGGCTGCCAGGCGATCGCCGTGTGACCGTGACCCTGAACGGGACCGATGGCGAACTGATTGAAAAAACCGTACGCGTGCCGGGGATGGGGCAGGTGCAGGAAACCATCGACTGGAAACCGACGAAGACGGGTGAATACAGCCTGAAGCTGGAGATCCCCGTCGATGACGAAGAAACTATTTCCACCAACAACGCTCTGACGCTGCCGATCACCATACGCAACGAGGCTTTGAAGGTGCTGGTGGTGGAATCTTATCCACGGTGGGAATACCGCTATCTGCGAAACGCTCTGGAACGCGACCCGGGGGTTGAAGTCAGCTGCCTGCTGTTTCATCCGGAAACTCAGAACCCCGGAGGCGGGCGTGGTTATCTGGAGGAGTTTCCCGGCGAGCAGCAGTTGTTCAGTTATGACGTCGTCTTTCTGGGCGATGTCGGCGTTGACCCCAAACAGCTTTCGGTTGAGAACTGTCGACAGCTCAGACAGCTGGTTCGCAGTCATGCCGGAGGTCTGGTGTTTCTGCCTGGTTTTCGCGGTCGGCAGGCAACGCTGCTCACCACGGAACTGGAAGAGCTTTATCCCGTCATTCCGGACGCGGCCAGTCCCAAAGGTATTGGGTCGCCGCGTCCGAATCGGTTTGCTCTGACCGAAGCGGGTCGCCGCAGTCTGCTGACTCGTCTGGAACCGGACGACACTCAGAACGAAAACGTCTGGAATTCTCTGCCGGGTTTTCAATGGCACGCCGCTGTGGCTCGCGCCAAAATCGGAACGGAAGTCCTGGCCGTTCATGGATCTGATTCATCTCAGTTCGGACGCATTCCTTTGATCGCCACGCGTCCGTCCGGAACCGGCAAGGTTCTGTTCATGGGGACGGACGGAGCATGGCGGTGGCGAAAAGGCGTCGAAGACCTGTATCACTATCGCTTCTGGGGGCAGGTCGTTCGCTGGATGGCCTATCAGCGAAACATGTCTCAGGGCGAATCCATGCGGTTGTTTTATTCCCCCGATCGTCCGGAAGCCGACAACGTTCTGACGCTGAACGCCAACGTCATGACATCCAGCGGCGAACCTCTGCGACAGGGCACCGTCGTGGTCCAGGCGGTATCTCCGGAAGGCCAGTCTCATTCCATCCGCCTTGCTCCCGCTGCTGACGATTCATGGGGCCTGTTCACAGGAACCTTTGTTCCCGGTACCGGTGGCCAGTGGAAGTTCATCACGTCCTGTGCCGAAACCGGCGCCAGCCTGGAGACTTCGATTGCAATTCAGGGGAATGAAAAGGAACAGATCGGCCAGCCTGCACGGATCGATGTGCTGAAGGAGATTGCGGAAGTCAGTCGAGGCCGGTTGTCGTCGGTCGCGGACCTGCCGTCCCTGGTCACAGAAATCGCATCGCTGCCCGACCCGGATCCGGTTGTCCGCCGCTTTCGACTGTGGAGCCATCCATTGTGGGGTGGCGGCATCATTGTGCTGCTGGGCCTGTTCTGGACCGGACGAAAACTCGCCGGTCTCGCCTGAAAAAACACGGTCTCCGCAACCCGGAACTGATCGTGCAGGATTTCTCCCGTGGACGTAAACTTCCCACAGCCTGACGTGTGCAGGCTCGCGTCTGGAACTGCGCGACACCTGCCATTCGCCCCCCGATACTCGACTCATCAACTCACCTTGCCGCGGTCAAAAGGAACGCCTGAGGACGCCAACTGGCTGAGGAACCTGATGGAGTTGTCCATCCTGTTCGTCATGGCCATTATTCTGCTGCGCGGCTTCATTCTGGAGGGCTACTTAATTTCCACGGGGTCGATGGCCCCGGGTCTGCTGGGGCTGCACAAGCGCATTTCGTGCCCATCCTGCGGATACTCGTTCGCCTTCGGAGTCACGTTTGATGAATCGACTGAGCAGGTCGAAGACGATGGCCTTTCAGACCGATATGCCACCTGCCCCAACTGCGGTCAGACGAACATCAACGTTCACGCCGTTCCGGTGAATCATGGAGACCAGCTGCTGGTTCACAAGGGGACATTCGACTTTCGCGCTCCCCGCCGCTGGGAAACAGTCGTCTTCCGAAATCCGGCTTCTCCCGGAGAAGCCTACGTCAAACGCATCACGGGGCTTCCAGGGGAAACTCTGCGAATTGTGGATGGCGATCTGTTTGTGAATGGTTCAATTGCCCGCAAAGACCTTGCGACGATGCGCGACATGCGGATTCCGGTCTTCGATCCCGCCCACACTTCCGACGCGGATGAATGGCAGCTTCCGTGGCAGACAGACAGCGGCTGGGTCTTTTCGGACGGCCACTTCCGCTGCGATTGCCGGACGGACATCTCTGACGTTCCCGGCGGTAACAGCCTGTCAGCAACCGATTCCGAATCTGGTGCGTGCTGGCTGAAGTTTCACTACTGGCGGTGGGCCGGAGGAAGTCATGTCTGCGAGGCACCCGTCATCGGTGATCCTCAGGACGCCGTTGAAGCCGACTGGCTCCAAATTCGTGAGCAGCTGAAATCCCGGCCAGCCGCATGGGCAACTCTGCTCGACTTTGATACCGACCGACAGGTGCTGCGACTTCGCGGAGTGATGCCGTATCAGATGCAGCAGGATCTGCTGGCCTGGGCCGCGACCGATTCTCTGCGGAATGCCGTGTACCGGCTGGGAGCCACGTCGCACCTGTGCCCCGTGACCGACCGATACGGTTACAACTCGCTGGTGTCGTCGCCGGAACTTCCGATTCACGATCTGATGATCGACGTGCAGGCCGCATGGAGTGATGATTCAGCTCCGGAACGCATCTTCGTGCGCATGCCGCTGAAGTCGAACACATGGCTGCTGATTCTGGATATTGCTCATCAGTCCGCAGCTCTGATTGACAGCGAGACCCGCAGTGTGGTGAGAAAGCATTCGTTCACTCTTCCGTCTTCCGGGACAGCACACAAACTGCGGATCGAGATGTCAAATTTTGACCGGCGCATCACAGTTGCCGTGAACGGACACCAGCTGTTCGAACCCGTGGACGTTGAATTCTGCGTCCGGCAGGCCGAGGACGAGCGGATCAGTGACGGCAGCGCCGACTTTTCAGTCAGTTCCGACGTCGTTCTGAGGACGGCAGAACGGGTCACTCAGCAGAATCGTCTGGCCGTGGGAGTTTCCGGCGGAGAAGTGACACTGGAATCACTGCAGCTGTTTCGGGATGTCCACTACACGCCAGGCCGGCGGCGTCATGCGGTGGACGAATCGTACACTGTCCCCGAAGGTCAGTACTTTGTTCAGGGGGACAACAGTCCGGTGTCTTCCGACAGCCGGAACTGGCCGGACGCCGGAGTTCCGCATCACCTGCTGGTCGGCAAACCCTTCATCGTGCATCTGCCTTCGCGCCCCGGCCGAGTTACCCTGGGCGGCGTGCAGCTCCCCATCCGACTTCCGGACTTCGGAAGAATTCGACGAATTCACTGACTCACGCGGTGCTCAGAACCGTTTCGAGGCGACGACCGAAGATGCGATTGCCGAACGATTCGACAGCCCCTCGCAGCAGGACCAGCCATCAGACTAAGCTCTGTCCGGTGCGTTGTCAGTGATCGCAGCGACGACATCGGCATGGAACTTTCCGTTCGTGACAACCATCCCTTCATTCACAGCCAGTGTTGACCCGTGATGGAATTCCACATCGCGACCATGGATGTCGGTCACCCTCCCGCCCGCCTCTTCGACCACCAGAACTCCGCCGGCATGGTCCCAGATCTTTTCCTGATAGCCTTTTCTGGTCGGCAGGCGAAGATAAATGTCTGCGGCTCCCATGGCAACGGCCAGATATTTGCACTGGCTGTCAATACGGAAGGGCTCCCGGGAGATTCCCAGCTGAGAAGCGATTTGTCCGGACCAGTCGTGGGAACTGTGGCCGGATTCGACGGATTCGCAGAACCTCGCATCGGCGGCGTGAGCTGTCGATGTGACCTGAATGCGTACAGGTGCCTGATTCGGCTGATCGAGTGGCTGAACGAAACTTCCCTCGCCGCGAACCGCCCAGGCCAGCAGACCTCGGGGACCGTCCGGTTCCGCCCAGTTGACCGGAAGGTTGGGACAGCCCAGCACGCCCACTTCAATCCGGCCATCGATGATCAGCGCCAGCGAGATGGCATATTGCTCATTTCGCAGAAAGCCCTTCGTGCCGTCGATGGGATCCAGAGTCCAGAACCGATCTCGATACTCATGCAGGTTTCCTCGATCAATCCAGCCGCAGATATCTTCCGCGGTCGCTGACACGGACAGGGCGGCACATTCGCTGATGATCCGCTCCAGGAATGCCTCGCCGGACGGCTCTCGCAGTTCGTCAGCCCCTTCTTCGCCGATCACCGGATCATCGGGAAAGGCCAGTTGCAGCTGACGACAGATTAACGCCTGGCTGGCGAAGTCTGCGACAGTGACCGGACTGTTGTCCTTCTTCTGAAGTGAATCCGCAGAAATTGAACTCTGCACCGATCGACAGACAGCCGCGGCCTGTCGGACGGCCTGCAGAGCGACGTTCAGTTCGGACTGGTAAGGTACTGGTGACATGGAAACAGATTCCCGATTCGCAGGAAGCACGGCTTAAGAATGAAATGAACGTTGACGGCCAGCGCCGGATGAGCCGTCGGTCCGGAAACTGCGACCTGGAACGGTTCCCGAGTCAGCATTCAGAGAACGACGGACGGCAGGAAATGGCATTCTGTGAATTGTCATCCGATCAACCTGGCCGCCAGGGCAAAGGACAGGATGATGGCCAGAATGACGATTCTCACCCACATTCGAACCTGTGCCGCCTGAGAAGCCGCCTGGTCCGGGTCTGCCTGTTCCGTGGAGGGGTCGTAAACGAAATCCGAATAATCATCGTCTCCCGGATCATCCCCGTGGTCGAAGGAATCACCCTCGTTCCAGCCACAGTCGTCGCTGGCGCCACACGATCGGCACACTTTCGCATCCGACCGAACCGGCTCACCACAATGAGGACAGTCAAAGGTCGCTTTGTGAGAAGTCATACAGATTCAGCGAAAACAGCAGGCACGAAACACACACTTCAGAACCCCGTTTTGTCCTGTCGGCTTCCGGAGTGTAGTCGATCCTCAAGGGCGACACCATTCCGCCACTGCGCCGGACCTGTGCCGGGGATCTTCCGAATCTCTGAAACGCGGCAGATGATCCCGAGCAGTCTGCCGACGTTTCTAAACCAGCTTCTGAATTGCAGCGAAGTCATTCTTCAGCGACTGATACAGCTGTCCATAGACCGGATAGGCCGCGTTGTAGGTCTTCTTCGCAGCTGCGTTTGGCGAGGTTTTGGTGACAACTGAGATGGTTGCATTGCATGCTTCAACAACGTCTTTATAAGCACCGGTTCCGGCTGCGGCCAGCAGAGCGACTCCGTAAGCAGGACCTTCTTCGGCGTTGATTGTGACGACCGGCTGACCGTAAATGTCCGCCTGCATCTGCCGCCAGAATTCGCTGCGAGCTCCCCCGCCGGACAGCCGGATTTCCTTCACCGGAACGTTCATGCTCTTGGCGATTTCCAGCGAATCACGCATCGCGAACGTTGCACCTTCCATGACCGACCTTGCCATATGCCCCTTGCCATGGCGGAGACTGAGCCCCACCCAGCAGCCTCGCGCATTTGGATCCGCGTGTGGTGTCCGCTCGCCGGTGAGATACGGCAGAAAGAACAGTCCTTCTGAACCAGCCGGAGCCGCAGCCGCCTGCTCCGTGATCAGCTGATAGGGGTCAACCTTCTGTTTCTTCGCAGCCGCGATCTCTTCTGCACACAGCTGATTTCGAAACCACTGCAGACTGCCACCAGCGGACAGCACACAGCCCATCACATGCCACTTGCCTCGGACAGCGTGGCAGAAGGTATGGAGACGACCAGCAGGGTCCACCTGAACTTCGTCGCTGTGAGCAAACACAACTCCGCTGGTTCCCATCGTTGCACTGACGACACCTTTGCGAACGATGCCGTTACCGATGGCGCTGGCTGCCTGATCGCCGCCTCCGCCCACAACTCGAGTTCCCGGATTCAGTCCCATCGCGGCAGCAGCTTCCGCAGAAAGAACACCGGTGACGTCTTCTGATTCATACACCTTTGGCAGCAGGCCGGCATCGAGATCCAGTTTCTGCAGCAGCGACTTTGACCACTGACGCTTCACGACATCCAGCAGCAGAGTACCCGATGCATCACTGACTTCTGTGGCAAAATCGCCGGTCAGCCGAAACCGAACGTAGTCTTTGGGCAGAAGAATCTGCACGGTTTTGTCGAAATTTTTCGGTTCGTGGTTTCGCAGCCACAGAATTTTCGGCGCCGTGAACCCCGTCAGAGCAGGATTTGCCACCATGCCGATCAGCTTACTGCGGCCGCCGGCTCTCTTTTCAATTTCAACACATTCCGCCGCGGTCCGCTGATCGTTCCACAGAAGCGCGGGGCGAATGACACTGCCGGCTTTGTTCAGAAAGACGCTGCCGTGCATCTGACCGCTGAGCCCGATACCGGCGACATCACCGGCTTTAAGTTTTGCGGCTTTCATCACTTTGCGAACGCTTTCAACAGAAGCGTTCCACCAGTGATCGGGATCCTGTTCTGACCAGCCAGGGCGAGGACTCGACAGCGGGTACTCGACGGTTGCTGCAGCCAGGATCTTTCCATCCTCCTGAACAGCCAGAGTCTTGGTGCCGCTGGTGCCGATGTCGATGCCGAGGAAAACTGCCATTTGAAGAGTCGCCTGAATCCGTACGCGTGGAGTGATCGGTGTCCGTGTCGCAGAGTCAGTTCTTCACCGCGGACAGCCGCTGAGTCGGTCGCGAAGTTTAATACTGAATGCGTCGATCCGCGAGCGTGACAACTCAGTTTGTTAACCGCATCGCGATTGATCGCGGCGACGTGATGTGAGCTGTCCGCTGAATTTGAAATCGCAAAACGAACACGGGACGAGCAAGAACTCGTCCCGTGCTGAATTCCGCATTCAGAATTCCATCAGTTACTCTTCACGACGGCGGCGGCGCAACAGCGATCCGGAGAACAACGCCAGACTGGCGAGCCACCCCGTGGAACTGCCGGTTTCAGCGGTCTCCTGCCGGACGGCGGGTTCAGTAGTTGGCTCAACGGCGATGGCTGCGTGTTCGCCTGACTCCTCAGCCCAGATTGCCGCATCCCATGCCGACATCAGCTCGTCCGCGTCAGCCGATCCTTCAGGAAGATCAGCCACCTGAGCGACTGCGGCCTCGGTCGGTTTGAGGGTCCGATTCTGTCGGGTCACGGTGTCAGCGATGTTCGTCTGAGTTTCCGAAACCTGGCGACCGGAATCTGCAACCACCACGGCTGGAATCAGGCTGACGGTGACGTCTTCTGAATTCAGAGACTCGCTGATCGCTTCCAGAGACGCCAGCATCGGCAGGCTGTTGACCGGAAGTTCTGAGCCCAGTGGAATGCTGTTGGCGGTGATGGTGAATCTCACCGGAGCACTCCATGCTCCAATGACGCCACTGGTGCTAATGACTCGCACCCAGACTCGATAATCACCAGGTGCCAGCGGCCGATTTGCTGCCGTGTAGCTGGTCGCAGTGGCAGCAATGTTCGTATCACGAATCAGAGCCGTACTGCTGTCAGCAACCGAAGCCACAAACAGGTCGTATTTGGCAACGTTGGCAACAGCCGTCCATGTGAAGGTCGGTGTGCGGTCGTTGCTGGTGGCGATCGGATCGATCTCGACCCGGTCGACCGACGGGACCGTGCTTCCGGAAATCGTAAACTGTCCCTGAGTCGTCAAACTCCACGGAGACTTTGTCCCGGCATTCGATGTTGCTCGAACCCATGCCACATAGCTGCCGTTGGGCAGAGCCGTGGAGAGTTGGTACGACGTCGACGTCAGGCCGGACAGGTTCAGCAGCGGAGTTCCAGGTGTTGTTGCCGGAGCGATGTACAACTGGTAGGAAGCCGCTTCGCCGACAGCTGACCAGGAAATCAGCGGAGTGCTGTCCGTCGTGTTGCCAGGTGTGGTCACGATCGGGCGGCCGCTGATTTCGAAGTCCTGAGACAGGCTCCAGATGGTGCGAGTCGCCGGCACTCCGTTGACTGCAGCAATGGCCGTTCCCCGCACCCAGACTCGGTAACGTCCGTTGGCCAGAGCCTGATCGTCCGGAATGGTGAACGAGGTTCCTGATGTCGTGAAGACGAAGTCCTGAACGGGCTTCACATCGACACGTCGCACGAAGACTTCGTATTCATCAATTTCGGGCTGAAGGTTTCCTGTTGCCGGAGTATTCCAGCTGAAGGTTGGCGTGGTATCGAAACTTGGTCCGACCGCGACGACGACCGGTCGCGTCTTGACTTCGAATTCAAACGGAACACTCCATGCCGACTGTTCACCCAATCCGGTGGTGGCTCGAGCCCAGTAGCGGTAACGTCCGACCGGCAGCGTGTCTTCGGAGAAGGTGTAGCTGGCGGTGTTGAGGTTATGGACAATCCGAATCGTCTTTCCGTTGGACGCATCAGACAGCCAGACCGAGAACGTTTCTCCGGCCAGCGACTGCTGCCATGTCAGAGTCGGGTGCTGATCGACGATTGAATAGAACGGCTTCGCTGCTGCCAGGCCGGTGGACGGTCCCAGCAGAATCGGAGCACGCCCCACCTGGAACACATGCACGGTGCTCCAGTCGGAAGCCAGGGTTGCAGGAGCGTTCGCGTACGAACGAACCCGAACTCGGTACTCGCCCGGAACAAGTTTCTGAGCATCCGGAATGGTGAGCGAACTTCCGGCGACGTCGGTGGCTGTGTAAACAACGGCACCGGTTGACGCCAGAACCACTTCCACTTCACTCACACGGGTTCCCAGAGGTGAGTTCCATGTGATGGTTGGAGTGGTGTCGTAAATCCCGACGTTTGGCAGCAGCACTTCCGGCGGAGCTGTCACGAAGAAGATCGCCGGAGTACTGATGGACGTGACGGTCGTGGCCGACGTTCCCGCCGCAGGCAGGTTGTTGGCCTTGATTCTCAGTTCATAGCGACCCAGCGGCAATGCCTTGTCGTTCGGCAGTGTGTACTGAGTCGTCGTCAGACCGGGAACCGTGTGAACGATCGCATCGCTCGCGGTATCAACGATCTCGATCGTGTAGTTTTCCGCTCCCGCGACGGCCGTCCAGACGATCGTTGGGGTGGCATCCGGCAGTCGGTCAATCGGCTGGCTGATCGTGGACGGCAGAGTGACTGTGAAGCGAGACACAGGGCTCCAGTCGCCCACGAACGGATCGGCTGTGACTCCTCGAACCGCCACAGAGTACTCACCCAGTTCCAGCGGAGTGGTGAGGGTTGCGGAGGTGGTTGTCAGTCCCGTCAGCGTCAGCAGCGGATTGATGTTGTCGGTGACATCGATGAGCTGAAGCTCGTAAGTTGCCGCTCCCGGAATGGAATTCCATGTGATTGTCGGCGACGCCGTGGTGATCGAGGTGCCGTTTGCCGGAGCAGTGATGGACGGAGCGGTTGCGATGGTGAAGTTCTGGAACGGACTCCAGTCACCCAGCTGACCGGTGACATCTTCAATTGCCCGAACGCGGACCTGGTAGGTGCCGATATTCAGAGCCGTCTGAACATCATAGGTCGTCTGATCTCCTGGCAGGTTCAGTTCTTCCAGAACCAGCTGGCCGTTAATGGAAGAACGAATCTGCAGGTGGTAGTGGTCTGTCTGAGTGACGGAATTCCACTGAACGGTCGGCGTGTTGTCCAGAATTCGGCCTGTGGGAGTCGAGACCGCCAGCGCGACTACTTCGAAGGACGCCAGACCAATCGGAGCCAGGCTGACTCCGGCTCGGTTGATCGGAGTGATAAACGGAGTGTAAACACCGGGAGGCAGCGAATCCGTGATCGTGATGGAATTGCCGGTGTAGTTTTCTTCGAAGCCGACGACCTGCCCCAGAGCATTTCGCAGTTCGATGTTGTAGGTGGCGTTCGAGCCTGGTGGAGTACCGGCGACCTGCTGCCACTGAATCAGCGGAGTGCTGTCGCTGGTCTGCGACCACATCGGCAGGACGGATTCGACCGCGACCGGATCCAGCAGAGGCGAGAAGTTGACGATGTAATCTTCGACCTCACCGTCAGCAGCACGCCCCGACGGAGTCAGACCGCCAGCGGAGCTGAACCGAGCTCGCACCCACGTATCAACGCCGGTTGTTGCCTGGCCTGCCAGAATGGTGAAGTTGATCAGATTGTCACCCGCCTGCAGATCGTAGCTGTTGCCTCCATTCAGTTTTTCGGCCGGCTCGAACGTTCCGTTGTTATTGAAGTCGATCCAGACGTCCAGTTTTCCGGCTGCTGATGCGTTGGCTGTGAAGTATGAACCAATGTCGATCGCGCTGTCGGCCTGCATTCCGGCTTCAAAGACAATCCCGTCGTTGTCGCTGGTGTTGCCGGACAGACCGTCCAGATCGTTCACAACGGTGGCCCCCAGCTGGAAGCCGCTGACGATCGTGTGAGCAGCACCGTTGGAAGCTCGCAGAGTCTTGAAGGTGTCCGGAGCATCTCCGTAGTCGACGGTGAGAATATCCAGTGACGTTGTCGTTGTGACGGATGTTCCGTTGAACGTGTCCGTCACTCGCAGCGTTACCGTATTGGTTCCAGGAGCCGTCAGCCCGAGGCCACCGAGTTCTGACCAGGGAATCGTAATCACCGGACTGGTCTCGCCGGTGCGGTCATAGGTTCCGTCGTTGTTCAGATCCCATGCATAGGTCAGCGAATCTCCGGGGAAGGCAATATCCGGATCTGTGCTGCCCGACGCATCCAGTGTCAGCGAAGTGCCTTCATCGATGGTATAGGCTAAAGTCGCCGGAACCGGTGGATCGGGCTGAGCCGCCACACTGATCGTAACCGTCTGCACGGCAGACGAATTGTCGTCAGCCGCATTGGCGGTGGATCCGTCATCCTGAACCCAGATATTGAAGGTCGCCGTTCCCGAAGTATTCGGAGTGGCTTCGAAGCTGAGCGTTCCGTCAATCGGGGAAACACTGAATGAAACGAATGTCAGGTTGCCCGTCGCAATCACCGGAGCCGTGGACATAAACGTCAGTGTCTGACCAGCCGGTGGTGCCGCAATTTCATCAAGGGCCGTCGGAGGGCCGGCAGCTGCGGAACTGACCAGATCGATCGGGCCGCGAGGACCTTCGTCCTCAACGCCGTCCACGACGGTCGTCAGCAGAGTCAGCGTCGGTTCATCGTTGATGGCATTGACGTCAATCAGGAAAGTCACATCCGGACTGTCCGCCGGAACGTGATTCGGATCAGACGCGTTTGCATCCCGCAATCGGAATGTGACGGAAGCCTGTCCGTTGGTATCCGGGGCAACTGCGTAGGTCAGCTGCCCGTTGACGTCGATCGCAGGTTCCTGACCAGGCAGGAACTGCAGCGTTCCGGAAACGATCACCGGAGCATCAACAATGAAGGAATAGGTCTGAGCCTGTTCTGAAGGCTGCGGACCAGCCGTCATTCCGGTGACAAATCCCGGAATCACAACGGGCGCAGCATCTTCGTCGATGGCCGGCGGATCAATCACCGGGGTGGTGAATGACGGCGGATCGTTCACGGCCACGACATCAATCGGGATCGTATCGGTATCGGTTTCCACCGGACTGGTCGGACCGGCAAACTGTCCGACGGGCGGTGTATCCAGGTTTCCGTCATCAGTCGTGATGGTGATTGTTGCCGGGTTCAGAGACTGAGGATCACCGGGCAGCATGTTGAAATACTCCGCATCCGGAGTGAACGTCAATCCGTTCAACGCCGTGTTGATGTCGGTGATCGTTCCCGGAACGTCATCGTGGTTTCGCTGAAGCCTGTGTTACCGTTCGGGAACGTGAGCCCCTGCACCGTTGACAGAGAGAGCGTGCCGAAGGTGGCTGTCAGCGTGACGTTCAGCGACGGATCGAGGGCCAGATGAATGTCAGCATCCGACACCTGAATCGCATTTCCACCGGCCACACTGAAGACCAGAGGCTGATCTTCATTGGTTCGCTGTCGGGAAGACGGCAGCACGTTGATCGGAGGATCATTGATATTGTCAGTCAGCAGGATTTCAAACTTTGTGGAACCGTCTGTCTGATTGGCCAGCAGATAGTTCCCAGCCAGGTCACGAACGCCGTCAATCGAAATTCGGATCGGCAGGATCCAGCGGCTGGTTTTCCACAACGATGGTGTAGCGTCTTTCCAGCGGGAAGGTTGTGACCGCGGTGAACATCACATCGTTGGTGACACTGTTGTAGGACCAGATGTAGTGAATGCCTTCGATCAGATCGACGCCGTCCTGTCGCAGGACGAACTGATTCTTGTTGACTCGATCGTCGTCGATTCCGATCCCCTGATCGTCCAGTCGAACGCGGAATTCCCGCAGGTCTTCGGTGATCGTTGCCCAGACGACGGCCACCGTCGGA
Organism: Planctomycetaceae bacterium; assembly: GCA_041398865.1. Lineage (GTDB taxonomy): Bacteria > Planctomycetota > Planctomycetia > Planctomycetales > Planctomycetaceae > Fuerstiella. The sequence continues at coordinate 28,778 of JAWKTY010000026.1, forward strand.
TCCAGGGTCGTTGGCGGCGTTGTCTTCCGGATTGCTGAGAACGGCAATCGGCTGGAAGAAGTCGACTCGGTCAATCGCTCCGCGATCTGCGAAGACACTTCCTGGTTTCCGGAGTTGCCACGGATTCATCGTCACCACGAACCTGACCATAAACGTCCAGATCCGGTGCCAACAGCAAAGATTCCGTTCCACCCAGCGGAGCCTTGATTCTCACAAGGTCCGCGTTTTCACCCAGACGTTCTGTGGAGCTGTCGATCGCCTGCGAACCCGGTGCCGGATAGTAGTTTCCGGAAGCCGCATCGACGAACAGCGGATCACTCGGCTGCAGCACGATCGCCGAACTGCCCAGTCCGGCTGTCGAGTTCGTCGCGTTGTTCTGATACAGCGTCGAACCGATGACCGCAGTGGCTCCGGTGACTCGGATCCCCGTATTGAAGTTGGCGACGATATTGTTCAGCAGAGTCGGGGCCGCACCCTGATCAATCAGCACACCGTTTCCGCCGCCGACCCCGACAATCGTGTTGTTCACGATTCGTCCGACCGGGGCAATGCCGGACTGTCCACCGCCGGTGTCGCCGCTGAAGTGGATGCCGCCGCTGACGTTGTCAGCAATAACGTTGTTCGTAATCACAACGCCTGGGGCCAGTCGCAGTGGATTCAGTTCCTGAGTGTTTCGAACGGAGCCCGGATGGGCCAGCCCGTCTCCGCGAGCTCCGGCGTCCACGACGATTCCGAAACCTGAAGAATCAGATACGAAGCTCGATTCAATAATGATCTGTCCCTGAACTCGTTCGCGGTTGGAGTCTCCGAATGAGTCGTACTGGATCACCTGGAACTTCAGAGCCAGAGTTGGGTCGGGAGTGAAGGTCGCATTCCCCGACAGATGAATCGTGCTGCTGGTTGTACCTGTTGTGTCGCTGTACATGGCCTGAACACCGAATGCGTCGGTCAGGTTCTGCGGACTGAGGGCATTCTGTGATGCGGCAGAATTGATGGCATTCACGATCAGACGAGCCATCAGTTCCTGATCGTCCTGATACGTTCCGTTCAGTCCGGCCGTCGGGTTATACAGAATGGCTCGGTTTCCCTGATCCGGAGCCAGCGTGTTGCTGCGAATATCGATGAACTGATAGGTCACCGTGTTGATGCCGTTCGACACGGTGAAGGTCGACCGGTCCGGAATCTCAATCGACGATGGAACAACCACTCCGACCCCGATGGCTTCACGATCATTCGTGTCAATGGTGCGGTACAGGATGTTCGTTGGGTTGGCAATTTGTGACAGACCGAAGTCCTGAGCTCGACGAATTTCCACATCGTAAACGCCGTTCAGAATCTCCAGGTTGACGTTGGGTTCACCGAATTCGTTGAACTGCGACACGGTGTTCGTGCCCGTTGACGATACAGCATCATCGTTCGCAATAAAGCCGTTTCCTGCGGGTGCGTTGGTGATCATTTCACCGCGTTCCGCAAAACCGATGATGATGTCATCAATGTAGACGCCTTCGACGTCATTGTTCATGCCTCGCAGCGAACCGGGTCGCTGAGCTGCCTGAGTGCTGACGAAGCCGGCATTGAAGGCTCCGAATTCGTCACCTGGCAGAGCCACGGCCGATCGCAGCGGCCCGGCATCAAGAACGTCATGCCCGATAATCTGAATCAGGTCCATGCTGCCTTTGACGTTGTTCACGTCGCCGCTGGCATAGACATTGGCCAGCCCCTGTCGAATGGCAAGTCCGACTTCCGCTGCGCTCATGCTGGCATCGACGGAAATTGCCGGCAGCACGGCTCCGCCCGCAAAGGTAACTCCTCCGTCGGCAAAACCGGAATCGAAGTAGCTGACCTGTCCGACACCTGTGTTCAGAGTCAGGGTGTTTCCGGCACGGAAGAACATCACCTGGCCAAAGTACGCTTCGACCACGTTCTTGGTGTTGGCCGCAACGCTGGCTCCGGTCTGGATTTCCAGAGGACCGGATGGGGTTCCGTTCACAAAGGTGAAGGGCACCGGAGCTCCGAAGTTTAGCGGATCGGGAACATTCAGTACGTCACCGTTCAGCTGAATGGGGTTGGTTTGCAGCGTAAAGATGGTGCCGGCGTTGGTGGCACTGGTTCCGGAAGCACCGCTGGCGGTCAGAGAACCGGTTGGATTCGACAGGGTGATCGCCGACGCGCTGCGAACGGTGACTCGGTTTCCATTCGCCACGGCCACGCCAGGCGGCTGTGTGGTGATGGGATTTCCTGGTCGGTCGTAGGTGAATGGGGTCCCTCGCTGATCCACCTGCAGCGGACTGCCGGGGCGGTCGACCGGAAGCTGGTTGGTCAGTGGCGAGGTTCCGGAACTGAATGAGAATGGATCGTTGCTGGAACCGTTGTCAATGACGGTCAATCCGGGGGCACCGACAAGGTTCGAATATGTGAGGAGACCGGCGAAAGTCGGATTCAGGTAGATCAGAACCTGATTTCCGGCGGCATTTGTTCGAGCCGTGTTCGCTCCGAAGCGAGCGTTCAACGCTGTGACCACATTGGCCGCCGTCCAGATTCCCGCTCCGTTGCTGCCGATTTCCGGAGCTCCCGGCGCTGTGGACGGTGTGGTCGTGTCCACGAACGTGAAAGTGACACCGTTGACAGTCAGAGTGTCCCCGTCGACGTTGGTGGTCGCGGACATCTGCAGTCGAGCGTAGTCGGATACGGTCAGGCTGGCATCGAATCCGTCCGCGTAGTTCACCAGATTGTCGAACGGAATACTGACTCGGTTGTTAACCGAAAACGCCGGCAGATACGTCACTCCAAAGAAGCTAAACTGCTGGTAGTACGTGTTCAGAGCATTGGCCGTATTCAGAGCCGTCGTCGTATTGGAATTGCTGGTCTGAATCTGGCTGGTGTTGGCCGGTGTCGCTGCGTACGTGAAAGTATTGGTGACCTGGAACTGAGTCGTCAGGGTATCACCGTTCACGGCTGCAGCATTCGGGCCATTGACAGTGACGGTCGTGCCGATGTCTGATGTGACCACGCCCGAAAGGTTGATCAGAGCGGTGTTGGGAGATTCCTGAATCGCGACAGCCGGGACAACCACATCACCGCCCGATGAGTTCAAAACCTGAATGTCGATGGTGCCCGACGAATCTGCGATAACCGGTATCGCAAACGCTCCGAGTGTCGCGCCTGATGACGGTGAGGCATTGACATACTGCTCGTTCAGCCAGCTCTGAGTAAACGACTGAAAGGAAGCCCCGAACAGAGAGACATCCTGATCGGACGACGTCGCCGTATCACCACCGAAGACATAAACATCGTAGGTCGCGCCCGGAGTGAGATCCTGGAATGTCATCACAACGGCGTTGAATCCGTTGGTCTGTCCGGTGACGACCAGAGCTCCGTCGATGTTGTCGAGCGGATTCGTGTACGTCGGCAGATTCGCCAGGTTGGGAGTATTTGCAGCGGTTGACCCGCTGCCGTAGCCCAGGGTCGGAAAGAAGGAAACGGACAGATCAAACGGAGTGGCTGCTCCGGTTTCGTCAGGAAGGTTGGAAAGTGTGTAGTTGACTCCGCCGTTCCCGTCCGTCGAGGTCCAGTTTGTTGGGGAAAGGTCGCCGCTTGGACCGAAGTCGACACCGACCAGCTGACTGCCGGTCGCAGATGGCAGTGAAGCTCGCGCGGTCAGACCATCTGAAGCCAGTTTGTTGTTGATGGCTGTCACAGCCGCTGCCGCGAAATCAGCAGGCGTAAAGGTACTGTTGTAAAAGATGTCGACTGCGTTGTCGGGAAGTGTAAACGACGACAGAGGACTGGTGGTGAAGGTGTAAGTCGTATCGTAGATCGTGAACGAATCGCCTTCGATATTCTGCGGCGTCGCGTTGGCAAAATTCAGGGTCGAATTGTGGAAGATCCCGGCAAACGTTGAACTCAGGTCCGGAATATGGATGCGGTTTCCATCCTGAAACGCAGTTGTTCCGAACGACTGATTGTTGATGATGCGCACAGCTTCAGCAGCCACGGCCTCTTTGGTATCGCCGGCACGCGCCAGGATGTCGGTCGGGCGGGCTGGATCCGGAACTGAAGTGAAACGGTAGGTGTCGAAGTTCAGTTCAAATTCGTACTGCTCCAGATCTGCCGGATTGTTGATCACAATGACAGACCCGCGAGTAAACCCGTCGCTGAATGTGGGGATGTCCGGCACACTGACTCGTTCCGGAACCGCAGGATCAACCGGCAGCACCGTCCCGTTACCGAACAGAGCATCAATGGCCGCTCGAACGCGAGCAGCAATCACAGCCGCGGAATCACCAACAGAAGCCTTGATGTCCAGTGGTCGCAGCGGATCCGGCGTGTCAACGAAGGTGAACGTCTGCCCGAACAGAGTGAACGATTCCAGTTCAAACGTAGACGTACTGACGACATCAGCCAGCGTAATCGTACCGCCGGTGATGAACCCGTCTGCAGCCGTGTCCAGTTTGGGAACATACAGACGTGTGGGAACTGCGGAATCGACGAAGGCAGTATTGAAGCCGGAAACATCAACTCCGAATTCCGCATTGATTGCTGCTGCAGCTCGCTGAGTCAGAACGTCAGAAGTCGCGTAGCCGAAGCCATCAATCAGATCGATGTCGGTTGCCAAAACCGGATTGGCCGTGAATGTGAACGTTGTGCCTTTCACCGTGAACGACTCACCTTCCAGAAATGATCCGGAGGAAGTGATGTTCAGCGTGCCGCCGAAATCCAGAATGGTTCCCTGGAACAGGTCAACGACACTGCCGTTCACAAACGCGTGATTCGGTCCCAGAACGGTATTGACGGCGACCGCTGTGCGAGTCGCAATCGTCGCTGCGGTGTCTCCGAACTGAGCCAGAATGTCCGTGGTCAGAATCGGATTGCTGGTGAACATGAACGTCTGACCGCCAAAGCGGAAGGTTTCACCTTCCGTCGTGCCACCCCCCGGAATCGTCATTCGGAACCCGCCGAAGACGGCATCCAGATGAGCACTGACTCGGGCCGCCAGTTCTTCCGCAGAATCGGACGGAAGTGCCAGGATCTCGTTGATGTTCAGCGGATCAGCCGTTGGAGTCAGCGTGAATGTTTCGTCATAGCCAAGCCCCTGAACTCGGAAACTTTCGCCAATGGCCGCATTACCGGAAGGCAGCGTCAGGTGAGCTCCCAGATCGAATTCGAAGGTGGTCTGGCCGATCAGGTTTCCGCTGGCATCGTAGTCACTGAGCGTGATGGTCTGGCCATCGGTGAGTTCCGAGGCCGGCGATGCGTAAAGTTCCGTTCCGGTGGTGAAGATATCACCCAGATTCATCGACCCCGCGGTGCTGAAGTCGAACCGCAGCTTCAAACCGGACAGCCCCGCGTAGTTGCTGAGATCAATGCGAGCCTGACGCCAGCTGTTGGTGTTGTCGAATGCTTCCACGACGTCCGGGAAGGTCTGTCGTGAAGGGTTGTTGCTGAGGCCGTCCGAGAATGTCTGTCCGGCGCCGATATCGAATTCATCCGGGAACCCCGCGGAGCGGTTTTCATAGGAATCATTGGTGACAACCAGATTCCAGGCCCCGGTTTCGTCCTGAACGAAGACTCGCAGCGCATCCCGCATCAGTGTGTCCGGATTCGGACCGTAGTCGTAATTGGCGTTTTCCGTGTCCAGAAAGTAGCTGAAGTACAGAGTCGGCTTGTCACCGGCACTGTAACCTTCCAGACTGAATGTGTTGCTGACAACAGACCCCGAAGCTCCACCGGGGAAGTCGATGGTGTTGCTGACAGTATTGTTGATCTGGTTGTTACCCAGATTCGTGTTCTTGTTGCCGGACAGCGAGTTGCCACCAAAGCTGGGGTCCGGCGTGTTGCCGCCGCCTTCGAAGCCGAAGTACAGGCTGCGTCCGCCGGTTTCCGGCAGGAACACGCTGTTATCGAACGGAGCCACGTCAACACCATGGCCATCGTCAGCGGCCGTCGCTCCGCCTCGACGACTGGTCACGTGCCACAGGTTGTAGTCCAGTGTTCCGAACGCAAGGCCATTGACGCTGGACAAACCGGTATCGATGAATGTGCGGCCATCAACAAACGCCGGGACCAGATCTCCCGATGTATCGAACGCGTAGATTTCACCGGTGCGCGTGATCCCGAACAGCGTCTGCGAATAGAGTCCGTTTTCGACATTTTCGGGTCCCAAAGCCAGGCCCTGGAAATTGAGGTTCAGCCCGCCGGCTCCTGACGAATCAGCGCCGATGTTTCGAATGAACGTCGTCCGCAGGCCGGGGAAGAACATGTCCGCTGCCGTCGGTGTTGGCGTCAGACGCGGATCATAGGTCTGAGTTCCGGAGCTGAACGTATCAACTCGATAAAGCCCGCCCGCATCGTCAACAACATAGAATGAAAATCCACCATCCAGTGTGACCATCCCGGTGACGATGCCCTGCAGACCGCCGTTGGTGAAGTTGGTATCCACATATCCGTGTTCAAACTGCGTCGTGCCGGCACCGTCGCTGCCACCGAAAGCAGTGTCGGTCCTGCGATTGTTGCCGAGTCCGTCCACTCCGCCGTCCGCGATGTTCAGGTTGTACAGAATGTTCGAAACGTACTCAGCCTGCAGCACCCCGGCCTGATTCGTCTTCTTGCCCAGAGTTGAACGACTGCCGATGGCCCACATATCAGCAAGGTCGTTGCCGTTGAAGCTTCCGGAATATGTCATCGCCTTGTACTGGGTACCGACATCGTGTGCCGGAGATGCGTTTCCGTTAACCAGCAGAGTCTGCACTCCGTCGTCACCGACCTGAGTCGCGGCGCCGGTGCCGGTATCAATCCGCAGGTAGTTTCCAACGCCGCCGTCACTCAGGTTATTTGGGTTTGTCGTCGCAGCCCCCGGGTACAGGGTCAGTCCGTGCAGCTGCCCGTCAGCCCGCATCGCCACGTCACCAATGATTCTGTTGAACCCGCCCACAACGGTTTCCAGGCTGCCGGTGAATGGGTCAACAGTGTAGACTGCCGTACGATCGCCGTTCTTGGTGGCACCATCAACCGTTACAAACAGCGACACGTCGCCCAGATTGAATGGCACCAGGTGCGATGGATCCAGCTGACCGCCGACCACCGTGAACAGGTCCGTGATCGGAGGGCTGGCGGTGCTGACATAGTAAGCCTCGGTCGAATCAACGATCTCACCCGTATTCGGGTTGTAAGTGATGTTGAACGACGACTCGAAACGCTCTTCCGCAATTCGTGTGACGGAATTCACCGGCTCAACTCGGATCAGGCTGGATGTCGGATTAGCCGTGAAGAACTGATTCAGAACCGCAGGAATCTGAGCCAGTGAAAACACCGCCATGGTGTAGGTCCCGGAAATCAGTTCGACAGGACCGATGAATGGGTCAGACGTGCCCGAACTGCCGCGGCTGGTGTCATTCACGTCGGCACCGTCGAGTGTTTTGGGCTGGTCGTCGCTGATGTTGGAATCGCGACCAATCAGAATCAGCTGGTTCTGGTCGTTAAAGATCGCGATCGCCGTATTGGCTCGGGAAAAGCCCGACGCATAGTCCAGATCGATTGTCACCGGCACATGAGCCGTGTCATCTCCGTCGCCGGCGATCGTCTGGGTCACGTCGTACGCAACTTCGAACTGATAGAAGTCGACTTCCTGGCCGTTGGGGTTGCTCAACCGTCCTGAAATCGTGATTGCCGCATGGTCCGTGTTCAGAACGTTCGGCAGCATGGTTGTGCCGTTGACTTCAGACGCTTCACCCGTGATCAAACTGTGAATCGGCTGACCGTAGACTTCCACGCCATTGGTTGCGTAGCGAATGTCGGCTCCGGAAATCTGGGAACCCGGCACATCATCAATTTCGCCCAGTCGAACCTGCAGCTGATAAACTCCGCTGGTCAGACCGTCGCCAAGGCTGGCGTTGCTCTGCAGCGAGCCTCGGTTGACGTTTGGCAGAGATGCCACTTCGACATCATCCACAAACCAGTCGCCGGTGCCGTCCAGAGTCGGACTGCTGGTGGAAATTCGGAAGGCAAAGTTCGCGTGAAGAGCTCCGGCCGGCAGCGTGATGGTGGACTTCTGGAAAGCTCCCATATCAGCACCGGCACCGAGCTGACGCTGCAGTTCGACCCAGACTCCGGACGCATTGCGATATTCGATGACCAGGTCTTCACCAACATCCGTCGAAACGCCGCCACCCGTTCGCTGGAACGAATAGGTGAGTGATGCCGCCGGAGCAGCCGACAGATCGATCGCCGTGGAAACCAGTTGGTCGCCGACGGGAGTGTTATTGATTCGCGCGCTGCGGAATCCGCTGGGTTCGTTCAACGCCAGTCCGTCGACGGTCGCACCGCCGGCGGAAGCCCATTTCAGCGGATTCAGCGTCAGTGCTTCAAAGTTATCGCTGAACAGAATGGTGGGCTGTGAACTGGTATCCAGATTGCTGCTGCGAACTCGAACAAAGTAGAACTGCCGAGTTCCCACAGCTCCGGGAAGCGTGACGCGCATTCCGGCGTCCAGAGCATTCAGCGTGTAAAGGTCGCTGTCGGAAGCACCGGAATAAGGCAGTGTCAGGGCCTGAGTTCCCCCGGTTGTGAAGATCGGATACAGGCCGTTTTCTTCTTCGAAGCTGTTGTCTGACTGAGCCAGGATATTTCCGCTGGCATCCAGAAGTTCGATCACGCTGTCCAGACCGACACTGGTGCGATCGATGTCCAGCCAGACATGAGTTCCGGCTTCCGCTTCGAAACTGTAAATGTCGGTATCGTTGGGAGCATCAATCGCTCCGTGAATTTCAAAGCCCAGACGCAGGTTTTCGTCGCCTTCCTTGACGTTGGCTGCCAGCAGGCCGATCACTTCCGCATCAGAAACGGCATTGTTGACGTCTGCCGAATTCGGATCAGCAGGCTCGTTTTCGACATAGGTTTTCACATTGCCGTCATGTGCAAATTCGTCAATCAGCACACTTCTCCAGTCACCTGCAGATCCCGTACTGGCGCCATTGTTGTTCGTGTCACGCAGCGGCAGTCCCAACAGGTCAAAGCCAGCGCCGACGGAGTCATCAGCCAGTGATGTGAGAACAACCGGCTGTCCCGGCTGACCGACAATCTGCAGCGAACCACCAATGCGGTCCACGATGTCGATCGGGTAACCGTTGGCTGTGAATCCGGCGTTGGCTCCCTGAAGTTTTACAACCAGACTGGCCGTCGAACTGCTCTGCAGTCTGAGCCCGCCGTAGGTGTGGAAGTCCGGAATCAGAATCTCATTCAGCAGCACGTGAACAATGTCGGTATCGTCCCAAACGCTCTGAGTTGTCAGAGTCGCGGGCCGAACAACCATCCCGTTGATTGAGTTTCCGCCAAGGCGGTTATTGTCGATCAGCGGACCCTGATTATCGACGATTGCGGTATCGCGATCGGCAAATCCGGTTGAACGACCATGGTCTGTGACCAGCGTGCTGTTCAATGCGTTGGCATTGATTGAGATCACGGGGCCGAGGTTATCACGGAACTCGTTCCCCAGCACGACCGGCTGAGCACCTCTGACGAAAATCGTCCCTGATGAGTTCGGCGAAAGTCCGAAGCGATCTGCAGGCGCAGTGCCTCCGATCCCGGTACCGTTGACTTCAAAGACCGAGTTCGTGATCCGGGCTTCAGCCTGGTGGATTTCAACCGCGTTGAAGCCCGAAAAGTTGCTGCCGACGGGCGTAATTCCCCCGCCGAACGTGACCAGCGCCTGGTCGATGCTGATCGATCCCATTGGGCCGACAAACAGTCCGCCCCAGTTGCCGGCCGCCGGTGAATTCTGTGTTCGTGACCGAAGTACCTTGAAATCATCAACAAACCAGTCGCCCAGCGTGCTGGTGTTGCGAACTCGAATCGCCGCGTTGACGTGCAGAGCTCCTCCGGGAAGGCTGACAATGACCGTCTGATAGTTCGTCATGTCCGGACCATTGCCGGACTGAGTGCTGACGGCTCGCCAGACGCCCAGACTGTCGCGGTATTCGACCACCAGAGCTCCGGTGTTTCCCGGAGCCGTCCCGGAACCCGTGCGCTGGAACGAATACTGAACTTCAATCGCGGTCTGACCATTCAGGTTAATGGTCGATGTCTGCAGAATTGCTCCGGCCCCCAGATGAGCACTCAGGCTTCCACTGGTTTCGGCAATCCCCTGCGCATCGATCACGGCGGTCGTGCTGGCGACGTTCCAGGCCAGTGGATCGAAGCTGCCGGTTTCGAAGTTGTCTGAGCGGTAAACAAACTGGTCCGTAACCAGATCGCCATCGTTGTTGGTGTCGAAGGTTCCACCCGCACCGAATCGGTCGTCCAGTCGCGAGGTGAAGATGATTTCGTGACCGGCCTCGCCTTCTGCAATCAGCTGGGCACCGATCTGAGTTTCAATGACAGATCCTTCCAGCTTGACGACCACACCGGGATCAATCGAAAGGCGAGCATCCAGACGCGGACGATTTCGAGCCGTAACCGACGTGTTCAGCTGCTGCTGATAAGTCACCCCGTGATCCAGAAATGCTGTTTCCGAACGGCCCAGTTCCGCCACCAGAGAATAGGTTCCGGTTCCGGTTCCCTGGCTGCGATACAGTCGGCGACCGACGTATTCCGACGGAGCCTGTGGCAGATTGCTGATCAGAATGGCGTTCTGAGTTCCCGCGGCGACCGTGGCGTTGGCAGTCACGTTCGACGGCGGACTTTCGTAACCGTTGATGTCCACATACACCAGGCGGTAGTTGTAGCTGCCTGCAGCCAGAGTTCCCCCGACAACGGTGGTTGGAGCGACGATGGACAGACCGGCGTCCGGCCGAACATTGTCCAGCAGCGGACCTCCCGGCGTACCCTGAATCTGCAGATTCTGAGCCACGACATGCACAATGTCCGTGTCGTCAAAGCGGCCGGGAACGGTCAGCAGCTGAGCCGGAACGCCGGGGCTCGACTGAACTCGCACAAACAACCCGTTGGTCGAGTTGTTCACCAGAGTATTCCAGTAGATGTCCGGACCAATCCGAGTGTAATCGCTGGTGAATGCTGCCGTGCCCAACTGGTATTTCGGCGTCAGGAAGGTGATTTCCTCGAAGCTGTCCGGGTCCGCGGAGATTGCGGAATCCAGAGAACGAGTGATCGTATTGTGAACGATGGTGGGCTGCGCCTGAGTGATATGGATCGGGTTGATCGTCTGCAGCAGCGAATCCACCACAATGTTGCCGCCGCCGTATTCGATCAGCGAATTCCCGACGTAGTTCAGGAAGATGCCTTCGTTCTGGTAATTGAATCGTCCCTCTGCGCGGTCCACATCGTTTCGGAAGATGATGCCGCCCCAGTTTCCGGCAGCCGGTGTCGTCGGAGTTGGTGTGGTGTCACCACCGGTTGATTCATTCAGCAGAGAGGTGAAGATGACTTCGTTTCCAGGAGTTCCCAGAACCTGAAGCGCGCTGCCGGATCGATCGATGCCGGCGGTCGAGCTGCCGACACCGATTCCGGTGGCTCGCAGCTTCAGAATCGCTCCGGCGTCGATCATCACGGTGACGCCTTTGGGCACGTTCAGCGTTGCTCCGTCACGCAGAGTCTGGTTGCTGGTGCTGGTTCCGATCTGGTAGACGGATTCCTGCCCGATCACGCCACCGTTGCCGACAATTCGGACAACCTTTCCGGGTGTCGCTGCGGCCAGAGCCTGATCGATTTCCAGAAACGGTGATGCCAGCGAGCCGTTGTTCAGACGGCCAACCGTGGCTTTGTCGGCAGCGTTCTGGTCGACGAAGATCGTGTCCGTGGGAGCGACCGCACGGAACCAGAAGTTGTAAACTCCGCCGGATTCACCGTCGCTGTCGCCGTCAATCGGTGTCCCCGTTGCGTCGACAAGGACGTTCAACGGGTTCGTGATATCCGAACGGAAGTTGACTCGCAGCTCATAATCCCCCTGCGATGTCCCGCCGAATCCCGTTCCGGGAATTGTTGGGTCGTAGTCGTCATTTCCCGTCGACGAAACACCGATGAAGTACGTTCCCGGCGTCAGAGACAGTTCAAGGTAAGAGTCTTCGCTGAAGTAGTCATCGTTCTGAGCGACCAGTTCGCGGCTGCCGTCAGTGTTCTCACGGTACAGTCGCAGCTGAGAATCGAGCTGACTGGAATCCGCGAGTCGTTCTGCGAGAATTTCCGCCGCGAACAGGCCTGGGGTCGTGACGTTGAAACGATACATGTCAATGTCGACGCTGTCCGGCCGATTGACGTACTGCAGATGCACGATGTCCGCATCGCCGGGAAAGACGGGTTCCGCGAAACCATTGAACGCACCGGGGTTGATGTTTCCGAAACCGTCGCCGGCATTCACAGTGATCGGCGGCAAATCAGACGCGTGACCGTTACCCAGCAGGTGGCCGATTTCGTGCATCGCTGTCTGAAACCAGCTGGCTCCTGGCGAATCATCCCAGCTTTCAGCCTGGTCCATGATGGCCACACCACCGCCGGCAATCCCGGTCACTCCGCCCGGTCCCGTCGGAACGAGCGGATCCAGAGCTCGCAGGTCTCCGGTGGCAATCGTGAAGCCGGAGTTCGCAGTTTCGCGAACATCAATTCCGAGCAGCGCGCTGTAGTATTCGAAGACTTCCCGAGCTCGCTGCTTCTGAGCTTCCGTGATGGTATTGATCAGAATACTTCCGGAAGGATCAACACCGTAGACGTCCTGGAAGTTGTAGTCGATCTGAGCGATGCCCTGTTCGGTATCGGCCAAACCGTTGATATGAGTTTCAATTTCGATTTCGCGATGTCCAAGCTCGTCGACGCCGCCCGGGAAATCAAACGGAAACAGCTGTGGTTCAATCGAACCTTTAATCAGCTGACTGGTCGTCGTCGAAAGGTTGCCCAGCTGACCGACGGTCGTCCCGTCGAAGCTGTCTGCGGGGTCCTGAGCCCCCGTGAACGTTCGCGACGTCGGTGCGACAGGAATATCCTCATTCGTGCCGACTCGCAGGCGATAGGTTCCCGCTCCGGCAAGCTGGTCAATATCCGAACCAAACGTCAGTGTGACGGTATTTTTCGCGGCATCATAAACAGCTGATGTCGGGTTAAACCTGACATCGTCAGGTTGGTGACGGTGTCACGAGTCAGAATCAGCTGGTAAAACGACGTCGTCTCTGCAGATGCCTGGTTCAGTTGGTCATCGTTGAAGTACAGGACGACCTTCTGCGGTCCTGAGAAATGACGCCCGTTGATGGATCACGTATCACCGGCATCGGGTCGATCGCAATGATGCGAGCTCCCAGATCAAGTCGGAACGGAAATACTGTGTCCGCCCCGTTGTTCAGTGTTTCGCCGGATGTGCTGCGAATCGGACTCTGACTGGTACCGTCCAGAACGATGCGATACATGTCGTCCGGAAGGTTTTCCGCAAAACGGACGACAACTTCTTCGGGGACGTCGCCGATCCCGACGTAGCCGATCTTTACGTCGACTTCATTTCAGTCGCCGAATGTGCCGTCATTCCCGGCACGCTCCAGCCGCACAGTTCTTGTGCTGATGGTCAAAGCGTCCAGAATCTGGCCCGGATTGAACTGCAAAGTCAGTCGTTGGGGGCGACATTTCGTGTTTCATTTGCCTGAAGGAATTCACCAACATTCTGACGAACCGCCACCAGGCTGGAGGCGGTAACTGGATCGTGAAATCGAACGTATCGGCCACACCACCGTTGAACTGCTCGGCCGCGGTATTCGCCAAAGCTCCGGGAAGGTTGATCCGATACAGGTCGGATGGCAGAGCCTGACCGATCTGCAGCACAATTTCGTTCGGGGCGGCACCGACAATCGAAACCGTGACCGAACCTGAACATCGGTCCCGTCGAAGGCACCGTCCCGTCCGGCCCGTTCGAAAGTAATGCCGCTGATTGTCGCCGGATCGAGATTCGGGGTGGAATCGAACGAAACCACCAGCGTCGAAGGCGAGTTCGAAATCTGCCCGCCATCAGGAACAATTCGGCCGCCTTCGTCCTGAACGTCGATCAGTTGCGGTGCCGCGAGGAGGTGGCGAGCCTCCAGATGTTCCAGAGTTCGGGAAGCGTGTTCAGGACACCGGCGGTTCGGTCGACGAGGATGACCATGAAGCCGACTGCGGAACGACTGAAGCCATGTGGAAATCTGCATATTGCTTCCTTGAGCCTGAAAACTGCTGGTTAGCTGCTGAAAATACTGGAATGAATTCTGACCGGCCCGATGTTGTGCAGCATTTTGACTGGGAAAACCCCTCTTTTCTGCTGCAGTGTCGCATCAATCCGTCGATCTCCCGCTCAGTCGACTCACTGCGCACACCCCAACCTGCGCAGAGTTTCTGCTGTTCTTACTGACGGGCATTATCCGTAAATCAAACAGGTGAAAGTCCATAAAAAAACGCCGGGAAATCGACATTCACGGCGACTTCATCCCGTGAATACGTTAACAACGGCACGCATTCGGGAGAAGTCGGACCTGAGGTGTTCCGGTGGGTTCGCCCCGCGCACACCCCGTGGTGGGTCAGAACCCGAAACAACTCCGCCGTCCTGATATCGCTCAACGGACCATTTGCCTTCTGCACGAATAAAGGAAATCCCCATGGCCGGGCTTTTTCCGAAGTAAAAGCGCTGTTTCGTCCGTACAATTGGTGCAGGTGACAGCATCACTGACAACTTACGGAATTATCCCATATTCACTGAACACGCCTATTTACCCAGGCCGGACGGGACGATTTTCTGACAGTCGAACGCTGTGTGAGAATGAGATCAGCCGGTTGTAGCGGAGTGTTGGTCGCTGCGGCTGACGCACGTTTTGCCACGCGTGAATGCGAACCTGTAGTTTCGGACCTGAGTGTCCGAGAATGCGTCTTAAGGAGAATCTTTTATGCTGGTGCTTTCGCGACAACGCGACGAAACAATCGTGATCGGTGATAACATTCGGGTTACGGTTGTGGAAGTGCGCGGAGACAAAGTGCGGCTCGGCATCGAAGCTCCTCGGGACGTCACCGTCCATCGTCAGGAAGTTTATGACGCCATCAAACGGGAGCTGGACGGAGCGGATTCTCAGGAGAAATGATCCGCGCGTTGCCCGAACCGATAGACCAGAAGGCCGTTTTTTCCCGAACAGGAAACGGCCTTCTGTCTTTTTTTGCCTCCAGGGAAATCCGGCGGCTTTGGGTTTGATTGTCTGAATCCGAAACTCAGACAAATGTTCTATGCCGCTCGTCGCTTTGCACGCAATTCGACGATCTGGTTGTTGGCGGGCCGGTAAAGATGCTCGCGAGTGCACGGCATCCCGGACAACCCCTTCGCCTTGTGCTTTGTGGCGACTGTCTGATAGATCCGAGCTCCGCCATCCCCCAAAGCGAACACACAGCCAGCCAGATACAGCGTCCACATGCGGAATTTTTCTTCCCCGACCTGTTGAATGGCTTCGTCCCGATTGGCTTCCAGCCGCTGGCACCAGTGTCGACATGTCAGTGAGTAGTGGTCGCGCCAGCCTTCAACATCGTGGACGTCAAAACCCTTGCTTTCCATGCACTGAACCATGTGACCCAGATGGTCGAGTTCTCCTCCGGGAAAAATGTACCGAGCCAGAAGGCGGCGTTCGGGAGACATTTTGCGGAACGCCTTGTCCGTCAGTTTGGCTGGCCGAGTAATTCCGTGGTTCAGAAATATGCCACGATCCGGCAGCAGCGAACTTACTTTTTCCATGTAGCCGGCCATGTTGTCGATGCCCACGTGTTCGACCATGCCGATGCTGGAGATCTTGTCGAACCGGCCTTCAACGTAGGCATAGTCTTTCAGTTCAGCTGTGACCTGCCCCTGCAGCCCCAGGCGCTCGATGCGTTCGTTCGTCAGCGCCAGCTGTTCTTTGGAAAGCGTGATTCCGTGAGCCTCAACACCATAGTACCGGGCGGCATGACAGATCAATGCTCCCCAACCACAGCCGATATCCAGCATGCGTTCGCCGCGTTTCAACTGAAGCTTGCGGCAGATCATATCCAGTTTGTTGAACTGAGCCTGCTCGAGAGATTCGTTCCAGTCATGAAAGTATCCGCAGCTGTAGACCATCTGTTCGTCAAGAAACAGGCGGTAAAACTCATTGCTGACATCGTAGTGGAACTGAATGAAATCCTGGTTTTCGCGCTGCTCGCGGTTCAGGCCGGTTTCGTTCCCGGAATAGCAGTGATCGACGGACGTCTGCTCGCCCTTCGCAAACAGAAACGATGAGGCAAATCTTGCGAACAATGCCACAGGCACGCCCTTTGCCTTCTTCCGGCTGTTCTTCACTCGAGCCGTTTCGATGAGTTTCACAAGGTCAGCTCCGCGGTAATCGATGGCGCCGCGAGCATAAAGACGCAGCAGCGTGTCTGCGCGAGGACTCCGCAGCAGCGTTCCGATCACGCCTGGACCGGAAATCACGATCTCCAGCCCGGGATGCGGGTTTTCCCCCAATGGAACCAGGCTTCCGTCCCACAGCCGGACGGAAATCGGAGAATTCAGTCTGCCTCGCAGATACTCGAACAGTTCGGTCGCTCGCTGAATCTGTCGCTGTCCTGTCGCATTCCTGCCAAACATCCGGAAACTCCGTTTTCCTGCCGTCTGTCGATACGCCTGCCGACGGTGCTCTTCCGCTGGATCAATTGGCAGGGATTGTGAACCGCAGTCGCCACCAGGTCGCCAATTCGGAGCCACCTGCGCTCCGACCGTGGGCCAGAATAGAAGACGGGGTAATTTCCCGCGAGATCAAACTTTGAGCAGCCCGCCCCGAATGCTCACATTCAGGACAATCGGATGCTCAATTCCATTCGATCCCAGTCAAAAATGCAGACTGGTTTCAGCTCATCTTTCACCTGAGAGAATGCGGCGTGAACGTCCAGACCAACCTGATTTCTCAGTTTTTTCTGCAGCAAAAACGTCACCACCTCACAATCTCGCTGCAGTGCGTGGTCGAGTTCGCCTCCTCGGGATGGCACGACGTTAAAGGAATCGGGCGGTAGTGCTGAGGCACTCGAACCTGTCTGTAAACCGGGATCCCGTGAATTTCCGGCATCTCCATCCCTTTGGTGTTCAGGCACCATTTGATAAGAGTTTTCACAACGAAGGAGTTTTGGGTTTTTGCAGACTCGCGATAGATCGATCAGGGAATTCATGACCGGACCCGGTTCCCACCGAATCCCGACAGAATGCCCCAATTCGCCCGTATTGTGAGAACCCGCAGGTGGGCAAAATTGCCCCGTTTTCCATTCGTGCCCACCTGCGAGCCTCAGAAGCATCCACGATGCCATTGCCATAAGCCGAGAGAACAGTGGCGAAGTGTTTGCAAATCCCAAGTGGCGGGGCAGGAGAGAAAGCGGACACGGTTTTTCACTTTTTTTCCGGAACTCAAAAAGACGGGGAATTCCGCCCTGTGTGGCTTCACAAGGAATGTTCCGAGCACAGGCTGTTGCCAACTGTCTCCAATTGCGGGCGTTCCGAAATTTTCGAGTCCCCGCGAGGCTCTTCCCGCGATTCGAGGTTTGGCTTTGGCTATACTGCCGAGAACATCTCACGTTCGTCCCGTGTCTCCGAATCGATGGCCGCAAATCCAGCCGGCTGTCGCGGCTGACCGCATTTTCCGCCCTTGAAAAGTCCGTTTCATGTCTGACCGACGCAATCTGTTCAACAAAGTCTGGGACCTGCACGCCGTTCGAACTCTGCCCAACCAGCAGACACAGCTTTTCATCGGGCTGCACCTCATTCATGAAGTCACCAGTCCTCAGGCGTTTGAAATCCTGCGTGACCGAGGCCTGAAGGTGGCGTATCCTGACCGTACTGTCGCCACGGTCGACCATATCGTGCCCACTGCTGATCAGTCGCGACCGTTTCAGGACGGTCTGGCCGAACAGATGATGTCCGCGATCGAAAAAAACTGTGCCGAATTCGGCGTCACGCTGATGGATCTCAAGGACGGACGTCAGGGAATCGTGCATGTGGTCGGTCCGGAACAGGGACTGACTCAGCCCGGAATGACCATCGTCTGTGGAGACAGCCACACCAGCACCCACGGAGCCTTCGGCAGCATCGCGATCGGAATCGGCACCAGCAATGTCGCTCAGGTGCTGGCAACTCAGACGATGTTTCTGGATCGCCCGAAAGTCCGCCGAGTTGTCGTGAATGGCGAACTGGCACCTGGTGTGTACGCAAAGGACGTTATTCTGCACATCATTCAGCAGCTGGGAGTTCAGGGCGGAGTGGGCTATGCCTACGAATATGCCGGATCAACATTCGACGCCATGACGATGGAAGAACGGATGACGGTGTGCAATATGAGCATCGAAGGGGGAGCTCGCTGCGGCTACATCAATCCGGATGAAAAAACCATCGAATACCTGCGAGGTCGACCATATTCGCCGACGGGTGCTGAATTCGACAAAGCGGCGGAATGGTGGCTGAGTCTCGCATCGGCCGATGACGCTCAGTTCGATGACGAAGTGGTTTTCAACGCTGCCGACATCGAACCCACTGTCACCTGGGGCATCACACCGGCTCAGTCCGTCGGAGTCAGCCAGCCTCTGCCACGTCTGGCGGACGCTCCGGCTGGAGAACGAACCCTGCTTGGCGAGGCTCTGGAATTCATGAGTCTTCAGGAAGGCCAGCCGGTCAAGGGCACAAAGATCGATGTGGCCTTCATCGGATCGTGCACCAACGGCCGCATCAGTGACCTGAGAGAAGCTGCTCGAGTCGCTGAAGGGCATCACGTGGCGGCAGGAGTCAAAGCGATTGTGGTTCCGGGATCTCAGCTGGTCCGCGAACAGGCGATGAAGGAAGGCCTCCACGAAATCTTCCAGGCGGCCGGGTTTGAATGGCGAGCTGCCGGATGCAGCATGTGTCTGGCCATGAACCCGGACAAACTTCAGGGACGCGAAGTCTGCGCCTCATCCAGCAACCGCAATTTCAAAGGCCGCCAGGGCAGCCCCACCGGCCGAACTCTGCTGATGAGCCCCGCCATGGTCGCCGCCGCCGCCATCAACGGCTGCGTCACAGACGTCCGCGAATTCGCAGGGACGGTGGTTTAATCAGTGTTGAATAGAATTCACATGGGTAGGTTCAACCTCCGCTTTTCAGCAGCCGCTGAGAACACTCAACCTTTGGAATGAGCCTGCGTTTTTCAAAAGAATATGAATATGACAATTCAAATCAAATCCGTGACCGCGACCGGCATTCCTTTGATGCTGGATGACATTGATACTGACCGCATCATTCCGGCTCGTTTTCTTCGCTGTGTCACGTTTGACGGGCTGGGGGAACATGCGTTTGAGGATGATCGGCAACAGGATCCGGCTCATCCGTTCAACAACCCGGCTTATCAGGGAGCCGGAATTCTGGTGGCGGGGCGCAACTTTGGGTGCGGGTCGTCCCGGGAACATGCTCCTCAGTCTCTCATGCGGTGGGGGATCAAAGCCATCGTGGCCGAATCCTTCGCGGAAATCTTCTTCGGGAACTGTTCGTCGCTGGGCATTGCTGCTGTCCGAGCTTCCCGGGGTGATCTGCAGAAGCTGGCGGCCGCCATCGAAGCAAATCCCCAAACAGAGCTGACTGTCGATCTGGAAGCTTTGAAGGGCACGGCCGGCGATGTGGCAGTTAGTGTCACAATGCCCGACAGTGCGCGGGACGCTCTGGTCACTGGAGAATGGGACTATCTGGGGCAGCTGCTGAGCGCTGCCGACCAGGTGGCGGCTCATGCGAAGTCCGTTCCTTATCTGAACGGATTCTCGAAGGGCTGAGTTCGATTCTGACGGAAGATGATCCGCACACGGTGCGAGCATCCTCTCGGAGCCACGTAGTCGCGTTTGTGAGCGTCCGTTCGAATTTGGGTGTGGGCACTGCCCACGTATGGTCGTCGGGAAACCCGGTTCCGACTTCCAGCCACAGACTCTGTACAGAGGAATTTTCTGTCATGCCGGATTCACCTTCGTTGTCTCAGTTGCCCGGAATCGGACAGTTTCAGCTGAACGGGCACGTGGCTGTCATCACGGGTGGTTCGAAGGGGCTGGGGGCGGCGATGGCGGCCGGGCTGGCATCCGCCGGAGCCACAATCATTCTGGTCAGTCGCAGTCTGGCGGAATCGCAGGCAACGGCGGACGAAATTGCCACGGGGTTTGGTGTGACAGCCGCGGGAATCGAAGCCGACGTGACTCGCCCGTCTGATGTCAGCCGCATGGTCGTGGATGTCGTCACCCGGTTCGGGAAAATCGACATCCTGATCAACAGTGCGGGGATCAACATCCGAGGTTCGATCGACGAACTGTCGTATGAAGATTTTCAGCAGGTCCAGAAAACAAACGTCGATGGGACCTGGCTGTGCTGTAAAGCGGTGACTCCGCACATGAAGTCTGCCGGTTACGGCCGAATCATCAACCTGGCCAGTACGCTGGGTCTGGTCGGGCTGGCCAACCGGACACCATACACCTCCAGCAAGGGGGCCGTCGTTCAGCTGACGCGTGCTCTGGGACTGGAACTGGCAACGTCCGGAATTTCCGTCAATGCCATCTGCCCGGGCCCGTTTCTCACGCCGATGAACGTTCCCATCGCCGACACCGAAGAAGCGAAAAAATTCATCATCGGAGCTGTGGCTCAGGAACGCTGGGGGCAGCTGCAGGAGATTCAGGGAGCCGCCATTCTGCTCAGCAGTCCCGCCGCCAGCTTCATGAATGGAAGCATTGTGACCGTCGATGGCGGCTGGACAGCTCGGTAACCTGCAGCTGAATCCGCGACGGGATCCGATGCGTTTGCGGAATTCTTCGAATCACAAAGCGTGGTTTGGTGCCACCGAACGACGAAGAATTCGTCCGGCTTTGCCCTGTGGAATGCTGTCGGCCAGGCAGGCTTCGAGTTTTTCGCCGTGGATTTGAACAGACTCGCACAATTGGAGTGAGGATCGGTGAGGCCCCGTTTGCAGCTGGCAATTTTTCTTTCAGCGGTCATCGTGGGCGCGTCCGGTGTCGGACGAGCTCAGGATACGGTGCCGCTGTTTGGACAGTCCTCGAATCTCAGTTCTGCCCTGCCTCCGGCAGAATGGTCACGGGTGGAGTCATCTGTGGATGCGGCGCTGCAGTGGCTGGCGGCACAGCAGGAAGACGACGGACGTTTTCCCGGAGCCGACTCAGCTCAGCCGGCCACGACCTCCTTCGCTGTGATGGCCTTTCTTGCTCGGGGCCACATGCCCAATGAGAGACGTTACGGTCCGGTAATTTCCCGAGCCATCGATTTTGTTCTGTCGACTCAGCAGCGCCGGGGTTATTTCTCACTGTTGCCCGTGACCCCACCGGCCAGTCATCTCAGTCCGGCTCAGACAGTCACTTACAACCATGCCATTGCCGGGCTGATGCTGGGTGAAGTCTACGGGATGACGTCCGGTGACACCGCAGCTCGCATTGAAAACGCAATTCGGCAGGCGCTGATTTATCATCGCGAAGTTCAGACTCGCCAGAAGTCCACAGAAGCCGACATCGGT
Source organism: Planctomycetaceae bacterium (assembly GCA_041398865.1). GTDB lineage: Bacteria > Planctomycetota > Planctomycetia > Planctomycetales > Planctomycetaceae > Fuerstiella. The sequence goes on from JAWKTY010000026.1 coordinate 50,233, forward strand.
GGCTGGCGATATGGTTACCCCGAAAGTCCGAACGCATCATCCGACATGTCGGTCACCGGATGGGCTCTGATGTTCCTGCGGTCGGCCCGCAATGCCGAATTCAACGTTCCCAAACAGTATTTTGATGAAGGCCTGGACTTCGTTGAACGCTGCTACGAATCCGATATCGGCAGTCACGACAAAGGCGTTTTTCGATATCGTCCTCTGGCTTCCGACCCGGGCGGCAATCCTCAGATTACTCTGGCAAACACCGCCTCAGCCATGCTGACGCTGATGCTGGGCGGACGTCATGATCACGAATCCATTGTTCCGGCGGTGGAATGGTTCCGATCCCGTCCGTATCCACGTCCCTGGCAGGACAACTATTTTTATCTCGCCTCCTATTACAGTGCTCAGGCGATGGCGCAGGTCGGCGGTGACACCTGGAATCAGATCTACCCTCAGATTGCTCGAAACCTCATTCAGGAACAGACAGAAGAGGGGCACTGGCCGACCGGCAGCGGCACAGAACGCGGCTTTGGAACAACATATTCCACATCTCTGGCCGTTCTGGCACTCACTCCAGCCTACCAGCTGCTGCCGATCTACCAGCGATGAACCAGGTGGGGAACGACGACGGAGCAGGGTTTTGACAGAGAATTGACACTTCGCCGACCCGACGTTTTCCCGGAATTTGACTGGGAGACGGGGACCGTTGTGAGGCTGGCAGCAGGATCCATCTTGAATTTCTGACGGACGAAATCGACAATGGCGCTCCGGGGTTGTCGGCGTGGATGAGCGATGATCGTGCGTACCCGGAATCGCTCCACTCGACTGCGGGCAGGGTTGTGCTCGGAAACCCATCCTTCTGTTGTGGTACTCAGATGTGACGGAGGGCATCGATCCATGGACAACGAATTCAAAATCCGCCCGGCTGCCGTCAGAGACTATCCTCTGCTTGGGGAAGTCCTGTTCGATGCTGTCCGTAACGGACCCAGTCCATATTCCGATACTCAGCGACTGATGTGGGCTCCTGCTCCTCGGAACGGTCAGGACTGGGAACGTCGTCTGAAGTCACAGACAGTGATGGTCGCCGAATCGAAAACGGACATTGTGGGATTCATGTCGCTGACAGCTGATGGCGTCATCGACTTTGCTTATCTCCGGCCGTCATTTCGAGGATACGGGCTGTTCCGCCGTCTGTACGAAAGCATTGAAGAGGCGGCCATCGCTGCACGCCGGCCGACGCTGACGGTCCATGCCAGCCTGATGGCCGAACCTGCGTTTTCGAAAATGGGCTTTACTGTTTGTCGGCGTGAATCCATCGATCTGGCCGATGAAACGCTGGACCGCTTTCTGATGCAGAAGCATCTGAGCGTCGTGACGATGCAGTTCAGTCACTGAAACGTTACGGGCAGGGGCCAAAAACCAGACACGCATTGTGGCCGCCAAAGCCGAAGCTGTTTTTCAGCGTGTAGCGGATCTGCATCTGCCGAGCTTCATTGGGAACATAGTCCAGGTCGCACCCTTCACCGGGTCGATCAAGATTGATGGTGGGCGGAGCTGTCTGAGTCTGGATGGCCAGAACGCAGAAGACAGACTCAACTCCTCCCGAACCGCCCATCAGGTGTCCCAGCTGCCCTTTGGTGCTGGAGACGGCCACCGCATCGGCATGAGTTCCCATGACAGCGCGGATGGCATGAGTTTCCGCTCGATCACCGAGCGGTGTGCTTGTTCCGTGAGCGTTCACGTAGTCGATTTTATCCGGAGACAGCTGAGCATCCTTCAGAGCAGCGGCAATGGCACGAGCAGCTCCGTCGCCGGTCTCCTGCGGCTGTGTCATGTGAGCTCCGTCCGACGACATGCCGTAACCCATGACTTCGGCCAGAATGGCAGCTCCGCGACGACGAGCGTGTTCAAGATCCTCAAGGACCAGAATCCCCGCTCCTTCGGCCAGAACGAAACCATCCCGATCCTGATCGAACGGACGGCTGGCCAGCTGCGGTGCATCGTTCGCATGGACAGCGCGTTCATGCGGGCAAAACCGGCGATGCCCATTGGCGTCAGTGCGGCGTCTGAACCGCCGGTGACCATCACATCCGCGCAGCCGAGCTGGATCAGGCGGAATGCATGGCCTATGGCCTGAGCACCGGAAGCACAGGCGCTTACGACAGCCAGGCTGGGACCTTTCAGTTGCCAGTGGACCGTCACGTTGCCGCTGGCCGCGTTGGCCATCAGTTTCGGGATCATGAACGGCGAGATGCGTTCGGGCCCCCGGTCGAACAGCTTCGAATGCTGATCTTCGATTTCATCCAGTCCGCCGATTCCACTGCCGATGATGGCACCGCAAAGATGGGTGTCCATGCTGCTGAAATCGAGACCGGACTGCTGCAGAGCTCTGTCTGCTCCCACCAGAGCAAACTGAGAAAATCGATCCATGCGGCGCACGGCACGACCGTCCAGCGTCATCAGTTTCTGAACGTCAAAGTTCGCAAGTTCACCGCCAAAGCGAACCCGGAATTCACGACAGTCGAAACGCCGAATCGGTCCGATGCCGCTGCGGCCGTTGCAGACCTGAGTCCAGACATCCGTAACATCACACCCCAGGGACGTGACCACAGATGTTCCGGTGACAACAACCCTGCGCAGGGACATCGATCAGGACTTCGCCTCGATGTAAGTGATAACATCACCGACCGTCTTGATCTTGTCGTAGTCTTCGTCCGGAATCTTAATGTCGAATTCGTCCTCCAGAGCCATCACCAGTTCCACAATATCCAGTGAATCTGCCTTCAGGTCGTCCACAAATGAACTGCTTCGGCTGATATCGTCTTTGGGAGTGTCCAGCTGATCGCTGACAATTTCCACAACTTTTTCTTCAATCGACACGTACGTTTCCTCCGGTGCCTTGGGGGATTTCTAAACGGTATTCCCTTACAAATGCAGCACTTTCTTTCCAACGCTTTCGCGTCGGCTGCTGGGCGAAGATATATCGGGTTTGGGAAAACGTGTAAACCCGATGTGAGGTTGATGTTAAGGGATTCCTGAATCAGACGCCCTTGCTGGGAAACTTTCGCCGTTTCGCCATACTTTCCTGTGTTCCGGCCACCAGATCCCCCGATTTCTGCTCGAGGATGTCAGTTTCTGAACCGTTCCGCTTTTCATCGAAAGTTCGCGAATCATGAAGTACGTCCTGGTGATCCCCGACGGTGTCGCCGATGAAAGTCAGCCGGCTCTCGGAAACAGGACGCCTTTGCAGGCGGCCGAAATCCCCGGGATGGATGCGGTGGCTCGGGCCGGAATCGTCGGGCGAACAGACAACGTGCCGGAATCAATGCCTTCCGGCAGCGACGTGGGCACGATGAGCCTGTTTGGGTATGACACCCTGAAGTACCACACCGGGCGAGCTCCCATCGAAGCGGCGGCTCAGGGGATTTCACTGGCGGCAGAAGACTGGGCAATTCGCTGCAACCTGGTCACGATCACGGATGGCGTGATGACCAGTTTCACCGCTGAACAGTTTCCCAGTGACGCAGCTCAGCAGCTGATCACGCTGCTGCAGAAGGATCAGTGCGGCGACACCCACTGGAAGTTTCACGCCGGCGTGAGCTATCGGAATCTGCTGATTTACCGAGCTCAGGGGACCACGCCACCGTTCGGGAAGGACACAACAGGCACGCCGCCTCACGATATCACCGGCCAGGCCATCGAATCATACCTGCCGACGGGTCCCGGAGCAGATCAGTTGCGAAGTCTGATGGATCGCAGCCACGATCTGTTTGCTCTGGCTCCCTCCAACCTGCATCGGCTGGCTCAGAACGAACTTCCGGCAACTCAAATCTGGCTGTGGGGAATGGGACAGCGTCCGGCTCTGGATCCCTTCGTCGATCGCTACGGAGTTCGCGGAGCAGTCATCACCGCTGTGGATCTGCTGCGAGGCATGGGGCGACTGATCGGCTGGGAAGTTGTGGAAGTGGAAGGAGCCACGGGCTATCTGGATACTGACTACGCTGCGAAGGGGCGTGCAGCCATCGAAACACTGTCGCGGGACGATGTTGATTTCGTCGTGGTCCATGTCGAAGCCACGGACGAAGCGTCACATGAAGGTGATGTGTCCGCCAAGGTTGCGGCTGTGGAATCGATCGACCGTCACATCGTGCGTCCGGTTCACGACTGGCTGAAACAGCAGGGCGACTATCGTCTGCTGATCTGCCCCGACCATCCCACCTTCCTGCGAACTCGAACTCACAGTCACGGCGACTGCCCGTTCGCCATGTGCGGCACCGGAATCGAAGCGGATCAGCTGACAACCTACGACGAAATCGCCGCCGCAGCTTCAGACGTCCGTTTTCCGGAAGGCCACGAACTGATGGGAATGTTTCTCCGCGATGGCCTCTGATCTGTTCACGGATTGCGTCCTGGTTCTCTTCAACGAAAGATGCGAACCGCCAGCCTCCACACGCCGGTGACAGCCAGACATGCGACCGACATCGTGTAAACGGAAACCGCCAGCGATGCCGACCAATATGCGTGGATCGAACCATTTTTTGCGATGGCTCGGGCGTAGGTCGGATACTGACTGAGAGACAGCCACAGCGTCCACGCGAAAAATGCCAACACGGTCAGCGCCCAGAATCTGGCGGAAACCTTCAGACGATCCATCGCCCACCCGACAGCAAACAAAGCCGTACAGCCGGCCACACTGATCAGCACGATGGCCAGCAATTTCTGCCTGATCACATTCATGCCCAAAAGCCAGATCAGAGGTGCAATCCACCAGGCGGGCAAAGACGCAACGCCAATGAGGCCATATTCATCACCAGGGTGATTGGCTGACACAAGCACAGCAATCAGCCAAAGCCCGGGCACACAGATGCAAAACATCGCAATCGTCCGGAAGCCCCGGCGAATCAACTGAACAATTCGAACCAGCCACGACGGCAACCGACCGCTATGTTTCCCATCCGAAAACTCAGCCGAACTTTCGAAGCCCCCGGAAGCATCAGTCGCCGGGGCTTCATACGGATTGAAGTCACTCATGACAAGTCCGTCAGTCGATCAGGCTCCCGCCTGACAGTCATCTGCTCGCTGTCCGGCAGAAGCCTGGCCTGCATCAAATTCCTGATCATCCCGGCGAAGCGGCCGGGGATTCTGTCGATGTTGGTCTGGCTGTCATCAGGGACACCAGAATCAATGTCAGAAACCCCAGCGGGATTGTCACGATTCCGGGCTGACTGAACGGGGTGAATCCGGCGTGGTCTTTGATCTGGTAGACGGCCTTGAAAGTGTCGCCGCTGAGCAGAATCCAGCTCAGGGAACTGATCATGCCGACCGTGACCGCTGAGATCACGCCCTGCTTCGTGACGCCTCGCCAGAACAGAATCATCACCAGGGACGGAAGGTTGGCTGACGCAGCAATGCTGAATGCCCAGCCGACCAGATAATTCACGTTCAGATCCTTGAACACGATGCCCAGCACAATCGCGATGACCCCAACCACAATCGATGCCAGTTTGGCCATGCGAACCTTTTCGTGATCGTTCATCTGCCAGCCCAGCACGCTGCTCATCAGGTCATGAGTCACAGCTCCGGCTGATGCCAGAATCAGCCCGCTGACGGTTCCCAGCACCGTCGTAAAGGCGATGGCGGAAATGGCGGCAAACAGCCACAGGTTCATGCTCTTCGCCAGCAGCGGAGCACACATATTGCTGTCGGTCACATCCAGAGCACCGCTGGTCATGGCACCCAGCCCGAGGTACAGAGTCAGCACATAAAAGAAGCCGATGCTGGCGATCCCGACGATCGTACTTTTGCGAGCACTGCTTTCATCCTTCACGGTGTAGTAGCGAATCAGAATGTGTGGCAGCGATGCCGTGCCACAGAACAGAGCCAGCATCAGGGACAAAAAGTTCAGTTTACCGAAGAAGCTGTCGCCTCGAATTCCCGCGAAGGTCGGATGCTCACCGGGACGCAGCACCGTGCTGCCCGGCGACGGTTTCGGATAGTAAATCGTGGTTTCCAGCCCGGCTTCGGACGTCGCAGAATCCTTCCGCCACAGTTCGACTTCGCTCTTTTGCAGCACCTGAAAGAACCCCAGCAGGCTCAGCGGACCGGTTTCTGTTTTGCCATCAGGAAGGCTGAGAATTCGCCCCGTCGGTCGCAGCACAGCCTGGCCTTCTCCGACGCCTTTGGGCAATCCGTTGACAAATGCCTGCTCGCCTCGCAGGCTGGTGGTTTGAGTTTCCGAAAGAACTCCGTGGCCGCCGCGGTCATCCAGACGCCAAACCGAAATTCGGTCGCCCGGCTGGTGCATGAATCTCAGATATGGCTTGTCCTTCCACGAACCGTCCGGCGGCAGCAGAGTTCCGTCCAGCTTTTCCTGCAGGCTCTGAACAACCGCTCGGGATTCGTCGGAATCGTCATACAGTTGTCCGGCTGCTGAGAGCTTCAGAACATCGTCGGCATCCATTGAGCGGAACACGGTCTGATCGGCTGCGGGCGTCGAGAAGCCGCGTTCCAGAATCATCCATGTCAGCACAGCGCTGAAGACGACCAGCAGCGATCCTTTCAGAAACTGTACCCATGTGGTGGACACCATCCCGGCGGTGACCACAATCAGCATCACCACGGCTCCCACCAGAACAACTCCGACCCAGTGCGGGAACCCCAGTAGTGGCTGCACCAGAGCTCCGGCGCCGACCATCTGCGGAATCAGATAGAACACGCTGACCACCAGAGTACTGATGCCCACCGACAGCTTGATGCCTCGGCTATTGAACTTCGCATCCAGAGCATCGGCAAATGTGAAGCGTCCCATTCGTTTCATGGGTTCGGCGATCACGAACAGAGCCACAATCCAGCCGGCCAGGTAGCCGATGGAATATAGAAAGCCGTCGTAACCGTAAAAGGCAATCATGCCACAGATACCCAGAAACGACGCGGCCGACAGGTAATCTCCGGCAAAGGCAATTCCGTTCACAAACCAGGGGATCTGTCCGTGAGCGGCAAAGTAGCCTTCCGACGACTTCGCCTTTCGGCCCAGCCAGAAGCTGAGCCCCAAAGTAAACCCGACGAATGAAAGAAACAGTACAACCGCCAGCACTGAGGGTTCATGAATCATGCCTTGTCTCCCTGTGCTGAAGAATTCTGAGTGGAGGCATGGCCGGCAGCCGCGGACGGCGGTGATGCAGGAGCCGCACCGTCAGCGGTACACAGTGCACCGTAGATCAGTGCCAGAACCAGAGCCGCAATGATCAGCAGAAAGCCGTACAGAATGGCCAGGTTCAGACCGGCGAACGGAGTAGTTTCCATCTGCTGCGGAGCAAAACAGTTCAGCAGAACGAACCCGCCGTACAGCAGCAGGTAAATCACAAACAGCACCAGCCCGATGCGGGCATTCTTTGACTGCATCGTTGTTCCTCTCAGGGAGACGGTCAGAATCGGAGATCACAGCATCTGTGCCGGACACTCAACTGCCCGGGCACCATACTGATATTCCCGACAAATCGGTAGGGAATTGAGGCCTGCCGAAGTCGTCGCCCGCCGAAACAACGCCCCCGTCCCGGCGCATCAGTCAAAGGCAGTACGGACAATGCCCCAGACGGTGTCGGCCATGCGCTGATGTCCGGCCTGCGACAGGTGAATGGTATCCAGCGTCGATTCGTTGCCGGCGATCACGGACAGGAAGACTCGCTTCGGAACCAGCAGAGTTCCGTGTTTTGTCGCCGCGTTTCTTTGGATTTCGGTCCACCGATCGTGAAACGGCGGCAGTGGCAGGGCGAACATCACGACCTGCCGATTCGGATGCTGCAGGAATTCGAGCAGTCGATTCAGGTCGTCTTCGAATTCTTCAGGGGTTGTTGAACCCAGAACATCGTTGCCTCCGATTTCCACCAGAACCACAGATGAATCGATGGGAATGTCTTCGATTCGATCCAGCGCCGAAGCCGCTGTTTCGCCGATATGCGACAGATTCTGCACCGTGAGCCGATGTTCATTGGCCAATAGCTCCGGCCAGGTGACCGAAGTTTCATCGCCGCCAACTCCTGCCGTGACGGAATCACCGACGATTGTCAATGTCCGTGATTTGGCGGGAGCCAGCTTCGGCAGCGACATCCACAGTGCTTCATGAACGATGCCGGCGATGCACATGACAGCAAACAGTTTCACGGGCCATGCGCGTCGATTGTTCACCTGCTGCGGCGTGTTGAGTAGATCTGGCTCCTGTATCGGCAGGTTTGCGACAGGTCCCTGCGGAACATCTGCTGCGACTCCGCTTCGGGAAGTGCGCCGGCAAAACCGCGTGGCGATCCATCCTGAAACGATTGCCGCCGCCGTCACCTTGAACCACACTGGCAGAGGTGTCGAGGAAACCGACACCAGCAGAATTCCAATGATCATCATCAGAGTTCGCGAGCGAAGGATCAGTCGGTTCCGGCTGAACGCAGCGAGCGAGCCTGCCAGCAGCAGAGCCATTCCGAAAAAGAATGCGTGGCCGCTGACAATGTGGTACACCAGAGGGTTCATCGAATGCGACATCTCCCCGTCCGGGCGATCTACCTCAGATAGATAAACTCATTCGCCGCAAACAGACTTTGACACAGCAGTGACCATGCCTGATCGCGACTCCCGGGCTCGGTTGCCGCGTCGGCTCCGACGGATGTGAGTTCGCCGATGAATGCCAGTGCTCGCTGAGTCTCTTCATCGGTCGGCGATCGGCCGAATGCCTGACGGTAGGCCTGCTGAATTCGTTCTGTATCATCGGATCCCGACGCCAGCAGACGTTCAGCAAATTCGGAGGCTGAATCCATGACCAGATCGGCATTCATCATCAACAGCGCCTGCGGCGCGACAGTGGTGGAATTGCGATGGCCGGTCGGCATTGTGGGGTCGGGAAAATCAAACTGTTCGAAGAAGACGTACAGATTGTTGCGAACAATCGGCAGATAAGCTGCGCGACGCAGACTGTCGTACCGAGTGTGATCGACCGACGTGTGATTGAAGACGAACTGACGGTTTCGCAGAGGAATGGATTTACCGCCGAGAGTCGAATCCAGCCGTCCGGAAACAGCAAGGACAGCATCGCGAATCTGTTCCGCTTCCAGTCGCTGCAGACGGAACTTCCACAACAACAGATTTTCGGGGTCAGCGTCAACGCACGGCTGCTCGTCCGCGTGAGCCGAAGCCATCTGCCACGTCTGAGAGCTCAGGATCATCCGATGCAGCCATTTCACCGACCATCCGGATTCCATGAATCGCAGCGACAGCCAGTCCAGCAGTTCCGGATGACTCGGATGCCCTCCCAGCACGCCGAAGTTTTCTGTCGAATCCACCAGAGCTCGACCGAAGTGCCACCCCCAGACTCGATTCACGAAGACTCGGGCCGTCAGCGGATGCTGCCGACTGGTCAGCCACTGAGCCAGCTGCAGCCGACCGCTTTGATCGGCCGGGAAGTCCAAAGTTTCTCCGGCAACCTGCATCACCTGAGGCACACAGCGAGCCGCCGGTTCGCCCAGATTCAGATGACTTCCTCGAATATGGATCGGCAGGCTGGCCACTGTTTCCTGTTCGGCAACACCCATAGCCGACGTTTCATCGAACGACTGACTTTCGAACACCCGAGCTTCCTCAGCCAGACGATGGTATTCCTCCAGAGTCTGCTGATCGAAGGCCTGTTCGGGGCGAGGCGGCACAGCCAGAAATCCGGACGCATCGGCCAGTCCGGCTTTGGCTGAGTCCACCAGCGGCAGATGCTCCACCGGCACCGAAGCATCCTTGCCGGACGCCGCCAGAAAGAGAGGGCGGTAGAATTCTTCCACGGCCTGCGGACCTTCGGCGGCCAGTTCCGCCCATGCAGCAAACAGTTCGTCGTCACGATGAAAATTCAGGTGCCGCCGACAGTGATACAGAATTCCTGGATGCAAATTGAAACGTTCCGCCATCATCTGAACTTCAGCAAACGTTGCTGATGGTTCAAACTGCGTGGCCGCCATCAGGTACTCCGTCGCGCGGCTTTGAGCTTCTTTTCGGATGGCGGCAATGGCCTGGTTGCGATAGGTCGACGCAGCTCCGGCCTTCTGTTTGATTTCCGATTCGACCTGCTTCAGTCGTTCCTTCTCGGCGTCGTCGGCAAACGAATGTTCATGCCAGAATTTGATCGCTCCGTTCTTCTGTTCAGAGAATGTTCGAGTGCTGCGAAAGATGGCAGCAAGGCCGTAGTAGTCAGTCTGCAGGATCGGATCGAACTTGTGATCGTGGCAACGCACACAGCCCAGAGTCATCCCCAGAAATGCCTTGCCGGTTGTGTCGATCTGCTCGTCGATGGTGTCCATGACCAGCTTTTCCATGTCCGGCTCGGCCAGCACCTTGGCTCCGAGTGCCAGAAAACCGGTGGCTGTTTTTGTCTCACGACTGGCTTCCGGTAACAGATCGCCGGCCAGCTGTTCCAGAACAAAACGGTCGAACGGCTTGTCATTGTTGAAGGCATCAATCACGTAATCGCGATAACGCCAGGCCGTTCCATAGGCGATGTTCTCGTCCAGGCCATTGGAGTCCGCGTACCGGGCGACATCCAGCCAGTGGCGTCCCCAGCGAACTCCATACTGAGGCGAATCAAGCAGCCGCTCGATCAGGTTCTCCCATGCGTCCGGAGACGAATCATTCACGAACCGCTGCACGTCATCCACAGATGGCGGAAGCCCCGTCAGATCAAAGGTGATTCTGCGAATCAGAGTCTGCCGATCCGCGGGTTCAGCGGGCCGCAGTCCTGCTGCTTCCAGCTTCGCCAGGACGAATGCGTCAATCGGATTTCGAACCCATTCCGACTGCCGGACTTCGGGGATCGTCACCTCCTGCAACGGACGAAACGACCAGAACTCACGCCCAGCTTCGATACTCATTCCGGTCACTGCATGAGTGGACTGCGGCATGGTGTCGCGAGGATCCGGAGCTCCCATCGATACCCACTGTTCCAGAACGGCAATCTGCTGATCGCTGAGTTTGTTCTGAGGCGGCATCTGCAGATCGCGGTTATTATACCGAACCGCCTGAATCAGCAGGCTGTCGTCCGGGTATCCGGGAACCAGTCCTTTGCCCGAATCTCCGCCGACAAGAATGCCGTCCCGGTAATCAACTCGCAGACCGCCATTCACTTCGCCGCCGGCATGACATTCGTAACAGTGTTCGGCCAGCAGTGGACGAACATGTTTTTCGAAATATTCAACCGCTGCACCGTCCAGTGTCTGAATGTCATCATCACCCCGCGCGGTCGGGCACGTCAGCATCGACACGGCACAGACCAGACAAACCCCGGTACGCCAACGGCGGGCTGGCAGAAATCGGACGGGCAGGAAGCAGGTGGGGCAGAATTCGGCGGGGATCATCAGTCACTCCTGAATGATGCGTCCGGTCAGCATACTGTTTTTCCTCGGTGGGGACGACCATTTCTCCCGGTTCTGAAAGATTTTCAGCGGCGGATCTCATCAGCGGTCTTCAAATCCTGCGAGGATCAACCTTCTGAGGAAATCCAGGACAATGCGCACGACATAGATCAGCATCGACCTCTGCTTGCTGACACCGTCGCTCAGGCCAATCAACTCATCAGCCTGCGGAACCCAGCCCCGACCAGCCGAACGAAGCCGAAAAGCAGGCAACCGGCGACGATGACGATCGCTGCAGTGAAGAGCGTCGTCAGGGTGACAGCGGTCAGGCTTCGGCCGACGGTGCGGTGAGGCGGACTGCCTTCCGCCATGAACAGGATGCTGACCAGCGTCAGCGCAGCCATCCCCGCCCACATCTGCAGCATGGGAAAGAATTGTGACAGGGCGGTCAGAATTCCTCCGCCATTGACGAACGAAATGACTCGAGGATGAGTCCGATTCAGTGACATGCCGGTTCCCCAGACCGCCAGCACCCCGACAACCATTCCCAGTCGAGCTGCACCTTCAGTCACCGCGATTCCAAACCACGTGACGACCGGGAGATTCAAAGCCACAATCACGGTCCAGATGGTGGCTCGCCGAGCGTAACTTTTTTCGGTGGAGCTCGATTCAGAGATGACATCCGTTGTGACCGGAGCCTGGTAAGGATTGAAGTCCTGATTCGTCACGATCGTCCGTCCTTCGAGCGTGAGCTCGTGTCGGGTTGGCCACTGTCCATTTCAACTGATGCCACTTCAGCTGATCGCTGCGTTCAGAATCATCAGCGCAAGGCAGGCATAAACGGCGGCGACAGAGTCGTCAATCATAATGCCGAAGCCGCCGCTCAGTCGATCGCAATGCCGGACCGGAGGCGGTTTCCAGATATCGAAGACTCGAAACAACACAAACCCGGCGATCAGCAGTGGCCACAGTCGACCGGAACTTAGCGGGACGAAGGCGTACACAATAGGAAACGCGGCAATTTCGTCCCAGACCACGCTTCCCGGGTCCTTCGTTTTTCGCAGAAGAGCGGCTCGACCACACAACGGAACTCCGACAACAAACATGACCCCGGCAATCATCAGTCGGGTCGTCGGAGACGCTTCTGCCAGCAGCCAGCCCAGCGGCACACCCCAGAGGCTGCCCCATGTTCCGGGAGCGAATCGGATTCGGCCAAGCCCAAGGCCTTCAGCAAGCAGCAGAACCAGTCGATCGGCGATGGCCAGCGGCTGTTCGAATTGCTGTTCGGCGGGTGTGTGTTCGCTTTCGGAATCTGCCATGCACTAAAATCCCATCGGATATCCGGCTGGCGAATCCACTTCGATGCCGGGCGGGCCGCCGAAATGCTTCTCCATGAAACGGTCCCATGAATCACGGGTCTGCTGAGAAATCAGACTGGCCATTCCCTGTCCACAGGTCTCACAGATCAGCATCGGAGTTCGGGCGAACGGGCTGACCTGAGCAATGATTTCGTCACTGCGGCACAGTCCGGAGAGCGAATAGCGATGACAGGCCGACCGAGGCTTTCCGCACACAACGCACTGCTCCAGGCATTCTTTCAGCAGCTGAGCTCCTTCTTCCGGATCTTCAATTTCACGAACTTCCAGCAGGTCGGACAGCGTGAGTCCGCCTTCTTCCCTGCGGAGACTTTCCTGAACCTGCTGCCGAATGAAATTCGAAATGTTCTGTCGGGTTTCTTCGGAATACTGCTTCACCATTTCCTCACGGCAGCCGTTGCAGACGGCCATTTCGAAGACCGTTTCTCCGGCCACAATCCGCTTTTGCACGATGTAGGCACTGGATTCCAGCAGTGGAACGTCGCATTCCAGGCAGTGAACAAACGGACGTCCGGAATACGCTGACCAGAAGTCGCAAGGCAGCGGAGCGAAGAAGATCCCGAAGAGTGGCATAGGTTTCGGTGCCGAAGATGTCCAAAGAATTCAGCGCTGATAAATCGGAAGATACCCATATTCAATGGCCAGGGCCAGCACAGCCAGGGACGTGGCATAAGCCGCCCCGGCGCCGCGTTCACTTCCCTGGACGGGCTGAAAGTGTCCGTCCGATTCCTGCGCCTTCAGAATGATTTCGTACAGCTGCTGCCGAGCTTCCTGCCATTCACTGCCGCCCACTTTATACATACCGACCGTACAGTAGTAGGCCCCGTAATAGAAATAGTGCTCGTCCCGGGTCAGCGGCCGGGACAGAATCAATCCCGCCGCGGCCATCGTTTCCGCCGTTCGATGTTCACCACAGACTTCCAGAGCTACGATTCCGCAGCCGGAACGAGTCAGCGTGGCTCCGTGACCGGCCATGTAACCGAATCCGCCTCCTCGCAGGACTCGCAGACGCCGGATGTATTCAACGGCCAGATCAATATTGCGGCTGGGGATATCACAACCGATATCCTTGGCGGCTCGCAACGCCAGCAGCTGCCAAGCGGTGACACTCAGGTCAGAATCGGAACTGGTCGGCTGATACCGCCAACCGCCGGTGTGCTGCTGACTTTTCGGAGTCTGCTGAGCATCCACAATCAGCTTCAGAGCTTTCTCCAGCCCTCGACGGCAGCGATCGGCCTGATCGACATTCACCATGCCCGACACTTCCGCCAGCATCAGTGTGGCAATGCCATGACTGTACATGGGACCGTGACTGCGAACCGAACCGACCAGCAGACCGTCGGGCTGCTGAGTCTGCAGGACCCAGCCGACTCCTTTTGTCAACTGCCGTCCATACGGCCCCTCTTCGGGAACATGACCGGCCGCCAGCATGGCCATGACTGCCAGCGACGTTGCCGCTGTGGATTCGCCAAAGTCTTCCGATGTCCATGCCCCGGAGGGCGTCTGCTGATCGGCCAGCCACCGAACAGCCTTCTGAACGCTGTCATCAATTCGCTGATCCAGCTCATCCTGAGCCGAGAGCGGCCCGGCCCCGCACAGCACCATCACCAATGTCAGAGAAACAGCACGCTTCAGCATTCGGAATCCTCCGGTCACGGACGCCGTAACCCCGCAAAACCGATCGCATCCAATGCATGAATTCGCGATCGCAGGTTCGTCATCGTCAAATAGGAAAGGTCCCCTGGCTGAACCAATCCGTCAATCCGGTTGATGGAAATCGCTCCCACCTCGCGTCTTCTCCCCCAGAATCCGGATGACGTCTGAGATGAGAACCATGTCAGCTTACCCGCATGTTTGTGGTCGAAGCGAAGCAGAGCGTTCGACGTCCGATCGTTGCCCGAAGCGCAAGAAAAATGCGGCCGCCCCTGCGAACGACCGCTTTTTCTTTCTGTCCCCTGGGACTTTTGCACGAACGGTAGGTCAGGCTCCCGCCTGACAATCTGATCCGAATATTCAGGCAGGAGCCTGACCTCCAAAGCTGACAGCAAAAGCCGCTTCACACCGTCGGGCATGGGCTTCGGGCGACGTTAGGAAATCGTTCCGCCGAAGGTCGCGTTCTGGCCGAGCATTTCTTCGATTCGCAGCAGCTGATTGTATTTGCAGATGCGGTCGGTGCGGCTGGCGGAACCGGTTTTGATCTGTCCGGTTCGCAGAGCCACGGCCAGGTCGGCAATCGTGTTGTCTTCTGTTTCGCCGGACCGGTGGCTCATCACAGCCGTGTAGCTGCTCTGGAGGCCAGTTGAACGGCCTGAATGGTTTCGGTCAGCGTTCCGATCTGGCTGACCTTCACCAGAATGCTGTTGGCGATGCCCTTGTCAATACCCTGCTGCAGACGCTTCACGTTGGTCACGAACAGGTCGTCACCGACCAGCTGACAGCGGCCGCCGATTTTGTCGGTGAGACTCTTCCAGCCGGACCAGTCGTCTTCGGCACATCCGTCTTCGATGCTGCAGATCGGGTACTTGTCGACCCATGATGCCAGCAGGTCAACCATTTCGTCCGAACCGATGGACTTGCCTTCCAGCGTATACTTTCCGGTCTTTTCGTCGTAGAACTCGGTCGACGCACAGTCCAGAGCGATCTTGATCTGCTCGCCGGGCTTGTAACCGGCGTTTTCGATGGCCTTCAGAATGACGTCGATGGCTTCCTGATTGGTTTTCAGGTCCGGAGCGAAGCCGCCTTCGTCACCAACGGCGGTTGACAGGCCTTTGTCGGACAGAACCTTCTTCAGGTGATGGAAGACTTCCGTGCCGGCTCGCAGAGAATCGCTGAAGGAATCGAATCCCAGCGGCATGACCATGAATTCCTGAATGTCGATGCCGTTATTCGCGTGGGAGCCGCCGTTGATGATGTTCATCATCGGCGCGGGCAGACAGTTGGCTCCAACACCGCCCAGATACCGGAACAGCGGCATCAGGCTGACTCGAGCAGCGGCATGAGCCACGGCCAGAGAACAGGCCAGAATGGCGTTGGCACCCAGACGGGATTTGTTTTCTGTGCCGTCCAGAGCCAGCATGATGCCATCAATGGTGCTCTGCTGAAACGCATCCTGATCCAGAATTGCGTCGGCGATTTCTTCGTTCACATTCTGAACGGCCTGCAGAACGCCTTTGCCCAGATAACGGTTTTTGTTGCCGGAATCTCTCAGTTCGCAGGCTTCGTGGGCTCCCGTGCTGGCGCCGCTGGGAACGGCGGCTCGGCCCAGAGTGCCGTCTTCCAGTTCGATGTCCACTTCCACCGTCGGATTGCCGCGGCTGTCCAGAATTTCCCGAGCGTGAACTCCGGTAATTGCGATGCTCATTGAAAGTCTCTCTTTCGTTTTGAAAACAGGTTGAGTTTCGAAGAATGTGTTTCGTAAATCTGTGTAAGCCGACCTCGCCCAAGGCGTCCGCTGAAACCGGCGTCTTCCTACTCGCAAAAACAGAGTCTCACGTCGATCTGATCGATCCGGGGTTTGTTTTGCTGGAGGTCTGACGGTCACGGATGCGCTTCACTCCGGCAGACCGCTCAGCAGCGTCAAGGTGAACGATTTGCGTCAGCACTGATCAGGCAGCTCCGGTCTCTCCATAATATTTGTTGGCTGCGGCAACTCCCGCACCTGGACTCGCTTCCCGACTGCCGGTCAGGCATTTTTCCAGAGCTGCCAGGAACAGCAGCACATTTCTCTGGCTGGCCGCTTCGCCCATCAGGCCGATTCGCCACGTTTTGCCCTTCATTGGCCCCAGTCCGCCACCGATTTCGATTCCGAATTCCGTCAGCAGGCGACGGCGAACTGTGGCGTCGTCGACTCCTTCCGGAATCAGCACGGAATTCAGCATCGGCAGGCAGTGTTCGGGTTTGGCAACGGAATACTGAATGTCCATGGCCGCCAATCCGGCTCGCAGAGCTTCGTGGTGCATTCGGTGCCGAGCAAATCGAGCTTCCAGACCTTCCTGCAGAACCAGTCGCAAAGCCTGATGCAGAGCGAAGTTCATATTGATCGGCGCTGTATGATGGTAGGCTCGATCCGCGCCCCAGTAGTTTCGCAGCATCCCGATATCCAGATACCAGCTGTTGACCTTCTGTTTGCGGGCATCCATAGCTTCCAGAGCTCGGGGGCTGAAGGTGACCGGAGCCAATCCTGGCGGACAGCTTAGGCACTTCTGGGATCCGCTGTATGCCGCGTCAATCTGCAGGCGGTCGATTTCCACTGGCAACCCGGCCAGTGACGTCACGCAGTCCACCAGCAGCATCGCGCCGGCGTCATGCACGATCCGGCTGATTTCTTCGAGAGGCTGCAGAGCTCCGGTGGAGGTTTCCGCGTGGACGATTCCGACAACCTTGGGCTGATGTTTTGCAACTGCCGCCGCAATCTCTTCCGGAGTAAAGACTTCCCCAAAAGGACGTTCCAGCTTCAGAACGTTCGCTCCGCAACGATCGGCGACGTCCGCCATCCGACCGCCAAACACGCCATTTTGACACACCACCATGCGGTCCCCCGATTCGATCAGGTTCACGACGCAGGTTTCCATTCCGGCACTGCCCGTACCGCTGATGGCCATGGTCATTTGATTTCGTGTCTGAAAGACCTGCCGCAGCATCTGCTGCACTTCGTCCATGATCTTCAGAAAATACGGGTCCAGATGACCGACGGTCGGGGCTGACATTGCGGCCAGCACGCTGTAATGGATGTCACTGGGACCGGGGCCCATCAGAGTTCGGACGGGCGGCGTGATGGAAGGTGGTATGGTAAAGGACATGGCTTAGATTTTTTTGCTGATAATCACTTCGCACGACGCTGGATGCGTTATCTGATCAGGAGACCAGCTCAGGCGTTTCCGAGTCGCAATCGGGCTCTGCCGTTTGTGCAGCACATTAGCAAGCTGAAGTCACAAGACCACAGCGGCTCTCCGGTTTTTCCAAATCCAGGCAGCCCGCAGCTCAAAAACCCCGGCAAACAGCCCCCAGCCGCACTCCCTGCATTCGGGAAATACTCAATTCTCCCAGGATGCGGGGGAATCCCGTCAGTGAAGCCCTGCCGAGTCTCGGCCGGGCAATTTCAAGGGAACAGCAGCCGCTCGTTGGGCGCGGTTGGACAGCAGGATTTGTCGCTGTACCATACCAGACAGACGGAATTCCGTGATCCCGATCTGTCAGACTGCCGTTTGGGGCGAGCTGACGAGGGCTAAATCAGTTCAGATCGGGTATGAGGTCGCGGCCGGGCTTCTGCGCTTCATTTGACTATCTTCTCTGTAAACAACCGGACAGGAATCAGATTCATGATCATTGGCAAGATGTGGCGCGCATTTAAGGCTCAGATGAACAAACTGGCCAATTTCTTCTGGACCGCCGACCCCATTGCTCAGATGCAGTACGAATATGATCAGGCCGTTGAACAGTTAAAAGGCGGCAAAGAAGGGCTGGCTCAGTATCGAGCTCTGGTGGAACGAGTCTCACGTCAGGTCGAAGGCGACAAACGCCATGTGGCACAGCTGGAAGCCAAAGTGAAATCCATGCTGCAGGCCGGTGACCGTGAAACCGCTGCCAAGTTTGCTCTGGAAATGCAGAAGGCGAAAAACCAGATGGCCGAAAACGTGGCTCAGCTGGAAATGCACGAAAAGGCCTACGAAAACAACATCACCAAGATCAAGCACGCCACAAAGAAGGTCGGCGAGATCCAGGAAAAGATCAAGAAATACGATGCCGAAATCAAGATGAGCCGCGCGGAAGCGGAACTGGCTGACATCGCCGGCAACTTCAACTTCGACATCACCACTGACCTCGGCAAAATCGAAGGCGTGCTGCAGGACGAGATCGACAAGAACCGAGCCAAGGCTCGAGTCACCGCCGACCTGTCCACTGAAGGTCTGGAAGCCATCGAACGCGAACAGGCCGTTGAAAATTCCATGGCCGAAGACGCTCTGAAGCAGTTCGAAATGGAAATGGGCATGATCACCCCGCAAACCGCCAACGTCACCTCAGAAACCAAAGATCTCGGCCCGGCTCAGAAAGAGCTGAATTGACGGGAATTTGGGAGCTGAGAGTCCAGAGGACTGGCTGAAGGCTGTGGCGGACAGACCTTCTGGTTCCTGAGACGCCGTCTGTTGAGTTTTGAATCATGCCCGGATGGAAGGGAGGAGAGGTTGTTGTGAAACGGACCCTGATCCGGTTGTCGAGGAGGCTCGGGCGAAACAGGGTGTCAATTTTGCAATGAGTGGGCAGCGGAAACACTGCGAAAAATGGGCATGCAGCTCAGTTTGTCCGATTTCGTGATGGAAGTGCCGCGATTTCCAATGACTCGCTCCAGCCAATCACGATCAATCGAACACTGGCTGAGTGCCCCGGATGCCTACGCAACTCTGGGTCAGCTGGCACGTGAAGAATTCGTTTCTGCACTCAAAGGCAGCCATCACTGGTTGAAGTTGTCCGAAATGGAACGGCAGCACGCGGCCAATCAGATAATATTTCCGTCGACTGTTCGGCACATAATCGGCCGGTCGGAACGGCCGCCGCAATGGACCGAATCGCGGGCGCTTCTGTTTACGAGAAAAGAAGTGAAAGCGGTTGGTTCAGACGTGCGGAGAGAACTGATGTCGCAACAACGATCGTGTCGAGCGTTTGTCAGATCGCCGAAGATTTCGGACACAGAATCGGGCTGGCTGACTTTGAGATTGATCGAGTGGTTCTCAGCTGAATTCGGTTCAGGTCTAAGCATCAAAACCAGCGTGAACACCACCGAACAAAAACCTTTCAGGAGGAGTATGTTCAGTTCCTGCAGAAACACGGCATCACTTTTGATGAACAGCACCTGTTTGAAAATGAACAACATGGCTGATCTCTGTCGCCGCTTCGCGGCTTTGACCGCGTTTGAAAATCCGTTGCCCATCGGCTGACGCCCACGGCTATTCGCTGTTGCCGCTTCGCGGCCAATGAACACATGTCGTTCCCCCCAACCCGCTGCCCGAACACTGAAAACCGAACACTCCATGTCCGATAAAGACTCACAACCTGCAAATCTGGATTTGCCGGGCTGGTATCCGAGCTGGGCTCGGGATATCGCGGAACAGTATTTTGCGGGCAATTCCTGTTTCTTCATTCTGCACGGGAACGTTCATGATCTGGTGCCGTGTGAAGGGCCGAACGGGACGGAGTTCCTGAGCCTCACGTCGTTTCTGGGGGAATATCTGTTCGGTCGCTGGGACATTGTGCTGCAGCATAATCTCAGCAATGGTCTGCAGGCTCTGGCTGGCCGCAATCCGGAACGTCATCAGGAAATGATGCGGGAACTGACCGGGCTGTTTGGAACGTTTCGCAACTGGTCACGAAAACCGGACGACATTCTGCTGACTCTGGATCAGCTGATTGAACGGTACCTGGTGGAAGATGATCCCGCGAAGCGCAAACGGCTGGCCGTTGTTTTTGATTACGGTCAGTATCTGATTCCGCCGGGTGATCCCGTGCAGATTTCAGGAACCATTGCGTCTCGGGTCGTCCGGTTTCTGGACTGGGCTCGCAATCCTTACATCCGCCGCACGAACATGGCTTTCTTCCTGATCTGCGAAAGCCTGTCGGAAGTGAACGATCGGCTGGTGCAGAGCCCCTATGTGGCAACGGTGGAAGTGCCGATGCCCGACGAAGACGCTCGAAAACGCTTCGTTGACAGTCGAGCCGAACAGCTGAAGTCCGCAGACGGAAATGAAACTCTGACCGCCACTCAGCTGATCAGCAATTCGAACGGCCTGAGTCTGCTGAGTCTCGAGCAGCTGCTGGCTCAGGCCGTGCGTTCGGGAGGAGTTTCCAGCAAACGCTTTCGAACTCTGAAGAAGGCCGCCATCGAACGTCAGTGTGGAGGGTTTTTGGAATTTGTCGAACCCAAACATACGCTGGACCTGGTCGTCGGCCACGAAGCCGGCGTTCGTCGACTGAAACAGGATGCTCAGCTGATTAACGACGGCCACGAAGAGGCCGCTCCGATGGGCTATCTCATCTGCGGCCCCGTCGGCACCGGCAAAACCTTTCTGGCGGAATGCTATGCCGGATCGATTGGCATTCCCTGCGTGAAGCTGAAGAACTTTCGCAGCAAGTACGTGGGAGAAACCGAAGGCAATCTGCAGCGAGTTCTCACCGTGCTGCGAAGCCTGGGCCCGGTGATCGTCATCATCGACGAAGCCGACGCGGCTCTGGGGGACCGCAATCAAAGCGGAGACAGCGGAACAAGCGGACGCATCTTTTCCATGATCGCTCAGCAGATGGGCGATACTCGATACCGAGGCCGTATTCTGTGGATGCTGCTGACATGCCGCCCCGACCTGCTGCCGATCGACCTGAAACGTCAGGGACGGGCCGAAGTGCATATTCCGCTGTTCTATCCTCATGACGAGGAAGAAGTTCGCAGTATGTTCAAAGTCATGGGACGCAAGAACGGAATGGCTGTGGACATGGACAGCATCGTGCTGGACGAACGCCACAAACGACTCAGTGGAGCGGACATCGAAAGCGTCGTCCTGACAGCTCGCCGACTGGCTCTGGTCGCAGGTCGTGACGTGATCAGCAGTGACGATGTGGAAAAATCACTGGCAGAATTTATCCCGTCGGCTCAGGGGCTGGAAAAAGACATGCAGGAAATTGCTGCCGTTCTGGAATGTACTCAAATGGATTTCCTGACCGACGAATGGAAGGAAACTCTGCAGAGTTCCGGCGGACGTTCGCAACTTCAGCAGCAACTCACAAAAATGCGGAACCTTGTCGAACAGCTGTAAGGACGGGATTCGTAACACGACGTATCAACTTCATCACACCTATTGCTCTGTTTTAACTGAAAGACCAACCATCATGGCTCGCAGAAGCTGGATTGACCCGGAAACCAACGAACCCCTGATTGACGAATACGCCAAACAGCTGACCAGTTTTGTGCGCGCCTTCGAAGACGGCGTGATCACGGACAGAGAAATCGCCGACCAGGAAGCTCGCCTGGTGGACATCATGAAAGACGTGGAAGCATCACTGGACGACGCGACGCACGCGAAAGTCACTCGACTGCTGTGTGAAATGAACGCCTACGACATCATGCAGTACACGTATGAAATGCAGAAGTCGCGAGCGAAGATGTTTCGGGGTTAGTTCGCCACCGTGGCGCCTCGCTGAGGAAGGTGCCGCATGATGAAGTTTTGATCTGTCTTTTTCGGGAGACCCGTGATGGGCCTGTTTGAACGGCTTCGCCATGAACTGATCGATATCATTGAATGGGTGGACGATTCCCGTCACACCCTTGTCTGGCGATTTCCGCGATATCAGAACGAAATCAAGCACGGAGCTCAGCTGATTGTCCGGCCGGGGCAGATGGCTGTCTTTGTTCAGCGAGGCCAGGTGGCGGATATTTTCGAACCGGGCAACTACGAACTGAAGACAGACAATCTGCCGATTCTCAGCACTCTGGAAGGCTGGAAATACGGTTTCAACAGTCCGTTCAGGTCTGAAGTGTATTTCGTGAGCACTCGGCAGATCACCGACCTGAAGTGGGGAACTCCCAATCCGCTGATGCTGCGGGATCCGGAATTCGGGCCGATTCGTATTCGAGCATTCGGGACCTATGCGGTCAAAGCCGTCAGCCCTCGAGCACTCCTTGAAGAACTGGTCGGCACCGATAAGGTCTTCGATACGGACGAAGTGACTGAGCTTCTGCGTTCCATCATCATCAATACGTTTGCAGAAGTCATCGGCTCGTCGCACGTGGCAGCTCTGGATCTGGCCGGCCACTATCGCGAGTTCGGTGAGAAGCTGCGACTGGAGGTTCAGAGCCGGATTGATGACGAATACGGTCTGGAAATCCCCCAACTGCTGATCGTCAACATTTCTCTGCCTGAAGCTGTTGAAAAAGCTCTGGATGCTCGCACCAGCATGGGAGTCATCGGCGACATGGATCGCTATCAGCAGTTTCAGATGGGGAATGCCATGACCGCCGCGGCGAACAATCCCGCCGGTGGAGCTGCTGCCAGCGGCATGGGGCTCGGTCTGGGAATGGCGATGGCCGGGCGGATGATGCCCGGTTTCGGAGCTCCCCAGCCCGGAAGTGTCCCTCCACCGCCGCCGGTTCCGATGGTATGGCATGTGGCCGTGAACGGAGCGAGTTCAGGTCCATTCACTCCGGCACACATCGCGGCGTCCATCGCCGCCGGAGAAATCACTCCGCAGACGCTGGTCTGGACTGCCAGCCTGCCCAACTGGACGCCTGCCGGTCAGGTTCCCGCTCTGGCTCCGCACTTCACCCCGGCACCTCCGCCACTGCCGGGATAACGTCTGTTCCGCAGTTGAGGGTGTGCACACCGTGCGGTGGATTCTCACTGCTGATTCGCCTTCGTGAATTCCGATGGTGAAAGTCCGACTGTCCCACCTGACTTGTCTGAATCTGCGTTATTTCCGTTGTGATTGCTTCCGCGTTGGTGGTTCTCTGGGGATTCCTTCCCCGTCCGTTTGCAACCCGCATCTCGGACTGCGATTATTCACAGTATCCGGCGATCGTTCCTGAATCTGAGAGCCTCGCCGGGCGTTCACACCTGAAATTCGCCCTGTTTTTCAAAGAGATTCCGGCGTGCCCGACCCATCTTTTCTGAACAAGTCCATTCTGATCGTTGAAGACGAAGACATCATTCGTGAAACGCTTGGAGAATTCCTGACTGGTGAAGGTTTCGAGGTCGCGAAGGCTCGAAATGTCACCGAGGCTCTGAAGCTGGTTCGGGAACGGGACTTTGATGTGGGGATCTGCGATGTCCAGCTGCCCGATGGCGACGGTGTTCAGCTGCTGCGACGCCTGCACCGTCTGAATCCCGGCATGTTCGTGCTCATCATATCTGCCTATGCCACCGTCGAAAATGCGGTGGAAGCGTTCACCGCCGGAGCCTTCGACTATCTCGTCAAACCGGTGATCTTCGAAGAACTGGTCAATCGCCTGAAACGCCTGTTCAAGTTTCAGGAGCTGTATCAGGAAAACCAGAAACTGCGGAAGGATCTGGACCGTCGAGGCGGATTCGAACAGATCATCGGCAGCAGCCGAATTCTGCAGGACACACTGAACACAATTCGAAAAGTTGCCGCCACCAATTCCAACGTGCTGCTCGTCGGAGAAACGGGAACCGGCAAAGAACTGTTCGCTCGGGAAATCCACAACGCCGGTCCCAACAAAGAAGAAAAGTTTCTGGCCGTCAACTGCGGGACTCGCCCGGCCGAAGTTCTGGAAGCTCAGCTGTTCGGAGTCGAAGACGGTCAGCCCGGCGTCTTCCGCACAGCCGGAGCCGGCACCGTGTTTCTGGATGAAGTCGCTCAGCTGCCACTGGGAACTCAGTCCGAACTGCTGCGAGCGATCGAGTACCAGGAAATCATGCCGGCCGGAGCTTCCGAAGCTGTGCATGTGAGCGCCCGCATCATTGCCGCCACGTCCCGCGACCTGCAGCGCGAAGTCGGAGAAGGAGTCTTTCAGGAAGATCTGTTCTACCGCATGGATGGCGTCAAGATTCGCATTCCGCCGTTGCGCGAACGACTGGATGACATTCCGGAACTGGTCGAATACTTTATGACTCGCCATTCCGAAGCGATGGGCAAACGAGTCACCGGAGCCACCAGCGAAACGATTCGCACCCTGATGGCTGCTCACTGGAAAGGCAACGTTCGCCAGCTGGACAATGCCGTCGAACGAGCCGTCATGATGTGCGAAGGTGAAGAGATTCTGCCGTCAGATCTGCCTCCGGATCTCCTGGGCATGGGCAGCAGTCTGCCGGATACGGACGATTTACGATCAGCGCTGCGACACTACGAACGCCTGCATATCACTCGTGTTCTCAAACAGTGTCCGGACAAGAAAGAAGCCGCCAAACGGCTGAAGCTGGGTCTGTCCAGCCTGTATCGCAAAATCGAAGAACTGAAAATCGAACTCTGAAGTCCGCCTGATGATGACCACGGAAGAAATTCAGCAGTGTATTCCTCACCGTTCGCCGTTTCTCTGGCTAGACACGATTCAGGAAATCTCTGACACCCGCATTGTCGCCATAAAGCATCTGTCTCCCGACCTGCCTGTCTTTCAGGGCCACTATCCGGAGTTTCCGGTGTTCCCCGGAGTTCTGCAGTGTGAGGCCTGCTTTCAGGCTGGAGCCGTTCTGATTTCGAAGCTCATCGAAGTCGGCAGTGGCGCAGTCCCGGTGGTTACTCGACAAAACAATACTCAGTTCCGTCGCATGATTCGCCCCGGTGAAACCATGCAGCTGGAAGTTGAACTGACGGAACGCATTGCCAACGCCTTCTGCATGAAAGGCAAAGTGACCGTCGACGGCAACGTAACGGCTCGACTGGAATTCATCTGCACGGAAGCAGCCATCTGACAACCCGATCGCACAGCCTGCCGATTGCCGGTTCTGTGATACGTTCAGGCAGTCTCAGACTGCTGAACTTTGCCTGACAATCCGTAGGTCACGCTCCAGCCTGACAATCTGATCAGAACTTTCAGGCGGGAGCCTGACCTACAGAGATCAGAATCTCTTCACCGCCCCGCGCACTGCTTGCAGGAGAAACGGAAGTGGCAGACATCGATCATGTTGTTGGCCTGGGCGAAGTTCTGTGGGACATCTTTCCGGATCGATCGTGTTTCGGCGGAGCTCCGGCGAACTTTGCCTGCAGCGTGGCAGGAGTTGGCCGCGGGTCCGTGAAAGCCTGGATGCTGAGTGCTGTCGGAACGGATGATCTGGGTCAACGAGCGATTGCTGAACTGCAGCAGAGACACGTTGACGTTTCCTGTGTGCAGCAGCTGCCACAACAGACCGGGCAAGTCCTGGTTCAGCTGGATTCAGTCGGCCAGGCAAGTTATGAGTTCGCTGCCAACACGGCGTGGGACAATCTGCAGTGGTCGGATGCACTCGCGGAATTTGCCCCACAGGTCTCTGCCGTCTGCTTCGGAACGCTCGGTCAGCGCAGTGAGGTTTCGCGACAGACCATTCGACGTTTTGTTCGCTCGACCTCGCCTGACTGCCTCCGAATTCTGGACATCAATCTCAGATCGCCGTTCTGGGATTCCGCCGTGATCCGAGATTCGCTGCCACTGGCCAACATTCTGAAGCTGAACAGTGACGAACTGCCCGTGGTGGCGTCACTGCTGAACCTGACAGGCAGCGACGCAGCCATTCTGAACGAGATTCGGCAACGCTGCTCACTGCGGCTGATCGCTCTGACACGCGGCGCCAATGGTTCGCTGCTGATGGATGCGAACGGCCACACCAGTGATCTTCCCGGTCAGTCGACCGCTGTCGTTGACACCGTTGGCGCTGGCGATGCTTTCACTGCAGCCATCACCGTCGGACTGCTGAAACACCTCCCGCTCAGCGAACTCCACGCTCAAGCCGCAAAGCTCGCCGCCTGGGTGTGCACTCAACCCGGCGCCACCCCGGAAATCCCCGCGGAATTCTGCATGTCGCGACAGGCTGAAATCTGATTGTCGCTGCTTTCAGGGTTTTTCGATCGCAGATGACTGACAACCGGACAACGTGCCTTCGCACACGTCGCAGCGACCGGATGTTCCGGCAGCAGCAAGGCACTGCTGAATGCGGCTGTTGATGATGGCGGTCATGTCGGGGTGCAGGCCAAAGGGAGCGGTAACCAGCCACGAGACGCCGGGGTGATGCTGAGCAGCCTGGCGAGTCAGTTCGGGGATGTCTTCTGACCAGTGACGACCAGGAGACAGAAAATACGGAAACACGATGACTCGCCGGGCCCCGCGTTCCACACATTTCCGAAACGCAGCCGCGATGGACGGCTCGGCCAGTTCCATATGAGCCGGCTCAACAATCGGCCATTCCGTCTGTTCCGCAAACCGAGCCGCCGCCTGACGCAGCATCTCATTGCTGGCCGCCTTCCGCGACCCATGGTCAACAATGATCACAGCCGTCACCGGTGCTGCGTCAGCAGATCTGTTCAATTTTCCATCCGTATTGATCATGGCTGCCTGGCCACTGCTCGTTTAGAAAATCAGAAACCCAAGTGCCCTGGGCGGGACTTGAACCCGCACGCTCCAATTGGAACCCAAGATTTTAAGTCTTGTGCGTCTGCCTATTCCGCCACCAGGGCATGGGGTGCTCGCAATTCGGACTGTTGCGGAACATAGTCGATTCGACACACAACATCATCCGGGAGATCGCTGTTTCCCTCGAAAATCGATGTCTGAAAATCAGTCAGGTCCGACGAGGGTGGTTTTGCAGTTTTGAGCGTGCGGACAGATCATTTCCGGTAATTCCGGGGCCTGCTCGCAGGCTGAGCAGTCGCTGTCAACCGCGGTGATGAAAAGTTCCCCGGTCACTTTCGTCCGGCAGGGCGTCCTGAACCACGCTGACGACAGTTCCTGTCTTCAGCCGAGTCACCAACTGCTGTCCGGGCCGGATCGCTTCTGAAGTTGTCAGCAGTGTACCATCCGACAGAGTCGTCAGCGAATAACCTCGGGACAACACTTTCAGCGGACTGAGCGCATCCAGCGAGGCAGACGTCGACGCCAGCTTCTGCTGCAGTCGTTCGATCTTCAGTCGCAGACTGCGTTCGGCTCGTTCCGCGAGTTCATCGCACTGACGCCGCCGTTCATCCACCAGAGTCATCGGTCTGTGAAAGACGCTGCGAGCCGCGATCGTCTGCAGATTCAGTTTCAGACGCTCGATTCGATTGCTGATCGCCTGCCGCATCCGGACTCCATGAGTGCGCAGTGCCTGGCGGAATTCGTCCATCGACGGCACCACAAGTTCCCCGGCTTCACTGGGCGTGAGAGCTCGTCGGTCAGCAACCAGATCAGCAATCGTCACATCAATTTCGTGACCCACCGCGCTGACAACGGGAACCGGACAGGCGGCGATAGCGCGAGCCACCACTTCTTCATTAAAGGCCCACAAATCTTCCATGCTGCCTCCGCCACGACCGGTAATCACCACATCGACATCCGGAAGTCGGCTCACGGCATTCAGAGCTTTGGCAATGCGGGCTCCAGCACCTTCGCCCTGCACCGGAACAGGCAGAATGACCAGTCTCACACCGGGCCAGCGGCGAGTCATGACCTGAATCATGTCGCGAACCGCTGCTGAGGTGGGGCTCGTCACCAGAGCAACTCGGCGCGGCATCCGAGGCAGCGGGCGTTTGCGATCGGAATCGAAGAGCCCTTCCTTCTGAAGTTTTTCCTGCAGCTGCCGGAACGCCAGTTCCAGTTCTCCGACACCCTGCGGCTGCAGCTGGCTGATGACAAACTGACAGCTGCCGCGAGCCACATACACCTGCAGCGATCCGGTGGCCAGCACCTGCAGTCCGTCTTTGGGCTGAAACTTCAGGCGAGTGGCAGTCATTTTCCAGATGACCGCACCGATTTCGGAACTGTCGTCCTTCAGTGTCAGATAATAATGTCCGGCAGCGGATCGACGGCAGTTGGAAACTTCCGCCTGAACGCAGACCGGTGGGAGTGTGGCTTCGACCACTTCCTTGAAGGCCGTGACCAGCTCTGTCACGGAAATGGTGGGCATCTCAGGCATCAGTCGTCGCTGGCTCCCGACTGAGTTACCGCCACGGAACGAACTCGAATGTTGAGCGCTTCTACCACAAGTGAAAAGGCCATTGCGAAATAGATGTAGCCCTTGTTGACGTGAGTTCCCGCGGCTTCAGCGACCAGCATCACGCCGATCAGAATCAGAAAACTAAGTGCCAGCATTTTCAGTGTGGGATGCTTTTTAACGAAGCGACTGATGCGGCCGGCAAACATCATCATCACCATCACGGACAGCACCACAGCCGCGATCATGACCGGCAGGTTTTCCGTCATCCCCACCGCTGTGATAACGGAATCCAGTGAAAAGATCATATCCATCACGGCAATGTTGACGAGAACTCCGGCAAAGGTCTTCGCCTGCGAAAAGTCGGAACCGCTGTTCAGTTCACCTTCCAGCTGTTCGTGAATTTTCGGCGCACACTGTGGCGAATGAGGAACAGTCCGCCCAGCAGAAGAATCAGGTCACGTCCCGAAACACCGTTGGCTTCTTCCCAGTGTTCACCGGCCAGTCCCGTCAGCAGTCCTTCTGAAATTCCAAGCGATGTCAGATGGAACCACGGAGTTGTCAGATGAATCAGCCAGCTGATGACAAACAGCAGACCGATTCGCATTGCCATGGCGAGCAGCAGGCCCAGCTGACGAGCTTTCGGCTGCTGATCTTCGGGCAGTCGGTCCGTCAGAATCGTGATGAAGATGATATTGTCGATCCCCAGCACGATTTCCATCAGTGTCAGGGCCAGAAGTGCAGCAACGGCTTCCATAAATCTCCCGATCGAACAACCAGCGGGCATCTCATGCCGGTGATCCGCCCGCCGCAGGACCGCCATTTCCAAAACGAGACGTCACCTCAAATACAAACCGGCGGCAGTGTAGCAGGTTGTCGCAGAATGCGATCACCGCTGAACTCGACTCAGTCCACTCGGAAAAACGTGTCCGCCAGCGCTTTGGTCGACGGCCGGACCTCTGAAATGTGTACACTGTCCGGAAGCGCCCGAAAGCCGTGATGCTGATTCGCGAGCTGATGGGATCGCCCAGACCAATGAAACCGGACGGCAGACCTTTCCCATTCCATCGGGACGCCCTTGAAAGAATCGTTCCATGTCACAGATCGTCATTCTGACGGGAGCCGGGGTTTCTGCAGAATCCGGAATTCGCACTTTTCGAGACGCCGGAGGTTTGTGGGAAGGGCACCGAATTGAGGACGTTGCCACTCCTGAAGCTTTTCAGGCTCATCCGAGTCTGGTTCATCAGTTTTACAATCTGCGGCGAGCCGCATTGAAGCAGTGCGAACCCAATGCAGCTCACGTTGCTCTGGCTGACCTCCAGCGGCGTCTGCCCGGGCAGGTGACACTCATTACTCAGAACGTCGATGACCTGCACGAACGCGCCGGAGCTGTGAATGTTCTGCATATGCACGGCGAACTGCTGAAAATTCGCTGCTGCCACTGCAGTCATCGATGTCGCTGGTCCGACGATCTGACAACGACGACCGAATGTCCGGAATGCGGTCGCCTCGGAGGGCTGCGACCGGACATTGTCTGGTTTGGGGAGATTCCGTTCTTCCTTGACCAAATCGAAGAGGCATTGCAGCTGGCGGACATGTTTGTCGCGATCGGCACCAGTGGGCTGGTGTATCCTGCCGCCGGAATGGTCCACGTCGCTCGCAGCCGAGGAATTCGGACGATCGAATTCAACCTCCGGAGGACGGAAGCATCCGCCCTGTTCTCCGAAACCCATCAGGGCCCGGCAACCGAAACCGTCTCGAAATGGGTGACGGAATTCTGACGCCGGCATTGCTCAGGATCGTTCGGGACTGAATGGCATTCGATGGAACCCGAAAAACAAGCAGCGCAGCGGCTCGCGCCGATGCCGTGAGCCCATCAAAAGCTCGACGTGATCCAACAGGTGTTGCTACCGAGAGGTGATGTTTCAGAGCAACGGCAAAACCAACATTTCTATGGAAAATCCAGACAGCAGGATTCGGGAGTTTTTCTCACGCGGTCATCCCGACAGGACTGCTATCATCAGCTTTGTGCCGTGCAATACTTTGTCTGAGATCAAGCGGACTTCACAATGACTCTTCAACTCATTCGCCCCGATGTTGCGGACATGATGCTGCGGACTTTCGATCGCACCATTCACCCCGAACTGTTTGATGCTTGCGGACACAGCACGATCAGCTGTGGAGGGCGGCGAGCCAAACTGAGCCTGGGACGTTCCGGGCATGTTCTGGAATTTACTCTCGAAGACGCCGTCATCACGGAAGTCGTGGCCAGCAAACATGAGGAAATGCCGGATCATCGCCGAGTCATCAGTCGCCGACTGATCGGCTACAGAACTCATATGATCGATCTGCCGACCGTTCGTTATCACTGCAGCTACCAGCTGGAACATGTTCCCCTGGATGTCTATCTTCAGCTGCATCGGGAATTCGAAGTCGATGCTGCCAACGCAACTCTGACTCTGACACTTCCTGGAGCCACTGCCCACAGCCCCACCAGTATCAGTTTTCTGAAATGCGATGTTCTGCCTGAAGGTGTGGTCGTGCATGCATTCCACACGTTCCCGGAAAATGCAGCCATTCTCAGAACACAGACGCTGTTCGAAGTGCTTCAGCCCGGCTGAAAACCTGAGCACTGGATTGAGTGCTTCGACCGGACTTAGAAGCTGACGATTTCGCCGCCGCTGCGAGTCGACATGTGGCGGTATGTGTCGAAGTCCATGTTGTAGCTCAGGAACCTCACAGATCCATCTCCCAGCAGGAAGTGAGCTCCACCGGCATGCCAGCTCCAGAACCGCCGCAGAGTTCCATTCCACGACGGCACATTGGCTCCGGGACTGAGTCCTCGTTCTGAACTGATGTAATGTTCACATTCCGTGCCGCCGCACAGATACCAGCCCCAGCCTCGATCCGAGGGAATTCCGCGTTCGCCCACGATCATGGTATTGCTGCTTCCGTCGGTGATGTCACGCATCCGGGTGCGGCTGAGTGAATAGAAGGTACCGCTGCCATTGGTAATCCCGGAACAGCCAGGATTGCCTTCGACGTGTCCGCTGACTCCCAGATAGTCGCCGGGAAACAACAGACCGCAGTCATAGGTGGCCGGGCTGGGGCCCGTCGGTCCACTCAGCAGCTGGCTTCCGGAATTGAAATCGTCGGGACAGAAAAATGCCGTGATGCCGTTGGACGACGGATCGGGTTTGGGCGGAATGGCCTGCTGCAGAACTTTCACGGCCTGACAGCAGCCCGGAGCTTCAAAGTCAATCAGGTTGTATGTGTTTGTGAGTTCCAGATAGGGAAGAATCTGAGACATCATGCCCCACGCGCCGGGCAGCACTTCGCTGGTACTGCCCATCGGAAACGTCCGATGAACATCGTGGTAATTGTGCATGGCGAGCCCAATCTGCTTCAGATTGTTTTTGCACAGTATGCGGCGGGGAGCGGGGCCACAGGTCATGGGAGTGTTGATCGCGATCAGGAACAACGTGCAGATCGCCGCCGTCACAACAACGACAGAAGCTCCGATCGCTCCTCCTGTTCGCAGGCTTTCTCGCCGGACGATGTTGCGTACGGTCGCCACGAATGCCACTGAGGCGATTGTTCCGCACAGCAGCAGCGGCCACAGCTTTGTGCGGCTGACTTCGTAATCTGAGCGAGGAAATCGCCCGAGGGTGTAGACTGCGAACAGAGTCCCCACAACGGTCCAAAGGAAGACCTGTTTGCGGGATCCGGTGACTCTCCATGAGGCTGCCAGCGCCAGGCAAAGCAGCACCACAAGCATCAGGCTGCCTGTTCCGAAGCCGGCGTCGGCGATCTCAAATCCTCGGGGTGGGAAGCTGTGATTCATTGATGAACTCCCGACATCCAGTTGGCTGGCGCTGTGGTCTGTTCACGCGCGTCCGTTCACGCGGGACACTCGCCGAGCCGGTGCCAAACGGTTCGACCTCACTTCGCCCCGAAACCAGGATGCACAGACCACGACGTCTCTGCCCTGTTCACACTGCTGTGGATCAGAGAGGCGACCAGTGGCCTTTTGTCTGATATTTACCATTTTTCGTTGCGGGACGTTCCAGTCAACAAGAAGTGGCAGACTTTGCAAAGGTGCGGTTCTCCGGGTCTGCCTAACTCAGGCAGTGCCGTCGGTCGATGCAGGTGCGGCAGCATGACCCAGCATGGTTTCGAAACGTTGTCGCATGACTTCGATGGCGTCGATGATGGGGCCCGCGGTGGTGGCTCCGGATGCCAGTTTATGACCACCTCCCTTGAAATGTTCGGCAACGGCGGCAACGTTGTGCGGCGGGCGGCAACGAAGGCTGAATTTAATCATGCCGCTGGGCAGCTGGACAGCAATGAAGGCCGCTTCCGAACCGGCGACCGTCAGGCACTCGTTCACCAGGCTTTCGGTGTCCGACGGAACAGCTCCGGTTTCCTTCAGGTCGACAGCATCGGCGTAGATCCATGCCAGCCGACCGTCACAGCTGGTCTGCATTCGCCCGAGAACCCGCCCCGCCAGACGGACTCGGGCAATCGAACGCTGTTCGTGCAGCAGGTTGTACAACACGTGCGGTTCAGCTCCGAGATCGATCAGTTCAGCAGCGGTTCGCATCGTTGACGAGGTCGTCGATGGAAAGCGAAACCAGCCGGTATCTGTCGCAATCGCCGCATACAGCGCGGCTGCGGTGCGAGCGTCGAAGGTGTAACCCAGATACTGAGCGGCTTCGAAGACTAGTTCTCCGGTTGCAGCGGCTTCAGTGTCCTTGAATTCTGTCGCTCCAAGGTTGTCTGAGCTCACATGATGGTCGATGACGACACGTTTTTTCCCGGCCTTCTGGACCACTTCCGCCATCGCTCCCAGCTGTTGCCAGGCGCTCGTGTCGACGATCAGGTGGACGTCCACGTCAGGCAGGTCTGCGGTGGCGATGTGTTCGTCCAGTTTCAGAATCTGCTGCTCCAGGTTCAGAAAGCTGAGATTGGCGGGAGGCGCCGTGGCATTGACGATCGTGCATGTTTTGCCGAACGATCGCAGCAGCGCAGCCATGCCCAGTTCGGACCCCAGAGCATCGGCATCCGGTCGAACGTGCGATGTAATGAGAAAGGACTGATTGCTTTCGATCAGGCTTCTGAGCGGAGCCCATTGAATTGATGACACCGAACTGCTTTCCATGTCGAGACCACGATCGGGTCTGAAAATGGTCTCTGGTCCCGGATGCAGAACCGCCCGCACCCGAATTGTGCTGATCCCTGAAAACGCCGCGGTCCGGTTCAACAGAGGGTGCTCGCGCCGCGCGGGCATCGTTCTGAATCAGACCCCACGCGACCGGAACTACTTGAAGCTGAAGACGTCGGCCTGAGGCAGATCATCCAGAGATTCAAGGCCGAACAGCTGCAGAAACCGATCGGTCGTGTGATAGGTTACCTCAGTGCGTTTCCTGCCGCTGCGTTCGACTTCCACAAGTTTCAGTCGGATCAGCTGGCGAATCAGCGTGACGGCATTCCGCTGACTGATGTCTCCCAGAGCTTCTGCCGCCACGGGCTGGTTGTATGCAACATATGCCAGAACTTCCAGCACTTCGGGCGATAGTCTGACTTCCCGAGGCCCCATGCCGAAGACCTTCAGAGCAACGTCCGCGAAATCCTCACGAAGCTGCATGCGAAACCCGCCTTCATGCAGCCGCAATTCGTACGGACGCTGTTCGGCGGCATAGTCGGCATTCAGCTGATCAATCAGTCGCACGGCCAGTCGGGTATCGGTGTCATTGCCGATCAGCGACGCAAGTTTACGGGCGGTGAGCGGTGCTTCACCGCCGACAAACAGTGCCGCTTCAATCACGGAACGCGGCGACACCCGAGTTTCGCTGATGACAGGCGGTTCCGGAAGGTTCTCGGTCTGATCTGCTTCCAGGTCATCCGCCAGCTCATTCCCAATGGACGTGAATGCCGTCTCGGAAACCTCGTCCCCGGAATCCATGTCCATGGACAGTTCCATCAGCGCGGAACCGACCTGCTGCTCGGCCTCGTCCAGTGACCGAAGTGCTTCCCGGTAGGCCAGCTCGATATCGTCCAGAGGCTCATCCGGGGCGGGATCGGACGAGCCCGACCAGAGATCCGGGTTTGGCATTTCGGAATCGTCCGTCATGTCGTCTGTCTCCGTAGATGCCACAGACTTCTGAAGGTCATGTGGTGACGAATCGACTATTCCAGATGGTTCTTCGAGTAATCGGCCAGCATTCGTCCGATGAAGGTCAGGACTCCCCGGTTGACAAAAATCTCGCCATGGGCCTTACCGTCCTTCACGGTCATCGTGAACCGAGCGTCATCGAGAGTGGCGAAGGCTTCAACGGCCGTTCCCAGATACCTCAGGCGATCACGTCGCTTCGTCTGCTCGTCGGCGGACTTCAGCGGCGGAGCTTCTTCCAGAAGGCGTTTGGCTCGCTTTGACCACATCAGAAGATTTCCTTCGATGCTGAGTACCGTCTCGGCTGCTGCGGGTTCCTTCAGGTTCTGAATCGCCGCCTTCATCGGTTCCAGGCTCTCAGGACCTCCTGTTCCAATCCAGATGATCTGATCCGAGACCCCGATGTAACCGGCTTTATTTTCAAACAGCAGATCGAATGGCTGAAAATAGCCTTCGGCAAACTGGACCTGATGAATGGTGACATCGCCGACAGTGGCCACATTGCCTTTGAACACATTGCCTTTGCCGGTTTCTGAGATCAGAGCCAGCAGGTCATTCAGCTTTTTCCCGTCTTTCACCGCAATGGCGCCCCATGACGTGAAATCTCCTTTAGGGTTGGGAATGGATTCTGCAAAGCCGTTGATGGCTCCGGAGGCGATGCTGTCCCGAGTGAACTGCATCAAACCCTTCACGAGTTTTTCTGAGGCCGCTTTTTCTGAAGCGGAAAGTGTCTTGTTGGCAGCAAGGCGAGCGGCAGCGTCCTGTTCCATCAGCTGAGTCGTCTCAACGCCGTTCTTCTGTCGCAGTTCGTCCAGAGCATAGTTTCCTCGCACGGACAGGACAGACCCCTCAGCTCGGGGAACAGATGCAAAGACATCCGGATGACTTCCGAACTCGTCCATGCTTTTCGCGAAGGATGAACCGGCGATGGCGTCCGCCTTGAAGGTGACGGTGGCATGGTGAGCCTTCCTGTCCAGATGGATCACTGCCGAAGCCGAATTGGCTTCCGCCAGCAGCCGTTCAATTTCATCCAGCTGAACCGAAACCCCCTTCTTTCTAAGAGCGAACTGAGTTGCTGTTTCTGAGGGCCGCTGCTGCAGGGAATCCATTTCGACGGCCCGGATCTCTCCGAAGGAATCCCGCCGAAGTTTCTGATCGGCCGGTGTCTGCTGGCGGTTGTGCAGCTGAATTCCGATCGAAGCGTTCCCGGCAATGACCGGAGCGACGGCTTTCAGCGGTTCTGACATTCGCTGGATCACCTGTCGCAGCAGCATGTGATCTGCGGGTTTGGTGAAGACCAGAATTGCTTCCTTCGTTCCCGGCAACAGTCGAAACCAGCCGGTATCCGGAGGCAGCAGCTCACTCAGCGAAGCATCGATCTTCTTCAAAACGAAGCCCGAGCCGTCCAGGTTATCCAGCAGATCCTGAACCGGGTCGACGTAGCCCGCCGAAATGATATAGCCGGGAGGATTGGTTCCGGTCAGCAGGTCGACCCGCAAGGGTCGCTGCAGATCGAGCCCAAGCTCCAGAAGCTCGACGAAATCGATGATATTCTGCTGTTGTTTGCGTTCTTCGGCAGTCGCAAGGCTCATCAGGTAGCGAATGTCATCCTTCAGTGCGGTCACACCTGGATGGCCGACGATGACTTCCGAATGATGCGGTTGCTGAGCGACGGCCACAGCCGAAGTGGTCAGAAGGCACAGCGTGATCGCCTGAAGTTGTCGAATCATGGGAAATGGTATTCTGATGTGATGAATTCGGGGTGTTCCGTCGAGAACCCGGCGGACGAACATGAAAAAGCCCGAAAACAAAAAGCGACAGGGCTGAAATCCGACGGAATCGAGGAAATCTGATTGTCTGAAAACCCGCCAGACTCCGCATTCTATGACAATCCGCCAAAAGACGTAAAGGCTGACCGGAAGGTCAGGCCGGGCGGGCCAATTTGTCCGATTGCGGCGGCCGTCGAGTGCTGTCAGGCGAAGCGCAGGTACACCAAACAGCATCCAAAGTCGGAAAAATGGTGAGCCAGCGCGGTCTGAAAGCCACCTGTCACACCCGACAGTTTCAACAGTCGAGCAGATTGGCCAGCCGAGGGAAGGTCGGGCAAGGCGGGGTTCATTCGCTGCCTGCCCGGATCAATCTCATTCCATCGACTGGCTTCTTCGTTTTTCCGACACCAGAACGTGCGGAGGTCACCGTCGACGACGGTTGCTGCTGATTTCTTCCTGACTGCTCGCGGTGACCGTGCGACCATCCCCGGATGAGATCCCCTCGGTTGAGTTTCCAGCAATGGCCCCGTAGTGCAGTTGTTCGTGGGTAAGCTGCAGTAGAAAAGTGGTGTGTCCCCGGTTGGGACCCCGCCTGTCATTCCAATCGAGCAGACTTTTCGTATCATTCAACGCAAAGATTGTGTGTCCCCCAGCTGTTCCCAGCTGTTCTGTTGTTTCACACTGGAGAAACTTTAACGGCAACGATTTCGGGATGATTGCGTTGGCGAGCAACGACTTACGTCGAAAGCCGCTATCGTTAATCTCAGCCTATCTTGAAACAAAAAGTTGCCCTGCCGGGTCGCCTCCAAAGCTGGCGTTGTAGCTTTTATTGGTCAGCGTGATCAACGGAAGATCTCTCGCCCGTTTGCGAATCACATCGGTGGCGTATTTTTGTTGATTTCCGGCGTCGTAATTCGCACTGATCTGTGGAAAGAACACTGCTCTGAAGCCTGAAAACTCTGATTGCGGAATTTTTGGGATGAAAGATCACGGACGTGACCGCGAGAAAAACGTTTGGGGATTGCACTCTCTGCTGTTCCAGACACCCCGGGGAGCAATCTTCAATGCGACGGACACATTCGGTGAACCAGTTTGGTATCAGGCGTGGTTTCACTTTGATCGAACTCTTGGTGGTAATTTCGATAATTGCGACACTTATGTCACTGATTCTGCCGGCGGTTCAGAACGCTCGCGGTGCAGCGCGGCGGACCGAGTGCCTGAATCACATGCGGCAGGTTGGGCTGGCAGTACTGCAAACGACCGAACGGAACAAAGGGCAGTTTCCCGCAGCTGGACAGTTCCGAGGGATCATACCGGCAACTCAAGTTGTGCATGAGGCGGACCGAACCCGAAATCACCCTTGTCCGGTACGGCGGTACTGCAGGGATGAACTGGTTAGTCGAATGCCTGCCACACCTCGACCGTCAGGATCTCTTCGACCGCTGGGGCGAGACCGGTTGCCGGTCCTGACATGTCCCGACGATTCAACCGCCGCAGGCCCTGGAGCACTCAGCTATGTGATTAACATGGGGTATGGCGACCTGAATCAATTCGAAGTACGGACGCAGCGTCTTGCTGGCGGCTTGCCATTTCGATTGCTCGATCTGCATACCCCCGACGTCATTCGGTTTGACTGGAACGAGAACGGCCGGCGCCCGGGACAGGAAGACTGCAGGTCCTGTGACTGGAACGATAGCGATGATGCGGCATTGACCCGTGAAACCGGTATTTCTTGGCCCGCTTTGTCAGCAAATAACCAGAGTATTCGCTATTCTGATATCTATGACGGGTTCGAAACCACTCTGTTAATCGCGGAGAATATCAACGCCGGATCGGCAGGAATGTTCTCTGATCCGGAACCTCGCAATTGCGGCTTCATTTATCCAGTCGCCTATGCCAGTGCTTTGGGAATCAATTTTCCAAACCCCGCAACTTCTGCCGGCATCACTGGCACGCCGAATTCGGAAAAGCACCTTGGAGAAGGAACGCCGACTCCATCATCAGATCACAGCGGCATTGTGAACGTCGTAATGGCCAGCGGCGCAACACGATCGCTAAGCGATTCCATCGACGCGGTCGTATATGCGCACCTGATCACTCCCAAAGGGACAGCGCGAAGAACAATCAGAGGCGCGACGTGTTCGGGCGATGTTACCGGAGCAAACTTTACTCCGCAGTCACCGCTGTCCCAGGATTTCTAATACTCTCACTTCCGGTTCGAACTCGGGATTGATCTGCTTTGTCAGGCGATCATGACGAGTCATTCATATTGCGATCCTTGATTCGATTTGTGCCTGATTGGTTTAGTCGGGATTTCGTGGGGTGGTGAGGTTTGTTGGGGGTGTGCGGCAGTGGGGGCCTCTTTGATGTTCGGCCAGTTGCCTCAGGCGGTTCAGTTCTTCTTCATCTGCCTGAATAATCCAGCGTTTGCCGCTGGCGATGGTGGTCAGCCAGGCTCGTTGCTTCCAGTTGTGCAGGGTGGAAGCGGGCACCTTTAATTCGGCGGCCAGTCGCGGCAGCGTCCAGGAGCCTTCGTAACCACCGACGGCCTCGCACGGTTCACCGACGGCACGAAGCTGCCGCACCAGCTGAGACACAACCGCCTTTGTGAAAACACTGTTCTGCGCGGTTCGGTACCCCGAGCGATTGAGATTCTCTGCGACCGCATCATGGCAGTGGCCGCGGCGTTTGAGCTGAATGATCCGCTGTCTGATGATGTCAGACGACTCGAGTTGATCGAAGCAGCCAACAGCCCGAGTCATCTGGTGATGGCTTTCGTAGCCTCCGCACCAGCGGATGGTTACATCCACCCGTTCGCTGTTGTCGATGACTTCCACGGACACTTCGTCGATCAGAGCCCGAACAATTGTCTGGCGATCTGTCGGCGACGCTGCGGGACTGTGCCACAGCGCGGGGATGTTCTTTGAGAGCGACTGGATGTGTTCGATCTGTGAGTCGGTCAGGCCGACTGCTTTGTCGTGTCAAATGCGGTTCAGTTCTTCTTCAGCAGATCGCTGGTGTTGAAGTGCTTCTTCCCAGCGGCGTTCCAGTTCACCGGCGACAAGGCGATGGCTCGGGTCGACTTCCTGATATCGTCGCTGAGCCAGCTCACTTTCGTAGACGGCTCGTTTGATGGTCTGCTGGTGATGTCTTTCGATGGCCGCTCGATCCGACTCCATGGCACGCGCCGCTTCCACACTCAGAGCGATCGATGCAGGCGAGATGGCGACGAAGACCTGCTGTTCGATCAGTTTGTGAAGTGGTTCAGCATTGAAGCTTTGACACTGTGTCTGATGCAGGTGATTGCGGAGCGCATTGCAGGTGAAGCGAGCTCTGGAACTGCCCTCGTAGCACACGGCCATTCGGCATCCGCATCGACCGCAACGAACCCGGGACGCCAGCAGAGAACCGCCTCGCGCAGCGCTGCCGCGAGCGTATCGCGAGGCATTTTCCCTGAGTTTTTCCTGGTTTTGCTGCCACTGGTCCCAGCTGATGCAGGCCGGAAGATGATCACGAATCAGAACGTCCCAGTCTTCCGGACCGGCCCGGCGGCGACCCTTTCCCGGCTGGCCGGAGACCATTTTTGACGGGTTGATTTCGCGACGCCCATAAACGTACGCTCCGGCATAGACCGGGTGATGCAGAATCCCGGTGACCGTCGACTGGTTGGCGGGCTTCCACCGCAGTCGACCTCTGTTTGCATCGCGATGATCCCGCACACCGATCCGGATGCTGTGATCGTGCAGGTAGCGCAGAACTCCGGATGCACTCTGCAGTTCTTCGAACTTCCTAAAGACCAGCTGCACAAAATCACGCACCTGTTCATCCGGGTCCTTGAGCAGCGAGTTCCTGTCGCGAACATAACCGATCGGTGCGTGCGTGAAGAATTCTCCTCGCCGGGCTTTGTTCAGTTGTCCGGCCCGCAGGCGGCCTCTCAGGACATGAAGTTCCGCTTCGCTCATCGTACCTTTCAGACCGAGCAGCAGTCGGTCATTGTGATCACGCGGATCGTAAACGCCGTCGGCGTCTGCCAGCAGTGTTCCAAACATCGCGCACAGTTCAAGAAGATGATGCCAGTCGCGACACGATCGTGCCAGACGACTCATTTCGATTCCCATCACGATTCCCACATGCCCGAGCGCGACTTCTGCCATCAGCCGCTGAAACCCGCTGCGTCCTTCGGCGCTTTTGCCACTGATTCCCAGATCGTCATCAATGACTTCGACTCGGGATTCTGCCCAGCCATACGCCTGAGCGCGGTCAGCCAGTCGATACTGCAGCTGAGTCGATTCAATGTTGTTGTCAACCTGTTTCTGGCTTGACTGGCGGACGTAGACAACGGCCAGCCTGTCGAGATGCTCGCCCCGAATCTTCGTGCTGACAAAGACCGATGCCGCTCGACGTGCGGATTGTTGAACCGTGGCTGCGTCACTCATCGCCCACCTCCTGACGGACTGGAGGCGTTTGCTGAATCATTCGTGCCAGCGCTTGCAGAACGATTCTGTGCCGACTGCCGGGAAGCTGGTCCCAAAGCCGATCCAGCGTCAGTGTGGCCCGGTTGCCGTGACTCTCGCCGCTCTCCATGCGCGGGGGGGCGGAGTGGAATTTCGTTCGAACATCGGTTTCCTCCCTGAGAATGC
Organism: Planctomycetaceae bacterium; assembly: GCA_041398865.1. GTDB lineage: Bacteria > Planctomycetota > Planctomycetia > Planctomycetales > Planctomycetaceae > Fuerstiella. The sequence goes on from JAWKTY010000026.1 coordinate 91,140, forward strand.
AACGCCAACCGACACCATTCGGCAAGCTTCAATAGATCCCTGATCTCCAGTGTAAAAGCATCCTGCAGTCCGGCACAATCCGAATGAACTGTATCATTGTGATTGTGCGGTGATGATCGCCTGACAAAGCAGGTCAATCCCGAAGTACTTTGCCTGCTGAACCAGCTGATCGTCAATCCACTGCTTGCGATGGTCATAGTTCTTCCCCGTAACCGGATCATCACCCAGCAGAAAGCAACGCCGCACCACGCGATTCATCACACGCACAATCGCCACTTCGTCAGAAGCAAATACCTCAGCACGAGCCAACCGAGCCATCACAAACCTCCGAAAAACCTGAACCAACAGTCAGCAGGGTATTGAAACCCGAAAACCATTTCAACAACAATGCTGTGTCCCCATGCGATTCCCCCATGCGATTCCCGTGTCCCCATGCGATTCCC
>JAWKTY010000027.1:0-78616 GCA_041398865.1 Planctomycetaceae bacterium
GCGTGAAGAATAGCTCGAGTCCTGCCGATGAATGACAGTCCACAGGAAACAGGTCAACCCGATGAGAACAATTCAGCCGCCGGACCGCCCGTCCTGCTGCGTGATGTGCTGTTCGAACTGGAAGGTCAGTCGGACGAATGGTGCGCGTTCGTCAATCGACAGACGGGAGAAGTGGTTGGTCTTTCGAGTGACGCATTTCACGTTCTCGAAGAGGGGGAGCTCGACGAAGATGAATATTACGGCGACGCGACTCCGGAAATGATCAAGCTGGCGACCGACATCGACGGTTCGTCAAATTATGTCTCTCTGCCCGATCAGTTTGAGATTCACGAATGGGAAATCATGCGAGACTTTGCGATGGAGCTCGACAACGACCAAAGTCAGAGTCAGCTGCTGAACGCTGTCCACGGCGACCGTGCTTTCCGTCGTTTCAAAGACACCGTCTTTGAGCTGGGTCTGCGTGACGAGTGGTACGGCTTTCGAAAAGCGGCTCTAGAGCAAATCGCAATTCGCTGGCTGGACCGCAACAACATCCCCTGGGCACGCGACCGTCAGGCCACGTAGCGGAAATTGCGGCGTGAACACGCCGAAGACGCAGTTTTCAGGTGTTCAACAATATGGAACAGGCCTGAATTCGTCGCTTTCGGAGTCACCTGACTGTCTAAGGGATCGCGCCACGGTCCCGACGGTTTCTTCTCACAAATCTTCGAGTATTGAGGGGCCATCTCAGCGTTCAGGGCAATGTAGTCCTGCCATTTTTCGGGTACGTTGTCTTCGTAGAAGATTGCTTCCGTGGGGCATTCCGGGACGCACACGTCGCAGTCAGTACACTCGTTGGGATTGATGAAAAGGATTTGATCGCCTTCGTAAAAACAATCCACCGGGCACACGACCACACAATCGGTATACTTGAGGTGGTACAGGGTTCGGTCACGACATGAGTCATTGATCATTCTCCGCGAACAGGTCACAATGAAGAGAGAGGATCTGTTGGGTTGATGCAGATCCCCGACTCAGACCGGACAGCGATCCTTCAAAAAAAATCAAAGTCGCCGTTTTTCCAGTGAATGATCGGCTGAATGGCCTCTCAACCAAAGTCTCGTCGCTCAGAGCTTTCGTCCATTCGGCTGTTTGCCAGCCTGGTCGATGGTGAGGCCAGTGCGGCGAATGAGGTTTTTCACCGCTATCTGCAGCGGCTGAATCGGCTCGCGAGAACTCGGTTGGCACCGCAGTTGAACGCCCGTGTCGACCCGGAAGACATCGTGATGTCGGCCTACCGCAGCTTCTTTGTCGGAACGTTTTCGGATCGAAAATTCTCATCGGGTTGATCTTCAGGAGGTCGGCATCGGAGGTGAGCCGTTCACCTGATCACCAGCCTTCGGGCGGGCAGATCTGTGACTCCGGCGAGTGTTTCTCTGTCTCCATGGCCGTCTTTGACTGTGTACATCACGGTCAATGTTTATCGTGGTTCCAATTCAAAGCTTTGCGTGCTTCTTCACTGACCTGGAACTGCAGCTGACCATAGGGCGACATTTTCTTTTGTTCTTCTTTTGTCGGCTGCTGTGTTTTTGCGAGTTCCCGGATGAAGGATTTCAGATGTTCCGAAACCTCGTGTTCCTGTCCGGCAACTGCCACCAGACGGCAGGCTTCAAGCTTTGGCCTGAGCGCACGCGCCTGAAATATCTGTTCGGCGACGGAAAAGAATTTTTCTGCGTCGTGATCAATCCCCCAAATATAAAAAGCGGCCTGAATCCTAAACTCGGGGTCGGTGTCTCGTAACTTTTCCAGTTCCGAAATTGCTACAGGAGACTGCATTCGCCCCAGAGTCAGGATCCCCATGGTTCGTTCCGCATGGTCCATTTGAGGAAGTTTTTGCAGCAGGATTTCGCTCAGAGTGTCGCGAAACTCGGGATGTCGCTGCGAAATGCAGGCAAAGTCTTCCAGACCGATAATGCCTCCTCGAAAATGTTCACGCAAATGATTCACGACCAGGCTGATATGCTCCTGAACATCCCACAATCGCTGGCCAATCTCAAATCCCCAGCCTCGATTCCAGCGGTGCTCATCATACGCAAGTCTGATCTGCAGCAGGCCATTGACAAGGACTTCCGTCTCAGGCGCTTCCTCGATCAGCAGTTCCTGCAGTGTCTGACATGTCTTTGCCGGAGTGTTTATGTCCAGGACAACCTCGATCAGTTCTTTTGTCACCAAGTCCGGGTCGTCGGATGAATCGTAGAGCAGGTGATGAAGTCGAGTAATCGCCTCACTCATCCAGCAGCCGACGAATGTTGCCATTCAGGGAATCGTCATAAACAGGATGACTGAGCCGAATCGGTTCTCGCTGATCCGTCACGAGGACCTGCCACGTCATGATGGGCCTGACCGGATGCTTCCTTTGCAGGTTCAAAATCTGATGAACCAGATAACTGCCGGGAATAAGTCGGTTTGACAGAAAGAATCCATCGGCGGCTGGAGTGATCACCTCAGTCACGAGGCCATTCGTCGAAGTATAAACATCCAGGGTATCGTTCCAGTTGGAATCATTCAAACCACGGGCCTGACGCACGATCACAAAATGACAGGACGCATCGCTGGGAATTCCCGGTCCCGCAATGGTCGCTTGTCCTCGAATTCTTTGGGGCTCAACAGTTTGTCCGGATACCGCGTCCACCGGACCAATCTCCTGTTCCCAAAGTCCGATGGAACTGCTTTTCGTAATAAAGTACGACCCAGGCATCAATGGCCGCCGAACTGTCCCATCGTCCTGAACGACGATCGATTCCCGCAACTCGCTTCCGTCGTCCACAGCAAGCCGGCCATGAATGGTGACTTCATCCCCCGGCTTCGCCAGAGCGAGGGGCACGTTCCAATTCAGGATGGCCGGTTCCGGACGACTGAAGGCTTGCGGGTTGGCCGAGCGTTCGGGCGATGCTGTCCAAACCAGTCGGGATTCGTCTCGAAACACCAGCAGATCGCAGGAAGTTGCGGCTGTGACTTCAAAACATCCTTCTCGATCAGTGACGGCTATATTTTCCAGACAGATATCGTGTCCGGAATGGTGTTTGTGCTTCCGAACGAAAACGACACAAACACCCGCAAGCGGTTTGCTGTCATGATCCACGACTTGCCCGCAGACAGTTCTCACGGACGGTTCCACGTCTTCAATGCTGACCGGAAAAAAACGAGTCCCCAAATCGTGCATACAAAACTGCAACACGTCCCTCGTCATGTGAGGCGGAAGACCAGCCTCGTCAATGCCCTGCTGCCCAAAGCCCTGTGGGAGGATTTCCACCAGAAAAGAGAGCAATGCGACTCCAACCCACACCATCATTCGAGCAGTCATGTCAATGGTCTCCGCGAATTCCCATTCGAATTCAGAAGGCATCCGCTGCCGGAATTCACATGTTTCTTCAGACATCAAGTGGCGCCTGCTGTTCGATTCAATACAGAGGGCGACCACGCGACGAGCAGTAATGACTTGCTTGGATCAGCATAAACACGCCAGGGCAGCCAATCAATCTATGCCAGAACAGTGAGAGTCGAGAGTCGCAGGACGTATGGCAATGCTGTTTCTGTGCTGAGTGACTCCGGCCCCGGTTTGATTTCCAGTCCCGCTGTTTTCCATAGCGGTTCTGTCATGCCCGCCGGAGACGGGGCAGGGTGGCGGTTGAGGCTTGTGGATTTTCCGGAGGTGGAGGGCGGTCGACTGGCTTTGTGATACGATGCGGGCCACGAACCAACCGAGCGTCCCTGTTGAACTCGCGGAGTGTCCGCGCCTTCTGACGCAGTTGTTCTCAAATTGTCTCCCCGCACGTCTTGAAATGAGAGAGCCCGTTCGAATGTTGCAGACACTACGAAATCTGACGCAGTCATTCCGTGCCGCTCCTTTCATATTCCTGTTCTTCGCTGTGAGTTGCAGCCGCACAATCGGTTCCGAACGTTCCGACAGTCGGCCGAACATCCTGTTGATGATGGTTGACGATCTGGGCTTTTCGGACTTTGGGTGTTATGGCGGCGAGATCGAGACACCGCATGTGGATTCCCTGGCGGCGGGCGGGCTGCGGATGAGTCAGTTCTACAACACAGCCAAATGCCATTCATCGAGAATCTGTCTGCTGACGGGCAAGTATCCGTTTCAGGCGGGGAATGAAGCCATGGACCGAGCTCTGACCGTGGCGGAAGTCATGCAGCACAACGGATATTTCACAGCCATGGCCGGAAAATGGCATCTGAAGCAGGAGCCGACGGACCGCGGATTTCTGCGTTACTGGGGGCATCTGTCCGGGGCGACAAACTACTTTCGAGGAGACAGGACATTTCGTCTGAACGGTCAGCCGTGGGATGAATTCGATGACGACTTCTACACAACCGACGCCAACGTTTCGTTTGCCATGAAGTTCATCGATGAAGCCATCGACCGGAAACAGCCGTTCTTTCAGTACATCGCCTTCAACGCACCGCACTATCCTCTGCAGGCAAGGCGCGAGGACGTCGAAAAATACGACGGCCGGTATGCCGCAGGCTGGGATCGGATTCGAGCGAACCGGTACGCAAAGCAGACGGCTCTGGGCCTGATTGATCCAAAGTTTGCACTCAGCGAACGCCCCGACTACATCCCGGCATGGGAACAGCTGACCGACGAGGAACGAAAGTGGGAAGAAGATCGCATGGAGGTTTTCGCAGCCATGGTGAGCTGCGTCGACCGCAACATCGGGCGACTGGTCACTCATCTGAAGCAAAAGGGCGTTTTCGACAATACACTGATCATGCTGTGTTCAGACAATGGAGCGTGCCCCTTCGAACGAACTCGCGGCAAAGACAAAGCTCCGTGGGATCCGGATTCGTACTGGTGCTACGACGTGGGCTGGGCTCATGTGGGAAACACCCCTTTTCGCTGGTACAAGCAGAATCAGCATGAAGGCGGAATTTCATCACCCCTGATCGCTCACTGGCCAGCCGGACTAAAAACGGCACCGGGCAGCATCAGTCATCAGCCCGGTCATTTGATTGATCTCCTGGCCACATGCATCGACGTTTCGTCGTCTCAATATCCCGCTGAATTTCAGGGACGGTCGACATCGCCCGTTCAGGGTCGTTCGCTGCTGCCCGTCTTTCATGGCGAAACACGGGCGGGCCACGAGTGGCTGTATTTTCAGTTCGCCAGCAACCGAGCCCTGCGGAAGGGTGACTGGAAAATTGTCAGTGCGGAAGGCGGCCGCTGGGAACTGTACAATCTGGCAGACGACCGAACGGAACTGCATGACCAGGCCGCAGATCGCCCCGAACTGGCGGCGGAACTTCAGCAGTTATGGTTTCAGGTTGCTGAAACCGTGGATGAAGCTCCGGCTGGTCTCAGGAAACCTGTCAAAGATATCACACCAACCTTTCCACGAGGCTCACTGACACCCAGAAAAGCAGGGCCTCAGCCGGCCCCCAAAAACAAATCAGACGAGTCGGATGTTGCAGAACCGCGACGAAAGAAGCGGACTCAGAAAAAGGCCCTATCATGAAACTGTGTGCTCAAATTCTGTTCGCCGCCGCTGTGCTGGTCGGAGTGACGTTCGCTCAGGACACCGAACAGCCGGTGAAGGCACTGATTCTGCCCGGCGAATCCTTCCTGGTTCAGGACCGCCCCGCATTCATTCTGTGGCCCGAAAAGGAAAAACGCCGGGAACCTCAGCCATGGATCATGTACGCTCCGACGCTGCCGGCTTATCCGGATTCGCACGAACAATGGATGCATCAGCAGTTCGTTGACGCGGGAATTGCCGTCGCAGGAATCGATGCCGGAGAAGCGTACGGCAGCCCCGATGGTCAGCGGCTGATGACAGCTCTGTATGACGAGCTGACTCAAAACCGAGGATTCTCCGGGAAGCCCTGTTTGCTCGGACGCAGTCGAGGCGGCTTGTGGGTGAGCAGCTGGGCCATTCGTCACATGGACAAAGTCGCGGGACTGGCTGGAATCTATCCGGTGTTTGACCTGACCACGTATCCGGGGGTTGACCGAGCCGCAGCCGCCTACAAATTATCAGCAGCGGAACTGCGGGCGTCGATTGCAGATCACAATCCGATCGCGGGAACTCAGAAACTGGCGACTTCAGGTCTCCCGGTCTTCATCATTCACGGTGACGTCGATCAGGTCGTCCCGCTGAAACAGAATTCCGCAGCTCTTCAGGAACAGTACATCAAAGCGAGCCGACAGGAACTGATCGATCTGGTCGTGCCGCAGGGGCAGGGCCACAACTTCTGGACCGGATTTTTTCGCTGCCAGAATCTGGTGAATTTCTCCATCCGAAAGGCTCGTGAAGGAGCCGGACTGTCTTCAGATTCGAAGCAGCTGCCGCAGATTCCGGACGGTGCAGTGATGTATCGTGATGTCGAATACTCGCGTGTTGGTGATCGAGTTTTGACACTGGACCTATTTCGTCCCAAAGCAGCAATGAAACCGCTGCCCGTCGTTCTGTGGGTGCACGGTGGCGGCTGGAAGGACGGCAGCAAGGATCGTTGTCCCGCCGCATGGCTGGCGGAAAATGGTTATGCCGTAGCAAGTCTGAATTATCGGCTGACGGATGAAGCCATCTGGCCGGCTCAGATTGATGACTGCCGCTCCGCCATCCGCTGGCTCAGGTCAAACGCTCAGCAATTCCAGCTGAACCCGGACGCCGTCGGAGTCTGGGGGGGATCTGCCGGCGGACATCTGGCCTCGCTGCTGGGAACTCGCAGCGCACCGGACGAAGAATCCGTCTCCAGCCGAGTTCAGGCGGTGTGTGACTGGTACGGTCCGACCGATCTGCTCACGATGCCGCCCAATGTCGTAGGAAATGGCCGAACGGCTGAAGATGTTCGAAACTCGAACGGAGCCAGACTTCTGGGCAGCGCCGTGCCTGACGTTCCTGAGCTGGCTCGGCAGGCAAGTTCTCTGCATCAGGTTTCCCCGGACGACTGTCCGTTTCTGATCATGCACGGAGAACTGGACCCGGGTGTTCCGCTCGATCAGAGCCGACGGCTTCACGAACAGCTCACAGCTTCAGGAGTCAGCTCAACATTCGTCATCGTCCCCGGGGCCGGACACGGAGGCAAAGAGTTTCGAACTCCCGAAGTGCTGGAACAGGTCCGAAACTTCTTTGACCGTCACCTGAAAAAGCAGCCGGATCCGGGGCCCAGACCGTGAACCACATGGACCTGATGAACGTCGCGAACAGGCCACAGCATGGAAACGGCGACAGGCCAGAAACGTTCCGGTAAACGATGTCGTCGCCGCCTGCCGAGCAGTGCAGTTCCATGTTGTGTTGTGTCTCGACTTCAGAACACTAACTTCAGAACAACGGAGGTTTGCCCAGTTGGCGTCGGACGACCACCCACTGACCGCTGTGCATCATCCAGTGAGACCCCAGCATGCTGAAGACTGCTCCGACCGTTGGAGCATAGGCGTTCACAGGTTCCGGCGACGCGCGATCCAGGTCTTCGTCGGAAAGGGCGTTCAGAGCATTCAGCATGGCTTCATGCTGCTGAGCGGCGGTGGCCAGAAGCTCTGATTTCGAACAGAACTTCGACGCATCATCCGAGTTCGCAGTTTCCTTCGAATACTTCGCAGCAAAACCTTCCGGCAGAGGGGGCATGGTTCCCGGACAAACGGCACTGACCAGTTCGTGATCGGAAGTAATCAGGTGCCCGATCTGCCAGTTGATGTGATTGCAGCCCGAATGTGGTCTCAACATCAGGTCTGCGTCGGTCAAATCGTCCAGGTACATGTTGCAGCACATCTGCGCCATGTCGATATTCAGTTGAATCGCGCTGTTGGATTTCATATCGGAGAACCTGCTGTTAAATCTGATTAAGAAGTCAATGAACGGTCACCGTGGAAGCACCAGTGATAACGAAAGCAGGCACTTTGACAAGCTCAGAAGAGCGCAACCTCTGAAAACTCATCATTCCCGCCCGGACTGCAATCGCTGCCGTCCGGATTTCGGCACAGCGGACATCATTCATCTCTGACGGAAGCCCGGCTGCCTCCGCATTTTCGGTCTGGGGATATCACGGTGCAGGCAGTTTGGCTAGAATTCCGAATTCAGGAAACCTGCTCATTCTGATCCAGGTTTTCGATGCAACAACGTCGTGTTCCCGAACGTCGCCTCGCTTCGATCGAGACGAAACCCGCTCTGGAGTCTTGATCTCACCCGGATTTTCTCTGGGAATCGGGTGCTGAAATGGAGTTCTGTGTGATGAGTCAGCCAGTTCGCTTTCTGTCTGCGGTACGGATCCTGTGTGCAGTGGCAGCGGTGCAGCTGCCGGTGCCGGCAGATGAGAAGCCGGCAATCATCGTCCCCGCGGGATTTCGAGTCGATCATTTTGCGGATGATGATCTGGCTCATGATATTCACAGCCTGACTTTTGATTCTCAGGGCCATGTCGTTGTGTCCGGCCCGGGCTATGTTCGAGTCCTTCTGGACGAAAACAACGATGGCCGGGCGGAAGGATTTCGAGTCTTCGCCAATGGCCCCGAATCGGGAGCTCAGGGCATGTACTTCATGGGCCCGCATCTGTTGTGTTCCGGCGATGGAGGGCTGCAGATTTACAGCGACGACAACGGCGACGGAATTGCAGACGCAGAAGGCCGCACCTTTCTGAAAATGGCAGCCGGCGGTGAACATCATGTGCATTCCATTCAAAAGGGACCCGACGGCTGGTGGTACATCATCGCCGGCAACATGACAGGAATCGATGGCAGCTACGCGACTCTGGCAACGTCGCCGCTCAGCCAGCCGGAAGCCGGAGTTCTGATGCGATTGAAGCCCGACCTGTCCGGCGGCGAAGTGATCTGCGACGGAATGAGAAACGCGTACGACTTCGCGTTTTCAGAATCCGGAGATGTGTTCACGTTCGACAGTGACGGTGAACGCGACGTGTCGCTGCCCTGGTACCAGCCCGCTCGAATTCTGCAGCTCACTCCCCGGTCCAGCGCCGGGTGGGTGTCCCGAAACTGGAAGCGGCCGGGTTCGTTTCCCGACATGGTTCCGGTGCTCGCAGGTTTTGATCGGGCGTCTCCAACGGGAATGATCTGTTATCGGCACCGTCAGTTTCCCAGTCGCTACGAAGGTGCTCTGTTTGCTCTGGACTGGACCTTCGGACGCATTCTCGTGCTGTCTCTGGAAGGACAGCGCGGCGGCTGGAAGGCGGGGTCAGCCGTGTTTGCCAGGTCCGGCGGTCAGTTCGGATTCGCTCCGACGGACGCCGCTGTCGGCCCGGATGGCAGCCTGTATGTGAGCGTCGGCGGTCGCGGAACCCGGGGCAGCGTTTACCGAATTGTCTATGAAGCCGGTGAAAACAATCGCGTTGAAGTTCCGCAAAACGACGCGACGGAACAACAGCTGATCGACTTCCTCCTGACGGCACCTCAGCCGGGCAGCAGCTGGTCCCGAACGAACTGGTATCCCGTCGCCATGAAGCTGGGAAAGAATGCGATTGCTTCCGCTGCGACCGATGAAGGGCGACGCCCGATCGAACGTGTTCGGGCAATTGAAATTCTGACAGACGTTTTCGATGGCCCTGACGCCGCCACCACCCGTGTTCTCACAGCGTCCCGGTCTGTTCCTGTCCGAGCTCGAACGGCGTGGGCAATTGGTCGGGCCAACCCGAGTTCCCCGTTTGAGTCAGCGATGCTGACGCTGCTGAATGATCGAGACCCCCTCGTGGCGCGGTGTGCTCTGGAATCCCTCACCACCGTCCGCGACTCCGGACTGCTGGACCGCTGTCTGCCACGGCTGGCCGTGTGTCTGGGATCAGAGGATTCTGCTGTACGACGCGCCGCGGCGGCTGTGCTGTCGCGCCTGAATCAGGATCAGACGAATCAGCTGTCGCTATTGCTGGACGCCAATCTGCGTTCCCGAGTCTGGATGGAACTGGGGCTTGTCAGTCGATCTGACGAATACAATGAGGAGGCCGTGAAAGTGGCGTCTCGGATGCTGCAGGATCGAACAGCTGACGTCAGTTCGAAACTTGAAGCTCTGAGACTGCTGCAGCTGGGGCTGGGGGATGTAGGACCTCAAAAGAACCTTCCTGGCATGTTTGAAAGCTATCGAGCTCGCGCTGATCTCGATCCGCACGAGTCATCCCTGAACGCTGTCCGCACAGAACTGGCTGCTCAGCTGCCCGCTGAAGATCCTGAATTCAATCGGGAACTGATTCGAACAATCGCCATGCTGGGCAGTCTGAATCGTGATCTCATCAGCCGCCTGCTGCAGGGCATGACAGAAACGTCGATTCCGTCAGATGACATTCATCGCCTTGCGGCGCTGGCTCGCGTTCAGGCTCCTCGCACAGAAGCCGAAACCCGCTCCACCGCTCAGGCACTGGTCAACCTGGAAATCAAAATTCGCCTGCAGAAACTGAAACAGGACCTGAACTGGGATGATCGCCTGACGGAACTTTACGACGAACTTTGTCGAGCCACACCGGGGCTTGCAGACGTGATTGCGTCCCGGCCGGGTTTCGGACAGCCAGGACACGTCATGTTTCTGAAAAACATTCCCGCGGAAAAAACGCAGGAAGCCATCGACGGGTTCGTCGCAACCATCAACAGCGATCCGAATTTTGAGTGGACCAGCGATGTCATCTTTGTGCTGGGCCGTTCGACCCGCCCGACTCATAAGCAACTCGTGCGCGATCAGGCCGACAACCCTTCCGTTCGCGATGCGGCACTGATTGTGATGGCTCGCGAACCTCGTGCAGAAGATCGGCCGCTGTTTCTGGATGGGCTGAATTCCGTCCAGCTGCGAACAGTGGAAGCAGGTCTGAACGCACTCACGCAACTGCCTCGCAGCAATGACGCGGCGGAACAGTTCACTCTGCTGGCAGTCGCCCGGCGACTCCACAATGACGAAAAAGAGTTCGCTCTGCGGGAGAAAGTCATTCGACTGCTGGAAAACAACACGGTTCAGACGTTTCAGTTTGTCTACGGAGAATCCGGCTACAACACTCAGCCTGAAGCCTTCAGCCGCATTCAGCAGTTTCTGGCTCAGAGGTATCCCAACGATGCGCCCAGGGCAGACGGAGGAAAAACGGCAGCCGCAATTATGTCCGTCCTGCCTCAGGTTCCCTGGAGTCAGGGAAATGTACAGCGAGGAGCCGCGCTTTTCGCCAGGCTGCAGTGCACTCGCTGTCACGGAGGCCGTCAGGCACTGGGTCCCGATCTTCAGGGCGTCGCCAAACGGTTCTCACGGGAAGACCTGTTCGCTGCCATCGTTGATCCCGATCGGGATATTTCGAGTCGTTATCAGCTGACCACTGTTCAGACGAAATCAGGCAGGTCGATCTCCGGGCTGGTGGTTTATGAATCGGTCGACTGCGTCATCCTTCGAGACTCTGACCATCAGACACACCGTATCGAGGTCGCCGATATTGACGTCAAGGTCGTGCAGCGTCGTTCGCTGATGCCGGCAGAATTGCTGAAAAACCCCGTCGACCTGGACCTCGCCGACCTCGACGCGTACCTGCGCAGTCTCTGACAGCAGCTACTCGCCTCATTCCAGGGTTGTCCGATGCCTTCCGAAGCAACCCTGACGCCGCCCCCGTTTTCCAACGGAAACGGATCAGGCGCATCGTGCAAAACACTTTCCATCAGTCGAACAAACCCAGCAGTCGGCTGGCGACGGCTTCGTGATCAAGCGGCTGGTCAGCGGGTTGATCGTGGATCAGGACCGCGTACGACAGTGCGAATGATTCGCCGCGTTTGACCAGGGTCTTCACATAGGGCTCGCGGCGTTCCTTCGGTTGCCTGGGGAAGGGATTCGTCGCGACGACTCCGTAGTCCCGAGCGTGCAGCCATGAAGGACGAGAATTCTGCGGACTCGGGATCACCATGATGCCGACCTGGCGTTCGTTGCCGGACTCTGAGGCGACCGTGCCGAAGTAGTCGAACCACTGTGCTTCCTTACCCCAGACTTCGGCACCGTTGCGTTCGCCGCGACTGTTCAGAATTGTGCCATTGCCGCCCTGAACTCGAATGGGCGAAGCGACTCGCACTGCCAGTCCCGACTCTTCCTGATCGCCAAAGTAGAAATCATGCTCGTCGGAACCATACATCGCATCGATCCTGATCAGCATTCCTTCGGGAACGAGTTCAAAACGGTATCGAGAGATTTCCGTACAGATGACACGTTCACCGTCTTCGCTCATCAACTGGTTCCGGACCAGAAAGTTGCCGTTCGTCCTGTCACCGGTGGGGCGTTCGATGAAACCTTCAAAAACGACTTTGGCTTTGAGTCTCCAGTAATCATTGCCGTCGACATCTCCAAAGCTCAGCCAGATGCCGGGATGCATGTTTGGGTGGATGATGCCGTCCTCAGCGGTGTATCCCGGATCGATGTCTTCCGGTTTGCGCGGCGGGAAATTTCGCGTCACTGGAATCCCGCTCGGCGTGGTCACGTTGACCAGCGCGCGACGGGTGAGTTGGGGGTGGTGCTTGAGGTACGTCGCCACTCGCTGAGATCCAAACGAAATATCAATCCGATCCTCACGATCACGAAACGAAAACCCTTCGCGGTCGCCAATGACCGTCTGCGTCATCAGCCACGCGACGATGTCCGCAATCTGCTGAGCGGACATCAGTTTGTTGAATCCATCGGGCATGGGAGATCGTTTGGTGCCGATGCGTTCTTCAATGTCCTTCTTCGGAATCGTGATCGGGATGCCATCGGAGTTGATTAGCTTGAGTGAGAGGTCCGATTCTTCAAGAACCGCTCCGCTGAAGACCTTTCCTTCGGCCGTCACAATCTGCTGTTGAGCGAATCCTTCCGTAATGACCGCACTGGGAGCGAGAATGGACTGGATCAGGATCTCCGCTTTCTTTGCTCGTGAGCCAACATCGGACAAGTCCGGAGCAAACTTCTGTCCCAGCCCTTCCATCTGGTGACACTTCACACAGCCGGCACCTTTGGGATGCAGAAACAGTTCGCGTCCACGTTCCGGATCCGCGGTCTTCATCGCGGCCAGCACATCTGCCTCGGTAGCAGGCGCAGAATTCGGTTGAGGACTCAGCAGGGGACGATCAAAGATCACCACATACATCCCGCGTCCGGAATCAGTCTGCGGATTGTTCGTGTTGCCGCCGAGAACGATTTCTCCCGCAGGAAACTGTTTGCGACAAATGCGGAATGTCGGATCGGTCGTCACCAGTTCCAGGCCGGTGTCTTCGAAGCCATTCGGCTGTCCGATCTTCATCCACTCCAGCGGCGCGTTGACGCGCATGTCGACTCCCACCAAAACAGTGACGTCCGAGTCCGAGCGCATGCTGAGCCATTGAGCTCCGCCGGATCGGTCGTGCTGATTGCACATCTGCAGGTACGGAAGTCCGCGAAGTTCGGATGGCACAGCGGTGATGTGATAGTGGCGGTCGGTGTAGTGTCGTTTACCAACGCTAAGACCGGACCAGTCCATGCGGTATTCCCCTGGTGCTGAAGCCGTGATGTCTGAAATGAAAGCGCGATGTCGGTACGGTTCCTCGTGTCGAATCCTGTATTCGCCCGCGGTAACCGGCCCCGCCTGAGTGTTGTCCTGAGTGATGATCACCTTCAGCGTCGTGTCGCGATCAATGCTGATCGGCCCGCTGTAACGTTGCGAAGTATTCACCGGGACAGAGCCATCAGTCGTGAAATTGAACTGCGCCTGCGGAACCGACGTCGTGAGTGTCACGGCCACCGGTTCCGTGTACTCACCCGGCGGTGGACTCAGAACCACCAGCGGCTCGGCGCCGCCTGTCTTCTGCAGCCAGAGTTCCACCAGTCCGGCGACACGTTCATCGTTGTCGGATCGAAGCGGCAGCACTTCATCGACACTGATGGCGTTGTCCTCAAACAGGCCAAGCAGACCAGCCAGTCGAACTCCGGGTCGACTGTCACTCAGCCAGGACTTCCGGGATTCCACGTCTGCCAGTTGTTGCAGAGCGTTCCAGGTGGCGTAGAACGTGATGCGATCTGTTTCCTGTGCTGCGAGATCGAGCAACCTGCTCGTGCATTCGGAATCGCCGGACTGGTGAATTGCCAGAACTGCCGCGTGTCGCAACCGAGCTTCCGGCGACTTCAAAGCGTTGAGAACAAACTTCGGCAGAGGGGCAACTGTAGCGAGATGGCGATTCTGCCACGCCGCGATGCGAATCGCCTGCAACGCGGGATTACTGAACGTCGTCATGTCGACCGCGTCGAGATCCATCGGAACGCCCAGGCGAGCGAGCGTCCACATTGTCCAGGTTTCTTCAGCGATCGTCAGGTTTTCGCCTGCAAGTTTCTCGGCCAGAAATGAACCTGCGACAGCCCCGCGTCGGACAAGTTCGTTCTGCGCATTTGTTCGCCACGCCGGAACGCTGCTGCCCAAATCGACAAAGAGTTCTTCCAGCGACCATTCGGCGATCGGTTTATGACGATGATCTGACCGCCATTTGATCAGGGCAGAATCCGCATGACGGATGCGATAAACACGTCCCGCATCGATCTGTTGGCCATCCCTGATGGTCGCCCCGTAGCCATGTCCCCAACTCAGAATGTAGAGCGCTCCACCCGGGCCGACTTCGATGTCAGTCGGCTCAAACACTCGTCCCGAACTGCCGGGCAGCGTTCGTCCTCCGTCTGCATGAGCAAAGACACCTGGGAAACCGCCTTCGCAGGTCAGCAACGCTCCGTCCCATTTCGGTCGGAAGGCATAGACTTCCCGTCGCATCCAGTCGTTCACGAAAAAGACGTTGCGATACTCTTCCGGAAAATGACCGGCGTGATAATGAATGACTCCGGTGCCCGATCCCTCAAACAGCGGCGCACAGGCGGGAACGGTGGGCAGGTGACCTTCACCCGTCCAGTGGTAGCTCCAGGGATGCCCCCAGCCAAAGTGAGCTCCGTAAAACGGCGAGAAGATTCGGTCTCCCTGCGTCTGGTCGTTGTCAGTGCCCAGCCAGTTGAAGGAATCGTCGAAGGCAATGTCCCACGGGTTGCGGAATCCTCGCGACACGATCTCCAGATTGCGACCGTAGTTGCCTTCGGCGTCGATGGGGTCACATCGCAGAATCCCGCCCTGCTGACCCCAGTCGTCGCTGGGCGTGTGATAGGCGCGCTTGTACGTTTCCTTCGTGAACACTTCGACTTCGGTATATTCCGGAGCCCCTTCCGGTGAGGGCAGTCCCCATAATTCTCGAAACGGTTTCGGAGCAAGCTGATCAATTCGATTGTAACCGCGAGAATTTCCCTTCGACATGTACAGCTTGCCGTCAGGAGCAAAGTTCAGGCCGTGCAGTGAATGTTCGAGATTGCCGAGACCGGTATAGACCCGAACATACTCATCGGCGATATCGTCACCATCAGTGTCACGAACCACTGTCAGATCGGGAGCGTTGGCAATCCACAGATCGTTGCCGTGCCAGGCAATGCCCTGAATGCAGTTGAAACCTTCCGCAAACGTCTGCACTCGATCCGCGATCGCGTCCCCATCATCGTCGATGAGAAGGTCAACGCGATCGCCCGGCGTCTCAGGTGTTGGCCCTCGCCACTGCGGCCCTTGCGCAACAAAGATGCGTCCCAGTCGGTCGAACGCCATCACACACGGATTGCTCACCATCGGCTCGCGAGCCACAACATCGACCACAAACCCATCCGGCACGATCGGCAGTTGATCATCAGCCAGGGCAATCGGACAGCTCAACAGACAACACATGAGTAACGCTCTGTGTCGTGGATCCAGCCAGGAAAGCCATTGCAACAGCGAGAGATCATAAGATTTATTGTTCATGTCGATTCCACCAGGTGCCAACCCGGATATTCGATGTGACAAACCACTGCCGCCGAGACCGCAACCCAGGCGACTGCGGTGATTCTCAAGTCCCTTCGTTTAACCCGTGGCCGACAGGCCAGGCCGTCTCTGCGTGTCGAACAACCTGGCCTGTCGGCCACGGGTTAAACAAGACAGAACAAACCGTTCATGAAGAGCCTGTCTGAACGAGACACAATACTACCAATACGCAGCATCGCTCAATGCCGCGACACATTGGCAGTGACCGACAAATTCTTCCACGGGTGTCGAAGTGAGCGACTGACCCAGCCAGCCTTCCGGCTGTGAGAGTTCAAACGGAGGACGAATCGCCTGCGGAGAAATCGACCGGAACCCGACCTTCGAATAGAACGCGGGATCTCCATAGGTGACGACCAGCTCGACGTGCTGATCCTGAAGCTGCTTCAAACCGTATCGAATCAGTTTCTGACCGATGCCCTGTCCCTGCGATTCGGTTTTAACCGCCACCGGAGACAGAATGGACGCTTCGACTTGAGTATCGAAGCTCAGCCGACTGAAGAAAATCGCGCCAACGATCTGCTCGGCGTCGACAGCCACAAATCCGCGCAGGTCCTGATGCTCGGTCGTGGTTATCATCTCACGGGCGAGTGCAGCGATCCGGCCCCCTTCCAGCTCGCCTTCAGCATCCGTGAAGACGGAATGAAACAGTGACACAATCGCATCCAAATCGCTCGACAGACTATTTCGAAATTCCAATGCGATCTCCAGTGAACAATGAGGGGCTTGTGGTCGGGAATTGCAACGAATCAATGCATTTGCAGGCTACCGTGTCAAGCTGTCGGCACCCAGTTGCAGGTAATGCTGATACCATACTCGTTCGCGCTGGATGCCGTTCTTCGGCAATCCGGGTGGTCGCAATTGCTGTGACCACGTTTCAAGTTTGGCACGGAGCTCGACAACTTTTTCAGGATACTCCGCTGCAACGTTTCGCGTCTCAGGGTTCGGCTGGCGCATGTCGAACAGAAAGTCGGTCCCGTCACCCAGGTGCAGCAACTTCCAATCACCGCTGCGAACGGCGGCTTGCTTCCAGAATCGCCAATAGAGCGCTTCGTGCGGTGGAGCGGTGACCGTGCCAGTTAGATGCGGCAGCAAATCGACACCGTCGAGTCCTTCACGCTCTTCGATGCCCGCAGCGGCAAGCACCGTGGCGGCGATATCGAGCGTAGACACCGGGTGATCAAAGACCTTGCCACGAGGAATAACTTCTTTCCAGGACCAAAGGAACGGCTCGCGGATGCCGCCTTCGGTCAGCATCCCTTTCTCGCCCAGTTGCGGCGCGTTGATCGATCCGTCCCAGCCACCCATTTCAGTCTGCTTGCCGTCGGGGCCACTGGTCATCGGCGCGTCGGGCATCGTCAGCTTCAGCGGCGCACCGTTGTCGCTGGTGAAGACAATCAAGGTGTTCTCTTCGATACCATGGCGTCGCAACGATTCGCGAAGTAGCCCAACGCCATCGTCGATCGTCGCCAACATCGCCAATGCGGTTCGCCTGCGCTCCGGCATCTCGCCTGGGAAGCGGGCGAGTCGTTCCGGGGTCGCCGCCAGCGGTGTATGTGGACCGCTGTAGGCAAGGTACAGGAAAAACGGCTTCGCATGATTGCGTTCAAGAAACGCCAGGGCACCCGCGGTTTCATCATCAAGACGGTCACCAGTGGTTTCGGTAATCCACTCGCCTTCGGGCGTTAGACTCGTACCATCGGCGCGAAAGTTCGCCCATCGCCGCTCGCGCGCGTTCATGTAGAACTCGTCAAAACCTTGTCCAGCCGGCGAGAACCGACGTCGCGTTGCTTCCTTGATCGTCAACGGTTTTCCGGGGCGACGTTGAACCTCACCGGGATTGCGTTTGATCCACGCCACGGAAGATGGGCTTGCATCGAGATGCCATTTGCCAACCATGCCGCTGACGTAACCTGCAGGCTTGAGACGTTCGGCAATCGTGAGTTCATTCGCTGGCATCGGCGTATCGGCGATTTCCTCCAGACCGAATCGCTGCTGATATCGTCCTGTCAGCAAACCCGCTCGCGAAGGAGAACACTGGGGTGCCGTGATGTATCCCGCCGAACATCGCACGCCGGACTTCGCCAACGAATCGAGGTGCGGCGTATTCAAGTCATCGCGCACGCCCTGGCATCCAAGATCGGCCCAACCCTGATCATCGGTGAAGATAACGATGAAGTTGGGTTTTGGACCGGCCGCGGACACGGATACGACCGAGCCACAGAGGGCACAGAGAACGAGCAGGAGGAAGCGTCTTACTGGTTTCGACATCATTTGGCGTTCTTCTTTCCTCGTCCTCGTACCGTGGCTGCACCGGCGGATTGGATGTGCTTTTCGAGTTGCTGGCGGAGCTGTGCGAGCGTCTTTGAGTGCGCATCGTGTTGTGCGAGGTTATCGTGCTGGCCCGGGTCAGCATCCATGTCGTACAGCTCCTCCGCACCGTCCGCGTATCGCATGTAGGCCCAGCGGTCGGTGCGGAGGGAGTGGTGACCGCCCATCACATAGGAAAACGCGGAATCGTTTACCGTGGCGCGTGGGTCTCGCAGGACCGGTACGAGGCTTTTACCTTCCACACTGCCGGGGACGGGTGCGCCGGTGAGCTCACAGACGGTGGGAAACAAGTCGACGAGTTGGGCAAGCGAGCGGCTGCGCGACGGCACGACATCTGGCGCGGCAATGATCAAAGGCACGCGGATAACCTGCTCGTGCAAATTCGACTTTTGCCAGAACGTGTGGTCACCGAGGTGGTACCCGTGGTCGCTGGTAAAGACGATGGCGGTGGTCTCGGCAAGGCCAAGTCGGTCGAGCTCGTCAAGCACACGCCCAAGTTGCGCATCCATGAAAGTGACACTGGCTCGATAGCCCGACCACATACGTTGCTGGTTTTCGGGATATTCCGCGAGGCCGTTCTTCCGCGAGTTTGAACCTGAGATGCCCGCTGGAGGAATGTCGTCCAGATCGCCGTCGGGAACGTGCGGCAGCGTCATCTGGTTGTGCGGGTAAAGATCGAAGTATTGGCGTGGCGCGACCATCGGATAATGCGGGCGCACGAAGCCGACTGCGAGCAGGAAGTTTTGGTCCGCTGCCTTGAACTCGCGCAGCAGCTCGACCGCTTTCGTCGCCGCTTTCGCATCCGGTTGGTCTGAGCCGTCGCCTTCGTAACTCACGGTGACGAAGGGACGATGCGGGTCGCCGGTAGATTGCCGACCCTCCAGCGCGGTCGTAAAGATATTCCGATTCAGACAGGCATAATCGCCCGGAGTGTGGGCCTCCAGGCCAGGGGCGTTGAAACGCTGAGTCCAGCAGGCGGCTACGTCCTCGCCATCGCTGCCGGCGATGATGTCACCGGGCACACGCATGTGAAAAATCTTTCCAACCCGTGCCGTTGCGCGGCCCTGTCCGATCAAATGCTCGCCTAATGTGATCCCTCGATTCCCGACGTAGCGGCCACGCATTAACGATGCCCGCGAAGGGCCGCACACCGTGCCTTGGCAGTAAGCTCGCTCAAAGACTACGCCTCGAGCCGCGAGACGGTCAATGTTGGGAGTGTCGCTTGTGTTGTCTCCGTAGCAACGCAGCACATTGGCGCGCAAATCGTCGGAGATGATGAAGAGGATATTCTTCGACGGTTCAGCCTCAGCTCGCGAAACTGTGGTTGCGCCGATTACGCAGAAGAAAAGAATCAGGTGCTTCATGATGATTGTCGGTTCGTTGTGATTATTGCGAATCGGAAGAAGCCTTCGTTTGCGCGGCGTTAACAAGATGAGAAGGTTTGGCAACACTCTCTTCGCCATCGATGATTTCCAATCGAAAGTGTTGGTCGGTGGAGTCGATGCAATCGACGACAAGATCGCCCGTGATCGTCTCGCCTTGGAACTCAGTCGGTGGCTGACCGGGAAAGCGTCGCAGTACGTGATCATGTCCACCATCGCGACGATGGACCGTGAAGTGAATTTCTCCTGCTTGGTTTGTCGGATGCAGCGAAACCGATTCGACGGGCCACGCGGATTCATCAGCCGACATCTGGATGACCCAGGCACGGCAAAAGGTGCCATCGGCCTGCCATTGGTAGGTCGGAACCGGCCACGGATTGGCGATGGTGTCATAGATGCGCCAGCCGAGTAATTCCGGCTGCTCCTGACCGAGGATGATGGAGACATTCATCTCGCCCACGGGCAGGATCTGCAGGCTCCTCCCGGCCCGATGGCGTTGGAGACTGCGGTCGGACTCGCGGATCCCGATGTTGGAAGCATTGAGGCCCAACTGCCAAGGACCAGGGAGATGCCGCCAGGGCGCGTCTTGTCGTCACTTGGGTTCGACCGTATCAATAACGATAAAATAGCCGTCCGTGCGAGCGTCTTTGCCTTTGACAAAGACGATCTTGCCGCAACCACATTCCATGAATGTGCTCCGTAGAATTGTACCAACCGTAGTTGAACGCGCCTTCGCCATAGTCGAAGTGATCATTGCTGATCCAGCGACGCTTCGGAGAGGAACGAAGGTGCCCGAGCGGGCGACAAGCGTGCTTCTGCCGCCAACTGCTGTGACGGAAGAGTCGGGCTTGGATTCCGCGGCGAGCAAGACTCGATCGTCCGGGACACAAAGCCCGCCAATGGGAACACAGAGAGCAAAAAGGAAGTAGTAGAAAGTTTTCATGGTGATGTGCGACGCGACAAACTTGAAGGGCGATAGGCAACGCTGTGAAGTATCCTCTTTCGATGTAGGACGCCCTTTTCAGGGCGTCGAAATCGGCCGTTCTTTTGGCAATGACGGCCTGAAAAGGCCGTCCTACGAATAAATTGACAGCCTCGCCGCGCCTTTTGCCCGGAATCGCAGGAAAACCCATCAAAAGAAGACGTCACAGCGTTGGGCGATAGGGGGAATTCGAAGGATTCATGGCATCTTTCAACCAGAAAACGGAATGCAACGGATGAAGTTCACTTCAATTTCTGCCGTAGATAAACGATGCGCCAAAGCCCTCAGCAAAGGCGGTGTCTTTCATTAGCGACTGGTTGCAAGGCGGTTCTATCGCGACGCACTTTGGTGACCACAATCCGCAGCCGATTGAAATCAGCAGACAAAGACTGAGGGCGAACCTGAGAACACGTAGTTGTTTCGCGTTCATCGCTGGTCCTCCACCACCAATTCGCCGTCCGCTGAAAAATCATCGAAGACCAGATGACCCCAACCAGCCTTTGCCTGGTCCACCAGCCGCAGGTAGAGAATCCGGCCGGTCTGTTGCGGCAATTCGATGACTCGGCGAACCATGCGCGGACCGTTCTCACCGCCACTCCGAGCGATCTCGTTTCCGTCAGCATCACAGACTGCCAGATGAACGTCCTCGCGAAAACCACCACCAATCAGAAACGCGATCTTTTCACCCTTCAATCGAAAACGCGGCGACTCGATAATGCCGGTCTGTTGATCCGATGCGCGCGGGTTATCCCTGATGGCCACAGTGGACAAATGAAATTGCCCCTGTCGTCCGAAAGGTCGATCGGGATGCCGTGGCAGCGAGTCGGAAGAATCAACAGGTTTTGCGAACTCGCCATCGATCACTCGCCAGCCCTGCAGGTCGCCGGATTCGAAATCAAATCGCAGATCTCCGAGTGGCCCAAATGCCGCGGGCGATTTCAGTTCAGCCAATCGGGCTGCCAGCTTGCGAGCAACTTCCGGGTGTTTGCGGATCACGTTGTGCTGTTGCTGAGGATCCTGTTCGAGATTGTAAAGCTGTTCTCGAGGCACGTTGGCTCGCAATTTCCCCTGCGAATCGATATCGCTGTTGAGTTGCCCAGTGAACGCGATCTCTCCCAGTCCATTTCCGAACCCACCCGACCCCTGAGCGCCGATGTAAACCCATGGTCCGGATCGCAGTGCCAGGTTGGCCCGCTGATGCGGCGCCAGCACGACTTCCTCTCGCATCGGCTTTTCGGGATCACCGGTTAGCACGGGAAGGATGTTCCGCGAATCCTGTCCGGAGTCTGAAGGAAGCTCGACCTCGACAACTGCGGCCATTGTCCGCAGCAGGTCGACGTTCGCAATCAACTGCCCGGATGTGGTTCCGGCAGGAATCTGACCCGGCCAGCGAGCAATGAACGGAACGCGGTGTCCTCCTTCCCACGCACCAAACTTAAAGCCAAGCAGCTCGCCGTTCAGCCGATGCCCGGCGGTCCAGGCGTCGCGGCCGCCTTCATTCAGCATGCCTCCGTTGTCGCTGGTAAAGATGACCAGCGTGTTCTCGCGCTGGCCGATTTCATCCACCGTTCGCAGCACTTCGCCGACTATCCAGTCCAGCTCATGAATGAAGTCGCCGTAACGTCCGCATTCGCTGGTGCCCTGAAAACGCGGGTGCGGCGTGAAGGGGTGATGAATATTCCCCGGTGCAAAATAAAGAAAGAACGGCTGATCTCGTGACTGCCTGAGCCATGCCACTGCCTTCTCGGTCAGTTTGGCCCCGACCTGTTCATCGCGATACAGCTCATGCGCCTTCCGTGCACCGCCGACCGCCTGAATATTTTTCTTCTCCGGAAATGCCTGCGCGTGAATCCTGCCCTTCGCAGCTGCGCCGAAGACAAATGGATCTGCCGGATCAAATCCGACGACGTGATGGTTCTCGACGAACACAAACGGCGGATGACTGTTGACAACGGGAATCCCGAAGTAGTCATCAAACCCCGCTTCGAGCGGTCCTGGCTTCAGTTCGCCATTCCAGTCAGGCGTCGTTTCGCCAAAGCCCAGGTGCCATTTGCCAACACACGCAGTCCCATAGCCCTGCTGCTGCAGCAGACGAGCCACGGTCATCTGCTCCGTGCCAATCAGCGCTCCGGCGGTGTGAAAAACGGGAGCCCAGATATTCTTCCGCCACGCATACTCACCGGTCAGCAACGAGTAGCGCGACGGAGTACAAACCGCTGACACGGTATGCGCATCGGTGAAGCGGCGTCCTTCGCGGGCGAGCTGATCAAGATGCGGAGTCCGGACGTGCGTCGCGCCGTAACAACCGACGTCGCCGTACCCCAGATCATCGGCGAGAATCACGATCACGTTCGGCCTATCGGCTGCGAATGACTGCGGTACGACAACACGTGCCGCAGCAAGAATCACGACAACAGGCAAACTGGATTGCAAAACCTTCATTTCACGCTCGCTCGAACGACTTGCGACATCAGGAACCGGGCATTGATCCGAAACGATCAGGAGCACATTCCTCGCCAGATCAGCCCCCGACGAGCTTCCGGTTCCAGAGAAACAGAATGCATAAAGCATAAGAAGCAAACGAATCTGAATCATCCGCCATCCCACGTCGGTTGGCAAAGAATCATCGCGGCCGCCGTCATCAGCAAAGTGAATGAAATGATCGTCTCCCATGATCGTACTCCGAAACGGATTCAGTTTCTCGCCATGGAACGGGTTGAACGAACCAGCAGCCTGCTGCACGATCACAGGTCAGACCTTGTTGAGGATTAAGCCCCGATTCCCGGTAGAGAAACATCCGCGAAACGCCCCCCCAAGCGGCAGCCGCACAGGTTCGGGACTTCAAGCATGTCAAATCGACTCAGCTTCGAGAAAACGGAACGTCTTTGTGTGGCCCAACAGGAAAGCCGAGGCCGGAAGGTGGGTTCGGTGGTTTTTGAACGGATCAGATGTCACCATTCTCAGTTCTGTCGAAACCCACTGCCCGGTCGCCGCAATTTCATGTCTGCCGATTCGTTTTCGTCTAATTTTGCGAGCCTCAAAGGTCAGGTGGACGTCGCGCTGCACGAAGCATTGAAGCGCCCCGACTGGCCGGAACCACTTCTGCAGGCGGTCAGCTACAGTCTGCTGGCAGAAGGCAAACGACTCCGACCAGTCCTGGTTCTGATGGGAACTCACGTTTGCGGGGGAAACCAGACCGAAGCCCTGTCGGCGGCCTGTGCCATCGAAATGATTCACGCGTACTCGCTGATTCATGATGACTTGCCGTCCATGGACGACGATGACCTCCGACGGGGACGACCGACCAGTCACATCGTGTTTGGCGAGGCCCTGGCAATTCTGGCCGGTGACGCCCTGTTCACTCTGGCATTTGAGATGATTGCCGAATCCAGCCTGCCAGCACAGGTGAAAGCCGAATGTGTTGCTGTTCTGGCTCACGCTGCCGGCGGCGCGGGGATGGTTGGCGGTCAGGTCCTAGATCTGCAGGCGGAACGGGGCGAATTTCCCGGAACAGCAAAGCGGTCCAAACCAATTCTGCCCCTCGGATTCGGACAGAATTCCGGTGGGGAAACGGACGAGCCTGCGGTTGGTGTTGCTGAATTCAACGAAAACGCGGGAAAGGCCACCAGCGACTCAGACCGGACCTGCGTAGAACATTTGATCCGAATACATAAAATGAAGACAGGGGCGCTCATCACGGCAGCTCTGGAAATGGGAGCATCCGTGGCCTCGGCGTCGGGCGAACAGCGGCGGAGGCTTCGGACGTTCGGGCAGTCTGTCGGACTGGCGTTTCAGATTGCAGATGACCTGCTGGACGTGACCGGCAGTGGTGAAAAACTGGGAAAGGAAACGGGGCGGGACCTGCAGCTCGGCAAACTGACTTATCCGTCATTGATCGGGGTGGAGGCCAGCCGGATGAAGGCCGAATCGCTGGTGGATGAGGCCTGCGGTGCACTGGATGTGTTTGATGACCGAGCCGATTTTCTGCGAAAGCTGGCCCGTTTCATCGTGGAAAGAGACCATTGATGGCGTTTGATCTTCTCAGTCAACTGAAATCGCCTCGGCAGCTGCGCGACCTGAATGACTCGCAGCAGCGAGCTCTGGCCGTGGAAATTCGGGAGGCCCTGCTGAGTATCGTCGCGGATCGGGCGGCCCATTTTGCCAGCAATCTTGGCGTTGTTGAGCTGTGCATTGCCCTGCATTCCGTCTTCGATTTTTCGAAAGACCGGTTGATCTGGGACACCGGCCATCAGGTTTACCCGCACAAGTTGGTCACGGGGCGTTTTCATGAGTTCCAGACAATTCGCCGCCGTGGCGGGCTCATGGGATATCCCAACCCGGAAGAGAGCGAATACGACCTGTTTGTCACCGGTCATGCGGGCAGCAGCGTCTCAACGGTTCTGGGACTGAAGACGTCAGACGACCTCCTTTACCCGGCAGAACAGCGTCGGTCGGTCGCGGTGATCGGCGATGGTGCGCTGCCATCCGGAATTGTTTTTGAGGCAATGAACAATGCTGCAGGTCTGAACAAAGATCTGCTGGTCATTCTGAATGACAATAAGATGGGCATCTGCCCACGAGTCGGGGGAGTTGCCAGTTATCTCGACAAGGCCCGTGTCGCCCCGTTTTACAACGGTCTGAAGCGTGACGTGACATGGCTGCTGAATAAGCTGCCGGTGGTCGGAGAGCCTGTCGAGCACATGCTGGGCAGCTTCAAGGAGGCTCTGAAAACATTCTTCCATGGCGGCATGCTGTTCGAGGAAATGGGGTTCCGCTACATCGGCCCCGTTGACGGCCATGATATCGGCTCACTCAAGCGGTATCTGGAAATGGTGCGCGACGTGAAAGGTCCTGTTCTGCTGCACGTGTTTACGGAAAAAGGACACGGATTCGAACCGGCTCAGAAGGATCCTGTTCGGTTTCACACCCCCGCCCCATTCTGCCGCGACGAAAACAATGAAATAGTGCCCGTTGCGAAGGACAGGAGCCGAGCGTACACGAACGTCGTTTCCGACGCGATTCATCACGCGATGCAGCAGGATGAAAAAGTCTGTGTCCTCACGGCCGCCATGTGTGCGGGGAATGAACTGGGAAGTATTCGGGACGAATTCCCGGAACGGTTCTTCGACACAGGAATCTGTGAAGGTCATGCCGTCGCTTTTGCCGGTGGAATGGCCAAGTCCGGAATGCGACCGATTGTCGATATTTACAGCACCTTTCTGCAGCGCAGCTTTGACCAGATCTTTCAGGAAGTGGCTCTGCAGAATCTGCCCGTTGTGTTCTGCCTGGATCGAGCCGGCCTGTGTGGACCGGACGGACCGACGCATCACGGTGTCTTCGACAACTCGTATATGCGAATCTTCCCCAACATGGTCGTCATGGCACCAGGCGATGAGCTTGATGTGGCCCCGATGCTGAACTTTGCCCTCACAGTGAATTCTCCGACGTCCATCCGGTATCCGAAGACCAATGCAGAACAGGTCAATCGCGAGGTCGCTCCGGTGGAACTGGGACGGTCCGAAGTCCTTTCCTGGGGCGAAGACGGGAACATTCTGGCCTGCGGAGCTTTGCTGCCTCGGGCCGTCGAAGCGGCTCAAAAGCTTCACGACGAGGGACTCGATGTCGGCGTGATCAACGCTCGGTTCTTGAAGCCGGTGGATGAAACCGTCATTCGAAAAGCTCTTCAGACCGGATTTCTGATCACAATTGAAGAGAATGCACTCCCCGGTGGTTTCGGGAGTGCCGTCCTGGAAGCCGCCTGCAGGATGGGCGAGCCCACAGAGCGGCTCAGAGTTCTCGCGATTCCGGATCGGTTCATCGAACACGGGGATCGCAGAGAACTTCTGGCAGAAATCGGCCTGGATACGACCGGCCTGATTCAGACCGCAAGGGAGCTGGCCGGGAGAACGGCTCGAACTTCCACTGAGGTCTGACTATGGCACAAACGTTCCGTTGATTTCAATCTGGTCTCCCGGGTTAAGTCCACCCAGGAACAGGAACGGAATTTCAATATCATCAAAATTGATCACGTTACCGGTTCCCTGGATAAAATATGTGCCGGTTGACCGCCGAACGATGATCCCGTCTTCGTCAGGCTGATCGAGTGGCGTCACAAAGAACCCGGTGCTTTGCAGAACATCCGGCAGATTGATGATGTTGTTTGAAATCGTAAATACGTCGAGATCCCCTGCCTGACGAACCTCAATTCCCAAACCTCCGCTTCTTGGGCCATCAAACGTCAGGATATTGGAATTAATCTCAATCAGTGACTCGGGACCGAGATTGAACTGCATCCCTATGGAGCGGTCAGCATTCGAATTTAACGGATTGTCGTTTGAGAATGTGAAATTGTTGTTGGTAATGCCGACGCCTCTGTTGATGGGTACTGCAGAACCCGCAACGATCATTCTGAGTCCTGTCGTTTCCGGCTGCGTTGTATTGACGATAGCGTTGCTTGCAATTTCGTATTCCAGCAGATCACCGGATCGAGATGTCATTTCCAGATAGATCCCCTTCCCGCTTTCGGTGACGTCAGTACCTGTCAGGCTGAAAGTGTTATCATGAATATCGACCATCGCGGGGCCGTTCCAGATCATGCTGATCACCCTGTCATCGACATCGTTGCCGAAGTCGGAAACGTCGTCCAACTGAATGGTGTTATTGAAGATCTCAACAAAGATCTGGGCTTCAGCCGCCGTGCCGACCGTCACGTTCTCGATCGAAATCGCATCATCACTTTCGTCGGTGATCATCGAATCATGAATGGAGACAACATAAGGCAGGATTGTATCGTCATAGCGAGTTGCAAGACGGGCATCATTAATGCTGCTGGGAAGCTCAGTATACTGCATCCGAATACTCTGCCGATTGCCACCGGCTGTATCTCCGTTGGCGCCGAATGTTGACTGATCAATCTCCAGGCCGGAGAGGTTAACGGCAAAGACCCCGTTCACATCAGAATTGAAGACGTCGGTGCGAAACAGTCTCAGCATCTGATCGTCGGTCTCGGTGATTCCGGTATTCAGAACACGAACTCCGTATTCATTGTTATCCAGCTGCATTCCGGCCAGCGTGACGACCCCGGCGTTCTGAAGCAGTACACCTTCATTCGCAGCATCCGAAATGATGCCTCCACTGCTGTTTGTCGGCCTTGCCGGGTTGTCGCCTCGAACTGTGAACGTTCTGCGATCAGGTTTATTCGTTTCCTGCAGACTGATGCCAAACGTCGGGGAGTTCGAACTTGTAACAGTTTCCAGAGTCATATTGATACCGGAGTCAAAGATGTCAATGGCGGCAGCGTTGATCGCATCAAAGGTTCCGGTCGAAGTTTGAATTTCAAAATTGTCTGACGCGAACAGTCCGGTGCCCCCCGTTGTCGATACAATCAGATTGGCAAAGGAAATCGGGCTTGGATGATTCGCAATCAGGTTGACGCCAATGTCAGGCGTCAAAGCCGATACGTCCAGGGACTGCTGAAAGACAATCGGAGAGGCAGCCGAATTTTGAATGTCGACCAGCGGAGTACCTGGATTCACTGTCTTGGACACAACGGTGTCCGCCGCAAAGACCACGGGGCCCGCAGCGCCGTTCATCAAGATCCCCTGAAGCACCGGGTCGGAAATCCCAACGCTGCTGCCCAGCGCGCTTGAACCAAAACGGACCGCCGAAGCATCGTTGACAATCGCGATTCCTTCCGCCCCGACGTTGGTGATCAGGAGTCTTCCAAGTGCCTCGAAGTTGCTCGAACTGAGACTGTTGATCAGCTCAATTCCGCGTCCTCCGAAGACAGGACCCGCAGAGTTTGCCCCTCCACTCAGGGAGATATCACCACTGAAGCGTGTGACAGCACCTGCCAGTGAATGATCAACGCTGATAAAAGGTGCAACAGTCGTTCCGGCAAACTGCGCATCGAAACTGATGGTCGTATCCTGTGCAACGGTGAACGTACCGCCAAGATCATTGATGTCGATTCCCCCATTATTCGGATCTGTAATTGTCAGACTGCGAAAGGTGAGGGAACCACCCGTCTGCAGGTTTGAGACAAACACAGCGGCATCACCGGCGTTAATGACTTCAGTGGCAGTTCGAAGACTGTTCTGAAACGTGTAGCTTCCCGAACTGTCTGTCACGGAAATTCCCGTTCCAATCGTGTCAGAGATTTTGGCGTTGTCGATCGATGCGGTTCCCGCGTCGTTTCGAATCACGATTCCTGTTCCCAATGGCCCGGCCAGCGAGGCATGGTCAATCGTGGTGCCGAACATGTCGAGTCGGCCACCAGTGCGGTTCTCGACCAGCAGAGCTTCCGCCTGACTGTTCTCGATTCGGCCAAACGACGGATCCTTATTGACGCTGGTGGACCTGAACAGAATATTTGCATCGCCTCCATCCACGTGCAGTCCGGCCCCGACCGCCCCGACAATTTCGGTGTCAATCAGTGAGACTGTCCCGCCCGTCGCCAGATCCTTCAGAAAGATCCCGTCGCCGGCCGACCCTGACACAAGAACTTCGGAAACCGTGAACCTGCTGAGGTTCGATGCTGAGATTCCAACACCCGCCGGACCATCAATGACAAATCCGCCGAACCGGCTGTTTTCCGCCATGGTGACAGCGTCACCGGCGGACATCAGCATCATAGGTCTTTCAAGCGTCATGTCGGCAAGAAATGTCGGTGATGCCGCAAGGTGAAGCCCTGTCGTTGTCGTCAGCGAGGAAATGTCATTGGTCACAAACCGGGATCCTGTTGGTGAGTTGATCGTGCCTTCTCCCAGCAGAATCTGATTTGCCAGCAACTCAATCTGATTATCCGGAGCAGCGTCAAACACGCTGCCGGCATGCGTAAAGACAATGTCAGCATTGGGAACGCCAAGACCGGTGGACAGAGACGTGAAAGGGTGCTCGACGGTTCCATCGCCACCTGCAGCGGCATTACTGTTCACATGAATGATGCTCAGATTTGAACCATCAGCTTTCTGAGCAACCTGATTGGCAGCCGTCACATCCGAGATGCTCGCAACAATGTTCAGATTACGACGAACGGGCTCTGCCATTCGCTGCATCGCCGATCGTTTGGTGTGTTCCTGGCTGTGGAAGCCGCCGAAGTGAACGACGGCGTTGAAAGTGACGTTGGTATGGAAAATGTCATCGTTGGTCAGCTTCAGTCCCAGCTCCAGCCAGTCGGCAATGTCTGCCTGCAGCCGGGTGCTGAATCCCGTGAAGCCCGGAATCCCGTCTCCGACGTAGTAGTAACCGCCTCCAAAACCGCGGATGTCAAAACGTTCCGCAAATTTTCCGGGAAGCAGAACACCCGCTTCGGCATCAAAGCCCTTCACAGCTTCAGAGAACGTGTCGATGCGGTCAAACAGCAGTCGGGTGTCCACAAAACGCTCGCTGCCCAGAGCAGTGCGAGACCCCACAAGGCTTGAGCGTTCACCATAGGGCTGATACCAGTTGCCTCGAAGCTCCCAGCCATGAGACAGCAGTTCCCCACCGATCCCCCACTGCTGAAAATTCACTCCGGTGATTTCATCGCGATCGAAGTAGCCGTTGATGCCCGCGATTGTGTCCCATGCCGTGATGTAGTGACGATAGCCGCCCCCGAAGCTGTAAGCCACTCCGCCCCGATTGGTATACGTCAGGCGTGAATCTCCGAACAGCAGCCCGTCGCCGATGTTCAGGTAAGGAGACAGACCAAACAACGACGTGGAATCCGCTCGCCCGACAGTGCCGCCGGCCTCATGGCCGCCGCGAACAGCGAAACCAATTCCCTGTCGGTTGGTATCAAAGATTGACCCGGCGGGCTCGGCCCCGATCGGAGTTCTGCCATACGTGAACTGATCGTCCTGAGCAGACAGCGAGTCGCAGAGGACCAGCAGCGACGCGCCTGTGATCAGCGCGGCGAGTCCGGTCCAGATGGTTGAACGAACTTTGCTTCCGACATGACAGGCTGTTCCACTCGGCCATTGCGGCATTGTGGAAGCGGGGGTTTCATGGGGAAGAAAACGAACGTGCGTCATGACGTTCCTCAATGTGCGATGAAAAATTCTGCGTCGTCCGCTGGTGAGGACTCAGCCAAGAACCAGAGCCATGCGCAGGACGCACGCTCTGCCTCGGAATCGCGGCGTTTGTAACTGTGGCCGTTTGAGCCAGCAACATGGCTTTCAGGGTCCGACCCGAAGAAAAAAACCACATCAGAGACCGCGATAAGACGGATCAGCGAAAAGCTCGTTTTCCCGGCAGACACACGGCAAATGCTGCCTGAGCCTGGTGGCGACACCGGCGAATTCGGCCACAGACGACCAGGGGAATCGGCCCGCTTGAGAGCCTGCGTTGCGAAGGCAACCGACCGTCCGTGCCGCACCGGGGAAGAATCTGTTCACCAGGGCGGAAAGCGCCCCAAACCGAAGAATCGACAGCCTGAAAAAGGATGCTCGGGACCGCACGTGGAAAATCGGGGAACTCGGATCGGAAAAATCCGGCGTTTTCCAGCTTCCGGACGATGTCCTGCGACTCTAAAAGCCCGGTTTGGCGTTTCTACAATCAGCCTCTGAGAAATCTCATCGCCCGGCGAATCTCCCGTTGGTTTTCCCCGATTCCTGCTTTTCCGTCAGATTTGTGGACCAGTTTCATGTCTGTTCTTCGCTCGTATTTTTACTGCTTTCTGTCTGTGCTGATGCTCGCCGTATGCCTGCCGGTCAGCCGACTTTCGGCACAGGAAACGGAAACTGATTCTCAACCGATCTTCAGTCTGGGAACCCGCCCGTTTCTGGTGTTGTCCACGTCCAGTCCGAATCAGCTGAAAGACAAAGCGGCATTCCTGTTTGAATCGGCAGAATACCCGGAAGCCGTCGAAGCGGTGCTCCAGAAGCTCGATGAAAACGTCAATGGACTGAACGGACTGGACTGGGATCGCCCTGCGGGTGTAGCGGTTTTTCTAAACAGCGTCTTTCCGCCAGCGTTCGAGTTTGTGGCTTTCCTCCCGATCAGCACTGTTGAAGATTTTCAGTCCATGATGCAGGTTGGAACGGCATTGATGCGGGAAGACTCATCTGAGCCGGGGCGTTATGAACTGATCACGCCGAACCGCAACTGGCCGATTCGAATCGCCAACGATTATGCCTACATTCAGCTGCCGCCCATGGATCCGGATCCGGCGTTTGATCGCGACCTGCCGGGCGCAGGCACACTGGTGGCCTCGACGGCGCGAAACTACGCAGTCGCACTGTCGCTGGATGTCGAGGCCGTGCCGGCGCCGACTCGGGATCTGCTGCTGAATCTCCTGACTTCATTTCTGTCGACTCAGCATCAGCAGCGTGATGAGGAATCTGACGCCCAGTACGCCGTCCGTGATGCATGGCAGCAGCGAGACATCGCGGGGCTGAAGCTTCTGTTCAATGACACACAGCGAATCACCATCGGTGTGAATGTTGACGAAGAGCAGGGTGGTGCCAACATCGATCTGGTTCTGGACGCTCGGGAATCTTCTCAGATGCTGGAGGAAATCTTTCTTGCTTCCACGAAACCCAGCTACTTCACCCCGCTGATCAGTGATGCCGCTCCACTGTCCGTTTCGTATTCCAATGTGATGGCGGAACGGGACAGCACGGCTGCCGCAGAAACACTGGAAGCTCTGAAAGCGTTCATCGCCCAGAAGATCGAAGAACTGGAGATGGGAGACATCCCGGTTGAAGGCAGCCCGCTGTTCAATGGAATTTCTGCCCTGCGCGACACTTTGAAGGCCGGTCATCTCGATGTGTTCGCTCAGTTCTTCAGAGATTCCGACGAAAAACTGGCCGTGATCGCAGCGTTGCGAGTTGAAGATGGCGAAGCCGTCGCCGCAGGAATTCAGGATGTGCTGCAGCGTCTGCAGAATCATGAAGGCATCGGCGAACTGACCATCGGTGCGGACGAACATGCAGGAATTTCCTTTCATCGGCTGGAATTCCGCAACCCGGATGCGGGTGCCCTGGCTCTGTTCGGCAACGATCCCGGCCTGGAATTCGGCAGCGGTCCGCGAACTGCCTGGGCATGTGTCGGAGGCAGTGCTTCATTTGATGTGCTGAAAGGAGTCATCGACGAACTGGCAGCTGCCTACGAAAATCCCGTGGACCGCGATGTTCCGGCTTCGTTTCGAATCGTGCTGAACTTTACTGAGTTCAAAAATCTGCTCGATTCGGCCGGAGAAGCCAATCGAAAGTCCGCAGCGGCCGAAGCTGAGTCAAAACCGAAGGATCAGGACACACCGGCAGTCACGGAAGCTGCTGAAGCGGGACAGAACCGTCGAACCCGACAGGGGCCGAGTCAGCAGTGGCGGCAGCGCCGGGAAGAAAACCGAAAGCTGGCTCTGGAAACTCTCGCGGAAGGCGACGACCGTATTCAGGTAGAAGCTCGTCCAACGGAAACCGGCGTCCGCATTCGAGCTCACCTTGAGATGGGCTTTGTCCGCGCTCTCGGAAAAGTCATCGGAATGCGAGTCACTCAGTAGCGGCTATCGCGATGCCACCGGCGGGACTTCAGCGGGGTCGGTTGATGCGTCCAGTGGACTGACGCTTCTGAACAGTCCCGTCGGAAAACGGAACAGTCGCAGTGGGGAGACCCCCATCAGTTCGCTGATGACCACTCGAGTCGTCTGAGCTTCAGGTTCCCGAATTCTCACCACAAGCAGCAGCGCTGCGAATCGCAGGAGAATGCTGACGGCAAACAGACAGCGGAACGGCGTGAGCTGAAGTGAAGGTCCGATGGACACTGCTTCCGGAAGTACCGTCAGCATGGCTCCGCAGACGACCGACGTGAGCCCTCCGATCAGTCCGGCCAATGCCGTTCCAGCGGCAATATACATCGTGCGGTTTCCGGCCGGAGACTTTGTCAGCAGGAAGCCATTGGTGGCGACGGCAAACACGGCGTTCAGAATGGAATCAACAACAAACACCGGAATCAGTATCCGGAACGCCAGATCGGGGCGACAGGGAATCAGCAGCAGGGCCAGCATGTTGGTGGATTTCAGCGCCGTACTGATTACCAGCATCGGACGGTGACCGAATCGTTCGACAAGACGCCCGATGTATCCGGAACAGAGTGCTCCGCCGATCCAGCAGAACATCCACAGCAGCATCAGGTGTGACAGATCCATCCGAATCTCGGCCAGAAGAAACAGGCTGATGAACGGAGCGCCCGTCATGGCGGCAAAATGCCAGAAGCACATAAAGCGAATGAAGCTGCGGAACTCACGGTTGCGAAACGGTTCGGCCAGGACAGTTCGCAGTCGGGTTTCCGCGAGCTTCGTCACGGGCGGTTCGTGAACTCGCAGAAACATCAGAATATCTGCCACGCCAAGCACAGCTGCAACAGACATGATGATGGCAAACGCTGTTCGAATATCCTGCTGCCATGCTTTCATCAGTCCGGCGGCCAAAAACAGTGTTGCGGCGCCTGCCCACTGCATCCACAGATGGCGTCGTCCCCAGAACCGGCTCAGTCCGCGTTTCGGCAGCAGATCACCCATCCAGGACATCCACAGCGGAGTCGCGAAGTGCAGGAGTCCCTGATTGACTGCCGTCAGTGCCAGAAACAGCCACAGCCAGACGACATCCGGAACACTGCGCCACAGCAGGGGAGCGAAGGCCAGCGGGACCAGGCTCAGCCTCTGACAGATGGCGGTCGTCATCCACAACCTGCGGCGGTAGGTCAGATGATTCGCCACCACCGCGGACACGAACTGCAGGAACAGCATACAGGCCGGAACAGCCCCCAGAATTCCGACATGCAGGCTCGTCCCGCCAAGGTGACGAGCAAATTCAATACTGACGGGACAAAGGGTCAGCTGCGTATAGGCCATTCCCAGACATCCGGCCACGACGATCCTGGTTCCATGCGGAATCGGAATCGGGATCAGATCTGGCGCAGCAGTACCGTCCGCAGCGGGTGTCGGCAAAAGCGAATCGGACCGCGATTTTCCGGATGTCAGCATCGTTGACCGGTTGTACGCGGAACATCTGCCCGTGACCAGATGTCTTCCGAATTTCCGGTCAGCCGGAGAATGACCGACCTGGAACCCCTGTCAATACCGATGAGTCCGCGTTGCGACGACAGTTTTGTGAAGGGTCCTTACACCACAGCCGCGCGGGGTTCTTCCGGAAGAAGATGAACACTCGGTTTCTGCATCCTGCCTGAAACGCAGTGGTGTTTCCGAGCGGCTGCGGGACTGGGGTGTGGGCAGTGGCGAAGTCAGGCAGCTTCGGGGCGCACCGGTCCAATGCTCTGACTGCCGCCTTTGGGCATTCGTTTCTTCAGGTCAAACAACCCGAAGATTTCGGACGCATTTAATCCCAGAGACACGTTGTTGTTGTCGCCTTCGCCGAGAATCGATTCTGCCAGAGACCGCTTCTCACTCAGAACGCGATCGATTCGCTCTTCGATGGTGTCTTTGCAGATAAATCTCGTCACGATGACCGGCGCCTGAACGCCGATCCGATGAGCTCGATTGATGGCCTGGTCTTCGATCGCCGGATTCCACCAGCGGTCAAACAGGAAAACATAATGTGCGAACTGAAGATTCAGTCCCACGGCTCCCGTCCCATAGCTCATCAGAATAATATGAGCATTCGGGTCTTCCTTGAACTTCGCCAGAATCGGCTCGCGCTGCTTCGTTGGTACACCGCCGTGGTAAATCAGCGGATTAAACTGCTGAAGGCGGGCCGCGAGCCAGTCGAGGCTCTTTGTCCACTGGCTGAAGAGAATCGCTTTCCCGCCACTGGCGGCGATCTCTTCCATATCCGCCACAAGCCGTTCCAGTTTGGCGCTTTCGCCCGTCAGCGGATCGTAATTCGTAATCTGTTTCAGCCTCAGAACCAGCTCAAACACATGCTGAACGGAAATGGAATCCCCAAGATCATTCAGCTGAATCACACCTTCTTTTTCGGCAACCGTGTATGCGTACTGCTGAGCTTCAGTGAGCTCAAGTGAGGCGTCACGGTCAATCCGCGGCGGCATGTCCTTCATCACCAGATCTTTGGTCCGGCGCAGAATGTGTTCCTCCGCCAGCGTCGCCAGCTGCCGTAAATCCGGAGCCGCCCTGGCGGGAATCACTTCCATGAATTCAAACAGCGATGCCAGTTCTTCCGGTCGGTTTTCGATCGGGGTTCCTGTCAGAGCCCAGCTGCGGCTTCGCTGAATGCTGCGAGCCACCTGGGCTGTGCGGGAATCCCGATTCTTGATTCGCTGAGCCTCGTCCAGCACCAGCAGATCGAACCGAGGCTGCTCTTCCTCCGGAATGTCAGCGAGATCGCGGGTCATGGATTCGTAGTTTGTCAGCAGCACTGGGATTCCCGGCATGGTCCACAGCATTCGGCGTCGAGCCCCGCTGCCTTCAATGGTGACAATCGGAAGTTCTTCCGCCCACGTCCGAAACTCACGCTGCCAGTTGGGAATGAGCGGTTTGGGGCAGACCAGCAGAACTCGATTCACCTGTCCGCTTCTCAGCAGCAGGCGAATTCCGGTAATGGTCTGCATGGTCTTTCCAAGTCCCATTTCGTCCGCCAGCAGCGCGGCGTGCCTGGCAAACATCCAGGCGATGCCTTCGTACTGGTAGGGAAAGGGCTCGAATGGCATGATCAGTTCCTGTCCGCGAAGCCATGATTCAAGAGGCGGCTGCAGCAGGTAGAACAGACGATCCTGAAGTGAAATCGCGCTGCGAGGCGGACGAATCCGGGTGCGGGATGGCGGCGCGTCCTCATCCTCATCCGAAGGTTTGGCTTTCGGAGGCGCGATTCGCTTCAGCTCAACGCCGTCCGATGCGGATTCCTGCTTTTCCTTTGGCGGCTGAAAAGCCAGTCCTTCCGGAAGTGTCAGGCCGATACACTTGATGGGAATTCGACGAGGCTTCCACGAGGGAACGAAGTCGGGACGTCGCTGCAGAGGCACGCTGACGACGTCGATCTGCGGCTGCCGCTTCAGAGCCGGATTGTATCCAAGGCTGGCCACCGACGGCTGCAGCGAAAGCTGAACTTCATGGCAGTCAGGTCGGGGCAGGGCATTATCGGCGGAACTGCTCATCGAGCCATCACCGTTCGAACAGTCTCATTCAGCGCTTCGTGAACTCGTTCCAGCGGCTCTTCCAGATCGGCCTGCCCGGGGATCAGGTGCGAGCGTTCAGAAATGAAACGGCTGTCGCCTGGATGCTCAGCGTGAAACTTCAGCCGTCGGCCCCCAAGTTCAGAAGCACTCTCTGTCGCGGCAGCCTGCTTTCCGGAAAGCGTGCAGGCGACCGGAATGTCGGTGTGATTGCGCAGTTCGAGAAGATCGGAGTCGCCGGTCAGAATGAAATCCGGCTTGATCGAAACCCGATCCAGCAGCGTTCGGCCAATCAGTTCACCGAGAAGCCAGGGACGCAGCGTCTTCCCATAAAGGATTTCCTGCGTCCGATCAGGGCGAACAGGAGTCGTACACTGAAATTCGAGGGGACGACCGATCTGGCTGGTAATCAGCAGACCGCCCACGTAGCCTCGGCCTTCAACTTCGACTGCTGCCATAAAGCCCAGTCGCAATTGCTCTGACTGTCCGTTCTTCGACATCCGCTGTCTTTTCACATCCTGAAATGGAAGTCCGCAACCCGTGGCTGAATCGGCAGAATCTGCCGACATTCTTCGCACTGCGAAACCACCCGCCGCCGATTGTCATCGACGAACCAAATGGGCGGTCTTGAGAGATCATCCGGAGTGGGACAGCTTCCACTCGGCGCTGTTTCGGAGACTGATCAAAAATCTACCGAATTCTGCGAAAATACAGAGGCTCAAAGTACGTGCGGCGGGTGAGCCGACAGCCGAAACGTTTCAGCTGCTCGATCGTTCCCGCAACAAAACCCGCCTCGTCTCCCAGGTGTCGGATCGGGGCCTTGTCGCCGACGCCGTGCCATGCAGCTTCGTAATCGCTCTGCTGCGGAGGACTGAGCAGAATCGGTTTGTCCGCCACACGACGTGCAATCACAAGCAGATAGGTTCGTTCGAAGTTTTTCAGCGACACGCGGCTGCGAACTTCTGTGGGCGACCGGACTTCATACCATGCCGAATTTCGCCGATGTTCAAACAGAATCATCGTCTGCATCTCGAAACCGTTCGGTTCCGAGAACAGCCGAAAATAGAACTCGGGTGAAAACTGATAGAATCCGTGTCCCATGAAGTTGTTGGCAGGAGTGATTCCCAGGTAGTGACCACCGGCCCTGACAAGCTGCATGCAGTTGCGAAACGCCTGACGAATGTCAAAGACATGTTCGAGCGACCCGCCATCGAGAACAACGTCGTACCGCCCGTGATACTGATCCGAAATCGGCTCATTCAGGTCATGGCAGATCGCTGCTCCCTCGAATGACGAGTGGTCGAGAGAATCAACGGTGACAGCTCCCAGACAGCGAAGAAAGTCATCCGCGTACGAGCAATTGGACTTTCCGATGATTCCATCGGCGCCGTCAACACAGCAGCCCGGATATTCGTGCATCAGTGACAGCAGGTCTGATTTGCGGATGTGCAGATCCTGGCGACCGATCATCAGAGTTGAGTCGAACTTTACTCCGGTGGATCTGGCATGCAGCAGAAACCGTGATCCGTTGGCATCGAGTCCCATTATCTTTCCCTTCAGCCTTGAGGGTCCGGCGCTGCGTCAATCCGAAGTGCCGGTAAATCAGTGTGTCGCTGGTGAGTTTCTGACTGAGAAAGATGCGCGCAGTGCGCACATCTTTTTCTGAGCGACGGTGTCGCGTTTCCGAGCGTCAGCTCGTATCGGGTGTGGACTCTGCCCACGTTTGGATTCGTCACAGAAATGGCTGCCACTCGGTCCCGTGTTTGGGGGCTTCCAAATGAGACGGAGCAACCTGATTCTTTTCGATCACCACAACGTACGGATAGAAATGGATTGAACACAGCGACTGCTGCAGAGGCGTTGCAGCCGCGTGCGGGATCGGGCCGCGGACGGTGTTCTGAGCATTCAGCAGCGTGACCAAACCACAGGCGAATGAAGTAAAGCGGTTGGATATTCCGTGAATGTCCTCACAGATGAAGACGCTGCCCGCAGGCATCACAGGAAGCATTTCCTCCAGCGTGACCATCTGCTGATCCGGCGTATGACCACCGTCATCAATGAACACATTCACATCCGTAACCTTCGATCGAAAATCAGCCCAGAAGGCTCGGTCTTCCTGATCTCCGATGTGAACGGAAATGCGATCGGACTCATAGCACCGGCAGGCCTCCTCGATGTCGACACCGTGAATTCGAACCTGGTCTCCGAAATACGACTGCCACATCTGCAGACTGCCGCCGCTGTAGATCCCCACTTCAACAAGGTTGACAGCCGTGCCGCGATACCTCTGCAGATGCCGGTGGTAGATGTCAAAATACTGTGTCCATTTCCAGATCCCATGGCCTTCTGTGTGAGCGCAGAAGTATTTCCAGAGCGGATTGTCATCTGCCGGAAGCGGCGCATTGGGGCTGGTGGCCTGAGGAATTCCCTGCCACCGCTCGCCAAACGCAAGGCCCCGAGCAAAATCGGTGGAATCGAGCATCTGCCGATCGGCCCCTGTCTGATGAAACCTGCGCAGCATTCGTTTCAGGGGATTTCCGGTTGTGGTCATCTTCGGACTTTCCTTTGAGTGTTCAACGATAAGATCTGAAAAGCCACCTGACGCACCTACGTTCAGGCCGCGGCCGAAAACGCAATGGCTGCTGCAGGCCGCTGAAAGAACAGAACATCACCGCGCGACGACGAGAGCTCAAGCTGAAACCCTCGATTCAGCAGCGACCGCACAAGTGCCGACGTTCGGTCGTCCCCGGTGATTCCGGGATGAACCTCGACACAGATTTTTCGGACGCCCGTCAGGTCGATCGATTCGTCTGCAAGGCTGACCTCAGATCCTTCGATGTCCATGATCAGAAACGTGGGACGCACCTCATTCAGAACGTCCTGAAATGAGACGGACGGGACTTCGACTTCTCTGGCAGACTTCCCGCCGGCAAAGGAACTGCTGACGACGAACCGGTCGGACACGAAAAACCGACCTTTCCCGGAATCCATCGCCACCATCTGCATTCTGAGATCAGGACGGATTCCGTTCAGTTCAAACGTCCGTTTCAGCAGCGGGGCCATCGCATGATTGGCTTCAAAGGTCACTACGTTGTCGGCACCCACCGTCTGGCAGCACAGAGTCGTGATCAGCCCCAGACCAGCTCCAAATTCCAGCACCCGGTCCCCGGCAGCAAGGTGACGGGAAATCACAAGTCGTTCCTCGGTTTCGTGTGAACCCCGATAAATCGACCTGGCATATGGGGTGCCGGCAAGGTGCCCGAGATACAGCACAACGCTTCCGCACCGAACCGACTTCGGACGAAACAGTTTCCGCAGTTGATACACCAGCCAGTTTTTCATTGTGTTCCATCCATGGCTCAAGTGAGCGTCACCCACAGCTATTTGTGCATGACTGCCGACAGAGTCGAATAT
The DNA here is from genome assembly GCA_041398865.1 of Planctomycetaceae bacterium. Classification (GTDB taxonomy): domain Bacteria; phylum Planctomycetota; class Planctomycetia; order Planctomycetales; family Planctomycetaceae; genus Fuerstiella. Next base: position 40,000 of record JAWKTY010000027.1, read on the forward strand.
TCCCACCCGCGGAACCGTGAATGCAGGGGAGCCCCGGTGAAGACTTCGCTTTCCGCGTAGTTCGAATGCAGAACTCGATTCACAATGCACATGTCCGACGCCAGAAGATTGGGCTGCAGTCGTTCAATCTCGGCCGTCAGTTTTTCCAGAAACGCCAGAACTTCACAGCGCCTTCCGCCGACGATTCCCGGGTTCATCACTCGACGGTCTCCGTAAAGCACGTCGCCGTACTGCTGCTCCGTCTCCGTCCTGAGACAGCGATTCTGAGCAATGGTCTTGACCTCTGACCCAAAATACAGACGAATATCAGGGGAACCCTCGGCCATGATTTCGAACGGATCTCGTTTGAATGCGACATCAGAAACATCCGTGACGAGGACAAAGTCTTCGTCACACTGCTTCAGAAAGTCACGAACGGCAAAATGCCGCTGATGGAGAATCGGGAGATCGCCGGTCGAACACTGTCGGAAAGACACCTGAGGCGTTGTGGCCCTGTCGATGAATTCCCGAGGCAGGCCATCGTGCAGAATGACTCCCTGAAGGCCAACGCGATTGACGGTTCTCCACCAGGGACGAATGTATTGCAGGAAATCGTCGGCGATGGGAGCGCCGCGCTGCGGATCCGGCTTTTGAGTCATCATCACAGTGACGACGAGTCCCCGAACGTCAGATGTTCGGATGGTGCTGACATCACCCAGTCGCATCAGTCGCTTCTGATATCTCTGCCGTCGCCAGGCAGTTCTCCTGGCCTTCGTGAGAAAAAACATGGTCCGGTCCGCTGAATCACAGGAATGAATCCCGGCATTGGAACTCAGTTCGGCCAAAACGGTCAAGACCAGCTTTCTGCCGCTATTTCAGAGTGATGGAAACCGGAGCATGATCGCTGACCTGAATACCGGACTCGCGATCAATGTCAGCCGAAACGAACCGCTCGGCGGCCGCTGCATTCGCCAGCAGGTAGTCAATCCGCCAGCCTCGATCCAGTTCCCGAGCCTTCCCGCGATTGGACCACCAGGAGTAGGGTCCGGCAACCTGACCGAAATACAGGCGAGTCAGATCGTGCCATCCGGACTCAAGCAGATCAGTCATCCATGCACGTTCGTGGGGAAGGAACCCCGAAGTTTTCTCGTTCGATTTCGCGTAGAAGATGTCATCAGCGGTGTGAGCAATATTCAGGTCACCGCCGAAAATCACCGGATGACCTGCCGTTTTCTGGTCACTCCAACCACGAAATCGCTCCAGCCACTCGTCCTTATGCCGCTGCCGGTGCTCGCCGGACGACCCGGACGGCAGATAGACGCTGGCGAGAGTCAGATCGTCAATCCGGATCGATAACATTCGACCCTCTTCGTCCGGGTCATCGGAATGCAGCCCGGTGGAAAAGTCTTCCATAGGAAACCGGGACCAGATCGCGGTGCCTGAGTAGCCTTTTTTCCGGGCGGCATTCCACACAACGTGCCAGCCGTCGGGTTCGGCCAGTTCCGTCGGCAGCTGTTCTGGGAGGGCTCTGACTTCCTGAAGCAGCAAAACGTCCGGCTGGATTCGCTCCAGGCACGACAGAAAGCCCTTCCTTCCGGCCGCTCGAAGTCCGTTCACGTTCCATGTCGTAATCTTCACGTCGATTTTGGCTTTCAAGACGGCCCAGACAGGAACCTGGGCAATTTGGGGCAATTGTTTCCGATTCCGCAAATTCTCCGGTTTGAATTTGCTTTCGCTGCGCGGGCTGAATCATAATCCGGACTGGTATGCCGGGGTCTGATTACCGGGTGTCACGTTGCGGGTCCTGATCCAATTCCTGTCAATCGGCTCGTTGCGGCGGTGGCAGTTCCAAAAAAGGGGAATCTCATGAAGACGAATTCGCTTCCATCACTCATTGCCTTCAGTCTCGCAGTGATGGCGACGGTCGGGTCGATGTATGTCACGGCGAATGCGGCCGCTCAGCAGGAGGCAGATTCACTGCCGGGGGCTCCAACCCCTGAAATCACTGCTGTTTCCCCTCAGCCGGTTCCGGTTGCAGACGTCGACCCCGCGTCCGTGCTGCACGACCGGGTGAATCAGGTCGCACTGTCGGCCGACGGTGGTTTTACGGGTCGGTTGTCACTGCTGTCGAGGCCGGACGGATCTCCTGCCCCGGCAATCGCAATGAATGTCCGAATCATTCAGGAAGGCGTGGATGTCGCATCCGCGATCACGAATCCCGAGGGTGTCTTCAGCGTTTCCGGCTTGAGCGAGGGTGTTGCTGTGGTTTATGGTTACAGCGACCAGGGAATGGTGCTGTTCTCCGTAAGACTTGTACGTCAGGGAGCGTTGTTCGCTGACGCAACGCCGGTCAGTGTGCCTGCGACGGAAGCCGCAGTCAGCCTGACGAGTGCCGTCGTTTCCGGAGCGGATCTTCCCGCTGTCCGACAGATGGTCTTCGGCAATCTGCAGCCTCAAGACCGCCGGTTCTCACAGCCGGTGACGGAAGCCGACTCTGCATATCAGTTCGGTGAGGGCGAAGCTTCAACGTCAGTGAATTCTCAAGAGGTTCAGCTCCGTCCGGACGGAGCTCTGGTAGGTGAAGTCAACCTCCTCGATCCCCGCACCGGTCGATACCGAGAAGTGCGCGACCTGATGCTGCACTTCTTCCGGGACGGACAGCACGTCGCTGCAACAGAGGTCAAGGCCGATGGAAGCTTCCGAATAGCCGGACTGGCTCCTGGAGTCCACAGCATTGTCACCACGGGATCGGATGGAACACTGGCCTTGGGAATCAGTATCGTCGGTTCGCTGGCTCAACAGCAGCGTGACAGCCAATACAAACTGACTTCCGTCGCTCAGTCACTGGACTTGGCAGTGAGTCCCGCCAACGTGTTGAACTTCAATTCAGGAAATGCAGGGCAGCCAAGCGGACCATCAGCTCAACCCGGTGGAGAAATCGTGATGGATGCTCCCTTCGGACCAGGGATGGCCGGTGGCCCCTTTGGCGGCCCGGGCGGAACATCGGGATCAGGTTCCGGCGGAGGCGGAGGAGGTATTGGCGGAGGAGGCGGGCTCGGCGCTCTGCTGGGCGCGGCCGCGGCCGGTGCTCTGGGTTATGCTCTGGGCCGGGACCGTCGAACAGCGTCTCCCAATCGCTGACCTGAAACCGTGACACAAGACTTGAAAATCGCCCGGGCAGCAGCCAATCGCTGCCCGGGCTTTTTTTTGTGCGACTTCACATCTTGCGAATAGACGTCGCGGCCTGCTCAGGCGAACCAGAGTGCCCCGGATTTCTTTCCGTAGTTCAGGTCCCTGATAGTTCTGATCAGACTTTCAGGGGGGAGCGTTGCCGGCTGTCACTCACGAGCGTCTACCAGCGCTGAATGAAGGCTGTCAGAAGCCGCTCCAGGCGTTCTCCGCCGGTGGCGGCAACGGCCAGAATCTTCTGAATGTCCGCGGGCTCGAGTGCATCCGGAAGGCACATGTCCGTAACGATGGAAAACGCCACGGTTTTCATTCCAGCGTGCTTGGCGGTGATAATTTCAGGGACGGTGGACATCCCCACAATGTCTGCCCCCATCTGTCTCAGCATTCGGTATTCGGCTCGCGTTTCGAGATTCGGCCCCGAAACGACAACAAGGACTCCCTTGTGGGCTGAAATAGACAGGTCCAGTGCCGTTTGCCGAGCAAGCTCGACCAGGTCTCGACTGTACGGCTCACTCATATCCGGAAACCGCGGGCCGAGTTCGTCGTCGTTCACACCGCGAAGTGGATTATCCGGCAGCAGATTGATGTGGTCTTCCAGAATGACGATGTCTGCCAGCTGAAACTGAGGATTCATGCCCCCGACGGCGCTGGTAACAACCAGAGTGTCGGCTCCCAGAGCCTTCATCACACGAATTGGAAACGTCACCTGCTGCAGGGAATAACCTTCGTAGTAGTGGAATCGACCTTCCATCACAACAACCGGCACCCCACACAGCGATCCACAAACAAGCTGACCGGCATGTGATGGAGCCGTTGAAACCGGGAAATGCGGAATGTCCTGATAAGGAATTCGACAGCTGACTTCGATCTGCTTCGAAAGCCCGCCAAGCCCCGTTCCGAGAATCATTCCGGCTCTGGGAGTATCCTTCCACTGACGACGAATCACATCGACGGCTTCCGCTGCCTGGCGGCGAATCTGCAGCATTGGTCAATTCCTGGCAAAAGAAAAGGCGTCTCTTCAGAGAAGGACGCCTGAAACAGGTCACTTTCCGCGAAGCAGCGATGCCCGCGTCAATCAGAAGTCGTCGTCATCGTCGAAGTCATCGAAGTCGTCGTCATCATCGTCCTCGTCGTCATCATCATCATCGAAGTCGTCGTCGAAGTCATCATCGAAGTCGTCATCAAATTCCTCGTCGTCATCATCATCGTCCAGATCACTGTCGACGTCATCATCGTCGCCATCCAGATCGTCATCATCATCCAGATCGTCGTCGAAGTCATCATCGTCGTCGTCAACCATGGACTCCTGAGGAAGAGTTCGGATGTTCGAATCAGCATCGCGAATCAGCGCCTCGAACTCATCTGTCAGCGCGTCATCAATGAGGGTGGCGGGTGGCATTTTCCTGTCCTCGTCTGAGTCTCTATTCTGTGCAGAATGTTTAAATCGGTGCTCCTGAGTCGGATTGATACTGCGGGCATCAATCTTTTGTCAACCCCTTGCTGCCGTAGCTTTTCGGGAAATCTTCCGAATCACTTGAGCCCCTTTTTTTGCCTTCACCTCGCGGTGGAGAAGTCGTGTTTCCGAGTGCGGATTCAGAGGCTACGATCCTCCGCCGTCAGCACTCGACATTCCCTCGGAAATCTGTGATTGTGACCCGCCATCAGCACGAAATCCTTCTGGACGAAACTGCCTTCTGGGTGGCTACCCGAGGGCGATGTTTTGGTCCGTTTGATTATCAGTGGAGCTCAGACCTGCGCGGGATGGAGCTGACGTATCAGGGCAGAAAGTTTGGTGAAATCTGTGGCCCCGAAGAACTGTTCGCGGATCTGACTGAGTTCCGTCTGCCGATTTCCGTTTGTCGAGTGGCGGTCATCACCGCCGCAACTCTGGCGGCCGGAATTGTGGAAGGCGACTGCCCCGAACAGCGGATCGCGTCGCTGCTTCAATCGCTGCAGGCATTCGGCTACGACCGATTTCGAGTTCGTGAAGCGTCGTGATCGAGCGACTTCCGACACTCAGAAGCCTGTCGCAGCAAATCTTCCACACGATCGTCGTCCCGACTTTCCAGCGCCAGCTGAAACTCATTGAGCTGGCGCTGCGCGGCTGCGACTGCTTCAACGACGCTCGATCGATTTCCGGCGAAGATTGTGCGCCACAGCGAAGGTGAGCCCGCAGCAACGCGTGTCGTGTCGCGAAAACCGCTGCCGGTAAGCGGAAGATTCTGTGGCCCAACGCAATTGGTCGTCACAGCAGCCATCAGGTGGGGCAGATGACTGGTCAGAGCCAGCACGTGGTCATGGTCTTCGGCAGACATGAACTCGACTCGAGCCCCCAGAAATTTCCAGAAGTCCCTGAGTCGGTTCAGTCGCATGCCTCCATCCCTCGCAGGATCAGCGGTGACCACGCAGACTCGATCCCGAAACAGGTCGGAATCCGAGAATTCGAATCCACCGTTCTCTCCGCCTGCAATCGGATGCGATCCGATAAACAGGTCCGCCGCGCGGGAATCCTGCAGAATTTCATCACAGACGGAAGCCTTGACGCTGCCGGCATCCGTCAGCAGTACGTCACTGGATGCAAGTTCAGCCATTTCACGGACGGTCGAGGCGATCATGTCAACCGGCAGACACACGACGGCGAGTGTACGTCCGGAGAGCAGTCTGCTGTCGAGTTGGGTGGCCCAGCCGGTGAGGAGACCGATTTCCGTCGCCTGCCGCAGGCGGTCCGGCGAACGACCGATGCCAATCACTTCTGTGTTCGGAGACCGTTTTCGGACGGCAGCAGCGATCGAGCCACCAATCAGGCCGACGCCTGCGATGATAATTCGGTCTTCAGCAAATCCCGCGTTCTGCCCCATACCCGGATGATAGGTCCGGAATCCGGCCATCGCAAACAGGGAATCAAAACTCAGACGCTGAATTTCAGGCCCCTGCCGCCTGTGTGGGCTCAGGCACGAATCGTTGCGGCAAGTGGGTCGATCAGAAGTTCGGGCCGCGGGTTCGCGTCAGCGAATCTCATGGGACGGCCGATCGGCGTAATCACTTCATGGTTCCAGTCGATTCCCATCGCGTGCATGACGGTGGCATACAATTCCGGAATTGTCATTGGGTCTTCAGGAACCGGCTTTGTTCCGGTCTTTTCATCGGCGGGTGCAGCGGGTGTGCTGCCGATCACCAGCCCCTTTCGAAAGCCGCCGCCAGCCACTACGCAGGAGAACCAGTGAGGCCAGTGGTCGCGTCCCTGAGCCGGGTTGATTCGGGGAGTTCGCCCGAATTCCGAAATGCAGAGAACAACCGTCGATTCAAGCAGGTCACGTTCGTCAAGATCTGTCAGCAGTGCGGCGAACGCCGGATCCAGAATGTCCGCCTGAATCTTCTGTCCTTCGTGGTTGTTGACGTGGGTGTCGAAACCATTCAGCGAAACTTCAATCGCCCGCACTCCGGTCTCCACCAGACGCCGTGCCACCAGACATCCCCGCCCGAACCGACTGTCCCCATAGGCTCTTTTGACAGCGGCTGGTTCCGCTTCGAGTTCGAAAGCCTTCAGCTGATCGGATGTCATCATCTTCAAAGCCCGACGAACGGTGTCCGCGTGCATCGTCTCCCGATCAGCTCCCGGACGACCGTGAGTAAACTGCTGAGACAGCACCTCCAGCCCTTCGGCTCGTTTCAGCAGTCGCGGCTGCGGAACATCCGAACGCAGATTCGTCAGCGATCGTCCCGGATCAAAAACCCGGAAGGCATCCCACTCGTTTCCAAGGTAGCCCCCTCGCGGAAAATGATTCTCCGTCCCCAGTGAAATGTGCTGAGGAATTTCCACCGCAGGATCCGGCAACTGCTGAGCAACAATAGCACCCAGGGCAGGGTAGACAAGTGTCTGGTCGAGCCGGTAGCCGGTTTTCACATATGCTGCACCTCGGGCATGATCTCCTTCCAGCGACGTGAGCGACCGGATGAGCACCACGTCCTTCATGCGTTCCGCCATCTGCGGAAGGAACTCGGAAATCTGCACGTCGCGCATCGTCGTGGCAATGGATTTCACGTCTCCGCCGGAGGCGGTCCCCGAATGCGGATCCCACGTTTCCAGTTGGCTCATTCCCCCGTTCATCCACAGGGTGATCAGCGATTTGGGACGTTCATCCCGCCTTAGCCCCGCCGCCTGGACAGACATGCCCGGAACAGCAAAAGACAGGCCGCAGGCGGAGATCAGTTTCAGAACGTCCCGGCGTCCGAACGGTTTTGCTGAAGCAGATGACATGATATGTGATCCCTGAAATAGAAATACCAGAGCCGACCGACAACACCACCGAAAAATGTTTCAGCCTACCGGTTCCAGGAGAATTCCGGACTGTTAAACAGAACCCAGTAGAGATCCTCAACAACCTGATTCGCCAGGCCGGCATTGGAACGATCGCCCCGCGCACGATCGTCTTCCTGCTGGTCTGTCTCGGTTTGCAGTGTTTCGGAATCCGCTGAACGAGAATCACCCACGACGCGATATTTCCCCAACTCTGCCGAAAAATAGGTTCGTTCTTCCGTGGTGGGCTGCCGGGTCAGGCAGGCCAGAAAGCAGTTGTTCACGACGGACTCATTGTCTCCGGAAAACCTCAGAATCTGACCGGCGGCCGAGAACGGGCCGGTCTCAGACTGTTCGCGAGTAAACTTGCCGTTCATTCGCAGGAGCGCCTGAGGAATTGTTCCGCTCTGCTGCAGCAGCTCATCATCCGTCGCATCACCGTACTCCTTCAGAAAATCGTTCTCGTTGAAGAAGCGAGCAAAACGCACGAACATGTTGGACTGCTGATCGATGGTCCGAATGTGTCCGGCCTGAAAGATCGAACCGATCATCTGTTCCGGACGCAGCCGGGACAACGGAAACACCGCCCATTCAGACTTCATCTGCGCATACTCGTCTTCAGCAGCTTCCGGCGCGTCAGATCGCAGTCGAAAAGCCTTCGACAGAGCAATCGTGCGAATCAGACTCTTCAGGCTTCCACCGCTACGTCGAAACTCAGCCCCCAGGACGTCCAGCAGGCTAACCTTCTGAGCTTCAGCGGAATCCGGATGGGGCAAATCATCGACCGGATCGTACCATGCCCGACCGAACATCAGCCCCCAGATTCGATTTGCAATGGCTCGTTCAAAGCGTCGATTCCCGGGATGAGTCACCCACTCGGCCAGACGCTGCCGCCGAGACCCGTCCTGTCCCAGCCACTCCGCATGAAAGGGGACAACCGGATCGATGACTCGTCCAGTGTCGCTGCCAGGATCGATGATGCGATATTCAACAGGCTTTCCCTCTTCGACTTCGCAATCAATCACTCCACCGACTTTGACTCGTGCCTGACCATAGAACGCAGCAAGGCCCTCGAAATCCGTCTGCTTCCAGATATCAAATGGATGGTTGTGACACTGAGCACAGTCGATGCGCTGCCCCAGAAATGCGCGAACCGTTCGACCAGCCAGTTCGTTGACATCGATCCCTTCTTCAGGGATCGATGCCGCCGTGATGAAGTTGGAAGCAGGCTGGCTGGTCCACAGTCCTTCGGCAGCGATCAGTTCCATCACAACTTCCTGCCACGGCCGATCAGCTCGCAGTTGTTCGCCAAGCCAGTGACGCAGTCGATCGCGACGGAAAACAATGAACTGGCCTTCGTCCACACCCGTCAGGACCCGTTCCAGTCGATCAGCAAAGTAGTCCGCGAAACGATCGTCCTGCAGCAGCTTTTCGAGCCAGCGTTCCAGTCGGTTGACACGATCGTCCTTCCGAAAGACTGCGATCTCCTCGAGCGACGGAATTGTTCCATGCAGAGCCAAAGACAGCCGTCGATATACCGTCATGTCATCAGCTTCAGCAGCAGGCCGGATTCCTCGATCCGCCCACGTCTGTTCGAGCCATTCATCGACGCGGGAAACGCTGTCGGTCATACTCACCGAATCAGGCGGAAACCCTGGAGCGGTTTCGGCAGGCGGAATCTCACCCGCTTTCATCACCAGCGTCAGCAGCAGAACGCAGACACCCAGGCAAAACAGAACGCTGAAAGGTTTCATCGATGTCTCGATTCCTCAAAAAGATCTGTCCTGGCTGAGAGCACTCGGCTGGCACCGGTCGGAGTAGCCGAACCGCATCTGACTTCTGATTCGTCTCCGACCCGGGTTTCCTGGGATTTTGTTCCCAGGTTTCTCAGCAGGCAGTCGAATCATATCCGCGTCGCTTATTTCTTTCGTCAGAATATCAGGCATGCCTTCTGATCAACCTGCAATTTCAACGGCCGACGGACATTCCGCCGAACAGCTCGCTACTGATGCTCAGCCGGAACACGTCGGATTCCCGGCAACGATGCAGGAAGCCGATCGATTGTCGGTCGGTCCGGGCGAGTTCCCGGGAATTCGCAGGCCGTTCCTGAGTCTCTGGTGGCTGTTTCAGGTACTTCTGGGAATCGGATTTCTATTGCCACTCCTTGCGGGACTTGCAGCATTCCCTGGATTCAGCCTGCTGGCACTGGGATTTCTTCTGGATGCCGAAGCTGAAGTCGGCCGCTCGGGAAAACTTCGCAACGGCTTTCCGCTGCTGCCGATCTCAACCCGAGTCGGCACGATCGGACTGATGACGTTTCTGTTTCTGCTGCCGGTGATGGCGATCTCTTCCATCGCCGGAGCTCAGGAGGTCATTCGAGACGTCTCCGGGTTGTCTCCGGGGGGACTCAGGACCGTAAAAACCGTCCTTCAGATTCTGGTCTTCATTCACGTGCTGCTGGCCATTGCGAACGGAGGCTCATTCGGTGCCTTTCTGAGTCCGTTTCGGCTGATCTATCGGCTGCATGTGCATGCTCTGCGAGTCATTCAGAGACGCCGATCGCTGTTCGATTTTTCCGAGCCCGTCAATAACCTGCATCAGGTCTGGCAGCGTTGGCGCAGGGGAACTCTGTGGACCGAAATCAATCAGTGGACCGAACGCCTGATCCATCTCTTCCGGCCGTGGCATCACCTGAAGCTCGCGATCATGGGAGCAGTCGGTGCTCTCTGCTGGCTGATCATTCCAACCATACTGCTGGGTGTCGGCTCCACGACGGCTCGCCCGGATCCCGGCCCCGGTGTTCTGGTTTCGCTGCTGGGTGGCATTCTCATGATTCCCGTCGCCGCATGGCTGCCGCTGCTGCAGTGTCATCAGGCTGCCACAGGGCGATTTCGAGCCATCTTTGAAGTTCGCGTGGCTCGTGAAATCATCAGCCGAGTTCCCATGCCGGGCCGTCGCCACGATTCTGATGTACGGGCTGGCTGTCCCTTTGTACCTGTCCAAAATCGTCCTGCCGCCTGCGGATGCCTACTGGCTGTTTACTCCGCTGTTCATCATTGTGATCTATCCAACCCGAATTCTCATGGGCTGGGTCTACGGCACGGGCACACAGCTGACATCATCTTCGACAATCCTGCTGCGGTGGCCATTCAAGTTCTTCATGATTCCGCTGCTGGGACTGTACGCTCTGATCCTGTTCCTGCTGCCACTCATCAGCGAAGCCGGTCCCCGCGCGATGTTCGAAAATCACGCTTTCCTGCTGCCCGTCCCCAGTGGCCAGTTCGAACAGCAATGACCGGATTCCCGCAGAAAGTGTATACGGGCGTACATCCTTCCTGAGTAAGGCAGGCGTGTCTCCAGACGAAATGAGCCCGTCAGTCGGGCTCGTCACGAGTATCACGCTTCGCAGGCGACAAGGATTTCGTTCAGTACAAACTCATCCGTGGGTAGAGTTGTTGAGCGAAACGGTCGCAGTGTTAACGGAACATTGTCCATCCGATAAATGGTGCCGGGTGCCTCAACGCCGTGAACAGCGGTCCGAATATGTATCGTGGGGTTCGGGAAGTGCAGGGCGGCTCCGGGATGGTCCAGCAGAATCGTGGGGATGGACTTCAGCCGCTCGCCAGCAGCGTCACCAAGATACGGAATCGTCTCCGCACCGATCATCAGACACGCATCCACGTCACCGCGTTCGAGCAGTTGCCGTGCCGTGAATTCGCCCGGATTGTATCGCGGGTAGCCTCGGGAAAAATCGACCCCAAAGGGATAACCCGTCTGCCACAGCAGCACGTTGTCGGCACCGGAAACATCGCCCTGCAGTCGCATGCGTCGAGCCGTCATCCGAGTGACTCGATTGGCATCGGCCACAAACTTCAGCAGGGCCATGACATCATTGTGGCCCGTCTCCGATCGACGATGATCAGCCGCGTGATTGAAATGAGTCCACATGGCTGTTCGAGCCAGCCCCAGGCCAAAAAAGATGACTCCGTATCGACAGCCGCGTATCAGGTCCAGCAGCTTCTGAAGATCTTCAGAAAGCGGTTCGCGCTGAGTCCCGTTCAGGGACGCTCGCAGTATGGACAGCGTTTCGAAATTCTGATCTGCAGGAAGTCGGATCACCACGTCAGGCAGAGTTCCCGCCGCATCCAGACTCCAGTGATCCACCAGATCCGGATCGCCAATCATCACGACCGTCCTGTCAGCTCGTCCGTTCTTCGTGAAACGCCCTCGGGCGGTCACCGAATAACGTGACGCATGTCGCGGATGTGAATCAGCCGGGTTGCACCCCCAGAAGATCACCAGATCGGCTCGATTGCGAACCTCACCCAGCGTGCTGGTCACTTCGCCGGTTTCCTGCAATGCCATAATGGAAGGGCCATGACACAGTGACGCGGTCGAGTCGACCACACCGTGCAGTGCTTCTGCCAGAGCAACGGCGGCTCGCTGTCCGCCCGTCACGCTGCGAGACAGACCGTATATCAACGGATAGTCTGCCGTTTTCAGAAGATCGGCCGCTGCTGACACGGCTTCTTCCAGCAAAACCGAAGCACCCTTCCAATGGCACATCGCCGCCTCAGCCTGCTGAGATGCGGTGCGTGCATGCTGCTGAAACCAGGCCTCCCCCAGAAAACAGTCAGAACCAAACTCAACGCTCCCGTCCGGCTGGACGCTCAGCCGGACGTCATCACAGACGCAGCCACACCCGGGACAGATCATGTTCGTTAACTGTTGCGTTGAGGTCGGCACGGCAGCTGTTCTGACGATATTGATAATGAAGGAACTCAACGATCCTGAGAACGCTCCGCAGCATTCGCCTTCGGGATTCGAACGGAAGTCAGAAGTTCATGAAGATTCAGTCTGACATAAGGCTGTTCCGCAGCCGGTCCGGAGTGACTGGCATTGGCCACATACAGAGTTCCCTCTTCGGGAATAAACAGCACATTGTGGAGATTCGACTGCATCGCAACGGGACGGCTCATCAGCCACTGTCCGATTTCGGCATCGATCTGTCCATGCTTATCAGTCACGCGTTTCCGTAACGTTTCCAGACGGCTGCCGGCCGACAGCACAACGGAATCAGAAATGCCCGGTCCCAGACGTTCGTGACCTTCCCCCGGCCGAATGAATTCGATCGATTCGGGCAGAGCAGCCACACCCACCGCCTGATTCGTTCTTCCGTCCGCGAAAACATAGTAGTACTCACAGGTCCGCGGACTGGTGGCCCACAGGTGCATGACTTCATCCAGCGTGGAACATTCTTCCAGAGCTCGTCGCATCAGCGTCGCCATCGGCACGCCGTCCCACTGACCTTCGCCTCGACCGCCCATTTCCCCCAGAGAAATGGCCTTTGCATTCATGCCGCTGACACTGCCGATGAAGCCGCCATATCCGACGTTGACGAACGGGATCTGTCCTTCCGCAGCAACCACAAACGTCGTTGCAGCATCCTGCAAACCGATCGTGGTCATATAGTCGAGGACTCGCCCGTGATACAAACGGCCATCCTTCGTGGCAGACCCGAACACCGCAAAACCGCTGCAGTGGAACAACTCAGGAAACACATTCAGTGCCTCGGCCGTTTCGTGAGAAATCTGAAGTGCTTCCGCCATTGAACGCGTTTCAGTTTTGTGGCGTTCAGGAATATGCGGTGCCAGGCGAGCGTAGGCAGACGCCAGATCGTCCCGAAACCAGCGGCCGGTGCGAATCACATGCACAGTGCCGAAACTGTACAGCACGGATTCAATGCACCGCCGAGCTTCGTCTTTCAGCAGCTGACCGTGAGCATTGCCGATCTGTTCCGGAGTTCCGTGCAGAATGGCAACCCGGTGTCCATCGATCCATCGCAGTTCGCCGTTTTCAGTCTGGCGATTCTTCTGAACAGGATGAGTCAGCAATGGGGCCGGAGCCAGAATTTCTGTCGCTCGATGAACGCCTCGACACAGCGTGGTTTCCAGTTCTGTTCGAGAAAGCTCAACCACCCGAAAGTCGGCTCCAATTTCGGAACGAACATCAAAGGAGCCGGAATCGGGAACAGACAGCGAGAACGCAGCGCTGCCGGAATTCGTCGTCACCGTACACTGTCCGGCTCGTTCGAAGCGCAGCGGGCTGGCATCGGTCAGCTGCCAGGCATTGGTCATCGGCGAGCGCTGAAGCTTCAGCGGGTTGTTTCCAATCCCGGCGATCGCATCCAGCAGCAGTCCTGGCTGATCCGGCTGCAGCAACGACAGCAGATTGCGTCCGACAGCCAGTCGGGAAGCGGAACTGATGAGCCTGCCGAAACTGCCATGCGGAGCCAGACTGAATTCTTCCGGTACATCTCCCGTCCCGACATAAGCCACTCGATGCAGCGGCAGCGACAGCACCGTCGTATCCGCATCTCTGCTCAGCGACACAGCGTACTCGGCGTGCGTCAGTGACAGCGAAAACGCCTCGTCTCCGTTTCGCTGCAGGCGAAGTTCAATCGGCTGCGGCCTGCCATCGATTCGAATCTGAAAGTCGCCTCGCAGATCGTAAATCGAACTTTGGCCGGTCAACAGACTGACAAACGGAGCCAAACCTTCTGACAACTCGACCTGCGGCGCCGCATCGTCAGCACGCAGCCCGGCGGGAAACAGACTCAGCAGCACGACCACAGCAACGCTTCGGCGAACCATCAGTTCAACTCCAAACAGGATTCACGATGAATGGACCAGTCACGCAGCGGACTGTATCCAGTTTTGAAACTGGTCGTCGTCAATATTTCGACCACTGACAACAGCCACGATGTCGCCGTCACCGGACACATCCACGGTTCCGGACAGCAGCGCCGCCACAGCGATCGCTCCGGAAGGTTCCGCCCGAAGTCCGTGCTGAACGTACAGCCACCGCATTGCCGACAGCGTCTGCGGATCCGGAACCGCCACGGACACTCTGACAAGTTCACTCAGAATCGGCCAGTTATGGTGCCCCACATCGTACGACAGCAGACCATCGCAGATACTGGTCGGCATTGAAAGGCTGGTCCGAACGCCGGCCTCCAGTGAACGGCGGTAGTCATCCGCTCCGGAAGGCTCGACCCCAATCAGCTGAGCCTGCGGGAAACCGTTCGCCAGCGCCAAAGCATGTCCGGCCATCAGGCCTCCGCCGCTCACCGGACACACAAACTGACTGACGTTCCGCGACTGTCGCTGCAGGTCCTGCACGATTTCCAGTCCGCCGACTCCGTTCCCGGCAATCACCAGCGGGTCGTCATACGGCGACGCCTGCACCGCGTCCTGATCTTCAGCCAGTTCACGAGTCATCCGGTCGCGGGCGCCGGTTTCGTGATCCGTGGCGATGTTGTATGTTCGAATCTCAGCTCCAAACGACGAAGCCAGTTCGAACTTCACTCGAGGTGCGGTATCGGGCATCACAATCGAAACCCGCTTCCCATAGCGCATCGCGGCAAACGAAATCCCGCAGGCAAAATTGCCGGACGAATGAGCCACCACCGGACGATCACCAATCCGGTCCAGATTCCCGTGCATCCAGTTCAGAGCTCCCAGCAGCTTGAACGACCCGACCGGCGTCCAGCCATAATCCTTCAGCCACACGCGGCGGCCGTTCGGCAATTTCAGTGTTTGCTCAAGACGATACGATCGGATCAGCGGAGCCGGCGAAATGTGCCGCCTGATGATCGATTCCGCCGCAAGAACATCGTCAATATTCGGAATGGTGAGGCTCATATAACCCGCCGCAGAAAAACAACTTCCACCTGCCACTCCCCCAGTGTAGCGGCCTGAAGCCGCGACGTCATTTTCCGTGAACCGACAATCGGCAGCAAACCTGTTCGTTGCGCTGAGCACCTTCGGCGATCGAGCTGCTCGCCGTGTCAATTCCGCGGCCGCGGAGAATTCTTCGGAATTCCATCGGATGTTCTTCTCATGAGAGCGTTTCTCGACTTATGAGCACGTGAAACATCACGACTCAGAAACACCCGTCGCGGCGTCTTCGCACAGTCGTTCTTCGACGCCGCTTCTCCTGTCACTGATCAGCAGAAATCGCGATTTCGAGCGTTAGTTCGAATCAGACACGTGGACTGCCTGCGTCAGGCTGATCAATTCTCTCTCGGCACGGTCGCGCCGTAGGTTCCCACGAACAGCGATGTTGTTCTTCGGGTTCGCGGTGCGCCCGTTTCAGGACCCTGTCAACCCTCTTGTACAAAGGAAACCGCCATGTCTTTCCGATCAAAAAACCGTCAGCGTCGTCAGAAATCAACATCCCGCGAACAGCGTATGACGGCGGCGGAATGTGTGGAAGAACGAGTCCTGCTGTCGGCCGCTCCGATCGACGGAGTCGGCAACAACATCGACAATCCGGAATGGGGCAGTGCCGGAGTGGATCTGCTGCGTCTGGCCGCTTCCGATTATGCTGATGGAGTCTCGGAAGTCGGCGGAGAAGATCGAGTCAGTGCCCGGCTGATCAGCAACACCATCGCTGACACTCACGGAGAAGACATCATCAGCGATCGCCTGATGTCCGCCATGATCTATGCGTGGGGACAGTTCATCGACCACGACATCACGCAGACGGAAGGCGGCAATTCGGAAGTGACTTCCATCCCGGTGCCCACAGGAGATCCGTCGTTCGATCCCTTCGGCACGGGAACTCAGACAATCGATTCCATGCGGTCGGGATACGATCCCGCCACCGGAACCGACGCTTCCAATCCTCGTGAACAGGTGAACGCCATCACTGCCTTTCTGGATGGATCCATGGTATACGGTTCGAATGCCGACACCGCCGCGGCACTCAGAACCTTCGTCGGTGGTCTGCTGAAAACCAGCGATGGGAACCTGCTGCCCGTGAATGATGCCGAAACATTTCCGGACGGCACACTGGCGATGGACAACGCCAATCCGTTCGTTTCCAGTGACGAACTGTTTGCTGCCGGAGACAGCCGAGCCAACGAAAACGTCGAACTGACATCACTGCAGACTCTGTTCGTCCGCGAACATAACCTGCAGGCCAATCGCATCGCAGCTCAGCATCCGGAATTCTCTGACGAACAGATTTACCAGGAAGCTCGATCGATCGTCATCGCTGAAATTCAGGCGATCACGTACAACGAATGGCTGCCGTCGCTGCTGGGACGCGGAGCTCTGGACCGCTACACCGGCTACGATTCCAGCGTCAATCCGGGAATCAGCAATGAATTTGCCACCGCAGCCTTCCGATTCGGACACAGCCTGCTGGGTGATGACGTCGAGTTCCTGGATAACAGCGGCCTGGAAGCTCGGGACGAAGTGGCGCTCAGCGAGGCATTCTTCAATCCGGACCTGCTTCGGGAAACCGGCGTCGATCCGATTCTGAAGTACCTGGCATCTGACCCTGCTTCCGAAGTTGACACGATTGTCGTGGACAGTGTCCGCAACTTCCTGTTCGGGCCTCCGGGTGCCGGCGGACTGGACCTGGCCAGCCTGAATATTCAGCGAGGCCGGGACCATGGACTGGCCGACTACAACACCGTGCGCGAATCAATCGGCCTGCCGCGAGTGACCAGCTTCGCGGAGATCACGTCAGATCCGCAGCTGCAGAACGATCTGGAATCGCTGTACGGCACTGTCGACAACATCGATCTGTGGGTCGGTGGCCTGGCCGAAGATCATGTGCCCGGCAGCAGCGTCGGCGAAACCTTTCAGGAGATTATTTCGGACCAGTTCGAACGTCTGCGCGACGGCGATCGCTTCTGGTATCAGAATCAGTTCACCGGCCGTCAGCTGGCTCAGCTGGAACGAACGTCTCTGTCAGACATCATCAGACGCAACACAAATCTGACATCCGTTCAGCACAACGCCTTCATTTTCAGGGCAGAAATCTCCGGAATCGTGAGCCGCGATCTGACCCGCAACGGCCGTCCGGATCGTCGGGATCCCCCGGCCGCTCAGGCGACCGTGCAGCTGATCAACACGGATGACGGTTCTGTTGTGGCGACGGCGGCGACGGATCCCCGAGGCCATTATCGGTTCGGTGTGGAAGACGGACTGCGGACAGGCGTCTATCAGGTGGCTGTTGTTGATGCAGAAGGCAGCGTCCTGATGACCAGCCGGGACATTGCCATCACCGGAGGCGATGACTTCGAACATGTCTCCCTGGCGGTCCCTGCTGGAACCCGGACGACACCACGCCCACACACACGACCTGAACAGAAACCTCTGTTCAAAAATCGCCCGTCGGCACCCGGCACTCAGTCTCCGCCGGCATCCGGCAACCCCACCAGCACCCCAGCGCAAACTCAGCAGCGCCCGGCAGCTCAGGGCAATCGATCCGGCGGAACCGCTCAGACAACCGCCACGCCCCGAACCGGCCGGCAGTCAGGAAACCGCCTGTCCGCGATGCCTGCCCTGATCGATTCTGTCTTCGCAAACGCCCCGATGGAACTCCTGCAGGGACGACAGTAAGTCGAGGAACAATACCGCTGCCCACCGTTCAGGGCGGCAACAGACTGCCTCCCCACTGACTCTTCAGGTCACAGCCGGCTGCGAGAACCTTTCAGAAATGAAAGCGGTCTCTGCAGCCGGCTGTGACCTTTCGGATTCTGCCTCTTCCACGAGAAACGAAGCGGCAGCAGATCGACACGATGCCGCGTCTTTCAGGAAATAAACATCGAGGTAAATGTCAGCCAACGAGCTGTCAGCAGGGTGCACACAAGGCAACTCCACCAGGACGCCGACTGAGCAATAGCGTGGCGTCTGAGCGTGTAAAGGAGTGTGATTGCCAGAGTCGTTGCTCCCACCTTCAGCATCATCAGCTGCATCGGGTCGGAAATGAGATTTCGGGCAACGGGGTTAACTTCCCGTATGACACCAGCCTGAGCAGTCAGAATTGTCCAGACAAGATCGAGCAGAGACAGAAAAGCGACCAGCAAAAGAGAGCGACCAACCACCACTGTGACTTGCGACGAAGTACGAGCCCCAGCAGGACCGGGTTCCTCAATTGGCCGGTGCGACAGAAGATGCCCCATCGCCAGCACAACCGCCAGCATCCCAACAATGGAAAGCGGATAGCTCCACGTGTTGAGCCGGTGAACAGCAAGGATGCTCGAATTATTCTGTGCTTCCAGAGCGTCTCGCCGAGCGACCTCAGCTTCAACCCTCAGCCGAAAATCTTCAACCGGTACGAACGACTCCTTCCATGATCGCCACTGTTCCTCGGTCAATTCATCAACCAGACAACTCGGGAGCGTTTCATGTGACTCCAGAGACATCAGTGCAGAAGCAACTTCGGGAATGTCGATTCGCTGGACGGTGATCAGGGGCCGATCCGTCACAAACACGACCAACTCTCCGTTGCTCAGCGAATCCGCGATTCTCTTCCACGAGCGTCTGGCTGGACCTGAGTGCTGAAACGAATCCTCACTGTGACGACGACGTTCCCTGCCGATCGACAACCCCGGACCGTCCAGAGCAATACCGTTAACTTCGATTGTTTCACCGCTCCGCACAAACTGGTAGGGGCGTTTCACATATTGGCCATCCACGAACAGGTAGCCTTCAGCATCCGCCAACGTTTCTTCAATGTTCTGACCGTGTACGGCGGGTACGGTAACACAGAGGACCAACATTAGTCCGGCACATGAAATTCTCTGCCTTCGGTTCATAGCGATTCAGCTTCAACAGATGTTTTGACATCGCTGACGATTAAGCAGCCAGCTGTCTCCGTTGAACCCGGATGATGAAATGAGATACCGCAGAATTCCGAAAATTTTTCAGGGCGAATTGACGTGGCTACCCGGATTGTTCCATCAACCTGGCCGATCCGACCGTTTTGAGCCGACGGTCACTCACCGGGACCGGTCCTCCCGCGTTTTTTCTTACATGCTGCAATTCCCACCGCGACACCCTGCGCCGAATTCAAACTCGTTTCCCGAATGAAAGCCCGTTCAAGAATCGCGGTCAGGAGATGTCCGTCAAACCAAATTCGGGGGGAAGTTTCGTCATCAGATCGAGAACAGAAATATCGAAATGATCACTCTGTGGCCAGACGACGAAATCCACAAAAGATCACTTAACTTTTTTGCTGTCATGCACTTACAGAAAACATCCGTGTAATGTCGGAAGACGTGGGGAGGAGCGGCGTTTCCTGAATGAGCACTGGCTCACGGGTCACATTCGACCGCATCAGAACACTCCACGACGGAAGGACATCATCATGAAACACTTCACACTCGCTCTGGCAGCACTGGTTACTCTGACGACTTCCAGCATTCAGGCAACAGACTTCAGCGGCGTGTCGTCCGGTCTGCTGCTGGGCGTTTATGCATCTCCGGCGCACGGGGGAATGCGAGTCACCAGCACAATTCCCGGATATTCGGCAGAAGGTCGGCTGTTTCCGGGAGATGTCCTGTTGCGAACCACAATTGACGGCTGGCAGATGTACCGGCTGCGAACTCATTACGAGATGGAGAACGCCAAGTCGGCGATCGGAGCCGGTCAGCAGGCTGCTCTGGAAATCTATCGTCCCGGCGAGGGACTGATTTACGCATGGGTCGAATTCACTCCGATTTATGGCCCGGCTACGGCGTACTCGGTTCAGTCCGGACAGCCAAACCACGAGCTCAGGCGACGTTTCGAATGGAACATGAAAAAGGAGGAGCTCGACAGATGT
The DNA here is from genome assembly GCA_041398865.1 of Planctomycetaceae bacterium. Lineage (GTDB taxonomy): Bacteria > Planctomycetota > Planctomycetia > Planctomycetales > Planctomycetaceae > Fuerstiella. The sequence goes on from JAWKTY010000027.1 coordinate 60,089, forward strand.
TCCAGAAGAATGGACGGCCTGGTGCGAACATCCAGAACCGTCCTGTTGTTCCGCACACGAATCCCCATTCAGATCGGTCAGCAGCGAACCTGTTCGGAGGCAACTGAGTTTTATGATCGCTCCGACACGAGCGATTGATGGCCGGCCGGAAGCGCAGTGCATTCACGGCTGAAGAAATATCACCGCCAAACCTGACAGGCTGTTCGTCTGCCTGTCGAGTTCGGCGGTGTTTTTCGTGAGGCTATGCCGGAGCGCGAACAAGGTAAACGGCGATGCCGCTTGCATCGCTGAGTGAGCCTGCGAAAATGGACGCTCGACGTGGGCAGGGGCCCGCGTCAGAAGCTGTCTAACGAGGCAGGGCCTCGGGCCGTTACGAGCTAACGCTCAGAAAACCTGACTGATCCGAAACAGGTTTCCTGAAGTAAGAAGTCTATCTGCTAAGGAGCGATCGTTGACGACCGACCGTTTCAGGACTGTCCCGGAAACAGCTGGCTCATGCGTCCGGCTCGGGATCGGCGTGGGTCGCAGGCTGCAAACCGACGCGACAGTCACGTTCAGAGCAGCACTGCGGATGATTGTTTCCGCCGTATGGTTTGTCGCATTCCTAGGTTCGCCGAACATCGACTGCCGGTGTGACGCGGCTGAGATTTCTCCGTTTGTCCCGGGATTTGAACGGTTTGGACGTCACCAGGACATTGATGAGTCAGCTGCCGGGCGGCTGTTGTTTTCGGAACTCAGCTGCGGTGCGTGCCACGACGACGCGGGGAAGGCGGCTCTTCCCAAACGAGGTCCGGTGCTGACAGGTGCCGGGAATCGCATTCATCGAGACTGGATGCGCAAATTCATTCTGCAGCCAGGAACTGTCAAACCGGGCACGACGATGCCGTCAATGCTGGACCACCTGGATCAGGGCCGGAAAGCAGAAACAGCGGAAGCACTGACCGCTTTTCTAATGTCAATGCAGCAGCCGTTTCCGGATGTCAGAGGCAGCGGAGCGAATCCGGTTCCCATGGAATTCTGGAGTCGAGGCGATGCACAGCGAGGACAGGCGCTGTTCCACCAGGTCGGCTGTGTGGCCTGTCATGAGCCCCATCCTGAGTACGATGCCGTCGTGACCACCACATCACCGCTCGATCAAATGCTGGACCAGCTGGATCCTGAAGAACTGAAGGAACTGGGGCTGACATCTGCGGCAAGACGTGTGCCCTCCGTTCCGCTGCCTGATGTGCCGGGGAAATATACTCATCAGTCGCTGACGGATTTTCTGCTGAACCCCGAACACCGGCGCCCTGCGGGACGGATGCCGAATCTGAGTCTGCAGGCTGTGGAAGCTGCTGACATCGCCGCATGGCTTATGAACAGCAGCAGATCAGCAGGCAGCGAATCGGAAGGTCTTGAACCGGCAGCATCGACGTCACAGGCGTCGAGCTCGCTGATCAATCGTGGTCGCGAACTGTTTCGTCAGCTTCGCTGCATTGCATGCCACGACATTGCCGGAGAAACGGCGGTGGCGGTGAATGTCCCTCGACGGTCCGGTGGAGCAGGGCGGTCATGCGTACAGCAGTCGGCCGCGAATCCAATGCCGCCGACAACCGCCCAGCCCGTTTTTCAGCTGGATGAACTACAGGTTCGCGCGATCGCGGCGGCGGGATTTCAGGATCAAACTCCGCAACGGCAGCTGACTCAGACTCTGCTTGAGCTGAATTGTTTTGCCTGTCATGACCGTGATGGACTGGGAGGCGTCGGGCGTTATCGAAAGCCGTTTTTTGAAACGACCGGGCATGTCGACATCGGCGACGAAGGCCGTCTGCCTCCAACACTGACATCGGTCGGCCGCCGACTGACACCGACATGGCTGACCAGCGTGCTGACCGGCAAGGGACGAATTCGACCACACATGACCATCCGGATGCCCGTGTTTCCGTTGGCGAAGACGAAGGAGCTTTCCGGATTGCTGAGCAGCATCGACCGAGCCGGAACTGAATCTCGCGAGGCGAAGAATATCTTCAGCGAAACCAACCGTTCTGAACTGCTGGCAGCCGGCCGACAGCTGATGGATACCGGCTGCGTGCAGTGTCATCTGTTCAATGGCGAATCGCTGCCGGGGGCCGTGGGAGTCGATCTGGCCGGAGCGACACAGCGACTTCAACCGGACTGGCTGCACGATTTTCTGAAGGATCCGAATTCGCTGAAACCGCGAACTCGAATGCCCACATTCTTCCCCAACGGTCGCAGCCAGGATCACAGCGTGCTGAATGGCGATGTTGAACGTCAGCTTGCGGCGATGTACTGGTACCTGCACGATCTGGAACGTCAGCCTCTGCCGAAAAAAATTGAGTCCGCCCGTGCTCAGAACTATGAACTGGTGCCTCAGGAACGCCCGATCGTGTTGCGAACCTTCATGCCGGTGGCCGGAAGTCATGCCGTTGCCGTGGGAAATCCTCAGGGAGTCCACTTTGCATTTGATGCGGAACACATTTTTCTGTCCGAAGCCTGGCGAGGACGGTTTCTGGATGCGGAAGGAACCTGGTTCGTACGCTCCGCACCACCGGCGATTCCTCTGGGACAGGACCAGATTTCATTTCCCACCGGCCTGGCAGTGGCTGCTCTGGCGGATCGCAGCCAGCCCTGGCCAGCAACGATTCAGGATGCGAGGGGCAGCTTTCTGGGCTATCGCTTATCCGAAAACGGCAGTCCGGAGTTTCGCTACCGGGTTGGCGAAGTGCTGGTGACCGATCGAATTCAGCCCAACAAAACAAAGGGACTCATTCGACGACTCACAATTCAGCAAGATTCATCAACAACGGCGACCGGCGGGAGTTCGACGGTCTGGCTGCGGGCGATCCACGGAGCGAAGTTGTCAGTGACGGGTCGACAGACGGTAACCGGAGAGAACAATCTGCGAGTCAAGGTGGAAGGAACATCGGGCCAGGCGAATCAACAGCTGACAGCAGATCTGCAGGAATGGCGAATCCCTGTGTCATTGGAAGCCGACTCGGCGGCGACCGTCATTCTGAACTACGAGTGGTAACGCAGTCATGAAGTTATTTTCATTGAACGTCGCATGTTTTCTGGTGACCCTGCTGTCGGGATGGAGTTCCGCACATGTCACAGCTCAGGATACGAATGGTCCACAGGAAGACGACTATTATCGATTGATTTCCGTCAGCACGTCTCAGGCTCAGACAGATTCCCGAGCCAAAACATGGAAGCCGGCTCCGGACGGTCTGGCTCTGGAAGTCAGCGGTATTGCGGTGCTGGATGACCGGAAGCTGGCTGTCGCGATTCGAAAGGGCGAGGTGTGGATCATCGAAGGAGCTTACGGTGATCCGCCGTCCGATGTCACGTATCACCGATTCGCCGGCGGTCTGCACGAACCTCTGGGACTGCTGCCTCTGAACGGCTCGCTGTACACCGTCCAGCGGACGGAAATGACTCGGCTGACTGACACCGATGGCGATCTGGTGGCCGATGACTATCAGACCGTTGCGAAGGGCTGGGGCGTCACCGGTCATTATCACGAATATGCCTACGGTCCCAAACAGGACCGGGACGGCAATCTGTGGCTGACGCTGAACATCGGCCTTGGTCTGAAGGGCGATGAGCTGAACCGAACCATTCACAACTCAACGCTGAACTATCGTCAGGGACTGTGGCGTGGCTGGGGAATGAAAGTCAGTCCGGACGGCATTCTGCATCCGGTGTGTGCGGGCATGAGATCTCCCAGCGGTCTCGGCACCAATTCGGCCGGAGACATGTTCTATACGGATCAGCAGGGCAACTGGGTGGGAACCAACACGCTGCATCACATGCGTCCCGGAGCATTCTTTCATCATGCCGAGGCGCTGGCGTCCATGGACCAGCCGGGATCGACCATTCATGGTGTGAAGCAGGTTCCGGACGGTGTTCCGTTTGCCGAAGCCATGAAGCAGTTTCCTCAGCTGCAGCCGCCAGCCGTCTGGTTTCCGTACAAGAAGATGGGACAGTCGGCGACCGACATCACTGTGGATGCCGGCGGCGGTCGATTCGGACCGTTTTCCGGGCAACTGTTTGTCGGCGAATTTACTCAGGCCGGAATGAATCGAGTCTTTCTGGAGACCGTCGACGGCGAATACCAGGGAGCCTGTTTCCCGTTTCGCAGCGGATTTGCATCGGCAGTGCTGAGGATCGCTCAGGGCACGGACGGCAGTCTGTTCGTCGGTTTGACCAATCGAGGTTGGAGCAGTCTGGGAACGGCTTCGTACGGACTGCAGCGTCTGGTGTGGACGGGCAGGGTTCCGTTTGAGATTCTGGAAATGCGAGCTCTGCCGGACGGTTTCGAGCTGACGTTCACCAAACCGGTTGACCGAGCCAGTGCGGCTGAACTCGATTCATACACCATGAGCAGTTACACCTATCTGTATCAGGCCAGCTACGGCAGTGACGAAATTCAGAAGCAGGACCTGAAGACCAGCGCGGCCGTCGTGTCCGAGGACGGATTGCGAGTGCGGCTGACAGTCGAGCCACTGCGTCCGCTGTTTGTCCATGAACTGGTCGCTCGTGGAATTCGCAGCGTTGATGGCGAGTCGCTTCTGCATTCGCATGCCTACTACACGCTGAACCGAATTCCGAAAACTTCGCGGCCCCTGAACCCGCAGCGATGATTCTTTCCTGTTGCCTCCCATCAGAAGCTCTGCCATGTCGTCCACTCGTCTGCTGATCATTGCGATTTATGTGCTGGCCATCTGTGGGAATCCGTCGAAAGGAAGAGCAGCGGAACCGGAAGCCATTCAAGCCGACCTGCTGATTGTGGGAGCCACAGAATCCGGCTGGGCGGCGGCCATTCAGGCAGCTCGGATGGGAGTCGAATCAGTTGTCATCGTGCACGATGGCCGCTGGATCGGAGGCCAGTTCACAGAACAGGCCCTGGTGTGCGTCGACGAAAACAAGGGAGTTGGCACCGTCGGCTGGGGAGTCGACTGGCACCCCATGAAGCGATCCTTCCACCGCAGCGGACTGTTTCGAGAATTGATGGATCGCATTGAAGCCTTTAACACCAGGAAGTACGGCAGCCCGATGCCTGGACGTCCGTTTCACGGCCCGTCAACCTTCCGTCCCGCGGAAGCAGAAGCCATCTTCCGCGAAATGCTGCAGCCCTGGATCGACAGCGGTCGGGTTCGGCTGATTGTGGACCGGTATCCCGTGTCGGCCGTCGTCACAAAGAACGGTAACCGCCCCCGGCTGACAGGCTTGACATTTGCTCCTGTTGATGGCGCCGCCCCCGATCTGCAGGTCAGCGCAAAAGTGACAGTTGACGCATCAGACTGGGGGGAAGCCATTCAGGCTGCCGGAGCCGAGTTTGAGTGCGGGCCGGATCCGCGCGACCGCCACCACGAACCCAGTGCTCCGCCGGACCTGAGCGACAATCCGCCCAATGAAATGAACCCGATTACCTGGCCGATGATCGTCGAGCAGGCTGATTCGGACGAAACCATCGAACGGCCCGCCCGCTTCGACGATCGGCTGTTCGTTCGTTCGACGGGAATCAGCCGGCAGGCGATGAACGACCTTCCATGGGACCGTCCGGTTCGGCTGGGAAGCATTCCGCACTGGCCGGACAAGGGCCGCGAAAGCCCGAGGCAGCTCACACTTCTGACCGTGCGGCGTATCGTGGACGGAACCCACAGCAAAGACGGCAAAACGAGTGTTCTGCTGAACTACACCAACGGTCAGGACTATCCACTTGAACGTCTCCCCGACCACGTCGCGGCGGCCCTGGAAGCGACGGAACCGGGAGCATCCGAAAAGAACATCGTGCTGCTGAACCGAAATCAGCGGCAGATCATCTTCGACGATGCCAGGCGTCATTCACTGTGTCTGCTGTATCACCTGCAGAACTTCGTTCATGACCGAGCCTCCGATACGGCCAACAGTTTTCGGCATTATCGGCTGAGCGACGAATTCGGAACGCCTGACCGACTGCCGCCCAAACCGTACATCCGCGAATCACTGCGACTGAAGGCGATGTACATGATGAAAGAACAGGATGGCAGAAACGCAGACGGCATCACCAAGGACATGGCTCGCGAACGTTTCGCTCAGGTGATGTACCCGGACGGAATCTTCTGCTGGCAGTTCCACTATGACTTTCATAATACCGGCCGAGCTTACCTGAAGGATTCCGGCGACGGGCGGCCGTTCGGACCAGCAGGACCGTGGATCGACTTTGAGAAACCGGGCCGACATACTCGTTATGTCAGCGACCGCAGTGTTTTTCCGCTGAGAAGCCTGATCCCTCAAACCATGGACGGACTGCTGGGAGCTGAAAAAAATCTGGGATACAGCAGCATCGTTTGTGCTGCGATTCGTCTGCATGATCAGGGAATTGCCGTTGGTCAGGCGGCAGGTGCTGCGGCAGCGGTTGCGATCAGCAGCCAGGCTGAACTGCGTTTGATTCCGATGCGGCGCAGTCTGCTCGAACAGGTCCGTGACGGGCTGTGTCGGAATGTTGACGGCGAGGTCCCGCTTCTGCTGTGGCCTTATCGGGATCTGAATCCGGACCATCCGGCATTCGTCGCTATCTGCCGACTGGCCGCCTGCGGAGCCATTCCGATTGCTGTCCGCGAAGTCGATTTTCAACCGGATGCAGTCGCAGTCGACACGTGGAAGGCTCAGGTCATTTCCCTAACGAAGGAACAGTTCCAGGCGGACGAGTTTCCTGAGCTGCCGACGGGGCAACTGACCAGAGGCGAATTCTGTCGGCAGTGGTGGAATTCCATTCGTCATCTGCCGCTTCGGGAATGGTCACGTCAACGACCGCTGGATGCCGACGCGGATGGAATTCCCGATCCGGACGATCCCACACCGTTTGCGGCTCATCCGGTCGTGGAATGGTCAATCGAACCGCCCGGACCTAATGAGGATGGCCTGCCCAATCCGGGCGTTCTGAACGCAGCGGCGCAGGCAATCGACTTCACAACAGTCGACCGTGAATCTCGGCACACAGCGAATCCATGGAAGCCTGATGTCGGTCGGCCATTTGATGAGCAGCGAGGCTATGGCTGGCAGAAGGATATTTCCACGAACAACCGCCGACGAAACCTGCTGAAGGAACCGTTTCGGGACACGTTTGTGTTTACTCGCACCCACGACCAATGGGACTATCGTATCGAAAACGGAACCTACCGCGTGACGGCGTGTGTCGGTGATGCCGGTCACGATCAGCCTGGGCAGTACCTGCAGATTGAAGGCGTGGGCTTTGTGAACGGAGAAGGAACACTGGCAGGCCGATTTCTGGAAATGACTCGCACCGTGAGTGTCTCGGATGGCCTGTTGACGGTTCGAACAGGGCAACCCGAACCAGGCCACAACACCTGCCTGAACTGGCTGGTCGTGAATCCCGAATAGCTGCACGACGAAATCGGCAGTTTCTGCCGGTTGATTGACCGAAGATCGAAGCAGGTCGGCCGCCACCTGCAATTGACAAATCCTGGGCAGCGGCCGGTGGAAAATCAGCTGGCGGGAATTTTCAGGTCCGTTTAGAGTCCCCCGACCTGACCGGGGGCATCGGTGATCCGCATTGGAGCGGACGATCAGCGATCTTCCACGCTTTTCTGCCTGGTGACGATGGTGTTGCGGGGCTGTCAATCCGTCTTCTGGCTGACGATTCTGAGCGTCGTCATTCTCCCGCTGCGCGCTGATGACTGGTCACGAACGGTTTCGCCGGCGGTGTATTCCCAATGGACGACGGAACTTTCGTCTGTTGGACATTCCGTTTTTGCAGAGCCGTCTCCGCTGGTCACGGTCTCTCACCAGATCGTCTCGCCCATTGAAACCGCAGCGCCACTGTATGTCCCGCAGCCGGTTTTCGCGGCGTCGAACCCGAGTGGAGTTCTGCCCGACGGTCTGCTGTATCGTTCTTATACCGCCGCGCCTCATGAGCCTCGAATGGCGTCCGTCGCAACGTACGACATTTCCAAAGGGGCCTGGCGGTGGGATTCGTCACTTGGCGGTCGAGTCGGCCTGTTTCGCCAGACACAGCCCGCCCTGCTGCCGATCGATGCATGGCAGTTTGACCTAGAAGGCGGAGTCATGCCTCGCCTGAATCCCGAAGAATCAATGGATGTTGAATCGATGGACTTTCGATTCGGCTGGCTGATGACTGCAAAACGCGACAACCTGTCCATGAAGTTCGGATACTTCCACATCAGCTCTCACGCAGGCGATGAATATCTGCTCAAGACCCCCACATTCGAACGGATCAACTTTGTTCGTGAGTCTCTGATTCTGGGGATGTCCTGGCAGCTGCACCCGGAAATCCGGATTTATGGCGAAGGTGCCTGGGCCTTCGCCGTGCGAGGGGGAGCGAAACCGGTTCAGCTGCAGATGGGTGCCGAATATGCCGCGATCGCGGACAATCCGGCGCATGGCGCTCCATTTTCAGCCGTTAACGTGCAACTGCGACAGGAAGTTCGCTTTGCTGCGGGCGTGAACGTGATGAGTGGCTGGCAGTGGAAGGGTCCGGAATCCGGGCGAACTCTGCGCGTCGGCATGCAGTATTACAACGGCCCGTCCAATCAGTACGAATTCTTTCGCCGCTATGACAATCAGATCGGCGCAGGCATCTGGTTTGACTATTGATGCTCCATCATCTGCCGATCGTGGCCCGGTCGCTGTGCTGCATCGCCTGCCATCGGTTCGAAGACCGTACCTGGTGCATGAATTCTTTCTCATGAACCACCAGCTGGACTCGCGTTGCTGACGGAACAGACTTACGATCCGCGAGCAGTCGCAGATCTGCGGCATGGCTGTCGATCTTTCGGGCAGGAATGCCTGCTCAATACGGTTCGACGTTCCGGATCGGTGTCCGAATCCCGGCACACCCGTTTGTGAACGCGCGATGGAATGGAAGCCTCGCACATGAAGTCCGTCTTTGCCGTCCCGCCCCTGGTCATTGCCGTACTGGCGGCCGGACTGATTTATTTCTATCCGCTGACGTTGGGTACACCGCTGCTGGAACCGGACGAGGGTCTGCACGCGACGATTTCTCAGGAAATGCTGGAACACGGCGAATGGATCGTTCCTCGTTTTCGAGGAGAACCGTTTCACGACAAGCCCATTCTGTACTTCTGGGCTCAGATGCTGTCGCTGGCTGTGTTCGGGATGAACGAAGCAGCCGTTCGACTTCCCGGACTGCTGTTCGGACTTCTGGGAAGCGTCACCTGTGGTCTGCTTGCGAAGCAGCTGTTCGGAAAATCCACCGGCTGGTTCGCAACCGTTGCATCGATGTCGATGATTATCCCGCTGGCCCTCGCTCAGGCCGCAGCGCACGACGTGGCTCTGGTTCCCATGACCAATCTGGCTCTATTGAGCCTGTGGAAAATGGAACAGGCAACGGACCGACGTTCCGTGATCCGCTGGACCGCGGCCGCGGCGGTGATGATCGGGCTGGCCATTCTGACCAAGGCTCTCATCGGGGTCGCCGTCATTTGTGTGGGCTTTTGTGCTTTCCTGCTGTTCAGCCGTCGACTCTCAATCAGCAGTCTGGTTCGTCTGGCATTCGCGGGCTTCGGCGGTGCAGTTGTGGCCAGTCCATGGTACATCGCGATGGAAATTCGCAACAGCGGCTACCTGTACTATTACTTCATTGAACGTCATCTGATGGGGTTTACCACGTCAACACAGCGTCACGGAAACCAGCCGTGGTTCTACTATCTGCCATGGATTATTCTGGGAGCGTCTCCGTGGATTCTCCACACGCTGCCCCTGCTGAAAGACAGATGGGCTCGAAGAACGGAACCGGCAGTTAACGAAAACAACGGCACAGGCGCGCCATCTCTGCAGATACACCGCCAGGCACTGCTGCTGGTGCTGTGCTGGCTGTTTGGCGGCGTGCTGTTTCTGTCGGTCGCGAAATCCAAGCTCATCACCTATGCGTTGCCTCTGTATCCTGCAGTTGCGATACTCGCGGCGGTGGCATGGCAGAAACGATCTGACGCAGAACTGTCGCCGGACGCGAATCTCTGGTTTCACCGAATTCAGTCGTACGGCGGATTGTTCGCATTTGCTGTTCCTCCGACAGCTTTGCTGGTGTGTGGCCTGATGACAGGAACCGGGTTCCCGGTGTCCGGCTGGATCTGTGCTGCTGCTGTTTCGATGATCTGTGTGGCCACATGGAAATCGTGGCAGGCAGAGCAATATCGTCAGGCTTCCGCTTTCGTCAGTCTGTGGGTCGGAGGCCTGACTGCCGTGCTGATGACGTGGCCGCTGCCGTATTTTTCCGAAGACCATTCCGAGCGGCCGCTGGCAGGATGGCTGAACGAACACAATCAGCTTCCCGGCAGACTGTCCGTGATTGGAGAACGGCCCGCGTCGGTCATCTTCTACCTGACCCCGAAACTGCGGGAGCGGCTGAATTCGGAACAGTTAACATCCATTGATGTCCCCTCCCTGGAAATCGAATCGGCCGATGATCAGGTGACACACTTTGCCGTGCGTGAAGCAGTCCTGCAGGAAGCCTCGGCCGCCGGAATTCGTGTGCCCGGCACAGAATGCGGCAGAGCAGGGCAGTTTGTTCTGTTTGAAGTCTCGTCTGAATCAGCAGTCACCGCCGAAACAAAGCCGAACATCCACCTGTAGAAACATCATGTTCTCTTCTCCGCTGATTTCAAAACTTCTTGGATTCATCGACGGCCAATGGTGCGCGGCGGATTCTGCCAAGACAATGCCCGCCGTGAATCCGGCCACCGGTGAGATCATCGCTGAAGTCCCGGCGATGGGCTCACAGGAAACAACTCGTGCCGTCAGTGCTGCTGCCCGAGCACTCTCGAATTCCGCATCAATCGACCAGCGACGGCAATGGCTGATACAACTCGCCGATCTGATCACCGAACACCGAACGGAACTCGGCCGCATCATCACTCACGAGCACGGCAAGCCACTGCCGGAAGCTGAAGGGGAAGCTGATTATGCCGCCAGCTTCTTTCGGTATTATGCCGGAGCGGTGAGTCACCTGGAGCCCCGCCGGTTGCAGGAACGACCTCGAAATCACACGTGGACCATCTACCAGCGGCCGGCAGGTGTCGCGGCGCTGATTACTCCGTGGAATTTTCCTCTGGCCATGCTGGCCAAGAAATTCTCTGCGGCGCTGGCGGCCGACTGCTGCTGCGTGATCAAGCCGTCCTCGAAAACTCCGCTCACGATGATCGCACTGTTTTCGCTGATGGAACAACTGAACCTGCCTGCCGGAAAGGCCAGCCTGGTGATGGGGCCTTCCGCCGAAATCAGCAACGTCCTGTGTCGACATCCGGACGTGCGTGTCATCAGTTTTACAGGCTCGACCCAGGTCGGCAGGCAGCTGATGGCCGAATCGGCTCCGTACCTGAAACGTCTGTCGCTGGAACTGGGTGGCAACGCTCCATTTATCATTTTTGAAGACGCGGATCTTTCAGCGGCTGCGGAACATCTGATTGCCAACAAGTTTCGCGGATCGGGCCAGACCTGTGTTTGTGCCAATCGGATTTACGTCCACTGCAGCATCGCGGACTCCTTCGCCGCGCGTCTGGCCGCAGGTATCAGTCGCATCAAAGTCGGAAACGGCATGGATCACGACGTCACGATGGGGCCTCTCATCAACCGCGATGCATTCAGCAAAGTTCAACAACACCTGGACGATGCCGTTTCCCGAGGTGCGATTCCGGTTGCTGGACCGCAGATCGACACGGACTTAGATTCAACAGGGTGTTTCTTTCCTCCGGTAATCCTTCGGAAAGTCACGGCCGGAATGCAGTGCGTAAGCGAAGAGACGTTTGGTCCGCTGGTGCCGATCATTGAATTCGAGACTGAGGACGAAGTCGTCAGCGCTGCCAACAGGACGGAATACGGACTGGCCGCCTACGTGTTCACCGGATGCTCCGAACAAGCCAAACGAATCATTCCTCGGCTGAACTTCGGGCACGTCGGATATAACACAGGGTCCGGCCCCACCGCAGAAGCTCCATTCGGCGGGATGAAACATTCCGGCTTTGGTCGCGAAGGCGGTCTGGAAGGCCTACACGACTTCATCGAAACGCAAACCGTTCCGCAACCCTGAGTCACCCAATTGCGTGCCGGGAACAGTTTGCACTGCAACAAAGAGGCCTGCCAGCCCAGGGCGCAATCGTGTGCGTATATCTGTTTCAGCAAAAACTAAATGCCGAGACTGGAGAGGCCATCACTGAGCCGCTCCAGCAGGCCACTGATCGCCGGATGGTGAGCATCGAAGTCTCTCAGGACATCACCAACCCGCTCCGAAAACGACGTATCGTGACTGTCAGAGGATCGCTCGCCGTCCAGCACCTGCTGGATTTCCCGAGTGACGTTCTGCAGCAGCGCCCGCGTTTCATCGTCCACCTCACTTGTGGAACTCAGCGCATCGCGCAGGGCAGCCAGAGTCTTTCGCAGATCGTCCTGAGTCATGATTGTTGTCCCGAAACCTGTCAATGCGGCCCGCCTCGCACCGGTCGAAGCCGAAGTCTGAAGATCACCATCGCCTGCCATCCCGGATTACGGCTTCTGCCGATCCGAACAACGGAAAATGTTGTCCAACCGAATTCTCGGATGTTGAGGTCCGTGTTTCCAGCCAGTCATATGAAATCCGGCGGCTGAACGACATGACGATGCCGGGACACCGTTCCCGTAACGGATCACTCGAGCGTTGTTCGTGGAAAAATCGGCCTGTCCCGAAGTGCGTCATTTCCGTAGAAAACGAACACGACGCAGAAGTTTTCTGAACAACAACAGAGCTTTTCGGAGCGGCAACCTGACTCGGGCATGAACACTCTACCAGGCCGGAAACAGCGCGGCGGAAAAAAGCGGACAAGGAAGCGATGTGATGAATGGACGTCTGCTGATTGGGATTGGAATCTTTTGCTCCGCCGTCCATGCCGACGATTCCGGCATTCGTGATGAAGTCAATCAGCTGCTGCAGGACTCGTGCGTCCGGTGTCATGACGCGTCGACAGACACAGAAATGAATTTCGACACGCTGAGTTCCAACCTGCACCAGACGGATACCTTTCGCCGATGGCAGTCTGTCTATGATCGAATTCTCAGCGATGAAATGCCGCCCCCGGCAGAACCTCGCCCGAATTCTCAGCAACGTCAGGCCGCACTCAAAGCATTGAAGGAGCGTTTGACGGCAGCCAGCCTGAGTGCTCGAAAGGGCCGTGGACGAGTCCCCGCGCGGCGTCTGACTCGAACGGAATACAGCTACACGATCCAGGATCTGCTTCAGATCGAGGGCGAATTCGGAACGGAACTGCCCGAAGAAAGCCCGGCTGGAAGTTTCGATACCGTCGCCCGTGAACAGCGATTTTCTGCGATGCACATCGAAGGCTTTCTACAGGCAGCGGAGTCAGCTTTGAACGCCGCCATTCGACTGCACAGAAATCCCTGGCAGAGTTATGACTTTGATCTGCTGAACAATGAACATCTGAATTCGTTTCACGACAGAGAACTGAGAATCGGCGGCAATATCTCCCGAAAAACGGACCACGGCGTCGTGCTGTTTCGCGACGTCGATTATCTGCTGCGGTCCGATCTGCACGGCTTCATGCTGGACGGAAATGAACATGGTCGGTACCGGATCACCATCGAAGCGGAAGCATTTCAGTCGGATGGTCCGGTCGCGATGAAGGTCGTGACCAAAGACCTGAGCGGCGACGCACAGCTGGTTCAGGCATTCGATCTGCAGCCCAATCAGGCTCAGCGGTTCGAGACCGAAGCAGAACTGAACCAGACGACGGTCTTCTATATCGGGATGGAAGAATCCGCCCCACCGGCCCTGATTCTCGCCGATATCTATGACGCAGGCGGCGCTCGAAAATATGCGGGGCCGGGTGTGATGATCCGCTCTGTTCACATCGAAGGACCTCTGGGCGACGAATGGCCTCCGCAGAGCACTCGGCGGCTGCTGACCGGACTTCATCTGCTCCCCGCTGCACGAGGTCGCTACACCGCCGAATTCTCTCATGATCCGTCAGCAGACCTGCGCCGCATGGTGGAACGATTCGGCGAACTGGCTTTTCGGAGGCCGGTATCGGCAGAGGAACGGAACGCATTCGTCGAGCTCACTCAACCCGCACTCGCAGAAGGCCGACCCGCGATCGAAGTCGTGCGAATTCCACTGAAGGCCATTCTGTGTTCACCCGAGTTTCTGCTGCTGACCGGAGATCCCGGACCGCTGGATGATTTCTCTCTGGCCAGTCGACTGTCGTACTTTCTGTGGAAAAGCCTGCCTGGCCACAACTCAGAAACCTGGCGGCTGCCGGAACTCTTTCTCACCCGGACAGTTGCGCAGGTGGATCGGATGCCACCGATCCGCGATCGCGCAGATTCGTCCGCGATTTTTCGGGGCAGTGGCTGCGGCTGAATGAGATCGAAAAGACGACTCCCGATGAAAAGCTCTATCCGGAATACGATGACCTGCTGCACTGGTCGATCTCGCAGGAGACGGAACTGTTCCTTGCAGAACTCATTCATGAAAATCTGTCGGTCGACCATCTGATCAATTCCGACTTCACCTTTCTGAACCGTCGACTGGCGGATCACTACGGAATTGAAGGTGTCGTCGGACAGCATCTGCAGCGAATTCCGGTTCCGGCAGAAAGCCACCGCGGCGGACTGCTGACTCAGGCCGGTCTGCTGAAGGTCACGGCAGACGGCCTGACGACCTCTCCCGTCCGACGAGGCGCTTTCGTCCTGACGGACCTGCTGGGAACTCCACCACCGCCGCCACCCGCAAATGTCGGTTCAATCGAACCCGACACCAGCGGAGCCACGACCATCCGCGAAACACTGAAACGACATCGGGACACTGATTCCTGTCGTCGCTGTCATGAAAAGATTGATCCGCCGGGATTCGCTCTGGAATGCTTCGATCCGATCGGCGGTTACCGGACTCATTACAGAAAACGTTTCGAAAGCTTCCTGCCGTTTCTGCAGTTTGAAGACGGCCCCGAGGTGGAAACGAACGGAGTGACTGCAGATGGACAGGAATTTGACGACATCGACGATTTCAAACGATACCTGCTGCAGAACCATCGGGAACAACTGGCCCGACACCTGATTACTCAGCTCATGGTGTACGCGACAGGGGGCGAGATCGAATTCGCTGATCGGGATGACATCGAAGAACTGGTGAACCGGACTCGGGATGCGGGATTTCCCATGAGAACGATCATCCACGAAGTCATCCGCAGCCGACTGTTTCTGGAACGATGACGCATGCGAAGGACAGACTGGTGAAATCGCAACTCAATCGACGAACCGTGCTGAAGACCGGTGGAGTCTCATTGTCGCTGCCGATGCTGGATGCGATGAATTCGGCAGCGGCAGACGATTCGACGAAGGCACCTCAGCGGATGGTGCTGATCTGCACAACGCTCGGACTTCACGCGCCGTCGCTGTGGCCGACGACGCTTGGAGCGGATTACGAATCAACAGAATATCTGAGTCTGCTGGCTGACCACCGAGCCGACATGACGCTGTTTTCGGGCCTCTGTCATGAAAGCCAGTCAGGAAGGCGACCTCACGACAGCGAGGTCACCTGGCTGACTGCGGCACAAAACCCTGGGTTCCCCGGATTCCGGAACTCAGTGTCCGTTGATCAGTTCGCAGCCCAGAAGCTGGGACGGATCACGCGATTTCCGTCAATCACTCTGGCCAGCAACAACATGGCCAGCCAGTCCTTTAACAGTCAGGGCGTCATGATTCCCGCTCAGACAAGCCCGGCAGATCTGTTCTCATCTCTGTTTCTGCAGGGCACCGCTGAGGGAACTGCCCGGCAGCGGCAGAAACTTCAGGACGGCAGAAGCATTCTGGACGGACTGGGAACTGAACTGAATCGAATTCGCACCACAGTCAGTTCGTCGGACATTGATATGCTTGACGAATACCTCGCCGCAGTCCGGCAGGCAGAAAAGAACATTACCGAGGCCGGGGGGTGGCTCGACAGGCCGAAACCAATCGTCACCCGTGAAGCACCAACGGATGTCGAAAACAATGCCGATCTGATCGGACGTGTGCAGCTGCTGATGGATCTGATCCCGCTGATCCTGCAGACGGATTCTACGCGACTGATCACGGTTATGATTCAGGACCATAACGTTGTCCCCATGATTGCCGGGGTGGAAGGAAACCATCACAACCTGTCTCATCATGGCCAGGATGCAGACAAAATCCGACAGCTGCAAATTGTGGAATCCGAACTGCTGAAATGTTTCGGAGGCCTGCTCAGTCAGCTGAAGTCAACTCGCGAACAGTCCGGACACCTGCTGCAGAACACGTCGGTGCTGTTCGGCAGCAATCTTGGCAATGCCAACATGCACAACACTCGAAACCTGCCTGTGATCGTCGCCGGCGGCGGATTCAGTCACGGTCGATACGTCGCGGCACCGGACAACACACCGCTCAGCAATCTGTTCCTGACCATGCTGCATCGCATGGGCGTCGAAGCCGAGTCCTTCGGTCAGAGCACCAGCCTGTTCAGCTGGTGACGACCGTCCCCACAATGTGCGCCTTCCGGGATGCAGCGAATGCCGTCCGACACGGGCTGATTACAGACAAAGTCGCTCGATGTATTCTTTCGGACAACGGACATCATCCAAACGAACACACACGCAGTCTGCAGAGTTCCCGCATCTTAACGGCAACTGACCGAAACACGGACAATTCGGTTGCATTGTTGATTGGTACGCCCTTCGCTTTTCAGGATCCCGTCGAATGCAGACGGCATCAGACAGGCAAAGCCTGCTCGCCTGTCTTCGACCACAGTCACAACTGCTCCTTTGTTGGAGACCAGATCCTTGGACTGTGTCATGAATGACGTCTTGCGAAGGAACGTTTCAGTGAAAACAGCATCTTTGAAAACACTTGCGGCCGGTCTGATGTGTTTGGGCGTGACAGGAATTCTGTCAGCTCAGGATCCCTTCTTTGCTCCCGGCGGTACACCGTACAACTCACGAATGAACGATCAGTACCGCGGCCTCCCGGCAAGTCACAACAGCTCGTATCAGGCACTGCAGCAGTATCGAAATGGAAGTCCGTCCGGCGGCCACGGCTATCTGAACGGAGGACTGGATTACCGCAGCAACGGAACATCGCCGGGCATGGGATATTCCCAGGGCACAGCTGCCAGCCGTGCTCAGTGGCTTCAGGCTCATCAGCAGTTCGATGCCAACGGCAACCCCATTCGCCGAACGGACATGAAAAACCGGGACCCGAATCGCTGGGGAATGAACGGAGCAGGGCACTATGCCGGACACGTTCATCACGGAAGCTCAGTGACCGGACAGTGTACCGATTGTGCGAACGGAGGGTGTGACTGCGCGGACGGCCATTGCACCTGTCCGGAAGGACAGGGATCATGTGCCGATGGACAGTGCAGCCCGAAATCCGGCCGCGGCAGCCACCGTCACAATCATGGTGACGCGAACGGCTCGTACAACGGTTCCGTCAATCCAGGAGCGTACAACAGCGACTACCTGACTCGCCGCAACCTGCCGAATCAGTACCTGCCGACCCACAACCCGTATGGATACTGATTCCTCAGCAACCATTGCGGAATCAACAGGGAAGCCGAACATCGGTGATACCACCGGAATTCGAGACGCTGACCGCTGATCGTTTCCACCCAAAGACACTGATCCGCCATGACGGCGACCGGTGTTTTTTTGTTTCAGCGATCGAGCGAAATCGGTGTCCAGCCGGGTTCGATCAGAGGCGACTGCTGTTGCAGAAGATCCCGGTGCTGAAGAACCAATTCTGCCAGAGCTGGATCGTCTGCCAGATTCCGTGTTTCGTCAGGATCCGAACGATGGTCATAAAATTCGACCGCCTCCGCCTTCCCTGTGTTCCAGTTGCGCCATTCCGTATAACGGTGCGTTTCTGAGCGAATGGAATAGCCCATGTGGGTTGGCTGATGAGACGGCTCGCGATCGTAATACGCGGGCCGAGGGTGCTGAGTCAAAGCGGCCGTGCGAACGTGAACGGCGGGATCAGCAAGAACAGGAACCAGACTGCGTCCATCAATGTCTGCAGGAAGTGCAAGACCACAGACTTCGGCCAGAGTGGGATACAGATCGACCAGTTCGGCCAGAGCCGAAGTTCGCTGACCGGCGGTTTTCATCTTCGGCACTGATATCATCAGCGGAACACGCGCATCCAGTTCGAAGTTAGATGTCTTGGCCCACAAAGTCTGTTCGCCCAGATGATAACCGTGATCAGACCAGAAGACGATAACGGTGCTGTCGGCGAGTTCCAGGCGATCCAGTTCCTCCAGAACGCGGCCAACCTGAGCGTCCAGATAACTGATATTTGCCAGATACCCGTGTCGCATTTCGCGAACACCAGCCTCAGTGAGTGTCCGCGTTTTCACTCCGAGGATTTCGCGGCTGTCATGCCATGCAATGCGAGGCGCGTTGGTGGGCCAGTCCGGATGGTTCGGCATCGAAATCAGATCTCGCTGATACAGATCCCAATACCGTTGGGGAGCGTTGAACGGCGAGTGCG
>JAWKTY010000028.1:0-27500 GCA_041398865.1 Planctomycetaceae bacterium
AGAGGCCTCGCTATTTCGGGGATTCGCATTGTCACCACTGACCGGTCGTGCTTCAAAATAAATGAACCGCCGTTTGCCGGGAACAATGTTCAGCGGCCCCAGCAGAGCCCCGGGTTTCCCATACCGGTTCAGGAAAACGCGAACCTGTCCGACGGTGGTCTGCCGGAAGGTGTTGATTTCGTTTTCGGCGGTGAGAGGTGACGACACCGCATTGCGGGATTCCATGTCCACGAGCAGCAGTGGGCGGCCATTCTGTTCAATCGGTGTGACCCCGATGGAGTCGCCGAATTCTTCAAAGTTGATGTTGGCGGTCCCGTCCGGCTTGTGTAACAAGACCGGCCGCTGTTCACCAATGACAATCTTTGCTTCCCGCCCGAGTTCCGTGATGATCTGCGGTCTTGACAGGACTGTCGCCTGTCCGTTGCCGATCAGCGCTTTCAGGACGACATTCAAGTCAAAGTCAGCAGCGATGGACTGCTGCAGCGTCTTTGGATCGAACGGGAATTCGGCCTTGTCATCGACATCAAAAATCACCGTCTGAATGATGATTGGTCGGGTGGATTTGTGCGGGAGTGTCGTAACGGGCGAATTGCGAAGTCTTCGTTGAGAATCGGTTACGTCTTTGGGGTCCTTCGGCACCTGCACGTCTGGATTCAGAATTCCGCTGAGCCGTTCCGGACGTTCGACCGGTGTGTTCCAATTCAGATTCGGGTCCAGCAATTCAGACACTCGCCGCTTGATGATCTGATCACGAATTCTCTCCCGAATGGCGATCGATTGTTCAATCCCGTTCAGCCGGCGAAGAAACTCGGCCAGTTCCGCTCGCTGAAGATTCTGCCGCACGGCAAAAGCCTGCTCGACGGTCGATTGCAGTTGGCGTTTCAGCCGCGAGCCTTCTGCGGGACTCGGCAGGGGTTCATGGACCTTTTGAGTAAGTTGGCGAGCCTGCTGTTCAAGGTCGCTGTACTGCTTCCGGAGTTGCTCAACCGATTGGTTGTTCCGCATGAGGCCGATATAGAAGCTGAACAACTTCGAGTCTTCGGAATCCACACCGCGAAAGTCGAAGCCGTTCAGCGACTTGTTCGTTGCATCGAATGCCTGAGGAACTGCTTCACCTTCAGCAGGAGTTGCAGCCACATCGTGAGGAGCGTCATTTGTATCCAGTTTCCTGAGGAGCGCTTCGATCTCTGCGATGACGGCCGTGTCGCCTCGGACGATCAGCGAATTTGTCCGGTCGTTGACTGTCAGCCGCACCGCAAGCGAATCGTGGCCGCCCGGGTTGTCGATGTAGAGTTGCTCAATAATCTTCGCGGCGGCTTCGGCCTGAATGAACTTCAAGTCAAACACTCGGGTGTCGTTCGCAGTTGCTGCCGCCACCGGTCTCACCGGTGTTGTGGTGGCCGCCGAAGGCCCTTCTGCGGCGACTGCGACCGGATTCACGGGATCGTTGTTTGCGGCAACTTTCACATCGATGCGAAAATCCTTCAGCGGCGTCGACGGCTTCCGTCAGTTTGCGAGACACGTTGCCACGTAATCTCAGCCGGACAGATCAGCGTCACCAGGCTCTCCGTGACGTCTCGACCGAGACATGGTCGAATGCAATCCGCTGAACGCCGTGTGCCTGCAGGACCTCGATCAGCTTCTGAATCTTTTCCGGCGGCATGTCGTGCTGGCCGCAGGTTTGCCTGCAGAGCCGTCGGCTGACCGATCGGATCGACGTCAACTCGCCGGCAACGCCTGCCTTCTCAGAGGTTCAACCGCCCGACGGATGGTTTCGGACCGATCAATCTCCGGACCGGTCTGAATGATGATGACGTGCGGTTCTGAAGAGCGGCGGTTTCCGTGAATCCGATTTCTTCTCGGAAATGACGCTATCATCGGCCGGCGGCGAACCGGGAATGGCTTCAGTGTCGGACGCCACCGCTACTAGAAGCTCTCGATTCCTGTGCGGCCAGCATTGCCAGCACGATTGCGATGCAGCGAAATTTGGTCATGACGTGTGCTCCTGTGTTCGGGTGTGGAATTTCATGCAGATCATGTGTTGGCGTTTTCGGATCAAACAGAACGGCGGATCGAGATTCCGCTGGTCGGTGTTCAGGGCCGTAGGCCTTGAGGCCCCGGTAGACGATGCATGTCGGTAAGGCCCGGAGGGCCGACACAACTGGACCGATGGCTCAAGTGAACAACATTACCATTCAACATCCTCCTCCACTTTCTCGGCATCCCACAATTCCTGTGCTCTTGTCTCAAACGGCGCAAGAGTGTCGCGATAGGAATCGATTTCCGTGGAGACGGCGTCCCAGCCGATTGCGGAATCTGCTGACAGCCGGTGTGCCTTCCCGGTCAGTGGAGAGGCTGGAGCCCGCGGCGGCGAGTCGCAGGGGCAAGCGACGATGGAGGGCTTTGCCCGCCGGAAGAATTCACGCCACTCACGGATGAGCGGCCAAACTGCAATTCGGCGTAAAAGCGACCGTCAGGCAGCCGGATCTGCGGCGGCGATTCCATCGATCGGACCAGACGATCCACGGCGGGCAGAGTGACCTGGAGTTTCAAACACGTCGACGTATTTCAGACCGCGGCAGTGGGCCAGATGTTCCAGCCCGATATTTGTCACTGCGGTGCCGTCGAGATTGATGCGATGCACGTCGGCGAGCACGGTTATGGTACGAAGATCATCATCTGTGATTTGGGAATGCTGCATATCCAGGTGCAGGCCGTGGTCTTCGAAGATTCGCCCATCGTCAACAATCCACGCCCGACCGCCCAGCGAATGGGCCCAGGCGACACCCTGACGCAATCGGCGGAGTTCGCTGTTGCGTCGAACAGCCCAACCCGCGAATGCCACCAACATCACGAGGCAGGTTACGAGAACTGCAAGTCGGACGGGCCTGCGGTGCCGACCGAACAGCAATCGTTTGAGCCATTTCAACCGCGCACGTCCGTCTCCGGACACGGACTGTGCAACGTCCTTCGACAGCACCTTTCAGCCACCGCCGCCCGACTGCTGGACAGGCCCGCAGGTCCGTGTACGCTTCGCAGGCTGTTCGGCAGCCTGACAGCCGTCGGCTGCTGCACGTGAGCCAGGCAATGCTCCAGCAGTTCGGCAACTTCTTCGGCGGTTTGGAAACGTTCGGCCGCGTTTTTCTCCAGCAGTTTCCCAACGACCTGTTCCAGCCAGTCGGGGATGGCGGCGTTGATTTCACGAATGGGCCGAGGTTCGTTGTCGGTGATGCGACGGAGAATGCCGTAGCTGGTGTCGGCACGAAACGGCGGTCGACCGCAGCACATGGTGTAGATCACGCTGCCCAGGCTGAACAGGTCGCTGCGGCAATCGACGGTTTCGCCGCGAGCCTGTTCCGGCGACATGTACTGCGGCGTGCCGGGGTGATAGCCCGTGTGAGTCAGACTGGCGTCATCGGAAGCTCGGGCCAGACCAAAGTCCGTCAGCAACGCGCGTTCGACGCCCTGTTCGAGAAGAATGTTGGACGGTTTGACGTCGCGATGCACCAGTCCCTGAGCATGCGCTGCCGCCAGACCGAATGCCGTCTGCATGGCGATGCGAAGGATTTCGCACAATTCCAGCGGACCTTCGCGATCGATGCGCTGCTGCAGCGATTCTCCGGCGACGAAAGGCATTACCAGAAACGGTGCTTCTCCATCCGATTCGACGTTGTGAATGGCCACGACGTGTTCATGAACAACCGCCGCGGCAGCTCGGGCTTCGCGAGCGAACCGTTTGCGAGCCGCACCGCTGCCCGCCAGATACGGAGCCAGAACTTTG
The DNA here is from genome assembly GCA_041398865.1 of Planctomycetaceae bacterium. GTDB lineage: Bacteria > Planctomycetota > Planctomycetia > Planctomycetales > Planctomycetaceae > Fuerstiella. The sequence goes on from JAWKTY010000028.1 coordinate 3,782, forward strand.
ACGGCGACCGGCCGGTTGAGTTCCGTGTCGAAGGCCTTGAAGACAACTCCCATGCCGCCGGATCCGATCAGCCGCTCGACATCGTAACGCCCAATGCGTCCCATCATTTCCGGATGGGACGGCGGCGACAGCATCTGCCGAGTCATCGAATCCGTCCATGCCGTCGGCCAGCGCCGTGAACGGTCGCGATGGTGGTTGGCGTTTCGATCGGGTGCACCGTCTGCGGCCCGGTTTGCGTCTTCCTGCTGTGACGAAAGCAGATCCTGAGCATCACGCCAGACGGCATCGTCCGCGGCGAGTTGTTCCAGTCGAGCCTGACAGGCCGGACACTCGTCGACGTGAGTCATCGCTCGACGCCAGTCCTGACTGTCGTCGTGATCGCTCAACAGAAGCTTCAGCAGGTCATCGCTGCAGATATTGGCTGTGTTCATGAAAGGTCGCCGGAGTTGTTTTTCGGTCCGTCCGTATCAAACTGTCGAACAAGTTCCTGCAGACGATTCATCACCCGACTGCGGGAAACGTAGACGGTGCCGACGGAAACGCCGAGTTCCCGTGCGACGTCCGGAATGGGAACGCCGTCCAGATGCGTGCGTTGAAACGCCAGCCACGTGGATTCGGCGACACTGTCGCGCACCTGATCGGCTGCCCAGCGAAAGACTTCGCGTCGATATTCCAGATCGAATTCATCGGACAGCGTTTCGGGATAAGCCTGCAGTGCAGCCAGTGTCTGTTGATCGTCGCCACCCTGCCCTGTTGCTCCGTGCGGTCGGCGAGTGAGAACATTGATGGCGATATTGCGGGCCATCGACAGCAGCCAGCCCCGAAAACGTCCGCGAGTCGGCTGGTCCAGCCACTGGCTGACGGAGCGCGCGACGGCGACGAAGACTTCCTGAACGACGTCCTCGGCATCAGCCGCCTGCAGTCCCTGTCGCTGAGCCATATGAAACACAAGCGGGCCATACACAGCCGAAAACTCATCCCACGCCGCCACGTCCGCGGCATCCTGCAAACGCAGAATCAGGCTGGCTCGAGTTTCCGGTGGGCTGGGCGGCATGCGATGTATTGAAGAGCTGGAATACCGGATAAAGTGGATACAGCAAAGTCACGTCTCAATCGAAAATCTTGCACAAAACCCGTGAAAATCTGAGACACCGCCTTTGCCTGGCGGTCGTTCGAACAAGTTTTTTGGGCTCAGAATCGCCGGAATCCGTGGCTTGTGTCTGGTTCAATGCCAGGTAGGATACCAGCTGCCCCCGATTTATTTTTTTGACCTTTTGAGGCTGGTTTCCATGCGTCGAATTTCGTTGATCTGCTCTCTGCTGTCTGCTTCGTTCTGCTTCGCGGACGATCCGGGTTGCTGAATTCGGGAAGACAAAGGATGGTGAAGCCGTCCAGATGTACACTCTGAAAAGTGACGCAGGGCTGATTACCAAAGTGATGACTCGCGGAGCCACTCTGGTGGAACTTCACGTTCCCGATCGTGACGGAAAGATCGCAGATGTTGTTCTGGGCTGGGATGACGTCGCCGGTTACGAAAGTGAAGACAACCAGTACTTCGGCTGCACGACGGGCCGAGTCTGTAACCGGATCGCCAAAGGAAAGTTCAGCCTGGACGGAAAGGACTATTCCCTGGCCATCAACAATGAACCGAACCATCTGCACGGAGGACTTTCCCGCAGTCTGGACAAGGTTGTCTGGAAAGCCAAAGGTTACAGTAACGACAAGGGCCAGGGAGTCCGCTTTTCCTATGTCAGTCCTGACATGGAAGAAGGATACCCCGGAACACTGAACATCACGGTGAGCTATTTCGTGCCCAAAGACAAAAACACACTGACACTGACGTACAAAGCCACCACCGACAGGGCCACTCCGGTGAATCTCACGAACCACGCCTATTTCAATCTGGCCGGGGCCGGCAGCGAGACCGTTCTGGATCACGTGCTGACGCTGAATGCTGACCACTACACGCCCACCGATGATACTCTGATTCCCACCGGAAAAATTGACCCCGTCGAAGGGACTGCCCTGGACTTTCGCAAACCGACAAAAATCGGTGCTCGGGTTGACGAACTGACCAACACCGGAGCTCTGGGCTACGACCACAACTTTGTGCTGAACCCCAAAACAGATGCCGCCAAGCCGTACAACTTTGCCGCTTCACTGCGACACAACAAATCCGGCCGCACTCTCCGAATCATGACTCAGGAGCCCGGCATTCAGTTCTACTGTGGCAACTTCCTGAAAGGTCAGGTTGCCAAATGCGGAAAGACCTATGCTCATCGCAGTGCAATTTGCCTGGAAACTCAGCATTACCCCGACTCTGTAAACCACGATAACTTTCCCAGCATTATCCTGAAGCCGGGCGACGAGTATCAGACGTCGACAATCCTGCAGTTCGGTGTTGCAGAGGCAAAGAAATAGAGCACCTCCACTGGCTGTTCGGGCGGCAGGATTCAGCGACACCACGCGGTCCGGCTTCGATTCCTGGCCTTCGCAGGCAGTTCGGTCGATCGACTGAACTGCCTTTTTTTGTGTCGGGATTTTCCCCTTCGACGAGCGCCCTTGGTTCGCGGAATCGACGGGAAGAATCCGTTTGAGTTGCAGAATTCACTTCGATTCGCCGCATTGCCCAACGAATTTCCCGGATTTTCGCTCGGCTCCGCCGGTTTTGACGGATTGTTTCGCTGAGTCCGCGTTTCCTCCTGAAGAGGACCAGTGGTTCTCCGGAGCGACCATCGGGAACGTTTCCGAGCGTTCGCTCGGCCCGGGTGGTGGGCTCAATCAATGAGAGAATGCTCAGACGGAAACTGGCTGCCATGTGTGCTGCTCTTGCCTGTCCCAACTGCCGCTACCGAATGGAACTCCAGGGCGTGGAATCTGCTCAGGATCTGCGCTGCCCTGATTGCGGACGAACGTCGAAGGTGCCGCACATTCCTCGAAGACTGCTGAAGCGTTCGGATGCTGAATGCTGTTCGGGAACTTCCGATCCGGTCCTGCAGGCTCAGGCGGACTTTCGAAGCCATACCCGGGATGCTCAGTCGAACAGCGTGATGCTGTGGATTGCCGCCAGCCTTCCCATGGTCCTGCTGGCCGTTTGCCTGTTACCGCTGATGCAGAGCCCTGTTGCCAACGGCCACACCGATTCGCAGGTCATCGACGCCTCACCGATTTCGGTGTCGTCGGAACACGCTGTGGTCACGGGCGCTGCCGAACCTTTCGCCTATCCGGTCACAGTCGTCGACAGTTCCCTTGATGCGGGAAGTGTTCTTCCCGCGATCAACGTGGGGCGGCTGCGAAACCTTGCGGGGCGTTATCGGGTTTCGGGGCGAGTCAATGGTCGGCAGCGAGCTGTCTTTGGAACGGACTGGCTGGCGTCACCAATGGAGGAGCTGGAGGTTTCCATACGCCCCGATCTGCATCGCACGGCTGTGATCATGGTCTGGGATCCGGCGGAATCGAAATCGCGGCTTCAGGCAGACCGCCTTCTGCTGGATGATCGTCCCGGGTTCCCGGCCATTCCCGTGATGTCGGATGGTCAGCTGCATCCGGACTGGCAGCTGGCCACGAACTTCGTGCGGTTTTCTGAAGCTGACCTGAATTCGTTCGGAGCTGCTGCGACCGCTGAAACTCAGAACTTCATTCAGGGAAAACTCAGCCGACGCCAGGTCCTGTTGTCTCGAGAGGAATGGCTGAAAGGCGGGCAGCTGCGAGACCGCAAAGTCCTGGCCACCATTCTGACCACATGGGAACTGTCCGGCGAAACACTGACCATCCGGCGCCAGGCTTACGGGGATGATGTACGCGTGGTGAAATCATTCATCGCCTTCGCCACGGGCCGCCAACTGGCCGCAGCCGCCGGCACGTCTCAGGAAATCGACGACCACCTGACAGCATTCATGGAAGGCCAGACTCTGAAACTCCAGCGCATTCCGTAGTCGTCACACGGCCACGATTTCTGGGTGGTCCGGATAGCCCGCGCACCCCCAAAACTGCTGTCCCGTGTTCCTGCCCTGCTTTGCCGATCGCAGAGCCATCTGCTTTCGGCACTTCGGACACTGCGGAATCAGATCCGTCGGGTTGGTCGAATCGGACGGATCCGACAAATCGGACCGATCTGACGGGGCTGACTACTCCGCCAATTCATGCAACCGGGATATCAAGGCTGCTTTTTCATCGTGCAGCCTGCCGTGCGCCACCACTTTGCCGTTGGCATCAACAAGAAGGGCGTACGGAAAGACGCCTGACGGAAGTCCACCGATCGTCCCACCAATTGTGGAATCGCCAGGCTCAAGAAACGTGGGGTAGTTCAGTTGCCCACTTCGTTGTGCCTCTTCCACATCTTCACGCGGTGTCCCGGCGGGATGCAATCCGACAACAATTTGCCCGTTTTTCACAAGCCGTTTCAGAGCGGGAAGATCGTTTTTGCACCGCCCGCACCATGTCGCCCAATAATGAATCAGATACGGTCTGCCCCTGACGTCCGGCCGCTGACCTCCAACCCAACCGTCTTCCGGCAACTCAGGAACCGGCTTGCCAACCAGATCATCGAGCGGCTTGAGCAACGTGGAAAGGTAAGCCTGATCCTTCATTCTCTTCTGATGTTCCACATCAACCAGCTGTTTGACGTGCTCCGCCGTCATGTCATCGCGGTACGTGTAATTCACGATCGCACGATCCTTGAATCGCTGGTCCTGAATCCTGTCTCCTGCTTTCGGTTGCAGTTGTTCCACAGTTGCCTTCAGTTCGATGTCGGTTCGCACATCGACAACGCGGGAACTGATTCGCATAAAGCTCATGTTGCCGTTTGATCCACCTGCCCCCTGAACTCGTTCTTCAACAAACGGCCAGTGAATGCCGGGAGCGATCTCGCGAAAGTCACTGAATCGCACCATCAGCCCCGCCTGGCGATCTTCGGGTCCGATCTGCTTTGCCCGAGCTCTTATGATCCGCGTCCTCTTCACCTGTGGCAGTTGTTCATATTCCTTTCGATACCAGTCGCCGTACTCGCTCTGCGACGTGAATCGCCTTCCAACGATTTCCGCCAGCGCATCCGACTTATAAAAGTCGGGATCGCCTTTTGTCGTTGAGTATTTCACGCAGCAGATGATGAGTCCGGTGCGTTGACTGATCCACAGACGTTCCATCCGAGCCACCGAATCAATGACGTGGCACATTTCGCCGTCGATTGATTCTTCGGTCACGAAACTGAAGTCGGCATCCTCCGACGGAACCGACGTGCCCGCAACATATTTTCGATGATCATTATTCGCCCCCCAGCGAAACCGATGCTGACCGATGAGCAGATAATTGGGATTTGAAAGCGTTACCTGAGGCCAAAGATCGGCAGATCCGTTCATCAGCACATGACGAGCGGGTTCGCCGGGGATCAATGTACATTCGGCGGCTCGTTGTTCGTCGGCCCACTGGATGTTTCCGCGAGCGGTGAGTGAACCGAATCCCGGATCGTTCGGATCATCGAAACCATCATCGAATGCCTGAAGTGCCTGCAGCCAGTGATGTTCATCCCACGCGAATGTGTTGAAGTAGCGAAATGCATGGGCGTCACCCACATCCGCCTGTATCGCATCGCTCAGATTTTCGACAGGATCATTCGATGAATTCGGCAACGTGATGTCGCTATAGGTCGCATGGCTGCCTCGAATGGAAAACCGTGGCAGCGAATCAATGGCGGTTGCACGCCGGTGAGCTGCCAGGGCCAGTTGTCGTGCTCGGTCATTTCCACCGGACGCCGTGTCTGCTTCCTTCGCCTGAACCGTCATGTCTTTGAACATGGCGATGGAAAACGGAGCGACATTCGTGCCCTGCGGAAGCCTCTCATCCGTCGACTGTGCGTCAACGACTTCGACCGGCACATCAAATGCCTGCCAGGCATCGTCTTCGATTCGCAGCCGAGTCTTCCCCACTACGATTCCTGAAATCCGAGAATCCTGCTTCGGATCATTTTGACTGGTTCGACACGAATGCGATTCGCATCAAAATCGGTCACGCTTTTGATTCTTACCGTGTGTTTGATGGTCCGCTCTTCTCCCTGACGGATCAGCATTACTTTGGCGAGGCCTCTGTCGGATCGGCAATGCTCTCAACCGACACCTTCACATCGGAAGGCTCATCCTTCGGCCCATCGGTCACGACGTTTTCAAACGTCACCTGATACCGATACGGTCGCAGGCGGAATTCGAAAACGTTCGAGAGTTAGGCCGTCTGGAAGCGGATCGAATCGTAACCGTATTCGTAGATGTCAATTCTACTTCTTTTTCTCTCGTGGCTGGTTGCTCAGGTTTGAGACGTATCGAGTCTTTCCCTCCGAATCGATGCCTCGAATCACGAAAAGCGAACCGATCCGCGATGATTCAGCGGGTGATGGACGACCAGCAGCGGCCCACGTTCACACTGGTCCTTTTCCCCCGGCTTTAGTCCTGAATCTTCACAGTGTCGTAGACGGATCGGTGCGATCTCCTTCCGCCATAGGATTCAGAACTCCAGGCGTCAGATGCCGACACACGGAGCCACTTGCCCCACGGTTCATCCGTCCAGGCCGACCTGAACAACGCCTTTGCGAACTTAGGGCAGCGGTGGAATCGTCAATTTTCAGCCGTCCGGTCGCACGCAGCAGATACAGTTCTTCCAAACGGCGGATTGATGAAATCCAGACTCCATGCCGGGAGTCGATAGCTCAGCGATGGCGTCGCCTTGAGGCCGCGAAAGCGAAACAGAACATCGACATCGTCATAAGGGGTGGCTCCTTCCGGAAGCGACCCCATTCCATTATTCCAGTGTGCCCCTCCCCTCGGCCATTCGCCCACGCTGTCATCCAGTCGCCGCCCATCCGGCTTCCAGCCTTCTACGCTGCCGGGCGAGTGTTCTTTGTGATGCCGACCAGTTCCACGGAACGCCCGTTTGGAAGTTCTGCCACGTAACTGTGCGGCGGAGGCTCAGGAACAGACAGAGTTTCAACCGACACCTTCACATCGGAAGGCTCATCCGTGGGGCCATCCGTCACCACGTTCTCGAACGTGACCATGTACCGATAAGGTCACCAGGCGGAATTCGAAATGATCAGAGTCACACCGGCTGGAAGTGCCTCAATCGAAACATACAATTCCCCGGGGAGCCTGATATCGCCTCTGAGCAGCGTGTGCTGAAAGTGATGTCGCAGTAGGTGTTCACTCCCATCTGATCTTATGCCTCGGACTTCGAAGTCGTACAGCTTGCCGTGGTTGGCGGGATGGAAAACTCGAAGGAGCAGGACGATTCGTCGTCGCCAGGCTCAGCCTGAAACAGAACCTGTTGATAGACAGACTGGAATTGATCGGTGTCCGTAAGTGCCTGTACTTCACTTGCGTCGGGTGAGACTTGCAACCATTTCCCCCACGGTTCGTGAGTAAGCCTGAGCCTCACTGTATTCGGCTCCGAAGCAAACTCGCGACCGCTTTCGCTTCAGCCTCGTGTAGTCGATGAGCGAACCCGAACACAAGCGCAACTAATCCGGGCTGCGGATAGGACGAATAAATCTCGCCACCCAACGTTGGGACTTCTGCTCGGATCGACGGATACGGCCGTCAGAAATCAGAAACAGGAATTGTCGCCCGGACTTTTTGAAGCTGGGAGTTGCTTCTACCCATTCGGAGCGGGAGGTTTTCAGTCTCCGCCCATCCGGATGCCATTCGTCATCGCGAGGTCGTTCGGAGGGTCGAACTCCGACAAATTCCACGGAACCGCCGTCCGGAAACAAAGCGATATATGAATCCGGCGAGGCGTTTCAAACCGGTTCCGTTGGCCTGCCATATGTCCGGAGGGTCACTGTGTGAACGGACGGCCAGCAATTCGACCGACACGTCGTCGCTGAATTTCGCCACGAAAGGTTTCGTTTCCGGCCGCATCGTCAGCCCTTGATTCGTCGGCGTCGACCGTTGTCGAAATCCAGGTGCGCTGAGGAGCAGTCCTGTCAGCACAACGGCCAAAGTGGCTGGTTGGACCAGCGTTGCCGCTTTGCTCGTCTCCGGGCCGGATCGGACAACAATCGACGAATGCGAGCCAGCAGCGATCCACCTTTGGCACCCATCGCGATTGCCGAAGAAGTTGTCTCCGCAGCTCGAAATTCTTCCACGGCCAGCAGGGCTCGGCGTAGTCAGCTTTGTTCTGGAAGGTCCGAAACGACCAGATCATCGCAACAGTTTTCTCGTTCTTCTCGGATGCGGTTGGAAATCCACCAGATGGCCGGGTGGTAGAAGAACAGCGTTCCACCAGAGTCTGCAGGAGGTTGATCAGGTAGTCGCTACGACGAACATGAGCCCAGCTCGTGGGCGAGGATGGCTTCCAGCTGCGACGGCGGTACATTAGCGATGAAACTCAGCGGCAGCAGGATCACGCTTTGGAAACAGCCGACTACGATTGGAGAGGAAACCATCGTCGATGCCAGCACGTTGACTCGGCGTCTGACCTGCAATCGTTCCGCGACTCGCTGCAGTGCCTGCTGCACGGAATCGGCCACCGGTGACGTGCCCACTGTTCGCAGTCGCCGAACGTTCAGCCAGCTCCATACCGGGCGAATGGAAAACAACAACACTCCGCAGCACCACAATGTGACGATGATGTTCAGCCACGGTTTCAGGACCTGGGCTGCTCGTTCGTGCCACGGCAGGGTCGGAGCCGGAATTTGTGGTGGCAGCGTGGCAGCGGTTGGCGGCTCTGTGGGCTCAGGTTCCGCGACTTCGGGCAATGAATCGGTCAGGGGCCGTGAAGCGAAGGCCACTCCGTCATCAACCGAAAGTTGCGGTGCCTGAGTTTCGGAAACGCTGATCGCGTTTTGTGCTGACTCAACCGATTCCGCTTCCGGAATCACAAACCATGTGGCGATCGGTGCGGCCATCATCAGCACCATTGCCGACAGCAGAGACAGGTACCGCATCGCAGCCGATTGCCGATTCAGCAGTCGCACGACGATCCATGCGACAACGACGATCGCCGCGAACTGCCACAGCGAATGCACCAGTGTCCAGCCGAGCCGATCGATTGTGGATTCCCAAGCTGCGGTCGGATTGGACCAGAGAGCGTTCATTTCACTTCCCCTCCAGTTCGTCCAGCAGTCGACGGACTTCGTCCAGTTCTTCCGGAGACGCTTTGGCGGATTTCAGGGCATGCAGCACCAGGCTCATGGCGGCTCCGTCGTAGACCTTGTCCACCAGATCCTTCACCATTTTTTTGCCGGTGGAATCCCGAGTCACCGCGGCTCGCCAGATGTGTGGTGACGCCGTTTCGTCCCGCTTCACCAGTTCTTTCTCCAGCATCACCGCCAGCATTTTGACGGTGGTGGAATAATTGGTGCCCTTGTCGGCATTCAGCCGAGCATGAATATCCCGCACGGGGCTGGGACCAAGATCCCACAGAATTCTCAGAATCTGCAGTTCGACCTCTGTCAACTGCGATGCACCCTGCCGACCCATCTGAACTCTCCTGTGTGAATGGCGCCCTGACCCGGACTCTGTTTCAAAACACTTCGTCGCGGTATCTCTCGGATGTGAACCTGCCTGTACCTCAGAAAAACGCTGCGACAGGGGTGCAGGCGTGGAAACGGAACCGAATTAGCGAAATCTTTCGCTAATGAGTTTAGCGAAGTCTTTCGCTGCGTCAACAGGATTCCATGGTGTTTCTTTGCGACACCCTGACGGGCAACGCTGAGGGGAGTCTCGCGACAGCTTATTCGCCGTCGGAGGTCGATCCGACCATCTGTTCAAGCTGTCGGATCAGATCGCGGGTTTCCTGAACCGGATCATAGGTTCCGGCATCCATGCGGCGCGCGAGTTCTGGAGTTTGACGGAGACAGTAGATCGCTCGCGGATTGATTTCGGGTTCAAACAGATTTCTGAGCTGATAGGCGACGTTCAGTGCGGGTTTGTATTGTTTCAGTTGCCAGAAGATGTCAATCATCTGGTGGTAGGAGCCCGGATTGTGGGGACCGATTGCGATGCCTTCCTCTGCGATCTCCAGCAGCTGGTCGGGGGGAGCGCCATAGCGAACAAGGTTATGGATGTAGTTGTTGACGGCAAAGGAATTTCCTTTCAGCAGCTGATAGCCCAGCTTCGAATGCCTGAGCATATAAGCCTGCGGATGAGCCGTGTGGGGAGCACACATATGAGCTTTGCCGTGGCCCGGAGAAATCCCGATGGCCTTTCGGCAGAACTGCATGGCTCGGCGGTCGGCGATACCGTTGGTTCCCATGCTGCAGAAGGCCAGAAAACAGGTCTGCGCGTTCAGCGGATCCCGCAGCAGACCTTCCAGATGCCAGTGCAGGCTGATCTTCAGATCGTCATCGCACTGCCATGCAGGCAGAGCGAACTGCGGTTCGGTCTTCATGAGTTCGATGGCATGCGGCGTTCTGTGTTTGCCGTCCATCCTGTCAAAGCTGACGACGAGGTCACCGTACTTTGCCAGAGCGGCAGCATTCGGAGGCTGGCCGACATTCCAGCCGTTCTGATGTGTCAGTTGTCCGGAGGACCCCAGTCGCCGGGCAATCGCCTGGCAGGCCGCGATCAGGAGTTCCTGAAATTCTCCGGCGACAACCTGATCCTGTCCCACGGTGGTCTCACCGTCCATCACAAGCACGTCGAGTTCCCAGCGGGACGTTCGACGAAAACGTCCGAAGACACACATCTCGTCTGTGAATCCGGCGGCGATTTCGCTCGCGTTCTCAAAATCAACCGCCACCAGCGGAGTGTCTTCCGGACCGTGAATACTGACATCGCTCAGAAGCATCAGGTTACGGATGATCTGGTGTGAGAGCCCGACTCCCATGAGCACCTGTTCGCGGTCATCGTTGGGTCCGGCAAACGGAAAGATGTAGACACAGCGGAATTTCTGAATCCGCTGGAAGTCGTCTTCCGTCATAAACTCAGCCAGTTCCCGGTCGCTGAGTTCCGGATAGTAAGCGGGGATCGGATGGGACGAGCCGCCCAGGAGAGTTTTCAGCCAGTTCAGCATCAATCAGCTTTCAGGGAAAGTTCGACAAGACCTGTTCGGGCGTCCGGACAGTCCGGAGCCAGCTGCACAGCACGCCGGAATTCCGTCGTCGCTTCGTCGCGTTTTCCGAGCTGCAGCAGGGCTCGTCCCATTGCCAGACAGACGCCGGCGGTGGCGTCGTTGATGCTGCGTGCCTTCTGCAGTGTGATGAGTGCTTCTTCGGCCTGACCGGCGGCGACCTGCAGTCGACCCAGCCGATAGACAAACCCAAAGTCACTGCTCGCAGCGCGGTCAGCCTTCATGACAACTTTCATGGAATCCACAGCTGCGGCAAAGTCGCCCAGTTCTTCACTCGCCACCACCAGCCCCAGATGCACTTCAGGATGATCGGGCGCCGTCGGAAGCAGTTGCTGCAGGTCGGTTCTGACATGTTCAAAGTTTCCGAGTCGAGCGTTCAGAGAGGCTCGCTCAAAAAGTGCCTGAGGGCTGCGGTCCCAGCGAGCCGCGGCATCGACCTGTTCGATCAGCAGTTCCAGAATCTGTCGGGTGCGGTCTGCTTCTTCCTGTACGTATGATTCCAGAATGGCGGACATTTCCTGCTTCACCTGGTCCGGATCAGTGAACAGTTCAGGAACAAATTCGTCCGACAGTGACGTTACCGTTGCGTCGATGCGTTCGGCCATGGCCAGACGGTCTGCGGGGGCCGGATGCGTATTCTGTGCCTGCCCGGTGTCTGCCAGGATTGCCTTCACGGCGGCATCGATTCCGTCGTAGTCGTCGATATCGAAGTCATGGTCCGGCTGATAGAAGCCTGTCGCCGCTGCCGCTCCGTGAATCCGGTCGCGCAGAATCGCGTCCATATGGACATCAAATTCGACCGTCCGCCGGATTACATGGCGCAGGCCATCCGAAAATGCGGTCGCTCCGAATTGCCGAACGGCTACGCGGTCGGCCAGAATCTCCTGCAGTCGGCTGGCTCCGAATGAAAGTGACATGAACATGCGGTGGTAGAACTTCAGAAAATGGACCGCGACATCCCACCATCGAATCGGACCCCGTTCCAGAATCCGTTCGGCAAATGCCTGCATGCTCGTCCGAACCCGAAGGGCCACATCTCCGCCGGCGGTATCGCGATTGATGAAATGGCCGTATTCGTGAGCCAGCACGCTCTGAAAGCTCTGAATTCGAAATCCGTCGAGGACTCCGGCTCCCAGCAGCAGAGCTCGCCGTCCCCGATCGCGGAGGCGCTGCAGCCACCTTCCGCGTTCAATGACGGCGAGGGTGGTCCCCGGCATCAGCCACACTTCATCGACCGGACGCGTCTTCAGCTGAGCGGCAACGTCAGTCAGCAGCGACCACAGTCCGGGAGCTTCTTCGGCCGTCAGAGCACGTCCCGGGTCCGAGTCGTGCCCGAACTGTGTCCAGATGGCTCGCATTCCGCTGAATGCCGTGAGGATTCCGGCCGGAGCTGCCACGAAGACAAGGACCACCAGGAAAATACTGATCGAGGGCAGCATCAGCAGAGCGTAGCCGATCGCCAGAGGCAGCATGATGGCCAGCAGGCTGACCATCGGAAGCGAGATATAGTAGTAGCCGCCCGCAATGCTGATCATCCAGCGATAACAGCGACGCAGCCAGCGCTCTGTTGAGGACACGTCGTCACGACCAACCGTCAGAGCCTTCCGGGCAGATCGCAGACTGAGTGCTGACAGAACTTTGCCGACCAGAGTGATCGTCAGCAGACCGACGGCCCAGACAGCCAGCAGCAGGGCCAGAATTTCTGCATACTCCCACACCCACTTCTGTCCGTCGATGGCCAGTTTCAGATACTGATTGATGTCCGAAAGCGGAATGCCCAGTTCCTGAGCTCGACGGAGGGAAGATTCGGCCTCTTTATAGCGATGGTCTTTGAGTTTCTGCAGTCCGTCAAACAGATGACTGTGCTGATCGTTCGGAAAACGCGTCATCATCGCCGACGCGGCTGTCCGAAAATCGGCCTCGTTCCCCGATTCCAGCGAATACTTTGCCATCACCACGTATGGCAGCGGGACCTGCGCGCCCGCATGGACTTCGGTTCGAGCCAGCTGAAGGGCTTCCTTCCGATAATCGGCCATCAGCGATCCGGATTGACTGCTGTGCTGCAGGGCATTGACAGCTCCGAACAACCCTGCCAGATCTCGATGGCCTGCGAGACGCTGTTCAATCATCTGTTTTGCCTGGCCCGCCTGACCGGCCGATGCCAGTCGCTGAACATCCGCCCAGGCTCCGTTGGGTGACGAACCGGGAACGATGGTCGGGCTGACGTAGACTCGTTGAAACGTCGTCGGAACCGGGACCGCCGGACGAGGAAAGAAGCGGCTGGTGCCGGGAACCAGCCCTGTCGGAGCACCGGGAATCGGCGGTCGCGAAGGAACGAGCGGATTGCGGAATCCCTGACCCGGCGTTGAGGGAACGGGATATCCGGGCTGAGACCGGCCTGAAATTCCAGGGACAGACGGCTGAGATGGAGTCGCCGGAGTTCCCGAAGGAAAACCCGGACGAGAACTCTGCCCCGACCAGCGCGGCTGCTGAGCCGGACGGGATGAAGGAACCGTAGGCTGACGAAAACCACCAGGAGCAGACGGCGGACGATATCCTCCGCCGCCGGGAGATGGCGGCGCTCCACGGCCTCCTGCCGGAAACTGAGCATAAGCTGATAACGTGCCGAAGAAAACTTCCACCGGTCCTGCTGCAAGAACCGCGAACACAACAGCCGTTCTGAACAGATCACCCGACGTTCGGACCATCAGACGCTCTCCGACAACAATGGAGGCTGGCAACTCCACAATACGGAACGCACTCCCCGCAGGCCCAGCGGTGAATGCAAAGAGTCACGGGTTGGTTGCTGGAAGACGAATCCCCGAAGATGTCTCCCGCAAGCCCACTCTTCCCAGGTAGAGTAGAAGCCCTGAGAAAAAATGTCCACTTTCCACGTCAGGTCGCAGAAGCAACTGGAAGTGTCGCTGCCGACGCGGCCGGAATGAGATCTGTCCCCGGAACGGCGATTACTGTTCGCCGTGGCTGGTGGATTTGGCGACTTTCAGAGCGGACAGGTATTCGACCAGGTCGCGGACGTCGTCTCGACTGAGGTTTTTGGAGATGTCGGCCGGCATTCCGCTTTGCCCTTTGGCTCGGTCTTCAATGTCCGCGGTCGCGACGCTGATGATGGCTCCCTGGGGAGTCACCAGTTTGACCACGTCCGGTGTTTCTTCACGAATGATGCCGCTGTGAATGCGTCCATCGGTGTCGACGATGATCGTGGTTTCGAAGCCTTTTGCGATTTTTGCGTTGGGATCGACGATCGCTTCCAACAGATAACGTCTGTCCCTGTCCTTCGCGACAGCTGACAGATCCGGGCCGACTTCGGCTCCGTTTCCGTTCACCTTGTGACAGCGACGACAGGACGCGGATGCTCGACCGAAGAAAATCTGTTCACCGCGATCAGCATTTCCGCCTTCCAGACAGTCGCTCCATGTGTCGACTTTGCCGGCACTGGCCTGCTGCTTTCGAAATGCGGCGACTCGATCCTTCAACGACCCATCTCCGGAAGTGTCGCCCGCCTTCAGCAGATCCAGCGCAACAGCAGGCGACAGAGTTCCGTGTTCAAAGCGATCGAAGACCGTGGCCAGAACCTGAACAGCCTCTGCAGACGGTAGGCTTCCCAGCAGCTGAACCGCGGTCTGCTGAGTTCGAATGCTGTCGGATTCCGTCGCCGCAGACAGTTGTGAGACAGCAGCCGCAGGATCGTGCTTTGCGAGGATCTCCAGCGAGGCGATCCGAACGCCTTCGGATGAGTCCTGAGCTGCCTGCTTCAGCAGTTGGTCGACGTTGCTGCTGAGCGCGGACAGAGCTCGGAACGCGGCAACTCGGGAAGCATCATCTTCACTCTGATCGGCCAGAACGGCTTCCAGAGCCGGCACCATATCGCTGATCCCCAGCGCCGCGGCGATGCTGATTGCGGCTTCCCGTACCGACTTGGGCCCGGCCAGCATCGCAGGCAGATGCGGACGAACGGCGTCATCCAGCCCCGGAACATCCCGCTGTGGCAGCGGTCTCCAGCGACCGTTGACAGTGCTGGTCTGGCGAGGTTGGTTCCAGGTCGTCAGCATCTCCGCCGCGACTTTTCGTTCTGCTTCCGGAGTGTGATCTGCGGCCGCGATGCGCGCCACAATGGCTGCACTGTCCGCTGTGCCGATTCGATAGGCGGCTTCCAGACAGCGGCGCAGCAAGGCCGAAGACAGTCCTGGCTGATCCACCAGCCGCAGGATATCGGCGTCAGCGGGACCGAAGCATTCGTCCTGCAGAGCTCGCGCTGCTTCGAGCACCACATCCGGGTCGGTGTCGTCAAGAAACGGCAGCAACCCGCGGACATCATCGTTCCGTCGACGAGCAACCACGACGGCCTTTCGCACAGCCGAATGAGAATGCCGAGCTGCAGGGTTCAGGCATTCCGGGCTTCGCTGTTCCATGGCCGCAAAGCAGACAGTGCATTGATGACGAATGACGGGGTCAGCGGAATCATTCCGAACCAGCAGATCGATCACCTGCGGAATGTCGTCAACCTGCCCGATGGCACCCAGAGCCACTGCCGAAAAACCGGCGAGACGCAGATTATCTTCCGCCAGATTTGTCACAAGCCGTTGCCTGAGTGCTGCGCGAAGCGATGCGTCGTGCAGCAGTTCCAGCCCATGCCGTTTGATCAGGTCCGTCAGAATTCGAACCGCGTGTTCCGAGGTGTTGTCGCCGCGGGCGATCAGCGACGGGCTGCGCGCCAGGAAGTCAGACGCGGCATCGGGTTTCTGCAGCCCCAGCTGCCAGGTGGCCCACAGCAGGTGTCGCGTGCGATCCGGTGAACCCGAGTCGGTGGTGGCAGCTTCACGGGAGTCGGTTGCTGTCTCGAGTGCACTGCGGATGTCAGTTGCGGCGTCACGCCGAACCAGTTCCCACTGAGCTCGCTGGCGAACTCGTCGATCCGCGTGCCCCAGAAGTTCCAGCAGATCGTTTGTGTCGGTTTTTTGAATTCCACCGTTCAGCAGCTGCGGCACATTGGCTCCGGCCACAGCACTGATGTAGCGGTCATCAGCGAAGCGATAAAGACGTCCCTTGCCTTCGCCGGTCCAGCCGTTGACCCAGTCAGATACGAACAGACTTCCGTCCGGAGCGAAGTCCAGGTCTGTTCCCAGAATGGACCAGATAAATTTGTGGACATCAGTGAGTTCGAAGGTGGCCCCCTTCGATTTCACGCTGAAACTCTGAATGCCGCTGTTTCCGGCGGTGCCCCGAAAATCGGCCATGAAGAAGTGATCCTGATAGCGGTCCGAAAGGCCCAGCCCGGGATAGAACGTCAGCCCGGACGGACCGTCAGCCAGGTTGGCAATCGGCGGCACGATGTAGGCCGGCTGGACGGCGGTTGTTTCGTCGTCAGCACGGTACGGGTACCACATACGCTCGCGATTCCAGGGACCACGATCGTCTTCATACTGAAAGTACATTCGCCATCCGGTGTCGCCGTCCTGGACGATGTAGACCCAGCGAGCCTGATCGCCGCTGTCGGAATTGTTATCACCTGTCCACAGATTGCCGTCGTCGTCGAAGGTCAGTTCCTGAGGGTTGCGAAGTCCGGTGGCAAATTCTTCCAGATGACTGCCATCAGCATCGCAGCGAAACACCGCCCCCGTGTCGACTCGCTTCAATCGGGTTCCTTCCTGAGTAATCACGTTGTAGCCGCGGTCGCCAATGCTGAAGTACAGCCGACCGTCAGGTCCGATCACCAGTCCATGCATATCGTGACCTCGAAACGCAACCCGCACACCGTAGCCGTGGTGCAGAGCCGTGCTGTCATCAGCCACTCCGTCATGATCGGTATCCTGCAACCGCCAGAGTTTCGGAATGCACGTGTAATACACGCTGCCACTGTATTCGATGACTCCGGCTCCGGTGCCGTCGAGAATATCGTTGAATCCCTGAGCAAACACTTTGTCGGAATCGAAGGTTCCATCGCCGTCGGTATCTTCCAGAAGTCGAATGCGATCGTGCTGAGTCGCGTAGCGGCTAACGTCATCGCCCAGATAACGGCGAAACATGGCCAGCCGTTCCTCGACACTTTCCAGCCGAAGATCATTGTGCAGCCAGTTCATGTGACTGCGATTGTCCTCAACGCCGACCTCCTGCCGGAACGTTTCACACACGTAGGCTCGGCCATCATCGGCGACGGAAAACGCAACGGGGTTGGCGAGCATTGGTTCTGCAGCCAGAAGACGGCCGGACATGCCTTCGGGCAGAACAAAGCCTTCCAGGGCCAGTGCTGCATCACCGGACGCCTGAGCGACTGACGGCTGGTAAGCGTCGTCCGCGCTTGTGTTTCCGGAGAACAGACAGAACAGGCACAAACTCACCATGAAACGCAGTTGCACGGCGCGACACCTTCGAACGGAGAGAGCAGAAGAATGATCCGGCAGCCCTCGACTTTCAGTCTGGTTCCGGGGCTCTGCGAGATTCTTCGAAAGCACCGAATACTCGCAATGGTGTCAACGAAGATTTCCCGGAAATCGACCAACTGCCGAGCGTGGCAGTGGGATCATTCGGGCTGGTCAGATCCGTCAGCGGCCCGAGAAAAATGCGCCGACCAGAACGATGCAGGCAATCACGGCAACGAGAAGGGTGACGATAGTCGGGCCATTGGCCTTGGGGGTCAGCGACTTGCTTGCGGGACCATCGCTGACTCGGGCTTCGCTGAGCGTCTTCGCTGACGCCTGCTGGTCCAGAAATTCGGTTCCTTCACCGCTGGCGACAGCTTCCAGATGCCAGTTTTCGAATGGTGTCTGCCCACTCAGGTCCGACAGCTGAACCTGGCCGGGAACGACTTCGGGCAGCTGCAGATTGCCCTTCATTTCCTGCGCCAGATCACCGGCCGTGAGCTTCGGCCGCCCGTCGTTTTCGTCATCCTGCCCATCCTTCCGTTCTTTGGGCTGCTTCTCTTCCTTCTGGAATTCCATCTGCCATAAGTCTGACTGAAAGCCGGGCGTACGAGCGTCGTCTCCGGTCTGCAGATCAGCGACCGCCGAACCACAGCACGCAAGTATCAAAATGAATTTGAAAACCTGCTGTTCAATCATCACGGAAGCCTGGTGTTTACGCCTTTCATCGAGTTTTCTGTGACTTCAGCTCGCGCAGTGCGCGCCAGCCACCCCCCGGAATGCCAAAGCTTGCAGGGTGGATCTGCGTGCGAGCATACCCTTCTGAGCATCGGGTTTCCGAGCAGAAGTCTGAAACAGATGCGAGCCCGGCTCACGTTAGGCTACATTGCGGGACACGACACATGGCGTTGGAAATTGCTGAAAACACAACGGGGATGAGGTTTTTTGGCAACGTGCCCGCGTGATCGCTACTCGTCGTCCAACGCCTTCACTGCGGCTGGCAGATCCTTGTCCACAAGTCCACGAACGCCACGTCCTTCGCTCAGGCGATCCGCGACGTCATATTCCGTTTCTTCGTTATCAATCGCCCAGACGGTTTCCATCTCTTCGCGACTGACCTTCTGAAGCGGGCGGATGATGCGGAAGCCAACGCCCCGAGCCGGATCGGTTGTGAACCACCATGGACTTTTCGGAAGGTTGGGGTCGTATTCACGCCACGCTTTGGAATCGGACCCCAGCCGAGCTGCACAGCGGCACTGTTCTGCCGGAAATTCCCAGCTGCCGCCTCGGACAACTCGAGGATCCAGTTCTTCAGTTCGCACCCAGTCTCGCGCCGCGTCAGTGACTGCTTTGTCCGCGGGATATTTTTCCAGCCCATCCAGAGTCCATTCCGCAACGTTGCCGAGCATATCGAACAGTCCCCAGGCATTTGGCTTCTTCTGAGCCACCGGCCGCTGACCGCCTTCTTCCGTGTTGTCCGCGAACCATGCATAATCGCCCAGTTCAGACGGATCGTCCCCGAAGAAGTAGGCCGTGGAGGCACCGGCTCGACACGCATACTCCCATTCCGCCTCTGTGGGCAGACGGAACTGACTTTCCGTGACGGCTGACAGCCATTTGGTGTACTGCTTGGCTGCGTACTGAGTCATCGTGACGGCTGCCTGCTGAGGATCTTCGCCGTATTCGAAGGTGAACTCGGCTTCATACAGCTTTGTCGGAGCCGTGATCGCGTCAATCTCGTTCTCTTCCGTGATGACTCGCACCTTCTTTCTTTCGAACGCCTTGAATGCCTGATACAGATTCATGAACTGCTTGTATTCTGCCCACGTGGTTTCATGTTCGGCCATCCAGAAAGGCTGCACGACAACTTTGCGCTGAGGTCCTTCCAATTCATCCCGACCGGGTTCGCTGTCCGGACTGCCCATCATGTACTCACCGGCCGGAACCGGCTGCATGCGGACCCTGAGTTCTGTGCCGGGAATCCGGACTTCGTACGGCACCATAAAACCGCCATCGACTTCGACAAACCTCCCGGACTCCGGCTTTTCGGTCACAATCCCCGGACCGCTCGGCAGTGGTTCTGCTGATGTCACCGGATTGGCCGTGAAGGAAGTCAGGGCCAGGACAATGATCAGGCGGACCGTGGCTCTCATAACGTCTCAGCTTATTGAATCAGAGTTGCAGCGATGCACATCAGGCGGTTCATCCATGCTGTGCTGACAACAACGGTCAGAAGTGCAGCAGGCATTGAACGCGGCCCGGAATGTACCAGGGAAGCTCAATTGTGACAGGGGCCGAACGTCGAGACAACTTCTGACCGAAATTCCGCGGTCTGGTTCGCGGATTCCCACAGTGGCGAGACCGGCGCATCGTCGTTATCGTCAGAGCCCGCAGAGAGACCGTTTGTTGTATCCGGCAATCCCGCTCGAATCATGAAGGCAACGCTCCGTGAGGATTCCGATGAAATCATTCGCCGTGGCCTTTTCCTGTCTGGTCGCGATGGCTGCTGTGCCCGCTGACGATCCGGCCACATCCGGAAACCGCTCGCCATGGACATCGTCGCACCTGACCGGGTCACCGGATCCGCCTCCGCCTCTGAAGACGGCCCTGAGGTTTCCGCACCTGAAGTTTGATCAGCCTCTGTCGCTCGAAACCGACCCGGCCCTGCAGCGGCTGTGGGTGGTCACGCGCCGAGGCCAGGTGGTTTCCTTTCCTGATGACCCTGCCGTTCGTCAGTCGGACCTGTTTGTCGATCTTGCTGAGGAATTTCCACATCTGGCCAGCCATGAAGGTGCTTCCGGAGTCGGCAATGCGTATGGGATCGCTTTTCATCCGAAATATCCGGAGGTTCCCGTCTGCTGGGTGACTTATACGCTGCTGGCTGCCGATCGCCGGAGCCATCTTGAGGACGGAACACGTCTGTCCCGATTCCACATTGGCTTCGACAAAGACGGGATTCCCCGATGCGAGGTGTCCAGCGAACGGGTCCTGCTGACATGGCTGGAAGGCGGTCACAACGGAGCATGCCTGCGATTCGGACCGGACGGCTTTCTGTACGTGTCAGCCGGCGACGGTGAAGTTCCGACTCCGCCGGATCCTCGTCGCGCCGGACAGGATGTGACCAACGTTCTGTCCTGCATCCTGCGAATCGATGTCAACCCAACGGACGATGGCCCGCTGTACACGGTTCCTCCCGACAACCCTTTTGCGAGTAATCGCGGACTGAGTCAGGAAGTGCTGCCGAATCAATATCGCCGCGATGAAGCTCTGCCGGAAATCTGGGCGTATGGGTTTCGCAACCCGTGGAAAATGAATTTCGGACCGGACGGACAGCTGTGGGTCGGCGACGTGGGTTGGGAACTGTTCGAAATGGTTTACAACGTCAAACCCGGCGGGAACTACGGCTGGTGCGTGATGGAAGGTCCACAGACCGTCATCCCGTCAGCAAAACGAGGCCCAACCTCAATTCTTCCCCCGGCGCTGGCCTATTCACATGCAGAAGGTGCTTCGGTCACCGGAGGCTTCGTTTATCGGGGACGCAGGTTTCCTCAGCTGAATGGCCGATACGTCTTCGGAGACTTTGAGACTCGACGGATCTGGTCGGCGGCGATCGAGTCATCGAACCCCGGGCAGGCAGATGTTCTGAGCAGCCTGACGGACCTTGTTTCTCCGTCCATCCGAATCGTTGCGTTCGCCGAATCCCCCGATCGCGAACTGCTTTTGCTCGATTACGATGCCGGAACTGTTTCAGAACTGCTGCCGAATGACGCCGTGGATCAGCCCCTGCCGTTTCCTGTTCGGCTGAGTTCCACCGGACTGTTTTCAGACACACCACGACAGGTCCCGGCACCCGGGGTTGTTTCCTTCGAAATCAATCAGCCACAGTGGATGGACCATGCCACCGGAAAACACTTCGTGGCGATTCCCGGCCATCAGTCGGTCGCGGCGCTTCGAAATTATCGTCGCCGCTCCGACAGCAGTCTCCGAGAGCAAATGACGTTTCCGGCGGATTCCGTTCTGGTGAAGACCATCTCGCTGCAGGATGACCATCAGCAGCAGGTGAATCTGGAAACTCAGATCCTGCACTTCAATGGCAGGGTCTGGAACGGCTATACCTATCAGTGGAATTCAGACCAGACTGATGCTGAACTGGTTCCGGCCGAAGGAACAGATCTGCAGCTGAAGGATTATGGTTCGTTTGCCGGTCAGACGTCATGGCACGTCCATTCGCGATCGGAATGTCTTCGCTGTCACAATCTGTGGGTCGGCGGTACTCTGGCGTTTACCCTGCCGCAGCTCAACCGGCTTCGATCTGATGATTCGCCGTCACAAAACCAGATCACCTGGTTACACGAACAGGGACTGCTGTCCGGGGACATCCCTCTGCAGCCCGAAACTGCCACCGGCGAACTTCAGCAGGCCCTCACGTCTTCAACGGACCTTGCAGCAGACCTTGAGAATCGAGCACGGTCGTACCTCGCGGCGAATTGTGCTCACTGTCACCAGAATGGTGCCGGAGGAACAGCGACGATTGATCTGCGAGCGATCGCTGATCTTCAGCAGACTCAGCTGATCGGTCGCCCTCCTGCTCAGGGAAATTTCCAGCTGTCTTCGGCATCACTGGTCAGTCCGGGAGCCCCCTGGAATTCCGTGCTGCTGTACCGCATGGCCTGCCTCGGTCAGGGACGTATGCCGCACATCGGTTCACAGATGGTGGATGCATCAGCCGTGAAGCTGATCCACGACTGGATTGCACAGCTCCCGGCGCCCGATGATGCTGCGTTGTCACCTCCGCCAGCGGGGTTGAATTCCACGAACGAAGCCATGCAGCTGATGACGCAGCTCCAGACTGGCTCAATGACGGAAAGGGACCAGCTTTCATTGCTGACCACCGCTCGCCAGGCAGCGCCGGAAATTCGCAACCTGCTGCTCAGATTTCAGCCAGCGGAATTTCGAGCACAACAGCTGCGGACCTTGAACGCTGATACCATTCTTGCTCTTCAGGGAAGCGTGGATGCCGGACGCCGAATCTTTCTGGACACAGCCAACCAATGCATGAACTGTCATCGAATTGGTGAAACCGGTCGCCGAATTGGACCTGCCCTGGACGACATCGGTGGCCGACAAACGACTTCGCAGATTCTTGAGTCGCTTCTGCAGCCATCGCTCAAAATCGACCCGAAGTTCGCCGCCTGGACGGCCGTCACGGCAGATGGAAAGGCGATTTCCGGCCTTATCGTTCAGCGAACGGAAGAGAACATCACGCTTAGAACGGCCGGAAATGAAGAGATCTCATTGGCCGCCGCCGATCTGGAAGATCTCCTGATCCAGCCCGTGTCACTGATGCCCGATCGCCTGCTTCACGCACTCAGCGATCAGCAGATTGCCGACCTGCTGGCTTTCCTCAGTGACCGGAAAAAGCCGGACTCGAATTAAGGACGGGAGGCGGTCAGTATTCGAGTTGAGAAACGCTCGAACAATGGAGATTCGCGGGTTGAAGCCGTTTCGCAAAGGTTCCGCATCTGCGACAATCCAGCGTCCCGGAGCAATCCAACTCCGGGGCCCCAGCCCTCGCATTCCAGTAAATCCTCGACAGGATTCCACTGTATTTCAAATGACAACCGTTGCCGAAATCGTCACGATTCTGGAGCTGCTGGCTCCACCGGAACTGGCAGAAGACTGGGACAATACAGGTCTCCTGATTGGCCGTCGGGATGCCGCTGTCGGCCGCGTCCTGACCTGCCTGACACTCACTCCCGACGTTGCTGCCGAAGCGATTGCCGATGGATATCAGCTGATTGTGACCCATCACCCGGTGTTGTTCCGAGCCACAAAAAGAATCACGGATGACAACAGTGAAGGTTCGATGCTGCTGCAATTGATCGAACAACAGGTTGCCGTTTACAGTCCGCATACAGGCTACGATAGTGCCGCAAACGGCATCAATCAGCAGTTGGCGGAAGCGTTTGGGCTGGAAAACGTGCGACCGCTTCGCCCCACAAATGACGTTGCTGATCTCGGTGGCGGTCGCACAGGGACTCTGCCCGCCCCCTTCCCCCTGCCGGAATTCCTGGCGCGTGTGAAGCAGGTGACCTCAGCGAAATATCTTGAATTCTGCGGCCGCCCGGATGCGAAGGTGTCCCGAGTTGCGGTGGCCTGCGGCGCGGCTGCGGAGTTTCTCAAAGACGCCGTAACACTTGGCTGCGATACATTCGTCACTGGAGAAGCTCGTTTTCACGCCGCTTTAGAAGCACGAGCTGCCAAAATCAACCTGATTTTGCTGGGAC
>JAWKTY010000028.1:32500-76550 GCA_041398865.1 Planctomycetaceae bacterium
GCCACGCTTTACCCGACTGAAGGTCAACGAAGTCAGCCACGTTTGTGATCAATTCCGGTTGGCCAGCAACTTTCCAAAGCCGTGTGACGATCCTGACATAGTCTCCGGTCTGGTAGATGCACTCTGTATCAAAGTTCCAAACTCGGGAGCAGAATGGTCGGCCCCACGGCTCGCGTTCGACTTCCGCACCCAAGATAAACAACAGCAAACCGAACGGCTCACTCTCGTATGCGTCCCGATCAAACGAGTAAAGCATGTCGTCAACTGTCACACCGTCGTCAAGCGTGATGCCGCATGCAGCAAGTCTCTTGAGTTGGTTTTCGAGTGGAACTGGTTTGATAGCCGCGTTAGCCGCCGCTTCGGCCGTGGCCTGAGCTTCGGATTCGCGATCTTTTTCTCGCCAACGATCGATAATATCAACGGTGAATTCGCCGGGCTCCACAAAACGCCCGGAGACAGGGCCGCCGTAGTCGTCCGACAACTTTGCCAGCATTTCGAAGCGGTTGGAGTCGGGGCCCAAGGGAAATATTCTTGCAACGGTCTTCGTGTCATCACGCCAGACAACAAAGGAGTCGGGATGGGCTTTGAGAGCGGCAAGTGCTTCTTCGTCTGTCATCATTTTGTTTTGCGGCGTAACGAATTGCGATCCATGCGGTGGGAGGGATGCCGACTCAAAGATGGTGCGTTGAACCTTTCCGCTTCTTGGGCGGGAGAGCAGGCTCAGACGGTTTGAGTTTGCTCCTGCGAACTCAATAACGCGGTTGAACTCGCAGTGAGGCGGATTCTATACGCAGGGGAGTCGCTTGTCAGCCCGGAAGGTGCGAAGTTTGTTGTGACGCTTTGAGCACCTGGTTTGGCTGGCATGATGAAGGGGGATCGTTCGGGGCAACTCAAAGCGCCGACAGACAACTCGGCGCAGCGGCGATTGCGTCGCGGGTGGATGAGTGGCTGCGAACGATGGTCGAATCGTGATGATGGATGCATTCGTCATCCGGATGTCTCCCACGAACGATACCACTCGAGTCGGTACATGCTGGACGAGCAGAAAATGTCTCGCCCGCTGTAGCGCTGACCTTGCTCCCGCAATTCCAGGTTCTCGCCGCAGTTGGGGCATGGGCGAGCGTCAGCATCGCTGTCTTCGTCTGGCGGCTCAGCATCAACACTGGCAACAGCGTCTGCATCTGATGCACTGCTTTCAGCATCATTGCCGTGCAGCAGTTGACGACATTCAGCCAGGTACCGCTGGTTGTGATGATTGCTCCAGCCACCGTAGCAGCCAGTTTTCGTGAAGCCACACGGAAGAATGTGCAGGCACCAGCGACCCACGAACTTTACCACGAGCAACGTCACGTTTTCGAGCTCATCGCTGCCGCCGTGTGTCTTGCCTTTCCGAGCCGTGAAGGTCACCTTGCCATTTTCGTACGTCAACAGCCGAGCATCCGAATTGGGGCCACCCTAAGGTGGATAACACCTGGTGTTGTTGCGAGATTCCGTGGGAAGAGTTTGGTTTCAAGTTCGCCTCGTCGAGGCGGCAGCACGTAGCCTCAGGCTTCAGCGGCCGAAGCCTGGCGTTTGCGTATTGGCAAATCCGGATCACCCCTGTTTGCTGAACCTCGGTTTCTCCGGCAGGAATTCAGGCAGGAAAAGACTTCGACAGTGTTGACTGGAAGCAGGGGCTTGCCAGACTGGGACGCGGTCGATTCCCTACTGTCTGATGAAACTGTTGCAGGTGACTGTGTGTTCGGACGTCTGTTGATTTGCCGGGGGACGCTGTGCGCGTTGATTTTGGTTGGCGTGGTTTTGTCCAATTCCGACGCGGGAATGGTGAAGAATATTGAAGCTGTGCGGCCTCGCATTGGTCAGCGCGGCACGGTGGTGGATGTCAGTCTTCATGGAATTTCTCTGCAGGGTGCTCGGCAGGTCATTTTCTTTCGTCCCGGGATTCGAGCCATCAATCTGCAGGCGTCGTCACCACTGCCGCGACGCGGGTTTGCTCACGGCGGAACCATTGTCGAAGAAGTTCGCTGCCAGTTTGAGATTGCCGGCGACTGTCCGCCAGGTGAATACGCATTTCGGCTGCTGACGTCGACAGAGCTGACGTGCATCGGGACGTTTCATGTTTCGCCGTTTCCGGTGATTGATGAAAACGAGCCGAACAATGCCTACGCCAACGAGACTCGCGAACAGGCCATGGTGCTCACGGGTAATGTGACGGTTCGAGGTCAGCTGGGAAACGGAGCTCGCGAAGACCTGGACGTATATCGGATCGATGCTGAAGCCGGACAGCGTATCAGTGTGGAAGTGCAGTCGGCCGGGATTGCGGATCAGCACTATGGCGATTCTGAATTTGATCTGGCGGTACGAATCACCGACTCGGCTGGCCGGGTTCTGGCATCCGGCGATGACAATCCGCTGCGGATTCAGGATCCGGTCGCCAGCGTGAAGGCGGTTGAAGACGGACCGATCTACGTGGAAGTCCGTCGCTCGATTTTCGCTCAATCGGAAACGCTGTACTGCGTCCACATCGGCGACTTTCAGCGTCCGCTGGCGGCATTTCCTCCGGGCGGACCAGTCGGCGAACAGGTCAGCATAACGTTCATCGGTGACCCGACCGGAAGCATCAATCGAACGGTCACGTTGCCTTCGGAATCGCCTGTGGACGCAGATACTCGTCCGCATCTGCCCCATGAATACGCTCCCACCAGTTTCTGGATCGACGATTTCGGAGACGCTCCGACACCGCTGCGGTTGCGCTGCAGTCATTTTCCCAATGTTCTGGAAGATTCATCGGCCGCGTGGACCAACGTTCCCGAGCTTCCCGCTGCTGCCAACGGGATCATCGACAGTCGCAGCGACACAGACGCGTGGAAGCTGACGGTCACGCGCGGGCAGAAGCTGCATGTTCGGACCTTTGCTGCGTCGCTCGGATCCCCGATTGATGCGGCGATTCGTTTGCGACCTCTGCGAAACGACGGCACCGCCGGCGAGGTTGAACTGGAACTGGACGATTCGCCTTTGCCGGACCATGACATTTTCGGCACCAGTTTCCGCGGTGGGGGCGGGCTGCAGGAAGCCATTGATCCGTCGATGATCTGGGAACCGAAAGAGGATGGTGAATACCTTCTGGAAATTGTTGATGGCAGCGGTGCCGGCGGACCAACAGGCGTCTATCGAATTGAAATCTGTGAACCTCAGACCATCGTGCAGACACTCCTGCCAAGTCAGACTTTCGACTGGACGGAGTCAACTCGAGTAACAGGCCTGGCGATTCCTCAGGGCAATCGCTGGACAATCGACATCAGTTTTCCGGACGGTCAGTGGAATCGGCTGAATGAAGATTTCGATCTGATCGCCCGCGGTTTGCCTCGGGGCGTTCAACTGCTGACGCCGCGCATCCCGGCCGGGACAGCTCGCTGGCCCGTTCAGTTTACTGCGGAAGCCGATGCCGAAGCCGTTGGCGCAGTGATCATTCTGGAAGCTCGTCCCGTCAGTGGCCGAGCGGTCGAGACTCGATGCCAGCAGAATGTTCCGTTCATCAATCATTCCGGAGGCAGTGCATGGCGGACCGTCCGAACCGATCGATACATCCTGGGCGTGACAGACGCTGCACCGTTCACTCTGCACGTCGATCAGCCACAGGTTGCTCTGGTGCGTGGCGGCGAACTGGCGATTCCGGTTCGAATTGAACGGCACGGGGACTTTAGCGAACCCGTCGAAATTCGCTGCGGCGGGCTGCCCGGTGCGATTTCGAATCCGCCCCCGGAAATCATTTCGGGGGACGTCGGCGAAGGCATTCTGCAACTGGGCGCTTCATCGAACGCGGCTCTGGGGAAGGTTCCGCTGTACGTGATCGGCAGCACGGTTCGGGAAGACATCGACAGTTTTCTGGGAACAGGGCACATTCGAGTTTCATCGGAACTGGTCAGCCTCGAGGTCGCTCAGCCCTTTGTCGAGCTGACAGCGGAACCGGACAGCATTCGTCGGGGAGAAACGAAGCCCTTCACCTGGAATGTGCATCAAAAATCCCCGTTCGCCGGAACTGCGGATGTCACGCTGCTGGGACTTCCGAAAGGTGTCCAGGTGGTGGAACCTCTGCCGGCTCTGACCTCCAATTCCACTCAGATTGTCTTTCAGTTGCACGCCAGCGACGAAGCTCTGCTGGGACAGGTCACCGGATTAACGTGCGAAGTCAGCATCCCGGTGTCAGGTCAGCAGATTCTGCAGCGGACGGGAAAAGCCTCACTGAGAATTGACCCTCGCCAGGGCCGCTGAGAGGTTTTCGAGACGCGGTGTCAGAGGGGAGGAGCCATGGAAGATCGACTCTCGTTGATTCGAAAGGCCGTGGCGGCCAGCAGCGACACAGCGTGGCGTTTGCTCCGACACAGCAATTTGGTGCGCCCCGACCTGACTGAACTCACAGGAGCAACTCTCGTGCGCCGCCAACTGTTGCTTTGGGTGGACTCTGCCGGACTCACCGACCTGCAGCCTCACACGTTGTCCGTCTTTCAGACATTCGCAGCAGAGTCGCCTGTGCTGAGAAAAGCTGTCTGGGCACGAAGCCACGACTTCAGAATGATCCGGCAACTCGCGGAAGACCCGTCGATCCCGGTTCCTCAGGAGATTCCCGCAACGATATCCATTCTGGACACAAGGGTTGACCGCGACACCTATCACAAATTGCTTCAGGAAGCGTATTCCCTGAAGTTCCCGATTGCCTGGCCGTGGAACAACCGACCATGGACAATCACAACCGATACCGGCACCAGCGGTTTCGAATTCTTCGACGCAGCTGATCCCCCATCCAGCGTTCGATGGACCCTCGCAACAGAAATGGGAAGGGAAGGGCGGGCCCTCTCAGACTGGTTCGAGAGGATGTACACATGGCTGAATCAGCAGACACAACCGGTTGAATAGCCGATTGAGGTGCTCCGGGGCCCGATATGTGCCGGCTTTTTGTCATTCAGCGGCGATCCGTTCATGGAAACGAGAAAAAGCCGCTCCCCGGTCAAGGAGAACGGCTTCGATTGCTGAGCGGCTTTGGCGGGATTCGTAGCCTCGTTCACGACTGCGTCATGAACAAGTGCTGATACATGCCTATGCGTATTCGCGATCCTTGACCAGGCCGGGATATGGAATCGGGTACTTGCCTTCGGCGTTGGGCATCAGAGGCGAGTCGGAATCCAGAGTCAGCTTGTCGATATCCGGAGCAAATTCGTGGGTCGAAGTCATGATCTGATCCAGCTTGATGACCTGGCCGGTGTGAGCAGCCATGCGGCCCATACTGGTCACGATGCTGGCCATGCAGCCCCGATGCACTTCGTTGTACGTGGCATTGGTTCGCACAGCTTCGATCAGGTGCTCCCATTCAGCGTCGTAGGGATTGTGAGTTTCCGGCTGAGCGTATTCCCAGACCAGCTTGTCCTTGTCCAGGTTATGACCGCTGTAGATGCGAGCTCGGGACGGCCAGTGTGACTGCGAAGAAATCACGGCCAGACCTTTC
Organism: Planctomycetaceae bacterium; assembly: GCA_041398865.1. Lineage (GTDB taxonomy): Bacteria > Planctomycetota > Planctomycetia > Planctomycetales > Planctomycetaceae > Fuerstiella. The sequence continues at coordinate 38,001 of JAWKTY010000028.1, forward strand.
GACCCGTGAGCATAACTGGCAAATTCGGAATGGCATCCCGGCATCGTCCGTCCGTTGACGAACAGCTTGGTGCCATCTTCAAAGGTGTACTCGATCGAGTACGTGTCAAAGTTCTGGTCCACAAAGTCGCCTCGGTAGTGGCGGCCTCCACTGGCCTTGGCTTCGACAGGCCACGCATCCTTGATCCAGCAGGATTCGTCGATGTTGTGAATCAGGAAGTCACTGACCGCCCCGCCGCTCAGCCACAGAAATCCGTGGAAGTGCTTGATCTGGTGCATCAGGTCGCTGATACCTTCGGGTTTGGCCGGAGCGGCCGCCGAACCGGTCGGACCCGCCATTCGGTAGGCTCGCAGCATGTTGACGTCACCGATTTCTCCGTTGCGAACCCGGTCAAACAGTTCGCGGCGAGCGTCACAGTGGCGGCACATGAGGCCGACGGCGACCTTCAGGTTCTTTTCGGTGGCTTTCTCATTCAGTTCGAGCATTCGCCGAGTGGATGGGCCGTCGACTGTGACGGGCTTCTCCATGAATACATTCAGACCGCGTTCAATGGCATAGGTGTAATGCACCCAGCGAAAACCGGGCGGTGTTGTCAGAATCACAATGTCGCCGGGCTTCAGGCAGTCCATTGCCTTCTTGTAGGCATCGAACCCGATGAAGCGGCGTTCTTCCGGAACATCCAGCTTCCCCTGCTCGCCAAATTTCTTGTCCAGATTTCCGTGACTGTTGGCCAGGTTGCCTTCGAAGACATCGGCCATGGCAATCAGCTTCACCGGGCCGTTATCGACGCCCAGAGCATTCGTGGCCGCTCCGGTTCCGCGACCACCGCAGCCAACCAGAGCCAGCTGCAGAGTATTATCTTCCGCCGCAAAGGCTCGAGCCGACACGCTGCTGGCCGCAAAGGCGCCAGCTGCGGCGACTGAGCCGGACGTTTGAAGGAAAGATCGACGAGATGCTGAGGGCATATGGTTGCTCCGGAATTGAATCGAGGTTGGAAGACTGCAGGCAGGAATGGTTCGCAAATTCGAACCGTCTGCTTAGACAATACTCAAGTCGGGATTCAAATGCCAGGATTCCGATGTTCTGCGTCGCAAGCGTTTCCGGCCCGGTCCCGATCGGAATGAAAAACATGACGGCTCGGGCTGATTGCCTGAGTCATCACAAACGCCCCGGAAGCGGGCTGGTTCTGGGTATCGGCCGTGCGTTCGTTCTGGTGTGCGGCCGCGCAGGAGTCCTTCCGCCCGAAAACACTCCGGTTGTGCCGGATGGCACACCGCGCGGCTGGTGGAGCCAGTGGAATTGGGGGCGGATCGAACGCTCGGATCGGTCGGACTCTGCCGACGTCAGGTCAGGATTTCGGCGAATTCCTCGAAGGCTCGGTCCATCGCTTCGATTTCGTCCGCCGCGAGATTCGGAAGTCTGACGTCACCGACCGCAGGGTCCCAAGGCTGCGGCAAGTGACCAGAAGGTTCAGCTGTCGTCTGGCGGGCATCGGTCACGGGTGTCGCTGCCTTCAGGTCATTCACGATGGGACGATCAAGTGACGCCAGCAATGTGACGTCCGTGACGGACAGAAGCTCAGACGACGGCGAAACGTCGGTGACGGTGAAGTCATACTGCACGCTCCACGGACCAGTGGCTGTACTGCTGACAGCCCGTACCCACGCTCGGTAATTGCCGGGTGTCAGTGAAGTTGTCGGAGTGAAGCTGTTGGTGGTCAGACTGTTTTCACGAATCACGTTGGCTGCCCCGGTGGTGCGGTTATCCACCTGCAGCATGTAGCCGGTCGCACCGGAAACTGTCTGCCAGCTGAATGTCGGAGTTCGGTCGGCGGTGCTGGAGGCTGGCGTCAGCAGCTGAGTTTTTCCATTGGTGGTGAAGGCCGTTTCCGCACTCCATGTTCCTGGGCCGCTGATGCTGACGGCTCGCAGAGTCCACGTCCATTCACCCGCTGCGAGCGGAGCTGACGGCGTAAATGATGTCCCCGTCAAACCGGTCAGCAACTGTGCCGAAGTCCCCTGATGCAGCAATACGTCGTACGATGATGCTCCGGGTGTATCCAGCCAGACAAACACCGGAGAGGCATTGAAGCCGGGACCAGACGGGGCCTGAGGAGTCGCCGCCATGGCAATCGTTGGCTGATTAACTGTGAACGGAACGCCACTGCCCCAGACTCCGGTTCCATTGGCCAAAGTCGTACGAATCCAGACTCGGTAGTCTCCGTTCTGCAGTGCTCGAGTGGAAATGCTGCTGGTGGTGATTCCGGCGTCACGATACAGCACTCCGGGAGTTCCGGTTTTGCTGACGTAGACTTCGTACGACTGAGCTGCCGGGACTGCCGGCCAGCTCAGAGTGGCGGGACTGGTGGTCACAGTGCTGCCGAATACCGGCGATGTGACTCGAGTTCGACCGCCGGTGCTGAATTCTGAACGTTCGCTCCACGGCCCCAGCCATCCGTTACTGCGAACCGGACGAACCCACCAGCGATAGTCGTTGGATGGCAGCGCTGTTCCCAGAGTATGCGTGATGGTCGATCCCGATCCAGGATCAGTGACGTTTTCGACGACAGGCCCGCCGGGAAGATTCACAAACAGCACATAACTGCTGGCCCCGGGAACTCGCGAGAACGTGAACTGCGGATTGGCCGCCGTGGTCGCTCCGATGGTCGTCAGCTGAGACTGCTGATCGAGGATGAAGGTGTGTCCCTGAGCGGCAATTTGTCCGGTCGGCATGTTGGCATAGACGAAGACTCGATACCGAGCAAACTCGAGATCCACATTCACGGACACTGATGTTGCCTGGTTGCTGACGCCCAGCTGACGGAAGACGTTTCCACCGCCATCATCGACATTCACCCAGACGTCATAAGACTGAGCTCCGGTGACAGGTGTCCAGGAAATGGTTGGCCGCACGGTGGTGATGCGTCCAACCGGAGCCGTCACGCTGAAGCTGGGAGCGGCCGGAGCTTCCACCGCACCGATGTCGACGGTGGCGGTTCCGTTTCCATCACCATCCAGAATTCGACCAAACCCAGTGCCTCGCTGATCGGTGGTCAGCGGAGTGTTGCCGGTCAGGTCAGTCAGATCCAGAGCCTGACTATTGTCACCGGCGTCGATCGCAGGGCTGCCGGCCAGCAGAGCTCTCGTGAGAGTTGGTCCTCCGTTGTCCTGCAGCGGACCGAGTTGCGGATCGGTGTTGGTGCGATCGGACGCGATGGAATTGGCAGTCGGCGTGTCCTGAAAGATGTTAAAGCCGCTGGACGTAACATCAAAAACACCTGCACCACCATTCGCGACACTGTTCGTAAATCCGGAGAAAATGCTGTTGCCATATCCTGAAACAGCGGTACTGCCCGCATCGGCGAAATTGACGATTCCGAGACCATCTCCGACGAACGTCGAGTTCGTGACGTACAGTTCTGATGTTTGGCCAGCCCCCGCAGCATAGTTGACGACCGCTCTCGGCGTCCCGCTCCTGGAATCGACGGTGACGTTGCTCAGCGTCACGATTCCGGTACGGAACTCGAGGTCCGCATTCGGGCCACTACCAGCCAGGTTGTCCGAAAACAGCGTGTTCAGAAAATCAGCCCGAGCAAATGCTGTGAAAACGCTCGCTCCCGTCAATGCGGTATTTCGGGTTGACGTGCTGTCGGTAACCTTCAGCGTTCCCTGCTGATGATTTATCGCCCCTCCAAAGGAATTCGGTCCGGCCTGATTGTCGCTCAGAACGACGTTCAGCAGTGTGAGGTTTTCTCGACTTGAAATACCCGCGCCGTGAACGGTGGCAACGCCGTCCCCGCCATGGGAAATCGTGACGCCTGAAAAAGCAACGTCGAGGAATGCGGCATTCGCGTCATCGATGTTGAAGACACGGTTTGGCATCCCGCCGCCACTGATTGTCAGATTAGCGGCTCCGGGTCCGTTGATCGTGAGACTGTCCGTCACCAGAAGTTCCGAACCAGCCAGAGTAATGGTCTGCCCGTTCAGTGAGCTCGCAAAGCGAATCGTGTCGGCTCCGGTATGAGCATTCGCGATGGCGATCGCTTCTCGCAGTGAAAAGTTGCCGGAGGAATAGTTGCCGTCTTCGACATCTGAATTTGAATCCACAATCAGCGTGCCGAACAGTTCGAAGGCACCCACATCAATGGCGGCCACTCCGTCTCCATCGCCATCCGTGATGCGTACAAACGGCGACAGACGCTGGTCTGTCTGATACGGCGCCGCAAAGCCGTCGATGGCCAGTGCCGCATTGCCGGCATCGACAGCCGGACTGTTGGCGGGCAGGTCATAGGTGGGCGTGGGATTGCCATTTCGCAGTGCAAACTGTGGCAGCAGCGGATCGGTGCTGGTCTGGTCACCGGATGCCGTGAATCCTGCGGTCGCGTCATCAGAGATATTGCTTCCAATGGAATTGAAGACGCCGGTGCCGGTATTCGACACGTTGCTGCCCGAACTGCGGGCGATGATGGTATTGGAAATCTCCAGAGTTGCGCTGCCCGTGGTGTCTCCAAAATTCAGGACGCCATTGCCGGTGGAATCAGCCAGAGTCACGTTCCGCAGCCGCATGACTCCGGTCTCGCCATTGAAGACCTGTTGCTGAACAATCCCGGCTCCGCTGTTGGATGTATTGACCCCAACGGTCGAATTGATGATCCATCCGTTCGAGGACTGTGTCAGAATCGCTCCTCCACCAAAACTGGCGAAATTGTCAACGAAAGCGGATTCACGAATCTGATACGTTCCGCCAACCACCGCGAGCCCTCCTCCGCCGTTCGCCTGGCTTTCGCGAATCAGGACATGATTCAGAAAGAGTTGATCGTCGGTATCAATCATCCGCACCGCGCCGCCACCATCGGGCGTGAAACCGCCGGTCAGGTCGACATTCTCAATCGTGTAGGAGTTCTGGCCGGCTCCGCTCAGATCAAAAATGCGGCTGGCTCCGTTCCCGCTGATGGCCAGCCGGTCGGCTCCAGGACCGCTGATGTTGACGCCTTCCGTCACTGACAGCTGGCCGGTTGTCAGAGTAATCGTTCCCGTGACGCCGGTCAGATCAATTGCATCGGGCCCCGCCGCAGCATTTGCATCCAGCACCGCCTGCCGCAAACTGCCTGCCCCGGAATCATTCAGGTTGGTGACCGTGAACGTCGCCAGGAGTGCTCGGTCTTCCAGTCGTTCCGGAGATGAATGTCGAAACGAGTTTCTCTGATGACGACGTCCGGCTGCAGGTCGAATGCGTCGAAGGCAATCCAGAAACGAACGAAGAAAGAACACTGAACTCATTGCAATGGCCCTTTGCTGCTGAGTGAACGGCTGACGATCTGACGATTGATGCCAGAGGAGGTGATCGTGGTTGAGTCCACGAACCCGCCAGAAAAATCGCTGAGACTGAAAACTCAGGTTACCGTTTGCCTTCGGCCCCACAAAACCAGCAGCAAAACCATGTCAAAAAAACAAAGCATTGAGGCCGTGAGTCGACGATGTTCGGATCGGTGACGGCCCCATGCGGAAGCCATCGAGTCACCTGCAGATTCAGGGCCATTCACAACACGACAGGCAGCAAAACGTTCCTGGGCCATGCGTCAATGTTTCAGTAGAAATCATCATGGTGACCTCCGTCGGCAGAATGACACAACCCTCCGGCCGCCAGGCCCGGTTGGAAAACGAAGCAACCTCTGCACATTCGCTGCTTTGCGCAAGGTTCGGCTTCGGCCGGACACAAACAGCCATGCGTGCTGTCAGGAAAGGCATGGCTGTGAGTCAGGAAACCGAATGGGATGTCAGATCAGGTTGATAAGATCTCGCAGAGACTTGCCCGTCGTGAACACCTCCAGAGTCGTGAAGGCCGAAACGGCTGTTCCTGGAATCAGGAAGTGTGACTTGGCCAGCGATTGGCGGAATGCCGATGAGGGCGGAAAGCTCGACCCTGTCGCATACCCGCTACGTTCGTCCCGGTCGGCAGGTCTGACACAGTCCGTTCGCCAATGGCGGGAAATCACAGGAGTGCCAAAGGCGGGAACCGGTGCCAATGGCTCGGGAAACCATTGTTTGGGGATCGTTGAGCCCTATTATTCGGGCCGCAGATCATTCCGTTTGCAGGAATGATCGTCGGATTCGTGGCCCCGGAACGTTCGCGCCCGCAGAAATCAAACGAGTACAAAGAGAATGACTGAACAGAAAGCAACCAACGTCACCTGGCACGAGCACAACGTCACCAGCGCCGAACGCCAGAAACTGAACGGCCACAAAGGCGCCGTTCTATGGTTCACCGGTCTGAGCGGATGTGGCAAGAGCACGATTGCCAATGCTGTGGACCGAATGCTGCACGATCGGGGAATTCACACCTATGTTCTGGACGGCGACAACATTCGCATGGGCCTGAACAAGAACCTGGGCTTCTCGCCGGAAGACCGCACCGAAAACATCCGTCGAATCGGGGAAGTGTCAAAGCTGTTCTGTGATGCAGGTGTGATTGTCCTGACAGCGTTCATTTCGCCCTACAAGGCCGACCGAGCTCAGGTGCGTGACATCCTGTCCGGCGATCAGTTTCAGGAAGTCTACGTCAACGCATCTCTGGCAACCTGCGAAGGACGCGACCCCAAGGGGCTTTACAAGAAGGCGCGAGCTGGAGAGATCAAGGGGTTCACGGGTATTGACGCTCCTTATGAAGCTCCGGAAGCTGCCGAGATCGAACTGGATTCGGACTCAAAGGGAATCGAAGCTCTGGCCCTGGAAGTTATTGCTCATCTGGAAGCAAAAGGCCTGCTGAACGCATAAAGTGTGCAGGTTCGCCTTTTCTCCTACACGAGTCCACAAGTCCCAGCTGGCCTGGAATTCCGAGTGCTCGTTTTCCCCTGCAGGACAGTAAAGATTGAGAAGTAGAATTCCGGCGGTGGAGTTCATCGCCGGAATTCCGATTTTACCTGCATTTTTGGCTCTGGAGACCCGGCAGGACGCCGTCACTTCCCGATCCGCTGCGTCTTGTGTATCTTCCCCGGTCCACGATTTTCGAATCTGGGTGCTCTAAGGGAACAGAAGCTCAGGCCGCGCAGGAACTGGCGATCCGCCAGTCGCTCCCGCATTCGGATGTTTGCGGGCGGCTACCCCAATGCCTGTTCAGAATGGAGTCGGTTCAGGACATCTTTGATCTTTCATGAAAGGATGCCCGATGTCTGTGATCTCTGTTGTGACTCTCACAACTCTGATTCTGGTTACACACCCTGAGAATGCATCGCAGTCGAATGCGATGCCGTCCGGTTCACTGGCGGCAAAGACCGCTTTCCCGGCAACACAGTCACCTCCCAATCGCTGGCTGACGTCCTACACCGAAGCCACTCAGCTGGCCGCTCGCCACAAACTGCCGCTGGTCCTGCACTTTGATGCTCCCTGGTGTGGAGCCTGCCGGACGATGGAACAGAATGTTCTGTACCAGTCTCAGGTCACCGGGATGCTGGGCACCAAAGTTGTGGGGGTGAAGCTGAATGCGGACACCAACAAGGACCTGATTGCTGAATTTCAGATTACCTCTCTTCCCACGGAAGTTGTGGTCCTGGGAGACGGGTCCCGAGGCAGTCGCTTCAAAGGAGCGGCAACTTTGAATGAATACGTAGCTCGCCTGAATTCCATCAGCGGTGCCAGCAGTGCTGCCATCGCCAGAACAGCCGGCGGAAGCGACATCGAAGCCGGTCTGGCAGCAAACCTGCGAAGCTGTCTGATCGTGCGACGTGACGGTAAGATGGTTGGCATGGGTGGCTACTCGCCTGTGTCGTTCAAAAAGGACAAGGCCTGGAAACGCGGCGTGGATACGTTCGTCGTCACTCACGAAGGAGTCGACTACTATCTGACGTCAACGGAGGAAGTTGACCTGTTTAACGGAAATCCGGACTGGTATGTACCGAAGTTTCACGGCTGCGATCCGGTGGAAATGACCGCCGAGAACCGAGCGACATCCGGGGCCATCGAATTCGGCTCATTCTACGACGGACAGATGTTCTTCTTCTCGACCCGTCAGAATCGAACTCGGTTTGAACAGAACCCTCGCTGGTTTCTGGCACTTGCCAATCAGGTGAATGCCGTCAACGAAGAGGACTTCCCGTTTCTGAAGACGATCAGCAACTGAGTCGACATGGACGTCGTGCGAATTCTGCAGCTGACGGACCTGCACGTCTTTGCCGAACCTGGCACCTGCCTGAAGGGAATTCCAACTCGGGAGTCCCTTCAGGAGGTCGTTCGGTGGATCCGGGAACACGAAGGGCGCTTCGATCATGTGATCATCACCGGCGATCACACTCACGACGAACGCCCGGAAAGTTACCAGGCGGTCAGAGACATCCTGTCCCCCTGGCTCGACCAGTTGTGGCAGGTCCCCGGCAACCACGATGATCGCGAAGTGCTGAGATCTGTCTTCACGGCAGTCAACCACGGTCAGGATTCGCCGACACAGTCTCGTCCGGACGCATTCATTCAGTTTCGCTTTCAAACCGGCAACTGGTTGTGCATCGGGCTTGATACTCACCTTCCCGGAGAAGTTTCCGGACTGATCCGTGAAGAACAGGTCACTCAGCTGAAATCCGATCTGCAGAATTCACCGGCAACGCGCGTTGCTCTGTTCTTTCACCACCCTCCGGTGGACGTCAACAGCGTCTGGATGGATCTGATCGGACTGGCGGGACGCGAATTGCTGCAGAACGTGGTTCAGGAAGATCCGAGGATTCGGCTGATCTGCTGCGGCCACGTTCATCACGAACTCGAGACCACGCTTCATCAGACGCTGGTGGTGACCACACCGTCGACGGGAATTCAGTTCGATCCGCAGGGAACTCACCCCACCTTCGCCGCCGCTGCCCCCGGATATCGGATCATCGAATTCCGTGGTGACGATTTGACAACGCGAGTCGGTCGCCTTCCGCACGTTCGCTACGTCCCGGAATGAGAAGCGATTCTGGAGTTTGAGCCGGTTCACAGGGACGACAAAGAGCGTGAGTGCCGTGATTCATGGCTCTTGAAGCAGGACTCGCGTTTCCGCCGCACAGCATGGAATCATTCCGAACCGGTCAAACACGCCATCGAATGTCCACTTGATTGCTCGGCCAATCCATGATTCGTGACTCGGACCTGAGTTCGCGGGGTGTCATCGCTGTCAGTCAACGGCCGGCTGTTCCGCGACGAAGGCAGGTCAAAACACCAGGTTTCGGCAAAGAGTCTCGCGGCTCTGATCCAGGAACGCTTCATGTCCGGGCGGAACTGAAGTCCCAGTGACAGTTTCAGTGTCCACAACAGGCCGTCGGCAAATTCGCGTTCATGTTCGGACAGAGGCTGGCATTGACTTTCAGAAGCTGAAGCTGCTGAGCAGACAACGGGAATGATTTCGTCGCCGTCGGCAAGGTGGTGGACGAACACCGCCAGAGCTCGGATGGTGGTGCCGCTGTCAGGGACAGCGCCTTCTGTGATCAGGCGTCTAAAAACGGCATGCCGATCAGACAGTCTTCTGTACAACAGTTCACCGAAGGTATCACTGATCGCCGAGACCATCGCCCATGACGTCTGCACGTTTCTGATGTCGCCGCTGGTGATCATCGTCACTCCCGTGGAGACGGCCGGTTTGTCACAGCCGTCCGCTTGTTTCGAAACGCCTTTTGTGCCACCACTTCAGGCGTCGGTTCTGGAGCAATGCCTCCTGCAGTTCATCAAATTCGGGAAGAGGTCCGACTCCCATCAGACCTGTCACGCGGTTTCCTTCCAGAATCAGTTTCGTATACGAAGATGTCGTCTCATGAACCAGAGTGGTATGTCCTTTGAGATTCAGAGAGTCGCCGGCAACCCGGATTTCCACTTCGCCGATCTTCACCTGCATCGCGGTCCCAAATCCCGAAAACTCCGTTGACTGGCCTCGCAGCTGTTCCGCGACCACTTCGGCCATCCGAAAACCGGGTTCGGGTCTCCCGTAGACGATGCCCTGGTGTTCGGCACATTCTCCAATCGCGCAGATGGCCGGGTCGGACGTTCGCAGCTGGTCGTCCACCAGAACCCCGCCTCGGCGCCCGGTCGGCAGCTGACACGCTCGAGCCAGTTCGTCGCGCGGCCGGACTCCGGCCGCCACGACCACCATATCCACGATCAGCGATTCGCCGCTGGTCAGTTCAAGATGCAGCCCTTCGCTGATGCGGGAGATTCGTTCCGGCTGTCGCTGCAGAAGGCACTGCAGCCGCTCGGAGACCACTTTTCTGCGCAGCAGTTCAGCGGCCGCATTGTCCAGCTGACGAGGCATCAAAACAGGACCTTTCTCGACGACGTAAACGTTCAGTCCCCGAGCTGCCAGACCATGAGCCGCTTCCAGTCCCAATGGCCCGCCTCCCAGGACCGCGACGCTGCGGCATCGCCGTGAATAAATGCGAATGGCGTTCAGATCATCCAGTGTGCGACACGGGAAGACTCCTTCCAGATCAAAGCCTGCCAGTGCCGGAATCACGGAACGGCTGCCAGTTGCCAGAATCAGCTGATCGTACGTCACCAGGCGATTTGAACGTGAGCACACGATTCTTCGGCTGCGATCAATTCCGATCACAGGATCTCCGGTGATCATCCGAATTCCGTGCTGTTCGTACCATGACAGAGGCTGATAAACGAGAGACTCAGAAACGTCTTCGGTCAGCATCCGGGTCAACCCCGGACGATCGTAGGCCAGCCCGCGTTCTTCACCGAAAACCGTCACCTGCAGACGACGATGCAGCTGGCGGCTGACCAGGTCCTGCAGCAGGCGAAACCCGACAGGGCCGTTTCCCACGATCACAATTGACGGTGCTGAATGCAGCGGATCGGGAAAAGATCCCGCCGCCGCCGCTGGCAGGTTCCGAGGCATGACGGCAACAGACACGGCTGACTTCCGATAAGAATCGCAGACACCCGCCGCAGCCGATGTTGACCACGGCGAAATCTCACTTCTCAAGGATGAGAGCATCTGCCGTGCCGAGAGCCGGCAGATCTTCACTTTTCAGCAAATCCCGAGCATTTTGAGGCCGTTTGCTGATTGCCCTCCCGGTTTCTCCTTGCACAGAGGGAAGGCGTTGTTCGCAGACATGCGCGATTTCTGCGCAAATCTCGCAAGGGGGAAATAGTCTGTGCGGATGTGCCGGTGATGTGACGGGTTTTCAGGCTTCCGATCCCCGAAGACAATCCACGTCGCGCAATTCAGCCTGTGTTTCCACCGGAAATCACCAGGACGACTCGTCGCTGTCGAAACCGATCGAGGTATTGCCGGGCAGCGGCCAGCGGTACGGCTCCGGACGGTTCGGCGATCACACGCAGGTGTGTTCGAATGGTCACTGCTGCGTCTCGAATGCCGTCTTCGTTGACCGTCAGGATGTCATCCACCAATTCGCGGATGATCGGGAACGTGAGATTTCCGAGCGGAGTTCTGAGACCATCAGCAAGAGTGTCGTAGCGCAGTGGCGGCTGAATGCTGCCGCTCCGCAGACTTCGAAAGGCATCGTCGGCCCATTCCGGTTCTGCCCCGTAAACTCGAATTTCCGGATTCAGAGCTTTCAGGGCGACCAGAGTTCCGCTTAACAGACCGCCACCGCCAACAGGAACAATCACGTCGTCCACGCGGCCTGCCTGCCGGAGCAGTTCCAGAGCCGCCGTTCCCTGGCCCGCAATGACCCGACAGTCATTATAAGGATGAATGAACGTGGCACCGGTTTCGGCTGCCAGCTGATCTGTCATGGCCTGACGGGCCTGAGCGGTTGGTTCACAGAAGTCGGGCTCGACGCCATGGCTTCGCACGGCAGCGATTTTCACGGCGGCTGAATTGTGAGGCATCACAATGCGACACTTCAGCCCGCGACGGCTGGCGGCTCGAGCCAGTGCGGCTGCGTGATTTCCGGACGAATGAGCAATCACGCCCCGAGCCGCTTCAGTCGGAGTCAGTGAGAGGACGGCATTGCCGGCCCCTCGAGCCTTGAAGGCTCCGCCGTGCTGCAGGTTTTCACACTTGAACCACAGATCCGCATCCATCTGACGGCTGAGCGATTCCGAAGTCAGCAACGGTGTCTGCAGAACTTCGTCGGAAATTCGCACAGCCGCCTGTTGAATATCCTCCAGTGAAATGCAGAATTTCGAGTCTGACATGCTGAGTTCAGAAGCCTCGCAGCCGGCGAATGTCAGCAAAACTGCGGAGATCGTAGCCGATACCGGCGTAGTCCAGACACGAACAGAGTGCTCGCACCGCAACGCCCATTCCGTCCGGACCGCTGAAACCGCCGAACTGTCCGCCTCCCTTCAAATGGGGTTCGGTTTCCAGATAGAAACCCGGCAGCCCCAGTTTTTCCAGTCGCGGCAGAATTGTCGGCAGCTGTTCGCGCAGGTCGCGGAAAATCAGTTCGTGACCGGCATCGCCTTCATTGGCCGGCACAAAGTTCTTCAGACGCTCTTCGTCAACGGCTCCCGTCCACACCAGCTTCGGATCAATCCGGTAGTCCTTCACGTGCATCCAGCCCAGATAGGGCACGGTCGCTCTGTATTCTTCATACACCTGAACAGGATTCTTATTCTGAGCCGCCACGTTTCCGCCGTCGAAAATCAGCACCATATTCGGGTGGTCAACTCGCTGAGCCAGTTGAGCAAGCAGTGGGCCGGTTTCTCCCACGAGGTTCGGTTCAATTTCCAGACCATACACCAGACCTTCACGACCGCAGGCGTCAGCGATCTGACGGATGTGATCGGCTGCCTGATCCAGATGATCTTCCGGCCGGGTTCCTCGGGATGGTAGAACGAGAATCCGCGGATCAGTCGGGTTCCAGGGCTTTGGCAGCAGCGATGGTGCGAGCCACTTCGCCGCTCAGATAATCGGCGATCGGAACGAACTTATTGTGAGAACCATCGTCGACGTCCAGCAGCTTCACCTTGCCGACTCGAGCACCGATGCTGGTCACGCTGATGCCGTATTCCGCGTGAAATTCCTTCAGCCGATTCAGCTTCTCCGGAGACAGGTCAACAACGTGCTCAATCTTTCCATCGCCCAGCACGTCAATAAAGCGCGGGCTGTAATTTCGAATTCCAATGGCAGCCAGAGCCGTCATCTGCTCCAGAGCGGTTCGGTGATTGGCAGCCTCATCGGCAAAGGCACTGATGATGACGGAAGGTCGTCCGGTCATGGTCATTCTGTTTCTGAACAAAACGGGTTGAGTTCTAAGATCCGGCCAGCCTGTGCCGACATTCGAATCGTGCTTTGAAATCGCAGATTGTGATAGGGCTGAATAAAATCGCTCTGTGTTTCCGGCTGCCGCGGGGTTTCGGGTCGATTGTCGCCATTCGGGGACACGCCCCATGCGGGCAGCCCACAGTAACGCAGTCCGGCACCCTGGAGATCGAGATCTCAACGACCTTGTCCCGGGATGTCAAGGCAGCTCAGCCCGTGAGCGGCGCGAACCGTGACGTTGCTGCCAGCCGCTCAATTTTGCAGGTTTCGGCAGAGACTGCCGACAAGGGGCGGCTCCGGCGACAGGTGTGACCAGCCGGCACTGCTTTCTGCTGCCGAGATCCCCTGGATCCACAGGGCAATATTCAAAACCGGTTCAGGCAGGAAAGATTTGCCGGACCGGACGACCCTCAGATTCCGATTGACCAGCATTGGGGGAAGTCTTCTCGGAAGACCACTGCTGTCAGTACCGCTGCATGTTCTGAATGGGCGTTCGGAACTCAGCCAGCGTCGAACCTTCGGGCTCGATCACTGCGCCACTGATTGGCAGGCACACGATTGGAACGACGTTCAGTGGGGGCTGTCGGCGTGATGGGGAAACCATTTCGTAAGGGACATCAACCGCGCTGCATCACGCAGATCGCGCTGATGGCTGCCATCGCTGCGGTGACAGCTTCATCCGCATCAGCAGATCAGCTGGAAGTCCTGGCTCAGCGAGTCGGCGTCCGTGTTCTGGCGGATGCCACTTCCGACAAAGCCATCATGGAATCGGCTCAGTCCCAGATTCCCTATGGAAAAATGTCAGCCAGGTCACAGCAGCGAGCATCCTTCATTGCCGGCAACGCGTCGCTTTATCGACGCATGCCGAGTCTGCAGTATGAAGTGAATCCGGACATCTATCAGTACCTGATCAATCATCCCGATGTCGCCATCAGTACCTGGCGAGTCATGGGGATTTCCAAACTGGAGATGACGGAAAAGAATGCGTTTCAATTTGCCGCCGCCGCTGCCGACGGATCTCGCGGAGATGCGGATGTGCTGTGGCGGGATGGCAGCCAGTGTCTGTTTCTGACTCAGGGATCCTATGTCAGCCCTCTGCTGCCCAATGCGATCGAAGCGTCTGCTCTGGTCTGGCTGCGATACCGATTCGTACCCACCAAAACGGGAACAGTCCTCGTGAATCAGCAGGTGGAAACGTTTGTGTACTTTCCATCCGGAGCCGTGGACACTCTGGTTCGCCTGGCTTCCGTCGTCACCAATACCATCCTCGACCGCAACGTCTTCGAAGTCTCGCTGTACGCGAAAATGATGTCCAGCGCCGCTGAGAAAGAACCGGAATGGATCGAACAGGTTGCTCAGCGCATGGATGGTGTCCGACCGGAACGTCGAGTGGAACTGGCGATGGTGGCCCGAGGTCGCAATCCGGCCGACGGACGCGTGCTGCCGTCAGCCACAGGCACCGTACCAAACGAGAAGCAGAGCACTTCAGGAATTGCTCAGTCCGGTCAGTTCCGGAACTTCGAAAGTTCGCTGCAGGAAGTCAATGTGATGGTGCCGCTGGTCGCCAGCGAAGTTCAGCACGAAGCTTCCTACGGAACAAAAATCGGCGACAGCAGCCCTCTGATGGCTCGGCCGATGGAGTACACACCGGCGGAAGCAGGCGAGGTCCTGGCGGAACGCGAAGAACGTCGACGACGAGCCCTGGCTTATGACCAGTACTATTCCAACCCGGATGCGGTGGGAACTCCTGAACTCGTTTCTCCCGGCGCTGTCCCTGGAGAAAAACTTTACGTCGACCGAACTCCTTCGATCAGTGCGAACATGACCCACGTTCCGGGACTCGCCGTCGATTCCGCTTCCAGCAGGCAGGCCGCGAAAGCGTCTCCGGCCGGGCCACCTGCCGATTCATCCAGGCCGCTGAAGACTGTGTCGTCATCAGCTTCAGCAACGTCGGACTCCAATCCGAACGCCAAGCCCGTCTCTCGTTCCCAGCCGCTGACGACCGACGGCACCACCGACGCCGGTCCCCGGGACAGCGCACCTCAGCCTGCCCTGCCACCCGCGAAGTAGTATCGCGGGCGAGCTCCGAGACGTCAGCTTCCAGCCTGCGGAGTGACATATTGAGATCCGGGGGGCGAGGCGGTTTCTGCGGAAAGCGCACATCGTGAGCCGCGGCGATTCGGCGTTTGGCAGCGGCTTCCCTCGCCTCCGGTCCTCAGCGAACTGTCCGGCTGCCACCTGAGGGCCGACTTTCCGGAAGCACGCAGTTCCTTCTGTCAATCAGGTTCTCCTGACGGTATTTTTCGCAGGCCCACGCTACAATGCAAAACAGGGCGTTCGGCCGGCACACCTCGGGTCGCTGCCGATGCCTTTGGAAGGACTTGTGATCATGCGATGTCCGTTCTGCAAACACGACGAAACGAAAGTCATCGATTCCCGCAACAGCCAGGATTTTTCCATCCGTCGACGGCGGGAATGTCTGGAGTGTGCTCGGAGATTTACCACCTACGAACGTGTCGAGGACGTGCCGATCAAGGTCATCAAGAAGGACGGCACTCTGATTCCGTTTGATCGCAATCGCATTCGATGCGGAATCGAAAAAGCCTGCTACAAACGTCCGGTCACGAACGAGCAGATTGATCGGATCGTGGCGGATGTCGAGGCCACGATTTTTGAGGAAGGTCTGCGCGAAATCCCGTCGCGGCACATCGGAGAAATGGTCTTCAGCGCACTGCGAGATCTGGACAAAGTGGCCTTCGTGCGGTTTGCTTCGGTGTACCGCGAATTCCAGGACGTTCATGATTTTGTGGACGAACTGCAGCCGATTCTTGAGAACCGACAGCGACCCTGAGGTGTGTGGTGGGACTGTCCGATGCACCAAATTCGGCCGGACGGATCTATTCCCTCGCTACAGCTTTGGTAACCGAATCCGGACTTCGATCTCAACTCGCATCACTGCCACTGGTCGCCTGGACGGCACTGGCTCTGCTGCTGGGAATCATTCTGGCGGAAGCCGTCCCGCTGAACACGACGCTGTGTCTACTGCTGGTTCCGGTGTGGCTGCTGGCGGCAGGCCTGCTGAATCAGAATTCCGGGCAGCACCTTCAGACAGCCTGTCTGCTGGTGGCAGTCGTTGTGTGTGGCAGTGTTCGATGGCAGATCACTCAGCCACTGCCCGGTCAACCGCAGCTGAACAGTATCGCCGCCGGTGAGTCTCGCGTGATGCGGGTTAAGGCGGTGATTGCAACAGTTCCCGTTCTGCGAGCCGGCAGCGACGAGTCACTGTTTTCCGGCAGGCTTGATGCTCTTGATCAGACTCGATTCCTCGCCGACATCACTCCGCTTTCCATGGAAAATGATTCAGGAAGTTCGGGTTTGCCAATCACCGGTCGGTGCATGGTCTACGTGCAGGGAGATGCTTCAAAGTCGCTGTCCCGAGGCGATGAAGTCATCCTGACCGGCGAGTATCAGTGGCCAAAGTCACCCGGAAATCCCGGTGAATTCGACTTTCAGCAGTACCTGCGCCGACACAGCCTGCAGGGACTGTTCTTCGTGCGTCATCACCTGACCATTCAGACGGTTCGCCCGGTCCCTCCGTGGCACCCGAATGCATGGATCAGCGCGCTGCGACGGGAAGCCCGCCACGCCCTGGACTCGTCCGTCGATGCTCGGGTCCGCCCGATCGCTCTCGCACTGCTGCTGGGAAATCGACACATGCTGCCGGCCGAAGTGGAAGGTTCGTTTGTGGCCAGCGGCACGATGCATCTGCTGGCGATTTCCGGACTGCATGTTGGCATCCTGTGCGGCTTTCTGATGAAGGTGCTGCACCTGCTGATGGTTCGTCGTCGAACAGCTCTGATTCTGACGGGATGCGTCTGCGTGACCTATGCGCTGATGACGGACCTGCGGCCCAGCGTTCTGCGAGCCACTGTGTTCTTTCTGGTGTTTGCCGTATCGGAGTTCACTCAGCGCCGAATTTCGATCAGCGGACTGCTGGGGTTCACCGCCCTGATCATGCTCAGTCTGCAGCCGATGATGGCTTTCGACGCCGGAGCCTGGCTGTCGTTTTTGTCCGTCGCCGCACTGGGAATGCTCGGTAGCCGTCTGCCGCCTCCGGACTTTCGCAGATCGGTACCCGTTGAACATCTCACAATGGGAGAGCGTCTGGCGGAACTCTCGAAGATGTTGCTCAGTCACATCAGCCACCGAACGCTGCAGATGCTGGTGGTGCTGATGGTGACGTCGCCTCTGGTTGCCATGACATTTCATGTGGTGTCACCGATCGCCCTTGTTGTGAATCTGGTTCTGATTGCCGTCACCGTGGTTGCTCTGTGGTTCGGCATTGCCGTGCTGTTTGTGGGGTTTCTCTGGCCTCCGCTGACCGCTGTTCCTGGCTGGATTTTTTCCATGCTGCTGCAGGTGCTGGCGTCCGGAGTTTCCTGGGCCGCCGCTGTTCCCGGAGGACATCTGTTTCTGGCACATCCTCCCGTCTGGCTGATCCCGGCCTATTATGCACTGTTGACCTTGGCGCTTTTCGGTCGCCGAAGTCGTCTGCCGGCGACTGCGGGGCTGTTCGCTGTTGTTGCCCTGGCGCTGATCGACAGCCCGCGGCAACCGACGGACAGCGATGTCACCGTCACTGTGCTGGACGTGGGTCACGGCAGCGCTGCGGTTGTGGAATCACAGGGACACGCGTTTCTGATCGATGCCGGAGCCATGAATGGCGGTGACAAAACGGCGGATGTCATCTGCCGGTTTCTGTGGAGTCGCGGCATTCGACAGCTGAACGGCCTGCTGGTGTCTCATGCGGATATCGATCACTACGGAGCCGTGCCCGGAATTCTGGCGCGAATGCCGGTGGCCGAACTGGTCACGTCCCGGGACTTCGTGCGTTCGGATGCGCAACCGGTTCAAAGCCTGCTGCACCTGGCAGACCGCCATCGCGTGCCGATTCGTCTTGTTCAACACAGAGATTCCTGCCGTCTGAACGACGCGCATCTGACCATCCTGAGCCCGACCGCAGACCAGCTGCCATCGAATGCCGGTGACAACGAGCGTTCTCTGGTCGTGTCGATGTCGGCCTTCGGCCGCCGAGTTCTGGCCACCGGAGATATCGAAGGAGCGGGACTGAACGATCTGCTGCCACAGCTGAATTCCGCCGACATCCTGATCAGCCCGCATCACGGTGCCATCAACAGCAACACCCCGTCACTTGCCGCAACCGTGCAGCCTCAAATTGTTGCCGTCAGTGCTCGCGACACTCACGCCCGGCCGGTGCTGGAAAACGTTTACGCTCAGGCCCGCCAGGTTCTGTTCACCGGCGATGTCGGAGCCATCCAGTTTCGGATTCAGCCCGACGGAACACAGCACAGCTCCGGCTTTCGCCAATCGTCGACTGCGGCGCGGCCACCTCGATCACTCTGATCGAGCATACGCCGGAACACGCCGTCCATCGTGATCGCCTCTACGACCCCGACGCGCTGTCAGCTACTTCAGGAAGCTGATTCGCGATCTTCGCATCCGTTCGTTTCAGCTCGGCAAGGGTGGCGGTTCGCATTTCCAGCAGCTGTTTGCGATGTTCGCGGTCGGTCGCCAGGTTGTGAAGTTCGTCAGGATCAGTCTGCAGGTCGTAAAGTTCTTCGATTTCCCCTTTGACTGCGTAGCGAATGTACTTGAACTTCCCCGATCTCAGCATGAAGTACCAGGGGATGCCGTCGATGTTGTTCTTTTTGACATCCGAGGACACCTGATCCGTGTCGGCTCCGTAGCTGCGAGCCGTAAAGACGGTCAGAGCCGGATGAGCCCATTCGGCGGAAGCATTCTGCAGCAGCGGAGTCAGATCGTGGCCGTGCATCTTCCACGGCAGGTCGATCCCGGCAAATCGGAAGAATGTCGGCACCAAATCCACTCCGGAAACCGGACGATCGACAACCTTTCCTTCCGGAAGCTTTGCGGGCATGCTGACAATCAGAGGCGACCGGATATTGGCATCATAAGGAGCCAGCTTGGTGTGGAAGCCGTGTTGCCCCCATGCGAATCCCTGGTCGGATGTGAAGACGATCAGCGTGTTTTCATACTGCTTCGATTCCTTCAGAGCACTGACAAGGCGGCCGACGCTTTCGTCCAGAGCTCGCACACCCTGATGATACTGTCGCACCCAGCCGTTCAGAGTATTTCCGTGTATGCTGGTGGTGCCTTCGACTGTCAGGCCTCCGAAACCACCGTTCATGGATGGCACTCCGTCAGCATTGGGAATCCATCCATTCACCTTCTGCATGTAAGCCGGCTTGCCCGGACGAGGCGGATAGATGTCCTGTGGCACGGGAACGGTCGCATCCGGATATTCGTTTCGGTGACGTTCCGCCGGAGTAAACGGGCCATGAACGGCTCCGTAGCAGACCCATAGGTACCACGGCTTTTGTTCGTCCCGATGTTCACCCCGAATGAAGTCTTCCGCCCAGTTTGTGTAATTGTCGGTGCTGTAGCCGTTGGTCACTTTTCCGGGACCACCGTTGGTTTCGATGATCTGATCGTAAAAATAGTTGCCGGCGTTTTCAGGATAGCGAGGCCGGTTCCACACAATCTGGTGATCCCAGTCGCGACCGGCGCCCGTATCTGTTCCCGTATGCCACTTGCCGATCTGAGCCGTCGTGTATCCGTGACGGCGAAACACAGCCGGCCAGAAGGGACACTGTTCCGGATCATAGGCTGATCCCGGATAAGTGCCCTCCATGCGCATCGACTGCACCGCATGCTGATGATGCCCGGTCAGCAATGTGGCCCGGGACGGCATGCACCACGTGCCGATGTATGCCGATTCAAAACGAACTCCCCGATCTGCAAGGGCATCGATGTTCGGAGTCTTTACCCAGGGATAAGCCTGAGGATAGCAGCCGATGGTGCGGTACGAATGATCGTCCGTATAGATCAGCAGAATGTTCGGCCGATCTGCCGCAACTGCCGCTTTCGCTGTGAACGCGGCCACCATGAAAACGAAGACCAACAACGCAGGCAGCAGCCGAATACCCGACAGACGTGACTGAAAGTTCACAGCATCACTCCCCCAAAACAAATGGCCGGATCACGTCGAACAAAGAACAGTCATTCGAGCCGGTTCCATGACCAGTGGAAAACCACACTGTAATCTGTTCACATCCGTTGACCAGTCAGTTCCCGCCTCCTTTTCCGTTCCTCGACACTGTCGTCGGCATTCTGAAAACTTCTCCGAAAGGTCTCCCGTGCTGCGATCTCGGACCGCTGTTCTGATCTTCACACTCATCAGCGGACTGCCATGGTCCGCGGAAGCCGACGAACCTTCGGCATCTGCGGGCTCACTGCCGCGCAGTACGCCGGAAGCTCAGGGTGTGCCTTCCGAAAAGATTGCGGACTTTCTGCGAGTTGCCGACGAAAAGGTCAACTCGATGCACAGCTTCATGCTGGTGAGACACGGCTATGTCATTTCCGAAGCGTGGTGGGATCCTCAGACCGCAGAACAGCCGCATGTACTTTGGTCGCTCAGCAAAAGCTTCACATCGACAGCCGTGGGTTTGGCCGTCAGCGAAGGAAAGCTCAGCATCGACGACCCTGTGCTGAAGTTCTTCCCGGACGACGCGCCCGCCGAACCCTCCGCCAATCTGCAGGCGATGCGAGTCCGTGATTTGCTGACCATGTCCACCGGACATCAGGACGAACCCAGACTCAGTCGAGATGTGACAGACCCGACATGGGTCCGGTCTTTTCTTTCGCACCCCGTGCCTCACAAGCCGGGAACTCATTTTCGCTACAACACCCCGGCCACCTACATGCAGTCCGCGATTGTTCAGCAGGTCACCGGACAGACGGTGCTGGACTATCTGATGCCGCGGCTGTTCGAACCGCTGGGAATTCGTCGTCCTGAATGGGATGCGAGTCCTCAGGGAATCTCCATCGGAGGCTATGGGCTGTACCTGCGGACGGAAGACATCGCAAAATTCGGGCAGCTGTACCTGCAGAAAGGAAAGTGGCATGACCGTCAGCTGATTCCGGAAGCGTGGATCGACCAGGCAACATCCCGGCAGGTGTCCAATGGCAGCGATCCGGATCGAGACTGGGATCAGGGTTATGGGTTTCAGTTCTGGCGCTGCCGTCACGGAGCGTACCGAGGCGACGGGAAAGACGGACAGTTCTGCGTCGTGCTTCCGGAACAGCAGGCCGTTGTGGCCATCACCGCCAACACCGGCGACCTGCAGGGAGTTCTGAACATCGTCTGGGAACACCTGCTGCCAGCCCTGGGATCGCAGGCCCTGCCCGACAACCCCGCCGCCCAACAGGTCCTGAAACAGCTGTCCACTGCTCTGAAAGCCACCCGGTAGCAGAACCGGACACCTGAATTTCGACTCACAGACCCCGCCACAGCCTCGGAACGACCGCACGAGTCCACAGCATCCCGAGCGCGCGGTCAGGTAACCCGGACAAATTGTGAATCCTGGCCATGGTCACAGCCCGGTGATTTGGGTATTTTTGAAGCAGCTTTTGCTGATTTCTGTCGCTGATCCGGTCGAGACTCGGCGGCAGGCTGACCTCTCAGACACACAACGTCCCTTCTGAAAATTCCGAGCTCCGGACACAGGGAGAATCCACATGGCAGATTGGCTGGAACGATTTGTTCAGGACGGCACCATCGGGGAATCCCAGCTGGAAGAAGCTCGCCAGATGGCAGCAAATCTGGGGATTCCCGCAGAAGATGCTCTGGTGCGGATGGGCTATATCTCCGGAGCTGACCTGGGACGAGCTCAGGCGGCACAGTTCAACTACGAATACGTGGAACTGGAAGGGCTGCAAATCCCGCACAGTGTGATTGAGCTGATTACCGAATCTCTGGCTCGCGAAAACGTGGTCATCGCCACCGGCATCGAAAACGATTCCGTCGTGATTGCCATGCACAATCCCAACAATATCGAGGTTCTGGATAAGCTGCGGTTTGTTCTGAACCGGGATATCAAGGTGGTGATGGCCCCGATCGAAAGCATTCAGGGAGCCATCAACCGGCACTACGGCCAGACGGAAACCGAATCCGTGGACACGATGATTTCGGAATTCACCGAAACAGCCATCGAATTCACGGAAACTGAAGCCAAAGCCGCCATGAAAGGCGACGAAGACGACAGTGCCCCCATCATTCGACTGGCCAACCTGATCATCACCGAAGCCATGCAGATGCGGGCCAGCGATATTCATATCGAGCCCTTTGAGGACCGGATTCGAATTCGGTACCGCATCGACGGAGCCCTGATCGAACGCGACAGCCCGCCCAAACGCCTCTTGGGAGCTCTGCTGTCCCGCTTCAAAATTATGGCCAATATGGACATTTCGGAAAAACGCCGGCCCCAGGACGGCCGCATCAAGACTCGCCACGGCACCAAGGAATTTGACCTGCGAGTCAGCATTCTGCCGACGAATCACGGCCAGGCCGTGGTCATGCGAATTCTGGACCGCGACAACATCAAAATCGGCATCCGAAATCTGGGGTTCAGTGATGAAAACTACCGCAGCTTCCAAAACATCATCCGCCGTCCGAACGGTATCTTTTTGGTGACAGGCCCCACCGGTTCCGGCAAAACCACCACTCTGTACTCCGCCCTCGGGGAACTGAACCGGCCGGACCGCAAAATCATCACGGCCGAAGACCCGGTTGAGTACTACCTGCCGGGGATCAATCAGGTCGAAGTGAAGCACAGCATCGGCTTCGACTTTGCCAAGATCATCAAGGCCATGCTTCGCCAGGCTCCCAACGTAATTCTGGTTGGAGAAATCCGCGATACCGAAACAGGTGAAATGGCAGTACAGGCCAGTTTGACTGGACACTTGGTTTTCAGCACCTTGCACACGAACGATGCGCCCGGATCTATTACACGCCTGATCGACATGGGAGTCCAGCCGTTTCTGGTCGCATCGTCTCTGATGGCGGTGATGGCTCAGCGACTGGTCCGAGTTGTCTGTGCGAAATGTCGCGAGCCCTACCAGCCGACTCCGGAAGAAATTGACTACTTCCACCTGACCGACGAAGAGCTGGAAGAAGGCCAGTGGGTGCGAGGAAAGGGCTGTACAGAATGCCAGCACACCGGCTTCAAAGGTCGCCGAGCTGTGTTCGAATTGATGACAATGAATTCGTCTCTCCGGGAGATGGCGTTCAACAGCGAACCCACCCAGAACATCCGACGTCAGGCTCGACTATTCGGCATGAAAACACTGGTCGATGACGCTCGTGACAAAGCCATGGCCGGCCTCACAACCCTGTCCGAAGTCTACAAGCTGTCCAAAGGTGGACACTGAGAAGGAAGCCGAGAGACGAGCGCGGAAAGTCGAGAGCCGGAGAATCACAAAGGCAGCGGAAGAGCAGGAAAGTGGCCGCTCAGGGCGAGCCGGCGGCGTCAGGCAACGCCCCGGAAAATTCCTCCGACTGGATCGCCTGGCTTCGCTTTGAGCCCTCAACCGAAATTCTCAACCCGCAACCTCCCCGAGCTCTCGTCCCTCGACACTGGACTCCTGGACTCTCGTCCCTCGACTCTCAGCTTCTCGTCTTTTCTGGACTCCGGTCCGGCAGCGGCCCACAATGGGGCACCTTTCCGACATCCCGTCATTGTTCTGATTCCTGATTCATTTTTTCTCTGACGTGCGGAAATCCACGTTCCCGTCTCTCCCACATTGCGACTGAATTTGGTAACCAGACCACCTGTGCTCCGGCATTTTTGATGTCCGCTTCGGCTCGATCGATTCCTGTCCACCCGTTTTTGCAGGTGGCAGGATCCGCGGGACGCCTGTCGTCCGCAGTTCGACCCCGACCGGGCTGTGTTTGATGGTGATCTGAGAATCAGGAGTTCCTGGATGAGTCCTCGCCAACTGCAAATTGACAAGCTGCTGGAAACCGTCGTCCGGGAAGGCGTCAGTGACCTGCATATCACCGTTGGCCAGCCACCAGTCGTTCGTTCCGGGGGGCACATGGTTCGTTTGCCCACGAAGACGCTGGAAAAAGAAGACACATCGGCGCTGATGAAGAGCATCACGCCGGAGCGCAACCAACAGGAACTTCAGGAACGAGGCGGCACAGACTTTGGCTTCGCGTTCGGCGACAAGGCCCGTTTCCGAGTCTCAGTGTTCAAGCAGCGCGGCATGATCGGGATGGTGCTGCGGCGAATTCCCAACGAGTTCCTGACCTTCGAACAGCTCGGACTGCCGCCGGTCGTTCGTGAGCTGATTCAGCGTCCTCGAGGCCTGTTTCTGGTGACGGGACCCACGGGATCGGGCAAGACAACCAGCCTGGCCAGCATGATCAACTGGATGAACCACAACCTGGATCATCACATCATCACGATGGAAGACCCCATCGAGTACTACCATCAGCACCACAAATCGACGATCAATCAGCGGGAAATCGGCGTCGACTGTATGAGCTTCCCGGAAGCTCTGCGAGGTGCTTTGCGACAGGACCCCGACGCCATTCTGGTGGGGGAAATGCGAGACCTGGAAACGATCGAAGCGGCCATCACCGCGGCCGAAACCGGGCACGTGGTGTTCGGAACACTGCACACCACCGGAGCTCAGGGAACGGTCGACCGAATCATTGACGTGTTCCCCACCAATCAGCAGGCTCAGATCAGAACTCAGCTGGCCAACGGCATCATCGGCATCCTGTCTCAGGCTCTGCTGCCGCGAAAACCCAAAGGCATGGTGGCCGCTTATGAAATGCTGGTCGTCACCAGCGCGATTTCCAACCTGATCCGCGAAGGGAAAACCTTCCGAATCAATTCGTCCATCCAGACCGGCCGCAAGTTCGGCATGATTCTGCTGGATGATTCGCTGTTCAACCTGTGGAAAAACGGCCTGGTGGAAGAAAACGCCGTCCTGACCAAATCCAACAACCCGGGCGAACTGCGAGCCCGCATCGAACGAGCCAAGAAAGGCGTGTTCGATGATGATGTCGATGAAGATGATGATGAATGAGCCGACAGGTTTTCGGTGTTCAGTTTTCAGTTTTCAGACTGAACACGCTGCAACCACTCGGCTGACACCCTCCTTTGGAATCTGAACACTGAAAACCCACTCATGGCCCAGCGCAAACTTGGACAGATTCTGGTTGATCTCGGTTATCTGACAGATGACCAGCTTTGGGATGTTCTGGAAGAACAGAAACAGAGCTCGGGGCTGATCGGTCAGGTCGCCGTGCGCATGGGGCTGGTCACCGAAGGTCAGGTCACCGAAGCTCTGGCCGAACAGTGGGGCATGCCCGTCATCAATCTGGCTGAAACCAATATCCCGCCGCAGGTGCTGGAACTGGTGCCTCAAACCATGGCGGAGATTTACAAGATCATGCCGGTCTCGCTGCGCAATGACGTGCTGACCGTGGCCATGGCCGACCCTCAGAATGTCGGAGCACTCGATGACCTCCGCAACTTTCTGGGCAACGAAGTTCGCGGAGCTGTCTCCAGTCAGGCCGACGTCGAAGCCGCCATCGCTCGCTACTACGCCGACCGTCCGGAAAGCATCGAAGACGTCATCGATGAACTGACCAACGATGACGATCTGGACACCGGCCCCAAAGGCTACAACCTGTCGTCCGAAGAGGAACTCAGTGATGCAGCTCCCATCAAGAAGCTGCTGAATATGGTGATTCTGCTGGCCATTCGAGACCAGGCCAGCGACATTCACTTTGAACCGTTTGAAGACGAATTCAAGATTCGAGTCAAAGCAGACGGCGTGCTGTATGAAATGGTTCCGCCGCCGCGACATCTGGCCAATTCCATCGTGTCCCGTATCAAGGTCATGTCCAACCTGGACATCGCCGAACGCCGTCTGCCTCAGGACGGTCGAATCGAACTGAACGTGGGTGGTAATCAGGTGGACCTGCGAGTCAGCGTGTTGCCGGTGCTGTTCGGCGAATGCGTGGTCATGCGGGTTCTGGACCGCACTGTGGTGGCTCTGGACCTGAACAAGATCGGCATGGATCCGGCCATTCTGGCAAAGTTCCGCCGCCTGATCGAACTGCCCAACGGCATTGTCCTGGTCACCGGCCCCACCGGTTCCGGCAAGACCACCACACTGTATTCAGCTCTGAACGAACTCAACGATGTGGCCACCAAGGTCATCACCAGCGAAGACCCCATCGAATACGATATCGAAGGCATCACTCAATGCCCGGTGAATCCGGAAATCGGAGTGACCTTCGCGACCATTCTGCGTTCCATTCTGAGACACGACCCGGACAAGATTCTGGTCGGAGAAATTCGAGACTACGAAACCGGCGAAATTGCTGTTCAGAGTGCTCTGACGGGGCATCTCGTGTTCAGCACTCTGCACACCAACGATGCTCCGACCGCGATCACCCGACTGCGGGACATGGGAGTTCCCGCGTTCCTGATCACGGCCACCGTCGAAGGCATTCTGGCTCAGCGACTGGTGCGACGCATCTGCACCGACTGCCGCACGGAATTCAATCCGTCCGACGAACTTCTGATGGAATTGCAGCTGCCGCTGGATGTGGCTCGCCGTTACAAGTTTTATTACGGCAAAGGATGCGCCCGCTGCAACAACAGCGGATACAAGGGCCGAGTCGGAATTTATGAACTGCTGACGGTGACTGACGAAATCCGGGATGCCGTCGCGGCCGAACAGTCCGCCGACGAAATTCGGGACGTGGCCCGAAATCAGGGCATGACCACGCTGAGAGAATCCGGCCTGAAACTCATCTTCGACGGCATCACCACCATCGATGAAGTCGTCAGAGAAACCGTGATGGAGGATATTGATTAGAGGTTTTCGGTGTTCAGTTTTCGGTTGTCAGAGAAATCCGACGGGACCTGAACCACACAGCCTGCGATTCTCGAACACTGAAAACCGAACACCGAAAACCCGCCATGTCTCTCTGCTCCAGCAGAATGAAACACACCCACCCTCGCGGTGTGCGGGGAACCATAAATTGCTGAGCAATCAGCTGTTACAGACAATTCACGGATCACGGAATAGTGTTTGCTGTTTCCTCTCCATGAACCACTTTCGCCGGTCGAGTATTCTGATGGCGCATCGGAATTGACCAGTTGTCGGTGGTTGTGGTGATGAGCTCACAGTCGTGATTTCAACTTCGAAGAAGCGTAAGTCGGAGCGAGCGTCATGCCAGTCTTCCAGTATGAAGCCATGGATGCCAATGGCCTTGAGGTGAAGGACACCATCGAGGCACCGTCTGAGGGCGAAGCTCAGACGATGATCCGTGAGAAGGGCTTCTACGTCACCAAGATTCGCGAACGCGAACGTAAGAAGAAAGCCAAAGCCGACGCGGCGGCCACCGCCAAAAAAGGCGGCAAAAGTCGCTCGTTCACCATGGGCAAGGTGAAGCCCAAACTGCTGTGTACGTTTACCCGTCAGCTGTCGACTCTGCAGGACGCCGGTCTGCCTCTGCTGAGAAGCCTGAGAATTCTGGAAGGGCAGAGCAAACCCGGGCCGCTGAAAAACAGTCTGATGGATGTCATCGAAGACATCGAATCCGGAAACACTCTGTCCGAAGCCATGGCCAAGCAGCCCAAGGCCTTTGACAACCTGTACGTGAACATGGTGCGAGCCGGTGAAGCGGGCGGTGCTCTGGAAGTCATTCTGCAGCGACTGGCCGAATTCAAGGAAAAGGCTCAGTCACTGAAACGCAAGATTCAGGGAGCCATGATTTACCCGGCGGCGGTCATCACCGTGGCCGTGGGTATCGTGTCGTTCATCATGATCTTCATCATTCCGAAGTTCAAAGCCATCTTTGAAGGCTTCGGAGTCGAGCTGCCGGGCATCACCGTGATGCTGATCACAATGAGCGACTGGATGATGGCTTACTGGTACATGCTGTTCATCGGGCCCATTGCCTTCTGGCTGTTTATCAAGATTGTGAAGAAGAATAAAACGGGGGCCTTTGTTGTCGACTGGTTATCGTTACGCATCCCCCTTGTGGGGAAGATTCTGCATCTGGGCATCATTGCGCGAGTCACCAGAACTCTGGGAACACTCATCGCGTCGGGCGTGCCCATTCTGGAGGGTCTGCTGATCAGTCGAGACACCGCCGGCAACCATGTGTTTGAACGAGCCTTCGACAATATCTATACGGCCATTCGAGAAGGTGAAACCATCAGCGTGCCGCTGCGGGAAGCTCGCATCGTGGATGACATGGTGGTGAACATGGTGGACGTCGGTGAAGAAACCGGTGCGTTGGATGACATGCTGTATAAAGTGGCCGACGTGTACGACGAAGAAGTCGAAGTCAAGGTGGAAAGCCTTGTCAGTCTGCTGGAACCCATCATGGTGGTCGTGCTGGGTCTGATCGTGGGCTTCATCGTGATCGCCCTGTTCTTGCCGTTGATTAAGCTGTTGAACGACCTGTCTTAAACAAACTGTTTTACCCGAAGGGCATCGCCCTTCACCCGGTTCGAGCCAGCGTTCGGAAGTCATGCCGCCGCACCCGTTCAGCGGCATGCTCCGAGCTCAGAAACCGACAACCCGAACCCCCCATCAAGATATCGGACTGCAGATCATGCACCACTTCAAACCGCAAACAACACCACATCGCCAGGGCTTCACCCTGCTGGAACTGCTGGCCGTCATCACCATCATCAGCATCCTGCTGGCGCTGATCCTGCCGGCGTTGAGTCGAGTTCTGGGGCGTGGCGATGAAGCGGCAGTTCAGGCGGAATTCACTCAGCTGGATCAGGCTCTGACGACGTTCAAGTCGAAATTTGGAGAGTATCCGCCGAGCTACCTTCGAATCCCGCGAATGGGTGGCACATGGGATCCGACCAGTCGAGCAGCGGTGAAACGCATTTGGCCACAGTTTGACTTCAGCACAAGCCCGCCGCCTGGCTCTTCCCCTGGTGATGCAAATTACTTGTGGAATGGCGGGCTCAATAATCCCGCGTCCGCAGATATCTATCTGAGTGGCGCCGAGTGCCTGGTCTTCTTTCTTGGTGGCGTACAGAGCGGTTCGACGGCAGCGCCGGTACTGTCAGGATTTTCCAAGAATCCTCTCACACCCTGGACGTCATCCGGAAACCCGGATGGCCCTTTCATGGAGTTTGACATTGCCCGCCTGGTTGATGTTGATGGAGATGGACCGTACGAATATCTGGATGCTTTTCCGGGGCAGACCACGCCAATTTTCTATCTCAGCGGCGCTGGTGGAAGTCTGAACAAAGACAATGACAACTATCTGCAGACGCTGCCCCCCACCAGCGCATCGCTCGTTGTCGGGAATGATGACTACGACGTCTTTCCGTCATCGGCTGCGGCTCAAAACATGCTGGGTTGCTACCTGCAACCGGACAGTGACGCCGACTTTACGAACAACGTCCCGTACAAGAAGGATACGTTCCAGCTGATTTCTCCCGGCGAGGACGGCCTTTATGGACTGGGTGGAGTTTACTCGGAAGCAGATGCCGCCACTCTCCTGAGCGGTACACGAGCAATGGAATCTGACAACATCACAAACTTCTCCGGCGGAAAACTGAATTAGGTTTGAATGACCATCTCGCGATCTCACCTTTGCAGATCGCTGGAAGAATCAATCATGCAGAAACACGTTTCTCAACCTGTCGTGCTCACTCGGCGGTCAGCCTTCACGCTGATTGAACTGCTGATTGTGATTGCATTGATTGCCACACTGACAGCACTGTCTGTGACTGTGATGTACGGCATTACAGATCAGGCCAACGAAGCCGCTACTGTTGCTACGATTCGCAAGATTGATGCCCTGCTGGAAAAACGACTCAGAGCCTTCGAACGGGCGTTTAATCGTCCGGGCAAGTTTCGCGAACGGTATATCCTTGCCGCTCGAAGCCTGCTGAATCAGGACAATATCTGGGGGCCGCTTCAGGGGAATCCGCTGACCGATGATGATGACGATCCCGTTGTTCAGTTTCTCGCCAAGAAAGTCGCGATGCGTCATAACTTCCCTCAGCGTCATGAGGACCTGCTGTTGTTGGGGTTTACAGCCAACGGCAAAACACCTGTCACGGATTTCGACAAGACAAATAACATCGTTGGTATTGCCAGCCGAGTGATCGACGGAAATGGAAATCGAATTCCGGACGTTGTCGAGGCATCTGCCGCCAATCAGGCCGCATTACTGGCACTTCACCCAGCCGGAGGGGACAACGGAGGTAACTACGTTAATGACTCAACGGTGGGTGCGGAGCTTTTGTATTTCTTCATCGTCCATTCCGCCAGCCTGGGAACCTCAGATGTCGCTGGTGATGAGTTCAGTACTCAGGA
Source organism: Planctomycetaceae bacterium (assembly GCA_041398865.1). Taxonomy (GTDB): domain Bacteria; phylum Planctomycetota; class Planctomycetia; order Planctomycetales; family Planctomycetaceae; genus Fuerstiella. The sequence goes on from JAWKTY010000028.1 coordinate 68,460, forward strand.
AGTCGCCGACACAGACGGGGATGGACTGCTGGAATTTGTCGATGCGTGGGGGAACCCTCTGCGATTCTATCGATGGCCTACACGCATGATCGATGTCGATGCGCCGTCACCTTTTCAGCCAATTCTGGCGTCTCAATCGGATCCAACTGATCTCGATCCTACCCCACTCGATGATGATGGGAACCCTGCAACGATTGAGGACACGGATTCACTTCGAGAGATCATGCCGAACGAACGTTTGGTTGCCAACCTCTTGATCAAAGGCTTGCCTCCGGCGCCTACCGGGTTGCCCAATGGAGCGATTCCTCGAGACCTACTGTTCACCGATCCGGATGATCCTGTTGGTGTGCTGTACCGGGGGCTTGAAGAATATGGCGGGCAGGCCAACTACACCGGGCCGGCTTTCGCTGCGGAATTCAATGAAACCAACTATCACACTCCTGATACCTATCACGTTCCGCTGATTGTCTCGGCCGGATCAGATGGTCTTCTGGGGCTTTATGAACCGTGTGACACTCCAAACCTCGGCAATCTCGCAGCCTACGACAGCACGCTGACTTTCGACACGCTGCTGGAACAGCTCAGCGATAACCTGACAAATCGCAACCGACGAGCGGGAGGACGACGATGATGAATCGCGTTGTTCAAAAACGCCTGGTCGTGCGTCACGGTTTCACGCTCGTGGAACTGCTGATTGTGATCGGCATCCTGGTTACCTTGCTGACGATTACCGCTCTGAGTGTGAACTTCGTGCAGGAGTCTGATCGAGTTGCCGGTGCTGCCCGCCAGGTTCAGTCGTTTATGGCTGGCGCAGTCGATCGAGCCATCTACTCCAAAAAGCCTGTTGGGGTTCGCCTGTTTCTGGATTCGGAAGACGATCCGGCTGCAGGCACCGGACAACGTCGCACGATCAGTACGCTGGCATACATTGATCCGGGCCAGTTGTGGGAAGATGGTGCCATTCAGCTCCATCGCTGGGATCCCGATTTTGATGGGCGGACGGATTCCATCGGCACGCCGGTCAACATTAACTCTGACGGAGTGCCAGACAATTCCACACTGGTCTGGATGGTGGCCGGGCTGAAGGCGAACAAATGGTGGGAATTGAAGCGTCGCGGCTTACTGGTCGACGGTACCAGAATTCGAATTCCGGCCGGTCCTCATGGAACCTGGTACCCTGTGGATACACGTTTCATTGATGTCACTGTCGCACCCACTGCAACGCAATATCTTGTTCTCGAGGTTCCGTACGCAGACCCTGGTGATACAGATATTCGGCAGTCACGAGCGTTCGAACTGGGAGGACCTGAAACCTACGAACTCGAATTGCCGCCCTCACTTTTGCCAAACGAACCGGCTCTGTTGCCGGACAGTGTCGTGATTGATCTGGACGGCTCTCGATTGCCGCCGGCCTGGCGACCGTCTGCTCTCAACGGCGCAAACTTCAGCCAGTTTATGGACATTGTCTTTTCCCCTCGCGGCAACGTCATTGGCGATGCTGCCTCAGCGGGCATCATCCACCTGTATATCTGCGACAAAAGTGACGGAACATCGCTGAAGCAGCAAATGATTACTTCGGTCGGACTGGCCCCCTTTGAAGCCACTGTGGCGGGCGGAACTCCCTTTGTTCCCGCAGACGAAATTGATCCTGCCAATACGGCCGCAGCCTGGATCGGAACACTGACCGAACCGGGAACTCCATGGCTCACAAAGGATCGTCGCTTAGTGACTTTGTTTACTCAAACTGGTGCAGTGAGTGTCAATCAGATCAACCCGACAGATGTTTTTGATCCGGCTGACTTGAACAGCAACGGCAATGTGAACGAACCGGATGGAATCGCGGACGATCCTTATCGATTTGCTGAAACGGGTGAGGAGGGCAACTGATGAAGGCTCACCAACTCATCACTGCCGGACCTGACCGTCGCGGTGTGACGCTGACTGAAGTACTGATGTCCATGATGATCATGAGCATTGGAGTAGCGTCTGTCGCGACGTTGTTTCCAATCGCCGCGCTTCGGTCGGCTCAGGCGACACGCTTGACCAACGCCGCGATCACCAAGCTGAATGTGGAAGCACTGATCAAGACATCACCGGAAATCGTTTTTGATCCGGACGGAGACTTCTGGTATTCCAGTCCCACCACGGCCGCCGCAACTCAGGCGAGGTGGACTCGGCTGACCGAGCATTTTCGGGGTGGTGGAGAGAAGAATTACATCATCGATCCGGCGGGGTACATGTCTTTCGCTAACAGCTATGGATACGGTGGTGTGTCAGTGGCCAGCGGTCTGCTTGATGCAGTCCCCATTGCGGGGCGTTCACCCACGACCCCGGTCGACTATTTCGGCAACACCGACATGACCGCAACAGCAATTACCCCGTATCCGGTCCTGCCGAGATACGATGCCGGACTACGCAGTCAGTACTTTGGCTCGCTGGGGCCTTTGGCGGCAGCAAACATTCGCGACTATGAACTGCTCAGTTCAAAGTTGTCGTCTCTGGGAGACACGTGGGACACGGTGGTTGATGACATTTGCGAAGGTTTTATCGATTCATCCGGAAGCTTTTCTGCGACACCAACAGCAAACGTTGTAGGTGTGCGAATCAAGGATGGTGTGGATTTGTCCAGTCTCGTCACTTCGGCGCTTTACTCAGGCGTGCTCACAATCCCTGACCCGGAGCTGACCCGAATTACAGTTTTTAATCTTGACGGAACAGCCAGCCTCTCGTTCCCCCTGACGGCCGTCTCAGGTCAGGACTGCACCTGGACGGAAGCGGCCGACTACAACGGGGACGGACAGCTATCTGTTCGCACTCTTCCCATCGAGTTTTCTGTCGGAACAACGGCAATCGCCGGAGTGCCATACCCCGACCCCTCGCAGATCGCTGTTGGGCGAGTTCTCATTCAGACGAAGCGGACAGAAGATTTTACATGGATGCTGACCGTGCGTCGTGGACCTGATGGACGAGCCACAGGGGTCGATGTCGTCGTCATGTTCGGAGGAAGTCGCCTGCCACAACATGAGCGAGTTTTTCCCGCAGCGTTCGTGAAGGATTCGTTTGGCGTGCTGATGGACAAGACAAGTGGCGTCGATGCAAGCGGAGATCCTGCCTCCCCCGCACTGAAACGCGGCAACTGGATGCTCGACATGGAAAACGCTCGATGGTATCGCATCAGCAAATATGAAGACACCGGTTCCCAGTTCCTTGTCACCCTCGAAACAGCGGTTGTTGCGGGCTCCCCAGGGGCGGGCATCGGTAGAGCCATGATTCTGCCCACCGTTGTTGATGTCTATCCGTTGGGCAGTATTCCGCTGCCCGATTCGATGACACCACGGGATTTTTAGTCTGCGTCCTTCTGACCTCAGGAAACGAGGTAACGGCATCATGAGAACATATCGTCAAAACAGAAAGCAGCTCAGCCCCGTTTTCAATCAGGGTTTTACTCTGGTGGAAATGCTGGTTTCGCTGACGCTGGTGCTGTTGATGATGACAATGTTCGCGGCCGTGTTCCAGATTGCAACCGGTAGCATTGATACTCAGAGAGCGAACGCAGAAAACGACCAGAAGGCTCGAAAGCTTTCAAACATCATCCGCAGCGACTTCGCCAAGCGAACGTTCCGAAATGTTCAGCCGATCACTCCGCGAGAAAATCCTGCCAGCACTCCCACGACCCTGGGGAATCGGCAGGGGTATCTCTACTTGAGCTTCAATAATCGTGACAGTTTCAATGATGACCTGATTCAGTTAACCATCAGTACAGCTCAGATATCAGAAAACGATGATCTGACTCCGTACTTCGCACGAGCTACCCCGCTGGTTGATCGAGTTACCGGTAACGCACTCATGAGTGCCAGTCCGAATCAGCCGGATCTGGACGACGCTGAGCTTCGGCCAAATTCCACGGCCAGTTCTTCAGCAGCTGAGGTTTGTTACTTCATTCGCAACGGCAACCTCTATCGTCGGGTGTTGCTGATCCGCGAACCACTGCCCGTCGCTGGGTTGGATCTGGATGCTCAGCCAACCAGCTTTGCGGGCAACGACTTTTTCGCTGGCTGGACAGACCCCACTGATGATGACACCAAAATTGCGACTTACGATGGCAATTTTCGGCTGCCTGGTCCGACAGTGTTCACCGGTTCCACGACGACGTTCAGCGGCACTGACGACATCTTCACGAATGATTTCTACCGACACTTCGATTTTTCTGCCCACCCGAGACTCACTCCTTTGACACCGAGTATGGGGTCTCCGGTTTCCGTGCAGTCCGCGGAGTTCATCGGGCTGGAAGCTCTGTCAAACAACGGTTCTGTGACTGGTGGGGCTGGTGGTCCCAATCTCTCCTTGGGCAAGCCCGCGAACCGATTCGGATTTGACCCAACCGACGGGCTTTCCCGAGAACATCTGTTTTCTGTGGGCGGCATCGCTCAACAGTTCATGGGGCGTTTTCTCCACGCTGAGACGTCCGCGCTAAATTCAATTATCCGCAGGAAACGTGCGTTGAAGGCACCCCAACAGTTCAGAAGGGCTTCCCGCAACCGACTTGAAGGGCGGCACCCAATGGATCTTGATAATGCCAACTTCACCTTAAATCAGTTCGGCGATCAATGACTTCGACAACGCACTTTCTCGCCTTCTGTTGGCCGGGGCGGCCCGCGGGCTCAGGAAGATCTGTTGCTCGCGAACGTCCATGAGATGAAGGTTGAAATCTTTGATGAGCGACGGGGTGATTTTGTCGTCCCTGGCTACGGCACATATAGCGGTGCCGCCGTCACATCCGGCGTCAATGGTGACTTTCATGTCGCCAGAAACCTGAATATGGGATTCGGCGCCGATGACTTCTTGAACGGAGCAGTCTTTGACACATGGCACCCGGAGGTCGCTCCAGTGGGGAGTCCGGTAGTCCATGCTCCTTATAAATGTACGTCTTCACTCCGCCAACGGTGGCCAATGGTGGAACGACACCCAACGGCATTCCGCTGGAACCTCAGAATAAAGGCTATTGGGAATCAAGGGCAAGTAGCGGTGTGGACTACATCGTTGGAGATGTGGTCTTTCCGTATAAGTTTCCTCCTGACGTTGCCACCCCGGGGAAATTTGACGTTGGAATGGACGAACCTCATCCGGATTGGGGATTTCCAAAGAGCTTTTCGTTGTGTTGCAGCAGTTGACACCGACGGCAGTGGGAGTGTCGAAACAGATCCCAGCGGTTTCCAGCCAGATTGGTCCACGACGCCAGGTCGGCTGATCACGGATGGAGAGGTTAAGTGGGAAGTCGTTGACAACGTCAAACCACTGAAATCGATTCGCGTGACCATTCGCTTTCGAAACGAAAAATCAGGGTTAATGCGCCAGCTGACGCTGGTTCTGCCCTTAACAGATGAAACTACCTGAGCAAGCATCAGCCTGTCGATGTTGGCTCAGATTCCTTTCTCGATAAGGCAGCATTCTGCCGCCATGTGTCGCGTTCGGTAAAGCGGCCTTTCTTGGTCGTACCCTTTCCGGAGCCGGAACTATGAAGAACGTTCAATCGAAAACAGTCTCGAACAATCGCCGTGGGTCGACGCTGATCATCGTTATCGCGCTGCTCGGTCTTTTGACCTTTACAGGGATGGTGTTCTTTACGTTTGCTGCACAGGAACAGTGGCTTCCGAATACTTCGGTGAGGCTGCGAAGGCCCAGTACAACGAGCCCACCAACGTGTGGCCGCACATGCTGGAACACATTCTCGTCGGCCCTCCAGATTCCAACAAAGGGAGCATCCTATGGAGCCCGACTCGTCGGTTTTCACTTGTGGAACCTGGTAGGTTCCGACATCTATCCGCAGAACGCAGAAGGCATCTCTGTTGAATACGACAGTAGCACCGGTGAACCACGAATCGTCAGTACTCCTGTGAAGGACCCCAACACTCAAAACGGCCCGTCGGCACGACGTTTCTGGAATTCGTCGATTCTCCGGCAGCCAGAAGCGGTCGAACGAACCGGACCACGCCTGCTCCGGATGTGGACTATACCTATCCGGACATCAACAATCTGTTTCTGGCGTATAAAGGTTGGGCGTACATGGAAGTTCCGGGGGTGGCCAGCAGCGCGTTCGGGTGATTATCCCGTCCTTCTTTCGTCCGCAGTACATGCGATTGCAGGCAAACTCGACACCTGGACAGTTGAGCCTGGGGTTTCCAAATTCCTGGGTGGCAGCAATCGGACGGTCCTGACGAATCCGCATTGGGCGTATGCATATGAGGCAGGGCCGGGGCCCGGCGATCCTCCGGTCCCTGTCGATGTTACCTCAGTCAATCGGGCATCTGTTTTGTTTGACGCACGCAGCTTCCGTCCCAATCCATCTCATGTTTCGGGTCGCACTCGGATGGAATCACCGTACTGCGATATCTTACAGATGACGAAGCAGCTGACCCAACGATCAGTATCGCTGCGGAGGCTTCCCGTTTCTTCCAGAGGATAGTGCCGTTGGGAAGCCGGGCCACGGAAATGGCATCTGGGGCGACCTCGGAATCTGGACCGCGACAGTAAATTCGGACGGTTCGTTCACGAACACCGACGAAGTCTACGAACTTGATGCAGACAACGACCTGGATGGAATCTGAGAAGGGATCTGGCTGGATCTCCATTTTCCGTGCAGGAATTCACCGATGCCAGCAAAAACCGTACGCAAGTATGTCGTCCTGCACTCGGTCACGATTTACGACCTGGATGCCCTGTTTAATTTGAATGTTCACGGCAATCTGGCTGGACTTCCTCTTTTGGATTCAACCGGAACTCCACATTCATTTGAGTCGCTCAAGACACAACTGGTCATTGGAAAATTCTCGGCGTCGCGTTCCCATCACGGACTGGGGCCGAACGAAATCAACCCAATCTGGGGATTGCGCAGGAATTCAGCGCCGCCATCCGGCGTCGCGCCGTTCATTGCCGAGCACCTGCAGAAGGATTTTGGCAGCGCGATGACGAATTCTCTGGAAGTCGCAAACGCCGAATGGATGTGGCTGAATTTCGGTCGTGGAAAATACGACTTCCCAAGTTCCGATAGTCTGGTCGATGTATTTGGGGGCCGATTCGGTGACAAACAGCTGCTCTACAACTCCTTGACATTGGCTGTTCCCAGCCCTCCAACGCGGCTGCGTCTCCCTGACCTTCCACGCCCAGGCCGTGCCGGAAACGTCTACGTTACGCCCAGTGCAGGAACTCCGTCTTTCGGTGGCCGAGCGGGTCTTGATGACAACCAGAATGCGTTAGAAGGCGAAGCTCTGGTTGATGGAACAGAAATCATGCGACGTCCTTTCGGGCATCCTGTGAGCTGGTCAGGAAAAGGCAGACGAACACGGCTTGATGTTCCGGAATTTGATCCTGGAACTCAGGGGTTCACGTACGCCACTTCGGCCGACATGTTCACTGGCGACAATGCTCTGCTTCCGATTTTCCTTCGAGACGCAGCCAGTCAGGGTGCTGATCAATGGCCCGGCTATTTTCAGTATGGAGCGTCCAGCGTGATGTCCGGGACACTCCCGGGCAGATATACGTTTGGTGTCGATGAAACGTACAGCGGTACCAACAGTGCTTTGAGCGCCGGTGGAACGGATGACCTGAATCAGAGTCCGGCATTCGATGAAAACTTTGAAGATCCTCTTGAAGTTATTTTCGATCAGGATCTTGCTGATCGCACCCGGGATGGTTTGGCGGCAATTGGTGACCTACTGGCCTTGCAGTGGGCGAACGACGCTACCGCCGACATCAAGGTGACTGCATCTGAGGACAAGATCAGTCAGCATCTGGAAGATCTGGCGCCTTTTGCGTTGGATAAGGGATTCGAAAACCGGCAGATGTTTACGACACTCAGCAACTCGCTTCGCTACATCGCCATGCGTGAACCATTCGGATCCGACGGACGTCCCGGGATCGCTCGCTTCGATGACGATAATGATGGGACGATCGATGAGTTCGACGAAATCCTGACAGGGGCTGACCCGACAGAAACCCTGAACCGTTCATGGGAATACACTGCGGACTCCGACGGTGCCGACCAGAACAATGACGGATTGCCTGATGGGGATGGCCTCCTGGAGTTTCCACCTA
>JAWKTY010000029.1:0-75792 GCA_041398865.1 Planctomycetaceae bacterium
GCTGACATTGAATCGGAATTATCGATTCGAGTATGTGCCTTCCAGAGTGCTTTAGCAATCGGCAGACCCTCCTCAATCGTACTGAATTCACCATTCATCTGACGCTGAAAACAGGCCTGAAGAATGATTCCAAACGCCGGGCCGGGTGATAAGCCCAGCCCGATCAGATCGTCTCGATGAAGCAACGGTTCGCCTTTCGTGGGGACGATCTTCACTATCGGAATTCCCAGAACAAGAGCATCGGAAAACGTCGGCGCCGGAATCGTGCAGGCTTCATCTTCGTTGACGATGAAATCATCACGAAGCTCGGTCAAAAGCTGGCCGAGCACATTGACGCCATGGACCGTCTCTTCGTTGATCGGACCTGCACCCCAGAAAGAATCGTGTCGCGACCATTCGACAATCGGACGAGATCCCGTCAACTTCAGCAGCGATCCAAACCGCGACACATGTTGGGCCAGCTTGGTTCGCAGTGCCCAACGCATCGCGTTCACTCGAATGTCCATCCAGTCCGATCGTGTCCACGCATCCCACTCCCGGGCGATGCGTTTCGATTCCATCGGCGACTTCGCCTGTAACACATCCCGCTGAATGTCTGCCTCGTGAGTAAACCGCATCGCCTGGTACAGATGCTCTGAGGATCGGATATGTATCCCCAATACTGTTAGCGGAAATGAAACCGACATATTGGAGAAACCACCGAACTCGTCGGTTGGTCTTCGAAACCATGCCGACTTGTTCAGATCCCAATCGCGTGGCGTGAATGTCTTCACTGCAAATTCCTTTCACCTTGTTGCCATCACTTGCGAGTCGATCGAATTTCGACGAAAACGTTTCTCACAATGTCGACTGTTGTGGCCGATCAAAAGCGAGCTGGTATTCGTTAAGCAGTGGGGTGGGAAAGGGATACGACGAAAGAAATGTCGGAATCATTGTCCTATAGAACGATGCTTCGAGTCTGTGACACAGCAATGGTGCGATCGATACAGATTTCCGGAAAATCCTCTCGCGGATGCTTGTTCCAGCGATGCAAAGACTTTTTGCGATTTTGCGATGGCCTCCCTGCAGTCCGAGGGCATGGTCTGCGTGGATTGTCTATCTTTGTTGGGATCATGCCCTCAGCGGCCGAATGGGCTTCCTTTAGCTGACAAAGAGTATTTGCATCAATAAAAAACGTCGTTGTGTTTGGGATCTGGCCGGATCTGGCCTCTCGTCCAAATCGCATGTGAGGCAGAGTGTTTCAACTCCCTCACCTGACTCGTGGAGTCGTTATGGAACCAGAAAAAGAAACACCGAACGAAAGCCCTGTTGAACCACTCGATGCTACGGCTGAACAGGTCGGGCATGCGTCTGATTCCGATACCGAGTCGTCCGGCGATCTACTGCCACCATTTGCAGCCGGCGCTGCTCAGCGGCGCAGTGGTGCCGGGAATGAATTGCATTACGATCCACGAGACCCAGTGGCCTGGCCGGAAATCGACGGATATTGATTGAGGCCTACCTCGGCGGTGGCGGGTTCGGCAGCGTGTACCGAGCTCATTCGGTCAAACTCGACGCCACTGTTGCCATAAAAACTCTGAAGCCCGAGATCCTGAAACGACCCGATGTGGTAAAACGGTTTTCCCAGGAAGTCACGACAGCCGCCAGAAATCGGCATCTGCACGTTGTCCGAGGTGCTGGACACAGGGATGATTTCGGTGGCAATGTACGATCACTGCCAGTACATGGTCACCGGTATCTATCCCGGGAGGTGATTTTCTGGAATGGCTGGGTCAGCATCCCCGCGTCAAACGAAACGATGAGAATCTTCAGACCGCGTTCACGAAACTGGTACAGGTCTGCCGAGGCCTCGAAGCACTGCACGAGGCTGGCATTGGTCACCGGGATATCAAGCCGGAAAACATTCTTCTCGATCAGGAGGGCAACCCCGAAGCTGGCAGACTTCGGACTGGCAGGCTTCTTTGATAAGAAACCGGCAGACCTCGCGGCAGGTGAGGAACGCCCGGATGTTCCGTTCGCGGATCAATCTGCGATGACGCGAATTACAGGGGCTGGCGATGTCTTTGGCACGCCGGCGTATATAGCTCCCGAACTTTTTTCAGGGAGCCCGGAAAATGCGAGTCCCAAGTCGGACCAGTACGCCATCGGTGTGATTCTGTACCTGATCCTGTGCAGCCTTCGTCCTTTTCAAACAAAACGACCTGATCCTGACGAGAAGCAGAGGATTTTGGCCAGCAGCACCGTGACGCCGCAGCCTCCGAGTTCCAAGGCGAATTTCAGGGACAATAATCTGCAATATGTCTGCATGAAGTCCCTTAGCCCTGATCCTGCAGACCGATACACGTCAATTGTCGGACTTCGAAACGATCTTGAAGCCTGGCTCAAGGCATTCCCGTCGATCGTGGGGGGCGTAATGCACGCATCTGGAACGAATTCATACGCAAACCGGTCAGACGAAGACCGCTTCGGTTTGTGGCGTCGATCGTGAGTGCCGTGCTGTTGGCCGCTGTGACCAACGCAGTTTGACTCAGCTCGAATTCCTCAACACCGTGGAAGCCAAGAGCCTGGAACTTCAGGAAACGAATGACGATTTGTCTTCTACGAACGAAAAGCTGAATACAACCATCAATGAACTTCAGTCAGCCGAGCGTTCGATCCGCGAGCAGCAGAAAGAGCTTGTTCAGCAGGGGGGAGAACTGGCGACTGCGGTCTGGATGGGATTTGCTGTAATCGAAAGTGAGTATGAGAACGAAGATCCGGTGACGAAAATTCTGGCCAGTGAGGGTCAGAAGTTAGGGCCAAATGATCCACGGATCGAAGCAAGATCACCTTTGATTCGTGCCTTCGAACCGCTGGTTCAGCTGATGCGTTCACCCGACACAATGAGCTCTGTCGCGGAAAACCGTTCGGCGTTCGAAAAGTTCCAGGCCTTGTCCGGAATGACAGAGGGGGTGAAACTTCTGAAACTCGCCTCCGAAGACCTTAACCGTTCCCTCGAACTGGACCCGGAACTTGGGCTCAGTTATCTGGCCAGAGCCCAATTGTGGGGCGAAGCTGAAGCCAGCATGCGTGAGTATGCAGGTCTTGCTACCGCCATCGGACTGACGATACCCGATGCGACGGACATCCAGGCCGACTGGGACCGCGCTGTGCAACTGATGCCGAATTGCAGCTTTGCCTATTCTGGTCGTGCCTGGTATCGCGGACTAACTCCCGAAGCGGAAGTCGACCTTTTGAAAGCCATTAAACTGGAACCGGGCAATGACATTGCTCAAGCCCGTTTGGGACAGATCCGCGACAATGAACAGCGTTATGAAAAGGCAATCTCGCACTTTCAGAAAGCACTCACAGAAAAATCACCGGGCCACCTGCTGTTCAGCAGTGGATGGAGCAGCGATGACATCCGCATTCGAATTTGCAACAGCGCAATGCGATGGGCGAACAGGACGGAGGAAGAACCTGCACGCATCCGGGCCTTGGCATATCTGCGACTCTTCTCAGATGGCATCCCGGAATTGCAGACAGCTCGTTTCAAGCTCTGGCAGAAAGTTCTTGAGAAGCTTGTCGAATCGCCGGAGCTTGCAAGGGAACTGCTGAGAGCAACACGTATTGAGGAGTCAGGCATCACGGATGCGGCGTATGAGGACACTCGCAGGGTCCTTGAGTACGTCACCGAAGCCTTCAGCACCGGAACCATCAATGTCACGCTGCAGAATAGACTTGAGAAAGGTGAGGTATCCGTCGATCTAACGACCACCCAGATAACCGTCATTCAGAAAGCCATTGCCCGTGAAATCGGAAGGCATACGACGTAGAGTGTTGATTGATGCTCTGGCAGAATCGCTGGCAAGAAGCTGGCTCGAAGGAGAACGCCATGGTAGTTGCGAACGGTGCTCAGCATACGGCGATTCAGATGGAGTCGAGGTCTGCGGAGGTGCTCACGCGATACGCGGAACATCCTCAGATCGGGGGGAAGTATTTTTACACGATTCCAGCTGACCTGCTTGAAGGTCTTCACGAAGGTCGTCGAAAGCCATGCTTCGATCCAAAACTCATGGAACTGGAGTTTGCTCTCAGTGAGATCTGTGGGGATCACGACCATTTGGTCGGCTTCTTCGACGGGGTCGCGATTTGTTCCCGAATACCAAACGCCGGTCCATCGGCCTTACACAGCAGAATTCCAGACTCTCTGGGGCTGGACTCAGGGATTCCGGGCACGGGAGCAGAATGTGATAATTGACACCCGAGGCCATGTGATCTGGAGGCAGGCTCGTGCATATCTTGGCTGGCTCTTCACCAATCCAGAGTTCCTGGCTGAACCATACCTTTTTGCGTTCGCTTTCCCGCACAGATTCGCAAATTTGGATTCCCGCAATTCGCGGGGGTCGATCATACGGATCGGGTTCAACTAAGGGTGAGTTGGATTCTGAAGCACGCAAATATTTTCAGGCAGTTCAAAGACTGTGCAGCCGCTGGCGTCTGGCACATGAACGGCCCTGGCTGGCAGAACCGCACCAACCGCAGTTGCCACTGCTCCTTCCGTCATCCAACGCGTTTCAGTCCAGGTCAGGTCGTCCGGTCTTTGAAGTTCGGATATCTGCAGCGTCGGCGGCAGTGGACATATTGCTGACGTCGTGCATGATGTGCTTCGGACGACAGGAGGCTGCGAGGCACCTCTGTGACTGGATCGGGTCGTAGAACGATCGGGCTTCGCGGGGAACGCTGCACCGTCTGGAACGAGTCTTCGTTTTTCAGCACTATATGCGAGTGATCTTCGGTCGACATGGAAATGCTCTCCGGCGCCGAATCCGCTGGTGCGATCACGTATCACGAAATGATCGAAAGGAACATTTTGCTCACAGCAGAGACGATTCAACCGGATTTTGAGGAGCTGCTCAGGAAGGATGAATAAATTCATTTGACAGACGAATCGGAAGGCCGTGTTTCCGGTCAGTCAGATTGATGGCTGATTACGAGATTTCGTCGTCGGTCGTTTAGGGGAGGCTGCACATGAAGCAGCCTCCTTTTTATTGTCGTGTGGCGGCGATTATATCGCTGTTTGAGGGAGAAATCGCCATGAGCACCAAGGGACTGGTCGCTGAATGCCCGCGTTTTTGTTCATTTTGAAGACATGTTACGCCCTGACCGGACTGTCGAAGAGCACTCTGCGGCGGCGAATTCGCGACGGAAGTATCCAGATCTCATCAGCCCGGCGGGCCTCGGGCAAGGCGACTGTTCGACGCGACAACTGGGCCTTGCGGATTCGGTGCACCTGATCCGGTGGCCGATCAGGATTTGCCGCTGAGACAGGAGAGAAACAAGCTATCCGGCCCAACACCAGAATGGCTGGGCGGGAGCAGATAGAAAGGCAATGCATGTCCGGAAAAGGAAAACGAAGAGAGTGTGCTTGCATATATCGCTGGAATCTCGTGATGCGAAGCGGCGTGTATTATGCGGATGGACGTTCAAACGGGATTAACGTCGGCCTGAAATCTTTGGGGAACAAAGGATCGGGATGAGGCATTAAGACGCCTTCCATTGCTGGATCAGAGCGTTGCTGTGAAAGCCGGGCTTGCTGACGCCGGCCGTGTCACGACTGAGCGTGGAGACCGATTGCTCTCACTGGAGGCGGGGCGCGTCAGGTATGAGGAATTCGTTCGGCGACCGGCCGTCGCCGGCGGAGCGGCGAAGGAAACGCAGATACGTTATCGTGCGGTATTCGACAAATTCATCCCCTTCGCCAGGAAGCAGGGGATCGGTTGCCGGTCAATGGTTGATCGGCCGCTGCTGGAACGATACGCCGCCTGGCTCGACAGCCAGACGTACGCCTATCGGACTGAATACCTTGAGCTGTCAACGATCAAGCAGTGCATCAAGTGGCTTGTGAAAAACGACCTTCTGCCGGCGGAATGCGAAATCGACATGCCGCTCAAAAAGGCTTCCGGAACAGACACATACTGCTGGTCACATGCGGAGGTGCGGGCGATGCGGACGTACTGTCAGGAGAACTCAGAACTTCACTGGTTACATGGCGTCATTGTCGCCCTGGCATGTACGGGATTGCGGATTTCAGAGCTGGCATCGCTTCGCTGGTCCGACATCGATTTCGATGATCAACGAATCTCTCTGACCGACACCAGCAAGTCATCGGTGAAGAAGAAGAGACAGAAACGAAGCACGAAGACGGGCCACAGCCGATCGTTCCCCATCCACCCGGAACTGCTGAGTGTCCTGCATGGGCTGCCGAAAGCGACCGACGGACTGATTTTCCATGGGCCGCGGGGCGGCAAAATTAAACCCGACACCGTCCGACAGATCCTGATTCGAGATGTTTTGAAACCGCTGGCTGCAGACTTCCCGACGGCGGACGATGAAGTCGGGTTCGCGGACGGCAGACTGCACAGCTTCCGCCATTATTTCTGCAGCGTCTGCGCTCACCAGAATGTTCCGGAACAGCTCATGATGAACTGGCTCGGACACCGCCAGAGCGCCATGGTGAAACACTATTACCACGTCGACCAGGAAGAGGCCGCGCGAAGAATGTCCGGCCTCGACCTTGTGTAGTCCAATTTCTTCGGGGCTGTGTCGGAGAAAAAATTTTCCTGAAAGTCAGAGAAGGAGGAGGCAATCGCTCTCGGAAAATCATGACCCCAAAAACTGGCGGATTCAGACAATTTTGGGGGCGTTTTGTCACAGTTGACTGTGACAAAATAAAACGTCCCCGCAAGTCCTTATTCAGTCAGTACTTGCGAGGACGTCAGTTTTTGATGCGGAGAGAGCGGGATTCGAACCCGCGGACCGGTTTGACCCAGTCACATCATTAGCAATGATGCGCATTCGGCCACTCTGCCATCTCTCCGTCGCGAGTACCCACGGGGGGCCTCCCGAAGTGCGACACACTATAATCGGTCTTTTGGGGGACGCAAGTGCATCGGGAATTTCGATTTCTGAAGGAGCGATAATGGGCGGGGGACTTGAGTGGTATTGCTTCGGCATCTGAATGACCGAGGGGAAGGCGACAGGGGTGTTGCCCAACGCCGTGAAGAGTTTTCAGGTGGGAAAGCCCCGGGTAGGTGTTCATTAATGCACGAGAACCCTGAATGGGTTCAGCAGAGGACGGAAGGCCGCAGCAAACCCTGTTAAACCCCTTCAGGGTTTAGATCAGTCCGTTGCGGTTTTCCCGGGGTGTGCCGTTGCCACGGCGACCCCGGGCTGTGTTGTCAAACCCCATTCGGGGTGATGTGGAGCCGAATTCCGGCTTCCATAAGCCCGACGGCATTCCCCTCAGGAAATCTCTACACGGCGTTGGGGATTGCCGCGTTTCAGGGACCTTTCGGGTGGCGTTTTTTCGGTTTCCGGAACCTTGACGGGTGCTGCTGTTTTTCCGGAGGGACCGTCCTTACACTTCTCCTCCCGCCGAACGTACACGTTCGGCTTTTCCCTGCGTTTCCATTCGGCAAAGACCGTTTCGTTTCCCGCCTGCGTGGCTCGCAGAACACAACTCGAAGAAAAATAAGGCTGATTGAAGATGCGTCAGTTATTGATTGCGATGTCGCTTTGCGTGCTGAATTCTTGTGTGCCGAATTTGGTTGTCCTGGCACAGGACACCGAAGTTCCTCCGGCGGCCCCTGCAGCACCGACTGCGGACGCTCCGGCGGAGCTGAAAACAGTGGAGCAGAAGATGGGCTACGCCATCGGTCTGAATATCGGGCAGAATCTGAAGAGACAGCAGATGGACCTCGATCCGCAGGCGATCGCTCTGGGGATTGCTCATGTGCTGGCCGGGAAAGAGCCGCTGATTACAATGGAACAGATTCAGGCCGCGTCGGCGGAATACGACCAGATCCGTGAGCAGCAGCGAGTGAAACTGGGAGCGGAAAACAAAGCGGCCGCCGATAAATTCCTCACAGAAAACATCAAGAAAGACGGCGTCAAGGTCACAAAATCCGGACTGCAGTACGTTGTTCTGAAGGAAGGCACTGGCGCAACGCCGACCGAAGAGAACACCGTCAGCACTCATTACCGAGGTAAGCTGCTGACCGGCAAGGTCTTTGACGAATCCTACACCGGAGAAGTTCCAACGGCCGATGAGTCCCCGGTTTCGTTTGGGGTCACACAGGTGATCAGCGGCTGGACGGAAGCTCTGCAGCTGATGAAGGTTGGCGCCAAATACCGGCTGTTCATCCCGCCAGCGATGGCTTATGGAGAGAACGGTCCTCCCGGGATCGGCCCCAACAGCCTCCTGATTTTTGACATCGAGCTGATCAGCGTAAAGTAGATGTCCGGAAGGACGGGAGTTTGACAGAGTTTGACAGAATCAGTCTCAAAATTCGGGATAGTTTCGGTCCCCGAGCAGACCGAGTTTGCCGGAAATGGTCAGGGCTGATATGCTCTGCGGTTCTTCACACCGTACACGATTTTGAACACGGAGATTTGACCGGATATGGGAACAAAGCGAACAGGTAAGGGACGTCGAAAAATTGGCCGCAAGAAACGTCGGATGCGAGCCAAAATTCGACATCGCAAATAGGCGACTTTGGTTTCCCAGTCGATCACATTGAAAGCTCGGTCCGGCGCTGGTTGTACCGAGCTTTCTGTGCGCGCCGGTTCGAGCGATTTTTCCGGCGCGATGCATTTTGGCGACGTGAAGTCTGCGGGTTGCTGCGAGTATCGGGATTCCGGTGAACTTGACAGCGCGGGCCGGAATCTGAATCCTAGTATTTACTACCCGGCGTTGTTTTCCGAAGCTGGACCGTGCCCACTGACTGACCGGCAGAGCCCTGTCTGTCGTTTGCGGAGAATTCCCCGATGTCTGCTGATATTCGCATTGTTTTCCTGTGTGTTGCCGTGTTCGCCGTGCAGCCGGGCTCAGACGCAGCCGACGCTCCTCGGGCGACTCAGGCCGTCCAGAAGTTGCTCGAGGCTGCCCAGAAGGCTCAACTTGAGGCCGAAAAAGACGTTGCCCTGAGAAAGGCCGCTCTGGATGTGGCTCAGAAGCGAGTTGCGGAACTGGAGAAGCAGCTTTCGGACTCGAAAAAGCAGGCAGATGCCGACAGCAAGGCGCTTCAGGCTGCCATGACAGCTCAGGCCACGGCCGCAACCCGTCTCGCCGAGGTGCACGAACAGCTGA
The DNA here is from genome assembly GCA_041398865.1 of Planctomycetaceae bacterium. Taxonomy (GTDB): domain Bacteria; phylum Planctomycetota; class Planctomycetia; order Planctomycetales; family Planctomycetaceae; genus Fuerstiella. Next base: position 9,131 of record JAWKTY010000029.1, read on the forward strand.
AGGTTCATCAGGCGGCAGACCAATTACTCGCCAGGGCCGAAGCTGCTCGGCAGGCCGCTGCTGCTGCTCATCAGAAACATCAGGCGGCCGAACAGGCACTGCGAGAAACGGTTCTGGGGATGACAGACCAGCAGAAGGCCGAAGCCGCGGCATCTGCTTCTTTGAAAGCTGCTCAGGAAAAACTTCCTGTAACGACTGCAGAACTTCAGAAACTGCGCTCGGACTATGACAGAGCCGGGCGGGAAGCGGACCGAGCTCAGGCCGTTGTCAATGAAGTGCGTTCAGCCGTGCGAGCAGCGGACGCGGCATTGCAGGTCGAACGTGCTCGAGCTCAGCGAGCGGCTTCCGTGAAGACTCAGGTCACAGCGGCGGTTGAGTCACTGAAGAAGTCTCGTGAAGCGCTGGCAGCCGCTGCAACCTCAGCGGGTTTGAATGCGGCTGAGGCCGGTGCTGAAGTTGCCGCCGGAATCGAAGCGATGGCTCCGCTTGTTAAGCAGGCTGACGATCTGGTTCAGTCCGCAGCTGCGGGGCAGGCGAAGGCTCAGGAAGCGCTGAACGCCGAAAGCCGGAAGCTCGAAGAGACTCAGAATGTCCTCCGGCAGAATCAAACGGCGTACGCTGAACTGAGTCGAAATCATTTCCGCCTGCAGCTGGCGATTGCAGATCTTCAGGGAGCGGAACGAGTTCAGCAGAAACAGATCGCGTCAGCTAAGGAACAGCAGAAGATCCTGTCAGCCCGACTTCTGGAACTTGAACCTCAGCTGCCCGTGCTGCTCGCGGAAGCGGAATCGCTGGACGCGACGGCGGTCAGAGAACGACAGACAGCCGAGCAGGCATTGATTCCACTGGGGCGATTTGTGTCCTTCAGCGAACACGTTGCCCCGATTTTCGCTCGACGATGCGTGGCCTGCCATAACACTCGCACAGCCAGCGGCCAGCTGAATATGGATTCGTTTGAAGCTCTGATGCAGGGTGGAGAATCCGGAGCCGTGGTGTCCGGACATCACGCAGATGATTCATCGCTGTGGGCGATGATTGCGGACGGATCCATGCCAAAAGATGCCGATCCGCTGACGGATGAGGAAAAGGCGGTCGTGAAAAACTGGATCGACGTGGGAGCTCCGCTGGATGCGGGCGTTTCCGCGACTGCAGCACTGTTTCAGGTGATGCCGGAGGTCGCTCAACCCCTTCCGCCGGAATCCTATCGAGTTCCCATTCCGGTCACAGCCACGGCCTTCACGGCTGATTCTGAGATTCTGGCGTCATCCGGATATCACGAAGTGCTGCTGTGGAAAACGTCTGACGGCAGCCTGCTGCGACGAATCAGCAATGTGGCAGAACGAGTCTACGATCTGGAATTCAGCGGCGACGGAAAGGTTCTCGCCGTGGCTGCCGGAACTCCGGGGCAGCTGGGTGAAGTGAAGCTGTTTGACGTTGCCGACGGAAGCCACAAGGCGACACTGCAGAGAACTCAGGATGCCATTTTTGCTGTGAGCTTCAGCCCGGACGGTCGATTGTTGGCTGCTGCCGGAGCGGACCACCGGGTGTCGGTGATGGACGTGTCGTCCGGCGAAATCCGCTTCACACTGGAAGACCATTCGGACTGGGTCATGGACGTCAGCTGGTCAGCGGACGGCACTCGACTGGTGACCGCCAGTCGCGACAAGACGGCTCGCGTTGTCGATGTTGCCAAGGGCGAAAGCATCGCAACCTTTAACGGGCATGGTGACACTGTCTATTCGGCTGCGTTCCTTGCCGATGGGCAGAGTGTCGTCAGCGGCGGCAGTGATCGTCAGTGCCGCGTCTGGAAGGTGTCGGACGCAAGTGAAGTGCGAAAGATCGGTGGCTTTGGGAGTGAGATCTTTAAGGTTGCAGTGACAGCAGATAATCACGTGTTCACCGCCTGTGCTGACCGGAATGCTCGCGAACACAACCTTGCCGACGGAAAATCCATTCGAACGTTTTCCGGTCACAAGGACTGGGTCTACACGCTGAGCTACAACGCATCCAAAAAGCTGATCGCCACCGGCAGCTACGACGGCGAAATCCGAGTCTGGAATTCGGAAGACGGAAGCGTCGCCACATCGTTCATCGCAATTCCCGGCGGAAAAGAATCGTCAACAGTGGCCACGACCAAATAGATAGTTTCCCGGCCCCGACTCACGTCTCTCAGCTCTTGTCCTCTGTTACGCCAGAATTTCGCGAATCACGTGGCCATGGACATCGGTCAGTCGGCGGTCGATTCCGTCGTGGCGGACGGTCAGCCGCGTGTGGTCGATTCCCAGCAGGTGCAGGATGGTGGCGTGGATGTCGTGGACCTGAGTCGGGTTTGAGCGATCCAGCGGTTTGTAGCCCCATTCGTCTGATGGCCCGTAGCTCAGTCCGCCGCGAATTCCTCCGCCGCACAGCCAGTTGGTGAACACGTACGGATTGTGATCCCGGCCGCGATTTCCCTGAGTGCTGGGCATTCGTCCGAATTCGGTCGTCCACAGGATGATCGTGTCATCCAGAAGTCCTCGCTGTTTCAGGTCCTGAATCAGAGCGGCCGTTCCGATCGCCATGCCCTGAGCCAGTGGCCCGTGATCGCGTTCGAGATCTTCGTGGCTGTCCCAGTTTCGCCGAGGAAAGCTGTTGTCGTTGCCGGACCAGATCTGAACAAAACGGACACCACGTTCCAGGAGTCGTCGGGCAATCAGACATTTTCGTCCGAAGTATTCCGCTTCTTCCGGAGCGTTGATGGTATCCGGCCACACCCTTCCGGCACGATCCAGCCCGTACATCTTCAGAATGTGTTCCGGTTCGCCGGACAGATCAAGCGCTTCCGGAGCACTGAGCTGCATCCGCGCGGCCAGTTCGTACGAACGAATCCGGGCATCCAGCCGTGAATCCCCGGGACGCTGCTCCTGATGTCTGTGGTTGAACTGATTCAGCAGATGCAGGCCGTCACGGTCAGATGCTGCCGTGACGAAATCGGCTGCTGCGTGCAGATCTTCAATCGGGTTTTCGCGCTGAGGAAAGATAGCGGTGCCCTGTGCACTGGCCGGCAGAAAAGCAGACGACCAGTTCTTTGGTCCGTTGCTGGCATAGCCTCGATGATCGGGCAGCACAACAAACGTGGGCAGATTGTCGCTCAGCGAACCCAGCCCATAACTGATCCACGCACCCATACCAGGAAACCCGGGTCGATCAAAACCTGTGGCCTGCAAATAGGTCGCCTGCGAATGAACTCCGGTTTTGCCCACGACGTTGTGAATGAAGGCCATGTCGTCGACACAGCTTCCCAATGGAGCCACCACTTCGCTGATCTGCTTCCCGCATTCTCCATGAGCCGAAAATCGGAATGGCGACTTCATCCACGGTCCAAGTCCGTTCTGAAAGGCTTCGACATGTTCGCCAAAGTCAGAAGGTTCTCCGTGATGTTTTTCCAGTTGTGGCTTGTGATCCCACAGATCAATGTGGCTGGCGGCTCCGCCCATGAACAGCTGCACGACTCGTTTGGCACACGGCGTCTGGTGCGGACGACCTGCGTTACGGGCTGAAGCGGCAGCGTCGGACTGCAGCATCGCCGCCAGCGCCATCGCTCCGAACCCGCGGCTGGAATTCTGCAGCAGATCGCGACGGCTGAGCTGTGCGAAAGATTCGGAAAGATCAGTCAACATAGACGAACTCGCTGAGATTAAACAGCAGGCGACACAGAGCGCGCAGGCCGTGTTCTGCCGCGTAGGCGATCAGTTGTTCAGTTTCCTCGGGCGCTGGAGACCGCAGAGTGACTCGACGAAAGGCTTCTCGAACCTGGCCCGGAATTGCAGAATGTCGACTGGTCAGATCGTCGGCCATCTTCTGAGCCATCACCAGATTGAAACGACTGTTCAGCAGTGACAGAGCCTGCAGAGATGTCAGGGTTTCGGTCCGTCGCGGAGTGCTCTGCGACGAATCGGCGCAGTCCAGCGTTGTCATCCAGGGATCCGGCTGTGACCGGACCACAAAGCGATAGATGCTTCTGCGATGCGAATCCGGATCCGCGGGATCGAACAGGTGATATTCGTAGTGCGGAGAATGTTCGGGGCGTTCAAGCTTAAACAGGTAATAACCTGGTCCGCCCATCTTCGGATCCAGTGCCCCGCTGACGGAAAGGATTGCGTCGCGGATTTCTTCAGCTTCCAGTCGTCGACGATTCATTCTCCAAAGAAACTGATTGCTGCCGTCAGCTTCCGCTGCATCGCTGCGATCGTCGGAACTCTGCCGATACACCGCGCTGTTGACGATCAATCGATGCAGGGCTTTGAATGACTGTCCGGATTCCTGAAACTCCAACGCCAGCCGGTCCAGAAGTTCCGGATGTGTGGGGCGACTCCCCATGCGTCCGAAGTCATTCGGCGTGGCAACAAGGCCCTCGCCGAAGTGATAGAGCCAGACTCGATTGACGATTGAACGCCACACGAGCGGATGCTGCGGACTGGTCAGCCACTCGGCCAATGCCGCTCGCCGCTGTCCTTCGTTCAAAGCTTCGTCCAGCTGCCAGTCCGCCGACTCTGTCAATGGGAGAACTCCGGGAACAGCCGGAACGGTCGGCTGCTGGATATCGCCGCGATGCAGAACATGAATTTTGCGAGGCTTTCCCTGAGTCGGGCGAAAATTGCCTTGCGCAGGGAAGTCCGTTGCCGCTGCGTAGACTCGTCGACCGGCCGGAAGCTGTTTCAGCTGAACCTCAGCGCCTGCGATGGATTTCTGCAGGTCCGTTCGGCGCTGAATTCGTTCCGGAGTTTCAATCTGCTTCAGCAGCTGATCTCGCTGACTGATGGCATCGGCCAGTTGACGGGAAACTTCCGGATCACTGGCCACCGGCCACTGCCCGTCCGTGAGGTTGCTGCGACGCCAGCGAACCGGGGCTTCGATGGAATCAGGCGAGGTGACTTGAGCAGAGATCGCAATGTTGGTGTTCGAATCGGTTGAGCCGAACACCTGAATTTCCGCCAGTGCCAGAATGTAGTCATGACTGCGTTCCGCCAGCCGAGTTGCCGCGAATCGAATGTAGCGGGCGGCGTGAGGTGACGGAAGTTCGATCCCAACGGGCACAAGGCCGGGGTTGGGAACGTCCGCGGACGTGTTGTCCAGAACGGTCTGCCACTGGGCCTGGTCGAGCGAAACGTCAATCCGATAGCGACGTGGAAAACCGAAGCCTGCACCAATGCCCGCATATTCATCGTGGCAGGCATTGATCACGATACGAGCGATGGAATGTTCACTGCCAAGATCGATCGTCACCTGCTTCGCAACATCGGCTCGATCCGCGATGGCGCTGTGGTATCCGAATTCAGCCGACTTCTGCACGGTGTTTTCGGAAGAAAGTTGAGCGGTGCGCTGCTGAAGTTCTTCCAGAACCGCGCCGCCCTGAGTTTTGATTTCCTGTTCCAGATGACGCAGCTGCTTGCGGAAGTCCGTCAGCTGTCGTTCGATGTGCTGTCGCTGCTGAATGATTTCGGGGTCCTGATCGTAGACTCGTTCTGCTCGATCCACAGCTGCAAACACCGCCTGCAGTCCGTAGTAGTGCTGCTGAGTCATCGGATCGAACTTGTGATTGTGGCAGCGGGCACACTGAATGGTCACGCTGCAGAAGGTATTCAGCGTGTTGCAGACCATGTCGTCGCGGTCGAGATTTCTGGCGACCAGACCGTCCAGCTTGGATTCCGGCACTTCCACATGTCCAATGAAATCCCACGGCCCGGCTGCCAGAAACCCCAATCCGAGAATGCCGTCCGGTTCGCCGGGAAACAGCACGTCTCCGGCAATCTGCTCCTGAACAAACCGAGCGTAAGGCTTGTCGTCGTTGAATGAGCGAATCACGTAGTCGCGGTAAGGCCACGCATTGGGACGCAGCTTATCCTTGTCATAGCCACAGGTGTCTGCATACCGAACCACATCCAGCCAGTGACGAGCCCACCGTTCTCCGTATTGCGGCGAATCCAGCAGACGATCAACCAGTTGACTGTACGCATCGGGAGAAGTGTTGCTGACGAATGCGTCCACGTCTTCCGGTGTCGGAGGAAGTCCGATCAGATCCTGAGTGACTCGTCGAATCAGCGTCCGACGATCCGCTTCGGCAGACAGCGAAAGTCCGCGCTGGCGGAGATTTCGCAGAATGAACCGATCAATGTCGGTAAGGGCCAGATGTCTGTCGGCTTCATTCAGTTCCGGAACCTGAGGACGAAGCAGAGGCTGCCATGACCACCAGTCAAAACTGGTGACCGTGCTTTCGTGAAGTTCCACGTCGTCCGGCCATGCGGCTCCGTCGGCAATCCACCGGCGAATGTTCTGTTGTTCGTCGGCGGTCAGAGCGTCGGCATCCTTCGGCATCTGAGCTCGCCCGTCACGAGGTGTGATGACGTCCAGCAGATGACTTTCGTCGGGCTGACCGGGTTGAACAAAGCCGCTGTCCATCAGATCGGCCCGTGTCTGCAGAGAAAAATCTCCCTTGTGGCTCGTCCGATCGTGACAGCTCAGACAACGCCGTTCCAGAATGGGAGCAATGTTCTGTCGGAAGATGTCGTCTGCGCGACAGACCGCACCGGCAGGACAGGTGATGACGAAGATCAGCAGCGCCAGAACGCTCAGCCGCGCGGATGACACTTTCGATGAACGTTCTTCAATCGCGTGTGGTCGACGTGAGTGTAGACCTGCGTCGTGCGGATGTTGGCGTGGCCCAGCATTTCCTGAAGAGCTCGAATGTCGGCGCCGCCGGCCAGCAGATGTGTCGCGAAACTGTGTCGCAGAGTATGCGGGCCCACGTCGGAACCACAGCCGACGCGAGCGGCGTAACGCTGGACCAGCGTCCACACTGTTTCGCGGCTCATCTGTTTTCCGCTGCGTGATAAGAACAGCCATCCGGAATCGCTCCCCGCCACAGTCACCAGGTCCGGCCGTTCATGATTCAGCCAGCCGGTGATTTCTTCAATTGCCACCGGAGTCAGAGAAACCAGTCGCTGCTTGTTCCCCTTTCCGGTACACCGAGCATAACGTTCTTCGATCTGAATGTCAGACAGTTTCAGGTTCGTGACCTCGGAAACCCGGCAGCCGGTCGCGTACATCACTGCCAGAAGTGCTCGGTCACGCCGAGGATAGCGGTCTTCCGGCGCTGTCGGGGCGTTCAGCAGCTCATTCACCATTTCGGGACTCAGGACCTTCGGCAGCCGTTGCCACAGCTTCGGCGAACTGATCAGATCGACCCGGCTGTCCTTGAGGACGGCTTCCAGCAGCAGGTAGCGAAAAAACATGCGGATCGCCGCCAGACAGCGGGCGATGCTGGTTCCCGCGTACTGCAGATTCAGCAAATGGTCCAGAAACGCGGTCAGCGTGGGAATGTCAATTTCGTGAACGGTTCTCTGAGCATTCTCACGATTCCATTCGATGAATTTCTGCATGTCGCGGCGATAGGCGTCCACCGTGTTCTGCGACATCCCGCATTCGGCTTCCAGATACGACAGAAAGCCGGGCAGCCATGTTCCCGGATCCTGAAGGCCTGTACCGGAAAATCGACCTGCTGCGGGTGGTTTGCGTCGACGAGACATGATCAGACCAGTTGGGCGGCCCCGCCCCCAAAAAAAAATCGCCGTCACCGTTCAGAAGGGGGTTGAACGGAGACGGCGACGATGAAACCGTCTTTCAACGGTGTTCGGACCATAAGTTGAAGGGGGATTGAGAATCGCCGTCACGCGCGGGCACAGCGATTTCACCTCACCTGCCCTCTGTCATCGGCTCAGGTCGCGGAACGCTCCGAACAGAAGCTGTCGAACACCGCCGGATTCAGAAACCTGGGCCGCGGATGCCCGTAAACGCGTCATAACCGATGATGTTGAACACCGTGTTCGCGAGGCGGCATGAACATCTGTTCACATGTGTGGCAGGAATTCGGCGACCGATACTGCACAGACAGGAATGTCTGTGCCACCTGACATTCACTTGACACTCACCTGACACTGACCTGGCAACCGGGAACGGAGCCGTCAGGCAGTAGCCTGGTCTACTGACTCGACGACGAAAACCGGTCAAACCGCTTCCAGCATCAGGTCGGGAACTGCGGGACGAACATTCGCCGACTGGATTCCGAGGCGTTGTCTTCGGCTTCGCGAGCCTGCCGCTGAAATTCGATCTGACTGCGCAGTCCGTCTTTTTTGGACGGTTTGGGCTGCGTGTACAGGCCGGTCGGAGTGATCGTCCTGGCCTTGACCGTATCCTGCATGCAGGTATTCAGAATTCGAATCACTCGCCGACGGCATTCATCGTCCACAACGGGAACCAGCAGTTCGATTCGTCGGTCCAGATTTCGGGGCATCAGGTCGGCACTGGATATCCAGACCAGGTTGGCTCCGGCGTGCATGAAGTGGAAGATTCGAGCGTGCTCCAGAAAACGATCGATGACGCTCACAACTTCGATGTTCTCGCTGATGCCGCGCAGCCCGGGCTTCAGACAGCAGATACCTCGCACATTCAAACGGATTTTCACGCCGGCCTGAGACGCCTGGTACAGAGCATCAATGATTCCGGGATCGACCAGAGAATTCAGCTTGGCGGTGATCTGTCCCTCCAGCCCCCCTTTGCATCGTTCGGTTTCGAACTGAATCAGTTCCAGCAGTTTTTCTCGAAGTCCGATCGGTGCTGAATTCAGGAGTTCGAATTGCTGCAGCAGAGAGAATCCGGTGACGGCGTTGAACCATGCCACCAGGTCATCTCCCAGCTGTTCTTTGCACGTGAGGTAGCTGATGTCTGTGTAAAATCGGGCTGTGACTTCGTTGTAGTTGCCGGTGCCGAAGTGGCAGTAGCGGCGATAACCATCCGTCTCGCGGCGAACCACCAGACAGGCCTTGGCATGAGTCTTCAGGCCGCGCACTCCGTAAATCACCTGAACTCCGGCCAGTTCCAGCTGCTTGGCCCATTCGATATTGCGAGCCTCATCGAATCGCGCTTTGAGCTCAACGACAGCGGTGACGTTCTTTCCGTTTTCGGCGGCGGTCTTCAGGGCTGCAATGATCGGGCTGTTGCGGCTGGTGCGATACAGCGTCTGTTTTATGGCCAGCACGTCCGCATCGACGGCCGCTTCTTCCAGAAGGCGAACCACGGACGAGTAGGATTCGTAAGGGTGGAACAGCAGTCGATCGGCTTCCCGAATTGCATCGAAGATCGGAGTGACCGGGTCGATTCCCGCGGGCGCACAGGGCGTCCAGCGAGGGTACAGGTGCTGATCGTGACCAGCGAGATCAGCCAGCCGCGCAAGATCACCAAGGCCGGTGGGTCCGTGAACAACATACACGTCACGACTCATCAGCTTGAACAGCTTCTTCAGGAAAGCCAGCATTGGCATGGTGGCTCGGTCGGAAATCTCCAGACGCACGCAAAAGCTGTCTTTTCGCTCGTCGAGCACGTCTTCCATTTCGGCAAGGAGGTCTGCTCCGTCGTCTTCCCGAACGGTCAGATCCGCGTTGCGTGTCATCCGGAACGGGACCGTAGAAATGATTTCTTCTCCGGGGAAGAACCGCTGTACAGTCATGGCGATTACGTCTTCGCCGAGAATGAACTCATGCCCTGTGGCTGACGGCAGGGTGATGAAACGCAGGTCCGACTGTCCCAGCGGAATGATCGCATAGCGATAATCTTCGTCACCATCGCGAGGAGCCAGCTGGACCGCGACATTGATCGTTCGACCCATCAGCAGTGGAAAATGATCCGGGTCATGGACAGCAATGGGACTCAGCACGGCGCGAATTTTTTCCTCCACCAGTTGCTCGACAAAGTCCTGCTGTGTCTGAGTCAGTTCCGTCATGTGCCGTCGACGAATGCCGATCTGTCGAAGTTGAGGATCGAGCTCATCCAGATACAGACGATAGGAATCTTCGACCATTCGGTGAACTCGGACCGAAACAGCGTCGAGCTGTTCGATGACCGTCATCCCGCTCGGATCAACCCCGGAATCACCTCGACGCACGCAGGTCCTCAGACTTCCGACGCGAACCATGAAGAATTCGTCCAGATTTGACGCCGTGATTGCCAGGAAACGCAGCCGTTCCAGCAGAGGCACGGCGGGATCGGCCGCTTCATCCAGGACTCGCTGATTGAATTCCAGCCAGCTGAGTTCGCGGTTGAAATACGCACTGGGGTCCATTATTCGGCACTCTCTCTCAGAATGACACCCAAACCAAAACCATCCTGAAACAGATTTGAATTCTGTCGAAGCTCCAGCTGTTCCAGCAACAGTCCGTCGCTGCGCCCATGAGCTCGAATGACCAGACGATTCTTCTCCACTGTGCAGTCGATCTGTCGAATTCGCTGGCCTCGGGACTGAGCCAGTGCGAGAGCAACCCGCAGAATTCCGGCGAGTCGCGTGACGATGACCCGGCTGTCCCGATCCAGTTCCGTAAAGACTTCATGAGTCGGTTTCGGAGTGGCTCGACGGTGATAGCGTGCCACCAGAGCCACCAGCCGGTGATCGACGGAGTTCAGTCCGAAGATCTCGCTGTTGATGATCATGTAGAAACTGTGCTTGTGGTAACCGGAACTGCCGATGAACAGCCCGGCTTCATGCAGCAGGGCTGCCACGTGCAGAATGGCTTCACAGCGAACATCCATCTGATGAACGGGAATCAGAGCTCGAAAAACAGTCTGAGCCAAAGCTGCCACATGACGACTGTACTCCAGATCGACCTGAAAGCGACGAGCGACTTCTTCGGCCGAACGGACAATCTGTTCGTGGAAGTCGTCCGACCAATGGCCGGGTCTGAGCATTCCCTGCAGCAGAGCGTCACGGAGATTGAAGCCGGTCACCAGCACGTGATCGGTGTCCAGCATACGGGCGGTCCGCACAGTGGTCAGCAGAGCGGGAACCAAAGTTTCTGCCTGAGACAGTTCGAGGTGATATCGGCGCATCAGCTGCTCGACGGACATTTCACTGACTTCCGTCACGAATCGCTGAAGTTTTTTCAGGGGTACTCGAACGAGATCTTCGTCCGCAATTTCCAGCTGCAGAATTCTCGCTGCAAAGCGAACATCGCTTCCCAAAGCCAGCAGTTCCATCGAACCCTGTTGAGGAATCACTTCGCCCAGCTGTTCCAGTGTGCGGTCAATGTGCCCTTCCATCAGGCTGACGGTCTGATCGCGAGCCGCGTGGTACTGCCGCAGTTGCTGCTGCAGTCGCAGCGATCCGAGCCGATACGACTTCGAATGCGTGATGTTGCGACCTTTCAGCAGCAGAACCTCAGTCGTTCCGCCACCGACTTCCATCAGCAGTGTGGTCGCCTCCCGAAGTTCGGGCTCTCGTTCCAGAAGAGGACGAATTCCCAGATAAGTCAGTCGAGCAATCTCCGCATCATCAATTGGTTCGACAACAAATCCCGTGGCCGTGTAAACGCGATCCAGAAACGCCACTCGATTGGACGCTTCCCGCACAGCGCTGGTCGCGACAACTCGAATATGCTGAGCATTGGTGCACTGGCATTCTTCGAGCTTCCTGCGGTAGCTTTTCAGGACTTCGATGCACCGAGCCATCGTGTCACGACGGATTTCCCTGAGCGTGAATGTGTCCTTTCCAAGACTCACTCCACGGACAAGCTGTTCGATGATGCGGACATGACTGACGCCGTCCGTCTGCCCGATGGCCATGCGGATCGACGACGTCCCCAGTTCGATCACAGCAAGAGGGAACACCGCATGGCGAGCGCGACGGCTCTCGGCGGAAGGGTCCGGTGCTGATGGAGTCTCCAGCATCGATCGCCTCTACTTCTCTTTGTCTTTGCCGCTGCAGTGGCGGACCCATGCCGCGGCACCAACGGTGGCGGCATAGTCTCCCAGTTCCGCTGTCCGCACTTCAAAGCAGTCGGCCAGTGACGGCAGAGCGTTCCGTGCGGCTCCCTTCCTGACCTCGGCGAGATACAATCGAGGCATCGCTTCCACCAGTCCGCCACCGATCACAACGACGTCCGGAGCCAGAATGTTCACCAGGCACCCGATGGCTCGTCCCACCTGTTCTGCCGCTCGGCGCACGATGACTTCCACTTCTTTGTCGCCCGCTTCAATTGCCTTCGCCAGCACACCGCTGCGGATGGCCGAAAGATCGGTTCCCGCCAGAGCTGCCAGAGCCGGAGCCTTTCCTCTGTAAACGGCCTTCACTGCTTCTCCGGCGATGGCCAGACGACTGGCACAACCTTCAAGCGTTCCTTCGGGACCCACTCCGGCCGGCGGGCCCTCCGCGGAAACCTGAAGGAAACCGACTTCCATGCATGAAGCCCGAGTTCCCCGAAAGATGTTTCCTTCATAAACACAGCCGCCGCCGATGCCTGTGCCGGGAAACACTCCCAGCAGACATCGCACGCCTTTCCCTGCTCCGGATGTGTATTCGCCGTAGACTCCGGCGTCGACGTCGTTGCAGATTTCCGCCGGACAGCTGAATTCCTTTTCCAGAAGTTCCTTCAGTGCCACATTCTTCCAGCCCAGATTGGGGGCTTCCAGAATGATGCCCTTCTTCAGATCAAGCGGTCCCGGGCAGCCGACGCCGATCCCCTGCACTCCGGCAGGATCCACGTTTGCATCAGCCAGCGCCATGCGGATGGTTTCGACCAGTCGCTTCGGCTGGACTCCGTCCTTGCTTTTCTCCCGAGTCTTTCGACGTTTTTTCCCCAGCGCATTCAGCTTGTCATCGTAGACAACAGCCATCATCTTGGTCCCGCCGAGGTCGAAACCAATCCAGACATCCTGGAGCTTTGCGGGTTTGCCGGGCGGAGCTTCCGAAGTTTCCGCTGTGTTTTGAGGTGCATCCGTCACGGATATCGTGCCCTGTCTGAAAATGTGATTCCAAAACCTGGAATCCTGATTCTGTGAGCCAACTGCCCCCGGAATCCTCAGATTAGCACAATCCTCAGGAGGTGGACACAATAAAGCCGCAGTTCTCAGCGTCCAGAGCTTCAGAAGGCTTTGTACGACAGCTTCAGGAACACATCCTGTCCTGATGGATGATTCGTGGCGGCATTAATCGTTGCCGGATCCGTGACATCACGCTGTGATCGAGGAATTCCGGGAGGAATTCGAACCGTCATTTTGTAACGGCTCTTTCCGCCTGCAGATCGCTGAATCGGTTCCAGTTTCAGCTCGATAAACGAAGGAGTGCTCACGACATCTTTGAGTTCCAGCGGCGGCCCGTCCGGCGATTCCTCGACAAGCACATTCAGATCAACGGAACGTCCTTCGCTGGCCGGGAACTGCCCCAGCCTCAGACCGTGTGTCGCTTCTGAAAAATCGACTCCGGGGGTCGGCAGAATACGAATCGGTCCGGCCTTATGAGCCGTCACCGTGATTGTAAACGGAGTTGAACTGTGGCTGGTGCCGACTGCCAGGTGGCTTTCCAGAAACCCCGGCGGGACATCTTTGGAAACGGTCACTTTGACTTTGAAGGCAGCATCGGCTGTCAGATGGACCTTTTGCATGTCTTCGGCCGTCAGTTCTGAAATCTCCGTCGTGACCATTGGTGAATCGCTCTCAATCGACGTGATTTTGAAATCATCGTGGATCTTTGAGAAAACCACGGCGTCCATTGATCCCGCCTGATCGCTGACGATTTCGCCCACGTTCCACTTTTCTGTCGGCTGAACTTCAAAGTCCGCATCAACAATTCCCGCGACCGTAAACCTGACCGATTCCCGTTCCGGGTCATTCGTGTAGACGGGACCGCCGTGCTGAAACATCTGATCCTTGAACTTGCCGATCCATCGCACCAGCAGTTCCGACGATTCTCCTGGCTTCACAGTTTTCTTTGACAGTTCAAATGCCGTGCATTTGCAGGTCGGCTGCCCGGCAACGAGTTCGAGATCTGCCTCTCCGTCGTTTCGCAGGACAAACGTGTGCTCACGCTCGGTTCCCACGGCCATATCACCGAATTCGAAATGAGTCTCCTCGACGGTCACTTTTGGCCACGGCCCGGATTTGCTCACAACCGGACGAGGTTCTTCGTCGGTACTTTCCTTCTTCGCGGGAGCCGGTGCGGGAGCGTCGGCCCCGGCACTGCCGGGAAGCACCGGCAGCGGGTCCTGATCGGGCACATCTGTTTTGACGGCCAGGTACAGACCACCCGCCACAACTGCCGCGACGATCGCAAAGACAACATTCCTCATAACTTCCTCGCGTTTCCGGCGATTCGGATCAATTCAGCTCGCTGCGAATCGGAGAGATATCGATCGGAATGCCCCCATTGTCGATTGATCTCGTCGATCTGAAGCGCCCGATCCGCAGCCATCGCTGTCGGATCGTCTTCTCCAAAGACAGAATACATCTGCGCACACTGCATCCACAGAGTCGCATTGCCGGGATAATATCGCAGGACGGTTTCCATATCTTCCGAGGCTGCAGTTTTCAGCTCCGTGCGCTCCGGCGATTCCTCCGCACAGCGAACCCAGCGTTCCTGCCGCAGCCGACTGCGAAACAGATACCCGGAAATGACCCGCCGATCCGACGCAACCATCTCATCGCAGGCCTGTAAAGCGTCTTCGAAAGCCTGTGCCGATCGCTGATCGTTTTCGCCGCCATCCCCGGGTCCGCGCGCAGTGTCCCGCGATATTTCCTGCCAGACATACGTCAGAAGTTCCATTTTCCGTTGGCGCGAAGTCACGGACAGCGGATCGGCCTCGATCGCGGCCTGGAACTCGGCGACGGCACGTTCCGGTTGCTGTCGGTCCCGGAAAACTTCAGCCGTCGCGGTATGTGCAGCGGCGGAAATCACTGGCTTCACCCCAAAACAGAAGGCCGCAACTGCCGGCAGCAGCCATAGTCCGGCCGACAGACAGCTACGCAGCCGGGACGGCGCCGAATCCGCGGCACCCGATGTCCGATGTGGCGATCGGACAGCCTCGGCCAGCAGCAGAAACAGAACCAGTCCCAGTGCCGGAATCTGCAGGCCTCCGGCTCCCAGCAAATGCACCACCAGCACCGTCACCGCAGCGATGACTGTTTCTCTCGAAATTGCGAGGGGCAAAAGAACAGGCACCGCAACCGCTGATGTTGCCGGAATCAGCAGCATCAGGTTCACGGAATCAAACAGGTCGGTCGCGGTTGAATCCAGAACCTCGCCGCCATTCAGCCAGCGAATGAGGACGTGCAGACAAGCTGCCATGCTCAGGCCCCCGACAACGGCGGCGAGCATGTCGCGTCGATGTAGGTTGCCCGAGTCCGAAGCGTCCTCTTCGAACTTTTTTTCAAGGCTCTTTGACGACAGGATCGACCGCATCAGGTGAAATGCCAGCAACAGAATCGCCAGCATTCCGAGGAGTCCGCCGCTGCACCACGCATCAAGGAAAATGTTGTGCGGGTCCAGAATTTCTTCGCTGGATTCGAGCGGCTTATGTGCCAGGTAGTGTTGCCGAAAGTTTCCGGGACCACAGCCCATCAACGGATCTTCAGCAATGACTCCGGCTGCTCCCATCCAATAGAACAGTCGAAACTGAAGAGATCGCGGAGACTCAAGAACGACTTCCCGATCCAGGGCTCCTGTGGCAATGCCCAGACCAACCGTTCCCGCGAAAAGAATTGCCGTGAACGTCAGAAACCGCTTCAGACGAACGGAAGCTCCGATCGTTCTGTGCTGCAGACCGACGAGGACCGACCCAACACAGAATCCCACCCAGGCCGTGCGGCTCTTCGTCAGAACCAGGCAATAAGCGAGGACGGCCAGAATGGCGAAAAGTGGCAGCCATCGCCACGGCTTCAGTCGTCTCTGAATGCGAACAGAATTCCAGACACCGCCGATCAGCAGAACCAGTGCAGCAGCAAGGATGCCGGACAGCGTATTCGCCAGAGCAAACGGCCCGATGGGTTCGGTACTGTCGAGCAGCCGCAATCGAAACAGTTCGCGCGAGACGCCTTCCAACGGGACTCCGTGCTGACGAAGCTGTTGCCGAGCGGCCGCTTCCGTCAATGCTCCGGAGAATGCACCGCCACCGTTCGCCGAATCCAATTGCTGCTGCTGTTCCTGAAACCACTTCACATTCCGCGGAAACACGATGTGGTGCTGAGCAATTCCCACCACTGCACATCCCGCCGCCAGACTGATCATCAGGATCGGCAGGCCGCTGAAGGAAACGCCGGGGCGAATTCGCTCAGCGAGACTCAGTCTGGTGAAGCCCCACACTGCCGCCGCAATCGCCGTCCATTCGAATGCCAGGTTGACGGCCGCCCGTCGATCTCCTTCCGCCAGAAAGACCTTACCCACGCCCAGCCAGATTCCTGCGACCAGCAACACCAGCGACAGCGGAACTCTCTTTGACCAGTTGCCCCGTCCCCGTTTTGGGTCCGGCTCCGGTGGCAAATCTGCCCTCAGGAAAACACTCAGTCCTGCTGCCAGCAGCATCCAGCCGAATGCCAGATGCAGGCCGTCTCCCTGGATCGCGCCTTCCGACGGCCACATCAGCGACATCGTCAGCATTGAGGTCGACAGCAGGATGGCAGTTCGCATGATTCCGGTTCGAGTGTTTCTGCAGCTCGCGTGGACTTCAGGTTTTTGAGAGTTTTACCGTGTCCGCAACCACGAGTCACTTCTCCGAAGTCACTGTGGCAGCGGAAGAATCCGACTCTGTGGGCTGACTGACAGCAATCAAACGGCCCCGGTCAGTTTTCGATACGTCACCTGTGGCGGAGTTCGAGGTGAAATCGTAAACTTTCCACGCCTGCCTGATCCCGCCGATGTCCCTGCCCGCTGGAAAACAGTCATGAAACCATGTTTCCGTCCGTCACGGCGTACCGTTCTGCGCGGCCTGGGGCTTTCTGTTGCTTTGCCGTGGCTGGAATCAGCCCCGGTGGCACGAGCGGCAGCGGTCGAGGCAGTTCCGCCCGTCCGGATGGCGTTTCTGTTTGTGCCGAACGGAGTTCATCTGCCCGACTGGACTCCAACCGAGGAAGGCTTTGGAATTGACCTTCCGTACACACTGCAGCCGCTGCAGCAGGTTCAGGATGACGTCATGGTCATCAGCGGGCTGACTCATGACAAGGGCCGAGCCAACGGGGACGGCCCCGGCGATCACGCTCGCAGTGCATCCGTATTCCTGACAGGTGCTCAGCCCCGCAAGACAGATGGAGCCAATATTCGATCCGGGGTCTCAGTCGATCAGGTGGCAGCTCAGCGAGCCGGTTCAGCCACACGCTTCGCGTCCATTGAACTGGGATGTGAACCCGGACGCAGCGCAGGAAACTGTGACTCCGGCTACAGCTGTGCCTATTCGTCAAACATGTCGTGGGCTTCGGCGAGTACTCCGCTGAGCAAAGAAACCAGTCCTCGGAACGTCTTTGAACGCCTGTTTGGAAACGGGAAGGCTCAGGACATCGACAAAAGTCAGCAGCGACGCGAAGCCCTTCGAAAAAGCATTCTGGATTTCGTCAGCGAAGACGCTCGACGCCTGCAGTCACAACTGGGCCGCAGCGATCAGAGAAAGCTGGATGAATATCTGACAGGAGTCCGCGAAATTGAACGACGGGTTCAGCGGACAGTGGATCAACCTCAGTATTCCATCGACCTGGGCCGGGAACTGCCGTCCGGAATTCCCGGTGACTATGCCGAACACATTCGGCTGATGTGCGACATGATGGTTCTGGCGTTTCAGACAGATTCGACTCGAATCGCCACCTGCATGTTCGCGGATGCCGGCAGTAACCGCAGTTACCGACAGATTGACGTTCCGGATGGCCATCACGACCTGTCGCATCACGGCGGAAACCCCCAGAAACACGCGAAAATCCGCCAGATCAACCGGTTTCACGTCACTCAACTGGCCTACTTTCTTGAAAAGCTGAAAGCCACTCCGGATGGTGACGGCAGTCTGCTGGATCATTCCATGATCGTTTACGGAAGCGGCCTGAGCGACGGTGATCGCCACAACAACGAGAATCTGCCCGTGCTGCTGGCCGGTCACGGGGGCGGTTCCATCAGCTCGGGGCGTCACCTGAAAGTGCCCACCGAAACGCCCATGTGCAACCTGTTTCTGTCGATGCTGGACCGCTTCGGAACTCCGGTCGATTTCATCGGAGACAGCACCGCAAAACTGTCGGGTCTGCAGCTTTAATATCGAAATCCCAACCGTCCGGACAGAGCCCTTTCCATTCGCGGCGTTTCAAAAGTGGAACCGCGTCACAGCGAGAAGGCCCACGGTGCGAGCATTGTTCTTCCGCAGGAAGTCTATTTTCAGGCAAACTACGATGTTCCGATGTGTTCTGCTGCTGCTCGGGAGTTCTCTGGTGCCTGTCCGCCCGCGGGGATGAACCCGGCGACGTTCAGGGGTTGATCAGTGATCTGCAGAGCTCCGACCTGCAGATTCGTCGAGACGCCGCGTATGCTCTGGCGGCTTTGGGAAGTCAGCCCGTTCAGGCTGTGCCTGCGCTGACAAAGGCTCTTGAGGACCGTGACGAGCAGGTGTGGATGCAGTCTGCAATGTCGCTCGCCCGGATCGGTCCAGCCGCCGCAACTTCCGTCCCGGCGCTCGCGGAAAGCCTGAACCAGCGGGATGATCAGAAGCGTTACCGAGCTGCCTGGGTCATCGGACAGATTGGTCCGGATGCCCTTCCGTTTCTGAAACCTTTGGCCGAAAGTCAGGACCAGCGATTGCGGGCGGGCGTGGCCGAAGCACTGGGATGGATGTCGGCCGATGGTGATGTTGTTCTTCCGGAACTTCAACGGCTGCTTGACGATGACAGCACTGAAGTGGTCCGGTTGAGTTTGCGGTCGCTCGGCAGGTTCGGCACCGTTGCCGGCGACAGCGTCGAACGCCTTCTCAGCCACAATGAACCGTCTGTTCGAGCGACGGCAGCAGAAAGTCTGACCGCAATCGGACACGCGTCACCGGATGCTTCGAATCGCGTTGGGGAACTTCTGGAGGACCAGGATTCAGCCGTTCGCGCTGCCGCAGTTGCAGCACTGCCAATCACTGATTTCGACACCGAACGGAAGTCGGCGCTGGTGATCAATGCTCTGACCGATGAGGACGCGGTTGTTCGAAGAAATGCGATTCTGGCCATCCGTCGCATGGAAACACAGCTGGCCCTCGTTGTCGCTGAACTGACCCGGCGGCTGACCGGCTCCGATCGCGAACAACAGGTCGCCGTTTTGAAGGGACTTGCCGCCTGTGGTCCGGAGTCTCGTTCGGCGCTGCCACAACTGATTCCTCTGCTGAAAGATGACGATCTGCGTGCGGACGTGATTCGCACCATCGGTCGGATGGGGCCGACGGCTGTGCCGGACCTGTTCGCCGCGGGGGATTCATCTCCCGCAACCAGCGACAATCTTGCGGCCGCCATCGCAGCGATCGGGCCGACGGCCATCCCGGAAATCATTCAGGCTCTCAGAACCAGCAGCATCAGTGCACAGACTCTGGCCGCCATTTCACTCAGCCATATCCAGCCCCTTCCGTCCGATGCATTCGAGCCACTCGTCGAATGCCTGACGACTTCTCACCCGTCCCTTCAGGCCGCTGCTGCTTCAGCACTTCGCAGTTGCAACAGATCCGACGAACGACTTGTGGCAGGACTGATCCGGTGCGCAGAAAGTTCGGACGGTCAGGTTCGGGCCGCCGGAATCGGAACGCTGGCATCGCTGAATGTCGCTTCTGAAATTATCACCCCACTGCTGACAGCCGCTCTACAGGATTCAGTCGCAGAAGTTCGAGTTCACGCGATCGCCGCGATTCAAAATCGAAAGGGAAATGCAGCCACCGTCCTGCCGAACATCCGTCAGGCTCTGCGGGATGATTCCCCGATTGTTCGAGCCGCAGCGGCTGCAGCACTGGGCGGCATGAAAGCGGATGCAATGCCCGTGGCTGATGACCTCCTGACATTGCTGACCGACGCGGATGTTCAGGTTCAGCAGGCATCGGCTCAGGCCATCGGTGACATCGGGATCGCAACGTCGGAATCCTTTCGCGGGCTGGCGAACCTGCTGAACACTGATCAGCCCCCTTTGCTTGTCACGACGCTGACGACGCTGAAATCAGTCTCATGGCCGGAAAATTCCGTCAACGAAGAAGATCAGGAACGAATCCTGCCTTTGCTTCGACATTCAGATCCGACCGTCCGCATCGCCGCTGTCCGGTGCTTCGCAGCTATTCAGAAAGATCATCAGAAGTCGGTCCCGGTACTAACGGACGTTCTGTCGGACGAAGACTGGACGGTGCGCCGCGCCGCAGGTGAGGCCCTCGGAGCAATCGGCCCCGCTGCACGAATCGCGGTGCCACAGCTGTTTCGGCTGATGGCGAATGACCTGGATTCGGATTACAGCAGAACCGCACTGCGAGCGATCGACGCCGCCGGTCCCGAAGCGCTGCCTGTTCTGCTGGAAGGGCTCAAGTCTGACGATCGCCGCCGAAGGTATTATGCCGCATTTCTGATCGGGAAAATCGGGCCGGAGGCACAGGAAGCCGTCCCGCTGCTGAAGGAAATGATCGAACAGGCCGACAGCGACCGCTTCCGCGACTCCCTCCGAAAAACCATCCAGCAGCTCGAAGCCGATCCATCACGGTCAGACGAAAGCTAAAGCAGTTTGCTTTACCATGTGCCCGCGCCAAGCCTTTTTCGATAGCAGAAACGCTGAATCCCGCGAGGCAGTGTGTCAACGATTTCGAAAGGTGCTCCAGCATGTTTCTGAGCCGGCAAAGCACGCTCCTGAAAATGGGTGGTGCCTGGAGTGCAGTGAGATTTCTTGATTTTCGGTCGCCGTTGATTCGGGGCGTTCTCCAATTGAAATGATGCGAAACGGCCTCTGCATTGCTGAACGTATTTGCGAGGCAATCTCGCGGATACAATTGCACAATGTGACTGTTGCCTGACCTTGTGGGGCGGTCGATCAGCCGTGATCAGCACGGGCCCACCGCGACTCTCAGGGTGCCGTTTTTCTGATCACCGCAAGCTTGGGCACGCTGTTATGGGCACGCTGTTATGGGCTCGCGGTTGGCAGTCGCCAGCCGCTGTTGAAGTTTTCTGCGTAGACGATCTCTTCGGTGAATTCATGACCTGTTCTGCTGAACTTGACCACTGCGATGTCTCCCAGCCGAGGAAACAGCCAAGCATTGGATGCTCGAAAGTCTCGATCGTGAAAGGTGTGGCCGGAATTGATCACCACGTATTTCGACGGATTGAGCGGGTTGGGGAAGATCATGCTCAGGCCGTGATCTTCTGTGCTGTAGGTTGTGCCCGCAACAGTGAGCTGACCGTCTGACCACGTCACCGGCAGGGACGGCAGAACCTTCTTCAGCACCGAGTTGGATTCCGGGTTTCCAAAAAGAATCAGGTGATTTCCGGCAATGACATCATCATCGACCTGAGTCTCGGTGAGCATCCGCGGCTGAGCTCGCATCCACTGATCGAATTCCCGCTGAAACCGCGTCAATGTGAAGCTGACCCAGTCGGAATGTGCCGTATTCTGCGGGGTCGCGGTGCCGGTCACGCAGACGAACGAACTCATGAACGCATCGTCAATCGGTCCCTGAAGATTGTGGCGTTTGTGCAGATGCGGATTGTCGCCCACGGCTTTGGATTCGTCGTAATTCAGCACATGCCATCCCTGCAGCGTTTTTTCGTAGAAGACATTCGGCAGCAGACCTTCCGCCGCGTCGTAACACGGAAGCGTCTTCCCATCGATCGTCGCGTAAACTCCGGCTTCCCGCATCAGACTCAGGATGGCGACGTTCTGTGTTTTCACGACGACGTTGCCATCGTCCCCGATTTGGGCATCGACGCTGGCTGCCTGGTAGAGGTGATCCATTTCCTCGATGGTGACCCAGTCGCAGCGATTGTATTTCAGCGTCTGAGTTGTGAAGCGGATTCGTCGACGGGCTTGACCGATCGGACGGCCCTTCTCGGAATTCTCACGATGGAATTCCATGAATGTCTTCAGGCTTTCCGGATCGAACTTATGTCCCATGCCCGGCCCGATCAGCAGCTTCACATCCACACCCCGAGCGACAGCGGTTTCCGTCATGGAGCGACCGGCTTCCAGCTGCGGGTCATTCTCGCCGCCGTAGGTGACCGTGGGTACGTTGAACGCATTTTCGGCGTAGTTGATCGTGTCGTAAATGCCCAGAGTCGCGTCCTGCCAGGGCGGCAGTTTTTCTTTCTGCTTCTGGTATTTGTAGAAGTCGACAAAGCCGGCTCCGGCACCCACCGAACACCAGTTGGCCGGATAATGCATTCCGAGATGCCACGCTCCGGCACCACCCATTGAAAAGCCGTGCAGCACAACTCGCTGAGGATCAATCCTGAACCGTCGGCTGACATCGGCAATCGCTTCCAGAACGTCCGTTTCTCCCGCCCAGCGATAGGCATTGTTGCCTCGTCCGAAAACATCCAGCTGGATCCATGTCTGATTCTTCGCCAGTGGCTTGTCGTCGTGCTTCGCAATGAAGTTCACTTCGTTCATGTCGTTCGCACGACCATGAAGATGAACATACAGCGGCCATCGCTGACTCGCGGACGGATCAACACCCGCCGGTAAAGAAAGAGCGTACGGCTGGATTGATTGGTCAACGGCCGACACGTAGCCTCGAATGGTGACGCCTTCTGCCACGACCCAGGCCGGGGTTCCCTTCGACAGCTGTTCGGCTCGCCGAAGTCCTGAACGAATGGCTGCCAGTGTCTGCTTCACGTATTCCGGCTTGGGGAACTCGTGATGACGCAGAGCCCATTCAACTGCTTTCGCGTAGACAGCAACGTCCGCGACCAGTCGTCGCCCGTCTCGACTCTGAAGCTCCGGTCGATCATTCAGGGTTGTGATCTGAGCCTGGAGATCCGTCAGCCCCTTCTGTATCGCGTCCCGATCAACCGGACCAGCATCGTCCGCTTTCAGCCACGGAGCCAGCACCATCACAAAGCAAACAGCAGACAGACAGCGAAGCATGGAAGGCGCTTTCACCGGGGAAAGGGGCAATCGGCAGACGTGAGTATTCAGCGGATGACAATGCGGTCATTCCAATCGTCTGCAGAAACGAGCCGTCAGATGTGGACTCCGGCGTCCTGAAGATCGCGACAAACACGTCAGGAATTTGAGGCTCGTTCGGCCGATTCGAAACCACAGCGGTTGTGAGCACCGTCACAGAAGGGACGTTTCAACGAAGCTCCACAGCGGCATAGCGCCACCGTTTCCTTCCCACCGGTCTCGAACGAATTTCCCGCGGCATCCTCAATGACAATCGGGCCCGTCACCAGAAACGGTCCGTGATCCCTGACGGTGACTTTCACATCGGCCATTGTGACGTTGCTTTCTCTGAAAAGAATCAGACTTCGGTCGGCGCAGAAACCGGATTTCGGCACGCCGACCAGACAGCGAACGTTAGCGACTGGAACAGAATTCAGCAAACTTCAGACAGATATTCATGTGCTCGGACAGCTGAGTCTCTCCACGAACTTTTGTAGCTGCTTCAACATGCATCGCGGTAAGTGCCGGTGGCGCAAAAAAAAAGACGCACACCTGATGTGTGCGCCTCGTGGCTGGATCGAGCTTCCGGCGGGAAGCTCGAAGTCATTCCTGTGCAGACGATCGGTGCCCACTTCGTCTGTCGAATCCGGTCAGCTTCAGCGAGCTGCAACTTTGACGCTGTCGGCGGGAACGTCGTTGACTTTAACGGTGACTGTCCTGCCTGCTTCCAGCTTCTCTGTGCTGCTGGCCACGTACTGCTGGCCGTTGCGAGTCAGACTGACTTTTACGTCGTAAGGAACTTCACCCGTGGTGTCGCCCATCGGAATCTTGAAACGGCGAACGGTTCCGGTTTCCTGTGTTTCATGACCGCCCAGAACCAGCTGCGCGTCTTCCGGCAACTGGACCACCACGTATGCAAAGGCTTCATCCGTTTCCTCAGGTGCTGCCTGAGCTGAATAATAGTCGACGCCTCCCTGACTGCCGTAGCTTCCACCGTTTGATGCAGGCGGAGCAACGTAGGCAGGAATTCCTGAAGAACCGCCGCTGGATCCATGAGAGCCGTGAGACCCATAAGACCCGGAAGATCCTCCGCTTGAACCGTGCGATGCAGATCGACGAACCGCTCGATCCAGAATTCGTTCTGATCGCGGCGACAGTCCGGATGATCCTCCGGATGAACCGTGTGAACCGTGTGAACCGTATGAGCCTCCAACGGAGCCCAACGATCCCAGCGATCCTGATGATCCCGATGAGCCATAGGATCCATATGAGCCGCCACTGCTGCCGTGAGAACCATGCGACGCACTGCGATTCAGGTCGCGGTTGATGATGCGTTCTTCGCGGGGACGCAGCAGCAGCCCACCGCTGGAACCTTCTGATCCCGATGAACCATAAGACGCTCCTGAGGACCCATAGGATCCCCACGAACCGCCTCCGGCTTCAACAACTCCCCAACTTAGCCCCAGAACCCCCGCGGCCATCGCCGCGACCAGCTGTGATCGTTTCATTGCCTGCGTTTCCCGTCTTCTTGTTGAATTCCAAACCCAGTGATCTCATCCGTCTCTCGCTGGCTCCTGCGACCATCATAAACTGAAAGAATGGATAGTCAATTCAGGCAATCTGGGTAGCAAAAACAGGAAAGCGAGAAGGCGGCATCTCGCGGAAGTTCGTCATTTGACAGTTCACAGACGCCCGGAAGTCATCAGCCATTCGATGAGAAGCAGCATTTCTTCGGGTTTCAGCTGGGAAGCGACGTTCGCCGGCATCAGGGACAGGTTGCTGTCCCTGCGTTCTTCAATGTCCGAATTCAGGACATTCTGAGGCTTCCCATCTGAACCGAAGACGGTCTGCATTGAGCTGCCAGGTGTTTCCCGGACAATTCCGGAGACGACTCGGCCGTCATTCAAAACCAGGACTGACGTGCGAAAGGCAACGTCGACATTACGGTTCGGCTGAATGATATCTTCCAGCAGTCGAGCTCGACCGCGTGCTTCGATGCCGTCCAGCTGAGGTCCGATCAGTTCTCCACTTCCGCCGCGCCGGTGGCAGGTGCGGCAGTGTCTGTCGAAAATGGCCTTGCCACCCGAAGCGTCGCCGGTAAACAGCCGGGCCTGACGCAGCAGATCGGCGGCCAGCTGAGCGTTATCGGCGGATGTATCGGGCAGCGCCGTCACCAGCGCGGTCACACGATCGGCGAAGGCAGGCCCGAAGGCGGAAATCTGCTGTACCAGCCGCTGATCTCTGAAAATCTCCGCGGAGGGGACTCCCGATTCGATGCACGTCAGCAGCATTTCCGCGCCGCCTTCGGATGCTGACAGGCTGACGGCCAGACGGCGGCGGAGCGGTTCGTTCAGATCGGCGAAGACGGTGCGAATCCTGCGCGGCGCTGGATCGGTGACGCCGGGAATCGGTGGCAGCCGGTCCATCCGAGCTGTCAGATCTCGATCTGTCATCACCGCACAGTCAACAATCAGCTGTTCGACCGGCATCGGCAGCGTAGCGATCGGCAGCAGTCCGGCCAATGGCAGCAGATCCTGTCGACCTCGATGACGCAGCAGACATTCGGCGGCCAGCTGTCGAACTTCCCCACCGCTGTGAATGGCATTCAGAATTTCCGCAAGCCGGGCCACTTCGGAATCCGTGAGCGGCTGACCGGACCCGATGCGGTCCAGCATTGTGCGCAGAGCACTTGCCAGCAGCGACGCCGATGCGCCGCCATCCCAGGCGGTGGAACTGACGACTCGCGGTGTGGCTGGCCCGACGGCCAGCCAGGCATAGGCAGAAAGATCAATGCCGTCTGTGACTTCGATAAATCCGCGGCGGCCGACATGTTCCAGCAGACTCCACGCCGACCTGACAGCACGATCATTCCGGGGCGGCAGTGCAGCGGCGAGTTCCTGCCCGGTTTTCAGATCGCGAACGACCACTCGGTTCTCCGGAATCGCGGGTTTGTCCGGGAATCCCAGGTGCCCGCAGATTTCGAGTTCCAGTGTCAGCGGAATGACAAATGACCGACTGCGGAGAATTCCGACAGCCTTTTCTCCGCCGGGCAGACTGCTGAGGAACGGAATCTTCCGACCACTGTTCTCGGCAGAAACGCGATCCTCAAGCTGCCAGCTGCCAGCCGGACGATCATCGAGCTGGTACGTGCCCCAGTGAATTTCGTCCAGATCTATCGAACGAAAGATTTCATCGCCGAGTGTTCGGCTCCAGTCCAGAAAACCAGACGGCGGTGGGACATTCCGTCTGCGAAATCCTTCGGAGAGAGCTCGCTGCAGGTCGGCCTTCTGCTGAACGGAAGTTTCCTGGTTGCGGTCAACCAGAGCCATCAGCAGTTCGACGTTTTCCGGAGAAGCATTTTCGGCCGCGTGCTGCATCAGCTGACGTCGCTGGTCCGCGGCGATGGCTCCGCGCTGCAGCAGTGACAGCACCAGTTCCGTCGTCCGCTGGCCGGTGACGGCAGGCAGAATGTCGGCCACCGCGCGCTGAGCCACCTCGGGTTGATCGTGATCGATAAACCATCCGACGCTGTCGGGCTGATTGAGCTGATGTCTGAGTGCAATTTTCAGGTTGTGTTTCAGATGGACATCGTCGTCAGAACAGACGGCGGTTGCGTTGATGACTTCCTTCATGAGATCGATCGAGGCATGACGACCGGCCGCATCAGCAGCAGCTCTTCGCACCAGACCTTCCGGATCCCGGAGCCCCAGTCGAATCAGAGCATCGATTTCCGGAGAAGCGGTCTGTTCCGAAGCGATTCGCTGAACGTGGATGCGGGTTCTGAGATTTCCCTGCCGGAAAAATCGAGTCAGTGTTGCCGCCTCCAGAACATTGAGCCTCATCGCGGCCCACAGAAGTTCTGCAGCTCCGACCTGATCGGCAGACTGCAAAGCAGTCGACAGAGCTGACTGAATGGCAGGAACGGCCGCGGCCTGATGACGGTCGGCCAGCTGATCCAGAGCATGCTGACGGACCGGCTTTCGAGCATCACGGAGGCTGGTGATGAGCGTCTCGACGGAAGCCTGAGACAGCGGAGGGGTGGACGCTTTTTCGGAATTCGAAGTGGGCTGAGCAACGTCGCCGACCCACGAAATCTTCCAGATGCGGGCTCGGGAGCGATCTCGTCCCGGATGATCCAGCGGCACTTCATAGTGACCGATGACTCGGTTGTAAAAGTCGGCGACATACAGGGCACCATCCGGGCCGACCTGAATGTCGACCGGCCGAAACCAGGGATCGGAGCATGTCAGAAAATCGGGTTCTTCCTGCATGCGGACGGAGGAACCCGTTCGGACGATCGAGTTCCGGTGAACTCGACAGGTCATCACGTTGCCGACAAACAGGTCATCGTGGTAATCCGCCGGAAACTTTGTTCCCTGGTACTGACACAGGCCGTCGATGGCCGTGGAACCGTGCAGGTGATCCATCACGGGAGGGACAAATCCCAGACCGTCATCCGGCCTCCCGAAGCTTTCGTAGAAACCGTCCCGCATCAGCAGAGTGACGGGCTTGGTATGACAGTCGGAAGTGAACAGATCACCGTTGGCATCGATGGCCATTCCGAACGGATTCACCTGACCATGAGTGAAATGTTCGATTCGAGAGCCATCCGGCCGAATCCGGTAGGTGTTGCCGCTGTGCATGGTAACCGAATGGCCGTCAGCGCCCGCAACGGTGGACTGGTTATTGAATCCGTGACAGCAGTACAGCCAGCCATCGAAGCCTCGCCGAAAGGCATTGTTCATTCCGTGAGTGTCGCGAGTCGTGTCGAAAGGACCGTACAGGACCTGTCGCTGGTCGGCTTTTCCGTCGCCGTTGGTGTCACGCAGGAACAGAATGTCTGGAATGCTGAAAACGATCACACCGTCCTGCCACGGATACAGGCCGATCGGAATGTTCAGATCATCAGCGAATGTCGAAATGCGATCAGCGGACCCATCGCCATTGGTGTCTTCCAGAACATGGATCGAATCGGAACCTGGCCCTTCCTTCGCGGGAAACGGGTAAAGATTCGACCCCGTCACCCAGAGGCGGCCGTCGGCGTCGAAAGCCATGTTCATGGGCTTTTGAATCTGAGGCTCGCTGGCAAACAGCGTCACCCGAAATCCGGGCGGCACCGTCATTCGCGACATCTCCTCGGCTGGTGTCAGCGGTTCCGTCTCACGAACGGTGGAGCGAAAGACTTCGCCTCCCGGATCCTGAGCGACAGTGGTGGAGAATCCGATCACAGCGGCCAGGCAGGCCGGAAAAACAGGGAGAATTCGAGACACTGCAGGGTCGCTCCGGTGTGAAGTGGACAGTCTGCATGATAGTCGGCGGCTCCGATTGTTTCGTGGAGAACTGGTGGTATTATCTGAATCCGGCTGGATCTCGCCGTTCACTGAAAGAAAGTCCACCATCAGCCGTGCCTGGGCAGCTGCCAGAAATCCTGCAGACCAGACTTTCGCGACTCGCTCAGCAGCTGGGCGTCGACGAAGAGGCTCTGGTGTTGTCTTTCGTTCAGGATGCCCTGGACGAATCTGAATGTCTGCTGCCGACAGATCATCACCGCACAGTGGCGCCGACGCTGTTTCCGGAAGAAGAAGTCATGGATGCCGTTCCCGTTGCTCCGGGAGAAACCAGCCTGCCGTTTTCGTTTATCGACCTGTTTGCCGGAATAGGCGGACTGCGACTGGGGCTGGAAGCCGTCGGCGGTCGCTGCGTCTTTTCCTGTGAACGCGACCCGTATGCTCGCAAAACTTACCGGCATTGGTTTGGAGATGATCCCGGCGGCGATGTAACGGACCTGTCAGCGGGAGGAATGGTTCCCGATCACGATCTGCTGGCCGCCGGTTTTCCGTGCCAGCCGTTTTCGATTGCCGGGGTTTCGAAGAAGAACAGTCTGGGAAGAGCTCACGGGTTCAAAGACAGAACTCAGGGAACACTCTTCTTTCACCTGGCCGAAATCATTGACCGCAGTCAGCCTCCGGTGTTGTTGCTGGAAAATGTCAAGAATCTTCGCAGCCATGATCGAGGCCAGACGTGGAGCACCATCGAAGGGACTCTGCAGGAACTGGGATACACGGTCTTCGACCGCATCATTGATGCAGCCGACTATGTTCCCCAGCATCGGGAGCGAGTCTTCATCGTGGGCTTTCGACGGGACGTCTTTGGTGACAGCCCACCCTTCGGATTTCCTCAGCCGCCCGAGGGACCTCGGCCCAAACTGAAATCCATCCTCGAATCCGACGTCGATCCCAAATACACGCTGTCCGACAAACTGTGGCAGTACCTGCAGGATTACGCCGAGAAACATCGCAAAAAAGGCAACGGGTTCGGGTGCAGCGTGGCGTCGCCGCTGGGCATCACCCGAACACTCAGCGCCCGCTACCACAAAGACGGTTCTGAAATTCTGATTCCTCAGGGAGCCAGCAGAAATCCCCGTCGTCTGACTCCGCGGGAAGCCGGTCGGCTGATGGGATTTCCCGATCATCTGCTGGATCGTCAGAGTGAAGTGGTGTCTGATACTCAGGCCTACCGTCAGTTCGGAAATTCCGTCGTCCCTGCCGTTGTCACCGCCGTAGCTCGGCAGATCGTCGGTGTCATGCGGCAGGCCGTCCTGAATCGAAGTTCCAACGGCTGTGTGCTGAAATCCGTAAAGAAAAAACGTCGTCGACCGGAACGAGTTGCCGAGCAGCTGGCGCGGAAGAAGCCGCGATAAGGCGACCGGCTGGTAGAGCTGGTAGAAATGGAACGCAGCGGATGAGGCCACACGTGCCCGGATCGGTGGCGGGAGACTCGCAGCGGAATGGAAGGCAGCTTTCGTCAGTGCCATCCAACAGAATTTCAGAGAGGAAGAGGGGGAAGAATGTTGTCGCGAATTTCAACGAAAATAATGTTGCTGGTTGCCACAGTCCTGATCGGTTGCGCTGGTGAGACTGTGGAACCACCCCCGGTCATGAGCACCATCGGGGACCTGCAGTCCATGGAAAAATCCCGGCAGGAAGCCGACGCCAAAGCTGCGGCTGAAGCTCAGGCCGCGCTGGCTGCCAGTTCACCTGCAGCGGCCAGTGCTCCTGTGGATGTGCCGAGCGCAGGAGAATTTGTTGTCGACTTCGAAACAACCGTCGGCAACTTCACTGTGAAAGTCAACCGCGAATGGGCTCCGCGCGGAGCTCACCGATTTTACGAACTTGTGAAGGATGGCTTTTACAACAACTGTGGTTTCTTTCGAGTCGTGCCGGGCTTTATGGTGCAGTGGGGCATTGCCGCTGATCCGGCGGCGACGGCCAAATGGGACGTCAACATTCTGGACGATCCGGTGCTGAAAAGTAACACCCGGGGTTTCATGACCTTTGCCAAGACCGGAGCTCCTGATTCCCGCAGCAGTCAGGTGTTTATCAACTTCGGCAACAACGCTTTCCTTGATTCTCAGGGTTTTGCTCCGTTTGGCGAAGTGACGTCCGGAATGGAGGTCGTCGATAAAATCAGCTCGGCTCACGGGGAAGAGCCGGATCAGGGAGCCATCACGGCTCAGGGAAACACCTATCTGAAGGCGAATTTCCCACAGCTGGATTACATCAAATCGGCGAAGCTGAAGGTGGACGATCTGGCATCGGAAAAGCCCACTGAGTAAGTTGGAGGGACTTTCGTCGGCGAGAGCTGTGCTTCCCCGGAGACTTTCTGAGAAGATGGCCAGTGTTCGATTCAGAAAGCCCCGAAGTCAGTTGTCTCAATCACGCCTCCGCGATCCGAATCCATGACCAGCTCACCCAAGGACGACGATGTTCCCGATTTCAGTTTTCTGGGATCTGATTCATCGGACCAGCCCGGCGGCCCACCGGATTTCACAGGCTTCGCGGAATCTCCGGACACCGACGCCCCCGACTTTTCCGCTTTCGAACTCAGTGCGGACGTTCCGTCCTTCGAACACCTGAACGACGGACCTCCCGAAATCCCGCCGGACGTTCCGGATGTGCCCGATCAGGCGACGTCGGCATTAGAAGCCGACGATTCACAGCTGACGCCCGGCGAAGAGGGCACATCTGATTCGCACCCCGCAGCCGAAGAGGTTTCACCCGCCGTTGCGCCTGTTCGACTGACGCGACTGACTCGACCCGTTGCCCGAAAGAAGGCCGCGTCGCCCGAACATCGAGTTTCTGATCCCCCGCCTGAACGGCCTCCCCAGTTGCCGCCCGACGTTCCGCCGTTGCCGGTGGACGATGTCGAACCGGACGAAGTTCAGCAGTTGGCCGGAGAAGATTCGGGTGAAAGCAACGAAGCGCCGGAGGACGGTTTCGATGTTTCGCAGCTGCGAGCAGCACTGTCGGGGTTTGGTCCTCCGGAAGCCGAATTGCCGGACGATGGTCCTCCGGACTTCTCCGCCTTTCAGTTCACGGAACCACAGGCCGAACTTCCTGCCGAAGCCGATGAGCTCACTGAAGATGAGGGTGCTGACCCCGATCCGGTCGAAATGGAGCCTGACCCTGGCACTGACTTCCAGGACGTGCCGGATGATCCAGCGGGAACGGAATTTGAACCGGAACTCTCAGATGCGATGGCCGACGATCTGACGGTGGATGAATTTGCACCCGATGCGGCAGAATTCGAATCAGATGACGACCTTTCCGAGCCCGACGAGACCCCGACCGCCCCGGCTGCAACAGCAGCAGCCTCCGGTGCGGCAGCAGGTGCTGTCGCTGCAGGCTCTGCCAATAAAACAGGGGATCAAACTGCTGACGATCCCGTGAACAGTCGATCGAGTCGCCGGAAAGCGCCTGCGGACACGGTGTCGCAGAAGTCATTCAAACTGCTCGCCATGTACGCGACCGCACTGACTCTGCTGCTGCTGGTGTTGTTCGCCACCGGACGTATCAGTCTGTCCGGACGCAACAATCTGGAAAGTCTTCCGGACATTCAGCCGCTGCGACCCGGGGAGTTTCAACGAGTTCCCGACGGTGCCGCTCTGCCGGACGGACACGTTCTGAAACTGGGCGAATCGCGGCGGTTCGGCGACATCGTGCTGACTCCTGTCCGAGTCACTCGCGAGCCTGTTTCGTTCACGAATGCACTTTCCCGAGCCGCAGTCCGGGACGAAGACACTCCGCCGCTGCTGAAGCTGTGGTTTCAGATTGAAAACGTCTCCGATGAGATGGCCTTCCGCCCGTGGGACCTGGCCCTGATGACTCACCGCAACCCGCCGTTCAGCACATCTGAAGACACGGTTTCCAACACGTGGCTGAAAGTGAAGCAGAACGACACAGATTCGGAAACGCGAGTTCTGAATTTCTTTCATTCGCCGGACAGCCCGTTTGATATCACCGACATCGGCAGTACTGAGTTGCTGCAGCCGGGGCAGACTCAGAAAACGTTCGTTGCGGCCAGTGAACACCTGAATCTGATTCCCGCCGACAGCATCGAAGGCTTTCGCTGGCGTTTGCTGCTCAGAAAGGGAGTTCGCACTGACAGCGGAAACGGCGTGACCACTCTGGTTGATGTTATGTTCACTCCGGCCGACATCGGCGCGGCCGGCTGACGCTTGAGTTTCCCCCCGGTCAGTCGATCCGTCGGCTGACAGTTTCGACTGACTGCTTTGATGAGCCCACTGTTGCTGTTTCTGATGATCGGATTGCCGCTGGCCAGTCAGGCAGTAGCCTCGATCCTGCGTCAGCGTTTCACTCGTTACGCTCAGGATCCGATGCCGATGACCGGTGCAGAAACTGCATGGCGAATGCTGCAGGAACACGGCATCACAGACGTACAGATTGTTCCGGCTCGCGGTCACCTGACGGATCATTACGACCCCACAAAGAAAACCATCGCACTCAGCGAAGTTGTCTACGGACATGCGAATGTCTCCTCCTGTGCTGTAGCGGCTCATGAATGCGGACACGCCGTTCAGGACGCAACCGGCTATCCGCTGCTGGGGATGCGGTCGATGATGGTTCCGCTGCTGAAGATCTCCAATCTGGCTCTGCCCATCATCAGTATCGGTGGAGCGGGCCTGATGGCGAACGAAGGCCGGAATACTCTGGCATATGTCCTGCTGGGGTTACTGGCCATGCCGACAGCTTTCAGCCTCATTACTCTTCCTGTCGAATTCGACGCCAGCCGCCGAGCTGTCCGCTGGATGGAGTCGTCGCCGGCAACGCGCGATTCCGAACTGTCCGGAGCTCGCAACGCACTCTGGTGGGCGGCCATGACCTACGTCGTTGCGGCGCTGGGTTCGATTGCTCAGGTGCTCGTGTACGCCAGAATGCTGCTGGGGCGTCGACGATGAATGGCGATGTCAGCCCGCAAATGCAGCCTCTGACACTGCGGAAATCTGCCCGAGCAAACTGGCATTCGGCGATCAAGCGAGGCCGAACCGAAGACATTCAGGCAGCCTTTCGCAAACACGTGTCGGCGGCTCGACGAACCTTCGAAAAACAGGTCCGGTCTGCGGAATCCGTCTCCCGCTGGTCATACCAGACTTTGAACAGCGGTGGACAGGATGCGAGACTTTATCTGCTGCTTCCGGCGATCGGTGCAGAGAAGAAGTCGGCCGCACTGGTCTGTCGTCGTCTTGCGGAACGCTGCCGATCTGCAGGCGAAGCGGTAACCGACTTTGAGCTCCTCGTCGCGGCCGAAATTCTGCTGCGTCATCCCGAAGAGTTTTCAGGCGACGACTTTCTGACCGTTCTGCTGACTGTGATCTCTGATGCCGAACGCCGCCGCAGTGCCGGCGAAACCGACGCTGAATCAAATGAGACAGAGGCGGCTTCAGCAGATAACTTCGCGGAACGAACACTGTCGGAGAATGTGCCCCCCACGGAGCGCCGACAGGAGACGGTTTACGACTCAACTGTGATCTCCCGACTGATCCGTGACGGAGAACTCAGATTCATCTGGTCGCTGCTGCTGAGTCCCTTCAAAGTCAGCAAACATCTGCACCGGCAGTCGCAGTCATTTCTGGCAGCAGCACTGGAACTGGCCACCGATTCCACGGCATGCCGCATGCATCTCTGTGTCCCGAATTTCGTTCCTGGCTGGCTCCGTTTGTTCGGATTCTGGCCTGGTCTCATGCTTTCCATGTGAAGTGGGCCACGGATGACGTCCGGCAGCGATGGCACCTGCATCTGGATCGACTGGCAACGCTGGTGACGGACGATGGCTTTTGCAACAGTCCCGTTTCGGCCGATCAACCTGTTCCGCCGTCTGCCGTCGATCTGTTCAAACAAATCATTCAGATTTCCGGCCTGCCTCCGGAATCAACGGCGCGAGAATTCGCCCGCTCATTGAAACGGAAACCCAGGTCGGATTTGGCCACTCGTTCCCGGTCGAACCAGCTGGCCGGTCCCAGTGCTCAATCCGACTGGGCAGCGCTGGCGATTCTCAGGACATCGCCTTCCGTCCGATCCGACTCGCTGGTCCTGACCTGGGAACAGCAGCGCCACCAGCTGACTCTGGCTGCGCGCGGTTATCGGGTTCTGGCCGGGCCGTGGGACAGTCGGGTGAGCATCGATGGAACTCCCGTGACGAACGATACCGCATGGGTCTGTTCATGCTGGTTTCACGATGCTGAAGTATCGTTCGCCGAACTGGAACGGGAAATCGCTTCGGGCGTTCGTCAGGTCAGGCATGTTTTGCTGAGTCAGAACGAACATTTCGCTGTGCTGACGGATACGGTCTCGGCGACACCGGAGGCTCAGATCGAACTGCAGACGACCGTGTCGCTGAAGTCCGGCTTCCGCACAGAGACCAACGGTGTGACTCGAGACGTTCTGCTGAAGGACGACAAATCCGCCGTTCGGCTGATTCCGGCATGGCTGGATGATGACCGAGTGATCCGGCCCATCGGTGATCTGCGGCACGAACCGGATCAACTGCAGTTGCAGACCACCGGCATCGGTGGTGCTGCACTGCCACTGGTGCTGGACTGGCATCCTCGGCGAACATCCGCCCCTGCCGACTGGAATCAACTGACTGTTTCGGAAGAACGACAGAAGGTTGGTGCGGATTCGGCCGCCGGATACCGAGTTCGCAACGGC
Organism: Planctomycetaceae bacterium; assembly: GCA_041398865.1. GTDB lineage: Bacteria > Planctomycetota > Planctomycetia > Planctomycetales > Planctomycetaceae > Fuerstiella. The sequence continues at coordinate 44,054 of JAWKTY010000029.1, forward strand.
GACCTGCAACTGCTGATCTACCGCAGCCTGCGTCCGGGAAAGACCCTCCGAGCCGTCCTCGGCCACCACACTCCCGCCGAATCCGTCTACGCCCGCTTCCGCCCCACCGGCGGCATCGCCCCGCTTGTTACCATCGAGAACTCAACCTAATTTCTTCGACGGCATCGGCAGAAAGACCGAAACGGTGACCGAGGCGTTCCCCCGTGACGGGGCAACGAGTGCAGTGTCAGTCATGATTTGACGAGTAGGACGGCCTTTCCAGGCCGTCAGCTCTTAAAGACGGCCTGAAAAGGCCGTCCTGCAGTCACTCATTCGAATATTGACGGACCACGAGTCCAAGGGGAAAGTCAAAGACAGAACAGCAACATTGTCAAGCATTTATGAATTGCGAAAACTCGAGGATCAGTCGGCGTTTGTGGAATATCAGACTTGGCGAGTCGGCCGGGGTTGGAAGGTTTCTGTTGTGTTTCGGGAGCTGAACTTTTGCGCTCGCCGCGTTCTTCGTGGTGCGATTCCCCAGGCCAATCATCGGAAACCGGTCGAACAGCGGTTTTGAAGCCTGCGTTTCCCGTTCTCAGACGGCCGATGGTGACAAATGCAGCGCATTTGAATTTCACTTTTGTTGCCGGTGTCGGAAGGGTATCTTTACGGCAGAGACACGTGTCCGGGGGATGGCCTGGACCGTGTAGGCACCGGCACCGAAAGGAAGTGACATGGCGTTCGACATCCACCGACTGCAGCAGGCGACTCGCCGGCATTTTCTGGGTTCGTCCGGTGTCGGGCTGGGAGCCATGGCTTTGTCGACACTGTCCGGTGGCACGTCCCGAGCTGACATTCCCATCGATTCGATGCAGCCGCTGTCCGGTCGAGCTCCTCATTTTGAACCTCGTGCCAAACGAGTCATCTATCTGCACCTGACGGGCTCGCCTCCGAATCTGGATATCTACGATCATAAGCCGGAACTGGTTCGACGGGATGGCGAAGAGTGTCCGGCTGAGTTTCTGAAGGGACGAACCTTCGCCTTCACATCGGGCGTCCCTAAACTGATGGGAACGCCTCGCAGATTCGAGCAGCATGGAGAAAGCGGTACCTGGCTCTCGGATGCTGTTCCAAACTTTCATCCCGCGGACATCGTCGACGAAATGTGCTTCATCCATTCGATGAACACCGACCAGTTCAACCACGCTCCGGCGGAACTTCTGATCTACACCGGATCGCCTCGGTCCGGCCGTCCGTCGATGGGAGCCTGGGCCACGTACGGACTGGGGACCGAAAATCAGGACCTGCCAGGCTTTGTGGTTCTGATCAGCAGCGGTGTTCAGCCCAACGGCGGAGCAAACTCATTCGGAAGCGGATTCCTTCCCTCTGTCTTTCAGGGAGTTCAGTGCCGTTCGAAGGGTGACCCGGTGCTGTACGCTTCCGATCCCAACGGCATGGACCGTCAACTCCGCCGCCGATCGCTGGACACGCTGAAGCAGCTCAATGAACTTCAGGCTCAGCAGCTCGGCCACCCCGAAACGCTGACTCGAATCGCTCAGTATGAGCTTGCATACCGCATGCAGGCATCGGTTCCGGATGTGATGGACATCACCAAAGAGACAAAGGAAACTCAGGATGCTTACGGTGCGAAACCGGGTGAAGCCAGCTTCGCCAACAACTGCCTGCTGGCTCGGCGACTTGTGGAACAGGGCGTTCGCTTTGTGCAGCTGTTCGACTGGGGCTGGGACTTTCACGGCACCGGCGAAGGAACCGGGCTGACGTCCGGACTGACCAACAAATGGGCCGCCACAGACAAGCCCATCGCGGCTCTGATTCGCGACCTGAAGCAGCGAGGTCTGCTGAAGGATACTCTGATCGTGTGTGGCGGAGAATTCGGAAGAACTCCGTTCCGCGAAGGTCGAACTGCCGGCAGCAAGGTTCTCGGCCGAGACCACTATCCGGACTGCTTCACGATGTGGATGGCAGGCGGAGGCGTCAAGGGGGGCTGCAACTACGGTCAGACCGATGAACTGGGCTTCGGAGTGGTGGAAAACAAAGTCCACGTGCATGACCTGCAGGCCACCATCATGCACCTGCTGGGTTTCAACCACGAACGTCTGACATACCGATTTCAGGGTCGCGACTACCGACTGACAGACGTCCACGGCCATGTGGTCCAAGATGTCCTTGCCTGATCGCTTGAATTGGCTGGCTGATTTTTCGGAAGGTCAGGCTCCTGCCTGACGGTTCCGTTGGCTGGATCTGGCGGAACTGGACGGTGTGTCTGCACCTGCGTTTCGCTTGTTATCGCCGGTTTCCGCATTCGAATGGTTTGGCAGCCATTCCGATCGGAATTCCCGCCCAGAATCTCATGAGGCTCACGCAAAGTTCGCGGAGGATTGTCCGTCCGCGATCATCTTCCCGGAATCTTCGTGTCCCTGGTGGTTAAAAGTTCCGAAACGAACAACCGGAAGCCGCTCTCAGGCCGCGCTGGCTCACCATTCGGCATGCTCTGGATGCTCTTTGGTGAGCCTGCGCTTCACCTGACAGCACCCTGTCTGCGGTCGCCGCAACTGATCACACTGGCCAGCTGTGGCAGCGTCGATCCGGTGGTTGATTCCTCCTGGGAAAGCGAATAAGCTGGGAGGTGAAATGCTCGAAGTCTTTCGAGCCGATCTGTTGAGGCTGACGACGTCGGCTTCAGGATACATCCCCTCCCCGGTTCAAACTGGAATCCCGCCATGAGACCCTTCGCCGTTGGTTGTCTGCTTTCACTGGTTTCGATTTGTTCAACTGTGGTTGCCGAAGATCTGTCCGAAGCCGACCAGAAGCTGGTTCAGGCGATCCGCGATGCCGGTGGACAGGCGCTGCAACTGGCTCAGAATGACGCTCGCCTGGCCGTGGCCTTTCATCTGTCCGACAAAGAAATCACGGACGACGTTCTGAAGGTGGTTGCCGGAGCCACCAACGTGCAGTCGCTGAATCTGCGAGGCACAAAAATCACCGACGCGGGACTTGATCACGTCGCCGGAATGACCGGGCTTGAACGTCTTCACCTGGAAAAAACGGCCGTCACTGACGCGGGTCTGGCAAAGCTGAAGGGCCTGCAGAAACTGGAATACCTGAACGTCTACGGAACGGAAGTTACCGACGCCGGACTGGCTCATGTGAAAGAACTGAAAGGCCTGAAGAAACTGTTCGTCTGGGAAACCAAAGTCACCGAAGCGGGCGAGGCTCCTCTGAAGGAAGCCATGCCGACACTGGAGATCGTTCCGGACTTTGCGAAGGACCGCGAGAAGGCCATTCTTGAAGCCAACCGCGCGGCGGAAGATGCAGGCAGGGAAGTGGAAGAACTGACCGCTCAGATCCCTGCCGATGAAAACGCCGCCAAAGAGGCAGCCGCAAAGTCTGACGCCGCGAAAGCAGAATTCGACGCTGAAAATGCGAAGGTCGCCGCGGCCACTGAGGCCATCAAGACGGCCGAAGGGGTTGTCGCCGCAGCCGACAAGGCTCTGGAAGAACTGAAGAAGAATCCCGATTCACCGGCCGAAGCTGTCGAAGCCGCGACCAAGGCCGCGACCGACGCCAAAGCAGCTGTCGAAGCGGCGAAGAAAGCGGAAGAAGAAGCGAAGAAGGGCGTCGAGCCCAAAAAGAAAGCCAGCGAAGATACTGCAAAGGCCGCCGAAGCCGCGAAGAAGAAGGTCGATGACACAAAGAAGAAGCTTGAAGAGACCATCAAGAAGGCTGCTGACCTGAAGAAGAAGGCCGAAGAGCTGGCTGCTGCCAAATAATGGGTCGCGGGCGAACTGTCCGTGAAGGTTTCTCGTCTTGTCATCATTGTCGCAGGGTTCGAAATGCTCCGAGTGTCGTGTTTTGTCCTGAGCTGCGTCGCGTTCGTGTTGTCAGCTGCGCCAGCGTCTGACTGGACAGAATTCCGTGGCTCGACCGGGCAGGGACATGCCGACGTATCGGGTCTGCCGCTGACCTGGAGCGAAACGGAGAACGTCGCGTGGAAGGTTCCGATCGCCGGGAAGGGCTGGTCTTCGCCTGTGGTTACCGGAGATCGGATTTATCTCACCACGGGCGTGGCTGCTGAGTCCGGCGGGACAGACCTGCGAGTACTGTGCCTGAAAGCTAATGATGGCAGCAGCGTCTGGGATGTTTCAGTTTTCACGACCGAAAAGGCCGGGGAGATCCACGACAAAAACAGTCAGGCCAGTCCGACACCGATCATTCTGGACGATCGCATCTACGTGCACTTCGGCCCGCACGGAACAGCGTGTCTGAAATCAGACGGATCGATCGTGTGGAAGAACCAGAAGCTGACCTATTCTCCTCAGCACGGGAATGGTGGTTCACCGGCAATCTGGAATGATGTGATTGTGATCTGCTGCGATGGTCGCGATGCTCGATTCGTCGCGGGACTGAATCGAAAAACAGGGGAAGAAATCTGGCGGACGGAACGAGAACTGGAACCTTCTCGAGGCTTCAGCTTCTGCACACCGCTGATCCTCACCGATGCCGACAGAACTCAGGCCATTTGTCCGGGAAGCGGCGGAGTCTGGTCGTATGATCCTGCCACCGGCAAACAGCTCTGGCGAGTTGCCTACGGAGAAGGTTATTCGGTGGTGCCGCGTCCGGTTGCCGGTCACGGCCTGGTCTATGTGTGCAGCGGTTTTGGCGACGGGCAGCTGTTTGCCATTGATCCCACGGGAAGCGGGGATGTGACGGAAAGTCATATCCGCTGGAAGATTAAGAAGGGTGTGCCCAAGTCGCCGTCTGTTCTGCTGCTGGGCAACGAAATCTATATGGTGGACGACAACGGAGTTGCCAGCTGCCTGGACGCACTGACCGGCGAACCGGTCTGGCAGCAGCGGCTGACCGGAGGCTTCAGCGCATCGCCGGTTGACGCTGACGGACATGTCTGGTTTCAGAACGAAACCGGCGTGACGACGGTGATTCAGCCGGGACGCGAATTTGTCCGAATTGCGGAAAACAGTATTGGCGATGGCAAAACCCGCACCTTTGCCTCGTTCGCGTTTGTGCAGAATGCCATCCTGCTGCGAAGCGAAACGGCTCTGTACCGACTTCAGACTGCACAGCGATAACCGGTCGACACATCGGCATTTCCGGCCGGCTATTCCATTCCGACGTTCCATCCGGGAAGTTCTGCGGCCTGACGGATCCAGTCGGCCATCTGATCTTCGTCGAACTGACCTTCGTACAGGTCGATCCACCGCGCGTCTTTGCTGCGTTCGGTACCGCCGGGTGGCAGAGGCCTGAGAGCGATTCCGTGAAAGAAGGTCACCTTCACATAATTTGTGAAGCAGTGAATTCCCGGAATCCAGCCCCGATCGCCAATTCCGTAGAACGGCGAATTCCATTTCACGGCATTTGCGAATGCCCGGGACGACTCGTTCGATCAGGCGATCCAGCTGTCGGCCAGGTTCCGATTTCCATCCCGGCATGGCAGCCAGATAAGCCTGAACCGACGCATCACCGTGCCCTTTGGCAACCCGAGGATTGCCGCCGGACAACAGGACCGGGGCTGACGGTGAATCCTTTCGGCCAGCCTTCTTTGCCGTTTTCTTCCTGAGAATTCGAGCGTCAATCAACTGTTCAGGAGACCGGTCTGCAGCGTGTGTCGGCGTCGTTTTTTTTTTCCAGCAGATCTCTTTTTCACGGAAGCGTCTCGGTCGGATGTCGGCTGTGCCCGGTAACAGGGCCATTTCAGGTTTCGCCACATTCAGAGGTTGAATGGTAGTGTGCTGGTTTCCGGTGTCGAAGGACGCCCGCCCGGAACCTCACGGCTGGCCGGTTTGTTGGATTTGCCCGTCCGAGAACTGGTCGCTGCGCTGCTCCGGATTTGCGAGTTGCGAGTTGCGAGTGTGTCTGGGACAATCAGCGGTCCCGGTTTGGGCACGGAGGGAATTCAGGAATGTATGAGCTAATTCGAGCATCTGCGGGCAGTGGGAAGACATTTCAGCTGTCCGGACATTTTCTCCGGCAGCTGTTTCTGGGCTATGCGCCGGAAACCATTCTGGCCACGACGTTTACTCGCAAAGCTGCTGGTGAGATTCTGGGCCGAGTTCTGCTGAGACTGGCGGACGCTGCCGAGAATTCATCTGCCTGCGACCGGCTGGCCGAATTTTTGAAGCCGGTGCCGGTGACTCAGGAGAAGGCCGCGGAACTTCTGGTTCAGGTCACGCATCGCCTGCACCGGATGCGGGTCTGCACGCTGGACAGTTTCTTTCAGCAGGTTGCTCGCAGTCTGACTCTGGAGCTCAGTCTGCCGCCAGGCTGGGGCATTGTCGACGATCATATTGACCGAGACCTCCGCCAGCAGGCCGTCGACGCCGTTCTGGCTCAGCAGATTCCCCGCGACGCTCAGCGACTGATGCAGATGCTGGCGAAGGGACACAGCAAACGCAGTGTCCGCGATCTGATCGACAGAACTGTGTCGACCTACCACGAACTGTTTCTGCAGACTGACGCCTCGGCATGGCAGAAAATTCCCACCCCGACCCCGCTGACTCGAAAGCAGATCGAAGAATCGCTGCGACATCTGGCCTGGGTGTTTCCCGATGCAGATGGTCGGATGGCGTCGGCCATCGAGACTGATCGAGCTCTGTTTGTGTCGGAGAAATGGGACGAATTTCTGAGCAAGGGGCTGGCGAAGAAGATTCTGGAAGAAGATTTCACGTATTACAAAAAGCCGATTTCCGAAGGAATCATTGAAGCCTATCAGCCGCTGATTCAGCACGCTCAGGCCGAACTGCTGCTTGCGGTGGCTCGTCAAACCAAAGCCACCTACGAACTGATTGATCGCTTCGATCGGGAATACCGACGGCTGCGAGCAGAACATGGGTGGATGGGATTCGGCGACGTCACTCGGGTTCTGGCTCATGCCGGAGAAGCAGCCAGTGGTCAGCGCATGAACTTTCGGCTCGACAGCACTCTGCAGAACCTGCTGCTGGACGAATTTCAGGACACATCGCCGGATCAATGGAAAGTTCTTCGTCGGCTGGCGCTGAAGATTGCGTCAGAGCCGGACCGCAGCAGTTTCTTTTGTGTGGGAGATCCCAAGCAGGCAATCTATGGCTGGCGCGGCGGGGTGGCGGAGATTCTGGACGTGGTTGAAAACACCATGCCGACCATTCATTCCTCGTCGCTTGATAAGAGTCGGCGGTCTTCCCGAGCCGTCATTCTGGCGGTCAACAAGGTCTTCAAACATCTGCATCAGCATGGCAATCTGAATGATTCCAACGCGGCAGCTCTCCGATGGGAAACTCAGTTCCCTGTTCACTCAACCGTTCATGATGACATCGAAGGTTATGTTCAGCTGAGAACATCTCCCGTGTTGGAAGGTGACAGCGCTGACGAACGGCGTTCCCCCTTCTACTCGTGGGCTGCTCTGCAGATTCAGGAACTGCATCGACAGTGTCCCGGCGCGGAAATCGGAGTCCTGACACGGAAGAACGAAACCGTCGCCAGACTGGTTCATGAACTGAAGCTGCTGAAGGTTCCGGCCAGTGAAGAAGGCGGAACTCCCCCAACGGACAGCCCTGCCGTGCTGGCGCTGATGTCACTGCTGCATCTGTGCAGCCATCCGGGATGTCAGATTTCCCGTTTTCATGTGGCGAATTCCCCTCTGGCCGGGCTGGTGGAACTCACCACATGGACAGACGATCTGGCGGCGGCCAACACAGCTTCGGAAATTCGAAATCGACTGATGGACGACGGCTACGGTCCAACACTGCAGTGGATTTCCGAAGCCGTGCGTCCCTTCTGTCACCAGCGCGACATTCTGCGACTCCAGCAGGTCGTGGCTCAGGGCTGGCAGTTCGATCAGACTCCGTCACTGAATCCTGCTGATTTTGTCAGCATGCTCGAATCCAGTCGACTCAGCAAATCCGAAGCGGCTCCCGTTCGCGTCATGACTGTTCATCAGAGCAAAGGGCTGGAATTTGACATCGTGGTCCTTCCGGAACTGGACAGCCGTCTGTTCAACCTTCCGTCAGCGGCGGTGGGAAGCCCGTCACCGGCCGAGTCACCCGACCGGGTTTGTATCTGGAGAAACCGAACTGTCCGCAGCCTGCTGCCACAGAATCTGCAGGATGCCTTCGATCAGACAATCACACGTCAGGCTTCCGAAGCTCTGTGCGTGCTGTACGTGGCGCTCACTCGAGCCAAACAGGCGCTGCACATGTTCATTCCTCCGCTGCCCTCCGATAAGCCGCCCGCGTCGTATGCGGGACTGCTCACGTCTTCGCTGACCGGCGTTCATACGGCCGCTCCGGATCGCACCATCTATGAATGCGGTAACCCGGACTGGTTCGTCGGCGACAGTCGTTTCGTGACGCCTCGGCAGACATCTCAACCGTCGGCGGCCGCATTGGTTCCCCGAGTCGCAATGGCTGAAATGACGGTACGTCGTCGAGGACTGCGACGGGAAGCTCCATCTCGCCATGCCGAAACCCGTATTCAGCTGGCCGATACTCGCAGAACATCGGCCGACCGCCGAGCCACTGCGGCTTCCGCCCTTGATCCTCGAACCCGCGGGACAGTAATTCACGCGTGGTTTGAACTGATTCACTGGCTGGAAGGCGGAATTCCCGAACGCAGCGATCTGCTCCGGCTGGCTTTGCAGAACAATGTGTCACCGCATGTCGCCGAAGAACTCATGCTCCAGTTCTTTCAGATGCTGGAACTTCCCAACCTGCGAGCCACTCTGTCTGAAGCTCAGACCATTCAACAGCCGCCCTTCAAGGCGCTGGCTGCGGATCTGAATTCCGGAAGAGCCGTCCTGGAAGTTGAGAATGAACGTCCGTTCGTGCTCAAACGTGATGGAGCCCTGGTGCAGGGCACGATTGATCGTCTGGTCCTGGCAATCGCTGACGGCCGTCCCGTGGCAGCCGACATCATCGACTTCAAGACCGATCGACTCACAGGCGAACCGCGCGAATGGGTGGCCGATCGCATTCAGGTCTATGGCTCGCAGCTGGAACAGTATCGAAGTGCCGTGCACCAGTGCTTTGGCATCCCCCGCGAACACATCACCAGCCGCCTGCTGCTGCTGGAAGCGGACGTCGTCGTTTCCCCCCGAACCCCCGCCACAGCCAGTCGCCTCAACAGCCATTGAAGCTCCCACCCCGAAATGCTGCCGCAGCTCCGCTGCAAAACACAGCTCCGCACAACGGACAAAACCTGCGCAATCCCAAGCCATGTCAACTCCGGATTCCTGCCAATCCAGGGCAGACCTCACGTCTGGTTCAGAATTTCGTCGATCTCAACAACCTGACCTCGGCGGATGGATTCCTGAGCGGCAAGGCAGACGGCGACGGTCATGCGTGCAGCAGTTCCGCTGTTCAGTGGCGCTGATCCTGTTTGACAGCAGTCGATGAAGTGCCGTAGCTCCGCCCGAATGCCTCGGTCAATTCTTCCGGAGGCATCCTGAAACCCCGCTTCGTCATCCGGATCGGGGACGAGGCTGGACGAATGTTCCCGAGGCTGGAAGCGGTGGTGATCGAGCCGAATGGCCTGGTTCCATGAATCGATGCGACCGTTGCTGCCAACCACACCCACTTCACAGTCCCCGCCGGTTGGTGCAAACAGGCAGATTTCCAGAACTGCTCGTCGACTGTTCTCGAATTCCACCAGGACCTGAGCATTGTCGAGCAGTTCGCGGTCGGTCAGAACGTCACGGCCACCAAATGCAGAGACTCGAAGTGGTCGAGCATCCAGAATCCAGTTGAACAGGTCGAAATGATGGCAGTTTTTTTCCAGCAGCAGACCGCCGGTCATCGCTTCGCTGGACCTCCAGCCCGGGCGCATCGGGCCTCGATATTCCCGGCACCACATGATCCGCGGGTCACCGACATCGCCGCTTTGAACCATTGCCTTCATTCGCTGATACAGCGCCTGATGACGCATCTCGTGCCCGACCTGCAGGACGCGGCCGGAAGATTCCGCCGCGCGGATGATGTCGTCGCATTCGGGAATACTCAGTCCCAAAGGCTTTTCACACAGGACGTGCATTCTCCGATTCAGTGCAGCCATTACGGCAGCGTGATGCTGATCGTTGGTCAGCGCCACGATCACCGCGTCGATGTCCGGCTGCTGCAGCAGCTGTCTCCAGTCGCTGAACGTCTGCAGCTCGCCTCCGATCAGTTCTGTGGCCAGTCTGCAGCTGTCCGTACTGCGGCTGCTGACGGCGACCACTTCGACATCCGGAAAGGCCAGCAGGTTCTTCAGGTGAGCTTCACGTCCGAACCAGCCGGCTCCCAGCAATGCAATCCTGATTGTCATTCGAATTGACGTTTCCGTTGATCGCGGCGACCCGATCAGCCTCGCCCCGGACCGGGCCGAGCGGCTCCCTGTCGGGTTGCACCGTCCAGAGGCTGATTCGCAAGCAATGCCAGGATGGAGGGTTCCAGATTTTCCATGGTGACAGCACCAGCGACTTTTCCGGCTTTGTCTACAAGGAACATGGTTGGAACCGACACGATTCCGAAGTCGCGAGCGATCTGACCGTCCGTTCCACCGGCGTCACGAATGTGCTGCCACTGCCCGCCGCTCTGAGTGATATAGGTATTGATACCGCCGGCATCCGCGTCCAGGTTGACTCCCAGAATCTCAAAGCCGTTTTTCTGATACTTCTTATGAAGCTCAACCAGAGCCGGAAGCTCGTCCGTGTACGGTTTGGCCCATGTCGCCCAGAAGACCACCAGAGTCACCCGGCCCTTGTACATGGCGGCATCAATCTGCTGACCGGCGAGCGATTTGCCCGCCAGCTGGAACGGCTTCCCGGCCAGATCGAGTCGTCGCAGAGCTCCACGAGCTCGAATGCCCGCATTGGTCTGCCCGTGATCCTTCACCAGCTGGCCGTACCAGCGTCGGGCATCGTCGACTCGGCCCATCAGCTCCAGACTGATCGCCAGCTGGACCAGAGCGTCAGAAGCATCCGCAGACTGAGGCCAGCGGCCGGCGTAGACTTCCAGTTGCTTCAGCCACCAGTCCTGAACTTCCTGCCGTTCCTTGTCGTCTTCTGTTTTCAATCGCACGGCGTATTCTGCCAGAACCCGGCGATACCAGACGTAACCCAGCAGTTCGTCATTTCCCTTCACCTGATCCTGCAGAGCCGTCAGTCGATTCAGGCCGGCGTCGTACTGACCGGTCTGTACCGCTGCCGCGACACCATCGGAAAACTGCTGAATCCACTGAAGTCGTTCCTGATCCGTCGGCACGATGCGGATGATCTTTTCAATGATGTCGGCTCGCTGCTGATTGTACTTCGCCAGAGCGACCGGTGTGATGTTTGCCGTGGGACTGTTTTCGTCCAGCTTCTGCAGCTCACCCAGCAGCTGTTCCATTTCTTTGGCCATTTCCGGAGCCGCTGACGTGGCAGCCGCGCCGACGATCTGAGGCTGCATGAGAACGCCGCCGATTTGGACCTGAGCCCCTTCGCTGTCAAGCGGACTGGGGATCTGAGTCAGCTTCCAGACCTCACCAACCTTCACCAGTTCACCCACGGAAATCAGATCGTGCCGTTCGCCGTTTTCCACGATGGCCATCGCGTTTTCGTAAACCGTCAGATCAACGCCCGCTTTTCCTTCTTCCCGCGGAATCAAACCGGGGACGGACGGATCAAATCGAACCCACCTGGACTGAGCGGTCAGCGTTTTTGTGGCGGCCATCGTCGCTTTGACTCGAGCTGCAGGGTCCTTCACGCTTTCTGTCAGAGCAGCGCTGAGTTCAGCCGAGAACTTCATCTGCTTGATGTCATCTGCGCTGATCAGCACGGTTGACAGAGTCGCAATGTCGCCGCGAATCATCGATTCGACGGCAACACGAGCTGCTTCCTGTGCCGACAGAAGCTTCCACTGATCGATGCGACCATCTTCGTTGGTGTCGACTCCCCATCGCATACCGCCCCAGTTCATCCAGCGATGCTGATCGGGCTTCTCGTTTCCGTCGCTGTCGATGTCGCGGTAGACCTCAAGTCCCATGCGATAATAGCGGAAGAGATCGGCTTTGCTGTCGCCGTTGGTATCGGTGAATCGCCGCAGCACCTGCCCGGCCGGTCCGAATACAACAAACCCGGCCTTTCCTTCGCCTCGTTCAATTTCGACCTTGCACGCTGGAAACTCTTTGGGTTCCGGAGTGTCAAATTCGACGTCGGCATGAGTCGGTCGAAACTGATTCAGGATCTGTTCTGCCGACGGAATCTGACCATTCGCTGTGGGCAGAAATCCGGCAAGACAAAGAAGGGCAGTAAAAGCAGCGGAACGCATCCTTGCAACTCCGAACAGGGTTGAGGGACTTCAGATTCCTGCCGCGGCAATCGCGGGCCGGGCAGCATGTTCCAGGAGTGTAGACCAAACGCTCGCAGAAAGTCACCATTGTTTTTGCAGACAGCCGAGGCAAACCACTGATTCTGTTCGGAAACTCCTCGTCCCCGTCCGTCCCGAACCTCTTCAACCGGCAGCTTCTGCCGATCAGCCGATCCCAGTTTCTTTGGCGGTTCAGGCTTCAGTATGGCTGAGCATCCTGTGAACCAGACAGCCTGAAGACTGGACTCCGGCAGAGGAACTCGCCCGACCGCTTTCATTCCTGTTTGGTTGAACATTCCTTCCCATCACGCCACGATGAGCAATTCACAGCAGCCGGTCGTGTCGGAAATGTGTTCCAGGTGCGACGGCTGCCTGCAGACACACGGGGAATTCGCCGGATGACACGTTCGCAGGTTGCTTTCAGGACATCGATGATCGCCGTGCTGGTGGTCGGTCTGCAGGTCAGTCACGTTGCGATTGTGGAAGCGTCCAGCTCGGCAAAGTCGCCCAACGTTCTGCTGGTGATGACGGATGATCAGGGTTACGGCGATTTTTCGCTGCACGGAAATCCTCATCTGCAGACACCGCATCTGGATCAGCTGGGACGGTCCGGAGTGCAGTTCGAACGCTTCTTTGTGAATTCCTTCTGTGCTCCGACGCGAGCGGCCTTGCTGACGGATATCCGCTGCGAACCGGCTGTCACGGTGTGACTCATAACCGTGAAGCGATGAGAACGTCGGAAACGACGATCGCCGAAATCCTTGCTGCGGCAGGGTTATCGCACCGGATGCTGGCAAGTGGCATAACGGCGAACAATACCCACTGACGGCTCAGGGACGGGATTTGCTGAATTCTTCGGCTTCAACAACGGACACTGGAATTCATACTTCGACGCAACGTTGTTGCGGGAGCCGTTCCCGAACAGACATCCGGCTACATCACCGATGTCCTGACGAATGAAGCGATTCGATTTATCGAACATTCCCGAGACCAACCGTTTTTCTGCTACACCTGGCTTTCAATGCGCGCATTCACCTTATCAGGTTCCTGACAAATACTATGAAAGATTCCGGCGGAAAGGCTTTGATGAGAAGGTCTCCCGGCCTTTTACGGAATGTGCGAGAACATTGATGACAACATGGGACGCCTGCCTGAAGATTCTGGATGATCGCGGCTGGCTGAAAGTACGCTCGTCCTGTTTCTTACCGACAATGGCGGCACCGCCAGGTTCCATTTACAACGCCGGTATGCCGGCGGGAAGACCAGTGTACATGAAGGCGGCAGTCGAGTTCCCGCTGTTTGTTCGCTGGCCGGCTTGGCGGGATGGACACCTCATCTCGTGAAGCCGATCACATCGCATCGACCTGCTGCCGACGAATTCTCGATTTGTGCCATGTGAGCGTTCCTGATGGTCCTGAAAACGGACAGCGTCAGTCTGCGACCTCTGCTGGAGAGCGTTTCGGACGATTCTGCATGGCCCCGCGCGGACGCTGTTCACACACAATCCCATCAATGAAACCAACCGTTACCCGGGAGCCGTCCGGACCGATCGCTTTCGTCTGGTTCACGCGAAATCGAGACACAGCGGAGTTCCGCAGCCGTTGCCAGCGACGAGACCGCAAAGGGGCGTGGCGGTTGTATGATATGCAGACCGACCCCGGTCAGAAGCAGGATATCGCAGCGGGGGAATCCTGACGTTGTCAGCGAACTGTCGTCCGCGTACGGCATGGTTTGATGACATTTCTGCAGATGGTCTGCAGCGACTTCTCACCGGTCGGACATCCGCAGCAGAATCCGGTGGAACTTCACGCTCCGCAGGCGTGGTTTGATGCTCCGCTACTTCTTCAGCGGTCAGGATTTGCCAATGACTGGCTGACGAACTGGACCGACAGCCAGGCCGTGGTTCGATCTGGACGTCGCGACCGCGGGCCAGTACGACGTTCAGCTGGCGTTCAGCTGTCCTTCTGAATCGCCCGGAAATTCTGCTGAAGATTTCAGCGGGTCATCAGCAGCTGGACTTCTTCAAAGTTCCGAAAGCTCCTCCGACGGATGTTGATCTTCCGCATCGCGACGAAGCGGGCCGCAGTCGGTACCGGAACCGGGACTGGGCCACGGCAGATGTCGGCACATTGAGGCTTCCCGCCAAGGTCCCGTTCGGCCAGAACTCTGCAGGTCGTGGAGATGCCCGGAAGCCAGGTGCTGGACCTGAAACATGTTCGTCTGTATCGTCAGCCCTCGACAGACCGCTGATCGATTCTCCTATTCGCTACCTCACAGCTGAGTTCCCCCGTCATGCAGGATTCGTCTTCAAAGTTCGTCTGGTCTCCCGCAGCCGCACGTCGCAGTCTGCCGGGCACCTGTCAACTCATTGATTTTGAGTGCAGCGTATTCTGCTGATGTCGTCGTCGGCAACGGTGCTGGCGAACGATGAACCGGTTGAACCGGTGACCAGCTGGAGTTATCCGCCGGACATGCCGGGTTCGCGAACGGAGACCTATCGCACGGTCGGCGATGCGGAACTGAAAGCGTGGATTTTTGAACCGGCAGGACATCAGGCCGGTGATGTGTCGGCAGCAGTGTTCTTTTCGGAGGTGGCTGGCGAGGAGGGACACCGGTCAGTTTCTGCGCAGTGTCAGCATCTGAGGTCGAGGAATGGTCGCGATTTCGATCGATTATCGGAGTCAAAGTCGGCAGGACGTGTTTCCTCAGGACTGTGTTCGCATTCTGCAAGGCAAGCAACAGGTGCGAGCTCACAGTGAACGACTGGGTATTGACCCGAATCGCATCGCTGCCGGAGGCGGATCGGCCGGTGGTCATCTGGCTGCAGCAACGGCACTGCTGCCCGGTTTTGAAGACGGCGATTTTCCGGACATCAGTTCGATGCCCAACGCTCTGCTGCTTTTCAATCCTGCCGTGATTCTGGCGAAAGTTGCTGACCATGACGACCTGATCGACAGCGAAAAACTGGCGGACATCGCTGAACGCACGGACGGCCGACCGCAGGAAGTTTCGCCATACCACTTTGTCCGCAGCGGCCTGCCTCCGACGATCATCTTCCACGGAACTCAGGATGAAGCCGTTCCTTTTGCCACTGTGCAGCTGTTTCAGAAGACCATGACGGAAGCGGGCAATCGCTGTGAACTGAAAGCCTACGAAAACCAGCCGCACGGATTCTTCAATCCTGGTCGAGGCAAAGGAGCTCCACGGACTGAAGCAACTCGGCAGCATTACGAGGACGATCAAACAGCTCGATCAGTTTCTGGAGTCGCTTGGCTATCTGCAACCTGAGGCTGACTCGGAACAGAAATGAATAACCATCCTTGAGATCAACGACAAACCGAAGTTGGCGTAAGTTTCCAGCTGCCGACTGCCCTGGCGCAGGCTGGAAGCCAGCGTCACCCGGCTTCCTGCCTTCTCTTTGCCAGCACCACGATTCCCCTGATTCGTGCAGAGCCATCCGTGAGGCATTCCTTCTGTCGTCCGTGTTCCTGCTGACAGCAGTGATTTGTTCCGCACAGCTGACGGCTGCCGACCGTCCGAACGTGCTGTTTCTGATTTGTGACGACCTGAACTGCGACATCGGATGCTACAGGCATCCGATGGTGAAGACTCCGAATATCGACGCACCTGGCGGCTCGCGGAGTTCGTTTTGAGCGAGCCTACTGCCAGTATCCGCTGTGCCGGACAGTCGCCATCCTTCGCTGACCGGGCTGTATCCGGACCAGACTTTGATTCGCCGCAATGCCATCTATCTGAGAGAACATCTGCCCAATGTCAGCACTCTGGCTCAGATGTCTGCCGCGATACCGGTTACGGCGACTCGCATCAGCAGAGCGATCTTCCACTACAACGTCCCGAAGCACATCGGAACATCGGGACACGACGATCCCGATTCCTGGAACAACACGATCAATCCCGAGGGGCGGGACGTGGATGACGAGGACAAAATTTTCAGCCTGATTCCAGGATCATTCGGTGGAACGCTGAGCTGGCTGGCTGCCGACGGGACAGACGAAGAACAGACCGATGGAATTGCCGCAGCCGCGGCCGTGACGACCTCTGCAGAAGTTCGCGGCAAGAAGACACCGTTCTTTCCTGGCCGTTGGCCTGCCGCCCACACACTCCGTACGTGGCGCCCGAAGAAATACTTCGACATGTATCCCACCGGACAACTTCAGGTTCCGCAGGTGCCCGAAGGATATCCGGAGACTCTGCCGGACCCGGCCAGAAAGTCGATCACGCGCAAGATTCAGAACAAACTGCCCGACGATGTGGCTCGTCAGGCAATTCAGGCCTATTACGCCTCGATCACATTCGCCGATGCTCAGGCAGGAAAGATCCTGAACGCCTTGCGGGACACGGGACTGGCAGACAACACGATCGTGTTGTTCACGTCTGATCACGGATATCACATGGGCGAGCACGGTCATTACCAGAAGACAACGCTGTTTGAAAATGCCGCTCACGTGCCGCTGATCATGGCCGGGCCCGGAATTACGGCCGCTGGAAAATCCACACGATCGCTGGCCGAAATGGTGGATTTCTACCCCACGCTGGCCGAACTTTCCGACCTGAAGGCTCCGGATTTTCTCGCAGGCGTCAGTCTTGTCCCGACTCTGAAAAACCCGGCCGAGCAGCCTCGGAGTTCCGCCTTCACGCAATACGATGTCGGTTACAGTCTGCGGACGGATCGTTATCGATATACGGAATGGGGACCGGAAGCCAAACAGGGCCGCGAACTGTACGACCACGAAAACGATCCTCAGGAAATGCAAAATCTGGCGGACGATCCCGGTCGACAGGATGTCATCCGTCAGCTTTCGAATGAACTCAGAGAACGAATTGCCGCGGGGCAGAAGCCTCCGGCCGGACTGAAGCAGATCACCTTCGAGAACAACCGAAAGGTCCCGGTGACTCCGTGACCTGCGGGCGGTGCCCATACCCGATCCGAGCTGACGTTCGGAAACGCGGCTGCGTCGCTCAGAAAAGATGCTCGCCCCATGCACATCATTTTTCAGTGTCCGTCGTGTCAGCAGCGCAGTGTCTGTCATCCGGAACCGGAGACTGCCCCGGTTCAGTGTTCGTCGTGCAGCTGGTCACGTGATGAAGGCGCCGGCGACTTTGACGGAGCCTACTGTCGGCGATGCCGGATCTGCGGCTGCACCGATCTGTGGCGGCAGAAGGACTTCCCGCCGGCTTTAGGTTTGCTGTTTGTCGGCACAGGAGCACTGCTGAGCACCATCGCGTGGTCTCAGCACATGCCCAAAACGGCGCTGGGCGTGCTGATGGCATTTGCGCTGATCGACATGCTGCTGTACACCTTTATGGGCGACATGCTGGTGTGTTATCGCTGTCGAGCTCGACATCGGCGAACCGACCTGGACGACGGCCACATTCCGTTCAATCTGGAACTGAACGAACGTTACGTTCAGATGGAAAAGCGTCAGAATCAGGCCGAAGCGTCAGCAAAACGTCAGACGTTGTCTGAGTCCGAAACCCGCTGACGTCGACTGTGATGCGGACAGCATCACGGCCCCGGTGAACGTCACGGTTCCACACATCGGCTTTTGTCCGGACAGGTCGGGCGAATTCAGAAAAATTTTCTGCGATTCAGATTTTGTTCCGACAGGGTCGGGTTTTCCGAGCCAGGCTTCTCACAGTCAGCGTTCCCTGCCGACTCTGTGGCCACAATCAACAAGATCGCCCGCAGAACAGTCGTGTTCCCCGCACGGTAGTTGTGATTTTCTGCTGAATCCGGCAGTCAGTCACGGTTTCTTACCTGTTTCAGTGTTTCCCGCTCCCATGTGGAAATGCTGTTCCCCGTCGTGTCGGGGCCGGAACACATGCGCCGAAGATTTTCACAATCACGTCCCGATCGCAGCGGAACAACTCTGGTTGAAACCGCTGTCGTGCTGCCGATGTTCTTCATCGTGCTTTTCGGGTTCATCGAATTCGGCCACTGCTTCATGACCATCCATACCATGAACTCGGCCGCTCGGCGTGCGGCCCGAGCCGGAATTGGTGAAACGGCCACATCCGCACAGATCATCGCCGAAGCTCACGACATTCTCAATCAGGCCATCAACGCCGACCTCGAAAACGTGAAGATTCAGGTCAAAGACGCGTCGGTGTTCGACACCGCGAATGTCAACGCGGCAACCATCAACTACGAGAATCTTCCGGATGTGGAAGTGTCCACGCTGCCGTCGCAGGCTCTGTTCATCGTTCGCATTCAGGTTCCTTATTCCGAAGTCGGCATTCTGGGACCGAAGTGGATCACTGCACTGAATCTGTATGGTCAGTCCGTGATGAGGAAGGAATAGGCCATGCGGATGCGAAATACAAAACGATCCGCCGACCGGCCCCGTCAGGAAATTCGTCGCGGAGTTGCTGCCGTTGAAGCGGCCGTCGTGATGCCCATGCTGATTGTCATGGTTCTGGGGACGATTGAAATGGGAACTGGCTCTGCGAGCCAGCACGATCATGCAGTCCGCCGTGCGGGAAGCCGGGCGTCTGGTGAATACAGACTGGAGCGACATTGTCGAGGCTCCGGATACGCCCAATGCCAAACTGGAACGCGACCTGCGAAATTTCGTCACCGCGTCCGGGCTGCCGGGTTCCGAACTTGACATCACCGTGGAACACGTCGGTGACAACGCCGGACAGCCGTTCGACCTTGCCGATCCGGCCAATGAACTTCAGCAGGTGAGAATCACTCTGACTCTGGGCTATGAACACATCAGTCTGTTTCCCAATAACTATCTGGGCGGTGCGGAAGTTAAGGCGTCGCTGGTCATGCGATCCGGAATGGGCGGCGGGCTGTCAAACTGAATACTGAATGCAAACAGGCTGAGGGAATCCGGTCCACATCAGCGTCAGATCCGAGTCTGTTCGGATCTGAACACAATCCGGCTCCATCAAACTTTTCGAGGGTAACATGCGCAGGTCATTGTTTCTGAATGTCACGTCGCGCCTGAAGAATCAGGCTCGCCGAGGAATCTTCTTTGTGCTGGCCATCATCAGCCTGATGGGAGTAATGACGTTCATCGGGATGTCGGTTGACCTGGGGATGATCACCGTCACCAAGACTCGAATGCAGTCGACGGCTGACGCTGCTGCCCTGGCGGCGGCTCAGGAAATCGTGGTCGGGATTCGAAATGCCGGTGAACAGGGGGTGACGGATCTGGCTGCCGTCCAGTCCATGGCGGCCACTGCGGCCCGCAGCATGGCGGAAGAAATTGTCGGCCTGAACGGTTTCTACATTGATCCGGCGACCGACGTCCAGCTGGGAACCCGCCTGCTGGCCAGCGATGGCGTCAGTTACGTCGAAACCTGGGACACACCGCCGTACAACATGGTGCGAGTCACGGTTCGCAAGACCAACCCGGATCTCACCAAGCCGGACGGAAAACTGCCGCTGATCTTCGCGCCCGTTGTCGGTGAACGAGCTCATTCGCTGTCTGCTGATGCCACCGCTTTCATCGAATCACGTGACATTGTCGCCACGCTCGACTATTCAGGCTCAATGACCTTCGACAGTCTGCTGCAGTCGGATACGGTCAACCGACTGGGAAAGACAGCCGTGGAAGACGGACTGGATGACATCTGGCAGGCTCTGGTGGATTCCGACGTTCGTTTCAGTGACGATGTCGGCACACCCAAGTTCCCTTCAACGGGCTTCGGTCTGATCAATTCTGCAGCAGGAACCTACGTCAGCAGCACCAACACCAGCACTGTTCTGGAGACCCTGGGACTGTATACACCCGGTGAGAACTACTGGGATAACTGGAACTACAGCAGTTCCAGTGGTGGCTATTATTCAAAATCCAGCGGCGGTTACCAGTACCGCAAATACAACAGCGGCACTCTGAAACGTCGCTGGGGAAGCAGCGGTTCCTGGTCAACAGTTGCCGATACAGTCGCTCCTGGCTATTTCGAATCGACTCCGGAAGAGTACGTTCCGTTTCCTCAGGAAGGTAAAAACAACAACGGCACGCTGAAAGGCAAGCCGTCGGCAAGTGAGAGCAATTCGCTGTGGACAGGCTACATCAGCTACGTCAAAGGCAATTCGCTCAATAGTCAGGGATACAGCAAGAAATATGGGTACCGCACTCTGATGCAGTATCTGATCAACAGTCGCAAGGCCAACGATCAGTCGGAAGACCTGTGGCGAGCTCCCATCTATCCGTTCCACGGAATGAAGCAGGGCGTGACTAAACTGGCCTCCTTCCTTGAGAATCTGGGATACGGCGACCATCTGGGGCTGGTGACCTATGCAACCACAGCCCGGATCGAAACCGGACTGAATGAAGACGGAGCCGATGTGACGGTTGACCTGAATGGCGTGCATCTGACCGACAATGTCATGGCGATCGACGTCATTCAGCGACACAAACAGGCCGGACACTATGACAGCTCAACCGGCATCGGCTATGGACTGGAGAAGGCTCGTGAACTTCTCGACAACCAGGGCCGGTATGGTGCTCAGCGTGCCATCCTGCTGATGACGGACGGCCAGTCGAATCAGTATCCCAGTGGCTGGAGCAGCAGTTCGCTGCCGACCGGCTGGAACTGGAATGACATTACCGACTTCAACGGAGACGGGACCGCCGACCTGATCATCGACAGCAATTACACCAGCGGCGGCAACAGCGACGGCAACTGGCGAGCGGCTCTGCACAGCTTTGTCCGAGCCAAGGAAGCGTTCGATGCCGGGTACACTATTCACACAATTTCCATGGGTGACGGTGCTGACACCACGCTGATGGACGCCATCGCCAGGATGAGCGGCGGAGAGTACGTGCATATTCCGTCGGGAGCATCCAATGCAGAACTGGAAAGTCGCCTGGAAGGTGCCTTCGCCGTCCTTGCCGGACAGGTTCCGCCCGCTCGGCTGATCATCGAGCAGGACTGAAGGCCAGCCGATCGAGTTTCCGCCGGCCACTGATTTCAGCCCGAGCTGTTCGTTTCTGAGCAGTTCGGGCTTTCTGCATTTCCCGTCGCGAAATCCCCGCACAGTTTGCCCTGTCGGCATGCCACCACCCTGAGATGCGATCCTGGGGCGTGATGTCCGGCAAAAACTGCAGGTTGGCAGTTGCGTCAGCCGAGCTAATGACGATGGCCCCGTTTGCCGGAATGCTTTGTTCTGTCCGCGTGGCCTGTCGAGGTGAACCTGTGATGCAGACAACCCGGAAAATAAACGATCTTCAGCGGCCGCTTCATGGCGGACATCGCCTCAGCGACGATCGTCGCATTGATGGCTCCCACACCGGACACACTCTGGTCCGCACATCGGAAACGGTTACGGATTCCGAAGCTGCTCAGGTTCGGACGCCATGGGATGAGCCTTCTCAGGCAAAGGCTTTGCAGGCGATCTGCGAACACGTCGATGAGCTGATTCTGTTGAATCATGCTCGAATGTGTGAGGAAATGGTCACAGGGCATTCATCTGCAGACGGACAGTCCTTCCAGCTGCAGCAGGCCGAAATCCTTTCCGAAGTTCACCGACTGCTTGCGGATCCGCGAACTGAGTCGAACTTCGTGCCGATGGCGGATGTCCGGCAGGAGGAGATGTCATCTCCTCCTGGATCGGGAACGGCTGTTCGCTTCCGTCTGTCGCGTCCTTTAGTGAAAATTCTGAAGGCCTTTGGAGATTCCGGAACAGTGCCCGGTCGAATGGTCGAACGAGCCATGTGGAATGATGCTGCCGTTCAGGATGCCTGCCTGATTCTTGGAGTTCGCCCTCCCGGACAGAATGGGCTCGCAGCGGAAGACCGAGCCTAAGAACTGAAACAGAATGCCGGACAACACTCTTAACCTGATCGTCCTGACCGGAAGTGACCGTCCGGAAGTTCTGGAGACCTGAAGCGACTGCGGCCTCGACTGGAGGCCGCAGAAGGTGTGAACCTGGTGGGAGCATTTTCACGAGATCAGTCTGTCGGTGATACAGATGCGGACATTGTCGTTGTCCTGGGCGGCGATGGTTCCATCCTGCGAGGCTGTCGGCAGCTGGGAGCCCGGCAACGCCCGATCCTTGGGATCAATCTGGGACGCCTCGGCTTTCTCGCCGATCTGACTCCGGATGAATTCTGTCTGAATCTGCAGATGTTGAAGAACGGCGACTACGAAGTTGTGGAACACCTGATGTTCGAATGTCGCCATCATCTCGCGGATGGCAGTCTGAGTACGGATCTGGGCCTGAACGAAGTGACCATCACCGCAGCGGGCTCACTGAAGATGCTGGATATCAATCTGGAAATTGACTATCAGCCGGTCACAACGTTCAGCTGCGACGGACTGATCATCAGCACTCCTGTGGGTTCGACGGCTCACAACCTCTCAGCTGGTGGTCCCATCCTGCGACAGGAACTGCAGGCGTTCTGCATCACCCCGATCTGTCCGCATACATTAACGGTTCGGCCCATCGTCGATTCTGCAGATCGAATCTACATGCTGTCCGTGGTCGAACCGCCGGAAGGAGTCATGCTGGTGGTCGATGGCCAGATCAGCCGCTCCATCAGCCGCCGCGGACAGAATTGTGATTCGTCGCGCAGAGACGACCTTCAAACTCGTGCGATTCCCCGGCCACAGCTACTACACCACCCTGCACAGAAAACTCGGCTGGCGCGGACAACTGGATTATCGGGAACGTCGAGGCCTTTAGGATCGTCCTGAAAATTAGTGGCGTAAGCTGACAGTATCGGCGTGAAGGAGACTCACCGGAAGAGCGGTGATTCGCTGCGCAGAAAAGCTCGCCGATGCAGCATCGGCGAGCTTTCAGCAGGCGAGAGCAGGGGCCTCCAGGCTGTCCGTGGATCTTCAGAATTCGCCGATGGTCTGGCCATCCTGAATGGACAGCAGGTACTCGTACAGAGAGTTGTCCTTTTGCCGGATTGCCGGCCGGATCGTGCTCGATGTTTTCGCTCAGAAATCTGACAGAACCATCGCACAGAAGGAATTGAACACCTCCTTCGTGATTACTCATGAACGCACGCCGGCATTCTGAATTCTCCGGGCAGTTCAGCCGCCGTTGTCCGCACCCCATCCCGGAAACAATCGATCGATTCTGAAGTCCGTCCCGACCATTGATCAGCCATGCCGTCCCGGCGTACGGGTTGTTACTGACAGTCGTGGCGACCTTCTTGTAAACTCGTTCTCCCACCATCAGAGTATTGCTGGTTCCGTCGGTAATGTCCCTGATTTTTGTCTTGCTGTCTCTGAAAAACACGCCGGTTGCGTCGTCATCCACTTCCTTGCGATTGCCGTCTCCGTCGTTGTCGTCACTCGGTCGGGGAATCCCGGCACTGTTGACAGCCAGATAGTTGATCGTGGCTCCGGGTACGTCGGTGTTGGTGATGACATTCCGCCAGCGACGATCGTTGTGATCGTCATTCAGGTCTGTCCCCACATCAGATGGACATCGAAAACCGGGGATGGGTGTCTGCAGAATGGCGAGACGAACCGGATCATTGATCACCACTGTTGGGTTTTCGCCTACGTTCAGCTGGTTGTAGGACGGCGCCAGATCGATGTAGGGCGCAATATAGGCCATCCACATCCAGTTGGGGGCTCGCACGTGGACGGAGCTCGGATTCTGCTGAACGTATCCGGGCGGGAAAACCTTGTGCACGTCGTGGTAGTTGTGCATCGCCAGGCCAATCTGTTTGAGATTGTTCTTGCACTGAGTTCGACGAGCTGCTTCGCGAGCCTGTTGGACCGCCGGAAGCAACAGTGCAATCAGAATCGCGATAATGGCAATCACAACCAGGAGTTCGATCAGCGTGAAGCCTCGTACATGTCTTTTTTTGAGATTCATAATGACACCCTTTCAATAAAGCCGACTGCGACAACGCGCCACCACAAAAGCGTCGTCCTGATGAGGAAAAAACGAAGAGGCAGCAATTTGGTCAGCGCCTTCTGCCTCCGACTACACCCATAAAAACTACTCAGCGCCACTGCTGAGTTTCAGATCAATCTGATTCGCTTCACCCGCCTTGATTACCACAGAAAGGCCCGAGTCTTCGGCGGATGTGTAGGACTCGGGAATGAGACTTTCCTGTTCAGCAACGTTGCCGTCTGCATCTTCGGTTTCCGGTGGTTCGTACGTAACGCGAATCCGATACTCGCCCGGATCTAAGCCGTTAACGCCTGCGGAAGTCGCAATGGTAAAGGTCCCGTCCTGCTGAATCGTTCCAAATGCCGCTCGGCCACCGTCCATCGGCGCCAGTTCGACAACGCCTCCAGGCAGCGGATTTCCGTCCAGCGTGACCGTCCCGGTCGCCGTGGCTTCGGCGTTTTCGATACTCTTGCCGCAGCCTGCAAGCCCTGCGAGGGCAACTAAAATTAAGTATGACAGGCAATATTTCAATTTTGTGCTCCTTATTATTCGGGGAAAGCCCCGCGACGAACCGTCAGCGGAAATGTTGACAGAGTTGAGAATCAACCGCCGTCAGTCAGATCTCCGGGTTCGATATTGAAGTTCATTTCTGATTTGCTTTTGTCGATTTTCACTGATTCAGAATAAACACCAACGACAGGCAGTTCACCCTCTTCGCCTTCTCCGGTTGGCTCACCGTAGACGACAATTTTCAGGTCATATGGTCCCGGGGATGGGCCCTGTCCGGTGATTGTCTGAAACTTCCCGTCCTGAATCACCGCGATGGAACTGGCTCCTTCAGCCCCCGGAGGAACTGACAACTGCAGCCGACCAGCCTTCAGCGGGGCACCGCCAACGGACACCGTCCCGGAAATGTCAATTCGATCGAACGACTCGCCTCCGCCACAGCCGACAACGGCCAGCAGAAAAAACAGACTGAAAAAACGAAGCAGCATCGACTCACTCTCAAAAAACATGCAGTCCGGCAGTGAACAGGGAGCTCTCTGACACTCAGAGAACCATTCACCTCGGAAGAACGCCATCTCAGAATTCGACTGTGATTGGGGAATCGGGCAACCCTTTCGCCCGGTTCCCACACTCACAGGATTCAACAAAAAAGACCGATCGCCGGACGCGGTTACCACTCTCCGACAGTGTTGCCGTCGTCTTTCCGAGCGACATTGGTCAGGACGGTGATGCTCATATTCTCGCTGGCAAACCGGACAGCGCCGTCACACAGCAGAAACTGAACTCCACCTTCGTGACGGGATGAATAGGTGGCCCGAACACGTCCGTGTCCAATGGTCGTCCCGTTCCACAGATCTTCGTGATTGACACCGATTCCGGTTGTCCCCAGTGCGTCCGTGTAACCACAGCTGTTGCACTGACGTCCTCCTGCAGTTGTCCCGGTTGAGTTTTCACCTCGTGTGACAATCGCCAGACCGGCTCGGGCATTGGCCTTGATGGGGCCACCGGAACCTCCTGGAGTCGGGTCCGTTGCCGAATATTCCCAGGCACGTTCGCCAACCAGCAGAGTATTGCTGGTGCCGTCCGTGATATCACGAATTTTCGTCTTGGAGTTTGCTGTGAATACACCCAGCTGATTGCCCATCTGCTGAATTGACGCAACGTTGAGGTTCGTTGCATTGCCTCGGTTGCTGCCAACATAGTTTGAGACCATCGTGTTGTGGGCCGTGCCATTGCTGTCCTTGACGTCACGGGCCCCGTCCGCAACGTCCGGACCTGTATCTGATGGGCAGCGGAATGCGGGAAGCGGCTGAGCCAGGATGCTCTGGCTGGCAGTGGTTGTCAGTGAAACGGCCGCAGGAACACTCCCGACATTCAGCTGGTTGTACGCCGGTGCCTGATCGATGTACGGCAGAATCATGGCCGACCAGGACCAGTCCGCATAATCGTCTGTGCTGGAGATGAAACCGTCGCGATTGCCTGCGGTGTTGTTTGTCGTCCGCCAGGTTGTGTAGTTGGTCACATACCCAGGCGGGAAAACCTTAAACACATCTGGTAATTGTGCAGAGCCAGACCGAGCTGTTTGAGGTTGTTCTTACACTGAGTCCGCCGAGCGGCTTCACGCGCCTGCTGCACCGCAGGCAGAAGCAACGCAATCAAAATTGCGATAATCGCGATCACAACCAAAAGCTCAATCAGCGTGAAGCCTCGCAGGTTCTTTCCTCTTCGAATCATGACAAATACCTTTCAATGAACCTGCCGCAGAGAAACCGCGGCGAAAAAGAAGCAGCCGACCGACGGCTGCTGGATCGACTGATCCATCACCGGTCAGTCCACCCCAAAGGAGTGAACAGTTCGCGGTGGAGATGGGACTTTTGAAAAACGTCAACCCGAACTGCCAGCGATGAAACACGAGGTGCTCGTCGCTGAAAATTCGGGTTGTTGGGTATTGACTTCAACTGAAACCACTCCGTGTCCTGGCCGCCGACTTTCACTGGCGCAGGTCTTCGGTTGTCATCGCCTCACTGACGTGTTGGTTATGAAATAAGTGCGAAACGTTTTGCGGTTGTGAGCGGGCTGCATTCCAGCCCCTCCCGCATCCTCTTGGGATGAGCCGTGAATGACAAGTGGTTTATGGGAAATACTGCCAATTATTGGACAAGATCACCCTTTTCAATGGAAAAACTCATCGACGCCTGATCGGCACTGATCGTCTTTTCTTCCCTGTAACTTCCGAGCAGCGGCGGGTCACCGTCTTCTCCCACGGGGCCGTCTCCGAAAGCCACGATGACAACGTTGTATTTTCCTGCAGACGGGCCCATGTTGGGAGCGGTTTTGAACTTCCTGTCCGCAACTAACGCCATGGAATTGGCAACAGTCGTTCCTTCAACACCTGTGAACATAATCTTCCCGGCTTTGAGCGGAACTCCACTGATGGAGACTTCGCCGGACACGTCAATTCGAGAGAAGTTTTCGCCACCTCCACCACAGCCGGAGACAGTGCACACCATGAACAGCAGCAGGATTCGAATCAGCATAAAGCTCCTGAAATTTTTGAGAGCAGTTTAAGGGACGTGGCCAAAACAAACTCGTACCGACCGGAAACGCCGACCAAAGCAGGCTCCGGACCGAGTTGTCGGATGCGGGGAGAGCCAAAACTCTCCCCAACATCCTGACTCAACGAAGTTGAGCGCACCTGGCAGAGATCAGCCAATGCTGCGCAATGAACAGCAGGCTACCATTCACCGACGACGTTGCCGTCATCTCGAACGGCGACATTGGCAAGAACGGTACGGCTCATATTCTCGCTGGCGAAACGCACAGCTCCGTCGCACAGCAGAAACTGGACGCCACCCGCATGAAGAGAGGAATATCCCGATCGAACGCGGCCGTGGGTTACCACGCTTGTGGCATTCAGGATGTCGTTACTGTTCAGGCCGGGGCCTGTTGTTCCGATGCTGTCACCGTAGCCATTGGCGTTGCCCTGTCCGTTCGGAGGTGCCGATGAGTCCTGACCGCCCCGCATGACAATGGCCAGACCGGCGCGTGACTGAGCCTTCTGCAAAGCTCCCAGAGCATCAATGATCTGGTATTCCCAGGCACGTTCCCCTACCAACAGCGTGTTGCTGGTGCCATCAGTCACGTCTCGAATTTTGGTCTTCGTGTTCGGGCCAAAGATTCCGAGCTGACCGTTTAGCTGTTGAATCGAAGCAACATTCAGATTACTGACGTGTCCCCGGTTGCTGCCGACGTAGTTCGACACCATTGTGTTGACAACATTGCCGTTACTGTCCTTCACATCGCGAGCGCCGTAGGCTACGTCAGGACCGATGTCCGACGGACACCGAAACGCCGGCATTGGCTGAGTCAGAATTGACACACTGTTGGCGTTGGTCAGCGACACGGCAGCCGGCAACGTGTTGATGTTCAATGCGTTATAAGCCGGGGCCTGATCAATGTACGGCAGAATCATGGCCGACCACGTCCAGTCCGCGTAGTCGGTCGTGGTTGCAATAAATCCCGGACGATCGCCAGCCGCGTTGTTGGTCGTGCGCCAGAACGTGTAATTCGTCACGTAGCCGGGAGGAAACGTTTTGAATGTGTCATGATAATTGTGAATGGCCAGTCCCAGCTGCTTCAGATTGTTTTTGCACTGTGTCCGCCGAGCGGCTTCTCGAGCCTGCTGGACGGCCGGAAGCAGCAGCGCGATCAGAATGGCAATGATTGCGATCACCACCAGCAGTTCGATCAACGTAAATCCCCGCAAACGACACCTTTGTGACGCCGAACGAGCCATACAATTCTCCTTGAAGGTTGAAAAACACCTGAGTCGGCTCTGTATTTGAGAATCTCGAATTTTTTGAAAAATTCACCGACACTGCACTGTATTCAACGACGGTCGGCGACTCAAACCGCTTTCTAACCCGGATGTCTCACAGCATCGAGACTGAGTTGGCTGTCGGGAGGATTTTCAGGTTGTGTCTGGAGCCTGATCGATTTCTGATGTTGTGTGGACCAGATTTTGGTTCCGGGCGCCTGATTTTTCGCAACGTGCGCAGCAGAGAATCGCCAGGCACGCGATGAGCTGGTTGCGGGCTGTCGTGTTTTGGGGTGAGATCACATCTGTAAGACCTGCGTTTCATGGACGCGAAGGTTGGCAAGGACCCGTTCGAACAGTCGCTGATACGGAAATGATTCGGACAGGCTGATCACCACTCGCCGAACGCTCACCTGAATCTTACCACCGATCTTCAGCAGCTTTGAGCGAATCGTGCCGGCCTGAGCGTTCTGCATCTCTGTCCCGGCCAGACCGAATTCCCGCAGCACATGGTGCAGCAGGTAGGCCATCGTCGAGAACAGAAGCCGCAACTGATTTGAACGCATGTTGTGTGTACTGGTCCGGTCGGCGAACAGATACAACTGCTGCTCTTTGATGCGGTTTTCCATGTCGCCGCGAGCACAATAACGATCTTCGTACAACGTGCGTGCGTCCACTCGTTCGGCCGACAGACTGGTCACCACGAAACGCGGGTTGGCTCCTTTGGAAAGATGTTCGGCCTTGCCGATGACTCGACGTTCACAGGACCACGTCTTCTTTGTGCGGTACCGAAAATCTTTGAAGACCCGAGCTGCCGTTCCTGTGGCTTCAAACTGTTCACGGGCCTGCTGAAGTTCGCCGCCGATCGCTCGCACAAGGCGTTTGTTCTTAGCCAGCCCAATGATGTAATCGACGTTGTTTTCCTCACACCACCCCAGAATATGGTCGCGACAGAAGCCACTGTCCGCGCGAATGATGATCTTCACGGACGGCCAGGCGGCCCGCAGTTTCGGGACGATACGTTCGAGTTCCTTGACCGTGCCCGCACACCCGTCAATGTCGGAAGGACGCAAGAGGGCTCCCAACGGCCAGCCATCGCAGAACGTATACAGCGGCAGAAAGCAGTAGCTTTTGTAATAGCCGTGGAAAAATTTCCCGAGCTGATTACCGTGCACAGGATCGTCGGTGGCGTCCAGATCAAGAACAAGTTCCGTCGGCACACTCTGCCTGCTTCGCAGACGGATAAACACATCGACGAGTGTGTTCTGCAGCGTCGCGATCGAGGCGACGATCTTCTTGTATCGACTGTCTTTGTTCGCACCGACGGGAGTCAGTTCCAGTCGATTGAGCGTACTCTTCCCGGCCAGCGGAACGCCTTTGCTTCCATCGGCCACGCGGTCCTGTCCGGTGATGTCCTTCCGCCCGCACATCAAAGCCAGCAGCGGATCATGCCGCAACTGTTCGTGATCATTCAGGTCTTCATACCCCAGAGCGATTCCCATGACTCGCTGCCGCAGCAGTTCTTCGACAGAAAACTCACAGTGCTCACTGCGATGATCGGTGAAGCCTGCTGTGAAGGATCGAAGGATACCGAACCGTTCTTCCACTTCCCGCAGCAACAGTCCACCACCGTCTGACGTGATCTTTCCACCATCAAACGCGGCCGAAACTTCCCGCCGCCCGTGACCCTCGAACAATAACTTCTGTCTGCTACACTCTGTCACCACAAAACCGCCTCCTGCTGTTGCTGTAAATCTTTGTCACAAATGACTTACGCACACAAAGGCGGTTTTGTGCTTTCAAAGTGTGAGATTTTCGGGCTAACCACAGTGACTTCCTGGGGTTTCGTGTCTTATTCATGTCAGCTGAATCCCAGGTCGTGGTAGATGGCTTCGTTGATGGCTCGATTCCGCTGCTGATGGCGTCCTTCTCCGCAGAATCCGTTGGCTGCCCAGGCGACGACCAGTCGGTGTTCAGGGTCGCAAAACGCCATGGAACACTGCGACCCGCCATGGCCGAAACTTTCCGGCGAACTGAATCGGCCAAATCCGTACGGTACTGTGTCGACCCCATAGCGGCTGGAATTCATGATCAGTCCCAGCCCGAAATCAACGACATGCCGGAATGTGTCATCGTACATTCCGGTTCGATGCCGCGTCGTCATCGCGGCGACGGTTTTGGGCAGAAGCCAGACGGTCCCGTTCGACGCGGTCCCATCCCGCATCAGCATCTCATAGAACTGACCGAGCTCCCGAATCGGGCCCCGCAGATTGCCTCCCGGTGACGGCTGGCTGAGCCAGGGTTCCGCCGCATGCGACGACGGCACCAGTTGAGCCGCCTCGCGATCGAAGATGTCCGGCAGAAGATCGGCATGGTCCGGGTTGCTGCTGTCGCTCTCAAACCCGCAGGAAGTTGCATGCATCCCCAGCGGAATCAGAACATCGCGTTTGAGGACGTCGGAAAAACTCCACCCGGTGCCTGCTTTGTTTCGAATGATTTCTCCCAGCAGAAACCAGGTGCTCTGAGGCTGATAGGCGTTTCCAGGCACCAGTGAAGTGATGTTCAGAATTCCGCGCAGAGTTTCGTCCCAGGTCTTATGCGGCCATCCGGTGTCGATGATCGGCAGGCCGGAGGTATGAGTCAGCAGCTGCCGAACCGTCACGCTTCCTGCAACTGCATGGCGAGATACCTTTGGCAGCAGGTCGACAATCGGGGATTCCAGCGCCAGGTCGCCCTGCTGCCAGAGCCGACAGATGGCCGCTGCTGTCACGGGTTTCCCGGCCGAACGCCACGGCATCATTGTACTGCTGTCGGCAGGTCGGTCAGAAGTCGCCCTGCCGAATCCTGCATCCAGCACCGGCTGTCCATCCACGGACACGTAAATTTGAACGCAGGTGTGGAGCCGTCGATCGATTCCGGCCTGAATGGCCGCCTGAAGCTGAGAGAATTCCGGCATGTTGCAGACTGTGTTGTGGCGCAGGCCACCGCTTGAACTTGATCTGAGCGTCCCCGCTCTTTCGAGCGGCGGCTTCGACCTGACAATGAGTCAGCGGGGCGGACGGTCAGGTTCTTTCACCACAGGCACAGGGACATCAGCCGGAAATCTATCAGAAGATTCAGTACCCGAAAAACGTTTTTGATCCGGCGACAGACAAACGATGGCGACGGGAAAGCCGAGTATTTCTGCCTGTTGAATGATGTCGATCGCCGGATCGGTGCGAGAATCCACAATCATCTGAATCTGGCCGGCTTTGGCAGCTTTCAGGTC
>JAWKTY010000030.1:0-72853 GCA_041398865.1 Planctomycetaceae bacterium
AAATGGGACTCTGCGTCTAAGAAGGACCGTGATCTTCTGACAAAGATGGAAAAGGAAGGATCGCTGGAACAGTATGGCTATCCCACGGCCAAAATGCTGATTGACTGGCGACTGTACAATGAAACCGGTGGCGGGCTGATGGCGGAACTGGGCAGCCATCAGATGGATGCAGCCAGCATCTTTCTGGGGAAAGTCCACCCTGTTGCCGTGCAGGGGTTTGGCGGAAAGAACTTTTTCGGCATCGAAGGTGTCGGTCCCGAATCCGCCCAGAAAGACGATCGGGAAATCGACGATCAGATTTTCGTGACCTTCGAATTCCCAGGAAAGCACTATGAACAGAACAAGCGTGACCTGAGCATCGTCACTTATTCCTCGATGAACACAAACAGCTGGGAACCATACGGGGAAGCCGTCTTCGGCAGCCGGGCAACGCTGTGGATGAAAACAGAAAAGGAAGCTCTGCTGTACAAGGAAGCAGGTCGCGACAGCCCAGGCGGTATCGAACAGCGAATCTGGGTTGTAGACAGCAAGGGTAGCGGCCCGGTGCTGGACAGCTACGAAACCAGCGCGCCGTCCGCTGCCGCCAGCAATGCTCAGGCAGGAATGGGTGACACGATCAGCCGCGGTTACAGGGAAGAGATGGAACACTTCTGTTACTGCATTCGCACAGGAAAGAATGAACTCCGCTGCAATGGCCATGTGGCTATGGCGGACGCCATCATGGCCCTGACCGCCAACCTGGCGATGAAGCATCAGAAGCGAATCGAGTTCAAGCCTGAGTGGTTTGATGCATCCAGTGACGCATGTCCTGAAGAGGATGCTCAGATCAAGGCATGACAGCATTGCCCGTGAGAGAGGCGGGATGGAAACATGGGACGGTGGCCGGATAAGACGCGAGCAACCCTGACGACGTTTGCGATGATCTTTCTGCTGTTCCCGCTGCTGGCGTGGCTGTGTGTCAGGTTCATGGGCGGCTGAATTCAGAACAGACATTCTGACGTGTCAAAGAGAATCGAGGCTGCGCGCTGGAATGTCGTGTTCAGCCATACCCGCTGCCCGGGACCGCGCAAACTTTCTCCCGAACCATAAACTCAGCCTAGTTTTCCGCGCAGGAACTTCTCGCGATCTGTTCTCCAATGACAGGCAGATTCAGCCAGACAATCCTGGAGATCGCATCGCTCCAGGTCGATAGTTTCCTCAGGGAGAACGGCGAAACTCGTCGGTCGCTGCGCCCATTTCAGAGGCAGCAGCAGGTGATGTGTCTCGGCGTGAACCACCGTCGATTTCAATGACACACTCAACATTCGGGAAGTACTCTGCTCACCAGGAATCGACAGAGCCCCGAGTTTGCCGTCAACCCGGACAATGGATTGAACACATGGTGACGCGGCTTGTTCTCGCAACCCTGGTGAATTTTTCAGCCCTCAGCCAGTGTGCATTCGCGAGCGAAGGGTGGTATGAAAGCTATGAACAGGCTCGGCAGGCTGCCGAACAGCAGCATTTACCTCTGCTGATCCATTTCCATGCTTCATTCTGCGGTCCCTGTCGGCAGATGGACTCGCAGGTGTTTTCTCAGCCGGATGTACGCCGGCAGCTCAGGCAGGGGCTGGTTGCCGTTGATATTGACGTTCAGCACCGGCCGGATGTGGCTCAGACCTACGGTGCCACCACCGTTCCCCGTGATATCGTTGTTTACCCCGGTCAGTCTCCTGAAACCATCAACGTCGGCTTTAAATCCAGATTGGCATACCTCGATATTCTGAGAGAAGTCGCCGGGCGAGGCCGCCAGCTGTCACCGCCGACAGGTCCTGCAGTGCCCGAAACCACAATTGCTGCCGGATCACCGGCAGTGGAAAAGGAACAGGAACCCGTTCTGGGCCTTGATGGCTTTTGTCCGGTTCGGTTGATGAAAGACCGTCAATGGGTGTCCGGGCTGGAACAGATCACGGAAACGGATCGGGGAATTACGTACCACTTCAGCTCAGCGGAAGCTCGGGACGAATTCCGCCGGAACCCTCGAAAATTCACGCCTCAGAACCTTGGTTGTGACCCCATCACGCTTTACAAAGAACAGCAGGCTGTTGTGGGAAGTATCCGGTTCGGCGTCTTTTTTGATGATCAGCTGTATCTCTTTGAAACTGCAGAACACCGGACACAGTTCAAACAGGAACCCCTGAAATACGGGAGAATTCAGCACGCGTTACGAGTCGACGAGTTGAAATCGCGTCGAATTCAGTGAACCTGTGTACAATTGTTCGCGATTTCGCGGCAAATTACAGAATCCCTGAAAAATGTCCCGCTCGATCCGGCAGAGATCGATTGACACGGGAGTTCCTTGAGTTAATACTGGGATGCAGATGGATTGGCTGCACGGCATTCCGAGGTGACTGTCCGTTGTCCGTCCGTTCAGGAATCATCGAGTATTCCCGGAAGCACGATCTGTCGGTGCTTCATCTGCTGTCAGAATCCCCTT
This sequence comes from Planctomycetaceae bacterium, assembly GCA_041398865.1. Classification (GTDB taxonomy): domain Bacteria; phylum Planctomycetota; class Planctomycetia; order Planctomycetales; family Planctomycetaceae; genus Fuerstiella. The sequence goes on from JAWKTY010000030.1 coordinate 2,474, forward strand.
GAGGCGAAGCCGGTGCCTGAATTCCGGTGGGGTCCCGGAGAATGTTCCGGCCGCTCTGTTCCGGGGAGATTGTCAGCGCTCAGTTTTCAAAAGGTGGCTGCCCGGTACACACTCGTGCCAGGGTTTTCGGCAAGAGTTGCCGATCAGCTCCTGATCCCCTTAGCGGGATTCGTTTCATTGCCTTCCCAGGCTCGCTGTTTGTTTGCGGAACATCGGCATCCGAGTTGTGATCGAGTTGCAGTGATCACGGCCCGAGTACGTGCCGGTCTCGCCGTGTTTTTCACATTGCCGGGCAGATTTCTTCGCGGCTGATGCCATCCTGCCCCCCAGCTCACAGTTCACCGGAAATCAGGATTTCCTATGCCTTCAAGCAGTTCCAGCGCCGAGGAAACGTCCTCGAAAACTCCTCGTCGGACCCGCACATCGACCGCAAAGAAGAAGGTCACGCGGAAAAAGACGACTGACGAAGCCTCAGCCGTTTCGTCTCCAGACGACGATTTCGGCGATGGTGTTGATGAAGCAGCCGCAGCCAAACCACGACGCAGAGTGGGACGAGCGACTTCGGACGAAAAACCCGCTGCCGAAAAGCGAACGCGGGCTCGCAGGGATACCAGTGCCGAGGAATCAGGCCCGTCCCGGGAAGAGCTCACTCGAAGTGTGGTCGATGACCCGGCCGGAGTGATGGAAGAAGCTCGCGAAACCCGCTTGGGACGACGCGGAACCAGCGCACCAGAGCCCGATCTTTCCGACCTGGCGCAGTATTTCAGTGCCGGAGGAGAAGATTTCGAACCTCGGTCATCCGCTGGTTCGAACGATTCGGAAGGCGATGGAGACCGTCGACCGCGACGTCGCCGACGTCGCCGCCGAGGTCGAGGGGACTCGCGAACCGACGGCCAGACAAATGGTGGACAGAATGGTGGACAGAATAGCGAAAGCTTCCAGGTTCAGAATAACGGACGAGGTCGTTCTCAGCGAGGACGTGGAGGACGTCAGCCGGACCGAGGACAGTCTCGCGATCGTGACCATGGCCGAGGTGGACGAGGACGTTCTGCCGGTGGTCCGCCTCCGCGCCGAACTCGGACCATTCAGCCAGCCGGCGAGGTCATTGAAGGGACATTCGATGGCGTTCTGGAACTGCATGCGAAAGGTTACGGATTCCTGCGTGATCCGAAGAAGAACTACGCTGCAGAAGACAACAATCCGTTTGTGTCGGGTTCCGTCGTCGAGCGATACGGACTTCGCGAAGGTGTCCTGATTCGTGGTCACGTCGGCCCCGGCACTCGGAATCAGGGACCTCGGCTTCAGGAAGTGGAACTGATCGACGGTTATACGCCGGACGAGTACAAAGAGATCAAGCACTTTGATACCCTGACTCCGATCAATCCCTTCGAACAGATCAAACTCGAAGTGGGTCAGACTCCGGTCACCATGCGTGTCATGGATCTGTTGTGTCCGATCGGCAAGGGTCAGCGAGCACTCCTGGTGGCACCTCCCCGCACCGGCAAAACCATGCTGCTGCAGGACATTGCCAATTCCGTGACGCAGAATCACCCTGAAATTCATCTGATGGTTCTGCTCATCGATGAACGCCCTGAGGAAGTCACAGAAATGACTCGCAGCGTCAAGGGTGAAGTCATTGCATCTTCACTCGACCATGACGTTGAAAGTCACGTGAGAATTTCCCGATTGATTGTCGAACGTGGACGGCGTTTGGCTGAAGAAGGTCAGGACGTTTTCATCCTGCTGGACAGCATCACTCGACTGGCTCGAGCCTTCAACAAGTACGTCAATCCGTCCGGTCGAACAGGCCGCGGCGGTCTGGATATCCGCGCTCTGGATGAGCCCAAGAAGCTGTTCGGAACAGCTCGACGATTCGACGAAGGCGGTTCTCTGACCGTCTGCGGCACGGCCCTGATCGATACCAACAACGGCATGGATGAAGCGATCTTTCAGGAGTTCAAGGGCACAGGCAACATGGAAATGGTACTCAGCCGCGACCTCGCCGACCGTCGCATCTGGCCAGCCATCGATATCACACGTTCAGGCACACGCCGGGAAGAAAAGATTCTGGCACCGGAAATCCTGGAAGGAGTCACCATGCTCCGCCGCAGCCTGATCAGCCTGTCCCCCATCGAGGCTATGGAACAGCTGACAAGAACGCTGATGAAGTTCAAATCAAACGAAGAATTCCTGTCCCGAATTCAGGCCGTTCTGTAATTCAGCTCCCCGCCGCGTTTTCGAAGTGGCATCCGGCAGTGACGTCATTTTCTGCCAGAGACCGGCGGTAGCCTGATCGAGAGCTGCGCGATTCTGAGCGGAAATCGCCTCAAAAACTCTGGACAATTCCCTCAACGTTCTTATTCTGAACAGTGTTTTCAGATCTGGGAATTAGTTTCCGTAGATCCCGGAATTCGGTTTGTTCGCAATTCGGTCATTACCAATCGGTGGGCACAAACCATTCTCTTCTCCTTTTTAATCTCTGGAGGTCCCCCATGGCACGTCTTCGTCAACGATCACGAGGTTTTACTCTGATCGAACTGCTCGTCGTGATAGCAATCATCGCGATCCTCATTGCGCTCCTGCTGCCCGCCGTTCAACAGGCCCGTGAGGCCGCGCGGCGAACTCAGTGCAAGAATAACCTGAAGCAGCTCGGGCTGGCGTTCCACAACTACCACGACATCTACAAGGTCTTTCCTCCGCGTATGTTGACCCGCAGGAGCTGGCGGGGCCCTACAACGACGGGCCACTGGGCGTGGTCCGCATTTATTCTTCCACAGATCGATCAGGCACCTCTTTTCAATTTGCTGGACATCGGCACAAGTCGACCAACGGCGGCAATCACTGCTCATCTGAACGAAATGCGGACACCACTGGCTGCGTTTCGCTGTCCGTCGGATATTGGGCCCGCTGCCCACGATTCCGCACTTGACCCAGGATACGCAATTGAAAATACGGCGGATGTCAACACCGGCCTGGGGATGAGCAACTACGTGGTGGCGAATGGAACCGCGAGCGCCAACCAGAAGAAGGCGTCCAATCCAGTCGAAGGGACCACTGGTTCGACTGGTGCGTTCTTCCGCGACAGCAAAATCGGGCTGCGGGATATCACTGACGGAAGCAGCAACACCATTCTATGCGGGGAACGAGCATGGAGAATGGGAAATATTCGGATGTCCGCAGGAACTCTTCTCGCAACTCGCGACAACAACACCACCGGACCATCATCTCAGGATACCTCTGCCGCATGGAATCAGGGCTTGATGACCATTGTCGGAACGACTCGATACCCGATGAATCCCGTTCTCACGGGCCCGAATATTGCTCAGTGTCAGTCGTTCAGCAGCCTTCACGAAGGGGGTGCTCAGTTCCTGCTGGCTGATGGAGCCGTCCGGTTCATCAGTGAGAACATTGACCACAAAAACACCTTCGTTGGTTCAAACTGGCCGATTGACAGTACGTTTGAGCAGCTGGTCGGAATCGCAGACGGAATTCCAATTGGTGAATATTGATCTCAGCACGAGTCCTGACATGACACGCAGGCGGCCTCTCGAACAACCAGAGGACCGCCTGCTTCTTTGTTCCTGAAATTCGTTTTTCTTCAACGGAATCAATTCGATGAGTCCGCGTCCAGCCGTTCTTCTCCCAATCCTGGTAACTATTGCGTGTCTCACAACCGCGGGGTGTGGCGGTGACACGCCGCCGATCGGATTCGTCAGCGGTACCATCAAACTCAACGGCCAGCCGCTGGAAGGCGCGAATGTTGAGTTTACTCCTGCAAACGGACGTGGTTCTGTCGCAGTCACCGACGCGGAAGGCAAGTATATCCTGAAGTACACGAACACCGTTGATGGCGCACTGGTCGGACAGCACACGGTCAGGATCTCCACGGGCGTCGCCGGATCGGCCAGCAACGAAGGTGGAGATTCACCGGCAGGCAAGCCCGAAAGAATTCCTCCCGCCTACAATTCCCAGTCTGAAGTCAAGGCAGATGTCAAATCCGGCAGCAACACCTTTGATTACGACATTGACTCCGGAGGCCAGACCTTTCCCCTCATCGAAGGCGGGTCAAAGGCTCGCGTCAACGACGCCTGATTCGTTGCTCCATCGCAATTTACTTCGGGACGACGGCATGTTATCCCGAATTGCTGCTGCGGGACGCAATGCTCACCTTTCGTCGGCGAGGACTCCTGCGCATGCAATTTCCGACTGATCAACGGCCACTCAGACTGCAGGCAAGAACACGCCGCGCAACACTGCAGAATCGGGCGGAATTCAGCCGACGAATTCTCGGAGCCGTCATGGCTCTGCCGCAATATGCGGTCGCGGATACCGTCCTGTTCTATGTCGGTGTTCGCGACGAAGTTCAGACGGTGACCGATCTGAAGATTGCATTGGATTCTCATCGAACCATCGTAGTGCCGTGGTGCGAGGAAGGCCGCCGACTTCAGCTTTTTCAACTGGACTCCGTCGACGACCTCGCGATCGGCAAATACGGCATTCCGGAGCCGGCCGAACCTCTTCGCTCTCACCCCGATCGACGAATTGCGATGGATCAGGTCGATCTGGCCATCGTTCCCGGAGTCGCCTTTGACCGCCGGGGCGGACGAATCGGTCAGGGCAGGGGATATTTCGACCGACTGCTCTCAAAGGCTCGCTCTGATGCAACTCTGGTCGGAGTCGCATTCGAATGTCAGATCTTCGACCAGATCCCCATGCAGGCACACGACGTGCTCATGGACGTTGTTGTCACTGAGGACAACATTTACTCTGGCAAGCGGCAGCTGATGCCCCACTAATCCGGGAACGATGCCAGAAGCTCCGGCTCAGCGAGCAGCTCGTTACAGCAAATTCATTTTGCACCGGGGACAACGCATGTCCCCTTCGAATCAGAATTCATCAGTTGACGTGGGCAGGGCCACCCCAATCGAGCCGACGCTCGAAAGTGCGACCATGTCGCTCAGAACGGATGAACGCATCATGCGCGCATGTTTCGCAAGAAACTACTCACGAACGAAGCCCCGCGCAATCACGGAGGTGGGATTTCGCTCATGTCGCATTCTGGGAGAAAAATCAGCCGCTCAGGAGTCGCGACCTGAGGTTGCGGAAAGTCGCTAAACTCGCCGTTCGACACAAGCACTGGTCGCCATCATCGCAATGCTATTTAAGAAGCGACCAGCAGCACCTTAAAGCAATTGTTTTGTTCAGATTATTTCGAGACAGAACGAAATCGTCCGATGACTTTCTTCCCTGCTCGGATTAAATATCCGGATGGCTCGTCTTGAATGCCGTTTCAACTCGGGTTTCGTTCACTTCTGTACTCCTGTCTATCTTTAAAGGAACACGTATGAAGAGTCTTCAGGTCCAAAAGCGAGGTTTTACCCTGATCGAACTTCTGGTGGTCATTGCCATCATTGCCATTCTGATCGCCCTTCTGCTCCCCGCGGTTCAGCAGGCCCGTGAAGCTGCACGACGAACTCAGTGCAAAAACAACCTGAAGCAATTGGGTTTGGCGTTCCACAACTACCACGACATCTACAATACTTTTCCTCCGGCCTATGTTGACCTGCGCGGGGCTGGCGGGGTTCCCGACAACGATGGCCACTGGGCGTGGTCCGCATTTATTCTTCCACAGATCGATCAGAGCACCTCTTTTCAATTTGCTGGACATCGGCACAAGTCGACCAACGGCGGCAATCACTGCTCATCTGAACGAAATGCGGACTACTGGCTGCGTTTCGCTGTCCGTCGGATATTGGGCCCGCTGCCCGATTCCCGCACTTGACCCAGGATACGCAATTGAAAATACGGCGGATGTCAACACCGGCACCAGGGATGAAACCGCAACTACGTGGTGGCGAATGGAACCGCGAGCGCCCAGCAAGAAGAAGGCGTCAATCCAGTCCGAAGGGACCACTGGTTCGACTGGTGCGTTCTTCCGCGACAGCAAAATCCGGGCTGCGGGATATCACTGACTGGAAGCAACACCATTCTATGCGGGGAACGAGCATGGAGAATGGAAATATTCGGATGTCCGCAGGAACTCTTCTCGCAACTCGCGGCAACAACACCACCGGACCATCATCTCAGGATACCTCTGCCGCATGGAATCAGGGCTTGATGACCATTGTCGGAACGACTCGATGCCCGATGAATCGGTTCTCACGAGACGAATATTGCTCAGTGTCCAGTCGTTCAGCAGCCTTCACGAAGGGGTGCTCAGTTCCTGCTGGCTGATGGAGCCGTCCGGTTCATCGAGTGAGAACATTGACCACAAAAACACCTTCGTTGGTTTCAAACTGGCCGATTGACAGTACGTTGAGCAGCTGGTCGGAATCACCAGACGGAATTCCAATTGGTGAAGATATTGATCTCAGCACGAGGTCCTGACATGACACGCAGGCGGCCTCTCGAACAACCAGAGGACCGCCTGCTTCTTTGTTCCTGAAATTCGTTTTCTTCAACGGAATCCAATTCGATGAGTCCGCGTCCGGCCGTTCTTCTCCCAATCCTGGTAACTGTTACGTGTCTACAACCGCGGGGAGTGTGGCGGTGACACGCCGCCGATCGGATTCGTCAGCGGTACCATCAAACTGCTTACGGCCAGCCGCTGGAAGGCGCGAGAATGGTAAGGTTGCTCCTGCAAACGGACGTGGTTCTGTCGCAGTCACCGACGCGGAAGGCAAGTATATCTGAAGTACGAACACCGTTGATGGCACGCGGTCCGGACAGCACACGGTCAGGATCTCCACGGGCGTCGCCGGATCGGCCAGCAACGAAGGTGGAGATTCACCGGCAGGGTAAGCCCGAAAGAATTCCTCCGCCTACAATTCCCGATCTGAAGTCAGGCAGATGTCAAATCCGGCAACAACACCTTTGATTACGACATTGACTCCGGAGGCCAGACCTTTCCCCTCATCGAAGGCGGGTCAAAGGCTCGCGTCAACGACGCCTGAAACTCTCCGCCAAAACAATGGTTGCGCTCGAGTGCTCCCGCCGTAAGCAGCGCGCTGGCGTTCACCTCTGACGCCGTTTACTTCTGCACATACAGCTTGATGTTGTGAGAAGCTCGGCCGCCGGCGACGATGTCGGGGCGGCCGTCGCCGGTGAGGTCTTCGACCAGCAGGTCTTCTGTTGCCATCCCTCCGGCGTCGACGACGATTCGCTGCCACTTGTCTCCGGGTGTTGCGGGGCTGTGGTAAACGATGACTCCGAAGGTGCCGGGCGTGTCGCTGTGGCCGAAGATGATTTCGTCGGAACCGTCGCCGTTCAGGTCGGTCAGCGATATCGCATGGCCTCGCTGAAAGCCGGTGTCCACAACCTCTCGCTGCCAGCCGTCGGCTGACGGAGAATACGTCACAACGCTGTGTCCGTGCATGGGCTCGACCGTGGCGATCAGGCCCTTCTCTTTGATTCGTCCGAAACGAACTTCGCCCGAGCCGTTCTGATCGAGTTCATCCGCGGTCGCTCCGGAACTGAGTCTTTCCGCGGTGAATCCGTTGGCTCCTCGTTGGACCAGGTGCAGTCCTTCGCGGCTGGCGGTCAGAGTGTCGATGTGGCCGTCGTGGTTGATGTCAGCATGCCAGTGATTGTGCATGCGATTCATGTCGGCGTTCAGAACAGTTTCCTTCCAGCGATCTGTGGCCGGGTTGGCGGGAATCTCAAACGCCAGCAGACGGGCTCCTTTTCCGGAAGTGGCCAGCAGCGGCGAGACTACCAGTTGAGGCTTCCCGGTTCCCAGCACGTCCGCGAATCGCATGCGATGAGTTGACCGTTCTTCGCCGATGGCATGCACCGTCCATTTCTCCTGCGGGTCAGGTTTGCGCGAGATCCAGTGCAATGTTCCGATCTTTGTCCATCCGGCGCCCAGAGCGAAATCGATCTGTCCGTCTCCATCGATGTCGTATGGAGCGATGCAGACGTTATCGGCCGGTGTCTGATCTTCCAGAATCACGTGCGGTTCCCATGACGGATTCTCGTACCAGATCACTCGGTTCTCCGTCAGCCCGACGATGTCCCGCCGACCGTCGCCATTCACGTCGGCCGTGGTCACGGCGTAACACACCCTGCCGACATTGTCGTCGATAACCTGAGCCTGAAACTGAATCGCTTCGTCGGCGGCGACCGGCAGCGAAATGCAGATGACACAAACCGGAATCCATCGCATGGAACGGACTTTCAGAAGAATGGCGGACACGGGACTCAAACCATGGCGAAGTGCCGATCATATCCTGACAGCAGACATCCTCAGTTTCCATGGTGGCCGACGACAAATCGCCCCGGCGCAGACGAGTCCGGCTCGCGGCCGGTTTCTGTTGGCCCGGCGGCCGCACAGGGGGAATTCGATTTGACTGATCGGCGGTCAGGCGGTACCTTGGTTCTTCCTTCCGGCAGGCACAAAAATGCTTCCTTCCATGTTGCCTGTCTTTGTCCTCGGCTCGACAGGGCCACACTGAACAGGATCGTCTGTACTGGTCACTCGCGGACGCATCAGATTTCCTAACGTGGGCAGTGCCCACACACCATTCGAGCGAACGCTCGGAAACGCGACTGGGTTGCTCAGAAAAGATTCGCGCGCTGTGCGCGGATCTGACAGAGTCGACTCGAACGATCACAGCCTCATCCGGTTCCTGCCATGATTCGCTCCGGAATAATTTTCAGCTGGTGCCTGCTGCTGACTGCATTCGCGGCATCCGCTGAAGACGCTGACATCCGGCAGGATCGAGCGTTCTTCGAAAACCGCATTCGCCCCGTTCTGGTGGCTCACTGTTACGAATGTCATTCGGAAGCATCGGCGGAAGTCGGAGGTCGACTGTTGCTGGACAGTCGTTCGGGAATGCTGTCCGGCGGCGAAGCGGGTCCGGTGCTGGTGCCAGGCAAACCGGACGACAGTCTGATTCTGCTGGCTCTGAAACATGACGGCATCGAAATGCCTCCTGACCGCAGGCTTTCGGACGCAGTGGTTCGCGACTTCGAAACGTGGATCGGGCGCGGAGCCTTTGATCCTCGAACCGACCCCGCACCTCATGCCGGCGATGCTGCAACATCAGAAACCGACAAACCCGACGCCGCAGAACTGTGGTCGCTGCAGCCGGTGACAGTCCCGGAAGTCCCGCCGGTGCAGGACGACCAATGGGCCACCGATCCGATCGATCGCTTCGTGCTTGCAAAGCTGGAAGCGGAATCTCTTCGCCCCGGCCCCGATGCTGAAGACGCCATTCTGGTGCGACGTCTGTTCTTTGACCTGATCGGTCTGCCGCCGACAGTCGATGAGCTCGAAGCCTGGTCTCCCCGAATTCAGCAGAACAGAACCGAAGGCATCACGGCGCTGGTGGATGACCTGCTGTCGCGTCCGCAGTTCGGAGAACACTGGGGCCGACACTGGCTGGACGTCGCTCGCTATGCCGAATCCAACGGCAATGACGGGCTGGGCCGCAATCCAACCTTTCCCCATGCGTGGCGTTATCGTGACTATGTGATCGCGGCCTTCAACAGCGACATGGCTTATGATCAGTTTCTGCGAGAACAGCTGGCGGGAGATCTGCTTCCGGCTGAAACGCCGCAGGATCGAGACCGGCAACTGGTGGCAACGGGTCTGCTGGCGATGACAGCCAAGCCGGCGAAGGCCATGAACAACAACTTTGATATGGATGTCGTTGCCGATCAGATTGATGTGGTCGGCCGAGGCGTCATGGGGCTCAGCGTCGCGTGTGCTCGCTGTCACGACCACAAATTCGATCCCGTTCCCACGCGCGACTATTATGCTCTGGCAGGAATCTTCGCCAGCACTGAAACCATGTGGGGCGTCGCCGGGCACGAAGGTCTGACGGCTCCACCAACAGACCTGCATGTGCTGAAGGCGACGGAAGGAATCAAACCGCCGGACAATTTTGTCGAAACCGTGGTGCTGACGGAATCCGACACCGGCAAGCCCAAAAAGATTCCGAAGTCGCGCTGGCCGACCGGCGCAGCTCTGGCGATGGGTGTCCGCGACAAAAAGGAGGCCACTGATCTGCGGATTCACGTCAAAGGCGAACCGACCAAAACCGGAGACCCCGTTCCTCGCGGATTTCTGTCCGCCATCGCTGTGACCGATGCGCCGGTCGCAGCACCGGACGCAACGGGCAGCGGACGACTTCAGCTGGCGATGTGGCTGACGAAGGCCGAGCATCCGCTGACGGCTCGGGTCATGGTGAATCGCATCTGGATGCATCTGTTTGGCGAAGGCCTGGTGCGCACTCCGGATGACTTCGGAGTCTACGGCGACCGTCCGACTCATCCCGAACTGCTGGACCATCTGGCATCTCGATTTGTGCAGAACGGCTGGTCTGTCAAAAGCATGATTCGCGCGATTGCTCTGTCCCGCACGTATCAGATCAGCAGCTGCATCACTGACCCTGAGCAGAACGTCGCCGCCGACAGCCGTCTGCTGCAGACTCATCAGCGGCGCAGGCTGGATGCCGAACAGTTTCGCGATGCGGTGCTGGCCGTCTGTGGAGATCTCGACCTCCAGCCCGCTCGGGGATCGATCATTCAGCATCGAGACATTCTGGTCAACCTTGCCGGAAACCTGCATCAGCCCAGTCGTCATCGCAGTCTGTATCTGTGTTATCTCCGAAACTCGCCGCCTCCGGAACTGGCCGCGTTCGATCTGCCGGACTTCGCTGCTGTGCAGAGCCAGAGAACTCAGTCCGTCATTCCGGCTCAGGCATTGTTTCTGTTCAACAGCTCGCTGATGCAGGAACAGTCGAAGCAACTGGCGGAAATCATTCAGGCCGACCAGTCCGATCCCAGGACGGCAATTCGCCTGGTCTGGCGGGAAGTGCTGCAGCGCAATCCAACGGATCAGGAAGCTCAGCAGGCCGCTGACTTTCTGAATTCCACGTCCGACGACAGGACAGAACTCGAACGCTGGGCGGGATTGTGCCAGGCTCTGCTGGCCAGCAACGAATTTCGTTACATTGACTGATCCGATCAACCATCATTCCACCACTCCTTCGCAAGCCAGGACCGGAAGCCATGTATTCACGACGCCGATTGCTTCAGACCACGTCCTGCGGATTCGGATACCTGGCTCTGCAGAGCCTGTGCAGCGGGGAATCCGGTTCGGGAATGCATCCCGTTCCTGCGGTGACAGCTCGAGCAAAGCAGGTCATCTTTCTGTGCATGAGCGGCGGACCGGCTCAGATGGATACCTTCGATCACAAGCCGCAGACGGGAAAGAAGCCTCATCCGGGATCCGTCTACCGATTTCGTCCGCACGGCGACAGTGGTCTGATGATTTCGGAACTGATGCCGGAAACCGCTCGCCACGCCGACAGGCTGTGCGTCATTAACGGCATGCACGCCGACACCGGCATTCACGCTCAGTCGTTTCTGCAGCTGCATACCGGCGATCGCCTGCGACCTCGGCCCAGTCTGGGTTCGTGGATCTCATACGGTCTGGGAACAGAAAACCGAAACCTGCCCGGCTTCATCAGTCTGAATACATCGAAGTCGTCGATCTATTCCAGCGGCTTCCTGCCGTCGATTCACACGGGAACTCCGATCGGCGTCAATGGCGAGAACATGTCGACCGCCACCATCAGTAATGTGACCGGTGGCGAAGCGTCGCTGGACTTTCAGCGAAAGCAGCTGGACCTGATTCAGTCGCTGAATCATCGCCACCTGCAGGCTCGCCCCGATGACGGTCGACTGGAAAGCGTGATCCAGTCCATGGAACTGGGATTCCGTATGCAGAGCCAGGCGCCGGGACTGCTGGATTTAAGCAACGAAACTCAGGCCACGCTGGATCGTTATCAAGTCGGACAGCAGAAGCCGGGTGTCGGCACGTGCAAAGACACCGACTTCGGTCGGCAGTGCCTGCTGGCTCGGCGCTTTGTGGAAGCCGGAGTTCGGTTTGTCGAAGTGAATCACGGCAGCTGGGATCAGCACAAGAATCATCGGCGGGATCTGGAAGCCAACTGCGACGCGACAGATGCTCCCATCGCGGCTCTGCTGGACGATCTGCATCAGCGAGGTCTGCTGGATGAAACTCTGGTCATCTGGGGCGGAGAATTCGGGCGCCCCGGACTTGTTCCCGGCGACGGCAAGGACGAAACCGGCCACAATTCGAACGGGTTCACGTTCTGGCTGTGCGGCGGCGGCACGAAAGGCGGCTATGTTCACGGACGAACCAGCGATACCGGCGATCCGAGGCTTTGTCGAAGGAAGGTTCCGCTGAGATCTTCACGCCACGATCCTGCACCTGATGGGACTCGACGCCGAACATCTGACATACTGGCACGAAGGCAGACACCACCGACTCACCCTCACCGGACCCGACGGCGGCAAAGTTGTTCTTGAACTCTTCGCCACTTAAGCATGTGGAACACAGTGACTGGCTGGTCCGTGATCTGCGGTGCGTCTCCTGTGTACCAGTGCCTGTCGAATGTGTGCTGCCACCGACTCTGTCGGTCGATCTCTTCGAAGCAGGTGAGCACTGGCACAGCCGGTACCGGACACGTTATTCGAAAAACTGTTCCTCAATCCGGCACAACTCTTCCCGAAGGCAACCCATGACTCTTCACCTGTGTTCACGACGAACAATGCTTCGAGGTCTCGGAGTCGGCATGGCTCTGCCGTGGATGGAATCGACTCGAGTCTGGGGAGATGAAGACGGCAGTTCTGTGAAGAGCAGTTCGGCTCCGACTCGCGCATGGCCATTCTGTTTTCCGGCTGCGGCTATCATTCTCGCGAGTGGTGGGCGAAAGGTCAGGGAAGGACATGGGAGACTGGGCCAGGTCACCATCCCGCTGAACGACTTCCGCGATCGCGTGGTGTTTATCCGAGGCCTCTACAATGCAGAAGCTCTGAAAGGCAACATCCACAGTTCTCAAACGGGCAACCTGCTGTCCGGAGCTCCTCTGGCGTCCGGAGGAACCATTCGCAGCAGGACCAGCGTTGATCAGCTGTTGGCTCAGACAGTCGGACACCAGACCAAACTTCCCCAGTCTGGTGCTGGGTTGCGAAAAAGAGCCAACCCGTCCGTTCACAAAAACTATTCCATGCTGTACAGCTCGCACATTTCCTGGAGCAGCCCCACCACGCCCGCGCCCGCGCAGTTTATCGCTCTGGCCTTCGATCAGCTGTTCAAGGACAGTGCCCAGAAGGTGACAAGAGCGTGCTGGATGCGGTGCTGGAAAAGATGCTCACGCGACTTTCGGCGTGACATCAGTCAGCTGGATCAACGAAGCTGGATGAATACACGAATTCCGTGCGTGAAGTCGAACAGAATTCAGCAGGCGGGAAAACGAGGCGAACTGCAGGGCTGGCGCCCAACGCTCCCGCAAACCGATATACCTCGCCCCAAAGACGGATATCCTCAGGACATCGTCGAACACGTACGTCTGATGAGCGACATTCTGGTGCTGGCGTTTCAGACAGATACGACTCGAGTCTGCACCTTAAAACTGAACAACGACCACGGAACTCTGCGCTTTTCCGCATCTGGGTGTGGACTACTGATTCACCATCTGCTGTCGCACAACATTGGAAGACTGGCTGAAGGTGGAATCAGTTCTTCCTGGAACAGATGGCGTATATCGCTCATAAAACTGAACCATGCATTCGGGAAGGGCGACCGCACGGCTCTGGACAATTCCATGATCATGCTGTGCTCAAGCATGCCTGACCGGCAGCCACGACACCACCAAACTTCCGGTGGTGATGGTGGGCGGCGGAGGCGGAAGAATCAAAGGCAGCCAGAACCTCCGACTACGAAACCCCAACCGCCAGATGTGCCGCCTGTTCCTGAGCATGATGGACAAAATGGACGTCCGCACCCAAAACCTTCGGCGACGCCACCGAACCTCTGCTGGAAGTGTGACCCACAACCGTGCCGCTGAAGTTCACCCTTCACCGTGCAAGCGCAATGCAGCAATCTCGCAGCCTGACGACTGGACTCCGGTGCGGGGAGTTTCAAAGGCGAGTGGCACTGGCTTTGCCGGTTAGTTTTTCTGCAGGAAAACGCCGGGGTAGCCGAGCTCTACGAAAAAAATGCCTCGGTCACAACCCGCAGCGACAGAACTTGTGTCGGCAGAAACAGCAGGCAGAGCACTGTTATGCTCGCCGTTTCTCCCGCTTCCGTCCGGCCATCAAAACCCGGCAAATTCGCGGGGACGGGCAGCCAATGTTCTGAAGTCTTCCCGAAGCGCGCTATACTTCAGATTCAGGCCGGTTCTTTTGCAGAGCTCACAGAGAGACAGATGAGATTCGAATCGATCACCCTAAAATCGTTCCCACCATTTGCGGACGCAACCATTGGGTTCCCGCAGGGCGAGTCAAAATCGCTGGCGGAGGTCCATCTCCTGACGGGACAGAATGGCTGTGGCAAGACTCGGCTGCTGTGTGCTCTGGAAGCAGCGGCCGGTAACGATGCCGACCTGAAGGCTCGCCTCGACCCTTTCAGCGAGTCCGACGTCATCGTCGTCGCAAAGTCAGACGAATTAGCAGCGATTTATATCCAGACGCTTCGAAAGGTTCTGGAGATTGAAGATGACGAAATGATGCGTGCGATTACGGACCATTATTGCAACGGCGGTTTACGAGACCGATCGGGTAAAATACTCGATCCGCGCCTCGTCCGTCCAATAAGAAACACCTCCGAAACAAACACAATTTCCTGGGCAGCCCGCAGAGGCCCAACAGCAGCCCAGTCCTACCGAGGCACAAATCGAATCTCAGATCAGAAGATCTCTGCACTTGCCCCGGTTCCAATTGGAGACCCGATCAGCCATCTCTCATTGGAACGGAACAATTCCGACGACGGCATCGTCTGCCAGAGCATGGCGAACCTGAAACTCGGGGCCGCGATGGAATCTCCCGGGGAGGTGTTCCGCGCATTGAAGCTCGGTCGACAGATCATTGAGCGATTCGAGTCCGCCATGCGAACGGTGACGGGCCGCGAGTTTACGTTTCTCGTTCGCCCTCAACCGGACGTGCATCTGGTTGTCCGCTGGGGGACGACCAGCATGAAGTTGTCGCTTCTGCCGGATGGTCTGCGATCGATCATTGCATGGCTGGTGGCCTGCGTCGCGAAGCAGGTCACGGTTTCCTGATGTCCGGACCCGCTCGACATCCCGCTGATTCTGTTTCTCGACGAACCGAAAGCCATCTGCATCCCGCATGGCAGCGTCGGTTGCTGCGGCCACTCAACAGCTGTTCCGAATGCTCAGATCTTTGCCGCCACGCATTCTCCCTTCGTGATTTCATCAGTGAACTCGGGCTGGATTCACATTTTCCGAGCGGACGATTCCGGTGTGGTGACCGCGGACAAACCGATCGCCTGCAGCAAGGGCGACACTTATATGGACGTCGTCGATGATATTCTGAGGCTGAACCAGTGGTATGACCCGGAAACGGAAGGACTGCTGATAAAGTTTCCGAGTTCGCGAGAAGGTGCTCAGCCCAGTGACGCAGATCCTGAAAGTTCTGGAAGAACAAGCCGCCGTGATCGCACGGCGCAGCGATTTCATTGAGCAGGATGATGGCCAGAGGGAACTCTCCCAGGCTCGCCGACTCTGACTCAGGGAAACTCTGGCCCAATGAGAAGATCCGCTCGTCCTGCGGCTCCTGCGGTTATCGAAAACGGTGATCGGTGGAACGAACGGTGGGAAGCAGCTGAAGACCAGAAACCCCGCCGCCAGTTTCAGCTGGTACGGTCACAAAATCGAACTGTGCGTGACTGGATCCGCGATGATCTGGCTGCCATGACGCAGGAACACTGCGCCCACAGCAGTCGCTACACCGTTGAGCCTGAATCGGTCAGGCACTTTCGCCCCAAGAGTGACCCCAGATTCCTTGACCTGGCATACGCCTGGGAAAATCTGTTCTTCTGCTGCGGCGGCTGTCAGTCACATAAGCTTGAACAGTGGGATGACAGCCTGATCAACCCGGATGCTCCGGATTACACCTTCGAGCGATATTTCCGATTCGAATTCACGACCGGAGAAATCAAACCCAACCCCAAAGCATCGCAATCGGACCAGCACGCGGCCCGCACAACAATCGAAATCTATGGTCTGGACTCGCCCCAGCGAAGACGCTGGCGGCGTCTCGAAGCAGAACGCTGGCGAGAGTCCCGGAACCTTCCGCTTGATTTGTTCGCCTATCGCGACTTCATTGCGTAGCCTCGCTGAAGTCCAGCCTTCAGCCCGCAAGCGCAATGCAGCAATCTCGCAGCCTGACGACTGGACTCCGGTGCACAGTTCATCGGAACCAGAGCGCAGAGGAGTTTTGGGGAGAAATTGCGCGTGGGGCGGGTTGCGCAGGGGGCCGGAGAACTTCCGCTCCACTCATCTTTTCTCCAACTCCTCTAATTTTCGCGCCAACTCCTCTGGTCCCGGCGCCCGCTTCACTGGTCCCGGCGCCCGCTCCTCTGGTCCGGGCGGGAATTGATGAGTTTTCTGTTTCCGTTGATCTGGTCTTTGGCGTCTGAGAGCTGAAATTGGCGGGTTTCGGGGGGTGGAGGGCCGGAAATGACGGGAATAACTGTTTCAGGCCGTTCATGTGGAACCTGCAGAGTGTGGTCCGGGAGACATTCGGCGAAATCTGCTGATTCCTGTGGCTGATCATTCCCCTGGGGGACGATCGGGAACATTGTCTTCTCGTGTCAGCAGCATTGGCTGGCGAGCTGTCCGGCGTGATTCCTCTGGACTCGCATCACTTGATCCATCGGGATCGTGCCTGAACGCTCGCCTTTGCAGCAGGTCTGCCTGTCCCGGGAACGACGCGACTGAAACCACTCCTCCGCCCTCTTCTCGACAAAGGAACTGACTCATGGCAGCTGCAGGAATCAAATCACCGTTCATCCCGGCTTCTGAAGGCGACTTCGATTCGTTTGTGCGACAGTTCGTCAGTCGAATTACTCAGAACCCGTCGCTGTATGACGTGACTCCGGAACGAGCGACTTTGCTGGAAAGTCAGCTGGTAAACTGGGACGCGAATTATGCGGCGGCCGTTGCTGCTCGCGATGCGGCCAAAGCGGCTGTTGTCAGCAAGGACGAAGCTCGGGCAACTCTGGAAGAGACAGTTCGTTCGGTGGCTCGACTGATTCAGGCCAATGACACCATCAGCGATGCGGCTCGCACCGCTGCCGGACTGCCGGTTCACAAGACAACCCGCACTCCGGTTCCTGTTCCTCACACGTTTCCGACGATCACTGTCGTCGGCAGCGATCGGCTTGAGCTCACGGTGATGTATTCCGATGTCTCGACGCCGACTCGCAAAGGTCGCCCTGCCGGAGTTCGCGGTTGTGAAGTCTACTGCAGCGTTGCGGAGACTCCGCCGGCCAGCCCGGAAGACTATCGCTTTGTGGCCTTCAGTACTCGCACACCGGAAGTCGTGACTTTCAGGAGCGAGGAAGGCAGCGGCACTGCAAACTTCCTGCTGCGGTGGGTCAACACCAAAGGCGAAGCCGGCCCGTGGAGCCAGGTTGCCAGCGCGACGATTCCCGCTGTGTGAGCGAACGCTCGGCGGCAGGACCCGACTGAAAAGTCACAGGTTCTGCAGACAGGACTGAAGAACGCCACCACCGGGCGAACGATCCTGCTGAGTTTCGCAGCGGGAAAATGTCGGGGTGAAACGTGCGTTGACTTCAGAAATGCGAGGATGAAATGAACAGACGCCTCACCGATCATTGATCGATGAGGCGTCCTGTCTTTGATCTGGTTCTTCTGAGGGAAGACTACCGTCCGAGCCACGATGCCAACCCGCCGGCTTCGTGGACCTGATGCTGAACGTTGTCATGGCCCAGCCAGTGGTTCAAAGTGTTGTGGTGCTGGTTCAGCTGGTGAGTGTTGTGCTGCTGAACGTTGTGGTGCTGGTTCAGCTGGTGAGTGTTGTGCTGCTGAACGTTATGGTGCTGATTCAGCTGGTGAGTGTTGTGCTGCTGAACGTTTTTGTGGAGGTAGGGGACCTGGTTGCCGTGATTGCTGTTGTTGCTGTGGTTTTGGCTCTGGCTCTGTCGAAATCGCTGGCTGAAACCACCCCCGTTCGATTTCTGCGAGCTGCCACCGCTTCCGCTGCGTGAGTTTCCGCCGCCGAAATTGCCTGCTTCGGTGATTCGGCTGGCTGCGACCAGAACTGTCAGGGCGATCAGGCTTGTTTTGAGAGTTGAGTTCATTGTGGTGTCTCCTGAAGAGTGTTTGACTGGCTGATAAACACTTCAGCGAAGAAAGCGACTGCATGTGACACGAAAAGCTCCGCGAATCCACAAACGGCCCAAAACACCAGCCTTTTCCGAAGGTGTGGCACTGGCTTTGCCGGTGTGCGTCCTGTCTCTGAAGATTCACCGGCAGAGCCAGTGGACCACGAGCGATCGGCGGGACACACGTGGCCACGCTGCGATCCGGGGTTCTGCCTGCCGGCGCAGCAGATGACCTGCACAGCCTGAAAGTGGGACACAGGCTCGGGGAGCGCCGTCGGCTCAGACTTTCAGATCGCCGTTACCAGGACATCTCGGTCAGGTCGACGATTTGCGAGGCGAGGCGGCGGACGGCGTCCTGCTGAGCGGTGGCCAGTGACTGGCCGACTTCCGGAGCGAAGCTGACCTGCGACGCGTGCTGGGACAGCTGCTGACTGATGGGGAAGGTTTGCTGCTGAAGAATGCGGCCGGTGCGACGATCGATCCAGGAAATCTGAGCTCCCAGCATCAGCTGCAGTTCGCGAGGATCGTCGAAGCGCGTTTCACTGAGCGGCGTCTTTCGAACATCAATGATGCGACCTTCCAGCACCGTATCCGCAGTCGCAGCATCGGCCAGGCGATAACCGGACCGGTTCTTGATTTCCGTCTGCACGGCTTCGGTCAGCAGATAGTCCAGGTTGCGCCGAAAGGAATCCGTCTTGAAGACCGGAACGTGAATGGTGCGGACACCAGGCATGGTCGGCGGGCCGAAGACGTAGCCGCATCCGGTCAGCAGCACGCTGAACAGAAACAGCGACCGGATTCGGATGGCATTTCGACCGTTCACGCCAGCCTCTACTTCCCAAAGGGCAGGAAGCGACTGAATCCCACCGACTTCACTGGAGGCCGTTCCGGTTCGGGGTCGGCTTCCGCCGGAACCTCTTCCGGCAGCGACCTCATGAACTCACCGATTTCCGGAAGCCCGCGAACGACTGCGGGGTCGATCTTTCGCAGTTCTTCCCGAGCCTGCTGAGCGTAGCGGGTATCGGGAAATCCCGTGATGACCTGAGTACAGGCGATTGCGACAGCTCGCGGATTGCCCTTCCGCTTCCACAGGTCCACGGTGCTCCACGCTCGCTGAGCTCTGAGCTGATAGATCCGGCCCAGATCCTGTCGGAGTTCCTGGCGGGATTCGGTGTTCGGGAAGAGATTGAGTGTGCGTTCCTTGAGGTTCTCGGCCGAAACCAGAGTGGTTCCGTCATACATCGGGCCCTGGTAGGACGCCTGCTTGACGTGGGCCCCCAGAACGTACGCATTTTCCAGATGCGGACTGTCCGGATATTCATCGCGGAGAATTTCGAAGTACCGATCGGCTTCGATGAAGTTTTCCTTCCGCAGATAATACGTCGCCGTCAGCATCAGAGCATCGTCGGCCAGCGGTCCGGTAGGATCATTCAGCCAGATGGCTTTCAGCGCCTTGAGAGCCCGGCCGTTGGTATCAATAAACGGGCGAGTCTTGTCGAAGAAATTCGGAGCCATGCTGGCTTTGGCCGTCTGCGGAGCTGACTTGTCCTCCGGCGAAATCCCGGTTTCGTCCAGAAGTTCAGACGAACTGACGGTTCGGATCTGTTCCTTCGCGACCGGATCGGTGATTTCCAGCCACGTTCGCGCAATGAAGAACATCCGACGACTGGCGTCCGACACGTACTTGGTGGACGGATAATCGACGAACAGTTTTTCGTAGGCGTCCTGAGCTTTGGGGTATTCCTGCAGAGCAAAATGGCATTCGGCGATGCGAAACCACGCCTCTTCGCCGATGGCCGATTCCTTGTACTTGCCGGCAATGCTCTTGTAGGTTTTGGCAGCCTTTGCGTACTGCTTTTCTTCGAACTGCTTTCGAGCCAGTTCGACCTGTTTGCGTCCGGCGGCAGAAAATTTCTGGCCTTTGGTGAGCGGATCTTCGTCTCCGTTGAAGGCTCGTTCCAGCGGCCCGCGAATCGATTCCGTACTGAACGGGTTGCGAGCGGCGAAAATGCCTTCACCATCCGAAGGACGCAGCGAGCGGCAGCCGACCAGCATCATCAGAGGAATCAACAGCAGCAACCGGCTTCGGCCGGACGTACGATGACGGGAAGCCGCAGTCGGCCGGGCGGCCGGAACTGCAGTCACCGATTCCATCCGGCGATTGTGCTTCCTGCAACAAGTCATGTTCTGAAGATCGATTGAGGCCGAACGGTCTTCGGCAGTCGAAAATGTTCCCGCGGGATGTCGAATGAACCTGCGAGCCGGTCACGTTCAGAAGTTAAGGTATCTGAGCGTGCCGGGAACTTTCCCCAGCACGCTGGTAATGATGGACACTGTCAGTCGATGGCATTCGGCAATCTGTTCTTTTGACAGTTTCAGCCGCGATGCCAGCATGGATTCAGAATTTGCGACGCTGCGCAGAATATTCACCGACGCTGCTGAAACAGACTTTCCGGCGTACTCCTGACGCCGACAGTGTTCGCACAGCAGTCCTCCCTGGCTGACCCAGTGAGCGAATCGGCCGGAAATCCTGGCTTCTTCTCCGCACGCAATGCATTCAGCAAGGCTGGGAAAATGGCCGGTCACAACCAGCAGGCGAACTTCAAACAACAGAACAACGGTGGCATAATCACAGTCGGCGTCCGCAAGCTGGTTCAGAGCCGCTTCTGCCGCATCGTAAAGCGTCGCGTTGGGGTCGAATTCCTCCGTAAAACGATTGAGCAGATCTGCAAGATAGTAGCCACTGTAGAGTGACATCAGTTGATGGGGTGCCGGTGCGAACCGACGAATCAGCTCGGCCTGAGTCAACAGATTCAGCGCACCGGAAGTCTTCTGCAGAAAGACTATGCGACACGCGGAAAGCAGGTCAAGAGCAGCATCGAAGGGCCCCTTCAGTCTTTTGGCCCCTTTCGCCAGACAGCTGATCTTTCCGAATTCTCTGCTGAAGAACGTGACGACTCGGCTGGATTCGCTGAAATCCGCCTGACGAATGACCAGCGCTTCGGCTTTTTCTGTCGACACAGATTCGGCGATCAAAACAGGTAATCAGGGCAACCCCGGAAAATCACAGCCGGTCACGCAACCGGCGCGGGATCTTAAAGGTTTCCCGGCGTTCATGCACGTATGACTCGGAAGCGGCCTGTTTGAGAATCTTACTCTGTCAGGTGCTCGCACGGTGCGCGGATCTTTTCTGAGCGACGCAGTCGCGTTTCCGAGCGTGAGCTCGAATCGGGTGCGGGCACTGCCCGCGTTGCGACGAATGGGTGGTCGAACAGACACCGACAAGGCAACCCAACTGAACTGTCGGCAGAAGTGTCCCGTGATCCCCGCGTGTTACTCACGCCAGAACGTGGACTGCTGCGGAGCAGAATAGCGGACTTCCAGCCCGGGAGTCGCCACGGGGGATTCATTCTGAAACAAACTGTCAACTCCGGCGATCACGATGCCGGATGTCAGCAGAGTACGTTCAACGGGATACGGGGCCGTGCCTGTCAGCAGCATGGATTCCACATGTCGTGTCAGCGGATTGAAAAAGTCGGCGGTGGTGGCTCCCTGCCCCGGCATGGGCAGATACATCTGACACGAAACTGTGCTGCCGTCCTTCAGCCGCCCGGCATAGTTGAAGTCGTGGATGCCTGTCAGCAGCATCGTCGTGCGAAATCCGTCGCGATGAGTCACCAGATATCCGGTGGTTTGCGGCAGGGTCGCCTTCAGCCAGTCAAAAGACACGGCCTGAGTCGGAAATCCGTCCTTAACGGGCAGACTGTGGCTTCGTGTGAGCGCAGACACAATCAGCTGACGAGTCACGCGACAGTCGTCCTGCATCAGTCTCTGCCACAGACGATCACCTTTCAGCGCGTGCACTTCGCGAACTCCGACTTCCCCGCCTCGTCGACGTTCGGACATGCACTGAGCTGTTTCCAGAGCATGAATGTCGTAACTGTCGATTCCACCGTAAGCCACGCAGACGCTTTCGGTGAGATCCGCATTGAAGGGAACATCCACCGAAGGCAGTCGCCATGTCACGGGCAGAGACGAACCGGCCAGAAACGGAAAGTTCAGACGCTTCGACGTGGCCACCATGTCGGTACATTCGTCCCAGACCGTGGACAGGTGTTTATCGCTGAACACCGGAACACTGCGGCCACTGTCTTCGAAGACTCGAACTACCTTCCGAAACCACTCGTACCGCGGATAACGTGTTTGCCCTTTTTCGTTCTTCGGGTAGTCGCCGTGTTCGGCAATGATGACCACTCCGTCAACCGCCAGTTTGTCGCTTCCCAGTGTCAGCGCTTCTTCAATGGTCGGAAACAGTTTCAGCTGATGCCGCTGAACCCGGTCATCGGTGAGGTCGCCTTCAGGATGCTGATCGACGTACACCGACGCCACTTCAATGCGCGGCGACTGCCACTGTCCGCCCCATGTGTATCCCAGCGTCATGCGGTCAAGAAAGTGCTGAGCATGAGAATGCTTTCGAACCACCGTCCCCAGAAAAGCAATTCGAGGAGGACGGGCAGGCGTCTGAGCATTCGCCGCGGCGCTGTTCGGGAGCAGGCCGGACACCGCGGCCGTTGCTCCGGACAGGGCGGCCGCGGTCAGCATCGATCGCGATGCGGTTCGAGCAAGGAACTCGCGGCGATCAGGCAGGTTCGGAACGTTCATCAGCATCTTCTCCCCAGAAGGCCCAAAGAAGAATGGCGGCGACTGCCGGAAGACAGGCCGCCGCAGCGAGGCCGAAGTCATACGAGCCGCTGCGGTCGACCAGACTTCCGAACCAGGACTGAGCCCACGGCACCAGAAACCACGCGGTGACTCCGGCCAGCCCGGTGATCTTTCCCTGATGCTGTCCGGAGATCTCCTGAGTAAACGCGTGATACAGCGGAAATACTCCCAACGCTCCGGCACCGCTGACCAGCATCACCACCAGCAGCAGTGAGCCACGCTCCAGCAGCGGCAGCATCACCAGAGTCAGACACAACACCGCGCAGATGCTGAACATCACCTTGCGGCTTTGAGTCGGAGTCATCCCCTTCGCACAGCCACAGCACTGCAGCACCCACTCCCAGACAACCCACATCCGTGGCTATGAACCATGCGGAATTGAACAGCAGCGTCTGGCGTTCGGTGTAACCTCGCCCTTCCTGCAGAAACAGATGCAGCCATGCTCGCAGCAACTGCCACGCGGTATTGATCAGACACACAACCACCAGCACCAGGATCAGTTTCCGATTCCAAAGTTCCGACAACGAAGCCGTCGGCTGATTCTGAGCAGAATTCGGGACGGGAAGATCAGACGATCGCACAATGCCAAACCACGCCACGACCCACGCAATTCCCACCGCACCGACCAGCACGAACGCAGATCGCCAGCTCCCGGGATCATCGGTCAGCAGTGCCAGCATAATCATCGGCGCCAGAATCGCGCCGATGGACGTGCCGCTCTGAAGTAATCCGTTTCCCATGGTTCGTCCGCGGGCCTGAGTCAGAGATCGGACGACTCGCACACCACACGGCCAGTGGCCCGCTTCGAAAACTCCCAAAGCAAACCTCAGTCCGAGCAGATGTTCGTAACCTTCCGCCAGCGCCGTTGCTGATGTGGCGGCAGACCATGACAGCAACACAATCGGATACAGCCAGCGGACAGAAACGATATCAGCGAGAAAACCAAACAGTACCGAACCGACCACGAAACCGTAGCCAAACGCGGCTTCGATGTTTCCGTATTCTGCGTTCAGCAGCTGGAACTCGTCGCGAATCCGCACGGACGCGCTGGTGAGCGTCTGGCGATCGAGATAATTGATGGCGGAGGCCAGCAGCAGCAGCCCGCACACAATGGCTACTCGAGCCGAAGGGCGGACCTGGGCAGGTTCGACCGGACCTTCATCCTGCGAGGGGGCAGAATCTGGCTGGTCCGGCGGTCGACTCACGAGAATTTATCCTTCCCATGCCTGCCCGTCCCAGGCGAGAACCCGGTGCAGAAATTCAACCAGCCCGTCGGCGAAAACTTTCAGCAGCTGCTCGCCCTTCTCCGCCGTCGCCAGAGCCGGAGCTCCGACATGACCGGGGACGGAGCGATCCGGCATCGTCCACGCTCGGTGAGCGGGCAGAAACGGATTGCCGAACGGCACTTCAGCGACCTGCTGATGATTTTTGACAAGCTCAGGACGCAGCCGGAGAATCATGGACGTCTCCCATTCTCCCGCATGTCCCATCTCGTTCTGATGAAGACCGGATATGTGCGTCACAGGACCGGCGAGATTCCAATAGGTAGCAAACAGCAGCAGCAAGTCGCGCCGGGAACGATACTTCTGCCGCAGTTCGAAGGTGGCCTGGCGTCCGGGAACGTCGTTTCCACCATGTCCGTTGATGACAACAATGCGACGGAATCCGTGAGTGATGAAGTTGTCAACGAGGCCGCTCAGCAGATCAAGCCAGACGCGGGGTTCCGCAGACACCGTTCCGCAGAAGTCGAGATGATGGTGAGAATTCCCCAGCCACATCAGGGGAACCTGCAGCACTCGGTCACCGAGTTGTTCGTGAGCACGGCGGACAATTTCGCCCATCAGCAGGCTGTCTGTGAAGACCGGCATGTGGTGCCCGTGCTGTTCCAGAGCCGCGACGGGAATGATGACCGGTGTCGAGCGGTCGAGGCGATCCACGTCCGGCCATGTGAGATCGGCAAGCAGCATCGGAAGTTTCGCAGAGGGTTGGAGTTTGAGCGGGAAGCAGAAAGGCGGGGGCTTGAAGTCTATCAGGAATTACTCTCCGGACAATCATTGGACTGTGAACATCGATTTCGAACATTCCCTGAGCCTCACTCGCATAAAAAACGGCTGTCCACCTGGACAGCCGCCTGCAAATTTGATTTCGGTGTACAGCCGTCCGTGAGCGGCCTGCTGTTCAACCTGCCCGATCAGAAGGTCAGGATACCGTCGATCCCGAAGGTGGTTTCTGCACCTCGATTGGGGTCTTTCCAGTCGTAGCGAATTTCCGGACGGAAGATCAGGTTGTCTGTCGGCTTGATGTTGATGCCGTACGTTGCCGCGTATTGTGACCGGCCATCATTTCGCCACCATTCTGCTCGCACTCCGGTGCTGATCTTGTCGGTGATCTTCTGGATCAGATAGTTATTGATGCCGAAGTCGCGGTCGGTCCCGATATGCACCATGTCACTCTGAATCACCCAGTTCAGTTTTTCCGTGACCGCCGTATCCATGACCAGGCTGTGCGAATATCCGTCCTGACCGCCGCCACGTTTTCCGAAGTTGCCAATCGTTGTGATGTAGCTGAGAGTCGACTTCTCCGTGAGCGACGTACTGAAACCACCCAGGAAAGTGCTTCCGCCGTTAACCTGATCGAATCCGGTGTCCCAGCCAGCCGTCCAACCGCCGTACAGCGATGTGTTTTCGGTAGCACTGTAGGTGGCGATAGCACCGGTATGAGTAAACGGCTCGCTGTTAAACATGGTCAACGCATGGCTGTAGAAAAAGTTATCCGGTGCCGTGACCACTTCATAACCAACCAGAGTAAAGAAGTGCCCTGCCTTGAAGCTCCAGTCGCCAGCCGCCAGCGTCGCATACAACTGCGGAATGGCCCAGCCGTAACCGGCTCCCCGCTGAAATCGACCGCCGTTGTCCCAGCTGCCGTCCGGATTACCGAACGCTGATGTATCTGAAGCATCCACGCCATACATCACGTCCATGCGAAAGCCCCAGTCGATGCCTTCGCTGCCGTCTGCTTCCTTTTCTGCATACAGCCATGCCTGGTGGACGTTCAGTCGATGCGGATGATCGTTGAAGGATCCAATGTCCGGGTCGTTACGTCTGCGAGCCAAAGGAACGACATTGTTGTGATATCCCAGCTGCAGCCAGCCACCGAAGTTGACAAGGCTCTCCTCGCAGTCGTCGTACAGACCGCAGCCTTCTCCGCAACCGCATTCACCGCAGTCGACGGGAGCACAGCAGTCGGCCGGAGCACAGCAGGACTGCTCCAGACAGCTCATCGAAGCCAGCTGGACCGTCATATCAGATTCCGGACTGGCAAACAGCTTCTCGCATTTCTGCATGTCTCCGCCAGCCGTAAACACATCTCCGGCAAGGAGAGCCTGAGAACCTGATACTCCACCGAACAGAACCAGCCCTGCGGCGAGCGTCTTCCATGATCGCTTGATCATTTCTCAATTCCTCGTGTATTGAGTCAGGCTGGATCTGTCCTCCCTGACAGACCTCTGCGAGCTGACGGTGTCATTTTTTGCCGTCGCCCGAAAGTGAGTCACTGCGGTCCTTCGGGAACACGGCACAAAGACCAGCTGACAGGAACAGTGCTGAACAGACGATTCCTGCGGCGGGGCCTGTGCTGAAAGATCGGCAGCACGGTTGGATGGCAGCAGCACAACAATTCATCGATTCAAATGCGATTACCGAAATCAACCGAGGAACCGCTCAGGTCACGTCTGGTCTTCCTGTTTTAACAGGGCCACGCTGCAGGAGTTTGCCGAAGTACCGTCAGGGCTGCTAAAATCGCCAGAGTCGGCGGCTTCAGCGGTCCCGGTCCTCCGCTAAACTGGTCGTTTCCTGTCTTCCTCTGCCCTGGGGATTTCTCCCATGTCCGGTCGCACTGTTCGGCAGTATCTGCAGATGCTCGCGTCTGCCGGAATTCGGCACCTGCCCACGGTACGACTTCCGGCACCCGCGCCGAAGCCCGGTCGCGGCCCGACGACTGTCCAGCGACGACCTGCCCCCGACGCAACGGCTGCGCCGTCGTCAACGGCCCTGATGTCGAAGTCGACTGTCAGAGTTCCGGAAGCCCGAGCGGACGCCGCTGAACTGCTGAATCAGTCATTTGACACTCAGGAGGCGAAAACATCAGCGCTGTGCTCGCTGTCGAAAATGGTCGCCGACTGTCGCCGCTGTTCAGAACTGGCTGACAGTCGGACTCAGACAGTTTTCGGAGTTGGCAATCCGAATGCTCGGATCATGTTCATCGGTGAAGCGCCAGGCGCAGACGAGGACCGGCAGGGAGAACCGTTCGTCGGTCCGGCAGGTCAGCTGCTGAACAAAATCATCACAGCCAGTGGATGGAAACGCGAAGATCTGTACATCTGCAACGTCCTGCGATGTCGTCCGCCTGGAAACCGCAATCCACTGCCTCAGGAAGCCGCCAATTGTCGTGAATTTCTGGACGGCCAGATTCGAATCGTCGACCCCGATTACATCATCTGCTGGGGAACCGTCGCCGCTCAGAACCTGCTGAACGTCGAAACCGCGGTGGGTAAGCTTCGAGGCCGATTCCTGTCGTATGGCCGCGCCAAAGTGCTGTGTACCTATCACCCGTCGTATCTTCTGCGAAACGAATCCGCAAAGAAGCTGGTCTGGGAAGACATGAAGTTCTTTCTGAAAGAACTGGAATCCGCGGACGCCTGACGCAGGCAGGGACCACTCCCCATACGAGCTGACGCTCGGAAACGCGAATCCGTCGCTCAGAAAAAGACGCTCGCGCCGTGCGCCCGTGTTTCATTAGTCAGAATCTGCCGCCAGTCAGCGGACGGCAGAGAATGGTCGGCGACTGTTCAGATCAGTCAAACCATTCGTCGTGCGGATCGAATTCCGGCAGCACCACAATCAGGACCTTCATTTTTCCCAGAGCTCGATGCCGGACTCCGGGCGGAACCACGACGCTCATTCCCGGATGCACGGGAATGACATCTTCGTTCAGCTCCATCTTCGCATCGGGACCGCATTCGAGAAAGAAATAGGTCTCAGTCAGAGTGCGGTGATAGTGACGGCGAGCATCTTCGCTGATTTCCGTAACGTGGAGTGTTCCGGGAAAAGCATCAACACCATGGAATGCTCGGCGAGCCAGACCGCAGGGACACGGAACCGGTTCGATCTTTGAAAAATCGGCCACGTGGTACGGTTTGCCGATCTCAGATGTCACTGACGCAGTCACTTCCGGCTGTCTCATCAAACCAGATCCTTCATTTCCCAAATCAGCATTCTGAAAATCACCAACACACGTCCGCCGGACGTCAGGTCATGAACTACACGACAGCATGGAACACCCGGGACGATCACGAGCCCAGTCCGGACGTTTTTGGAACAGTCGATCGTCGACGTCAGGCTGAACATCGTAAGGGCGATTAAGCACGTTCAGCAACTCGTGAATGAAAGAATGGTCGCCCTGTTCGGAAAGGTCAATGGCCTGTTGAGCCAGATAGTTTCGCAGAACGTAACGAGGATTGACCGCGTTCATTCGCTGCACCCGATCCGCACAGGAACCAGAGTCCCGCAGCAGCCGGGCTCGGTACGCCTGAAGCCAGCCATCGAAACGATTCCGAACGTCGTCCGTCAGGTCTGCCGGGCGATACCACGCCTCTGAAACCGCCTGCAGAGATTCGTGCCGGGCCGCGGGATCATTTGAATCGGCGGAAGGGGGAATCGCTGCGACGTCGGCAAGGTTTCGGAAGAAAATCGTCATGTCGGTTTCGGCCGCCTGCAGAACATCGTCCAGATCAGCAAACAGCCGGACGTCGGTTTCCTCCCAATCAGACAGTCCCAGCTTTTGGGACAGCATCGAATGCCATGCCGTTTCGTAGTGAGTGACGTACTGATCAAGCGACTGCTCCAGCGAATCGGGACGATCAAACAATGGCAGCAGAGCATTTGCCAGCTGGTAAAGATTCCAGTGAGCGACTGCCGGCTGATTTCCGAATCGATAGCGTCGCCCCGAAGCGTCAGTGGTGTTGGGGGTCCAGTTTGGATCGTAATTATCCTGCCAGCCATAAGGACCGTAGTCGATGGTCAGACCCAAAATTGACATGTTGTCTGTATTCATCACTCCGTGCACAAACCCGACTCGCATCCAGTGAGCCACCATCACCGCCGTCCGACGACAGACTTCCTCAAACCACGCGGCGTAGTCATCCTGATCCGGAGTTTCCGTGCAGCCAAAGTCGCTGCGGAGCGTAAAGTCTGCCAGGGCCTTCAGAGTTTCGTGGTCACGACGAGCCGCAAAGATCTGGAAATTGCCGAACCGCACAAAGGACGGAGCGACTCGACAGACGACGGCCCCGGGTTCGCGGCGAGGGTTTCCGTCATAGAACATATCCCGCACCACAGACTCGCCGGTGAGTACCAGACTCAGAGCTCGAGTGGTGGGAACGCCCAGATGATGCATGGCCTCACTGCACAGAAATTCCCGAACGGACGACCGCAGAACCGCCAGGCCATCTGCCGTTCGTGAATAGGGAGTTGGTCCGGCACCTTTCAGCTGCAGTGTCTGGTGGCGGCCATCCCGGTCCGGAACTTCTCCCAGATTGATGGCTCGACCGTCTCCCAGTTGCCCGGCCCAGTTCCCAAACTGATGGCCTCCGTAACACATCGCGAAGGGATCCATGCCGGAGAGCAGCCGGTTTCCGCCGAAGACTGCGGCAAACTGTTCAGACCGACAGTCCGCTTCCGTCAGCCCCAGCGATTTGGCAACTTCCCGAGACCATGCAATCGTCTCGGGACAGCAAACTTCCGTTGGCTGAACTCGAGAATAGCAGGCTCGCAGAACCTGCCGTCGACTGTTAACCGGATTCGCATCAGCAGGCAATTCGCGACAGAAGCGATTGTCGAAAGTCAGTGAGAAGGAATCAGACGCACGTGAAGAAGAATCCATTTCCGGGTTGTAGCCGATCCCGGCCCCAAAGCCACTGTCTCCGGAGAAACTGAGACGTATTTCAGTCCGACGAACCAAAGACGGCCAGGTAACCGCGATGGATCGACGCTCTGAGGCTCACCGGAAATCCGCCCCTCACTCACGCATCGGGTTTCCTGAGAATTCGATTTTCAACAGCCAGCCAGCGCATTGGTCCCGAACGCCCAAGGCTGGTGAATCTGTAAAGTAACTTCAAAAATGAAAATGACGTGAAGATCATATTGGTCATGTGGTGCGAATTTCGATTTCAGTCAACGACTGTTGTCCGTTACCAAGGCTCTTGTTTGTATGAGTGAACGGAATTTCAGTGAACGATTCCTGCCGATTCGGTCTCAGCGGGGACTGCTGTCGTGTGTGCCGATGGCGTTGTGTGATGCCGTGTGGTGGGAAGTTGAGCGGGGGCGAGTGCCGGGAGTCAAAGCGGGGTTCAAACCGTCCGTTCAGTATGTGTATTACAACGCTCGGAAGCTGGATGGCGATCAAAACAGCAACGCACCTGTTCCCCCTTCAAGCGGAATGAAAGCTCTCAGCCAGCGGGGTGTTTGCGATGTCAACCTGTGGCCCGATGAGCCGTCACGGTACCGTGAGCGCCCATCGAACGAGGCTTATGAACAGGCTCTCTCTGAAAGACTGGCGATTTGAAGAAGTCCCGCAAACCGAGGATGCGACCACGCCCTGCCATCGTACGCTCAGGGCGAAGTGATCACTCACGGAATTTATGATCCGCAGCTCAACCGGGCGCACATGAATCTGAACACCAGTCATGACACCGGAGAATTTGCCTGCGCCAGTCTGGGCTGGTTCTGGCAGAATCTCGGCCGACACCGGCATGCTCTGGCAGACCGCATCCTGCTGTTGCTGGACTGCGGCGGCAGCAACAGTTTCAGGTCCAATGTCTTCAAGTCTCATCTGAGTCGTCTGTCGACTCAGATCGGCCTGCCGATTCAGGTGGCTCATCTGCCGGTGTACTGTTCCAAGTACAACCCAATCGAGCGACGAGTGTTCCCGTGGGTCGAACAGGCCTACAGCGGTCGCCTGTTTACGGAAGTCAGTCAAATGGCCGACGCCATCGAAAACACGGCCCGCACATCAACCGGCCTGCAGACAGCCGCTCACGTGATGAAGAAAACGTTCACTCCCGCCACAAAACGCCAACAAAAACAAGCCGCGAACGTGCAGGTTGAATACCCCGAACCGCTCACCGATTAAAACTATCGAGTCGTGCCTGATAACTGTCAGTAATTAATTTCACATCCCCCGCGAGGCATGCCCGTGGTTCCGTAACCTGGCCTTCCGAGATCCGTGACATGTGGTCGACCTCCATCATCAGCCGCATGTTCAAATTGTTCTGGAGCGGTACCGATAGGGCCGACTGGCTGTCAGGATGTCGTCGCGGGCAGCATGGGGCTGACCTCGCGGAGTGAGGTGCCACTTTGGCGCCAGCACTCCGCCGAACTGTCAGGCATGGAACTCAGAAGCCGTGGATCGCGACTGATGAGTCGTCTTGGGGCCCCTTCATTCGAGTCTCCCTGCCTGTCAGACGGCGGGAATGGTGGCGCTGGTGATGTTGCTCCACGGGCCGGTCTGGCCTTTGGTGTTCATCCAGCGGAACAGATAGTGAACGGTTTTGCCGCTGTCGTCTGCTTTGAAGTTCATCCGTTCTGTGGATCGAGTCCACACGCCGATAAACTGATAGTCGGAAGGATTCTGGGGAGCGGTGGGAGCGATGCACAGATACACTTCGCAGCCGACCACGCCGGCGGGTTTGGCTCGTCGAGTGGACGTGCCGGAGTTCGTGACGCTGACGGTGTGTTCCAGCTGATCCGTTCTGATCACTGCCGCGCGGAGCCGTTGATGGAACGGCAACCGATGCGAGTCGTCTTGTGAACGGGCATTCCGGCTTCGCGTCGAGCCGCATCGGATACTCGACTGTCCGCCTGAATCCGGCGCATCAGCTCCCGGCAAACTGATTCGACGTTTTGCCGAGCGATGTCCTTGGCTTCGACAGCCGCACGAGCAGCGTCCCGAGCCGTCATGGCCGCGGCGAAGCCCTCAATCCATCGGGCCTTTTCAGTCGCCAGCTGCTGCAGCTCTTCTGCATCAATCCGGAACTCCTCGGGATGATTCGTCAGGACCGTCGTAAAGTTTTCCAGCCAGACGTCAAACTGAGCATCGCCGGATGGGACTGCCCTCTTCGTTGCCATGATGTCACCTTTTCTCTTGTGGACTGTGAGAGTCACCAAACACTCGAGCTGACAGATCACCTGTGCCTGGCTCTGAAAGCGGGCAGTGCCCACACCCGAATCCGCATGTCAGGCTCCTGCCCGACAAATACAATGAAGGCCGCGCCCGGCTGTCAGGCGGGAGCCTGACCTACAGACTCATTCGGATCATTCGCTCAGGAAGGCTGTTTCCGGACTGCAGTTTGTCTCAGAATGACCGAAATCCGACGGGTTAGACCGGCTGGCGCGGGGATAGGAGCTCAGTCTCCTGAGCGGAAGCCGTCAGTTCCGTGTCGGACGGTCCCAGTCAGCAGACTTGCCCCTGAACTCCACAGACCCGACGGTCCAGTCGACAAGCGGGATGCTGAGGCTCAGGGAACCGACCGCCAGGTCAATAGAACTGACTGGTCCGGCGTGGACTCGGAGCGTCCGTTCCTGAACCCAACGCCTCCGCCCCCGAACCGGCGCCTCGCGCTCCACAGAATCACCCACTGTCAGGCTAAATCCAGCACTCAGTCAGCTGACTCGAGCATTCAGTCAGCTGACCTGGCCGTCCGGTCAGCCGACCAGCCGCTTCCGACAACGTCAACCTCAGCCCAGTCCGTAAACTTTTCCCCAAATACTGAGACCCGCCAAACGATTCCACTAACCCGACGACCAGGTTCACCAGCTTCGTCCATGGGAAGCGGAGACCAGGTGCCATTGATGGCCTGTTCGGGAAATCGGGTGCCATACCCTCGCAAGCTTGGGCATGTTTTTGAGTTCAGGCGAAGAGCTGAGTAGGCCGGATCAAGGAGCGCAGCGACGTAGCTCCGGCAGGCGATGAATGATATCGTGTCAATAACAACTGCCGGAGCGGCGCTTCGCTTGATCCCGCCTACGGAGCCTGGCCCGCCTCTATCCATCGCTCACATGGATCGTCCATGTCAGATTATCGACGAAACTTTGTCCCCGGCGGGACGTTCTTTTTCACGGTGGTGACGTATGCTCGACGGCCCCTGTTAACGACGGATCATGGCCGGCGGTTTCTTCGGAACGCCATCACATCAGTCAGAAAGCGGCATCCGTTTTCGCTCGTGGCCAACGTGCTCCTGCCCAACCATTGGCATCTTCTCATGCAGTTGCCGCCTCGTGACGGTCGGTATTCGCTCCGCATGAAGCAGATCAAGTCGGAGTTCACCGAACAGTGGCTTGAAGCCGGATTGACAGAAGCACAGGTGACCGAGTCGCAACGAAAACGCGGCGAACGAGGCATCTGGCAGCCGCGGTTTTGGGAACATACAGTTCGCGATGAAGAAGACCTTGAACGGTGCGCGGATTATATTCACTGGAATCCTCGCAAACATCAGCTGGTTGATCGAGTGCGTGATTGGGAGTGGTCGTCATTTCATCGGTTCGTGGAATCGGGACAATACGACATCAACTGGGGAGGAACGGCGTTGTCGGGCGTCGACGATGACGACTGGGGTGAACCAACGTAGCAGAAGATCACGCCGCAGGCCGGACCAGGCGAAACGCCGTTCCGGCAGTTCGCCTTTGTCTTTGGAGACACGCGCGACACGCGCGTGCCGGAGCGGCGTCGCTCCGCTCCTTGATCCGGCCTACTTCGCTTGCGTGGGCATGCCGATTATTCGAACAACTTTGAACGGAGCTGATCGTCTGTGACACTCAAGGACGGCACAGATTCGCGATCAATTGCGATTGGTGTGTCAGCCCCGGAACTCCAGGAACGGGCGTTCGACCTGGGAAAGTCTTCCGCTGCTTCAACCAACCCTCGTTTGACCGGATTCTGATGGACGTAAAGAATCTTCTCGTGAACATCCCGCGTTGACCGAAGGTTTCTGTCGTAACCACCGCCGCGTTGCCAGAATCGATCAGAACGTTTGCCATTCGGCTGCTCATCCAGCAGCTGATCCGGAAAACCGGGCGACGTCGATCGCTTCTATCAACCAGCCGCACGGTCGTTCTTTGGTCATTAGGCGCAGGCGGCGATCACAGGAGAATGTGATGAAATGAGCATCACCGTCGCTGCGAACACCTTTCCCTGTTTCCGGTATCCAGTCTCCATCGCCGTAGGTTAGCATACGTTGAAGCAGATTCGCAGAGTATGTTATCGCCTGCGAGGGCATGGCACCCGTGCCTGGACCGCGCAGCAGGGCAGGCATATGAACGCCCGTATTTCCAGCAAGTCTGTTTCAAAAAAGGATTGACGTGTTGTTGACCAATCGCCTTCTTCATTCCTGCCTGTTGCTGATGGTTTTGTCGTTGCCCTGTCTGGCGGATGGGGTGCCGGTTTGTGAGCCTGGTGTTGTGGGGATGGATTCCCGGCGGCTGGCGGTGATCGATGATGTGGTGAACGAAGGGTTGCAGCGCGGCAATATGCCGGGGTGTGTGGTGCTGGTGGGACATCGCGGACACGTGGTCTATCACAGGGCGTTTGGGTTTCGGCAGCTGGTTCCGGAAAAGCTGCCGATGCAGGCGGACACGGTCTTCGATCTGGCTTCGCTGACCAAACCCATCGCCACGGCGACCTGCATCATGGCTCTGGTGGAATCCGGGCAGCTGGATTTGAATTCCGCCGTGAGTACCTGGCTGCCCGACTTTGCGGCCAACGGCAAGGAAGAGGTCACGATCCGGCAGCTGCTGGTTCACACCAGTGGACTGATTCCGGATAACTCGATGAAGGACTATGCCGATGGCCCGGAAGCGGCTTTCGAACGAATCCATCAGCTGAAACTCACGCAGCCTCCGGGAACTCGAGTCGCCTATTCTGATGTCGGCTTCATTGTCCTGGCGGAAATCGTTCAGAAGGTGACCGGGAAAACGGTCCACGAGTATTCTCAGGAGAAGCTGTTTCAGCCGCTGGGCATGAAGGAAACGGGTTACCTTGTGAGTGATGACCTGAAGCAGCGGGCTGCCACGACGGAAGTTCGTGACGGTCGGCCGATGCAGGGCGAGGTGCATGATCCTCGAGCGTGGGCATTGGGTGGCGTGGCGGGACACGCCGGGCTGTTTTCCACGGCTCCGGATCTGGCTCGATTCGCTCAGATGCTGATCGATCGCGGCCAGGGCAATGGACGGCAGATTCTGAAACCGGAAACGGTCTCTTTGATGACTCAGCCTGTTGAGGTTTCGGCCGGTCTGAGAACTCCGGGCTGGGACATGAAATCGACGTATTCGTCGAACCGAGGCGATCTGTTCAGCGCGACGGCGTTCGGGCATGGTGGCTTCACGGGGACGTCGTTCTGGGTTGACCCTAGTCAGTCACTGTTCGTGATTTGTCTCAGCAACCGAGTTCACCCGGATGGGAAAGGTTCTGTGAATTCGCTGGCCGGGCGAATCGGAACAATCGCCGCAGCCGCCATTGTCAACTCTGCCGAAGCCGTGAAATCCTCACGCCAGACACCGAATTCCGATCGGAACTGATGTTCGCCGTTTGGCTGTAGCATTTCCGGTCCGAATGCTGTAGCCTCAGGGGTGCGGCAGGGTTGTGTTGGTCACGCTGAAGGTCACCGACAGCCTGCTCTTTCATGCAGCGTGTTTCTGTGAATTTTGAAATCGATATTCGGAATACATCCTCCCTTCCTGTCAGCTGTCAGCAGCTGGAAGATGCCGTTCGAGCCGGGCTGGTGACTGAAGGCGTCATCGGGGCTGTTCTGAGCATCACGGTGGTGGGCAACGATCAGATGCAGCAGCTGAATCGACAGCACCTGCAGCACGACTACCCCACGGATGTTATCAGCTTTCAGCTGGACTGGATGTGTGATTCAGAAGACCTGGAAGAGCGACTGCAGCTGAACGAAGGCCGTTCGCGCGGAGCTCATCTGGAAGGTGAAATCGTCGTCAGCAGCGAATATGCGGCTCAGATGGCGGATCGAGCCGGCTGGTCCGCGGACAGCGAGTTGACACTGTACGCGATCCATGGAATGCTTCACATCTGCCGGTACGATGACCTGACGCCTGCTGAGAAAAGGATCATGCGAAATCGAGAACGCTGCATTCTGAAGGAACTGGGCCTGGAGGTCCGCTATCCGGACGACGTGCCGCATGAAGACGACGAACCTCCGGGATCTTCTTCGCCCGCAGTGCTGTCTGAATGCCGTCACACCACGGAGGACCATTCGTGACCGGGGTGCTGGAAACCTGTGTGGTATCCGCTGTCGGGTGCCTGATCTTCTTTCTGACTCTGCTCAGGTTCAGTCTGGCGGATTTTTCCCGCAGCCGGCTGGAAGAAATCTGCCGCAGTCATCAGCAGATTGACCGCTTCGGACGGATCCTGCAGAACGCGGAAAAGTCCCTGTTTCTTTCGGAACTCCTGCTGCTGCTGATCCTGCTGATCAGTGCCGCAGTGGCCTCGGTGAACAACGCGTTTGATCGCTTCGGCCTGCCGCCCGAGTCCTCACCGCTGCAGATTGCTGCGTGGACAGTCGAGGTCATTGCTGTGCTGATCGCTTCCGGGGCTGGTGTTTGTCACGCTGCCCTGGACGATCGCCCGTGTCGGTGGTGAAGGCTTTCTGTATCGTTCATGGCCGGTCGTCAGTCTGCTGTGTCGACTCAGCAGCCCCATCTGGCGAGCAGCTCTGCATCTGGACCGCATCATGCATCGCGTCGCCGGGCTGCCCGAACCGGATTCCCACGAAGCCGCCAACCTGCTGACGGAAGAACTGCGCAGTGTGGTGGATGAAAGTCAGCGGGAAGGAGTCATCGAATCCAATGCATCGTCGATGATCCATCGAGTGGTGGATCTCTACAATGAAGACGTGGCCGCGATCATGACGCCTCGCACGGACATGATCACCATTTCTGCCGCCACAACGCTCCGTCAGGCTCTGCCGGAGATGATCGACAACGGGTTTTCGCGAGTTCCCGTGATTCGTGACGGCATCGACGACATCGTCGGCATTCTTTACGCCAGAGATCTGCTGGCTTCGCTGTCCGAGACTGATCGGGATGTTCGAGCTGAACGGACCGTCGGTGAAATTGCCCGGGAAGTTCTATATGCCCCGGAATCGCAGGGCATCGGTGATCTGCTGGAAGCCATGCGCCATCAGAAGGTTCACATGGCGATTGTCGTTGACGAATACAGCGGCGTTTCCGGACTGGTGACGCTGGAAGATATTCTGGAAGAGATTGTCGGCGACATCGCTGATGAATACGACGAAAAAGAAGGAGCTCTGGTCGTCAGTCACGGCGAAGGTCTGACCGAAGTCGATGCTCGATATCATCTGGATGATCTGAATGACGAATTCGGCTACGGGTTTCCGGAAGACGAAGAATTCGACACGATCGGCGGCTTCGCGCTGTCCTGCTTCGGCCGGATTCCGTCCGCAGGCGACGAACATCAGTGGAACGGCCTGAAACTGGTCGTGACCGAAGCCGACGAACGCCGCATCATTAAGCTGAGAATCGAAGGCGAAGGCCGATCCCGCAGCAACGGCAACGGTGCGGAAGAAACGGCGGAACAGAGCTGACCACGGCGTCTTGGGGGGACGGCTCGCCTGTTGAATGCTGCCGGCAGCCGGATCGATCGCCATCAGGGGCAGAAACTGTGCAGATTCTCCGATTTCTTTGATCCTTTCCGAATTATCTCCGTTTTCACGGGTATTCCGAGGAACAATGGAGGCGGCAGGCGCAGAATTGGGCCAGGAATCGGCTTGTTTCTGCGAATTCCCCATCAACCCGAACATGGGCAGTGCCCAACCGACGGTATCTGTAGATCAGGCTCCTGCCCGACAATTCGATCGGGGTTGTCAGGCAGGAGCCTGTCCTGTGTGTTTGGGAACTCTTCACGGCGCATGTCTCAGTCAGAATTCTAACGCTGCGTAAGACATCAGTTCACCGACGTTCTGTGAAATGAAGAATCAACGCGGGAGCCCGGCAAATGACAGACGGTTTTCAATTCGAGCGAAACAGAAGCCAGCGGCAGATCGTGGCTGCCATGGTCGGAGTGATGGTGCTGTCCGGATTTGCCTTTGGCATGATCTGGATGGTGTATTCCAGTTTCCGGATTGATGTGGGCAGTGGCGAGATCGCCATTCTGACCCACAAGGTCGGACTGGACATTCCCAACGATCAGGAGGTTGCTCCGGATCTTGACCACAAAGGCATCCAGCGGGACGTCCTGACAGAAGGCCGTTACTTCTACAATCCGTATTCGTGGTCGTGGAAGGTCATCAAGCAGACAGAAATCATGTCCGGCGAAATGGGCGTGCTGATCAGCCTGACGGGTGATGATCTGGGTTATGGTGAATATCTGGCTCGGGTTGATGCCAGTGGCAATGCCACAACCAAAGGCATCATGCCCGGAGTTCTGAATCCGGGACGCTATCCGATCAATCCATCGTTGTACCTGGTTGAAGTTCACAAACCGGTCACGATTCCTGCGGGTTTCAAAGGCGTCGTGACCAATCTTGCCGCACCGCTTGCCAGCGAGCCCAATCGACTGCTGGTGGATTCGGGTGAGCGTGGCGTTCAGGAGAAGACGCTGGAGCCGGGAACCCATTATCTGAGTCCCTATGTCTATCGAGTCGATCTGGTGGACTGCCGCAGCCAGCGGTACAACCTGGGTGAGGAAGGTGACATGGGCTTTCCGTCCAAGGACGGATTCTGGGTGAGTCTGGACGGCGTGATTGAATTTCGTGTCAATCCGGAGAAGGCGGCAGAGGTCTATGTGCTGTTCAACCAGACCGATAACGGTCCGGAGATTGATGAAGAGATCGTCAAGACTGTGATCATGCCGAACGCTCGCAGCTTCTGTCGTCTGCAGGGATCAAGTTCGTCCGGGCGCGAGTTCATTCAGGGACAGACTCGCACAGAATTTCAGGAAGCGTTCGAAGCTTCGATGCGGGGAGCATGTCAGCCACTGGGGATCGAGATTATTCAGGCCCTGATTACTCGCATCCGCCCGCCGGAACAGATTGCCGAACCGGTTCGGGAACGCGAAATCGCCAAGCAGCAGGAACTGCAGTACACGCAGCAGACACTGCAGCAGGAATCAGAACAGAAACTGGCCGTCGGCAAGGCGATGGTTGAGCAGAAGCAGGCTCTGGTCGCTGCCGACCAGATGGTTGTTCAGATCACAACTCAGGCCATGCAGGAACAGGAAGTGGCTGTAACCAAAGCCAACGAACTGCTGGCTGTTGCTCAGCTGAAGCTGGATGCATCCATCGATGAAGCCGCGGCGATTGAGGCTCGCGGTCAGGCGGCTGCCGATGTGGTTCGCTTCGACAACGAAGCGGAAGCTGCCGGCTGGAAAAAGGCTGTTGAAGCCTTCGACGGCAACGGTCGCCAGTACGCTCAGTATGTGATGTTCCAGAAACTGTCGCCCGCGTATCAGCGGCTGATGGTGAACACGGCTGACAGCCCCATCATGCGAATCTTCGAATCCTTCGAAGACGTCACACAGGTCGGACAGCCCGTCCCCGAAACATCATCAGCCCCGGTAAACAATCCGACGCCATCAGTCCCGACGCTCCAAAATCCACCTCAGCCACGAAAACAGGACGACACTCCATCTGCCCCTCCCGTCGCACAGCTCTCTTCAACTGAGGAACCAGTGGCGAAAGAACCAGTCACAAAAGAACCAGTGGCGAAAGAATCACCGGTTGAGGAACCGCCTGCGAAGGAACCACCATCAGAGGAGTCCGCACCTGAAGAACCCAAGGTGAAAGAACCGCCGGCTGAGGAACCCGTCACAAAAGAGCCACAACCGGCCGAATCTGAAAACTGACGACTGAAGACCGAAAACCGAAATCCGCAGACAGCCCGAAACCCTGAAACCTGAAACCCAAGCATATGAATACAGAATCTCCCAAAAGTCGATGGGCACGGCTCAGCCTGGGCATTCCGGCGATTGTGCTGTTTCTGGTTGGGCTTGAGGCCTTTCAATGGTCGTTCAACCGGGTCTATGTTCCGGAAGGATACAGCCTTGTTCTGCGGTATAAAGGCCCGCCGCTTCCCGGGCTTCCCGGTGGCCGACCGGTCGCTAAACCGGGGCAGTTTGCTGAGGTTGATGAAAACGGCAGTCCGCTGGAGATCGGAATCCTGAAGGACATGCGAGGACCGGGACGGCATTTTCTGTGGATCGGGTGGTGGGAAACTCGTCTGGTTCCCGATGTCGTGGTGAAGCCCGGCGAAGTGGCTGTGGTTTCCAGCAAGATGGGTGAAGTGCTGAAGGATGGCCGATTCCTTGTTGACGGCGACCTGGACCAGACAACTCAGAAAGGCATCCTGCGCAAGGTGTTCGGACCGGGCACTTACCGCATCAACAACTATGCTTACAATGTGGACGTCATCAAGGAAGCAACAATCCAGTCGGGGCAGCAGGTCAAACATGCTGGCTGGGTTTCCATTCCCACGGGGTACGTTGGAGTCGTCACAAATCTCACCGACAATCCTCTGACGCAGTCTCTGCCGGGGATTCAGGACAAGGTGCTGCAGCCGGGCCTGTATCCGGTGAATCCCAACGAACAGCACGTCGACATTATCGGAATCGGCTTTGCAGAGAAGTCCGTCAAGTCGGAACTGGTCAGCAAAAACGGCATGCCTCTGCTGGATGCCAGCGGTGAACCGACGGTCGTCGACGACGAGAGCGGAATCTCGTTCCCGTCAAACGACGGATTCCGCATTCACATGGACTTCACAGCCGTCTGGGGCATCATGCCCGAACAGGCTTCCGATGTGATTCGCAAGTTCGGAACTCTGGATGCCGTTGAAGGCAAGGTTGTTGTGCCTCAGATTGAAAGCATCTGCCGGAACAAAGGTTCGTCGATGGGGGCTGTCGATCTGCTGGTTGGCGATACTCGCCGAAAATTTCAGGACGAGGTGTCCGATGCCTTCGAGAAGATTCTGGAAGACAAAGGGCTGACTCTGCTGCATGGCTTCGTCCGCAACATTCACATTCCTCAGGAAGTTCGCAAGCCGATTCAGGAGAAATTCGTTGCGGATGAACTGAAGCTGACTCGCGACCAGGAACTGCTGACGGCCGGCACGGAAGCCACACTGCGCGAAGCGGAAAAGAAGGTTGAACTGGAAACAGAACGCATCAAGGCCGAAACCAAGAAACTGGTCGCTCAGGCCGAGGCCGAAGGTGCCAAGGAAGCCGAAGAAACCAAAGCCGAAACACTGAAACTGGTCGCGGCCATCGAACGCAAGACTGCCGAACTGGAAGCTCAGGCCAGCGTCACACTGGGACGAGCCAAAGCCGGAGCGCGGCAGCTGGAAGCGGAAGCCAAATCCGAGCTGTTCGGACTGGCCGTGGGAGCATTCGGTTCCGGTCAGGCATACAACCAGTGGACCTTCGCCACCGGACTTCCCGACGATGTTCACCTGGATCTGCTGTATGCCGGCGAAGGAACGTTCTGGACAGACCTGAAGGGCTTCACGGAAACGATGATCGGTCGTCAGATTGCCGGTCAGCAGAAGCCGATGAGTAGCCCAACACCGTCTGTCCGCACGTTGAAGAAGCCAGCGTCAGAACGATAGAGTCGGCTGCCCGACAGACATTGCGGCCCGCGTCCCGTCTTCAGTTTTGAACGGCAATGCGTCAGGTCGCATGTGATCGCACAAAGCCGCATTGGGAAAGGTTTCGTCCGGGGCGGCGCATAGACCGCCAAAGAAAACGGCAATCATCAGGCCGGTTTTCCCCAGCCATTTGCGTCAAGGTCGGACTGCCGCGGGGGGTGTTCGGTCCGGCTGGGGAAGTCGTTGAATCCGGCCCGAACTGCGAACGGGATTCATCCGGCAGATCCGGCGATGTCCGACTTTCAGCCTTCTTCTGATTCTTCAACACCCGGGTTGTTTCGGCGTTCCAGACAGGCAGCTTCACGTTCTTCCAGTCCCTTGACAGCCAGCAGGCGGCGTTTCAGAGTGCGAACGTCACCGTCCAGATGTCGCCATTTGGCAGTGCGACTTTTGACCGCGTCCTTGCCGAGCTGCTTCTCGCAAAGAGCCAGTTGCTGCTGTGTAAGCTTCAGTTGTCGTTCAATTCTTGCGCGGTCCATTGTGAGCGTGTCAAAGTCAGGGCGGTGAAAGAAAAACCGCCGCCCGAAACCACGTCGGACGGCGTCCAGAACCGCGGATTGTGGCAGGAAGCCCGGGTTTCTTCAACGGGAAAGCGCCGTTATCCCGAAATCACGGGCAGGCTGACCGGATCAGACGCACTTCGGCGAGGCCGAGGAGGCAGAACGGCTTGTGCGTACTCCCGGATCTGCTCGGGTAATTCGAACAACTGGTGATGCGGCGTGTCGTTGTCGTATTCGCACTCATCCGTGCTGTAACTGCGGCAGATTCCCGGGCGATCGTCGTAAATTCCGCACATATTGTCCGGCTGAAGGTACTGGCAGTCGGCGTAAACGGTCAGAAACCACGTGCCGTCGTCAACAAACACGCCGACTCGCCCGTGCATCATGTACCACCGGATGTGATCGAAATCCGTCCAGGTCGTCGGCGTCTCAATGGGCAGAGCAAAATAGCGACAGCAGCGGCCAGTGCAGTACTGACACAGCACTTCGCCCGGCTTGAGATCTTTTCGAGTCACAGTTTCCGGCATATGAGAGCCCTCCGGGCAGTTTTCAGATTTCAGATTACAGATTTGAAATCGCCAATCTCAAATCGTTCCCGGGCCTGAAACCCCGAAACCCTCAACCCCTTTCGCCATCCTGACTGCTGGTGGCTTTGTGAATGAATCCGGTGATCACCGCGATGAAGAACATGGCGACGACGGTGATGACAACCGGGCCGCCGGTGGGATCATTCATCTTGTTCCACATTGAAGATCCGGCGGCGACAATCGCTCCCAGCACCGATACGCCCATCAGGCTGTTCCACAGCACGGCATTGAAACCCTTCGGACGGTCGTCTCCCAGCAGGCGGTTGCTGTTCATCATCATCATGAATGTGATGTAGGCGATCGGAAGCAGCATGATGGCGAATGCCGACACCACAATTGCCAGATAGACTTTGCTGTCACCTTGCCAGAAGTACCACCACGATCCGCCGGACACACCGGCCACGATACATCCGATCACATAAGGTGCACCACTGAGCGGTGTGTCGGCGATTTCACAGAACGCGAAGCCGTTGATCAGCATCAGAATAATGATGGTCGAAAAGCCCATCCCGAAGACTCCCAGACCGAAGGCGATGCGGGCCGTCTGTTCACCCAGCAGCGGAGAGATGGCTTTTGACAGTTCAAAGGCGTCGCGCTGAACGACGGCTGAAGCCACGATGCGTTCTTCTTTGCTGAATCCCGCCAGCGTGGCTGCCAGCTGTTCGTCCGTCAGATCTTTTTGACCGTCCAGTGCCATGCGTTCGCGAACGGTTTTTGCGACGCCCTTGTACAGAGCACTCTTCTGCACTGTGGCCGGATCGCTGCTCAGGAAGTCTTCGTCGGTCTGAGCATGAAACTGAGACGCGGTGGCGATCACCACGCAGCTGGTGACCAAAATGTAGGGAATCGCCATTCCTGTGCTGAGGTCAAACCGGGACAGACCTCGGAAATTACGGTCCCAGCCTCGACGCAGCATTGAATACGGCATCAG
The DNA here is from genome assembly GCA_041398865.1 of Planctomycetaceae bacterium. Taxonomy (GTDB): domain Bacteria; phylum Planctomycetota; class Planctomycetia; order Planctomycetales; family Planctomycetaceae; genus Fuerstiella. The sequence continues at coordinate 46,120 of JAWKTY010000030.1, forward strand.
GAAGGTCATGTTGATCCCGACGGCCGTCGCGGCGGCTCCGATCATCACGTCGCGCTGCTGAGCCACCACTTTTTCTGTCCAGAACTGCTGCACGTTTTCGGGCAGAGTCGCGATCAGTGCGGCGATCTTTCCCGTGGGAGTATTCCACTGAGACAGGTCCGGGATGAAACCCGACAGAATGGCGGCAAAGTCCAGACTGCCCTTCGATGCCATCAATGCCACAACACCCACGAAGCAGATCACCACAATGCCGACCAGCCCCTTCAGAAACCAGTCAAACAGTTTTGCCGCAAGACCGCGACGGCTGTTCATGACTACGGCTATTCCGGCCGCCAGCAGGATGATGGACGATACGAACACCTTTGTTGTCATCGCGGCAGCCGAGTCATTCACTTCGCCCTTTACGAACTGTCCGGCAATGGCTCGCATCATGCCGTCCCACCCGGGACTGTTCAGCACTCCGGGCAGCAGATTCTTCTGCAGAGCCGTGAAGCACAGAGCAAACTGGGGCATGCAGAAGATCATGTTGGCCACGATCGTGCCGTAGATCCAGCCCCAGCCCAGAACCGGATTAATGTGTCGGTTGATGGACCGAAAGGGACGTTCACCCGTCGACAGTGTGACATAGCTGATCGCAGACAGCATGATCACGCCCATCACGATCGCGACCAGCTGCAGCCACAGCAGACTGGTTCCGCCCAGAATCCCCAGAAACAGAGCTCCGGCCAGACTTCCGCCGCCCAGAGTAATGGCGCTTTGCAGCCAGCCGGGGCCGGACAGCTTCACGTAGGCGCCGAGTGTTGCCAGCGGCCCCCGACCCATGGCATCAGTGATCAGAGCGCGGTCCTGTTCGACCTGGGAAGGGCCTTCCGACATGGGGGGACTTTCTTGCGTGCAGCAGACAAAACGGAGGAGAACCGGCTGGAACAGAAGGTATGCGTTCGAGCAGCCCGATCAAGCTACAGGGGCAATGGGGGCTTCGCAACCGATTGCTGCTGCGTTATCGTCAGTTTCATTCGGCAGACAGTGATTTCAGCATCACCTGAGCTCGCCGACGTTCCGGATTGCCTTCTGAATCCGCCTCCTTCAGCGCCTCGATGGCCGCGTCCCGGCGACCTTCCCTCAGCGATGCCATTCCTTCCACGAACATCGCCGCAAAACGCCAGCGACCTTCGGGATAGTTGCGACGATAATTTCTCAGGGTCGTAATGGCAGCTCCCGCTTCGCCTCGATCCAGCTGACACAGGCCGGTCCAGTACAGCGAATTCCCGGTTGAGCTTTCATTCACTTCACGAATGAAGGCCGGCAGAGGAATGTTGATCACCGGAGGATAGCCCTGAGATTCCTGGAGTTGCTGCGGAATCGCAATGCGGATGAATTCCTGCATTCCGGCGATGCGAATCTGCTGCAGCTGCTGAATGACTCCGGTGTCCGTATGCCCGAGCAGCTGTTCAATTCGCGCTTTCAGCAGCCGACGTGAGGGCTTGCCGAACATGGCCTCGCTGGACTGATTCATCCGTTCGAACTGCTGGATAATTCTGTTCTGAGCGAGCTGCTGCCGCTCTTCGGCCCCAAGTTCTTCGGGGACGCTGGTCAGTTCGCCGGCACTGGGAGGATCCAGGACGGGACGTTCGAACGGAGCGTCGAAGGGACGCAGCAGATTCGCCAGTTCCTGCTGCTGCTGTTCGGACAAAGCACTGGACGCGACCACCTGCTGTTCGGGATACGGCCAGACGGAAATGTCGTCCCGAGTCCAGAAGCCCTTCCCGGCATCCAGAATTCGATCGACGATTGGTCGAATTCGCGACACGCCTCCGGTCAGTTCTTCGAACAGGACTGCCGCGTCGTCTGCTGCCAGCTGATCCTGCAGAATCATCATTCGGGGAGCGAAGGCTGCGGCCTGGGCAATCGGCTGAACGGTGGAATCCTTCCAGCGCTCGTGATCCTTCAGGACAGCCAGGTCGCCAGCGGTCGGCTTCAGCAGATCCGCTTTTCCGTCTGCCGTGACCGGAAGTCCGATTGTCATGTCAAACAGCAGAACTCCGTCACTGGTCAGCGCGGCAAACAGCCAGGGGGCCAGGTCCTGTGAATTTCCGTCTTCGGCAGGTTCCGCTTTGGTCGCAATGATCACTCCGTCCAGCTGTTCCTGACGCAGTGCTTCGGCAAACACCCACGCTCGGTCGTTCGCCGTTCCGCGGCCGCTGAGCATGACTTCAAACAGTCCCATCGGTGGCCGCCGAACATCCGCAGGCAGCAGGGCAACCGTCTGAATGACCCAGTCAAACAGAGTCATCACCTTGTCGGATTCCGTCCGCCGAGCTGATTCATTTTTTGAGCCTCGCGTTCTTCCAGATTGGTGGTCAATTCGCGTAGCAGCAGACAGTCCCGAATATAAACCCCGTCGGCTCCGGTAAATCTTGGAGCGGTTGCTCGAGGATTCTGCTCCAGCATCTGCTGAGCTTCATCGGAAAGCTGCAGAGCTTCCAGATCCGGTCCCGCACACGAAGCAATCCAGCCGTTCAGACCGTTGACGGAACGTTCAGGATCCGGCTGCAGTGAATACGTTTCCGGAGCCAGTCGCCGAATGGCTCCGGCCAGCTTTTTCCGACACTTTTCTGCTTCAGTCTCGCCCCCTTTGCGGTCGCGAGCTGTTTCCGCGACCGGCGTGGGCTGAGACTTGCCGCAACCGCTCAGAACCGCCGCAATGCTCAGCAGCACAGCCATCATCAGGCGTCTGCTGAACTGCGTTGCCGTCGCCGAGGCTGCTGAAGTGTGATTCCTGAAATCAGCCATCTGTCGAAAACTCACTTTCTGTCTCTCACGTGGGCTGACGGTTGCGATGGCACTGTGGACAGGTCCCACATCCGATACGAGCTGACGCTCAGAACCGCGACCGCGTCGCTTAGCGAAGATGCCCGCATCCTGGGCGCATCATGTTCTGTCAGAAACTAACGGTCCAGGTTCTGAACGGTCTCTCGCAGCACCGTCAGCTGGCGGACCAGCTTTTCGAATGCAGCCAGAGGAACCATGTTGGGACCGTCGCTTTTGGCTCGATCGGGTTCGGGATGAGTCTCAAAGAAGACGGCATCACAGCCGACCGCAACCGCAGCTCTTGCCAGCGGAGCCACCATTTCCCGCTGTCCGCCTGTTGTCGAGCCTCCCGGAAGCTGCACGCTGTGTGTCGCGTCGTAAACGACCGGCACTCCGAAAGACTTCATCACAGGAATACAGCGGAAATCATTGACCAGCCGGCCGTATCCAAACGTGGTTCCGCGTTCTGTCAGGAGAATGCTGCGCAGACCGCGAGCCTCGCACTTGTTTACGGCGTGGACCGTGTCTTCGGGGGCAACAAACTGAGGTTTCTTAACATTCACGCAGATATTTCGAGCCACCGCAGCATCGGCCGCCGCCACAATCAGGTCAGTCTGCCGAGCCAGAAAGGCGGGAATCTGCAGAATCGAACACACCTCGGCACACGGAGCGGCCTGAGCAGCTTCGTGAATATCGGTTGTGGTGGGAAGACCGGTCGCCTGAGTCACCTTTTCCAGAAGCCTGAGACCTGCTTCCATTCCCGGGCCGCGGTAACTGTCGACGCTGGTCCGGTTGGCTTTGTCAAAACTGGATTTGAAGACAATCTGAAGTCCCAGCGAATCCCGCAGGCCGGCCAGATGTTCGGCGACCTGCATCACCATCGCCTCCGACTCCATCACGCAGGGCCCCGCGATCAGCAGCAAAGGCTTTCCCGTGCCAACTTCATAGTTCTGAATCTGCACAATCCGGTCAGTCACGATCAGCTCCGTCAGAGGACAGCTTCGGTCGGCAGACTGCGTATTTTCCGCAGGCCGCGAAAGCAGGAACCGAACTTTATCGCATTTCCTTCAACATGGAATGCGCCACGCTGCGGTTTTCATTCCTCGGGCAGATCACGTGTACCGGACGGCTCGGTGCTGAGGTTCGAAGTATTCGGGCAGCAGGCTGTCGACCTGCAGCAGGCCTTTGCGAGTCAGTCGGATGTCGTCTCCGGAAACGGTCAGGTATCCGGCGGCCTGCTGATTCTTCAGGGGTTCGGCAAAGGTCTCCAGAATGTTGGCTCCGAACTTCCTGCGAAAATATTCCGCGCTGATGTGGCCTTCCTTCATCTGCAGCACCACTTCACGGATCAGAATCTGATGCGGCGAGGGCTTCAGAGCTCGGTTCAGCGGCAGACGTCCTCCGTCGATGGCTTCCAGATAGTCTTCGATGCGATCCAGATTCTGGTAGTGAACCCCCTGAAAGTGTCCGAACGAAGAAACGCCCGTTGCCAGCAGATCACAGCCTCGCCAGACATTGTCACGATAGACGAAGTGATCGGTTTCCGGATTCCGCACCAGCTCGTTGCCGCTGGACACGTGATAACCTTCGTCGATCAGCCGATCCATCGCCTCGCTCACCCAGCGACGCTTGGTCGGCCAGTCCGCCACCGGAGACTCGCTTCCCTGTTCCTTCATTTCCTTTGAAAACACCGTATTGAACGGCAGCTCCATCTGGTAAATCGTGATGTTGTCCGGCTTCATGGCGATCGCTTTGTCGATACAGCGATGCCAGTTGTCGTCGGTTTCGCCGACCATTCCGGCAATCAGGTCGATGTTGACCTGTGAAAAGCCGACCTCCTGAATCCAGTCGTAAGCACGCATCACTTCCGGCGACAGATGAGCTCGACCGTTTTCTTCCAGCACGCGATCGTCGAAGTTCTCAACGCCCAGAGAAATCCGAGTGACTCCGATGTCTTTCAGAGTCTGCAGTTTCTCCTGACTCAGCGTTCCCGGCTCACATTCGAAAGTGACTTCCCGAGCCTGATCCCAGGTCACATGTTCGCTCATTCGCTCACGCAGTGAACGCAGCTGCTTTGAACTGAGGTAAGACGGAGTTCCACCGCCGAAGTAGACGAATTCCAGCTCGCGCCCGTGAACGCCGGGCTTGTGACTGATGAGCTCAATTTCCCGGATCAGCGCCTGGACATAGTCTTCAATCGCTTTGGCGTTCTGATTGGTGTAAACCCGGAAGTAACAGAACTTGCAGCGCTTGCGACAGAACGGAATGTGAATGTATAGCCCCAGCGTTGTCGCCTGAGTGTCGGCTGCCGACAGATCGAAGGCGGCCAGAGCTTCCGGAACCACATCGGCCGTCCACAGAGAAAACGGCGGATAGTTGGAAATGAAATAGCTGCCAACTTCAGTGGCCGTCGATGCTTCTGATGTCATGAACGTGGTCTCGTCCCGAACGATGTCCAGTGTCAGGTCAGTCGGCAACCAGGACAAAGATCATTCGTGACCGCCTGACTGAAAATCATGCGCACATGACAAACGCGAACCTGCAGAACGCCCCCTGCAACAACGCGTCCGAATTCCCGGCAGGAATCCGCAAACGGCGGGGGGGCTGGTTCACGTGAACACGGCGTTTCCCGAGTATACCCGGTCTGCGCCCGGCGAGACAGCGTCGAAATTCAGAACGCCGACACGGTCAGATGATTTTCAATGACCCGAGCACCAGCCATGATGCGAATACATTCCTGAGCTCGCTGCTTTTCCGTCCAGCTGCAGACTCGACCGCTCAGAAGAACCCGGTCCCGACGCACGTCGACTTCCACCTGCCCCTGCAGCAGTCGGGACACCGCGTTCTGCATCAGTTCACACAGATGGTGGTCTGTGTCAACGCGCAGATGACGATCTGACGGGGGGGAAATGATGTCGTGAGGAGAAAGAAGGCTCGCTGCCATGCTACCTGCCTTGAAACAAAACGGCGGTGTTGGGAAGGCTGACTTCGTCAGTGGGCAAGTATTGTTCCCAAACCGGGACTCGCCAGTGATCCTTGTGTTAGTCTAACAAAATCATTTGAAACCTGTGTGAAAATCTGCCGTTTTTGCCGATTGGTAAAAGTGGGTAACTGGGAAGACTGCGTTGGAAATAACATCGCGGCTGTGGCTGGCCTGAGCAGCCAACGCTCACATTGTGCGTTTGGCGCTCGTGGATTGGACGAGGCCACGAGTTCTGTTGATCACCTCTGAGCATTGAAAATGCGAATGGTCAGTTGGTTCGTACCGTTTCGTTGTAGAAGGGGACGCGAGTCCGGAGTCCTTTCGTGGTCAGCCACGGGATGTTTCAAACAGCTGATGGCGTTGCGTTTGAGTCCATGACGGCTGAATCGCTGCTGAATGTGACTTTCCCGTGTCAAACACTCAATTGGGTTGAGGACAGCACTTGTGCCGATGTGCTCAGGGCCGAAGGTCCGGCATAACCTCTGCCGGGGTCGTCAGGCCCCGGAGGGATGAAGTCAGCGGGTTGAGGCCTGAATGGCCAGCACAAATCTCTGTTGTGTCGGCCTTTCAGGCCTTGACAGGCGGGTGCATTCTCACCGGTGGCTGACGCCACCGGCAGAGGCTGTCTCGGCCCTCCGGGCCTGGATCGCAGGTGTACTTGACTCGAACCTGGGAGGCTGGCCAGCCCGTCCGGACCGTGTCGTCGAGGACGAAGTCACGAATCCCTGCCTGGGACTCTCTGCATCGTCAGTTACGGGATCATTGAATTGGCCGATCGCCAAAATGCAGGACTCCCGGCCTCATCCACGAGGCAGATGCGAATCACAGGCAGTCCGTTCGGCCCTGCTTCCGGATTTCGTCGAGCACTTCCTTGATGCGTTCTGACTGGTCTCGCCGAGCGACCAGAGTTGCATCAGGTGTGTGGACGATGATCAGATCGTCGACTCCCAGCGTGGCGATCAGATGGTTCCCGGTTGTGCGAATGATGCAGTTTGTGGTTCCGACCAAAGCTGCTGAGCCGTCCACCGTGTTGCCACTGCCATCCTGGCCGTTCAGTCGCGGGACGGCCTGCCAACTGCCGACGTCGTCCCACGAGAACGGAGCTTCGATCACAGTGACTCCCCCGGCTTTTTCCAGAACGGCGTAGTCGATGGAAATCCCGTTCATGTGCGGAAACTGTTCCGCCAGAACGTCGTTGTATTTCGCAGTTCCGATGGCTGCCTGAATGGTCATCAGCCGCTGCCACGTTTCCGGCTCGTGCTGTTCCAGCTGCCGCAGAATGGTGGCGGCTTTCCAGCAGAAGATCCCGCAGTTCCAGTAAAAACGCCCGGACTGCACGTACTGTTCCGCAAGTTCCAGCTGAGGCTTCTCGCGGAACGAAACGACATCATAGGCCGATTCATTTCCGGCGATTGCCTGGCCCCGTTCAATATACCCGTAACCCGTCGCCGGAAACGCCGGAGTGACTCCGAACAGCACCAGTCGGTCGGGATTGGCTTCGACAACTGCCGCTGCCTGACGAGCAGCGTTCTGGAACACGTCTTCAGGAGAAATCACATGATCCGCCGGCATCACGAACATGATTGCTTCCGGATCGGTCTGCAGAGCATGAACGGCCGCCAGCCCGACGCAGGGTGCTGTATTGCGAGCTGCTGGTTCGACCAGCACATGGTGAGGTGACAGCTCGGGTAGCTGGCGACATGTCTCCGCAGCCTGAACGGCGTTCGTGACAACCCAGGAATTGGCATGGTCAATCAGTCCCGAACAGCGATCCAGCGTCTGCTGGATCATCGTGCGGCTTCCGGCAAGTCGCAGCAACTGCTTCGGCAGCTGTTTACGGCTCTGAGGCCAGAAGCGAGTTCCGCTGCCTCCCGCCATGATTACGGCATGTAACATATCTTAAAGATCAGAATTTGGTGTGATGGAAGGATGTCGAATCAGGTGAGGGTCTGTGCCCAACGCCATGAAGAGCTTTCAGGCGGGAAATGACGGCGTTTCAACCCGGAACGGTTCGAACAACAGAGCCCGGAGTCGACGTGAGGCGACACACTGATGATCGGGGTGACGGGCCGACCTCGCGGAGCGAGGTGCCACTGTGGCTCCTCGCTCCGCGAGGACAGCCCTGTCCGGCCCGGTGATCGATTCCGGCTTTCATAAGTCCGCATGCACACCCCCTCAGGAAATCTCTTCACGGCGTTGGTTTGTGCCCAGGTCAGGATTCGCCGAACAGCTGTGTCAGCGGGCCGACGCCGACGGTGGTGACCATGGTCAGCGGATATTCCTGCAGCAGGCGGTGAATGTCCGAAAGCGTCACCGACCGCACAATTTTCAGGTCATCGGCGACGGACTGATACTCACCGCGGTACACCCAGTTCCCGCCCAGTGATGACAACCGTCCCATCGGCCTTTCGCCTCGCAGAACAATCCGGGAAGCGACCTTATTCCGTGCCTGTTCGAGCTCATCGGCCGTGACTCCACCGGCATTGACGTCGTCGAAAATCTGACGCATCTTCAGAATGTGCTGTTCGGCTTCGTTCGGATCGCAGCTCAGGTAGGTCATCCATGTTCCGGTCCCATCGTATTCGTTGTAACCCAGATCAGCAGCTTCAACGTGTCCCGGGTCCACCAGTTCCCAGAACAGCCGGCTTCCGGAATCATCTCCCACTATCACGGCCAGGAGCTCCGCCGCGAACCGCAGCTCGTCTGTGGCCTTCGGTCCGATTCCCATCTGCATGATGTGCTGCTGAACACTGGATTCCCGCGAGACCAGCTTCAGCCGACGCTGCGCCGTCACTTCCGGAAGCGGCCTGATTCCCGATCCTGATGGAAGACTGCCGCAGTGCTTTTCCACAATCGCCAGCAGTGAATCCAGGTCTGTATTGCCGGCAATCGCCAGCGTCATATTGCCGGCTCGGTACCGATCCGCATGGTAGGCTCGCATCTGTTCGCTTGTCAGAGCGGTGATGCTTTCGCGAGTTCCCAGAATGGACTGTCCCAGAGGATGGCCGGAAAAATGAGTGGCCATGATCGTGTCGTAGGCCGTGAACGACGGGTGATCGTCGTACATCCCGATTTCCTCCAGAATGACGTTCTTCTCCATGTCGAAGTCATCCTGCGCGAGTGACGGCTGCATCAGAGCGGCCAGCAGTTCCATGGTGGTATCGAGATATTCGGGAAGCACGGCCGCGTAGTACATGGTGACTTCCTCACCCGTCGACGCGTTGTAGTTGGCTCCCAGTTCGTCAAAGATGCGATTGACATCTTCGGCTGAAAACCGTCCGTTGCCCTTGAAGGCCATGTGTTCCAGAAAATGACTCACACCGGACACGCTGCTGGTTTCGTCACGCGATCCTGTGCGGACGAAGAATCCGGCAGCGATGCTGTGCACCGAAGGGTTCAGTTCGATGACAACCTGCAGACCGTTGGACAGAGTATGCTGATGAAACTGCATGAATGATTGATTTAAACGTTGGTCAGAATTGATCAGCCGGAACGGTGTCTGTTTGCGGCAGTTGCCTCACGGCTGGATTTTCAGGCTTCAGTTTGAGGTCGTTCCGAAAGTCTGTGGCGAAAGCTTCCCGCCTGCGATCGACATCGTCCGGTCGGGGCATTTCGTCACCCAGTCGACTTATGCCACCGCCGTTGTGTTTCCCGTCACACAGGCGGCATCCAGTGGTTCCGGGCCGATTGTGACCAGTACCATCGATCCGGGCGAGTATTCCCGAGCGAATTCCGTGACCTGAGCCACGCTCAGCGAATCGATGCGATGTCGAATTTCTTCCATCTCAAGGACACGTCCCAGATACAGTGTGTCGCGCGCCACCGATGACGAACGCGACATGGTCGATTCCTGCTGCATGATCAGGCTGCTCTTGGCTCGGGCCTTGCAACGCTGAAGTTCTTCTTCGGTGATGCCTTCGTGAAGCCGACGAATTTCCGCCACCATCACGTCCAGTGTTTCCTGAGCTCGCTCATTGGTCGTCCCCGCATAACCAAAGACGCGAGCCTGATCTTTCTGAGTATTGATCGAGGCGCTGATGGCATAACACAGGCCTCGTTTTTCCCGGACCTCCGTGAACAGACGGGAACTCATCCCGCCGCTCAGCAAACTGATCGCCGCCCATGCTTCGAAGTAGCGTTCATGAGAATACGGAACGGTCTCCCACGCCAGACCGATGTGAGTCTGAGCAGAATCATGTGACACATGCAGTGGCGATGGTTCGACGCCTTCAGCGACGACGCTCGGAGCGGTTCCCGATTTCCAGTCACCGAAAGCGTCCAGCAGCACCGGTTCCAGTTCGTCAATCGTGACGTTGCCGGCAATCCCCAGAACGGCTCCGCCTGGCAGCATCAGCTGCTGAAAATGCCTCTGAACGTCCTCGATGGTGATCGAAGGCAGGTCCGGCAGAGTTCCTTCCGCAGCATTGCCCCACGGACCCGGATAGCTGCAGCGTCGGAGATACTGGCCCAGTCGCTGTTTGGGTTCGTCTTCCTGAGCGTTCAGGGCCTGTTCGACAAGGTCTCGAGCCTGTTCGAAGTTTTCCTCCGTCAGGTGCGGAGACTTCAGCATCTGCGCCAGCAGCGGAATCCCGGCGGCCAGGCGATCCGCCGTGGTTGCAGCCGAGACCGTCATGTGGCCGACTCCTGCTGACACGCTTCGCTGCAGACCGAGATAGTCCATCGCGGCCGAAAGTTCCCGCGCCGAAAGCTGTCCGGCTCCTTTGGGAAACATTTCCGCAAGAATGGCGGCCGTGCCGGATCGTCCAGGCAGATCGTACACAGCTCCCGCCGGCACCATCAGTGTCACCGCAGCTGACTGAACGCCGGGCATCGTCTGCACGACAACTTTCAGCCCGCCGGGCAGAGTCAGTTCGTCAAATCGTTGAGCTGTCATGAGGGTCCTGAAAAATTTCAGCCACTTCCGACCTGCGGAAGGAACCATATCGCGGAATTCCGTGCGATGACTCAATCGCCGACAGGTCTGACCGCTGTTCAATGGGGCAGCCATCGTCTGTGCGAATGTCAGGCACCATTATTCGGCCGGAAGTCGAAAGTCACCGGCCAGGTTTCGCCAGATGGCATGAACGTGATTGGCGCTGTTCTGAGTATTGTTGTACTCAATGATGAACGTCGGCCCCTGAACCACATAGTGATGCGGTTCGTTCAGCTCCGAACCGCCCCACCAGCCGAAGTGAATGTTGTCCATGCCGCCCTTCTGAATGGCCTGCATCCGCTCCCGCACCACCGGAGCCGGCATGGCGGTCAGATACTCGGCCAGCAGATCCTTCAGCAGCTGCTGTTGTTCCGGAGTCATGTCCGAATACTTCAGGCCCTGAGCCGCATCGACAACGGGCTGAGCAACTCCGCCGCCCCGAATGTCATCCGGAGCTTTCTTTGACAGCCATAGTTTGTCCTGACAATCGGCCGGACAGGCTTTCAGAATCTGGCGAGCCAGATCTTCCCGCTTCCCGAGAACTCGCAGAAACCGTCCCGGACCCGCATCAATCAGCCCCGGATTTGCGCCGAAGAATTCCGGAGTACTGCTGACGATTTTTCCGTCCTCGATGCTGAAGTTCAGCGACAGGTGATGACCTTCAAACCGCCAGCCCCACAGGCCTTTCGGTCCCGGAGTGCCGAAGATCGTGATGAAATATTTATGAGGATGGCGCTTCAGCCGACGTTCTGCTTCGTCACCGCCTTCGAACAGATACAGCACTTCTTCCAGGCTGCGGATCTCCAGAGTCTTGTGGTACCCGGCACTCGACAGCCCGCTGCGAACCAGAGCTTCAGCCGCGTCCCGAGCCGCTCCGTTCAGATCCCACAAACCCACTCCCTGACGTTCACGAGGAATGAAGTGCCAGTTGACGCGTTCCGGATCGTCATAGCTGTACATGGCCTTCAGCTTCTGACTGTGATCCAGAACCTCAGCAAACCGAGCTGCGGAAACCGCCATCACCTGGCCGGGTTCAGAAAGCTCTTCAAATGCCTGAGCGTGGCCTGCGGCTAGAGACAGCACACAAAGACCTGCCAGCAGCGTTTGGCCGGTCATTCGGAATCGAGTTGTCATGAAAGAATCCTGCATGGGGTGGAGATTTTCGGATCTGGTTTGATGCGGATTGAATGCCGGTGGGAAGTTGCGTTGGCGCGAAGGCGAAACCGTCGTCAGCCGTCCGCCGCATCTTAGCGGAACGAGACAGGGCGTCCGGTCACAACGCCGGATTCCGTGACAGGATTCCCGGAACCGCCGTCTCAGAATCGCTCCGCCCGGCGTGTTGTAGCGAAATCGGCGATGAGTTTCGGCGCTCCGGCGGGCAAAAGTCCGGAACAGTGGCGTACATCGGCTGCTCTTCACCGGGGCGACGCACACAATGTTCGGCATCACGGCCTCGTTTCGCCGTCGGCTCATTCACCCGGGCGGCCATGTGAGGCTGCGACCGCCCAGGATGTGGATATGCAGGTGAAACACGGTCTGGCCTCCGTCACGTCCGGTGTTGATGACAGTGCGATAACCATCCGTCAACCCCAGCTCAGCGGCAACTTTGGGAACCGTCAGCAACAGATGACCGGCCAGCTGCCGGTGGTCTTCCGAAAACTGATCCAGAGATTCCACGGGCTGTTTGGGAATCAGCAGCACATGCACCGGAGCCTGAGGATGAACGTCCCGAAACGCCAGGCACAGGTCATCCTCGTAAACAATCTCCGCCGGTACCTCGCGGTTGATGATCTTCGTAAAAATCGTCACAGCAGCCTTCCATTTTCGAGCCATACTGACAGCCGGTCAGCGTAACAGTTTGAGCTCAAATGACCAGCGAACTGTTTCGATGACTCTGGTGGTGTCACAACGTTTGATCACTGCACAATCGAGTTCGCCACCTCGCAGATCCGGACCTGAGCCGTGAACGCATCCGGCTTCCGGAATTCACGGTAAGATTCGGCCATCCGACTCGCTGAAAGTTATTCGCCGTCCTTGCTGATTTGATTAGCTCACTCAGGCGGCCGGCCGGAAGAAATGGGCCTTGCCCCAGACAGAACAACGTTCACCTGAGTTTTGTTTGTAGATCTGCTGAAAAGCGGTCACAATCGGAGCCTGTGCACATCCTGAGACTGATTGGTTCCGGAAACGAGTTGATGTCTGAATTTCAAACCGTTGCCAAAGTGGGCGACATTCCCGAAGGTCAGGGACGCTGCTTCCCGGTCAACGGCACCATGGTTGGAGTCTTCCTGCATCAGGGTGAATACTTTGCGATCAATGACTTCTGTCCGCATATGGGGGCATCACTGTCGGACAGCCCGGTTGCTGAAGACGGGTCCGTCCTGTGTTCGTGGCACGCGTGGTGTTTCAGTGTGAAGGACGGGACCTGGCTGGACAATTCCCGCAGCAATATTCGCACGCCGACTTACCCTGTCCGAGTGGAAGGGAATCTGATTCAGGTGTCAGTCCCGTCACCAGCTGCGGCTCCGAACCCGGACTCTTCTCCTGGTTCGTCATCTCCGGAAAAGTAGCTGTCGACCGATGAGGAATGCTGATTCGGAACCGCTGCCATCGTTTCTGTGGCCGATCACGGATGATGCCGTCAAAGCTGTGATGGCTGATCTGATCACCGACGGCAGCTGGGGACGATACCTCGGACCACACTGTGAAGCTCTGCGAACTGCACTGGCGGACCAGCATGGGGTCGAGCATGCGGTTCTCACCTGCAGCGGAACGGCCGCCATGGAGCTGGCTTTGCGAGCCGTTCAGGTACAGCCCGGTGATGAAGTTATCATGGCGGCCTATGATTTTAAGGCCAACTTCATCAACGTGACGCTTCTGGGAGCCACCCCGGTTCTGGTCGACACGCTTCCCGGGCGGCCGGTCATCAGCGCCGATCAGATTGCACATGCGGTCACTCATCGCACGAAGGCCATCATCTGTTCGCATCTGCACGGTACGTTCGCTCCGGTCGCAGACATCATGGCCATTGCTGCCGACGCCGGCCAGCGCCACGGGCAGAAGATTTCCGTCATCGAAGATGCGTGTCAGGCTTCCGGAGCCATCCTTCACGGTCAGCCGGCCGCCACTCACGGCGACGTGGGCATTCTGAGTTTCGGAGGAAGCAAACTGCTGACAGCCGGACGAGGCGGCGCGGTACTTACCCGAAACGCCCAGGCTGCTCAGCGCATTCGACTGTGGACCGAGCGCGGCAACAGTGCGTATCCGCTTTCGGAAATGCAGGCCGCTCTTCTGATGGCTCAACTCCCCGGACTTCACGAACGAACATTACGCCGCCGAGACAGCGTTCGACACCTCCAGTCTCTGATCAACTCAGATTCTTTGCTCGGCCTTGTGTCGGACGATTCCTGCGGACAGCTGCCTGAATCGCTCGATTCCGAAACAATCCCGGCATTCTACAAACTGGCTGTGCTGCTGAAGTCCGATCTCGAAACCCCGAAGGTCATCGAAGCCGCTCGGAATGCCATCTGCGAGCAACTCAAAGCCTTCGGCGTGGCGATCGATCCGGCCCTTCGGGCGCTGCACCTGACTCATGCTCGCAGTCGATTTCGTGCCATCGGTGATCTGCCCCATGCAACTGACCTGCATCGGCGGCTGATGACCATTCACCATCCGATCCTGCTGCAGAATGCGGAAATCCTCAATCGCCTCGCCACCTTCCTCAATCGTGCCGGACCGTAGTCGACAAGGCGGCAGGTCCGGGAAATCGCGGAGCCGTTCCTGTGGCCTCGTTCACTCCGACACGGAACCAACCCACTGGCCGGCAACGGCAGATCTCGGCGCCGGTGTGGCAGAATCAGGGTTGGGGTGGTATGGTAGGTGACGCTCGAATATCCGTTGCTGATTCGCTGTTTTCGGAGACAATTTCCGTGGCCGACATCCCATCAACTCATCCTCAGACCAGGCAACAGGTGATCGACACCTGGTTCATGGAACATCGAGCCAAACTGGTGGACATTGCTGCCTATCTCGACCGTATCGACCGAGGTCAGGGGGAATTCCCGAATGACTTTCGCGATCAGGCGTTTCGGCAGGCCATCGGCATTCTGACGGACGGAGGTGGTCAGCGAGCTGCCCGGATTCTGCGGCTCTTCAGTGATCACACCACAGAACTGCCTCAGTCGGCTGCCGGGATGAAGGGAGCTTCCGGAGCTGTGGATCTGCAGAAAGGTCAGCCGTCATGAAGTACATCGATCCACACATTCACATGGTGTCGCGAACGACCGACGACTATCAGCGGATGGCTCAGTCCGGCTGCATTGCGGTCACCGAACCCGCCTTCTGGGCCGGATTCGATCGCTCGTCAGCTCAGGGATTCTTCGACTATTTCCGTCAGCTGACAGAATACGAACCTCGCCGAGCGGCCCTGTTCGGCATTCAGCACTTCACCTGGCTGTGCATCAACCCCAAAGAAGCCGACGATCCCGGGTTTGCTCGGGAAGTGGTCTCATTGATCCCCGAATTCCTCAACCGCAGCAATGTGCTGGGGATTGGAGAAATCGGCCTGAACAAAAACACAAAGAATGAACTGATCATTCTGGAAGAACAGATCGCCCTCGCCGAGCAGCACGATCAGCTGGTTCTGGTCCACACTCCGCATCTGGAAGACAAGCTGAAGGGAACTCGCCTGATCATGGATGCGCTGTCCGCCAGTCGAATTCCGGCAGGTCGCATTCTGATCGACCACGTCGAAGAACACACCGTGGCGGAAGTGCTGGACCGAGGCTTCTGGGCGGGCATGACTTTGTATCCTGATACCAAAGTCACGCCTCAGCGAGCAGCCGACATCATCGAAATGTACGGCAGCGAACGCATCTGGATGAATTCCGCCGGCGATTGGGGCTGCAGTGATCCGCTGGCCGTTCCGAAAGCTCGCCTGGAAATGAAGCGCCGAGGCCACAGCGATCAGTTGATCGATCAGGTGACACTGAACAACCCGAAAGAGTTCCTCAGTCAGTCACCGAACTTCGTTTTGAAATCGGAATAAGGGCGAGTCCGACATGCTTCGGCATCACGCAACGCCGTGAAGAATTTTCATATGGAAACATTCTGCCTGTGCCCCGCCAGGTCAGCCGCGCAGTGACGAAAGCGCGTAGCCCCATGCGGTGAAGAGTTCTCAGGTGGGAAAGCACGTAAGCGCACGGTGAACCGCAGGCCGAAAGCACAGCGATTCAACCCGGAACGGGTCAAACAACATAGCCCGGGGGCGACGCGAAGCGGCGCACCCCGGGTTCGTGTTCACGAATGCACGAGAACCCTGAATGGGTTCAACAAAGGACAGAAATCCGCAGCTGTTTTCCCGGGGTGCGCCGTTGTCACGCCGACTCCGGGCTGTGTTGTGAAACCCTATTCGGGGTGATATCAAAACAACCGGAAAGTCCTGAAGGGACGACAGAAAACCTGCCCGCATCATGCAATCAGCGCATCGATGATGTTGCCGTGCAGGTCAGTCAGCCGGAAGTCGCGGCCCGCATAGTGGTAGGTGAAGCGTTCGTGGTCAAAGCCCATCAGCTTCAGGATGGTGGCGTGAAGGTCATGCACGTGAACTCGATCTTCGACGGCCTTGAACCCGAATTCGTCTGTGGCTCCGTGAACATAGCCTCCACGAACACCGCCGCCGGCCATCCATGTTGTGAAGCCCCAGTGATTGTGGTCCCGCCCGTTGATTTTTCCGGCATTTGACCCTTCTTTCGGCATTTCGACCGCCGGAGTCCGTCCGAACTCACCGCCCCAGATCACGAGAGTTTCATCCAGCAGACCTCGCTGCTTCAGATCCTTCAACAGAGCTCCGATTGCCTGGTCACATTGTCCGGCCAGTCGTCGGTGATTGACTTCGATGTCATCATGATTGTCCCACGGCTGGCCTGCGCCGTGCCACACCTGCACAAAACGAACTCCTCGCTCGACCAGTCGCCGAGCGATCAGAATCTGGCGAGCGTTGACTCCGTCACCGTACATCTCGCGAATGTGTTGAGGTTCCTTCGAAACGTCAAAGGCATCGGACGCTTCGGTCTGCATGCGAAAGGCCAGTTCGAACGACTGAATCCGCGATTCCAGCTGAGCGTCTCCGGGACGTTCCTGCAGATGAGCGGCATTCAATGTTCTGAGCAGGTTCAGCTGCAAAGCCTGTTGCTGAGGCAGGATGCGATCGTTGCGAATGTTTTCAATCAGGCGTTCGACCTGAGTATGCTGTGTATCAACATACGTCCCCTGAAAAACGCCCGGCAGAAAACCGGACTGCCAGTTCTGCGATTCCTGAATCGGATAGCCGCCCGGACACATCGCCACAAACGCGGGCAGATTCTGATTGTCCGTTCCCAGACCATACGTCATCCACGAACCCAGGCTTGGACGGACCAGCCGAGCTTCTCCACAGTTCATCAACAGCAGTGACGGTTCGTGATTGGGAACATCGGCGTACATCGATCGAATCACCGCGATGTCGTCGATGTTTTCTGCCGTTTTGGCAAACAGCTCACTGACTTCAATCCCGCTCTGCCCATACCGGCGAAAACGAAAGGGTGACGGAAAGGCCGCTCCGGTGGGGCGTTCTGTCTTCAGATTGCCGCCGGGAAGTGTCTGTCCGGCGTACTTTTTCAGAATGGCTTGGGGTCGAAGGTATCCACATGCGACGGCCCGCCATTCGCAAACAAATGAATGATGCGGCTTCGCCTTCACCGGGAACTGACCTCCGTGAGCCAGCATCGGATTTCCGGACGTCCCCGCTGCCTGCGCGGCACTGCCGGCCAGCAGATTGTTCAGCATCAACCCGCCGAATCCCATGCCGCAGCGAGCCAGCATATCGCGGCGTCCAATGGCGACAGGAGACGGAAGATCACTGGTGGAATCGGAAGGTAACATGGCAGAGAGTTCTCAATGAGGCGGGAGCGAACCGATGTCCGGCCTGATGAATCGCATCGGTCTGAATTCGGGCGGGATCAACCGGCACCGACATAAGCCAGTGCCGACTCAAGTATACCGCCATCTCCAGGGTTTGAACGCGTTGTTTTGACTCGAAAACCATGCACCACAACAAACGGGAAACAGCGCCCCGCTGAATCCGACAATTCCGTTGGTCGCCGGAAGAAAGCAGGAAAAATCGGGACAGTGCAGTCGCCAGTGGATTTTCGGGAACCAGAACACCGGAAGAACCAGTGACACATTGTCCTCAACGCATTCCCGAAAAAGGCACCAACGCGCGTTGGGCTCGTCAACCGCAACCGATCGCTCGTGCACCTTTCGAAATTGCTGACACACACTGCCTCGCGGGATTCAGCGTTTCTGCTATGGAAAAACGCTTGGCGCGGGTACATGGTAAAGCAAACTGCTTTAATTCACCGCCGGATCGGACTTCACGGAAATTCGGAACTGACCGGTTTCGCTCTGCATGCGATGCAGTCGGACTGCGGGCAGACGAGCATGAAACTGCGAGAGGTCGATTCGCCGTGGCAGGCGGACAGGGGGCTGCTGCTTCAATATCTGTGACCCGGCCGCGTTGATCATCAGAGTCGTGGCGTCAGGAGCGTCGCCCTGATTGGCGGGCTCTGCTTTCAGGCCGGATGCAACCAGAGACCATAATCCGTCGTCGTCCGGAGCTCCGGACAGATCGACACTGACAGACTGCATAATGCCCGCTGGCCCCGAAACAGGCTTCACAGCAAAACGAATGCTGACTCGCACAACACCGTCCGCAAACGACAGCAACAACGGGTCGGTCGAGGCAAACTGAATAGAAAACAACTGCGCCGGCTGCGAGCGATTTTCTGAATTCAGAAATCCCGCCAACAGCGACCTGACATCGCCGGACCCGGATCGCACCGCCTGAAGCTGCTGCACCAGATTCTGCAGATCCGAATCACTGACGGTCCGTCCTGCCAGCGGCAGATGTGCCAGAGCTCGATTCACTCCGGCATCCGTAAACAGAACGCAGGCCACTTCTTCAGAAGCCAGTGCCGCCGACAGCTCGCCACCTGCGAACCGCGATTGCAGAGCCGGATTCCGGACGTCAATCATCAGACTGTTTGAGGTCGAGGCCGCATGCCACTGCAGGGGATCGCCCTGAGCTGTCTGTTCAAGAATACTGCGAACCGATCTCCATGTCCGGTTCAATTCACTCAGCTGCTCGTCGACTCGAGCATTCACCGTCGGCAGAACATCATCAGCCACTCGCTGCACGACAATCGAATCCGACAGCGGCATGCGTCGGTAGACTTCGTTCCACGCAATTCGATCACCAATCCGACCGACCAGCGGCATGCCCGATGCCACGCTGCTGACGGACTGCGGAAACTGACGAGCCTGCAGAGTTCCGTAGGCGGGCTTCGTTAGAAAACGAGTTCCATCGAAGAAGACCGGCTTGGTCACGTCAAACGTGTGACTCCCCAGCGTGGCGATGCGAGCCTGAGGCGTCAGCCCGACCGTATTGCTCGACACCGTGCCCTTCGCCAGAATATTCAGTCGAGCTTCACTGCTGCAGTCAACGGACGTCAGATGAATGGAAGTCGTGGTCGTCTGCATCCCCTGAACATTGGCTTCCAGGACCTGAGTCGACACGGGATTGCTGCGAGTTGTTTCCTGTTCGACGAAGGGACTCAGCAGATCGGTTCTCAGAGTCACATGAAGATCCGCATCAGCCGGCATTGCAATGTCAGCAACCTGAGGCAGCGAACTGCTCGGTACAAAGTCCGATGTTTCCGGAATGACGATCGTCTGAGGAATCGTCAGGGACTGAGCCTCGCGAAGTGCTCGCCGCTGAGCGGGGCGAGCGGCCTCAAAAACACGAATGCGTCTGTCCTGAGCCCTGGCGCAGCCCCCGGCGGAATCGGATGCCGGGTCAGGCAGCATCGCGATCAGAAGAGCCAGAAAAAGTTTGGTCACGCGAACAAACCGCATGATTTTCTGCAGGGAATTCCGGATTCAAATGGAATGGAAGAAAATGCCACGCCGACAAGCATATACCAGGCGTGGTCTGACGTGTACCACGTGTTTCCGGGAATCCGTCAGATCCAGCCACGGCTGCAGAATTCTGACGGATTCTACGCGTTCGGCAATCTGTGCTCAACACGCGGACACCGCACAATCGGCCCTCTGCGCTGCCTCGGCATACTGGCCACGAAAAATCCATCATCGCAGACGATTCCACCAGTCCCCCAAATCGCCAGTGGCTCCGAACAGGCACCAACACTAAGCGATACTGGAAGCAATGGCGAAACGTCCGCACAAGAATCGCGAACCTGCGTCAACTCGGCTTGAAAGAAGGCGACGCGGTGACTCACGGCTGCAGTCGCAAAGGTCCGTGGGCGCTGTCGCCCAGCAAAGCCGTACACGAAGCACTGTCGCTGGATGATCTCGACCACGAAGGATGAGCCAGCCTCTTAACGATCTGGCAGACCCTCACTGCGAAAGACCTGAACCGCCCGGTGGGCGAGTAGATCGACGTCTTTCGAAGGTAGGGTGAGGTTTGTGTTCTCTGTTGTCCACTGGTTTCCCGTTGTGGTGCCACAATATTTCATCCGTGCTCAATTGAACGTTCAATCCCTCTCAGAACCGGACGAGCGCATTTAACGCATCCGGCTCCCGACCATCACATGTCACCCGGGATCACCGCGGCGCGATCAGGTTAGTCAGCTTCGAAGGAGACGCCAGGGGAAAGCGAGCCATGTAGGCATCGAACTGAGGCCAGGTCTTTGACGTCCTCTGTGAACGGCGATTGAGCCAGCGGAAAGCCAGCTCCTTCGCGGCGTGGCGGAATCTCATCAGCTGGGACCAATTGTCATTGATTCCGTAGTACTGATAGTGGCCACGCAGTTTCGCATTCAACTTCGTCCAGACTTCGGACAAAGGTGTCGTCAGATTTCGTCGGAACCAGTGCTTCAGATCGTGTACCTTCGCTCGGAATTTCTTACTGGCTGTCTTCCTCTTCGGCTTGAACTTGCCCGCTCGGCTTAGTCCGCAGTAATGAGTGAAGCCGAGGAAGTCGAACGTGCCGGGGGCTCCTTCACCATGACGCTGGCAATCGCGACAGGCAAAACGACCAAACCGAAGCAGTTTCGTTTTCTCCTCAGCCAGCTCAAGATGGAAGCACCCAAGGCGAGTGGCAAGTCACGTTTGAAAGCGTCGAGCATCGGATTCTCTGTCAAACGTACAAATGAAATCATCCGCATAGCGAATGATGTACGCCTCTCCCTGCAGCCGTGGTTTGACATCACGTTCGAACCAATCGTCCAGAACGTCATGTCAGTACACGTTGGCCAGCAAAGGGGAAAGAACCGAACCCTGGGGAACGCCCTTGTTCGTTTTCCACCAGTCGCCAGTGATCATCACACCGGCCTTCAGAAAGCGTTCGATGAGCGACAGCATCCGCGGATCGTTGATCCGTTTCCGCAGCAATTCGACCAGATGTTCATGACTGACGTTATCAAAGAAGCCCTTGATGTCAGCGTCTGAGATCCAGTTCACGTTCTTAGTCGCGATGATCCGACCAAGGTCGCGCAGTGCATCATGACAGGAACGACCCGGGCGGAACCCATACGACATGTCGCTAAAATCGACTTCGTAGATTCTTTCCAGGATCATCACGACCGCTCGTTGAACGATCTTGTCCTCCACAGCTGCGACAGTTACAGGTAAAAGCACACTTGTGCAGTCAGCCTTCGGGCTTTGTCAGGATCGTGCATCCGTTCCATCCGCTGTTTGGGCAGCAATTTCTGCTGCTCAAAAGCCGGATGGTTTTCGGCGTGGAGTGTGTGATCCTGAAGGGCTCGCCGTCGGGGACTTTTTCGGTCCCCAGAGACTGGACTTCGATCCGCTCCGGCAATGATTACGAAGACGCAGATGCACCGCCGACGATCCTGCGTCTGGAGTGCCTGATCGAGTTGACCGAATTCGTCGATACGCTCTCGAAATCAATCTCGCGAAGATAGCTTCGTTGTGGTTCACTGGATGCGGCTGGTTGTTCGTCTCCAGCCGCGCCCATTTCCTTCACGATGGATCAGCCAACTCGTCCGACGGCGATTGGCCGAGCCCTTTGATCTGGAGCCACGACGATGACAGCCAGACAACAGGAGTCTGAACACACAACGCATTCACCGCGACCGTCTCTATCACGCCAGGACAAACATCAGCTCGCCGTACTCATTGCCAACATGATCGAAATGCACCTCAGCAGCCAGGTCAGTCTTGAAGCCGAGTTCGCTGCAGATCCAGCCGACCATGTCGATTCAGCAAGCGATGATTTCACATCCCGCAACATCTCAATCAAGGAAGATTGTCATGCACATCACCGATCAGCGTTCGACCAAAATCATCGACACGCACCTGCAGAAGATTGCCTACGTTTACCTGCGTCAATCGAGCATGGGGCAGGTTCGTAATCATCGCGAAAGTACCGAACGTCAGTATGCGCTGAAGGAGCTGGCACGCAACCTCGGCTGGCCGGTCGCACGCATCGAGGTCCTCGACGGTGACCTGGGCAAGTCCGGCACTTCAACCACCGATCGTGAGGATTTCAAAACGCTCGTCACCGATGTCTCGCTCGGCAAGGCCGGGGCCGTCCTGGCAATCGAAGCTTCACGACTGGCGCGTTCCAACGCCGACTGGCATCGACTCATCGAAATCTGTGGCATCACCGGAACATTGATCATTGACGAAGACGGTTGCTACGATCCGTGTGACTTCAACGACGGATTGTTGCTGGGTCTGCACGGGAGAGTTGCGGTTTCCGTTGCCGGTCGGTTACGTGTTCAATGAACTCAACGTCATCGTCAAAGACCCCGATGCGCAAGTGCGTTCGTCGATCGAACTGGTGTTTGACTACTTTCAGCAATGTGGCTCGGCGTACGGCGTCGTGCAGCGTTTCGCCCGGGAAAAACTGACTTTTCCCAAGCGAAGCTACGGTGGCGCATGGGCCGGCAAACTGCATTGGGGGCGGCTTACCGATGCCCGCGTCACGGCGATTCTGAAGAATCCGTCGTACGCCGGAGTCTACGCGTTCGGTCGTTATCGATCGATCAAAGAGATTCTGGAGAACGGCGACGTTCGATCGCGTATTCGCTGTATGCCCGAAGAGAACTGGCTGGTAAATTTGCGGGATCATCATGACGGATATGTCACGTTCGAACAGTACACCGACAATCTGGAACAGTTGTCACGCAACCAAACCAACGCAAAGGAGATGGTCTTGAGCGGACCAGCGCGAGAAGGGCTGGCGTTACTGCAGGGGCTGCTGATCTGCGGTTGTTGTGGTCGCCGTTTGACGCCACGCTACCAGGGCAACGGCGGCATCTATCCGACGTATCAGTGCAATTGGCGAAAGCGCGAAGGCCTGTCCACGAAAGCCTGTTTGACGGTGCAGTGCCCGCCGCTGGATCGCACCATCGAACAGCGTGTGCTCGACGTGCTCAGCAGTGAGCAGATTCAGTTGGCGATCAATGCGGCGGAAATCGTCACTCAGCGTCACGAACAGATCGATACTCAGTGGAAGATGCGTCTGCAGCGCGCCGAGTACGAAGCCGAATTGGCTCAGCGCCGTTACGAACAGGTCGATCCGAATAATCGTCTGGTGGCTGCGACACTCGAACAGCGCTGGAACGACGCGCTGATTGAACTGCAGGACGTCGCGGATCAAATCGATCGTCTGCAGCAACAGTCCCAGCGGCTGACAGCGCAACAGCGCGACGAAGTGCTTGAGCTTGCTCAGAATCTGCCAGCGCTCTGGTACAACACGGCGACTGCGTGGAAGGATAAAAAGCGGATCCTGCAACTGCTGATCAGCGACATCACAGTCAATAAACCGGAGCCCCATGTTGCTCTGCTGCAAGTGCGCTGGAAAGGCGGTGCCTGCGAAGAACTCCGCGTCGAGTTACCTCGCGGAACAGCCGATCGCTGGCGGCACGATGCTGCGTTGATCGAACGCGTTCGCGAGTTGGCCCGAACGTTGGACGATGCCGCAATCGCAGCGCACCTGAACGCTGAAGGACTCAAAACAAATAAGGGAAATCGCTTCACGATCAAGAGCATCAAATGGATTCGCCACAAGCACAACATTCCTCGTGCCGATGATAGAAAGGCAGGAGAACTCACGGTTAAAGAGACTGCAGAACGGTTGGGAGTCAGCCGCGGCGTGATCTACTACTGGATCGGCAAGGGCCTGATCTCCGGACGTCGACACAACGCCGGCACACCCTACTTACTTGCAATCACGCCAAAGATTGAGCAAGAGCTGGCAAAGCGAGTTGCACAGTCGCCCCGGATGAAACCGCAGTAATTCGAGTTGTTTTTCAATATTCATCCCTAAAGCCTCCCGTACAAGGTGCAGTATGCAGCCACCGTCGCGATCCCCAGCGGACGCGTCTTGCCATTGCCTTTCGGAATGTCGCGACGCAGGCTGGGGTGAGGTCGGTAGGTGCCGCAATGCAATCGGATTAAGAGGTCCCTGAGATTTGCATCCAGATTCTCCTCGTATTGATCCACCGTGACGCCGTCAACCCCGGGTGCCTTGTTCCTTTTGAGCCGCCGAAACGCTGTCCACAGAAGTTCATCCGTGATCACCGAAAAGAGGTTATTGAAGACCTCATCCGAATGCGATTCGGCTCGTTGGGTGATGCGATCCAGTCGATCAGTCACCGTTGGTCCGACACTGAGTACGGACGGTGGGTCTTCGGAACCGCGTGATGGCCTGACCGCCTTCCCTGCACCGGAATTACCCGGCTTCGATCCATGCGATTGGACTTCGCACTTCAACGGTACTATTCGGTCATCCGACTTCCCAGAGTCGTTTGCACTGCTCGCCTTTTCGGCTTGTACGTGCATACTCGCAGCGGCGTGACTGGGCGTCACGTCGAACAAGAACAACTGGGATCTCACTGGTTGCTTCATTGACATCATGTGTAGCGCGATCGTGGTCTTCGACCCCGGGTCTCCGAGCACCGCTCGCCAATAACGCGGGGCTCGATATTGCCTTCAGCAGGTCCGAATGCCTGGGCAGATTCCGAGAGAACATGCATTTCGGGGCTCAATACCATTCACGGTTTGGGCGGCCAGCCCAGTCCATTCGTTCTCGCTGCCTTTCTGTGTACGCTTCAGCTCAGCTGTTACCAGCAACGCTGCAACACTCGATACCGGGCCTCGAGCTAAGAGTTACCCGGACGGGATTCGCACCCGCTTGTCAATAAACCATTTCCAGTTCGCTCCGGACCCGCATGCCGGATGGTGTGACAGGGCCTCAGCCGCAAGGCTGACCCCTATCCCGATCCATTGTCCGTCGACTCGCCTTTGGCTAGACAGTTCGCCCAGATCTAACGAACAAAGCTGGAAACGCAGAGTACATACTCATCCCGGAAAGTCGGTAGTTCTTTGCGGCAAGATCCCGAATCCGCCTTGATCGATGCTGTACCCACGGTACTTCGTTCGGGTCTGGAAAACGGAATGAGATAGGAGACGTATCGCTGACTAAGCCCGGGATATTGTGCCGTTTTCGAGCTAAGTGAGCGCTGGCCGCAACGACAAACAGAGCGGACAATATCACAAAGGCACCTCCAAACCAGATTACGAAAAATGCCAAATCGCCTGCCACAAAGAATACAGGGATAGCAACACAAACGCTGCCGATAAAAAGGGTGGCCAGCAACGCGACAACATTGGTCTTTGTAATTCGTCCGAGCTTCGTTGCACAGGTTTCACACAAAGGAAGGACAACAGGTGTCTGATAAGTCTTGGTTTTCATGCCGCCCAAAACCATTTGCTGCGTACTCTTTTTCATTGAAAGATGTAGCTTCGGTGTGGAAGGACTTGTGTTCGAGGAACAAAAAATGCATTTCTCCGCCGGGGCGTTCTGGTCGACGTGCCGACAATGGAGGCACCGGTGACCATCCCACTTATGGCTGAATTCGCATTTCGGACATCTATCATCCGTGTGCTTCATTGCTGTGTCCTAGTTTCCAAGCAGAGATGGATCATCGACGAACGTTAGCGGTCACCCGATGCGGCGGGTTGACTTGGGATACAGAATCGGGCGGTTGCCGCATTCGGGTGCACCGCCTTGTTATTTTGTGTTTCAGGGAATCAGGGTTGAGTTGCCATTGGTGGCACGCTGAATCCCGACGTCCTGGAAGCTCCGGGTTTGTCTGACTGGGAACTCCGGGAATATTCTGGCATTGCGGCGAACAAACGGCAACCGCGCAGGGGACGATTGACGTGACCAATTCTCTTTTGAGTCCACGGACAGCTCTCGTCCGCAGCAATCTTCAGGTGAACAGCAGTCACTCCGGACGAGCACCACCATTGAGCCTACTGATACATAAAGCCCTCGCCGGCCATCAGCCGACGGACGGCTCTCGGAGATGGTGCGATTCCTTTCAGCGAACAACCAGAACGCCGTCCATGTGTCTGCGCTGGTCGCCTCTGACAAAATAACGCCAAGCGTAACCGGGCGGCGACGTTACGCGTTGATTTCAAGTTCGACGTGATCCGCCGCTCCGGTTCACGCAATGGTTCTGCATAGCGCCGTAGCGAGGGACTGTGATCTAGACGACTTCCGAGTATTTTTGAATCGCACGGATAAGCAATTAAGGATGCCAGTTTAGTGGCAACTTCTGGGGAATCCGCTGAATCTGAATATCGTGAAAGATCGCTGCGCTATTGTATGCCATTACTCCGACACTTCCAGATTTCAATTCATTATCGCTCACCGTCAAAACGCTTTTGCCATTTACATACGCTACTATTTGGTCGCCATGCAACACAACGGCAAGCTGAGACATTTCATGCAATGGGGATTGGCTAGCAGTTTCTTTTAGAACACGCCAAGTCCCATTAGACTTTTTCCCGATCCCGATTTTACCGCCTGCAAAGTAGACGGTGTAACCGTCGTCGTTTGCTCCACAACGCACCTTAAGACCAAAATTAGCATTTTTCGCTGAGACGGTCTTAATAGCGGCCTTTATGGCGAT
>JAWKTY010000031.1:0-72313 GCA_041398865.1 Planctomycetaceae bacterium
TTCGACAGGAAGCCATTCCGGTCGAGGAGCCAACGTCAAAGACACCGAGCAACGGTGCTCGGCATCATTTCCGGAAACAGGTGTCCAGGCAAAAACGCAGCAAAACGATACAGGTGATTGGTTGCGGATGCCTTCGAACGTTTCGCTGGCCGGGTTGTGTGACTTTTCGGCCGCAGAAACTGCCGAGCGGATTCATCGAGGTTCGTCAGGCGGCAACAATTTTGAAATTTGGACGTCACTTCGCGCTTGACGATTGCAGAGGACGTGATTGAATACGCGCGCCGTCGATGGCGCAGGTTGATTGGATCGCGTTTGATCCGAAGTCTGCAGAAAAGCCAGCGGCACCTGAAAGGAAGCCCGGGATGACTCTTGGCAATGACGGGAGTGACCATTCGGATAATGCCCACTCCGCAGACGACGAACCTCCAGGACTCATGCGGAGGTCACGACCTTCGCCAGCACCCCTCAGTTCTGTTTTCACTTTCGCAACGGCCACCGTTCCTCCGGCGGGCCGTTCCCCTGACGCGACACGGCAGTTTGGCCTGAACGTCAGCATGCAGGTTGCAGCTGCTTCACCGGCCGCACAGGTGGCAGCGGCCACGACGACCGTCGATCAATCGGTGGTCAATTCCACGCTGATCACTCTGCAGCCGCCTCGCCCAAAGCGTCCCTCCCCGGTCAGTTCCCGATCGAAAGCCTTCCGTCGCCGATTTTTCCCCGATGCCACAGAAAGTCAGTGGAATGACTGGCGCTGGCAGTCGCAGCATCGGATTCGGAAGCTCGAACAGTTTGAACGCATCCTGACGCTGTCGGATGATGAACGAGCCGCTCTGCAGCAGGGCGGAACCATGCTGCCGGTCGGCGTGACTCCGTATTACATGAGCCTCCTGGATCCGGATGATGCGCTGCAGCCGCTGCGTCGCACGGTTGTTCCGACGACCAATGAATTCGTGCGAACTCTGGGTGAAGCGGACGATCCGCTGGGAGAAGACGGTCACAGTCCGGTTCCGGGGCTGGTCCATCGGTATCCCGATCGTGTGTTGATGCTGCCGCTGGATTTCTGTTCGACCTACTGTCGCTACTGTACTCGGTCCCGAGTTGTCGGGCACGGCGAGATGGTGCCGAATCAGCAGCGGCTGGAGAAAGTCTTCAACTATCTGGAGAACACTCCACAGGTTCGTGACGTGCTGGTTTCCGGCGGCGATGCTCTGGCGCTCAGTGATGACAAGCTCGACTGGATCCTTGGACGCCTGCGTGCGATTCCTCATCTGGAATTTGTTCGCATCGGAACCAAGATGCCTGCCGTGCTGCCTCAGCGGATCACCCGCGATCTCGTTCGCATTCTTCGGAAGTATCATCCGCTGTGGATGAGCATCCATTTTCTGCATCCGGAGGAGTGCACTTCAGAATCGAGGCAGGCCTGTGAACGTCTGGCTGATGCCGGCATTCCTCTGGGAAGTCAGACCGTGCTGCTGAAAGGCGTCAACGACAGTGTTGACACGATGAAGCAGCTGGTTCACCGGCTGCTGCTGATGCGGGTTCGTCCGTATTATCTTTATCAGTGCGATCCCATCAGCGGTTCCGCTCACTTTCGAACTCCGGTCAGCAAAGGTCTGGAGATCGTGGAAGGTCTGCGAGGTCACACGACCGGTTACGCTGTTCCGACGTACGTCATTGACGCTCCGGGTGGCGGCGGCAAAATTCCTCTGCAGCCCAACAGCGTCGTCGGACGCGATGGTGATTTTCTGGTGCTGAAGAATTTCGAAGGTCATGAATTTCGGTACCCGGATCCGCTGCCGACGGAATCTTCACGATGAGCACAGTCACTGAAGAATTCCTGTGCGCCCGGTGTGCTCGTCATCAGAAAACCTGCTGTCAGCAGACCGACATTTTCGTCACACTGGGCGATATCGATCGCATCGCTCAGCACACCGGACAGTCAGCCTCGCAGTTCAGCGAGTTCCGCGCGGCGGACGACCCGGTCTATCTGGATCAGGATGATGACCCGACCTGGAAAGCTCATGTCTTTCGCAGCGACGGAACTCGTCGGGTCCTCCGGCAGCAGGCCAATCGGGACTGCACCTTTCTGGGTGCCGAAGGCTGCACTTTGCCTCTGGAGACCCGGCCACTGATCTGCCGTCTGTACCCGTTCGACTACACCGATGCAGGAGTGAAGCCGCTACCGGCCGGTGGATGCCCGGTGGAGCTGCTGCGCCCGCAACAGCAGCTGCTGCCGACGCTGGATATGAAGTTCGAGGACGCTTATCGCTGGCACGAACAGCTGTATCGGGAACTGCAGCTTTCAGAATTGCCCGCCTGACCGACGAGTTTTTCGCTGGCCGCACGTCTCGTTCAAAAGTGCGATCAGCCGCCGGATGCTGACAAGCGAAACGCAGGGACACAATATTCGCAGAATCCTGGTGTGCCTGGCGTTCCGAGCCGATTCTCGCCATCATTTCCACTTCGTATTTCGCTTGATGCGCTGAACAGGAGCTCGGAATGATGAAGAACCGTCGTGTCCTCGGATTGCTGTTGTCCGTTGTTGTGATCGCACTGAACTGTGGTGCCGTGATCGCCGATGAAGCCCGCCAGCTGAAAGCCGGAGCGGCCACGGCGAACATCACTCCACCGCTGGGGGAACTGATCATTGGCGGCTGGAATCCGTTTCCAGCCAGCCACATTCATGACGACCTGCACGCTCGATGTATTGTCCTGGATGACGGCAGGCAGAAGGTCGCCGTCGTCGTCTGCGATGTGCTCGGAATTCCCCGCGAAGTCATCGATCTGGCGAAGTCCCGAATTGAAGCGTCTCTGAACATTCCCGGCGACAGCGTCATCGTCTCCGCAACTCACACGCATTCCGCCACCACCACTCGAGGCCCTGCTTCGGTGATGTGGCCGGATGAACTCAGCGATTACCAGCGGTTCCTTGCCGGTCGAATCGCAGATGTCGTGCAGTGTGCCGTGAATCAGCTTGAGCCCGCTGAAGTCGGCTGGGGACGAGTCGACGAACCTTCAGAAGTCTTCAATCGCCGCTGGGAAGTCACTGACCCGGAACTGCTGAAGAATCCGTTCGGCCGGACGGATCGAGTCCGCATGAATCCTCCGGCCGGCAGCGCGGCATTGGTGCGTCCGGCCGGCCCCATTGACCCGGAAATCGGCTTCCTGTCAGTTCGCAGCAAAGATGGCCATCCCATCGCGCTGCTGGCGAACTATTCGCTGCACTATGTCGGCGGAGTTCCTCAGGGGCATGTTTCGGCCGACTACTTCGCCTGCTTCTGCCGACGTCTGGAACAGCATTTCGCGCCGACGGTTTCAGGTGACCGCCCCCCGTTCGTGGCGCTGCTGAGCAACGGGACCAGCGGAGACATCAATAACATCAACTTTCGCGAGAAAGGCGTCCGACGCGAACCGTATGAAAAGATGAACGAAGTTGCCGACAAGGTCGCGGCCAAAGTCATCGCCGCGGAGAAAACTGTTTCATACCTCCCTTCGGTTTCCGTGGGAGGCATCGGAACGGATCTGTCCCTGAAACTTCGCAAGCCGGATGCGGAAACCATGAACTACCTGAAGACCACCACCGCAGCTCAGCCGGATCAGCCTCGTACGAAGGAGCACATCTATCTGGAACGCCTGACGAAACTTCAGAACGGCCCCGAGTCCGTGAACGTTCATCTGCAGGTGCTGAAGATCGGTGAACTCAGCATTCACTCAATCCCCTTCGAGACATTCGTCGAAATCGGCCTGGAACTGAAGCAGCGGAGCCCGTTTGCTCAGAGCTTCACGATTGAACTGGCCAATGGCTGGTACGGCTATCTGCCCACCGAAGAACAGCACAAACTCGGCGGCTACGAAACGTGGATCGGGACCAACTTCGTGGAATTCACAGCGTCCCGCCAGATCACAGAAACGCTCCTGAAGCTGTCTCAGCAACTGCGTTAGTTTCGTCCTGAAAAAAACACCTGAGCAGATTCGGAAGGTCAGTCTTCTGCCCTGTCATCGGTCTGGGCCTCGGGGCGATGTCCAACCGAAATTCGCGAGAAATCCGCGAGTCGTGCGGCACCGGGATTCCTGCCGTCCGAACGATTCGCGAGACTTCGGCGGCGGAGTCAGCTTTTCGGAGTGACCGAGGAAAGAGTGTCCGAGCGGCAGCTCGATTTGCAGTGTGGGCGCTGCCCACGTTTATTGAATGTGACGCAGAGCATGTCAGACGTTGAGACAAAGTACTATCTGGGAGTTGATGTTGGCGGAACCAATATCAAGGCCGGAGTTGTCACGTGCAGCGGGCAGGTTGTTGGACGATCCAGCGTTCCGACCGAAGCCATTCAGGGGCCGATTCACGGAGTCGGACAGATGAAGCTGGTCGCTGATCAGGCTGTTCTGCAGGCCGGGCTGACTCTGGATCAGATCGCCGCTGTCGGTCTGGCAACTCCGGGCACCATGGACATTCCCGCCGGGATGCTGCTGGATCCTCCGAATCTTCCCGGCTGGCAGAACTTTCCCGTGCGTCAGCGTCTGGCCGACCTGCTGCAGCGTCCCACGATTCTGCAGAACGATGCCAATGCCGCAGCATATGGCGAATACTGGGCGGGGACGGCCCGGCATGTCGAAAGTCTCGTTTTTCTGACGCTGGGCACCGGACTGGGAGGAGGCGTCATTGTCGATGATACCATCGTACAGGGAGAACATTCGCACGGTTCTGAACTGGGGCACATCATCATCGAAATGGACAACGGTCGCCTGTGCAAGACGGGACAGTACGGGACTCTGGAAGCCTACTGCAGTGCAACATCGCTGATGGAGAGATTTCATGAAGCCATGCAGGCCGGACGTTCCTCCTCCGTCACGGACCGGATGGACGACGTCACGCCGCTGTCGCCGCTGCTGATGGCAGAAGAAGCCGAAAAAGGTGATGCGGTGTGTGAAGAGCTGATTCTGGAAATGGCTCGCTGCCTGGGCACCGGAATCACTTCGATGGTTCATGTGATAGATCCGGCGATGGTGCTGCTGGGCGGAGCCATGACATTCGGGCGTCTGGAAACCCGAATTGGCCGAGCTTTCCTGGAACGAGTTCGGGAGGAATTTCAGCGGCGAGCCTTCCCGGTGCTGGCTCAGACAATCTCAATCGACTACGCGTCTCTGGGCGGGAACGCGGGGTTCATCGGTGCCGCCGGATGTGCTCGACGAGCTCACCTGCGAGGTCTGATCTGAACCAGCTGGTTGGCGTGAGCCCGAGTAAACGGCTGAATGCGCCGATTTCGCTGTCAGAACTCACCTCGCCAGAATCTGGTGGTTCCCGTTACTATTGCGCTCGAAACGTGCCGTGATGCTTATGCAACAGGCAGCATCCCGCGATCCCGAGGTTTCTCAGGGAAGTTTTTCCTGAAATCACGGGAAATCTTCACGGAGTTGCGGCTGTCTGCTGGTGCGATTTGTGCATCCGAGGAAAGATTCTCTAACCACTTCAGTCCCCTCAGACCTCGAAGACGCTGACGATCACATGACCAATGCAGTTCCCAAGACCGTTTCGAAGACAGCTTCCGCCGGCTCATCCGTTCTGGATACGATCGACCGCGAAATCCGGCGACACCTGGAGTTTACTCTGGGACATCACCATGACGACGTCGAACCGGCTTATCTCTATCAGGCTTTGGCAACGGCCATTCGCGACCGGCTGATTACCAACTGGAAGGACACCCGCGATCGCATGGCCGACAGCGGTCAGAAGCGCGTCTACTATCTGTCGCTGGAGTTTCTGATCGGAAGATCGCTGACAAATGCGGTTCTGAACCTGGACCTGGAAGCCGATGTTCGAAGTGCTCTGATGGAATACGGAATGAGCGTCGAGGAGGCGGCTGATCAGGAACCCGACGCCGGACTGGGCAACGGCGGTCTGGGACGTCTGGCCGCCTGTTTTCTGGACAGCTGCGCCAATCTGAAACTGCCGGTGGTGGGTTACGGCATTCGCTATGAATACGGAATGTTCCATCAGCGAATTGCCGGCGGCCGCCAGGTCGAAGATCCGGATCGCTGGCTGCGGGACGGCAATCCCTGGGAACTGAAGCGTCCGGAGGATACTCGGCGAGTTCGTTTCTATGGTCATTCTGAACACTACGTCGACGAAACCGGTCGACCTCGAGTTCGCTGGGCAAACACTCACGATGTCAAAGCCGTACCCTATGACATGCCGATTCCCGGTCATAAAAACGGAACTGTGAATACCCTGCGTCTCTGGCGATCCGTGGCCACTGACGAATTCGACTTCGAAGAATTCAACGCCGGCGGCTATTCAGAAGCTGTCGCGGACAAGAACCGAGCTGATCAGATTTCGACCGTGCTGTACCCCAACGATGCCAGCGAAAACGGCAAGGAACTGCGTCTGAAACAGCAGTATTTTCTGGTTTCAGCCAGCCTGCAGGACGTCATCTGCCAGTGGATCGCCGTTCATGGCGACGACTTCACAGACTTCGGAAAGTCGAACTGCTTTCAGCTCAACGATACTCATCCGGCCTGCGCCGTTCCCGAACTGATGAGGCTGCTGCTGGACGAACACGGCTTCGAATGGGACGACGCCTGGAAGATTACTCAGGAATGCCTGGCCTACACGAACCACACTCTGCTTCCGGAAGCTCTGGAACGCTGGTCGGTGCATCTGTTCAGCCGACTGCTGCCTCGGCTGACGGATATCATTTTTGAAATTGACCGCCAGTTTCAGGCTCAGCTGCAGAAACTGTGGCCCGAAGATGCCGCCATTCGTGAACGCATGTCGCTGATCGAACGAAGTGACTATCCGCATATTCGGATGGCTCATCTGGCGATCGTCGGCAGCTTCTCCATCAACGGCGTGGCCGGACTGCATACGGAATTGCTGAAGACCGGCCTGTTTGCCGACTTCTATCGACTGTGGCCGGAACGCTTCAACAACAAGACAAACGGAGTGACTCAGCGGCGCTGGCTGCATCACTGCAATCCCGGTCTGCGTGGTCTGCTGAATGATACGATCGGCGACGAGTGGCAGGATGACCTGAGTCTGATTTCTCAGCTGGCTCCACACGCCGACAATTCCGAATTCTGTGAACGCTGGCGAGCCGTCAAGCTTCAGAACAAGCGAGCTCTGGTCAGTCTGGTGGAACGAAAGACCGGCATTCAGCTGCTGCCGGATGCTATGTTCGACGTTCAGGTGAAACGCATTCATGAGTACAAGCGGCAGCTGTTGAACGTCCTGCACGTGATTCACCTGTATGACCGCATCTGCCGAGGCGACACGGCCGGAATGGTGCCTCGCTGTGTGATCATCGGCGGAAAGGCCGCTCCGGGCTATCACGTTGCCAAGGTCATCATCAAGCTGATCAACGATGTGGCCACGGTCGTGAATGCCGAACCGAAAGCCGCCAGGCTGCTGAAGATGGTCTTCTTCCCCAACTACGGCGTGTCGGCGATGGAAGTCATCTGCCCGGCGGCCGAACTTTCCGAACAGATTTCGACAGCGGGCAAGGAAGCATCGGGGACCGGCAACATGAAATTCATGATGAACGGAGCTCTGACCATCGGAACACTCGACGGTGCCAACATCGAAATTCGTGAACAGGTCGGCGAGGAAAACTTCTTCCTGTTTGGCCTGAACGCCGCCGAAGCCGAGAAAACTCGACAGAACTACGATCCCAACGCCATCATTGCCGACGACGCGGATATTCAGCGAATCATGAATCTGCTGGAGGGTGGTCAGTTCAATCGAACGGAACCCGGTATCTTCAGCGTTCTGACCGGTGGCCTGAGAAATCCGCATGACCCGTGGCTGACAATCGCCGACCTGCGGTCCTACATTGATGCTCAGCGGCGAGTCAACGAAGCTTACAAGGACCAGAAAACCTGGAATCGGATGAGTATTCTGAACACGGCATCCAGCGGATGGTTTTCCAGTGATCGAACAATTCAGCAGTATGCCGATGAAATCTGGCACGTGAAGCCTGTGGAATGATCCCCACTCCGGCTGCCGGAATTGGCAGCGTCAACTTTTCAAACGCCTTTCGGTATGCACTATCCTCGAAGTTCCGGCATTCTGATGCCGATTTTCAGTTTGCCGGACGGATGTGCCGTTGGTGACCTGGGGGCGGGAGCCCGGCGGTTCATTGAATTTCTGAAGTCGGCCGGACAGTCCATCTGGCAGGTGCTGCCTCTGGGACCGACGGCCAAAGGAAATTCGCCCTACAGCAGCAAGTCTGCGTTTGCGGGCAATCCCCTGCTGATCAGCTGCGAAGATCTGGTGAGCAGCGGACTGCTGACGGGACCACAACTTGTGGATGCAGGATACTTCACGCTGAATCAGGGGCATGTTCAGTACGATGTCGCTCAACAGATTCGGATGCCGTTGCTGAAGCTGGCATTCCTGAAGTTCTGTGCGGATGGTTCCCGAGAACTCCGGACGGCATTTGCTGAGTTTCAGGAACAGAACCAGTCCTGGCTACCCGAATTTGCCCGGTATGACGTATTGGCAGAACATCTGGGAGATCCGGACTGGAGCCACTGGCCGCCCGATCTGGTTCAGCGTCAGCCGTCAGCGCTGCAGCACGCGGATCGGACATTCGCTGATCAGATTCAGCTGACGAAATTTATCCAGTTTCTGTTTGCGGATCAGTGGCAGAAGCTGAAGCAGCTCGCCAACGCAGACGGCATTCGGATGTACGGCGACATGCCCATTTTCGTCGCGTACGAAAGTGTCGATGTGTGGTGTCACCAGGATCTGTTTCATCTGGATGGTCAGGGACAGCCTCACCGTTGTTGCCGGAGTTCCGCCGGACTACTTCAGCGAAACCGGACAGATGTGGGGCAACCCGTTGTATCGGTGGGATGTCCTGGCGGCATCCCGTTTCGAATGGTGGGTCGAACGTTTCCGCGCCGCCTTTCAGGACTTCGACATTCTGCGAATTGATCACTTCCGGGGTTTCGAATCCTACTGGGAAATCCCCGCCGGTGCGGAAAACGCCATCGGCGGACAGTGGAAGCCCGGACCGGGGGCCCCGCTGTTCGACGCTGTGCGGACCGCTCTGGGAGATCCCGCCATTGTGGCTGAAGATCTGGGGCTGATCACCGATGCGGTTCATGCGTTGCGCGAACACCTGGGTTTTCCGGGAATGCGAGTTCTGCAGTTCGGCTGTGATTCCGATGAGGATCCGTTTCATCGACCTGATCAATACCCCGAAAACAGCGTCGTCTACACGGGAACTCATGACAACGACACTGTCATCGGCTGGTACGAACAACGACGACGCAGCGGTGCCAACATGGACATCGTTCAGCGGTTTCTCAGCGGCAACCCGGACACTGTTCACCTGGATCTGATTTCCGCTGTTCTGAATTCAAGGGCTCATACAGCCGTGATCCCTTTGCAGGATCTGCTGGGACTGGGCAGTGATTCCCGCAACAACACTCCTGGTCTGGCCGCGGGCAACTGGCAATGGCGATGTTCCGGAGCCGCTGATTTTGAAAAGCTGGCCTCAATGATGCGTACCATGACTGAGTCAACACAGCGTCTGCCCGCTGCCGCAGCTTAGG
The DNA here is from genome assembly GCA_041398865.1 of Planctomycetaceae bacterium. Classification (GTDB taxonomy): domain Bacteria; phylum Planctomycetota; class Planctomycetia; order Planctomycetales; family Planctomycetaceae; genus Fuerstiella. The sequence goes on from JAWKTY010000031.1 coordinate 9,553, forward strand.
ATCGATCCGTCGTGTTGTGTTGTGTTGTGTTGTGTTGTGTTGTGTTGTGTTGTGTTGTGTTGTGTTGTGTGATTCTGCCAGTGCCTGTCCGGTGTGGACGACACTGGCAGGGCAATTCACACATTTCCGGACGCCGGTGATGCCGCGGGCTGGCCGGGAACTGCCTGTCATCGAACGGGGATCAGGATTTCGAATCCGCCTCGTCCCGTTCGACCGTCGAATTCCGGTCCGTATTTCTCCAGCATCGCCCCCTGAACAGGTTCGTGGCCCGATTCCGGCAGTCCGACAGACCAGATGGCGGCAATGACGGAACGGATTTCTGAAATGTGTCCGGCATGATGAAAGACGGCATACTTCTGTGCCGGGACCGTTTGCCGTTCCAGCCCGGTCGGAGTCTTCGCCTGACTGTCGACGGCCACACCCGACAGATAATCAAACTGCCCCTCGTCGTCGAAATTGAAGCACACGCCGTAGTGCTTTGTCAGTCCTGAAATGATGGATAGAGTCGCTTGAGTTTGATGCGGGCGTTCGCCGTGGTGAATTGCCAATTGATTTTGCATTTGCGAGAGTTGCGTTCCTGTTCCCATGCGGCGACTTCGGTCGTCAGGAGTTCTTTTGAATCGATGCGTCGATCAAGGCATTGCCGCGACAGGATGCTTAACTCTGTCTCTGCCATGTTCAACCAGCTGCCGTGTTTTGGTGTGTTGTGGATTTCCAGACGAGAAGCCAGTGCTCGCGCTGTCGCGGGATCGAAGGCTTCGTACAGGCTCCCAATGCAGTGAGTGTTCAGATTGTCCATCACCAGCACAACCACAGCGGCCTCCGGATAAACCGTTAGTAACAGGAACTTGATGAACAGTGCCCAGTCAACTTTGGTACGTCGGTCGGTAATCTGCACCGTTCGTTTGCCTGCGAGCGGTTCGACCGCCATGAACACATTGGCCGTTCCTCGCCGTTCGTACTCACTGTCCTGCTTGGCAACACTTCCCGGTCGCGCTGGCAAGGCTCTCGGACTTCCGCAATCAGTTGTTTGCTTGCCTCGTCCATGCAGACCATGGGACGTTGTGGGATCAAATGGCCTGTGATAAACCTCAAACATCTTCCATCGCAGCCACAAAATCAGACGATGGGCATTCCGGAAGACACCAACCTTTCTTCAACCACGGCTTAAGGTCGTTTTCAGCGTCTGACGCACGGTTTCATGTGACACGGAATCGACATGTCCGAGTGCCACCAGTCGATCACTCAGCAAACGCAGAGTCCAGCCGCTGCGTCCTTCAGGCGCGGCGAACCACAGGCGAGTGCCACCAGATGGGCTTCGATCCTGCCGTCGAGTTTCCTTTCGTAAATGCGTGTTGATGGAGATGGCTCCAGAGTTTCTTCCAGCCCTTCTTCGACGAACGACCGACGAACTCGCTCCACAGTCGCCCGCCCGCATCCCAATGCCTCGACAATCTCTGGATCTGATTTCGCGGGCCCTCCTTCAGCCTGATCCGCCAGCAGCAGAATCCTCGCCCGAACAAGCTTTCTGGCGTTTGACTTGCCCTTGAAACCATTGAACTCAATTCTGCACGCTCCTCATCCATGAGCGTGACCCGGTATCGTTTCTCCATGATTTCCTCCTTGATTTTCGGTCTTCCATGAACGATCGACTCAAGGATAACATCCATCATGGCATCACTGACAGAGCAGTAGGCATCTTTCCCAACCTGAGCCGGAATTCTTCCCAGGAAAGCCGAAAACTGCTGCCACTGATTGGGAATGCCCGCGGGCGATCTGCAGTTGTACTGTGCCACAAGGCCGACGAAAGCCATGTCGTCAAGCTGCACGATGCGGGGAGGGTTCAGTCGAGGAAGCTGTTCAGTGTTCATCATCAGGGGTTCCGTGAGTTTCAGTTGAGACAGACCACAGCCGGAGCGAACGCTTTCCGGAGTCACTCCAAACTCTTTCCGAAACGCACGAGAAAACGCTTCGTGCGATCCGTACCCGTGATCGAGAGCCAGTGAAAGAATGTCAGGAGCTCCGGCTGCCAGAGCTCGAGCCGCTTCGGACAACCGCCGTTGCCGAGCATAGCGCATCAGTGACACGCCAAACACTTCGGCAAAGGCTCGAGTCAGATGGTAGGGCGAAACACAGCTGGCACGAGCCACCTGTTCCAGGTCGATCCCCATGCGGGAGTGCGATTCGACAAACCAAAGTGCTCGATGAACCGGAGGAATCACAATCAGTCACTTTCAACACAACTCTCAATTGAGTCCACGGATCCTAAAAACTCACAGCCCGGTCTCGCTTGATCATTCTTGCGGACTCTGAAACTTTGGCTGTCGTCCGAAGTGCAGACCGCCTGATTCCCGCTGAGTTTTGCAGACCTTACTTCCCCCCAAACTCAGCTGCGGCACCTGAAGAATCACGGATTCGTTTTGATCTGCAATTGTCCGGGGAGCGGGGTTGGATCGAGGGATGCGACGGGGCAGTTCTGGGTTCGGGCTTCTGCGGCGGCAAGGCCGGCGATCTGGCCGGTGGTCATCCAGACAGGTTCCATTCTGAGCACCGACATGGCCACGTGAGTACTGGACATTGCTACCGGCACCAGCAGATTGTCGATGCTCTTCGGCAGCATGGCTCCGTACGGAATCTGACCGGGCTGAGCTGGACCTTCGGCTTTTTTCGGGTACCAGAGCACTCCTTCCATGAACCCATCCACAACGAAGCGACGATCGTGGCAGGGATGGACATCGAAGGAATGTTCTCCCATCGCGATGGCATGTTCAACGGGCGGAGTTTTGCCGGTCGCCGAGTCGGGCGTAAAGTTGTGCTGAGTCACGATGGCACGTCCTTCGATGCGTCGCCCCTGTCGAACGTACAGCTGCCAGGGCCAGTGGCCATTCTCAGTGAATTCCTCATCATGCAGACCGATGGCGTTCATGATCGTTCGTGTTTCATCCGGAACGCTGTCGTCGTGCTGCAGAAACCAGATCAGGCTGGCCACGTGATCACGGTGAAAATCATCCAGACGCTGTCGATGATGGCGATCGGCTTCCGGATACCCCCAGTTCACTCCCGGACAGTTCGCGCTGGTGAGTGCAGTGATGCTGCCGTTCATCTGGAACTTCTGCCGAGGCAGTGGAGTGCCCGGAGTCATCCGACGGACTCGGCCGCTGCGAAAATCATCCCGCAGCGGCAGCAGATCGAGCAGGTGCTGTTCGTAGCTGTCGGGCTTTTCGATGGGGATGCGGTGAGCAGGATCCGTCGTGAAAATTGAACGAGTGCAGAAGGCCTGAATGGCTTCAGAAGGTTCGCCGGTATCGGAGGTCAGAATCTGCCTGCCGGTCTTCCAGTTCATGTAATGAATTCCGGCCTTTGATTCACCGAATTCGTCACGGCCCTCGCGTCCGACACGGTATTTGACTCCGGCTTTGGCGGCCAGGTCGCCTTCATAAGTCCCATCGATGAACGATCGGGCCTGAATAGTGAGACTGGTGTTCCGATGATCGAGGGTTACCGAGACGATCTGCCGATCACGAACTTCGCAGGTTTCCAGCCAGCAGTCGGGGCGCCAGTCCAGCCGTTCCTCTTTCTGAATCATGCCCCGAAAAACGGCTTCCGCCACAGACGGTTCGTAATGCCAGCCGTCCTGAGTCAGTGCCATCTGGGCGGAATTGCCCGCGAACAGCTGTTCATGCGTCTGCCGGATTCCGTTGATGAATTCGGCAACCAGGCCCCCGAAAAGATCGCGACGCACGGCATCTGTCGTACACAGTCCGCTGGCCGCCATCCCGCCGGGATTGCGTTTGGGACAGGCCAGAATCACCCGATCCCCGCGGCGAGCCGCCTCGATGGCTGCCGCAATGCCTCCGGGAGTACTGCCGTAAACAAACGTGTCGCAGATCAACTTCGCTGTCGGCTGCGCTTCGACATCCTGACCGAAAACCTGAGTCACGGCAGACAGACCGAATGCACTTCCAAGTCCGGACGCAAGAAACCGACGACGATCCATCCTAACCTGCCTTTTCAAATTTCGTGCAATACCCAGTCGCCTCAATTCAGCGAGACGCCAGCCAGGCCACGCATTTCCCGCCAACTCAGAGTGCAATCACGGGGCCGTCAAAGCAGGGGCTTTGGGAGAAGTCTCCCTGTTATTCTGGCTGTATCGATCAGATGCGACAAGTTTGTCTGTACTGATGGCAGGGATTCTGACGAATTGACGAAATGAAAGATCAGTTCTTCCGAGCACTCTGTCTGCTCGAGCAGACTCATTTATGTCCGAATCTCCTGACAACTCCCGGAAATCGTCCATTCGCGGCGATTCTCTCCCGCACTTCCGCCCCATGGCGCTGGTGCTGGGCTTATCTGCGCTGGGCGTTGCCTGCCTGACTTTCACGGCTCAGAATCTTTCGGCTGCCGGAGATCCGCCTCAGTGGTACCCTGCGTCTCCCGTCACGCCGGCCGCCTATTTGAAGTCTCCTCAGTTTGGCGGAATGCCCGCAGGGCAGTCTCCAGCTGCAGCGCAGCCTTCGACTGAGTCTGACAGCGGGGGAATTCAGATCGTTCCCAGATCGCCAAACGGTCAAACGCGAACGGTTCCCCGACACCCAGTGACTTCGGCAGAAACCGCTGAAAACCGAAATCAAGGTCTCAGAACGCACACGATCAGCAGCCAGAACGCTCCGCCCGATGGCAGTCAGCCGTCTTTTTGGCTGATCGAGCGCATGCTGATCGGTGATTCCAGCAGCCCCACTGAAGCGATTGCTGCGCAGAAAGCTCAAGAGCAACAAATCCTGACCGTCCCGTCAGCCGAAACGGATAGTGCTGCCGTTCCCGTGCAGCGAATTGATTCGAACAACACCGGGTCTGAAATTCCGTTCACGGATTCAGCGGTTCCGCTGATGAACGAATCCGCCAGCGGAGGCGACTTCGAAATACCCGGAATTCGTCTTTCCGCACCGCCGCTGTCGAGTGATTCGTATCAGGGTCACAGCTTCGGGCTGGAAGAATCATCTTCGGTTCCGTCGTTCTCGTCTCCGACGTTCGGAGACTCGCCGATGACTGAACAGCTGATGCAGGAAGGATCATTTCCAAATGGACAGCGGTCCGGCGAATCGATCGGTGGACATTCGTTTGGAAGTCCTGCTACAGCTTATCACGGCACCAATGCTCAGCCGGGCACGTCAGGAAGCCGAGCCACCATGGAGTGCGATGCGGTTCCATGGATGACGCCGTACGCCGGTCGCGCCACCATGGCGGATCCTTCTCAGCTGACGCCGGGAATGATGCAGCTGCCGCCGATTCCTGCGGGGTTTGCTCCCTGGTGGGACCACCCGGTGCGGCAGGGCAGCGGAAACAGCGGCCAGATGCTTCCCGTGGACGTATCCATGCTGTTGCAGGATGCTTTGCTGTATTCGCCTCAGGTGATGGCAATCCGAGCTGAACCGGAAGTCCAGTATCGCGTGGTGACTCAGGAAGCCGCCAAATTTGACTGGACGGCCTTTCTGGAAAACACTTATGACAATCTGAACGATCCCGTTGGCAATACGCTGACAGTGGGCGGAAACGGCGATCGACTGCTGGTGCAGAAGTACAGGGGTTCGGGTGGATTTCGCAACAAGAACCTGAACGGTGGAGAATTCCGGATTGCTCAGAACATCGGTCACGAAAACCAGAATTCGACGTTCTTTGTTCCGAACAATCAGGCCACGTCCCGGCTGGAACTCAGTTACCGTCAGCCGCTGCTGGATGGTGCCGGTCGAGCCTACAACGAAAGCGAAATTATTCTTGCCAGAATTCAGGCCAACAGTTCTCAGGATCAGGTGGCAGAAGCGCTGCAGCAGCACCTGACGGATGTCACCGATGCCTACTGGGCTCTGTATCGAGCTCGAGCGGAATTCTTCCAGCGACAGAAGCTGCTCACATCGGCTCAGGATGTCCTGGCTCGACTGCAGGGACGCAGTCAGCTGGACACGCTTCCGCGCCAGGTCCTTCGAGCTCAGGCGGCTGTTGCCCGAGCTCAGACCGGAATTCAGAGAACTCTGGCTCGTGTCAAAGATGCAGAAGCTCAGCTCCGACTGCTGGTCAATTCGCCCGGAATGCTGAACGGTGGTCCGGTGGAACTGGTTCCTCTGGAAACTCCCAACTTCGTCACGGAATCCGCCGACCTGGCCAGTGTCCTGAACGAAGCCCTGATGAACCGACCGGATATTTCCGAAGCCATCCGCCGCATGCGGGCTTCGGAGTTCGACTGGGCGTCAGCCGTCAGGAACTTCTGCCTCGACTTGATTTTCTGGTGAAGACCTACGTCGCCGACCTGGCAGGCTCATCGAACCTGGGTCGAGCTCTCAACGGACAGTTGACTCAGAACCGCCCGGGCTACACCTTCGGTCTGGAACTGGAAGTTCCGCTGGGCAATCGCGCTGCCAAAGCCAAGTTCGAACAGCGTCAGTGGGAACTGAAACGTTCAATCAATGTCTTCCGGGCGACTGTGGAAAAGTCGCTGACGGATGTTGAGATTGCTCGCCGTGAAGTGGCCACGGCCTGGTCCGAAATTGTCAGTCGTTATCACTCGATGATGGCGGCGGATCAGGAAGCCGGATATCTGCTGGACCGATTTACGGTGCTGCCGGCGTCCGAGGATTCCGCCACGCTGCTGCTGGAAGACCTGCTGGATTCCTTCGAACGTCGGACAGACGAAGAGGCAGCCTTTGTGAAGGCTCAGGTCGATCATGCCACCGCTGTGCTGCGACTGAAGAAGGAAATGGGCATCCTGCTGCAGGCGAAAACCAGTCGGCCGGATGTGGAATCTGAACAGCAGCAGTGGATGAACGATCGACTGCAGGCGGCTGTCCGAAACCTGCCTCGCTCTGCTGCCGCTCGTCCTGTTCAGGTCGCGTCCGGTGCAGAGATGTTTTCCGAAGCATCCAGCGGTGCCGATTCAGCGACGGAACTCCTGATTCAGCCCGCCAGCCACTCGCGGAACGATGCTCCAATGCCGCAGCATCGCACGACGTGGACTCGTCCCGGCAGGGCTCAGCCCATCGGCACTGAGTGAGTCGTTCGATGAGCGGCCACGTGTTCTCATCGCTGACCGGACGCCGAGTTCCACCGGCTGCGGAACTGGTCGCTCACATTCGTGATCTCACCACATCGCTTCAGGAATGCACGGCTGAACAGCTGCAGCAGGAAGCCGACAGCCTGCGTTCTGAACTTGCCATGGGAGCTGACATTCGAGCTCCCGAAATGATTGTTGCGGGAGCAGCACTGGCCGCTGAAGCAATGCGCCGAGCTCACGGAGTCGGCCTGTATGACGTCCAGCTGTGGGCCGTGGTGAGCCTGATCCGGGGACGCATCTGTCAGATGCAGACCGGCGAAGGCAAAACCTATGTGGCCATCACAACGGCCGCATGTCTGGCTCTGCACGGGAAAGGAGTTCACGTGATGACTCCGAATTCCTATCTCGCTGAACGTGACAGTCAGGCCGCCCAGCCGGTGCTTCGGCAGCTGAACATGACCGTCGGCCTGACCGCGGAACAGGCGGAAGTCGGAAGCAAAACCGCCGCCTACGACTGCGATGTGACGTATGGAACCGGTCACGAATTCGGGTTTGACTATCTGCGAGACCAGCTGACTCTGAGAAAATCGACCGCGCTGCCTCCGGGAGAACGCCTGCTGCGGGATCTGCAGACGGACGACCCGGGAAGACGTCCCACAATGCAGCGAGGGCTGATCTACGGAGTGGTCGATGAAGCGGACAGCGTGCTGATTGATGATGCGGGTTCGCCGCTGGTGCTGAGTCTCGGGCAGCAGGGCGAAGCACCGGATGCGAAGGCTCATCTGACCGCCTTTCAGATGGCCGAAGTTCTGCAGCCGGATCTGCATTTCCACACAGATGAACGCACCGGACGTCTGGTGCTGACAACTTCCGGAAGTGATCGCTGTTATGCCGATGATGTCCTGATTCCCACCGATGTCCTGCTGCGTCCGTGGACGGTGTATGTGGAACAGGCGCTGCGAGCCAGGTATCTGTTTCGGCCAAACATCCATTACGTTGTGGTCGATGGTGAAGTTCGGATTGTCGATGCCACCACGGGCCGCATTTTTGACGATCGATCATGGCAGGAAGGCCTGCATCAGGCGATTGAAGCTCGGGAAGGTCTGAAAATCACTCCCGAAAAGGAAGCTCTGGCTCAGATCACTCGTCAGCGTTTCTTTCGTCGATATCAGAACCTGTGCGGGATGACAGGAACGGCTCTGGGATGCGAAACTGAGCTGCAGCAGGTTTACCGCTGTGCTGTGGAAGTGATTCCGCTGCGACGGCCTTCGGCCCGCACCATGCTGCCGACTCGGTTCTTTGCCTCGCGAGTCCACAAGTTTGCGGCCATTGTGGAAGAAGTGATCCGGCGGCACACGATCGGACAGCCGGTACTGGTCGGGACTCAGTCCATCACAGACAGTGAGCTTATCAGTCGGCAGCTTCAGGACCAGGGACTAAAATTTCAGCTGCTGAATGGTCTGCAAACGGCCGAGGAAGCCGAAATCATTGCTGAAGCGGGCCGCCGCGGCGCCGTGACCATCTCGACCAACCTTGCCGGTCGGGGAACGGACATTCACGTGGATGATGACGCTCTGGCAATCGGAGGCCTGCATGTGATCGTTGCGGAATGTCAGCTGTCCGGTCGCATGGACCGCCAGCTGATCGGCCGCTGCGGACGCCAGGGCAACGTTGGATCGGCTCAGATCTTCGTCTCGGCCGATGACACTCTGCTGACACGCTTCGGCCAGTGGCTCAGCAGCGCCATCCGACGTGAAGCCGTCAACGGAGAAACTCACGCAGACTTCACCAAAGCCCTTCATCGCATCCAGCAGACCGCCGAACACCAGCAATTCCTCGGCCGACTGACTCTGCTGGAACAGGATCGCAAACGAAGTTAGTCAACCGGCCGTTCCCGGGGCAGATGCAGGTCAGGGCTATTGCAATGATTCGGCCCACTGACGGAATCCAGCTTTCGCCGCGCGGCATCGAGATCAAACGTGCAGATCATTTCTGCAATTTCATCAAGCGACTGATGCTCCTCTGCCGTCTCAACGCTTTGCCTTAGATGGAGCAGCGCTTCAGGCAGTCGGAGATCTGCGGCGTTCGGTGAATCATCCTGATGGTGCCGGACGAACTGCAGATGTTCAAGATCTCGGAATCCATACGTGATGCCCGGTTCAATGTGCGTGCCTTCTCCCCAGTCATTCCACGTGGCAATCTGAATGATGGCGGGGTTTGCCTTCAGTGCCTTCTTCAGCGTGGTTTGGAACGTTCGACCGGAAGCATCAGGCAGGCCGGGAAAACCATCATTGACGCCGGCATCGCGGTAAATGTCATCAAAGCGAGGAAATGCCGCCGGGATCGCAGCAGCCCAGGTGGTCGATTCCGCCAAAAAGCGATCGACCTGACGCATCCCAACGTTCGGAGCAGGCCAGCCAAAGGCACCAATTGCACACTCGCGTCGAAAGTCCTGACTGAAGTAAGCCACCGGCGACGACAGCTCAGACAGACACATTTTCCATTCGTCATCAGTCAGGCCGGAGTGACCGAAAGACAGCAGGACGGGGGATCCATCATACTTCACATAGCTTCCCGACTTAAACCAGTATCTGCCCAGCCAGGAGATTTCGTCTACGACATGCGACACGCGGTCCGTCGGCGCGAGCCGACCGGCCTTGACGAGGACCGGAATTGTCTGGTCTTCGTAACAGATCACAAACTTCATCCGCAGCCGTTCGCACTGCTGAAGCAGTCGGAAGGTATTGCGGTGCAGAATCGCGTAGTCAAGGTGGTCCGTCAGTCCGTACCAGTCCACGATCACACCGTCAATTCCCGCCAGTTTCATGAGCAGCAGGTGGTATTCGAGCACATGCGGATCGCCGGAATCATAGGGCCCAATCCTCGGATAGTCTTTTGAAGCAATCTCACGCTGTCCGTTGACTGTCTTTTCCGGATTGTAGTGATTCATTGTCCAGTGCCAGCCCCAGCGATCACTTGCAGGCCTGGCAACGTACCATGGCATGTAGTGCGCGAGAAGCAGCGGGAACCTGGGCCGAGACGCCAATCCAACGGCGGACTGAGCTTGATCCCCTGTGACACCGCAGGGACAAACAATCACCAGCAGAAAAAAAATCACCACGCATCTTCGCAGTTCAGGCATGACAAAAGAATAGCCATCATCAGCAAGCCTCACAACCACTTTCGCAGCACCGGGATCATTTGAAACTTTCGGCACCTGAACTTTCACGAAATTGTTCGTCAGGGACTTTTCTACGGATCTTCGGTATGCTTCGCGGTCGGTCTTCGTTCGTCGACTTCGTCCGTCCCGGAATTCAATTCGGCCAGCTATGTCCAAAACTCGGTATTCGCTTCAGGATCCTTCAGTGCAACTGGTGGACGATCTGATCATGCAGCATATTGACCGAGGCAGTCGAGTCATCGACCTGGGATGCGGCGACGGGCGGCTGATGCAGCGGCTTGCGGATGAACGCGAATGCCGTGTCGTGGGAATTGACGTTGAACAGCAGAACGTGACGGCTGTGCTGCACCGAGGACTTCCGGTCGTGGCTGCGGACCTGAACGAAGGTCTGGGCGAAATTCCGTCCGATGCTTTCGATTTCGCCGTTCTGAGTCAGACTCTGCAGCAGGTACAGAATCCTCGTCAGCTGCTGATGGAAATGCTGCGAGTCGCTCATCGAGGTCTGGTGGTGGTGCCGAATTTCGGTCACTGGCGAGTTCGCTGGGAAGTGCTGAGCCGTGGGCGAACTCCGATCACCAGTTCTTTGCCCTACGAGTGGCACGAATCGCCCAATGTTCACTACCTGTCGATGTATGACTTCCACGAACTCATGCAGAAAATGGGCCTGAGAATTGTCAAGGAATACCCCATCATTCGCGGCCGGGCGGTCGACCGAGCCTTCGCTGCCAATCTGCGAGCCGACAGTGCCTTCTACCTGATCGAACGTACTCCGGGCCCGAAAGTCTGACACTGAGCCCATTTACGGCTCGCGAAATTCGGCAGAATTCGCCGATTGCCGGACCCGTCGATGGAATTGGCTCGAGATTCCGTCTGTAAAGCTCGCTCTGAGTGGCTGCCTGAGCCTGGGTGGGACTCTCGTCTTGACCTGCTTTGCGTGACAGATCTATTTTCCCGTCCTGTCAGAGCCACGAAGTCAGTCGGGCGAACATCGGATGTGATAAAGCAGGCACCGCCCGCGACAGGAAACCGAAGAATGGAGTCATGAACAGAGCGGCTCGAATGTTGAGCATTCTGATCCTGCTGACGAATTCGTTCATCGTCGCAGATGAACTCATGCTGCGCGCGGATGTTGCTGATGCGGGCGATCTGCTGATATTAAACAACGGCCGAGTCGTCACCGGTCGCCTGCTCGCTCGCACCGGTGGCTACGATGTAATTCTGCCGACCGGACGGATGTATGTATCATCCGAGCAGATTCGGTTTCGAGCCGCGACTCTGGACGACGCGTATCTGAAGATGCGAGCGTCGCTGGCAGAGTTTACTCCGGGGACACATGTTGATCTGGCTCGTTGGTGTCTCACCAATCATCTGCCCGCTCAGGCCCGCCGGGAACTTCTCGATGCACTGCATCTGGATCCTCAGCACACCGATGCACGACTGATACTGGAAGGAATTCAGCGTCAGGAAAACCAGCGTCGCCTGATGGCCGAACAGGAAGTCAGTCAGGTTCGGCAGGCCAGACTGGATGAGATTCGTTCAGGAGCTCCACTGCCGCCGCGGCGATCTCTGGGAGGCCTCCCCGCAGAGCTGGCTCAGTCGTACACCCGAACGGTTCAGCCGCTGCTTTCCGCTCGTTGCGGGAACGTTCGCTGTCATGGTGCCGATCGTCATGAATTTCAGCTGATATCAGCCCGACAAACAACATCTTCTGTGATTGCCGAACAGAACCTGGCTGCCATTCTGAATCAGATTGATTTGCAGCGTCCCATGGAAAGTCCACTGCTGCAGGCGACTCAGGGCCTGCATGGCGGCAGCCGTGAACTGCTGTTTCCGGGTCAGTCCGGAAGACGACAGATCCAGTTGCTGACTGACTGGATTGCGGCAGTGTCTGCAGAACTCAGTCCACACGAAACAACGGTCGCAGAGAACAATTTCGTCCGTCGACAGATGAGCGGGACAGCATCCTCCGAAATCATTCAGACCGCAGGGCGGCAGGAAGATTTCGAAACATTGGCTTCCGATATGCCGTCCGCAGATGTCGTTTCAGAAGTCGGAACTCGACTCACAGCCGACGACACCGCCCCAAAGTTCCTGAAGGCTGCAGCGGTCGCGGTAAGACATGACGACTTTGATCCAAACCTTTTCAATCAGCGCTATCACGGAACGGTGAATGCTGACTCCGGACTGCCAGCGACGTCGGAATCCGACACGTCGCGGAGGGAATCGCGATGACACGACTGATGCTGATCTGTGCCCTGCTGACGGCAGTGAGCTCAACCGGCTGTTCGAAATTTCGTCAGCTGACACGCCGGGACTACGCGGCACTGCAGGATCCGTTTCTGGATCAGTCAGCTCTGGCGGAAAAGGAAGCCCCTGCGAAAAAGGGCACGTCGGGGTTCGTGAAAATTGATGACACCGCCGGTTCTGCGACGACAGCCGCAGCACCCGGCACGTCGGCTGGTCGCACGACCGCTCAGGCCGGCACTGCGATGGTTTCGCAGTCAAAGACGGTCGCGGATGCCGGAGCTGCAAAGTCATTTCCGGGTGTTCGAGCTCAGGGAGTCAGCAACTCTGTTGTGCCGGGATCCGGTCCTTCTCTGTCTGACTTTGTCAGCAAACCGGCTCAGTCGGCCGGTTCCAAAGCGGTCGCAGTCACGGCTGCTGCCGCCACCAATGACGATGCGGATCTGGCTCAGTTCACAGAATTCCTGGAAGGACAGGCGGAAGCCAGCGGGCTGACCGACACCGCTCGGCAGCTGGACAGCGATTTTGCAACGTTCGCAGCGCAGAGGAAACAGGAATGGTCGGCTCAGACCGCAGCCGTGACGTCGGCCGCTCAGGACAAAGCCAGTCCTCTGATCAATACCGTTCGTAATGCGGAAGCAGCCGTGAGTGACCGAGCTGAACCGCTCATTCAGCAGATCCATGCGGAAACCGCTGCACCGCTGATTGAACCCGTCAGGAAGACGGCCGCCGCTGCCGGCTCAGCATTTTCCGACGCGGCAAAAACTGCGAAGCAGGCCGTCGCCAATCCATTCGAAGCGATTCCATTCGGTCAGCCGGCAGCCGCAGAGACTCCTCGGCCGAAATTTGACGATGCTCCTTCCGCGTCATCCAGCAAATCGACCTCAACAGCAGATGATCAGTGGAACCCGTTTGCCGCCTTTGAATCCGCACCGGCGTCGTCCGCTGCCAAGCCGAATGAGACGGAGAAGCCAAAGACTCTGGATTCCGGCTTCCAGTTTGATTCCGGCTGGCGACCTTCCAATCTGAAGCTGGAATAGCGGTTTCACGGTCGACCAGTTTTGAGTTGGGAATTTGATGTGTCGCTACTGAGCGACCCGAAGAAGCGATTCAGAATTCGGATCTGAATCGAAGTCCGTCAGCAGGTTTTTCACGAGACGAAAACTTTCCATGGCAACGGTACTGGTCACAGGTGGAGCGGGATTTCTGGGCAGTCATCTGTGCGATCGGCTGATTGATCGTGGTGACGAAGTCATCTGTCTGGACAATTTCTTCACCGGCAGCAAGGAGAACATTCGTCACCTGCTGGGCCATCCCCGTTTTGAACTCATTCGCCACGACATCGTGCAGCCGTTTTATGTGGAGGCCGATCGCATCTTCAATCTGGCCTGTCCCGCCTCGCCGGAGGCCTACCAGTACAACCCCATCAAGACGATCAAGACGTCAACGGTGGGAATGGTCAACGTCATGGGCCTGGCGAAACGCTGTGGTGCGCGAGTTCTGCATGCATCCACGTCCGAAGTCTACGGAGACCCGCAGGTTCATCCTCAGACAGAAGACTACTGGGGCCACGTCAATCCGATCGGTCCTCGCAGCTGCTACGACGAAGGCAAACGCATTGCCGAATCTCTGATGATGAATTATCACGAAGCTCACGGAGTGGAAATTCGCATCATTCGCATTTTCAATACCTATGGCCCCCGGATGAATCCGCAGGATGGTCGAGTCATCTCGAACTTCATCACGCAGGCACTTCGCGGAGATGATCTGACTGTCTACGGCGACGGCACGCAGACTCGATCGTTCTGCTACTGCAGCGACCTGATCGAAGGCATGCTGAGAATGATGGATCAGGACGAACATATCGGACCGGTGAACGTTGGCAATCCGGTTGAGAACACAATGCTGGAACTGGCGGAAGCTGTGATTGCCGCGACCGACAGCCAATCGAAAATCACCTTCTGCCCGCTGCCCAAAGATGACCCGCAGAAACGCTGCCCGGACATCACCCGAGCTCGCACATGGCTGAAATGGGAACCTCAGGTCTCCCTGACCGACGGCCTGCGCACGATGACCGACTTCTACCGCAATTTGCTGTCGAAATCCTGATCCGGCAGACCTTCGAAAATGCAGAGTTGGCCGAGCAGCGATCAGGTTGCGCTGGGTCACCGTTCTTTTCGAGCGTTCAGTGAGCCTGCGCAACCGCTCGCCTCTCCCGTCAAAACCTGCGACTGAACAGATTGGCAGCCGTGGTGTCGCTCCTCTGTTGGGTTCCATTTTCCGCTGAACTGTTCATCATGCGACCGTTCGCACTCTACAGTTCAATTTGTCGGAGAAGCCTGATGCTGAAGCTGTTCCTGAATGTTGTGGCCGTGCTTGGCCTGTTTTCGTCAGCCATCGTCCATGGTTCGGAAGGCTCCGGTCCGAATATTCTGTTCGTGATCGCAGACGATGCGTCTCGCCATTTTGGTGATGCCTATGGCTGCCGGTGGGTGAAGACTCCCAACATCGATCGACTGGCGAAGGCGGGGCTTGTGTTTGACAACGCCTATGTGCCGACGTCGAAATGTGCACCGTGTCGAGCTGCCATTCTCACAGGACGCAATCCATGGCAGCTGGAAGAAGCCGCCAATCATCAGAATCATTTCCCTTCGAAGTTCACCGCGTTTTCAGATGCGATGAAGCGACTCGGCATTCATTCAGGAAGCTGCGGGAAGGTCTGGGGGCCTGGCAGTGCCGTCGATGCTGACGGAGAGAAACGTGATTTCGGTCTGCCATCTGCCGGACCGAAGAATCAGCCGGGTAAAACCTTCGCTAAATTTCTGAAGGATAAGCCCGCAGACAAGCCGTTCTTTTACTGGTACGGAAGCTCCGACCCTCATCGAGCCTACGAAGCCGGAGCCGGTTTGAAAGCCGGAAAGAAGCTGAGTGATATTGACCGAGTTCCAGGCTACTGGCCTGACAATGACATTGTTCGCAGCGACATGCTGGACTACGCCATGGAGGTCGAAGCTTTTGACAGTCAGGTCGGTGAACTGCTGGACGCTCTGAACGAAGCCGGACAGACAGAGAACACTCTGGTGATCGTCACTTCAGACCACGGTATGCCGTTTCCGCGAGTCAAAGGCCATACCTATGATGACGCTCACCATGTGCCGATGGTGATGAGCTGGCCAAACGGAATTCAGGAACCCGGTCGCCGAGTTTCTCAGCTGGTCAGTATGATCGATCTGGCGCCCACGTTTCTGGAACTTGCAGGAATCACGCAGGCAGACAGCGGGATGCAGTCAATCACCGGCCGCAGCCTGACAGATCTTCTGCACGACAAGCCCTCCGTTCGTCGTCCGGTGCTGCTGATCGGCCGGGAACGCAACGACGTGTATGCTCGCCGAGGCTCAGACTATGGACTGGGGTATCCCGTTCGAGCGATTCGAGGGGGCGACTATCTGTACATCCGCAATCTTGCTCCGGAACGCTGGCCCTGTGGTGATCCGGACCTGGGGCTGAAAGACACTGACGCCAGCCCGACCAAGAAACTGGTGGAAGACCTTTGCCCCGACAGTCCTTACTGGCAGCATTCCTTCGGAAAACGCCCGGCCGAGCAACTGTTCAACATTCAAACCGATCCCGACTGCCTGCAGAATCTAATGGATGATCCACAGCACAGGACCATGCTGGAACGTCTGCAGAAACGCCTCACCGAAGAACTGCAGGCCCAACAGGATCCGCGACAACTGGGAACCGGTGACGCATTCGACAACTACCCCTCGATCAAACCCCGTCCCAAAGACTGGCCTCCCGCGACTCCGGTTCCCTGAGATGCAGGACGACTGCCGGGCAGAATATTCCGAAGTGAACGAAGTGACGAGCTGCAACTTTTCAACCCCGTTCTGAGGTGCTGGGCAGTGGCCACACCGCAAATCGAGCTTCCGCTCGGCGACGTCACTTCGTCGCCCTGAAAAGATGCACGCACCGTGCAGGCATCTGTTTCTGTAAGAAACCAACGTTCCATGTCTGAGTTCGCAGAATCTGTCCACATCTGGCTGCCGGGCCTGGCGTTCATGCTGGTGCTGATGTGCTGTTCGGCTTTTTTTTCCGCCAGCGAGACCGCATTTTTCTTTCTGTCACGCGATCAGATTCGCAGGTTCAGTTCCGGAAACGGGCGCGAGCGCATGATTGCGTCGCTGATGAATGATCCCGACCGCCTGCTGACGGCTGTGCTGTTCTGGAATCTTCTGATCAACCTGGCTTACTTTGCCATTGGCATTGTGGTGATGAACAGGCTGTCGGCAGGACACTTCCACATCGTGGCCGGCTGTATGGGGCTGCTGAGTCTGGTGGGGATGATTGTCTTCGGCGAAGTCGCTCCGAAAAGCGCTGCCGTTGTGTTTCGGCTGCAGGTGGCTCCGCTGGCCAGCTGGCCGCTGGCCATGGCTGTGCGGATTCTGGACCCCGTCATTCCGCTGCTGGGCCGGATCGCCCGAATTCTGCGACGCACGTTCTGGCCTCATGTCCTGCCCGAACCTCATCTGCAGCCGGAGGACCTGGAAAAGGCCATCGACGCGTCCGCGGCGCTCACCAGTGAACTTCTGGAAGCAGAACAGAGGGTCCTGCATAACATTCTGGATCTGAGTGAGGTGATGGTGGAAGAAGTCATGCGTCCGCGAAACCTGAGTCTCACAGTCTCGCCCTCGGACACGTTCGCTTCCATGTCAACTCGATCGATCGGGCACACGGACTACCTGATGGTCCGCGAACCGGGTTCCGAAATTGTGACTCAGGCGGTCGCCCTGTCTCGAGTCACCGGTCGCACCGGCGCGACTTTCGGCGAATTGGCTGAGCCTGTGATTTTTGTTCCCTGGTGTGCCAATCTGGCATATGTTCTGGCCGAGCTGCGTAACCGCTATACGGCCGTCGCTGTGGTGCTGCACGAACACGGTGAGATGGTCGGTTCCGTAACCTACGATGATCTTCTGGAAACAATTTTCAGCGATTCGCCCAGCAGAACGCGGCGAGTTCTGCGACGCGAGCCGCTGATCGAAATCGGCGAAAATCGTTATCACGCCGAAGGGCTGGTCACGCTGCGGTATCTGTTTCGGCATCTGCGGGTGAGCTATGACGCTGACGACGAAGGTCTGACAACTCTGGCGGGGCTGTTCCACGATGAACTGGAACGCATGCCTCAGGTGGGGGACCGAGTCAAAACGGACGGATGGATCTTCACAGCCATTGAAGTCAGCCCCCGAGGTCAGCTGCGGGCTCTGATCGAACCGGAGGTCTATCAGGCTCAGTCGGACGGAGTCGAATCCTGATGTTGTCGCTGCATTTGTTTTTTTCTGCAGTTCTGTTTCTGGTGGGGCTGCGTCTGTCTGCTTTTTTCAGCGGAACGGAGACCGGGTTCTACCGCGTCAGCACGTTACAGCTGACTCTGCAGAAGCAGCGAGGAGACCGAGTCGGATCGGCGTTGTTCTGGTTTGTCACGCACCCGGAACGGTTTGTGGCCACAACGCTGGTGGGCAACAACGTCGCCAACTACCTCACCACGATGGCCGTCGGAATGCTGGTGGCCGCGGTTTGGGAACATTCGACCGGCGCTGCAGAAATCGTGGCCACATTGGCCATGACTCCGGTGGTGTTCATCTTCGGCGAACTGATTCCCAAGAGTCTCTACTATCGCGCTCCCATGTCGCTGCTTCGCAGCGGGTCCGTCGCCTTCAATCTGTTCTACTGGCTGTTCATTCCGATCAGCTATCCACTGATTCAGGCATCACGGTTTGTGGCCACTCTGAGCAATTCCGACAAACGCCCGATGGAAGTTGTCTTCGGACGGACTCGGCTTTATGGCGTGCTGGAGGAAGGTCAGCGGGAAGGGCTGCTCACCGGACTGCAGAGAAATCTTGCGGAAAATCTGATGCAGGTCGCGGGACTTCCCGTGCATCTGTCCATGGTCCCGGCCTCGACCATCCGAGGACTCAGTGAATCGGCGTCAGTCGACGAAGTGCTGAAGCTGGCAGGTGAAACGGATTCGCCGGAGGTGCTGCTGCATGCCGAAGGTCGCCCGTTCGAATGGGTCGGCTGTGTGCGAGTTGCCGATTTGCTGGCCAGCAGTCTTGCTCCCCGACACATGATGCAGCAGCTTCCAGTCTTCCAGGAATCTGACGCTCGCCTGGAAGTTCTAACCGAACTTTTCCGCCGGTACTCGCAGTTCGGCGTCGTCCGAAGTCAGGATCGTGTTATCGGGATCATCCGGCGGCAGACATTGATTTCTCAGCTGTTCCGAGTCATCCGTCCGGGGTCCACTCAATTGGAAACTCTGCTGACCGGGGAATAGACGTCCACAGAAAGGATGTCACGCCAGTGAGCTCTTTCCTGCGACGAACGATTCCGCGGCTGGCCAATTTGTTCAGTTGCGGAAACGGTGCCGAAAACCGGAAGATTTCTGTAATCTCTTCACGGGTCTCGACGTCGCAGTGACCGAGTTGCTATGACCTGAGACATGGGCGATCTCATTTCAATCTGCCGCCTGCACAAACGAGTCCTTCAGTCAAAAAGCGGGCGTTCAGTTTTTTCAGCCAATTTCAACATTTCAGAAAGCGACCGCCGCGCAGGTGAGCTTCGGTCGAACGCAGGACATCAGCTTTGACTCCCGAAACACTTGCAACGATCGCACCGGTGCTGGGACAAATTCCCAGTGGTGTTTTTATCCTGATTGCCGGCGACGGCAGCGGGCGGACGACCGGTCTGCTGGCCAGCTGGATTCAGCAGGCATCCTTTGATCCGCCTCAGGTCACCATTGCAGTCAACAAATCCCGCTATCTGAACGACTGGCTGAAGGCAGGTTCACCGGTCACTCTGAATCAGGTCGCCAAGGGAGATTCGGTCCTGTTCCGACACTTCGGCAAGGGATTCGAACCAGACGCGAATGCGTTCGATGGTATTGAAACAGAAACCGGAGCCAGCGGGCTTCCGTTGCTGAAGGGGGCAATGGCGTCGCTGGAAGGTCGTCTCATGTCGAAAATGGACGCCGGTGACCACGTGATCTGGCTGGCGGAAATCACGTCGGGGACAGCTCATCGTGATCCAACCGACTTTGCTCCGCATGTGCATCTCCGCAAAAACGGGCTCAATTACTGATTCCGAAGCCGAAGAATTGAGGAATTCCGGGGTTCAACCCGGGAATCGGCATTTGACGGCGTCCGGCGAGGCCGATACTCTTCCCACCTCAAATCGGCCGCTGTTTCGCGGCTGACTGCTGTTCGGATAGCCGGAATGTGGCTGTCCGACGACTGAGAGAAGGCAGCGTCTGCCTTTTCGGGGATTTTTCTGCCTCCCTTTGACTTTGGCAGCGTGCTGTTTGTTGGAGATCGATCACCTCAACTTCAACATTCACACAATTGTTCTGTGTGAACGCTGACCCGCGTTCACAGCGGCGTCCAGGAGACGCTGCAGAAACAGGAGATCGGCTGTGGCTGAGATTGTCGTGAAAGATATTCTGGATGCGGGCGTTCATTACGGACACCGTTCCAGCCGCTGGAACCCCAAAATGCGACCGTACATCTACGGTCGACGCAATCAGATTCATATCATCGACATCAAGGAGACGATTCGCGGGTTGATCCGAGCGAAGAAGTACCTGATGCGAGTCGCTGCTCAGGGCAGTCTGGTGCTGTTTGTCGGCACCAAGCGACAGGCTGCCGCCTCGCTGGAAGAGCTGGCTCAGGAATGCGGCATGCCCTTCTGTACCGAACGCTGGCTGGGCGGTACTCTCACCAACTTCCGCACCGTTCGCCAGCGCCTGAAGCGTCTGGAAGAGCTGGAGCAGATGCAGGAATCCGGCGAGATGATGTCGTATTCCAAGAAGATGCAGTCCACGCTGCTGCGTGAGTATCGCAAAATTTACCGTAACCTGAATGGAATGCGGGACATGAACCGCCTTCCGGAATGCCTGGTGGTCATTGACCCCAGCAAGGAAAAGAACGCCGTCCATGAAGCTCGGCTGCTGGGCATCAAGATTGTATCGCTGATCGATACCGATTCCGATCCGGACACCGTCGACCTGCCGATTCCGGGCAATGACGACAGTCTGCGATCCATCCGCCTGATCGTGCAGCACCTGTGCGACGCCATCAAGCAGGGCAAGTCACTGCGGCCGAATGAACCCAAGAAGGCTGATCCTGGTGATGAGCCCAAGGCTGTGCCGAACATCGGCTGATTCTCGAGTGTCAGATTCTGTTCACCGTCGGGGTGCCCCGGCGGTCTGACCTTCCCCCGCGACGTGTGACTTTCCACCGACGACGTCGCGTTTCCGAGCGTAAGCTCGTTTTCGGTCAAGGGCCACGCCCTTGCGTTTTGGGTCGGGGGCGATGTCCCCCCGGGTTATTTCCCTGGAGATTGAAATGGCAGAGATTACTGCTGCGGCTGTGAAAGCGTTGCGTGACCGAACTGACCTTCCAATGATGGAATGCAAGAAGGCCCTGGTTGAGGCCGGAGGCGATGCTGAGAAGGCAATTGCCATCCTGAAGGAACAGTTCAAGAAGATTGAAACCAAGCGAGCAGACAATGCCACGGAAGAAGGCCGCATCTTTTTTGCTGCCACACCCGATGGTTCTGAAGCCGCCATGGTGGAGATTCAGTGCGAATCGGCTCCGGTTGCCACCGGCGAATCACTGCAGGTTCTGGGGACTGCCATTGTCAATCAGCTGCTGAACGGCCCCGGAGCCGCCACGCCAGCCGAACTGATGGCTCAGACTCCTGACGGAGCTTCGCAGTCGCTGCAGGGCATGTATGAAGACTTCGTGAACAAGATTCGCGAGAAGACGGTTGTGAACCGAATCATTCGAGTCAAGGGGCCGGTTGGTGGATACATTCACCACGACTTCAAGACAGGTGTTCTGTTTGTTGCCAAGGGAACACCCAAGACCAGGGAAATTCTGCGGGACGTCGCCATGCACATCGCGGCACTCCGGCCGACCGTGACATTCTCATCAGAACTGGACAAGGCCACGGTCGACGCCGAACGAACTCGCCTGACCGATGAAGTTCGAGCCAGCGGAAAGCCGGAGAACATCATCGACAAGATCGTTGACGGCCAGCTGACTCGCTGGTTCATGGAACAGGGTGTTCTGCTGTACCAGGCATTCGCCAAGGACGACAAAAAGACCGTGGAAAAGCTCTGGCCGAAGCCGGACTCGAAGCCAGCTCATTCACTCGCTGGCAGGTGGGCGGAGCCTGATCAGCTCCCTCCGTTCTGAACACCGATTTGTACCGAACCGGTTCTGCTGACTGCAGAGTCGGTTCTTTTTTTGCGTGGTGAAAAGGACAGGCACTGGCAGAGCCTGTGGCACACCCGTTGCCGCTTCCGTCACCAGTGGCAGCAATTCCAGCGGCTAACTTGACCGACCTCCGTCCAGCCGCTAGGGTGGGTCTACCATTCGCACCCTCTTGGGAGGAAATTCTTATGTCTCTGCGCGTCGCCCTGTTGCTTATCCCGTTCTGCTCATCCTTTGCCGCCGATGAAGCGGAGCCAGCTCGGTGGGATGACAAGACTTTTGGCATTCACGTCGCCAAGCCAGAACGAGGGCGATTTTGGACGGTTGTTCATACGATTCCGTTTTCCGAAGGGAGCAAGCTTGAGGAAGGCGACGAGATAATGGAGCTTGATGGTGAGCGGGTATCGCTCAGTGATGATCTTGTTGCAATGCTTCGTAGTGCAGATGACACAATCGAATTGAAAGCAAAGCGGATGGTCGGTGGGAAGCGCGTGATCGACAGTGCAAAATTCAGCCGCACGACAGAATGGGAAAAAACCCTCGGTGCTTTTGACTCGCGAAAAGACGAGCTGAATGGGTGGGAGATTCTATCAGTCAAATCGCTGCGGGATGTCTATTCTGGCAAGTCGCATCTGCTGCCAGAGGTCCTGCTGAAAAACGGCAACGTCGAGACGGCAATGCTTCGGTTCCAGTATCGTGCGAAAGATTGGCTCTTCATAAACCAGGTCACAATTCGACATGGAGACAAGACGTTTGAAATCAAATTGGATCGTTTGACGGGGACGAAACGGGAGGTCTTGGATGGAGGGATTCGCGAGTGGTTTAGTGTATCTGGTTCGGAGGCGGAGGAGATTATCCGGCACATTGCGGACAATCATGAAGCGGATTCATTGATCCGTCTTCACGGGAATGATTACTACAAAGACATCGAACTCAGCAGAATGGAACGAATCGCATTCGTGTGGGCGTCCCAGCTATGGACGTACGGCCAGCAACGAAAGTCTGATTTGGTGAAAAACTGACCTACTTTCTGTGATCAACAGTCCGTTTTCCGACCCTCGAACGGCAAATGTCCGGAACGGTGGGATGGCACTGGCTTCGTCAGTGAAATCCAAATCAAATGAGCATGACCACAGCCAATGGCACACGGGCAGTTCAGCGGTCTCGAACTCAGACAACGCAGACAATTCAGACAATCACGTCGACTCGGGGACTCCAGGCAGACTGATAGAAGTCTCCGGTTTCAGCACGAAGAGCTCTCACCCAAACTGAATAGTGGCCGAACGGCAGCGCTGACAGGTCGTAGCTCAGAACGTCGATCTGCGGATCAGAAAGGACTTTTGACTGCAGCAGTTGACCCCCGATGGTGATTCGGTTCACCCAGATTTCATACTGAGTGGCACCGGGGACTGCGTTCCATGACACCTGCGTATTCGACACGGTCACGGCAGGTCTTCCGGCGATTCGAATCGTTCGACCGGCGCCCCAGTCATTTCGACTTCCGTCTGCGAAATTCGCCCGCACGGCAACTCGGTAGGTTTCGCCCTGACTCAGACGCTGGTCAATTCTCTGGCTCAGCGTTGTCAGCTGAGTAGCACGGAAAACCGTATCACCATCAGTTGTGGTGACTCGAATGTCGTAACTGGTGGCGGCCGCCAGTGCCCGCCATTCGATGGTCGGAGTTTCGTCGATGCTGGTGTCCGTGCCGCCCGTGATCAGATCAACGGCAGGTCGGAAAAATTCGATGTCCTGGCTGGCCGACCAGGCAGATGTCACGCCCCGAGCATGGCTGCGCATCCAGACTCGGTAAGCGCGATCGGGCAGAGTTGTCGTGAATGGAATCCTGTCACCGCTGAGGTTTGGCACAAACTGGAACTGTTTTTTGGCGGCGATGTCAGAGATCCAGATGTCATAGGTGACATCAGGATCGGCGGGCCAGCTGAAGGTGGCCTCGTTGGTCGTCTGATTCAGTGATGCAGAGAAGCTCGGCGGGTTCAAAACGTTTCCAAAGTCCAGTGATCGAAATGTTGCCGGGCTGGCGGCGTCCACATCGACGATGTACAGACGCGGTTCCGTCAC
The DNA here is from genome assembly GCA_041398865.1 of Planctomycetaceae bacterium. Lineage (GTDB taxonomy): Bacteria > Planctomycetota > Planctomycetia > Planctomycetales > Planctomycetaceae > Fuerstiella. Next base: position 33,368 of record JAWKTY010000031.1, read on the forward strand.
ATCGAACAGCCGCTCAAGGTCCGAGTAAAACGAGGCATCCACCTGCCCCACCAGAGCCCCCGTCAGTGCCGTGCGCGGACTGGAGTTCCATTCATAGACGGAACCATCGGGCGTCATGAAGAACCAGTATCCCGCGGCGCCGGTTGCTGAGCTTCCGGAAAGGCTGGAGTTGGTACCTCGAAACCAGCGTTCATTCAGCCCGCCCCAGTTCAGAAAATCATCGGTGCTGCCGTTGAAGTCAAAGGTCGAATCCAGCAGAAATGCCTGCTGATTCTGAGCATTCGCGGGAAGTGTTTCCTGCCAGCCGGCCTGGGCCGCTTCCCGAACCTGATAGGTTCCTCCGGGAACATCGCTGAAAACATAAACACCGGTTTCTGACGGTGCAATCTGCCCGTCACCGTTCAGATCAACATCCTGCGTCTGAGTGGTCGCAATCAGTGCCGGGGTGTCGCTGATGTCCCACAGCTGAATATCCCAGCCGTTCAGCCATGCTTCACCGGATTGTCGCACGCCATCCTGGTTCGCATCACTGAACTTTCGGCCGGTAATCAGACTGCCGGTTCGCTGAATGCTGACGTTGATCTGAGCGTCAAACCCGGTTCCGACTCGCTGCCCCGGGCCGATTTCCACGACGACGGTGCTGCCGCTGACGGAAACGGTGGGTTTCAGCACAGAGCTGGCTGCCACTGTGGCTCCGACAAGTGATTCGTTCGGAGTCAGCGCCAGTTTGAACGAATAGCGTTCGTAGGTGTTCGCCGGAATGAGATGGGACGTCCCGACCAGTGATGTGTTCGTTGGATTGTAGTTCATCTGAATCGCCGACGCGGACAGGTCGACGTCGTACTGAGCGTTGAACTTCGAGAACTCCGGAGTTTCTGATGTGTCTGAAACCACCGCGGTCAGCACGTTGCCGGAAGGCACTTCAAGGTTGTTGGTCGATGGCGACTGCAGAGTACTGCTGAGCGTCACTGACATTCCGGTGAGAGTCAGCAGTGATCTCTGTTCCAGATATTCAACCGCCCCCACACCGGACGCAGGACGTTGTTTCCGACTGCGGGCGTTTCGTTTTCGAAAACCGAACAGCGTTTGCAGGGTTGGGATCACCGGCATGACAGACTCTCTGAATCCTATCGAAACGGAATGATTGCCCCGAAAATCAGCCACATCGCCAGACTGGATTGAAATCGGGCATTCTTCGGGCACCAGTCGGGAAGATAGGGGTGCATCCGGGCAAAGGCAATAAATTCCGGCCGAAACCCGCTCCTGACGGTCCGATCGACCGATCACCTGCCGGTTAATCAGAAAATCCGCGGTCTGGCGAATTAGGAAAGTGTTCCAATTGCCGCGGACAAACGAGCCAAATGCTTCCACAACCCGGCTGAAATCACCGCGTCCCACTGTGTGCAAACCGTCCCAGCGGACTCGCTGCCGTTTCGTTGATATGATTCCACTCAGTTGTTTGCCGTCCGCCTTTCGAACCAGAAGGACCGCCCCATGTCCGATTCAGTTGCTGTTCACCGAACACGTTCGACCGTTTCCATTCCCGGCATCACTGCCATTCTGCTGGTTGGCATGGCTGGTTGTATTGACTCAAAGCAGCCTCTGTGTGATCCCAGGGAAGCACTGATCGATGCTGAACTGCATGGAACATGGATCTGGAAGGATTCCGGGGTTCAGAACGACGAGTGGACCATTCGACCGGCAGGCACCGGGTTTCCAAAGGGTGTTCTGCGAGTTGACATCGTTGAGGACGGGAAGCCCCAGTCGCTGCTTTGCTTTGCGACGAAGATTCAGGACGATCGTTATCTGAATATTGTCAATACTCAGGATGACGCAGTTCCGAAAGCATGGGACCCGAAACTCGTAACGAGCTACACACTGGTGCGGTATGCGGTTCGCGATTCGACATTGATCATCACGATGCTGAACAGCGATTTTCTGACGTCGTCCATTCGATCGGGAAAAATTGCCGGAGCGAATTCGAAAGATGGCAACCGGATGGAACTGACAGCAACGCCCGAAGAACTGCGAGCATTTTTCAGTCAGCATCGAGCGGATGTCGTCAGTGGCGATACTGAATCCGCAACACGAAAGGCAGCCCCGCGAACTCAGTAACGCGGGTATTGCCACATCCGATTTGAAGTGACACTCGGAAACTCGACGTTGTCGCTCAGGAGAAGTCACGTGCGCTGTGCATGCCGGTTTCTTTGTGATACCACCAGCGACCGTGAGATCGAAAAAATGTGAACCAGGTTCAGGGCGGAAAGGCGACATTGTGCATCGGATCTCATCCCCGAACTATCCACTGACACGACTGCTGCTTCCACATCTGTCCGGTCGCCTCGTTCAGCTGATCGCCACCACAATTGCTGCAGTCCTGATCGCAGCGGGACTGTTTCTGCTGCTGATTCCTGTCTTCATGGCCGCAATCCTGCTGACCCTGATCCATTTTGCTCCCTCTGTGGTGCAAAAGAACTTCTGTCCGGATGTCTGGACCGACGAAGGTGACTTCGTGCTGAATTTTCGAGGACAGAACATCCGGATTCCGTTTGATGGCGTTCGAAAACTCAGCTGGCACCCGTCAAATAACCCTCCACGGGTTCGTATGTCGCTGACATGCCCTGACCGGAACGGAGACGTCTATACTTTCATACCCGATTTGAAAAACGGGCGAGAGGCTGCGCGCAAGGCAATCGAGCAGCTCAATCAGCTGGTCAGTACAAACAATTCACGGCCAACGTAAAACAGGCAGGTGAGCCGCAGAGGGAGGTACGCGGCTTCCACGGCAGATTTGCAGCTCGTAATCCCTCACTGTGCGGCGATCATGTCCTGACTGAGACATCACCATTTTTTCTCGTCAGAACAATTCCAGGATTCCTCCCAGTTCGGCTCGAAGGCGTTTGAGAATCCGATGTTTCGCCTGCCGTACTCTCCCGGGGGCATATCGAGATCTCTTGCGACATCGACCGCTTTCTGACCTTCCACAGCGGTCCGCCAAAACGCCTGCCACGTTGATTCTTCATAATCAAGCTCGACGTTTCTGAACACCTCGGCCGGCAGGTAACAGAAATCCGTTGCTTGTCAAAGGCATTGGAAACTGTGAAACTCAGTGTTAAACACCTGACGGCTGCCCGAGGAATGGCCGTTCCGCAAACTGCGGGAATGTCTATTGAGTATCGGATCATCTCAGGTGTGGGCTGTGTCCGCCTCGGGAGGTGTCTGTGAAGATTGTCGGAGTGAATGAAGTCCGCTCGTGGTTTGCGGCTTCTGAACGGTTGTCTGAGTTTTCCTTCGGAATTGGCCAGGCAACATCGACGGAAGGTGATGCGGAGCTGGGTGTCCCGGATCACCTGCAGTTTTTGATCAGACGGCTCTCCGCGGATGGACAGCATCCTCCGGCAGATGCTCTGGACTCGATCCCGTTTTACAGTCTTTGTCGCGGGCTGTTTCTGCCGCTGTCAATGCTGGACCCAAATCGTACCGCCGCCATTTTTGGTCTGAAGACCGCGGCGTCTCCGGATTCGGCAGGGCGGGAGGCGTTATTGAAGCGGTTTCTGGACACGTCCGTCGGCCTGACATTGCCCGAACAGGTGGGCTGCATTCTGGGCGACGTGTTTCTGGGCGGACGCAGCAGTCTGCGTCGGGACAGCCTGGTGGCTCTGCTGATGACGATGTCGCTGACGTCGCGTTCCGCGTGTCTGAACCGGTTGACTCAGGTGGGCGACGTTGCCGTGATGTTTGCGGAAAGCCGACCGACACTCAGGTCGGAATTTCCGCTGACATCTGCCGAAGTCATCCGCACGCTCAGATACCTTCCCGAACTGGGACGCAATCAGAAGTTTGTGGTCCTGCGGTCGCTGTTGAGTCGCTGCGGAAAACTGGAAGCCTACTTTCTGGCTCGCCTGCTGCTGCAGAAGGCCGGTCTGGGATTTGAATTTCAGGGATCTCTGCTGGCGAAGCTGCTGGCAGAACGGTTTGGGGCATCTGCCGAACAGGTGTCACACGCGATGGCGTTGACGGATGCGTTTCGAGTCGCCGATGTGCTGGTCACGGAAGGTGTCGAAGGGCTGCGAAAAATTCAGCTACAGCCGCTGGTGCCGGTGCGGCCGATGCTGGCTGGCGGGATCACGGCGGATCTGACGCCTGCTGAGTTCCCCGTGTGGGTCGAACGCAAGTATGACGGCATTCGTCTGTTGCTGCACAAGTCGACGGATGCACGAGGTTCGATGCTGTGCGGAGCTTATACTCGAAACCGAGGCGACTGGCTGGAACAGATTCCCGGCCTGAATGCCACCATCCAGGCCATTCCCGCCGTGAACTGTATTGTCGACGGAGAACTGTTCGGAACAGTAATGGATCTGGAAGCCGGAGTGCGCCCGGCGACGGTTTATGAAGTCTACGCAGCGTTGCAGGGGCAGCTGGTGACTCCGGTCAGTCTGAAGTTTGCTGCCTTTGATCTGCTGTATCTGAATCATCTGGATATCACCGGACATCCGCTGCGGGAACGCCGACAGCTGCTGCAGACGCTGTTGCACCCCGTGCTGGCTCAGCCGCTTCCGGTGCCTTTGTCGATTTCCGAAGGTCAGCTGGCGAATGGTCAGGACGATGTGAATCGGCTGTTCCAGCATTTCCGAGCTCAGGGATATGAAGGCATCATTGCCAAGCAGCTGGAAGCTCCCTATCGACTTGCGTCGCGGGATCCGGGCTGGAAGAAGCGAAAGCCGGAAATCACTCTGGACCTGGTCCTGCTGGGAGCGACTCAGGCGGTAACGACAAAGGAACACGCCGGAGTATTCGGCTCGTATGTGATTGGTGCTCGCAACGCCGCGGGTGGGTTCGATATTGTCGGCGACGTGGCCGGGATTGATCGATTGCGGGAACAGGACATTCATCGTGAGATCATGCGAGACGGTCTGTTCACCGGTCAGAGGATTGAACGTCCCAGCGCATCGGGAGCTCGGCCAGGCTTCGGATTGAGGCCGTCGATCGTGGTGACGGTCCGCTTCGAAGGAATTGCCAGAGACCAGGTGACGGGAGCACTCAGTCTTCGCGACCCCAAACTGATGGTGATTCGTTCGGACAAATCAGCTCATGAAGCCGACAGCGTCCGAGACATCGAAGAGCTGTATCTGCGGCAGCGAGTCGGCTGATCGCCAAATGTTCGATGGAAATCGGGGCTGAGCTGCGGTAATTCGCCGAGCGTCAAAACACATCAGCCAACTGCTCAAAGTCAGACACGGCAGTCTTTGTCCGTTGCCTCGGGACATCGGCATTATAAGAACGATCGGCACAATCGTTTCAGGCATCGGTGTCGGCAACAGATGTTTCGAAAAGCCGTCATCGACGTGCTGCATTTCCTCCCGGTGCCTCGGCCTGACCTATGGTTGAACCGGATTCGTTGAATCCGGAATGTTGGCGTCTGTTCTCAGAACGGCCGCGTCAGAAGTCAGCCCGCGTCATCCATTCCGCCGCGAAAAACTTCTGAAACCCTCAACGTGGTTGATACAACATGAGTTCTCAGGAAACCAGACCCAAGCAGGTAATGCTGGACTTCAGCGCCTACACCAAATCCGTTCCGCCCAGCGGTGTGGAGGAAGGTGCGCGGGTGTGGTCGCTTGTGCGTCGATCGGCGAACGGCGAAGACGAACATCGAACGGAGATTTCGGCGGGTAAAGTCACGATCGGACGGCGGCCGAACAATTCACTGTGCATTACTCACCAGACCGTCTCCGGTCACCATGCCGAACTGTCGGTTCAGGGAGCGACGCTGAAGCTGACGGATCTGCAAAGTACCAATGGCACTCTTGTTAATGGCCGACGAATCACCGGATCCGTCAACGTGAATGACGGTGACGTGGTGCATTTCGGTCAGGTAGTGTTTGTGATCGAAGAGAAGGTTCCTCGCGGATCGCAATCGGGACTCTTTGCCAACAAAACATTTGTCGCAGCCGCTCCTGAAGACGCGATTCTTTACGAAGGTTTCGATCGACTGCTGAATGCTCCGGACATCGACCCGCATTTCCAGCCCATTGTGCAGCTGGGAACGAATGACATCGTGGGCTACGAAGTTCTGGTTCGCAGTCAGATCAAAGGTCTTGAGTACCCGGATAAGATTTTTCGCATCGCTGCCATGCGGATGTCTGAAGCGAAACTCAGCGAAGTCTGCCGGTCCGAAGGCCTGCTGGCTGGGCTGCAGATGGATCCTCACGCCGACTACTTCCTGAACACACATGCTGTGGAACTGGAGACACCCCGGCTGCTGGAGTCACTGAAGGAGCTTCGAAACGATTTTCCGCAAATGAAGATCACGCTGGAAGTTCACGAAGGTGCGATTACGTCTGTGAGTTACCTGCAGCAACTTTATGCTCGGCTGAAAGACCTGGACATTCAGCTGGCCTACGATGACTTCGGTGCCGGACAGGCTCGTCTGATCGAGCTGTTTGAGGTCCCTCCGAAGTACCTGAAATTCGACCTGCAGATCATCCGCGGTCTGGAAACAGCGTCGCCGCTGCACCGCGCCAGCGTGCGGGCACTGGTAAACATGGTTCATGACCTGAACGTGCTGGCTCTGGCAGAAGGTGTTGAGACGGAAAACCAGGCAGCCGTGTGTCGGGAAGTCGGCTTCGACATGGCCCAGGGGTACTATTTCGGTCGCCCGCAGCCCCGACAGTTCTGGCAGAAGACCATCGTCAGTGTGCCGACGGAACAGATCCCGGTGATCCCCGCCGACATCTGAGAATGCGACATCACTGCGACCCGGTCCTGCATTCCGTTCGCCTCTCTATCGCCGCGCCCCCGAAACTCGACTCCGTTGCTTAGTAGTAACGTGAGAACTGTGCGGCGAACGCTTTTCTAATTTTGCAGGCAACTGAGCTTCACCGAAACTCGTTCCGGCGGGATTGTGATCACAAGTCGCCGTCGAGCAGCGAGCCGGGTCGCCGTCGAGTGGTCCGAACGTTCCGGGTTTCGGGAATGGCCTGTGACCGAAAAACGCAGCGCTTCGGAGGGCATTGTCGCCAGCCTCCGGTTCCGAGCCAGCGGCGGACGAGCAGCGGAAGCGAGAAAATTCCCACTCCGAATCCGCTGAATTCCTTCCCTTTTCGCAAACTCGTGCCGGCTGAAGAACCGATTGAGGGACATTCCAGTGCTCGCTTTCATCGGGAAACTGGGCAGAATAGAAGGTCCTGTTGTAGGAATCGGGCTATTCAGATTTTGTGATGTTCTGACCTGAGGCTTGTTTTGCGGCAGAAAGATTGGAAAAATGCCGCCCGTCAGGCATTTCGTGGGGGCGGCACGAGAATGACTGCACCTGCAGCATTCCAGCTCATTCGAACCCCGCCGTTTGGCGAACAACGGTCTCACAACTGTTGTCAATCACGATCGCGAGTCATGAAATTCAACGATTGTCAATTCCTGCAACGTCACGTCCTGGTCAGCAAACGGCTGAAAAGTCCTGCTGCCGGCGCCCCGTTCGTGTTGACTCGATCGATACAACCCCGCTGGAAACGCTTCGCGGCGGTAGTGACCAGATCTGCGGCCGAAGCCACCTAGTCGCCGTCACGCCATTCGACACAGGGACGAGCGACTGAGCAGCATCGGGCTGAGGCTGCAGGCGTGTCGGTGAATTCAGGCAGCATCTTTCCGGGGTTCTCCCGGACCATCGTCGAGGACATTCGTCCGAAACCGACGAACCAGTCATCAGAAAGACAGATAATGGAAGACATCCGAGGCAACCAGTATCCGCGACAGATGCGACCTTCCTTTGGCGCTCCCGAGGCGTCCGGGTTGTACGATCCCGCGAACGAGCGTGAAAACTGCGGCGTCGGCTTCGTGGCCCACATCAAGGGCGAACGTTCTCACAGCATCATCACAGACGCCGAGCGAATCCTGAAACACATGGATCATCGTGGTGCCTGCGGGTGCGAAACCAACACCGGCGACGGAGCCGGAATGCTGACGGGGCTGCCGATCGAGTTTCTGAAGCGAGTTGCTCGGGAAGACATTGGCGTCGACCTTCCGGAACCAGGACAATACGGCGCCGGAATTGTCTTCCTGCCTCAGGACGAAGCTCAGCGAAACAAATGCAAAGCCACCGTCGAGGAACTGATTGCAGGTCAGGGACAAAAACTGCTGGGCTGGCGCGCGCTTCCTGTTGACTTTGACGGCGCTGACATCGGAAAGACGGCTCGCGAATTTGCTCCGGCCATGGAAATGCTGTTCGTGGGTGCCGCACCCGGAGTCGACCAGGAAGCTCTGGAACGTCAGCTGTTTGTCATCCGTAAAGTGGCCAGCCACCGCCTGCGCAACAGCGAGATGTCGCAGGCTCTGTCTTTCTATGTCTGCAGCCTGTCGACCAAGGTTATTATTTACAAGGGCATGCTGACGTCGTTTCAGGTGCTGCCGTTTTTCAAAGACCTGCAGGCCGATGATTACACCAGCCATCTGGCCATGGTGCACAGCCGCTTTGCTACCAACACGTTTCCGAGCTGGGACCGGGCTCAGCCATTGCGGTTCATGTCGCACAACGGCGAAATCAACACAGTCAAAGGCAACAGCAACTGGATGTTCGCTCGTCAGGGCATGATGAACAGCGAACTGTGGAAGGACGATCTGCAGAAGCTGTTTCCGATTGTCGAACCGCACACCAGCGACAGTGGCTGCTTCGACAATGCTCTGGAAATGCTGTACCACAGCGGGCGAACACTTCAGGAAGTCGTCATGATGATGATTCCCGAAGCGTGGCAGAATCACAGCACCATGTCCGAGGACAAGCGAGCCTTTTACGAATACTACAGCGCTCTGCAGGAACCGTGGGACGGTCCGGCTTCGGTGTCGTTTACTGACGGGCACTTCATCGGAGCCACTCTGGACCGCAACGGTCTGCGCCCGAGCCGTTATTATGTCACGAAGGACGACCGCGTCGTGATGGCCAGCGAAGTCGGGGTGCTGGACATTGAACCGGAAAATGTCGCCTACAAGGGAAGACTTCAGCCCGGACGCATGTTTCTGGTTGACTTCGAACAGGGCCGAATCATTGATGACGCGGAACTGAAGGCAGATGTCGCTTCGCGCCGACCATACCGCCAGTGGCTCGACAATCAGCGGATTCTGACGAAGGATCTGCCCGAAGGTCTGAAGCCGGGTTACATTGAAGGCCAGGAACTGATCAGCCGCATGCAGGCGTTCGGCTACACCACCGAAACGATGCAGTTCATGCTGATCCCTCTGATTCAGGCCAAGAAGGATCCCCTGGGTTCCATGGGGAACGATGCGGCTCTGGCGTGTCTGTCCGATCAGGCTCGCATGCCCTACGACTACTTCCGCCAGCTGTTCGCTCAGGTGACCAATCCGCCGATCGATTCGATTCGCGAAGAAGTCATCATGTCGCTGGAATGCTACATCGGACCGGAAGGCAATCTTCTGGAAACAACCGAGAACCAGTGTCATCGACTGGCTCTGCCTCATCCGATTCTCAGCAATCAGCAGATGGCGGATCTGAAGGATCTGAATCACCGAGGCTGGAAGTCGAAAGTCATCGACATCACCTATCCCCGAAAGGACGGCGTCGGCGGATTGAAGCCGGCACTGGAACGCATCTGTCAGGAAGCTCGGCAGGCGATCAAAGACGGTTTCAGTCTGATCATTCTCTCTGACCGAGTAGTCGGGCCGGACCGAGTTCCGGTGTCATCGCTGCTGGCCACCGGAGCTGTGCATCATCATCTGGTCCGTCACGAAGAACGAACTCAGATCGGCATTCTTGTGGAATCCGGGGAGGCCCGGGAAGTTCACCACTTCTGCCTGCTGATCGGCTACGGCGCGGATGCCGTCAATCCGTACCTTGCCCTGTACGCTCTGCGTCATGCTCGGGAAGAAGGCCGAATCAGCAACGAGTACACGATCAGGGAAATCGTCAAGACCTATCGCATGGGCGTTGCCAAGGGCATGCTGAAAGTGATGGGCAAGATGGGCATCAGTACTCTGCAGAGCTACAAGGGAGCTCAGATTTTCGAAGCCGTTGGTCTGGCCGACGACGTCGTCGACCTGTGTTTTTCCGGAACAGCCAGCCGCATCAAGGGCGTCGGTTTCGACATTCTGGCTCAGGAAGCTCTGATTCGTCATCACATCGGCTATCCGGAAAATCAGGACAGCATCTCTCATGAGCTGCCCAACATGGGGCTGTATCACTGGCGTCGAACGGGCGAAAAGCACGCCTGGAATCCGCACACGATCGGACGGATTCAGCAGGCGGCTCGGACCGGCGACCGCAACGCGTATCGTGACTTCAGCAAACTGGTCAATGAGGAAACAACTCGGGCCTGTCATCTGCGAGGTCTGCTGAAATTCAAAGCCGGCAAGTCCGTTCCGCTGGCGGAAGTCGAATCCGCCGCTGAGATCGTCAAGCGATTCTGCACAGGCGCGATGAGCTTCGGGTCGATCAGCGCGGAATCACACGAGACGCTGGCGATTGCCATGAATCGCATCGGGGGCAAGAGCAACACCGGTGAAGGCGGCGAGCGATATTCGCGATTCGAGCCCGACGAGAACGGCGATCTGCGTCGCTCAGCGATCAAACAGGTCGCCAGCGGACGCTTCGGTGTGACGTCATGGTATCTGACCAACGCCGACGAAATTCAGATCAAGATTGCTCAGGGAGCCAAGCCTGGCGAAGGCGGCGAACTGCCGGGGCACAAGGTCGATGATGTCATCGCGTCGACTCGCCTGTCAACTCGCGGAGTCGGTCTGATCAGTCCTCCACCGCATCACGACATTTACTCAATCGAAGACCTGGCTCAGCTGATCTACGACCTGAAGAATGCCAACCGCGCGGCCAGAATCAGCGTGAAGCTGGTCTCCGAAGTCGGCGTCGGCACGATTGCGTCCGGAGTTGCCAAGGGACATGCGGATAACATTCTGATCTCCGGCAGCGAAGGCGGAACGGGAGCGTCACCGCTGACCAGCATCAAGCACGCCGGCCTGCCATGGGAACTGGGCATCGCCGAAACCCATCAGACTCTGGTGATGAACGACCTGCGCAGCCGGGTTCGTCTGCAGACCGATGGGCAGCTGAAGACCGGACGTGACGTCGTCGTCGCCACGATGCTGGGGGCGGAAGAATTCGGATTCGCCACCGCTCCGCTGATCACCATCGGCTGCATTATGATGCGAAAGTGTCATCTGAACACCTGCCCGGTCGGAATCGCAACTCAGGATCCGGAACTCCGCAAAAAGTTCAACGGCAAGCCCGAACACGTCATCAATTATCTGTTTATGGTTGCCGAGGAAACACGGGAGATCATGGCGGAACTGGGCTTCCGCACGATCAACGAAATGGTCGGCCGAGTTGACATGCTGGAACTGGATCGGGACATCACTCACTGGAAGGCCAAAAACATCGATCTGTCGCCGATTCTGACGATGGCGAGAAAGCCTCACGCCGACGTGCAGACCTACTGCACGATCGATCAGAAGCACGGTCTGGAAGAAGTTCGCGATATCGATCTGCTGCAGAAATGCCGAGCGGCCATTTCCCGAAAGCAGCGGATCCATGTCGATACTCATATTCAGAACATCGACCGTGCCTTCGGGACAATTCTCAGCAACGAAGTCAGCAAGGTTCATGGCCCCGATGGTCTGCCGGACGACACGATCCACATCAAAGCCAACGGATCTGCCGGACAGAGCGTGGCGGCGTGGGCCGTCCGCGGTGTCACGATCGAAGTTGAAGGCGATGCCAACGACTATGCCGGAAAGGGACTGTCCGGAGGTCGTCTGATCGTGTATCCGTCCAAGGAATCCACCTTCGAACCTCATCGCAACATCATCATCGGAAACGTCGCGCTGTACGGAGCCACCAGCGGTGAAGCGTATTTCCGGGGCATCGCTGCTGAACGATTCTGCGTGCGAAATTCCGGAGCACACGCGGTGATTGAAGGTGTGGGTGATCACGGTTGCGAATACATGACCGGAGGCCGAGCCGTCATTCTGGGCCCGACCGGCCGGAATTTCGCCGCCGGGATGTCCGGAGGAATCGCGTATGTGTTCGATCCACACAACGAGTTTCTGGTGAACTGCAATCTGGAAATGGTGGAACTTGAGAAGGTGGAAGCCGCCGAGGACGAAGCGGAACTGAAGCAGCTGATTCAGAATCATCAGCAGTACACCGGCTCCGAGACTGCTCGGGAGATTCTCAGTGAATGGGAAACGACCATCAAACAGTTCGTGAAGGTCATGCCGGTGGACTACAAACGAGCCCTGAAGGAAATGGCGGAAGAACAGGCAGCGGACAGCGTGGCCTAGTGCCGACTGTCGAACCCGTGTCCGGGTGGAAAGAACAGAGGAATCGTGATGTCGACGACTCAAAGAGCATTCACTGATGAGTTTCATCTGCACCATGCGGCAGATGAGGCCAACGCTGAGATCGTGGACGGGAATCTGACGGAGCGAGAAGTGAGTGGAGAATCGAGTCGGATCACGGCCATGCTTTTGTCGCGGCTGTTTGTGTATCTGTCCGGAAATCCGCTTGGAAACGTCTTCGGTCCGGATTGTGGTTATCGCTGTTTCGGCGCAGGCAGTGATGGTTCGATCCGAATCCGACGACCGGATGTTTCGTTTGTGAGCGCCGGACGGATGTCTCAGGACGAGTACGAGTCGGGTTACCTTCAGACAGTTCCGGACCTTGCGGTCGAAGTTGTGTCTCCGAATGACATGGCTGACGAACTGGATCAGAAACTGGAAGAATACCTGCAGGCAGGCGTGAAACAGGTCTGGATCATTCATCCGAGAACACAGACAGTGGAAATCTATACTTCGGATGGTCATTCGGTCCGGCTTCATGCCGGTGACCGGTTAACGGCTGATGATCTCCTGCCGGGATTTCAGTGTCAGGTTGCGGATGTGTTTCCCAAGCTCGTTTGAGTGGAATCCGGACGCGAGTTCGTCGGAAAAAGATCAGTGCGGTGGCTGTGGCCACTGCGGAATGTTGAAGTGAACGTTCTGAATCAGGACGAAATGAAAGTCAAACACAATGGGTAAGCCCACCGGCTTCAAGGAATTCAAACGACAGGTTCCCTCAGACCGTGATCCGGCGCTCAGGATTCTGGACTGGAATGAATTCCACGATCACATGACTGACGATGCCGTCCGATCTCAGGGCGCTCGGTGCATGGACTGCGGAGTTCCGTTCTGTCACACCGGCGACCTGATGGCCAATATGGCATCCGGCTGTCCCATCAACAATCTGATTCCCGAATGGAACGACCTGGTGTATCAGGGCCGCTGGCGGGAAGCTCTGGACCGCCTGCATCGCACCAACAACTTTCCCGAATTCACCGGACGAGTCTGTCCGGCTCCGTGCGAGGGATCATGCTGCCTGGGCGTCAATGAGCCTCCGGTGACGATCAAGAACATCGAATGTTCAATTGTCGATCACGGATTCGAACAGGGCTGGATTGTCCCGGCACCTCCCGCCGTTCGCACGGGGAAGAAGATCGCTGTTGTCGGTTCGGGACCGGCCGGACTGGCCTGCGCCGCTCAGCTGAATAAAGCCGGACATACGGTAACGGTCTTCGAGCGGGATGATCGAGTCGGCGGCCTGCTGATGTACGGCATTCCCAACATGAAGCTGGACAAACAGCAGGTGGTTCAGCGTCGAGTCAGCCTGATGGAAGCCGAAGGGATTACCTTCAAAACGTCCACGGAAATCGGACGGGATATTCCGGCAGACCGACTGAAATCGGAATTCGACGCCGTCGTTCTTGCCACCGGAGCAACTCGGCCCCGCGATCTGCCGCTGCCTGGACGTGAACTGAATGGGATTCACTTCGCAATGGATTTCCTGCGGCCGAACACTCGCAGCCTGCTGGACTCCAACCATGCCGACGGAAAATATATCAGCGCCAAAGATAAGCATGTGATCGTGATCGGCGGTGGTGATACCGGAAACGACTGTCTGGGAACGTCTATTCGCCACGGCTGCAAAAGCATCGTGAACTTCGAGATCGTCGAACAGCCGCCGACTTCCCGACCGGCCAACAACCCCTGGCCTCAGTGGCCGCGTGTTTACCGAGTCGATTATGGTCACGAAGAAGCGGCCGCAAAGTTCGGAAGAGATCCTCGTGAGTTCTGCGTCAGCACCATCGACTTCATCGGCGACGACAAAGGGAACGTCAAAGCTCTTCGAGCCTGTCAGGTGGACTGGCAGAAGGTCACGGAAGGCGGACCTCCGTTTACTCCGATTCCCGGCTCGGAAAAGGAATATCCCGCCGATCTGGTTCTTCTGGCGATGGGATTTCTTGGCCCCGAAAACGGCCCCGCTCAGCAGCTGGGCATTGACGTCACAGAAGGTCGAGGCGGCATGAGCTGGTTCAAGGCCGAACACAACAAGTACACCACAAACGTGGACAATGTCTTCGTGGCCGGCGACTGTCGTCGAGGTCAGAGCCTGGTGGTCTGGGCCATCAACGAAGGCCGCGGCTGCGCTCGGGAAGTCGACCGCTTCCTGATGGGAACCACCGACCTGCCATAGTGACGATTCGCGAATTGCCAAACATCGGCGCGGTGCCGCTGGCCGCAGCCGTTTTTTCTGCACCCGACTCGGTTGACGGATCCGGCTACAGCCAATTCGTATCGGGATGGAACTGGAATCAGTAGACGAATTCAAGGCCGACCGATGTGGATTGCAGCAGAAGGGAGCCGTTCGTATGCAGGCCGGTGGCTAGCGGAAAGTTGCTGGCTGCAAGCTGTTCGGATGCGACGGCAAGCCCGTTCAGATACATGCAGCGATACGATGTAATCAGGTTCAGAGATTCTGTGATGCGAAATCCGGCCTGTAGCCCCAGTTCCGCCTGAAAGGCCAGTGACTGTCCGGAACCTCGCACCGGAAACGTGACCGGTGGCGATGCCAGTGACACGGCCTGGCTGAGCTGGTCGGACTGGTTTCCGTACAGTCCCACTCGGCTGCGCAGCCGCAGACACGACCGACAGCCTTCCAGGATTCCACGATCCAATCCGATCTGCAGGCCGTAAAGATGGTTGTCTGTTTCGGTCAGCATCTGTTCGTCCGGAAGCACGCCGAACGGGTCAGCAAAGATCGCCGTCAGGTCTTCCTGCAGGCGAAACATTCGGAAGCCAGCCAGCAGCGTCGTCGGACGCTGGACTCCGAACGGATGAAACCGAGCATTCACCTCAGCATTCAGAAAAGCCGATCGGTACATCGTCACTGTCTCCCGAGGTCCGCTCGTCCCCAGTGGTGGTTCCGTCAGAATGCGGATCGTGCGGCCGGAAAAGTTCTGAGCCGTACCGTCCGCCCATTCGTCCATCCACAGAGCACGCACTTCGAGGTCAAACAGCGGAACAAAGTCGTAGGCGATCAGACCGGCTTCGAATCCCGGAGTCAGCCCGATTCGAAACTGCGACGCATCGACGAATTCAGAAGCAGTAACCGGGGATTCAAACAGACGCTGACTTTGAGGTCGGCTGCGAAACATTGACACGGCACTGATGTCGAAGGCTCGAACCCGCCCGGATTCATCGCAGACTGAGCACCCTGAAGACGGGCAGCGCTGCTGAGGGCATTCGCAGGCAACGTCCGATTGGGCTGCAACGCGAAACGAGGTGCCCGGGATGTAGCGGGTCTGAGCACGCTGCGTGATTTCCGGAACGGGCAGCTCAAGGACATTCTGAGGTGCGGGCCGACTGGCCATAAACGGCGGGTCAACGATCTGTGAATCATCCGTGAGAACCGGACCGGAATCCCCGAATGAATGCCCGTAAGCACCACTGGCCTGTGTTCTGGAAAATGTCCGCAGTTCTGTCGATTGGCCCCGGCAACTGCTGGGAAGCAGCGCGCACAAGACCCCCAAACAGCTACCCGCAGCGCAGCGATCGCAGAATTCGCGGTACGTCATCGAAGACTCGTCGATGCCCGCACCAGCTCACATTGACCGGATTTACCATGACTTTACTTGAAGTGCGACCCGCTGAAATTCAGCTTCGTCATTCTCGATCGCTCCGCGATGGGGGATTTCCCGAACAGAAAAGCCCGCGCAACAATCGCAACCGGCATTTCCGGAGACTTCTGCCCAAACAACCAGTGAGAACACTCATGCGGCAGCTTCTGCAAGCGGCAAAGGCTGCCGAACCCACTCCATCGGAATTATCGGAAATCCCCACGCGAATCTCCCACGCTGCCTGACCGGACCAGTCGATGGAAGAGATGAAACCTGGGGTCGATGACGGGCATCGGATTCTTTTGCGAGTCGTCGGCACTGAGATGATGCGAGCAAAGATGGGAGCGGTTGAGAAACTCAGGGGATGGCTGGGAATGTGGCCGCCCTCCATGTGTTCGTCTCGGCGCCGAAAGGCCAGGCGTTACGACTTCACATGCGCCGTATCGATGGAGCGACTTGAACATCGCTGTCTTCCGGCAGGCCTTGTTGGCGGCAGTCTTCAGCCGACCATTGACCTGCAGCTCAGCAAGTCTGCCAGTACCGGTTCGCCTCACGCCGGAGACGAAGTCACATGGACCCTGACGGTGACCAATAATGCTTCGCAGGCAACGTCGTCGGCCACCGGCGTTGTGGTGCAGGATGTGATTCCGTCCGGACAGACCTTCGTTGTCGGCTCCACTGTTGTCCCGGCAGGCGGGTCGTTTGATCCGGCAACCGGCATCTGGACGGTGGGTTCGGCGATTGCTCCCGGAGGTTCTTCGGTGCTGTCGTTTCGGACGGTGGCTGCCACGACTGCGGAATTCACAACAGCTGTCACGGATCTGCAACTGTCCGGAGCAGTTCCAACCGGCCCGGTCTCGGCCGGACAGTCGTTTTCATGGTCGGTCACGGTCGCCAATCACGCCGAAGGAGCCACTTCCGCTGCGACCGGGGTGACCATTGGCCATCTGCTGCCTCCCGGAGTGACATTTGCCGGAGCTTCGGCCACAGCCGGAACGTTCAATTCAGCGACGGGAACATGGGATCTTTCGTCGGTGACGCTCGCCCCCGGAGCAACCCAGACTCTGACGATCACAGCAACCGCAGCGAATGCCGGCAGCACTTTGAATTTCGCCGCGGAAGTGCTCACTCAGAATGAACCGGATATCGATTCCACTCCGGCCAATTCATTGACTTCCGAAGACGACGATTTCACGGCGTCGATCGCAGTGGCAGCAGCAGCGGCGGGAAGTCGCAATATCAGCGGGCTGGTTTTTCTGGACAGCAACCGAGACGGACAGTCTGCCGGTGAATCCGGTGTCGCGGGAATCCGAGTCTCAGCGTTTGGCCCGGACGGAAGCCTGCAGAATTCCTCGACGACAACCGCGGCCGGGACGTATCAGCTGACAGGAGTCACAACCGAAGCCGTTCGCCTGGAATTCACCGCTCTGAACGGCCTGACCGTGTCGACTGCTCAGCAGCCTCCGGCGAGCACGAACACTGTCAGCAGCGTCGCATTTCTTCCGGCGGGGTCCGCAGCTGCGGTGGCCGATCTGGCTGTCGCTCAGCCCTCAGCCGACGCGATCTACACGACGACCTGCTTCGTTTACAGCGGACACCCGTCCACAAATCTCGCCAATGAACCGGCCGTTCTGGTCTTCAATGCCGATGGTTCGGCGAAGGCTCCGATCGCCAGTATTGCTCAGGTAGGAACAACCAACGGGCTGGCAATTCAGCCGCTCAGCGGTGACACATTCGCTGCCGCCTTTCAGAAACGTCATTCCGACATCGGTCCGGCGGGCAACAGCGCGATTTATCGCATTGACACATCGGGAAGCGTGACGACGTTCATTCAGCTGGACCAGGTTTTCGGAACGGACTCAACCGGGCCATACAGCCATTCTCCATCCGACTGGTTTTCAGACTCCGCTGCATTCGGCGCCGTGGGAAAGGTGTCACTCGGAGATGTCGACATCAGCAGCGACGGTCGATTCCTGTACACCGTAAACCTTGCGACTCGGGAACTGATTCAGATTCCGGTCAGCAACACGACTTCCGGGCTGCCGGTGGACTATGTGGTCGGAGATGCACGCAAGGTTCGCAGGTTCTCCATCCTGGGCGATGACGACTCGTCGCCGTCAAACGGAGGCATCCCCCTGGGGCTGCTGGGAGTTGATCCGCTGGACAACATCCGTCCGTTTGCGCTGGCTGAACGCGACGGGCTGATTTATGTCGGCATGGTGAATTCCGCTCAGACAACTCAGGGAAGCGGAGATCTGGCGGCGTATGTTTTTCTGTTCGACCCGGTCAGCGGAACGTTTCAACAAACTCCGGCGGTGAGCTTTCCTCTGGGAACTCGGAGTCTGGGCAACGGCTGGCAGCCATGGACGGATACATGGTCGGACCTGCCAACCTTCTATGACGACACCAACGATTACTTCATCGTCGGTAGCAATCAGCCGTGGCTGACGGATATCGAATTCGACACGCAGGGCGACATGATTCTCGGGTTCCGGGATCGAACCGGTGATCAGGTCGGGCATATGGTAGGTGATCCCACAGGAGCGGATTCCGACGGCAATGGTCTGCCGGATCGCTTCTATCACGACACGAAGGGCGACACTCTGCGACTGACGGCATCATCCACGGGAACATGGACGGTCGAACCCGGGCAGCTGGCAGGAGACAATTCCGAATACTACGCAGGCGACAATCCGACATTCGATCCGCTGGGTCCGATCCTGCACCCGGAATCGACTCAGGGCGGTCTGATTCAGGTACCGGGCTTCTCCAGCATCACCAGCACCGCCGTGGATGCGCAGTCGTTCTGGTCCGGCGGCGTGATCTGGCTGGATAATGCATCCGGGGAACAGACGGATGCGGTTGATATTTACGTGGGTTCCGAACTGCCGACGTCAACCACTTTCGGCAAGAACAACGGCCTTGGAGATCTGGAATACACGAACAACCTGTCAATGGAAATCGGTAATCGAATCTGGCTGGATACGGATCGCGACGGCATTCAGGATGCCGGAGAACCGGGCATTCCCGGAATTCAGCTGGAGCTGTTCGACGTCTCGGATCCACTGGCCCCGTTGAAGGTCGCAACAGCCACCTCCAAGCGCGAACGGACAGTATTTCTTCAACGACAGCAATGTAAATTACACCGATGGCGGTGATCCGGTCGGGCTGAGACCACTGACGGCATATGAAGTGCGAACGGTTGCCGGACAGTTTTTCGGCGGCAGTCTGGCGTCGCTGGGAGTCACCAACGCGAATCGCGAAACAGCTCTGGTCGGCAGGCGCGACTCAGTCTGTCAGCGGGGCAGCCGAATTCGACTTCGATCAGAACGGCGTGAAGGAAACGGCTCGCAACCAGCGGTTTGATGTTCTGGCAGCTGCGGGACTTACCACTGACGGAGCGAAGATCGTGATCACCGGCCAGTCCGGTGGTTCGGCGTTTGTGGATGCCGGAGGAACAGTTGTCTTCGAATTCGCCGCCGGTTCGGTTGACGGAAGTTTTCAGTATTCCATCGTTGACGATCGTCTGGACAGCGACGCGATTTCCGTTGACGACAATTCCGACGGGCGCACGGATCGAGCCGTGATCAGCTTCACGACCGGCCCCGCCGGCGCGACAGATCATTCGCTGGACTTTGGTCTGGTCACGGCCGGGATTGATCTGGAGCTGTCCAAAACAGCAGATCGCACTGTCGCCGTGGAGGGCGATCGTATCCGCATGACGGTGGTAGTCTGCAACACGGCTGCAGCAGGTCAGTCGGCGACCGGAGTGACCATCCGCGATATTCTGCCAACCGGTCTGACATTGGTTCCAGGATCTGTGCAGACATCCGTCGGCACGTTCAGCGGTTCGACGTGGACACTTTCAAATCCCCTGTTGCCGAGCCACACCGCAACACTCAGCTACCTCGTCACCGTCAATTCGGGAACCGTGAACAGCGTTCTGATCTCAGCGGCCGAAGTGATGACCGCCAACGAAACCGATGCCGATTCGCAGGTGGCCAATGACGATGGCGATCGCAGCCAGGACGACGAAGATGACGCCGTGGTGCTGGTCGGCACGCTGACGAATTCCACCGTCACGAACACAGCTCAGGTGATTGCAGCCGATCAGGTTGATTTTGATTCTGTGCCGAACAATGACGACCATGACCAGAGCGAAGACGATGAATCCGCGGCATCGTTCACTCTATCGACGGCTCCTCCGGTGTTCAGCATTGGAGATCTGGTTTGGGGCGACACCGACAGCGATGGAATGCTGGACGCCGGAACGGAATTCGGCCTGGCGGGACTCACCGTGCGTCTGACGGGCGATGTGGACGGCGATGGAGTCTCCGACACTCGAACCACAGTCACGGATTCCAACGGTCGCTACATTTTTTCCGGGGTGAACGCCGGAACCTATGTGATCTCAGTCACTGCACCGACATCGCAGGTGGCCACGTTTGACCTGGA
The DNA here is from genome assembly GCA_041398865.1 of Planctomycetaceae bacterium. Lineage (GTDB taxonomy): Bacteria > Planctomycetota > Planctomycetia > Planctomycetales > Planctomycetaceae > Fuerstiella. The sequence continues at coordinate 53,770 of JAWKTY010000031.1, forward strand.
TGGCGGCAACAACAGTTCCGCCACGGTGACTGTCACGACCACCTCGCGCATGGATGTGGACTTCGGGTATCGAGGCACAGGCACGATTGGCGACCTGGTCTGGACCGACACCAATGCGAACGGAGTGCAGGATTCGGGCGAAACCGGGATCGACGGAATCACGGTGCAGCTGGACGGCGACACCAATGCAGACGGAATTGTTGAGACTCGGCGAACCACGACGACCAATTCAGCCGGGCTTTACGAATTCACCAATCTGCCGCCGGGCCGATATTCGATCACGGTCACGCCTCCGGTCGGCAATGTTCAGACATTTGACGCTGACGGCCTCACAACCGCCAATATTTCGACGGTGACTCTGGCAGCCGGAGCCACGGTGAGGACTCAGGACTTCGGCTATCGACTGCCGGTGGTGAATCCGTCAACGGTCGATCTCGCGGTGACCATTGACAATAACAATGTGCTGGACCAGGCGACAACCGGCAGCCTGCTGACCTATACCGTCACCGTCACCAACTCCGGGCCGGACGCCGCCGCCAACGCAATACTGACAACAGTCCTGCCCTCGCAGCTGACGGCGATCACATGGACGGCACTCGGTTCCAACGGGACGGTCTTCGTCGGAAGCGGTTCCGGAAACCTGTCGCAGACGGTCAGTCTTCCGGCCGGAGGAACCATTGTTTACACCGTGCAGGGTCAGCTGAACTCAACGTTCAAGGGCTCACTCACCAGCACCGCCGTTATCGGAACGACTCAGGCGGAAACGGTTCTGACCAACAATTCCGCAACTGATGTGACGACAGTTTCCGGACTGACTTTATCTCCGGAAACTCCACTCATTCCCGGCCAGCCCTTCGAACTGGGAGCTCGGGGAATGCAGCACGTTTCGCTGGTTTCCTTTATAGTGGGAACGCGACCTGGAACAGGTGTTATTAACGGAGTCGTCGTGGGCATCGCCGACCCTCAGGTGTTCATGGTGGGATTTGTCTGCGTGGACGATCGCATCATTGGTGTTTACGACGTCCCGACCAGTTTGAACGGGCAGAAGCTGTACTTTCAGGCCTACGAAAATTCCGCCATTCCCAACCTGAGCGCCGTGGTGGAAGGCACTGTCGGCGGGCCTCGCGTGATCGCTGCGCAGACCGGAGGAGTGGCAGCCGTGACGGAAGGTTCCACCACGGATTCGTTTTCGGTGAAACTCAGCCAGGCGCCGACTTCGCCGGTGACTGTGGAAGTTCAGAATTCGCTGCCCACTCGGCTGACGCTCAGCGCGTCGACTCTGACCTTCACAGCTGCCAACTGGAATGTGGCTCAGACAGTTCAGCTGCAGGCGATTGACAACACCGAAGTGAACGGAAACGAAACGGCTGTGGTCCAGCTGATGGTTCGTCGGGACAGCGATGCGACATTTGTCGGAAGCTTCAGCCCGACGTTCAGCGTGTCGATCAGCGATAACGAAATCCTGCAGGTGCCCGGCCTGTTGAATGGGTTTACGTCAACTCAGGAAGCGAGGCCTGCCATTCGCTGGTCGGCTGTTCCCGGAGCCGTTTCCTATGATGTGTGGTTCAGCTCGACCACCAGTGTGAAAGCTCCTCTCATCAACACCAGCGTCATCGGAACGACACTCATTCCAACGGAAGACGTTCCTATCGGACGATATGCGGTGTGGGTGCGAGCCCGTGGAACTGCCGGGCAGATTTCGGCCTGGAGCAACAGTGCTCGGATTGATATCACGACTGTTCCGACCATCGCGCCGCTGACGACCGGCAGCGCAACCCCGACCATTTCGTGGAATGCTGTCGCCGGAGCCGCGCGGTATGAGTTGTGGGTCAACAATCTGACCACCGGCGCGAAGAAGGTGATTCATGCCACGGATCTGACAGCCACTTCGCTGACGCCTTCCAGCGCGTTGCCGTTCGGTAACTATGCGGCGTGGGTGCGAGCGGTTGAAAGCAGCGGACGTTCAGGAGACTGGTCAGCGGTGCAGAGATTCAATGTCGGCCCCGCTCCGGTTGCTCCAGCCAGCGGGACATTCGAACGTCGTCCGACTTTCACATGGTCGTCCGTCACCGGCGTCGCATCGGTGGAAATCTTCATCCGCACCGTGGGCGGAGTCATTCGGCAGGCCGGTCTGACCGGAACCAGCTTCACTCCTGCAACTGATCTTCCGGAAGGAGCCATCCGGTGGTGGGTGCGAGGCACGTTGACGGACGGCCGAATCGGCGGATGGTCGGTAGCCGCGGATTCCGCGATCGGTGGCCGCCCCGCGATTGTTTCGCCCGCAGCATCGTCGACGATCACAGCCAACACGGCTTTCACCTTCCAGTGGACTCGCATCGACCAGGCCATTCGTTACGACCTGTTTGTCAGCCAGATCAGCGGCCTGGGAATTCCGGTGGCGAACCTGCCGCAGACGATCCTGCGCAACGACACCCTCTCGACAAATTCTCTGCTGCATCCGTTTGGGCTGACGGCCGGAACCTATCGAATCTGGGTGCGAGCCATCAGCGGCACCGGCCAGATCAGTTCATGGAGCGTCCCCGTCACACTGACCGTGACCAGCTGAGCTGCAGGAAGAAAGAGGCCGCGGGCGAAACAAGGGCAACGTTCCGGGCATGAAGAATCCCGGCGATCAAACCTGTTCCCGATCCGGCAAATCGAACTCGAACATCCGGCAACCGCCGTCCCCGGAGAAGCATTTCAAGCGAAGTTGCCGGTGTCGCCTGCATCTTCATCGGAACCGCTTCCGCCGACTTCTGACATTTCCAGCTGTTTCATCTTTCGATACAGGTTGCTGCGGTGCAGGCCAAGCAGTTTTGCGGCGTCGGTCATGTTGCCGTTGACCTGTTTGATGCTGCGGCGAATGAAATCCCTCTGAAATTCCCGGGTGGCCCTGTCGAGCCCCAGGTCCAGAGGCAGCTGAGCTCCGCCGGTCTGTTCGGGGCTGAGGATGAATGCCAGGTCGCTCGCGTCGACTCGTTCTGTCGGCGAAAGAAAGGCGACGCGTTCCATCAGGTTTCGCAGTTCGCGAATGTTGCCGGGCCAGGCATGAGCCTGCAGACGTCGGCGAGCATCCGGAGTGAGCTGCAGGGACGGCCGCCGAGCCTGAGCAGCGAAGTGTTTCAGGAAATGTTCAGCCAGCAGCAGAATGTCTTCCGGACGGTCGCGCAGCGGCGGCAGATCCAGAGTCACCACGCTGAGTCGATAATACAGATCTTCACGGAAACGCCGATTCCGAACAGATTCCGCAAGGTTCGCATTCGTGGCTGCAACAATTCGCACATTGACGGGAATTGTTTCGCTGCCGCCGACTCGGGTGATGACTTTCTGTTCCAGGACCCGCAGCAGTTTGGCCTGGCCGCCGAGACTCATGTCTCCGATTTCGTCCAGAAACAGAGTTCCTCCGTCGGCGAGCTCGAACTTTCCTCGCCGACTGTCCCGAGCATCCGTGAAAGCGCCCTGTTCGTGTCCGAACAGTTCGCTCTCCAGAAGCGATTCAGCAATCGCTGCGCAGTTAACCGCGACGAACGGGCTGTTCGATCGCGAGCCTCCAAAGTGAATGGCATTGGCCACGACTTCTTTTCCGGTTCCGCTTTCGCCCAGAACCAGCACCGGAAGGTCGGTCAGTGCCAGCCGTCCGACCGTGTCGCGCAAAGCGGAAATCGCAGCACTGGTTCCGACGATGTTGACCTGACTGGTGACTTTGGCGGCCAGTTCGTCCCGACTGCGATGCAGCAGACTGCGCTCGCGAAGATTACGGACCGCGACGGCGGCCTGAGTCCCCAGCTGCTGCAGGCATTCGACGTCGTCATCGTTGAATGAACGCCCTTCGTTGCGGTTGATGCACTCGAACGCTCCGACAATTTCGCGATCGGAATCACGCAGCGGAACGCAGATCAGGTTGCGCGTTCGGTATCCGCTTTTGCGGTCGACATCCTGATTGAACCGATGATCCTGGTACGCATCATCCACCACAATCGAAACGCCGGTCCGCAGGGTTTCACCGACGATGCCTCCCTTGTCCGGAAGTCGCAGAGACCCGTTGCGAACTCCCAGAGCCGGCCGAGCTTCCACTTCGTGCCGATCTTTGTCCCACAGAAAGATACTGCTGCGATCACAGTCCAGCAGCCGAGTCGCCTCTTCGGCAATCAGGTCCAGCAGTGGAGCCGTTTCTTCGGCTGCCGAAAGCCGCGACGCGATGTCCAGCGTCGACTTCAGGCGATCCACGTGCCGACGGGACGCCAGCTGCTGGGTGACCACTTTCAGCGACAGCGACAGCGATCGAGCACACAGAATGCTGAGCGGCAGCAGATCCTTTTCTGCGTGTCGAGTCGCCCCGATCAGAAGGTCACCGACGCCGTTGCTGCGTTCCAGCGGCACACAGAACGCGGTCCAGTTGTCGACTTCCAGCAGTCCGGCGGAATCGCGGTCCTGAGATTCGTCCCACAATGACGACAGCGGCCGGCCGATTCCGTGCCTCCCGTGTTCCCGGATTGTTTCCCATGCCGGGCCGGGAATTCGACGCACCACGGCCAGCCACTGAACAGACAGTTCCGAAGCCAGCTCGCTGAGTTCCGTTGTCAGAAACCGCGCCACCGACGGTGCGTCAAACGCTTCTGCCAGCTGTCGGCCGCTGAGATGAATCACCGAACTGCAGCTCTCCGTTCCCAACCCCTGCACAGGCTCTGTGACTCGAATCCACCTGGTTGTTGACAATTTCGTCTCCTTCCGATCAGACTGACACCAACCAACAACACTCGCGCCATCGCATTGATGTCCACGAAGGTTAGAAGGCTGTTGCGTTTTGTCAATCGGAAGCTGGCCGTTGCTGAATTGGGGGAATGGAGAATCGCAGCATGGAGCATGAATCATCAAGGCTCGCGCTGCTTTTTTTGAAGAAGCTGCCAGCACAGTAACTGCATTCTTGGCAGGTGGAAGGGCCCCTTCCAAAGGTTGCCTTTGGCTGACTGGCTGACGGTACCGCGGCGGTGCAGGTAGCCGTACCACTCGCCAAACTCCGGATCGGGAAAATGAGCGTACGACCAGTCATGCACCTGACGATGCCAGTCAGCATATCTGGGGTTTCCCGTCAGCTGAAAGGCCATCAGCGTGGCGATGATGGTTTCGTTGTGAGGCCACCAGAACTTCATGTCATGCCAGTACTCCTGCACCGGCCGTTCGTCCAGCCCCGTGAAGTACAGGATGCCGCCGTGCTGCTGATCCCAGCCCCGAGCCCACATCCATTCCAGCATCGTTGTCCCCAGATCAATCAGTTCAGAATTACTGCGATGCCGACCTTCGTTCATGACAAACCATGCGGCTTCAATGGCGTGGCCGGGGTTCAGAGTTCGGCCGTCAAGATGATCAATCACCTCGCCGTCCAGCCCCACAGTCTCCAGGACGCACTGCAGAGACTGATGAACATGCAGATTGCGAATATCAGCAATCGCAGCATCAATCAGCTGGTCAGCATTCGGCAGTCGAATGGAGGCTCGAAGTTCCTGAGCCACGTTGATGGTGATCATGGGAAAGCCAATGCTTCGCATGGGTCGCGTCGCAGTGAACTTCGGGGCTTCGCCGTTCGGCTGAGTATTGTGGGTTAAAAATCGCTGAAAGGTTTTTTGGGCAAGTTCGGAGAATTCGGCCTGCCCTGTCGCGGCGAACAGTTCTCCAAACGCCATGGCGGCGAATGCTTCGCTGAAGGCATAGCGTCGTTTGCGAATCGGCTGACCATCCTGAGTCACATGAAACCACATGCGACCGTCAGCCGGATCGAAACAGTGCCGCTGCAGGAAATCGGCACCGCTGAGTGCGGCCTGCAGCCATTCGTCCCGAGCCTCCACGGAATTGTACAGCCGAGCCATCAGCCAGGTGAATCGCCCCTGCTGCCAGACACCTTTGTCTGTATCGATCACCTGACCCCGGCGATCAACACAGGTCATGATTCCACCGTGCTGTCGGTCAGCGGCGTGGTTCAGCCAGAAAGGAACGACGTCGTTCAACAGACCATCTCGATAGATTTCCAGATACTGCTGCATCACAATCGACTTTGAAGTGTGGAGAATGAATTCATGGCGTCGGTGTCATATCGTTTTTTACCGGCGTTCGTCCAGCGCATGCGTTTTCGAGTGGCAAGATGAAAATCAGCACCCTGCAGGCATTTGAGTTCCCCGTTCAGCTTCGGAAGCCCGTTCGACATGCTTCGTTTCACCGGTATGGCAATCAGACCCTGATCATGCGGTGTGAACTGTCGGACGGTTCCGTTGGCTGGGGCGAGGCCATTCCTCGCGATTATGTCACCGGCGAATCATTCGATCTGGTCTGGAAGCAGCTGGCCAGCACAGACTGGTCTCAGCTTGCCGACCGACGACTCAGCGATCCGGAACGGTGGGTTTCGGTGCTGAGAGATTTTCGGCCAGGAGACATCGAAGCCCCGCCGGACGCGCAGGAGCGGGGATGCATTGGTCATGCGGTTCGCTGTGCTGCCGAAACGGCTGTTCTGGATGCTGTCTGCCGTTCATTTCGGATGAATCTGTCTGACCTGTTGCGGGACCTGGCCGAACCACTGCAGCTGGCCACCAGTCTGCCGGACGTTCGGTACAGCGGGGTCGTGACGTCCGGTACGAGCGCTCTGCAGCAGTACCGGTCGGCGGTGAAGATGAAGGTGTTTGGATTTGAGTCCGTCAAGGTGAAGGTCGGGACGGAAGGAATCGACGACGAAAAACTACTGACTCGACTTCGCCGCGTTCTGGGACAGCGAGTACGCCTTCGGCTGGATGCCAATGAGGCGTGGCACCCGGATGAAGTCGCGGAACGTGCGGCCGCACTGATGCGGTTCGACTGTGAATCCATCGAACAGCCGGTGGCTCACCGGTATGTCGACCGGCTGGCCGAAATCCGGCGAGTCATCAGTCTTCCAATCATGCTGGATGAATCAGTCTGCAGTGTGACGGATGCCGAACGAGCCATTCATTCGGGAAGCTGCGACCAGTTCAGCATCAGAATTTCCAAATGCGGCGGATTGCTGAACTGTCTGGAACTGCTGGCACTGGCCAATCGCAACGGCATTGGCTGTCAGCTGGGCTGCATGGTAGGAGAAACCGGCATTCTGTCAGCCGCGGGACGCCATCTGGCCTGCAGTGTTGCGGGGCTGCTGAATCTGGAAGGCAGCTATGACCGTTTTCTGGTTCGCGATCGACTGACGGAGGAAGACCTGACATTTTCGAGAGGGGGATTTGCCCCCCGAATAGTCGGCCTGGGGCTTGGTGTGCATGTTCGGGAATCGGCAATTCTGAAAGGAGCCGTCCGGCGGTTGCGGAACATCTGACGTTCGGACGATCAGGCGGCAAAGTCGTCCCAATCGTCAGAGTTCGGCTGTTCCTTCCGACCCATGTTGTTCTGACGCGTTGTTTTTTTGCATCGACGCAAAACGGCGAGCTACGGTCCATGTGTCGAGTTGTCTCGGGAATGCCTCATTTTCCGAACGCGCAGTCACACTTGTCACCGACCTGAACGTCAGGCCAATGAAACAACAACATCTCATTCAGACGGAAACAGCGACTATTCGGTCGATCCTGCCCGAATACAGCGATGGCCCGCTGGTGATTCACCGGGAGACGCTGCTCTCGGAACTTCCCTCACTCAGCGGACACCAGTATGTGCTCGTTCAGGGAGACGGGTTTCGGATCATCGGCCTTGTTGCCGTTGACGACATCCGTCGACGGTTGAATTCGCCGAATTCGTTTGAACGCAACCGGTGGAGATCCATGCCGCTGGGAGCGATGTTGAACGTGCCGCTCACGGAAGAACAGCCCAGTGGACCGCAGTTTGTCGAAGGCGAAGTCAGCTGCAAGGCAATCTGCGAACAGGGCCGACTGTTCGGACTGGCCGTGGACGGGGACCTGTTTCTGAGCTGGAGGCGTCTGGAATCTCTTTTTGTGGCAGCACTTTCGGATCCCCTGACAGGACTGATGAATCGTTTGGCCTACGAACGTCGTCTGCGGGAAGAGTGGGAACGTGCCAGTCGGACCGGAGGTTCGATTGCCGTTGTGGTCGTTGACCTGGACGACTTCAAAGGCATCAACGACACCTACGGTCACGCTGTCGGAGATGAAATCCTGTCTCGAGTTGCCCGGCAGCTGGAGATGTCCATGCGGTCCTACGACGTTGTCGCCCGGTTCGGCGGCGATGAATTTGTCGCATTGTGTCTGGGGTGCGGCCCGGGCGATATTCGAATTCCCCTGCGACGGGTCCTGGACAGTCTGGCGGAAATCTGCGTTCAGCATTCAGGAGACAGCATCGGGATTTCGGCGAGTATCGGAGCAGCGGTTCGCCACTGTGATTTCGGGTCACATCAACCCGAGGATCTGTTTGTCGCGGCTGACAAATGCCTTTACGAGGCCAAACAATCGGCTTCGAGTTCATGGAAGATCGAATTCGGGCACGAAGCGGAACCTGTCCCTGAACCTGTCACGTTTCGTGACGGAGCTCACACCAACTCGTCGCGGGTCACAGAGATCTGACGAAGTTCCCTTCGGTACATCCCGTCAAAACAACCAGGATTTCCTGCCATGGCTGAATTCAGAAAATCATTTCACACATTGCTAGAGAGCGCACCACAGGCACCGCAGAGTACTCAATCTGTTCTGACGCCGCCGCCGGCGGACGCGGACCGTGAGACCGGCGTGGAGTGGACGCTGTACGGCTACATCAACGATCGCAGTGACGCCGTTCGGTTTACCGTGGCAGCTCAGCCGTTTCGCGTCGGACGACACCCCGAAAACCATGTGTGTGTTCCCAACAGCACAGTCTCGGGACACCATGCCGAGCTGATTCTGGCCGGTGACCAGCTGCTGCTGCGGGACCTGAACAGTACCAACGGCACGCTGCTGAACGGGAAACGAGTCACCAATGTGGAACCGCTTCGCGATGGCGACATCGTGCATTTCGGCAACGTGATGTTCCGGATTCAGCAGGAAAAGGAATCAATGTCAGGTGCGACCATGGTGTCCGACGACGTCGGTGACGCCATCGCTCAGGTGCAGTTCACAACTCTGCTGTCACGGCCCGGAGTCGTCCCGTATTTTCAGCCCATCGTCCGACTCGATTCGGGCGAACGCATCGGCTACGAAGTTCTGTCCCGCAGTCAGATGATGGGGCTGGAAACTCCGGACAAAATGTTCCGCATTGCTGCTCAGCGCACCAGCGAAGCAGCTCTCAGCCGACTGTGTCGAGTTGAAGGAATGAAGGCAGCTCTGCGACTGCCTCCCGGAATGCAGCTGTACCTGAATACACACCCGGCAGAACTGAATCAGTCCGAGCTGTTTGAATCTCTTTGTGAACTGAGAGACAGCAACCAGGACCAGCAGATCATGCTTGAGGTTCATGAATCCGGTGTGACTTCAATGGACTTCCTCAAGCAGCTGCGAAAGGTTCTGACGGATCTGGAGATGCAGCTGGCCTACGACGATTTCGGTTCCGGACAGGCTCGTCTGGCCGAACTGATCGAGGTCCCGCCGGATGTTCTGAAGTTCGACGTCAAACTGGTTCAGGGGCTGCCAACGGCTTCGGAATCCCGTCGCACGACGATCGCCGGACTGATTCGAATTGTGAAAGACCTGAACGTGATTCCCCTGGCGGAAGGTGTCGAAACTCAGGAAGAAGCCGGCGTCTGTCGGGATCTGGGATTCGAACTGGCTCAGGGTTATCTGTTCGGCCGCGGCGAACCGGTTTCAAAATGGCTGAAGGAATAGAGCTCGACGAGCGGACTCGTCGAGAGAAAGCAACAGAATCATGTCCACACTCGCACCATCACCTGTCGATTCTTCACTGCTGAGCCTGCTGCTCAGTGGTGAGCGATTCTGGCCGACTGATCCCAAATCTCCACACGAGATGGGACTCAGTGAGCCGTTTCTGGAATCTCTTGTCGCCAAACTGCTGCTGGCCAGCGGAACAGCGAGCGGACGCACGGTCGCCGCCGAACTGGCGCTGCCGTTCAAGATCGCCGAAGCCACTCTGGAGCGCCTGCGCACCCGACGCCTGGTCACTCATGCCGGTGCCGGCAGCTTCAACGACTACATGTACACTCTGTCCGACGAAGGACGCAAACGAGCTCAGACCTTTCATGCGGAATGCTCCTACGTCGGCCCTGCGCCTGTTCCGCTGATGGATTACATCATCTCCGTGGAAGCTCAGGCCATCGGCGATGAACCGATTCGCCGAGGCGAACTGACGGACGCGTTTCAGGACATCTCCATTTCTCCGGAACTGCTGGACGTGCTCGGCCCCGCGGTCAATTCGGGCAGCGGCATGTTCCTGTACGGAGCTCCCGGCAACGGCAAATCCACGCTGGCTCGACGAGTCACCAGCTGTTTCGGGCAGGAAATCTGGCTGCCGCACGCCATTATCGACGGTCGGCAGATCATCACTCTGTTCGACCCCGCGTATCACGTTCCCGTTGAATACTCCGGCGGACAGACCGACTTCGATGCTCGCTGGATCCGCATTCGCCGCCCGACGGTGGTCGTGGGCGGTGAGCTGACTCTGGACAGCCTGGAGATCCGGCATGATCCGGTTTCAAACATCAGCGAAGCACCGCTGCAGATGAAAAGCAACTGCGGCTGCCTGCTGATCGACGACTTCGGCCGGCAGCGAATCTCTCCGGAAGAACTTCTCAACCGCTGGATTGTGCCGCTGGAAAACAAGCACGACTTTCTGACGCTGCCCACCGGCAAAAAACTGCAGGTTCCGTTTCAGCAGCTGATCATCTTTTCCACCAATCTGGAACCCTCCGATCTGGTGGACGAAGCGTTTCTGCGCCGGATTCCGTATCGCATTGAACTGACGGATCCCACAGAGGACGAATTCGGCTGGCTGTTCCAGATTGCAGCAGAGCAGACAGGATGTTTCTTCGATCCGGATGCGCTCGAACATCTGCTGCAGACGTATTACCGACCGCTGGGGCGCCCTCTGCGTCGCTGCCATGCTCGGGACCTGCTGCTGCAGGTGCGGCACTACTGCACCTACAACGATCTGGAATTTGAAATGCGAGCCGACTATTTCGATCGCGTTGCCGGCGGATTCTTTACGGATATTGAGACCAGAAATCTGGCGAAAGCTGTAGGTCACAAATGAACATGACAACACCAATCGGAACCACAGAAATGCTGGCGGCAGCTGATGATCCCCGTGCCGCCATGCAGGCGATGGGCGGTGTCCAGCTGGCCGGCTACACACTGCAGCAGCGGCTGGGAGCCGGGGGATACGGCGAAGTCTGGCGAGCCATCGGGCCAGGTGGACTGCCCAAGGCCGTGAAAATGCTGTACGGAGAACGTGACGGTCAGCATGCCGAAGCCGAACTGAAGGCGCTGGAACGCATGCGCGATCTGCGGCATCCGTTTCTGCTGAGTATTGAACGAATTGAAGTCGTCAATTCGCGACTGATCGTCGTCACCGAACTGGCGGACGGCAATCTGTCAGACCGTTTTCAGGAATGTCGTCGCAACAGCCTTCCCGGAATTCCCCGTGACGAACTGCTGGGGTACCTGCGCGACGTGGCTGATGCACTGGACTTCATGGCCGAACAGCACGGCCTGCAGCATCTGGACATCAAGCCGGATAACATCCTGCTGCAGGGATCACACGCAAAGGTCGGCGACTTTGGTCTGGCCAAAGACATCAGCGTGACGAATGTGTCGGTGCTGAACGGTTTCACTCCGATGTACGCGGCTCCGGAACTGTTCGAAGGTCGCCCCGGACGAGCCAGCGATCAGTATAGTCTGGCCATCGTCTATCAGATGGCTCTGACCGGCAACCCGCCGTTCAACGGACGAACCGCCGCACAGCTCACTGCCCAGCATCTGCGCAGCCAGCCTGACCTGACCGGCCTTCAGCCGATCGACCGTCCGGTGATCGCTCGGGCACTTGCCAAGAACATGAATTCGCGGTTCGACAACTGCCGGCAGTTCGTAGATGAACTTGGCCGCCGCAGGCATGCTCGCACATCCGTAATTCCCGCAGTGGCCGTGGCTGCAAACACCGAAGTCCCGAAGACGGCTCTGGTCAAAACTCAGTTCACCCAGCAGAACGCCACCGATGTTCGCGAGGAGTCGACGCCGATTGCTGTTCGGCCTGTCGACACCACCGGCCGGAAACTCAGCCCCAGCGCCTTCATCGGAGTCGGGGGTCTGGGCGGCAGCGTTCTGAAGGCTGTGCGGAATCTGGTGAGAATCCCCGGTTCCGAAAGCTGTCCGCTGAGCCTTCTGCAGATTGATACCGATCGGGAATCGCTGAGTCTGGTGAAGCAGTCCACGGATGAACTCGGCCTGTCCATGCAGCAGACCTGTTCCATCCCGCTGAAGTCATCCAGCGAATATCGGAAGTCACCGTCACTGGACCTGTCCTGGCTCAGCCGACGCTGGCTGTTCAACATTCCGCGATCCGGAAAAGTGGAAGGCATTCGTCCGCTCGGACGCCTGGCGCTGTGTGCTCATCGGGAAACTGTCGAACGTCAGATTGAACAGACACTTCGCGACGCGGCCTCAGTTGAAGGTCGACAGCGACTGGAAGGCAATTGTGAAATTCCTCTGTCGGACGATGGTCTGGACGTGTACGTCGTGGCATCGACATGCGGCGGAACCGGAAGCGGAACGGCTGCAGACATCGGACTGATGGTGCGTGAATCTGCGGCTCGGCTGGGCATTCGGAATGTCCGGATTCACGGCATTCTGCTGCACATGACAACGTCCACTCGGAACGCGTCTGAAGTTCAGGAAGCCAACACCGTCAGCGCGCTCAAGGAAATTCAGCATCTGCTGACACCCGGACTGGGTACTCCGCGAGGGTTCTCCGGTAAGCCGGGTGCCAGTGAACTGAGCCCCTTCGATCAGACCAATCTGATTCATCTGGGGGACGGTCTGAATGACGGAGCGCTGCGACGGCGCGTCCAGCAGGTTTCAGATCTTCTGTCCGCTGCTGTGGTGTCGGGAATTCAGCTGGACCGACAGGAATGGGCCGATTCCGATGCCGGTGAAGTGGACCTGACAGCAAAACTGCATGTCCTGGGGCTTGATTCCGGGGACGCCACAACTCTGGAAACCGTGTCTCACGAAGCCAGCCATCTGACGGCAACTCTGCTGAATCACTGGGCCGGGAAGGTGGCGGCCGAGGATTCTTCGGTCAGTTCTGCGGTACCGCCCGAACTGGCGGAAACCCGAATGCTGCTGTCTGAGATGATGCTGACGGATGACGCTCTGCCTCAGCAGATCATGACGCTGCTGCGAGGCAGCATGGGGCAGGACATTGAGGCCATCAGCACGCAGATTGTCAACAACCTGCAGCAGGTCCACGATCTTTCAGCCGTGCCCGGCCTGACAATTCTGGATCTGGTGACCGAACAGCTGTCGTCACCGCCGGGATCGGGGCAATCTTCCATCTACGGAATCATTTCAGAACTTCAGAAGAAGCTGAATGCGATCCGCAACAGCTGCGTGACGGAACTGCGTCGACACGTTCTCGAACAGCTCGACCAGCCGCATCGACTGCACGGAGCCGTCGCGGCCAATCAGTGCGTGATCGAGGAAATTACCCGGGCCGAAGACGACTGCAGGAAACTGCTGACTCGCATTGACGCTCCGCTGCAGCAGATGTGTTCGGGACTGGATGTCGTTCAGCCACTGCCGACACTGGACGCAGCTGTCGACCTTGGTCGTCAGTACGGCATCCTGATCGCATGGCAGACCATTCACCAGTGCTTTGTGAAGCACGTGCAGAGCCTGCTGAAGTCGGCCCAGGAAACAGGTAACCATCTGCGACAGCTTCAGGGCAAAGTCGCTGAAGCTGCAGCCAGACTGACTGCAGGTTCGGAACCCGGTGATCCGATTCCACAACCCATCGTTGACGCTTTCGATCGATTCGTTCGTTCCAAAGCCGGACAGTGCCTGCAGAAGTTTGCAGCGGCACCACAGGCACCGCTGGGACAACAGATTGCCGAACTGGCTTCCCAGTTCCTGACCAGTTCCTCGGGCGCTGCTCCGGCAGCTGCTCGACCGCACTCGAAGTCGCAGTTCCCACAGGCCGCCTGGCCGGTTCTGCGCAACGTTGGAGGAAAACGGCGGGTTCTCGGGCTGATTCCTCAGGACGGGTCCCTCGAACAGTGGCGAGAAACCGTTCAGCGCGAATTCGGCAACTGCGTTGTCGTGCGAGCTGTTCCGACTGCTCGGCTGCTGGTCGCCTGCGACCTGTCAGACATTCCTGTTGAAACCGTGATTCAGAAACTGACCTCCGGAAATCCTCACATCGCCGACGTCGCCAGCCGAGTTCACACTCGAATCGACATCAGCTGGTAGTTCACCCATCCCGCCAGTCACCGTCATCCCGCCAGTCACCGTCATCCCGCCAGCACTTCAGGTCTGCCGACAGCCAACCAAGCTGCCGTCGGCAGACTTTCCCGCCTCTTCCCCGCATTAACCCAGCGGCTCATGATTCCGGATCGCTGCTATCTCAGCCGATCAGCACCAAGGCAACCGTGCAGCTGCTGCAGGTACTTTGAAGATGACACGCGTGCCAGTTCCGTTTCGGCGAGCTTCAGCCGATCGTGCAGCCGCAGTCGACGCCCTTCCTCCGAAAACTCTTCGTGATTCAGAAAGCTGTGCAGATATCCAACATGCCGCTGCCACAGCTGCTGGTCACGCTCGCGGCGATTTTTCAGTCGCTCCATATACCAGTCTGACTGCAGCATGGATTCCAGAGTGAACAGGCTGCGAATCTCAGGATGCTGAATGTCCTTCCCGCGGTAACTACCATGAGCCATGATGTGCAGCAGAGCTCGCAGCGGCGGACACGCCAGGTCAATCGAACCGTCTTCGAAGTATGCCTTTGCTGTCCGTTCCTGAGCTTCCGCGATGTGCAGAATGCCGTCCGCGAAGGCTGCGTGGTCCTGAGTTTCCGGGCGCAGAATGGCGTCATCGAACACCTTGCTCGGATTGTCGAAAACCCGACCCGCAAAACGGCGAATGAATCGGCTGGTAATGCGATATCCCAGACGGCTGGCCGGAATTAAACGACCGTCGTGTTCAAAGTCGCTGAGCTTCTCCAGAAGGTCTTCGCTGAGCATGAATTCCGCAGACCGCTCCTCAGCACTCAGCCGACACCAGATTTCCGGAATCAGCAGGCTGATATCGTGGTCCACTCGAATCCCTGCTCCGATGTGCCCGGCGGGCGTCGAAAAGCCCTGAAGCCCCGTCAGCAGGTAACTCACCAAAGCTGCATTCAGATCCGTAATCGGCAGCAGAGCGTTGAACGGACCTTTGGTGAGTGCACCTTCGCTGCCGGCTCCGGTTGTTGACGGACTCTTCCCCGTCAGCGCGCTGACGAAGTCCATGAACAGCTCGGGGAGCTCCTGATAATGAATGGGGTTGTACACAGCCAGCGGACGAATGCCGTTTTCGTAATCCGGCGGGTTGTTGCGACGTCCCAGCAGAACGGCGTTCACAGGCTGATGAATCGCCTGTCCGTTCGGGATTGCCCGGAACAGCCGCACACCCATTTCGGCAACATAGCGATTGAAGGGCGAAATCAGATCCGGACGAGTCTGCAGATAGCGAGGATTCTTGCTGGGCTGCCCGTCCACCAGTCGTGGCGTTGCTGAACACACGACGTAGCCATCGCCGGTTTCACGAGCTTCCAGAAGCAGATGCTGCATGGGTTCCGTAAACTGGCTCAGATCAACAGGCCGATCACAGATCTCACGAATCTTCTCACGCGACAACGGCTCAAAGTTCACGATGAAGTTGTCATCGCGAGCCAGATCGGCTTCTGTCTGCTTGTCCAGTCCCCGGTGAATGGCATCATCGGGTCTTTGAAACAGCCGATATTCGCAGTTCTGAGTAAACTTATATCCGACCGGCGAACCGGCAAAGCTTCCCGCATTGCTGACAGCCGACGCCGGAACAACCACGGACGCACTGATGTCGTCTTCTGTCTGGACTTTCTGAGCCGGAGCGAAGTCCTGTCGAAGTTTGTAGGTCCGCCACGAATTCTGATTCAGCAGGCCGACTCGCAGGTAGGTACCCACCAGCTTTCGGTCACCAAACTTCAGCTCGTGACCGGGAACACCGTTGACAATGTCGACGGAGAACTGACTCCGCCAGTCAGTTTCCGCGTCGCCTCGATGCATCCGCTTGATAATGAACACGATCGCATAGATATAACCGGGAATCGACTCCAGCCACCTGTTGTACTGATCTGTGTAGTCCTGAGACGGAGTCAGCAGTTTGATCACGCTGCCCAGCGAACGATTGGCGTCCAGAACTCGGCGAGTCGGTTTGCTGGAATAGTCCGGCTGGTAGCTGCCCTGCGGATTCCAGCGATCGGAATAATCCCGGTCAAAGATCTGCTGAACCAGGTCCAGATCCTTCTGCAGATCTGCCACAAACACCGGCCCGTGCAGAAGATAATCGGCAATTGACTTGCTGATCTCGCTCTTTCCGCCACCGCTCACCGTACACGGCTTGTGACAGAACACACCTTCGGCCATTGTCCCGATCAGACGCCAGGACGGAGCTGCCGCGTGTTTCTCCAGACGAAACTTGTAACCCGACGGCGTCATGTACTGGTGACCAACCTTCAGCGGAATCGACTGCTGCTGACCATCCCGTTCCCACGTGATGCGCTGGTCATGCACCGACGCGGCGCAGTTGTCCGGCACGTACGTCAGTTCCGGAAAGTTGCGGTCAATGCCGTAGCCTTCCGGCTGAACGGCGATGAAGTCCGCGTAGTCGCGAGCAACATCGGCGAACGTCCGATCGTTGTACCGCCGACTGTTGGCGATAAACTCGTCCCCCAGACTGAAGCTGGCAAACGCCAATGCTCCGCCGGCATGCTCTTCCTCGTAGTTCCCGGCCAGATTCGCCGCGTAACTCAGCTGAGTCTTCACTTCCTTTTTGCAGTAGCCGTAATAGTTGTCGGCAATCAGCGTGACGATTACACCCTCGTCATCGCGACAGGTCAGCTTGAAGGCGGTCCCGTTGTTGTACAATTCGTCTTCGGACGACCAGCACATGCCATCACGCTTCTGACGATCACTGGCCTGATCAATATGAGGCAGGCCGACGGCTTTCTTGGTCAGCGACGTCAGGTGCGGTGCCAGAATGACGCAGCCCGTGTGTCCACTGAAGTGCATGACATCCAGACCGGCGTCGTTTTCCGGAAGGTATGGATCGCCTGCGTTGCCGAAAATGGATTCCACAAAGTCCAGATTGCTGACCAGCGACCCCGGAGCAATAAACCGGACTTCCATGGTCTTTTCCGGAGTAAATCCGTCCACCGCCGGACACAGCAGCGGCCTGAGAAGCAGCGAAACAAAGACCCGCGCTTTCTGTTCGGTGTCGGCGGTGAACGGCAGTTCCAGAGATTCTTCCGGAGGATTCATCGCTGCCTGAAACAGCTTCACAAATGTTTCCCGAGGCACAGCTCGTTTGTCATCGGGAACCGGAAGTCCGCCTTCAGTCACGTGGAAGGTGCCCTGAGTCGTCCGGCGGTCGTTGGCCGGATTGTGCAGCACTCCGTTACGGACTCGGTACGATTCCAGTCGCTCGTCGCGGTAAGAATCCCCGTTCAGCGGAACCGACAGTTCCCGAGCAATTCCGTGGCGATCCAGGACGAAGGTGGAATCCGGCAGACGCAGTTGAGCAGCGTCGGCAATGCCTTCAAAGTAACGAGCCAGAAACGATTCGATGCGGCGGTCAGCAGGGCAGCGCAGAGCATCCAGCTGCTTCAGTCGCTGATGCCAGGTGTGCAGAATTCGCTCGGGTCCCAGCGGATCCGTCGGCCGACAGTCCACCGGAACCGGCTGCCCGTTGGCGATCAGTTTCAGGGCAATATATCGGACAAGTTCCTTTCGCCGCATCCGACGATCCTCGTCGGAACGTTTTGCGACAAAGCCAAGGGCTTCTTCAGGATTGGTGATGGTCATCTGAGCAACTGAATTTCCGACACGGGTCGAGGAAAGGTCCGGGAAAACGGGTCATCTCGCCTGATCCAGCCACAGTAGGTGTCCGATTCCGCGAATTCAATTGCGTTGCCGACCCGACCCGCGGATTCGCAGAAAACACTCAAAAAACAGAACCGGGTTGCGGGCATTGAACGGTAGAATCACCGCCGAATCGACTCCGTTCTCTCGTGAAAGATGCTCTCCATTCACGGACTGCGGGAAGAGGCAAGAGGCTTACCAAGAACGGGACGGAAATCATCAACTGCAATTCCTTCAGGATTCCTGACGTTCTGAGCTACGTTTCACACAGAAGATTCTCAATGGCCCCGCTAAGCCGCACCAGTCCTTTGCGCAGCGGTAAATACGGCGGCATAAGCTTCAAGAAAAAAGCCGGATCAGCTGAGGTGCATTCTTCTGTCCGGGCTTGGGTTGCTGCGCCAACGGGAATGCCGCCGGACTTATGGAGGAGCCGGAATTCGGCTCCACATCACCCCGAATGGGGTTTCACAACACAGCCCGGGGTCGCCGTGACAACGGCGCACCCCGGGAAAAAGG
>JAWKTY010000032.1:0-71517 GCA_041398865.1 Planctomycetaceae bacterium
TCCATTCAGCGAACAACCAGAACGCCGTCCATGTGTCCGCGCTGGTCGCCTCTGACAAAATAACGCCCGCCATCACCGGATTGGGCGGGTTGGGTTTGCATGCAGATTGGGGTGATTGCCCAATTCCGGTGCATGGATTTGTTATTTTGTCCTGGTCTGAGCACGACTGAGTCCGCCCTGACTGGGGAAGTCTGACGTCCTGGGAGTTCCGGATTTGTCTCACTGGGAGCTCCGGGAATATTCTGGCATTGGGGCCAACAAACGGCAACCGCGAATCGGCAGTTTGACGCGGCCAATTGATTTCCGTTCCAAGGACAGATCTCTCCCTCCGGACCAGCACACTCATTGAGCGTGCTTGGACGGATGCGTCTGACTTTGATCGCGAACAGGTGGTGCAGTTTTCCCGATCCCTGAAGGATCCGGGTGTTCCGGCGTGGCAGCGACATCAGGCGGTGAGTTCGGTGCAGGCGTATGTCCGGCTGGTGTTGAAGTCGGCCGATCCGGCGAGATGCTCTGCATTCGAGCGATTCAGGAAGTCACGTATTCATCCGGGGCGGTCGTTCGTGGAATTCGAATTGTTTTTTTTGCCGGTCGCCTGTCATTCAGGCTGGCCGTGGCATTCAGGGCGACCGTCACGGGGCTTGGAAAGAGGGGTAGGTTGACTGAGTGGCTTGCGGATCACGCGATTGATTCCGGCATCTATCGAGTGACGGAAGTGACGAAGGAAGAGGACCTGACATGCTGTTACCGGGTCGGTCTTTCGATTCGGGAGAAGCTGCGGGGCGACCCGCTGGCTGCGGATTCCGACAGATCTGCAGCCGAACGGAAAACAATGATGAACTGGGGGGAAAGGCTCCGGGGTTTTGGTTAAGACCCAGCGGAACCGGTTGAACAACTGCGGGGCTGAGTTGCAGATGGGAAACAGCTCTGCTTTCTCAACGCTCGAGTGATTCTTCCGGGACATTTTGGGATTCGTCTGGTCCGGTGCCAGGATTTCCGCGTTACGCACGAATCATCTCGGTTGAAATTGTTCCGGCGGTCGGGTTGGGTCTACAATGCAGTGTGGTCGGCGGACCGCTGAACAGTGTCGGCCGGAATTCGGGACGTCGAAGCGGCGGACTGTGAATTCGGCGAATTTCGGAACCGGAGCGTTTCCACGGTTTGGCGCGTCGGCATGGATGAGATGTGGCATGTCCACGTGAGGGAGTTTCTCCGGATGCACGGTTTCAGATTCATCAGTGTGCTGCTGCTGGCGGCAGGACTTCCCTGTTCCGCTCAGGAGGCCGAACGCGCTGACGATGGCGGCCCGCGGGACCGAATCGGTCAGTTTCTCACACTCACCAGCCCCCTTGGCGATGCTCAGCTGGCTCAGGCTGGAAACCTGGCCATCGAACTGCAGGCTCGAGCAGAAAGGGAAGATCGCGAAGCCGTTCTGATTCTGGAAATTCCTCCGGGCACCAGTCGATTCGGGCAGGTCAGTGATCTGGCGCGCAAGCTGACATCGTCAGAAATCCCTCGGGTTCGCACAGTCGCATGGCTGCCGAAAACGGTGGACGGCTATCACGCCATCATTGCTCTGGCCTGTCATGACATCGTGATGGATCCGGATGCATCTCTGGGAGACATCGGTCGAGGCAGTCCGGTCAGCGCAGAGGAACAGCAGTTCATTCTCAGCATTGTGGATCGACGAAGAAACAGCCGACTGTCTCGAGGTGTTGTACAGGCCATGCTGGATCCGGCAACTGAGCTGCTGCGGGTGCGACTGGAAGGTGCGGCCGGGATGCAGGAACAGCGTTTTCTGACTCTGCAGGAACTTAAACAGCTGCAGGCTCAGAAGACCGTCATTTCGGAAACTGAACCGATCAAGGAGGTCGGAGCTCCGGGTCTGTTTCATGCCTCCGATGCCGTCCGGACCGGCTTTCTGGTGGCAAAGACCGTGAAGAACCGACGCGATGTCGCGACTCTGTATTCGCTGCCGACTGAATCGCTGCGGGAGCATTCCGGAGGCGATCGCCGAGTCAACGCGCGCCTGATCGGTCTGCAGGAAATGATCACTCCGCTGACGGAAGAATTCATTCTGAGACAGATGCGGACGGCAATCGCAGAAGGAGCGAATCTACTGGTCTTTGATATTGAGTCTCCCGGAGGATACCTCGACGCAAGCGTGAACATCGCCAACGCCATCGCCGATCTGGATCCGGCGAAGGTCACCACCGTGGCCTGGATTCCGGAACGAGCACTGAGTGGCGCGGCTGTGGTTTCGCTGGGCACGGACCGCATCATCATGAAACCGGATGCTCATCTGGGCGATGCCGGAGTCATTCAGGAAACGGAAGAAGGCGGTGCCTTCGAACGTGTTCCGGAAAAACTGTGGAGTGATTTTCTGGTGACGCTGCAGGATCTGGCCGAACGCAAACAGCGACCTCCGGCACTGCTGCAGGCGATGGTCGATCGCAATCTACAGGTCTTCAGGGCCACTCATGCCGAAACCGGCCGAGTGACTTACATGAGTGAATACGAGATCAACGATTCGGCCGACGAATGGATCAAGGGAGAGGTGGTTCCGGAATCGCGTGAAGAAGTTCTGCTGACTGTGAACGGTCGCCGAGCCTTCGAGCTGGGGCTGGCCGAAAAACCGTGCAGCAACTTCGACGAACTGAAACTGCGGCTGGGCATCCCGGAAGGCGCCAACCTGGCGGCCGCTCGTCGAACATGGGTAGAACACATTTGTATTTATCCTGAACACTCGGGTCGCCGGATTCGGACTGATCACTCTGGCGATTCTTTGCGTGTACATGGAACTGCATCTGCCGTCCGGGTTCTTCGGAATTCTGTCTGCGGTGCTGTTCTGTCTGTTCTTCTGGAGCCGTTCACAGGTGGAACATCCGGTTCTCTGGAACTGATCATGTTTCTGCTGGGAGTCGGCCTGCTGGCACTGGAGATCTTCGTCATTCCGGGGTTCGGAGTCTTCGGAGTGTCGGGACTTCTGCTGATGGGCGGGGCTCTGGTGATGGCCAGCCATACATTTTCCGGAATGACGGCCGGCGAACGTTTCAACGAATCGATGGGAAGTCTGGGCAGCCTGGCCGGAGCTCTGCTGACCGTGATCGTCGTCGCCGTCTCGCTGAATCGGTTTCTGCCGTCGATCCCGTTTTTGAATCGCCTGATCCTGACACCTCCCGGCTACACGGGCGAATCCGGAGGCGTACATCTGAATCCTGCTCTGCTGACCGAAGACCAGGAAACCGGACCAGTCAGCGTCGGAGCTTTCGGAACCACTGCTTCGACACTCCGTCCTACGGGCAAGGCCACCTTCGGCGACCTGTTTCTGGACGTCGTCAGCGATGGCGGCTACGTCGATCACGGTGTTCCAGTCGAAGTCGTTCGCATTTCCGGGAAGCGAATCCTCGTTCGGCCTGTGGAACAGACCGAATCTGAAGCCTGAACTCGGAGCTGGCCCGACCGGGGAATTCGTCCCCGATTTTGTTGACTGTGCTCCCTGGTCTGTGGAATTCCTACAGCCCTGAAAAGCGGTGCGGGCGGAATGTGTGGTCAGTGGCCCGCGGGAAGTTCACCGCGACGGCAAAAACGCCTCACAACCGGGGGGCTGACCGATTAGAATCGGCAGCTCTGGCCTTTGAGATGACCTCGGCGCTGTTGCGCCCCGGACTGGCTGTGTGGTCCCCGTCGATCAATCGGACCTGCGGGTTTTGGTCCCGCAGCAGGAGTTTGAATTCCATGTGTGAACGTTGGATGAATGTGTCCGTGCGTTGTCTGTTTGTCCTGGCAGCCATGGTTGCCATCCTTTCCGTGGTTGCGCCGCAGCCGGTTCGAGCTCAGGGAGCATCTGCGGCTCAGCAACCTTCAGCTCAGAAGGGGCAGCAGGCAGCTCAGCCGAAGACGCCTGATCCTCGCGTGGGGAAGAAGTTCATCGTCAAGGTTGCCGGAGCCGAACTCAGGACTCCCAAAGCCATCGTCTGGAAAGCCTACCTGGGCGAAACCTTCACAGTGGCTCTGGCGAACGGAGAATGGCTGTGGATTCATGACAAGGGCGGCTGGCTGTCTCAGAATCAGACCATCGCTTTCGACACCGCCATTCAGGAAACATCAGCCGCCATTCAGAAGGCACCGACGGCGGAAAACTTCCATCTGCGAGGTATTGCCTATGTTGCTCATCAGGATTATGACAGGGCCATTGCCGATTTTACCCAGAGCCTGAAGCTTGAGCCGGGGCGACCGGGAGTTCTGAACAATCGCGGACAGGCATTCTATCTGAAAGGTGATTATGCGTCGGCGATCAAGGATCTTGACGGAGCTGTTAAGGCGGATCCGAAGCACTTCATCGCTCTGAACAATCGAGCTCTGGCTCATATCGCCGCCAACCAGTTGCCGGCAGCCATGAATGACCTGAATGCGGCGCTGACGCTGCATCCTGAATATCCGGAGGCACTCAACAATCGGGGAGTTGTCCATTCACGACAGGGAAACTACAAGGAAGCGGTTGCCGATCTGACGGAAGCCATCAAGCAGTATCCGGACTATGTCGACGCTCTGGGAAATCGTTCCTTTGCGTTTCGTCGACTTTCGGAGTTCCCGGCGGCCATTGCTGACCTGAAATCCGCAATGGAAAAAGCTCCGCTGGACTACAAACCCGTGAACGATCTGGCGTGGATTCTGGCCACCGCTCCGGCGCCCGTCCAGAACGCTCCGGAAGCCGTGGCACTGGCGGAAAAGGCCTGCCAGATGACTCAGTATACAAACTGGAATGCATTGGATACTTTAGCCGCCGCTCACGCCGCCAAGGGCGATTTCAAGGTGGCGGGGCAGTGGGTCACGACCGCTCTGGAAAAGACTCCGGAAGCCTACAAGCCGCGAGTTCAGGAGCATCAGCAGCTGATTCTCGCCGGAAAACCCATTCCACAGTAGCGGCCAGGTTTGAGCGGTGCCTGGCGGCTGAGTTCCTTCAGAAGCAGAGCCCCCATGTCTCAGACCGTGACATCATTTGCTGTCGAATTCCCCGGAGAAGAACTTTCCAACACGACACGACGGATCATCGGTGACGTCGAACCGCATTCCCTGAGAACCTTCACATCCAGCCAGGCAGTGCTGGCATCATCCGCCGGAATCTACCACTGGACTCCGGAAGGCCGACGTCTGGTCGACTTCACCTCCGGAGTGCTGGTGGCCAATCTGGGTCACAATCCCATCAGCTGGCTGAAACGTTTTTACGCCTATCTGGGGTGGCCATCAAATCAGGAGCAGCTGGCCGAAGCCGAGGGGCCGTTTCTGAAGGCCACAACGCTCACGGCCTACAATGCCGTCACGCCACTCGAAGCAGATGCAACTCGAAGACTGTTGAAAAATCTGCAAAGTCGCCCCGGAGGATCGCGGCTACAGACCGTGAACTGGGCAGCCTCCGGTTCCGAAGCTGTCCAGAAGGCGCTGTGGGCCTGCATGCGACGAGATTCAACGCGGCCGGGAGTCATGGCCACACGTTTCGGCTTTCATGGAAAGAAGGGGTTGAGCGAAGCGGTAACGGGATCGGAAACCGATCGCGAACGTGATCCTCGTGTCCGGTTCATCAGCTTTCCTCGAGAAGAATGTTCTGACATCAGAGAACCCGCAAAGGTATTTCATCCACAGTTTTACCGGGATGAACTTCAGCAAGTCCTTGAATCTGCTGAACATCCCATCGGTTGTCTGATCACTGAACCCTATCTGGGCGGCGGAGGAAGTTTTCATCCTCCCAGACAGTACATGCAGCTGCTGCAGGACTTCTGTCGTCAACACGACATTCTGTTCATTCTGGATGAAGTGCAGGCAAACTTCGGCCGCACGGGACAGATGTATGCCTTCGAAACCTACGGCATCGAACCGGACTTTGTCTGTCTTGGTAAGGGGCTCGGAAACGGGGTTCCCGTCAGTGCTGCAGTCGGGCGGCGCGACGTCTGTGAGCTGATGGGTTATGGTGAAACGTCTGATACATGGAGTGCCAATCCGCTGTCCTGCGCGGCTGTTCTGGCGACTCTGGACGAATTCGAAACCACCGATGTTCTGGAACAACTGCCCCACCTGTCAGCACTGCTGACGGAGGGCCTGCTGCAGCTGAAGGCAACCGGAGCGATCGTGAACGTTCGCGGCGAAGGCATGGTCTATGGCCTTGAATGCGGTCCGGTGGGCACGTCCACAGCGCGCGATGTCGCCAATGCCATCGTGGAACGATGTTACCGAGGCAACCAGCACGGAGAGGGCATTCATCTTCTCGGCCCTTTGGCCGGCTGTGTGTTGCGAATTTCCCCACCGATGTGTATGACCGATCAGCAGGCCAGGGACAGCCTTGCCCTGCTGAAGGAAATGATCAACGATGTGGTGATTGAACTTTCACGGGGATCGTAGCCGCTTCTTCGATTCCACTCCGGCCGGCGAAGGCTGTGTCGCAGATTACTGAACCATCGTTTGTGGAGAAATTCCATGTCTTCCGTTCCTCGCCGCAGTGCTCTGAAAGCACTGACACTGGGTTCCGCCGGTCTGTCCGTTTCCGCAGAATCGTCCGCACAGACTTCCGACAATGCCGGCCCCGAGCCATCGTTTCAAAGCGGCTGGCAATGGAACCACAACCGAATCTGGCTGGGAGAAGACTTCTGGGCCAACCCGATGGAAGACTGGGCGGTTGTCGACGGCGCAGCCGAATGTCAGTCCGGTGGCGGCAACCGCAGCGTTCACCTGCTGACTCATCAAATCACCGACGCATCAGGAACATTCAGCCTGTCCGTGAACGTTCAAAATGCGGGCGACTGGAAGAAGGTTGCGGCTGGTGCAGGCTTTCGCATCGGCGTCCGCAGTGACATCAACGAATTCCGCAGCAACTGCTTTGCCGGAGGCGGACTGAATGCCGGATTTCAGGATGGAGCCGCCATTCTGGGGCGGAAGAAGGAAGAGTTCCCGGACAGTCGGCGAGTCAGAAGAATTGTCCTGAACGGCAAGCCTGAGGGCAATGCCTACAGCCTGACGCTGAACCTGCTGGCAGAAGACGGCACGGCTCTGAAGCAGCTGACGGTGCAGGTGCCGCCCGAAGCGATCATGGGAAATGTGGCTCTGGTGAACAATTTCAACGTTCAGCAGAAAAACCAGGCGGGCACTCGATTTCGCTTCTCCGACTGGACCGTCGGCGGAACGGCATTCACGGTCACCGAAGCGCATCAGTTCGGGCCCATTCTGTGGTCCATGTATTCGCTCAGTGATTCCCGCAGTGATGAAGGCTTCGTGCTGAAACTGTCAGCTCTGACACCGCCACTGGGGCCGACGGAAGATCATTCCATCGAACTGCAGGTCGATCGAAACGGAACATGGAAGTCCCTGGGCTTCGCGATGCTTGATCAGGATGCGTGGGTAGCAACGTTTCGAGTCATTCAGTGGAATGCGGAACAGGAACACCGGTTCCGTCTGGTGTTCCGGGAAAAAAAGACCAATGGAAAGGGACAGCAGCGTTACTGGACGGGAACAGTCAAGGCAAATCCCTCGGGCCGACCACTGCGTCTGGGAGCTCTGACATGTCAGAACGACTATGCGTTCCCCTACGAACCGGTGGCTCAGAATCTGGTGAAGCTGGACCCCGATCTTCTGTATTTTTCCGGCGATCAGCTTTACGAAAACCACGGAGGCTTCGGAATCATCCGTGACCCGGCCGACCGCGCGATCCTGAATTATTTGCGGAAGTTCTATCAGTTCGGCTGGGCGTTTCGTGAAGCGATGCAGGGTCGACCGACTCTGTGCATTCCGGACGACCACGACGTCTTTCAGGGAAATATCTGGGGCGAAGGCGGCGCTGCGATGCAGGGGATTGATCAGGGAGCCTCGTCCAAAGGCGGCTATCGCGAGCCCGCTCGAATGGTGAACGTGGTTCATCGCACCAACGCTGCTCATCATCCTGATTACTTTGATCCGACACCGTGTGAACAGAATATCAGCGTCTACTATGGGGATATGGTTTACGGAGGCGTCAGTTTTGCCATTCTGGGAGATCGTCAGTTCAAGAGTGGTCCCGAACGGGTCGACACGGGAAGTGGTCGGGCAGATCATGTCATGGATCCGGATTTTGACACAGCCGTTCTGGATCAGCCAGGCCTGATTCTGCTGGGACAGCGTCAGGAAGATTTTCTGAAACACTGGGCCGAAGACTGGCGAGGTCACACGATCAAGGTGCTGCTGAGCCAGACTGTCTTTGCCGGAGTCGCCACGCACCACGGAGCCTACAACGGATATCTGAAGGCCGACCTGGATTCCGGCAGCTGGCCCCAGACCGCTCGCAACAACGCCGTCCGCATTCTGAAGAAGGCGATGCCGCTGCATGTGAATGGTGACCAGCATCTCACCAGCCTGGTTCAGTACGGAGCGGATCAGCAGCGGGACAGCTGCTGGAGTTTCTGCACACCGGCGATCGCAGCCGGATATCCTCGCTGGTGGCGACCGGATGAACTCGGCATGCCACACGCAAATCGTCCCAAACACGGCCTGCCGGATACCGGTGAATACCTGGACGGCTTTGGGAATCGAGTTTACGTTTATGCCGTCGGCAATCCTCTGGTCGGCAAAGATCCCAACCGTTATCGGAAGGCTCATGAAAAGGGCAGTGGGTTCGGTCTGGTCACCATCGACCCGCAGGCCCGCACCTACACGATTGAATCTTTCCGTTTTCTGATCGACGCCACCGACGGCAAACCCGAGAACCAGTTCCCCGGCTGGCCCGTCACGCTGCACCAGCAGGAAAACGGCGGCACTAATAATATTGGCCGCTAACAGGCACTGAGTCATCGAATTCAGGTCGTTTTTTCGCACGCCGGGGCACAATGACGCAGAAGAATTTATTGAGCTGCGTCCGGAGAGTCCCCCAAGAGGCTGTGGAAACGTTGCGGAACCTATGAGTCGATCTTCAGGTGATCGTCGCCGTTCCCGAATGGGCAGCAGATGCCGGGCTGGGAGGAATGTGACGATTGTTCTGAGATGTTGCGGAACGGAAACATTTGATGTTGAGTTTTGGCAACAGACCGTTTGGGCGTCCCGATGCGGTATTCGCTGCTGAAAAAACTCGGAGCACTCGGGGATGGTCGCTGGCATCGCTAAGCCTGTCGGTTATAGATGAGAATGGTGTGGCGACTTCTCATGTTGCCGTCTTCCTGCTGACAAGGCTGCTTTGCCAGCCATATGATTTTCTATCTGTATCGAAAGGATCACGTCCACGATGAAAACGTCCTGGATGCCCAAGTTTTCCCTTGCTGCTGTTCTTTGTCTCTCTGTCGGCTCAACGGCCGAAGCCGCCTGGTGGTCAAGTTTCTGGACTCCAACACCAACGACCACCACGACAACGACCAGCACGTCCACGAGTACCAGCGGATCAACTTCCGGGACCACTGGATCAACCGGTAGCAGCACTCCTGCCGTTCCTGAACCGGCATCGATGGCATTGATGGGAGCCGGGACCGCTGCCCTTCTGTACGCTCGTAAGCGCCGTCAGCAGACTGTCGGCTGATCGCTCAGTGACATTTCAACCAGCGTGGAAATGAGTCTGCGCTGGGTTCTGGTTCTCACCAGCGAATCCCCGCTCGTTCAGGTTTGTTCTGAATCAGCTGACACCCGCAACCCGGTTCGTCAGCTCAGAGATGGTTCGATGCTGAAACCTTTCCTGCCGGCTCGTCCCGAGTACCAGCCGCTGGTGCCCACCCGCCGCTGGCTGATTTGCGGCGCCCTGATGGTGATGGCGTCCGTCTGGGCATTTCTTCCGGTCCTGAAACAGCTGGTCGTCCGCTGGAACAGTGACCCGCAGTATTCGCATGGCTTCTTCGTTCCGGTCATCGCAGCGGCCATCGTCTGGTTTCGCCGATCGGACGTGCCTCCCGGAGACACGACGTCTCACGCCGGAGGCCTTGCGTGGATTGCCGCCGGACTTCTTTGCTACCTGGCCGGACTCTCAATTGCTTTCGACTGGCTCCAGGCGATGGCTCTGCTGCCTGTCCTGTATGGGGTGGCGGCCGTTCTGGGCGGACCATGGCTGATGTCGGTCGTCTGGCCGGCAATTCTGTTTTTGTCGTTCATGGTGCCGCTTCCGTTTCGATTTGAAGTAGCCATGGCTCAGCCACTGCAGAAACTCGCATCGGTTTCGTCAGTTTTTGTTCTGCAGACGCTGGGCATCGTCGCGACTCGACACGGCAACCTGCTGAATATCGAAGGTCATGTTCTGGGTGTTGCCGAAGCCTGCAGCGGGCTGAGAATGCTGGTGGTGTTCTTCGCTCTGTCGACGGCATTCGCCGTTCTGGGGCATCGATCGTGGATTCATAACCTGATCCTGATCTGCAGTGCGGTGCCGATCGCCCTGATTTGCAACATCGGGCGAATTGTTCTGACCGGACTACTGTATCTGACTGCTGGTGAGGAGCTGGCGAGCCGTCTGTTTCACGATTTCGCAGGTTGGCTGATGATGCCGGCAGCTCTGCTGCTCATGTGGATTGAAATGAAGTATGTCGACCTGGTCATTGATGATTCCGTCGGCGGAATGGGCCCTGCCGTCGGCCCCACTGCTGTTGCTGCACCTCAGCTGCGATGATCACTGTGCGTCTGATCGGGGCGATCCGTTTTGCATGCACTGTCGGTCGGAAAGAGTTCTCCTGAAGGTTGAAACCGTGTTATGAAACGCTGTGACGCTCTGACAATCTGTGCCCTCGTGCTGCTGATCGCCGGGGGCCTCATCCATGGCCTGGCCAGTCATCGCTGGATTGCCAATACCGCCGTCGAGCAGGCAGTCAGGCGACTGTCTGCTGTGCCGCGAACAATTGGTGACTGGCAATCAGAAGAGCTTCACCTTTCTGACGCGGAACTGACCATCGGGGGGATTGCCGGATACATCAAACGCGAATACACACATGCTCAGACAGGGGCTCGAGTCACCCTTCTGCTGGTTGCAGGTGAACCCGGGCCGATTTCTCTGCACCCTCCGACGGTCTGTTTTTCCGGAAGGGGTTTCCATGTTTACGGACACGAAGCCGGGTGTGGTATTCCGTATGCAGAAGGCGAGGATGATGCTCGACGGCACCTGCTGCGATATGCGGACTTCACCAATCCGGCGGACGTGGATCCGTCGATGGTTCGAGTCTACTGGGCGTGGACGCCGGATGGCTGCTGGCAGTCACCTGATCTTCCAAGACTGACGTTCGCCGGAGAATCTTCGCTGTACAAAATGTATGTCTCAGAACTGTGGGTTCCCGAACCCGGGGTACGTGAAGACACAGGAACTGCCCGCCTGTTCCTGGAAACGGCACTTCCGGAAATCACTCGAGCTCTCACCGGGAACGGTGTCTCGGCGGACGACAGCAGTTCACCCATGCCTTCCCCCGGCGTCGTACAGTCCCGACAGACTTCGAACATGCGGCTCGCTTCATCAGCTTCCTCGGGAGAACCATCGTGCTGTCTGACGAACTGAATGTTTCCATTCGCTGGCGCTGGCTGCTGACGGGAATGGCCGTCATTATTGCTTCGGCCGCATGTGTCTGGCTGATTCATGAACTGCAGGTCAGCGCGATGGCTCAGCGAGTCCTCGATGACGCTCGTCGGGCTGCACAGTCCGGCGAAGTGGCGACCGCACGTCAGAGGTATGAAACATGTGTCAGTCTTGATCCCAGAAACGCTGTGGCCTACGAAGAATTTGCCGGAGTGGTTCTGGAGGGGGAACGTTCGCATGTCAACGACATCACGGCCATGAACCTGCTGGACGCGGCTCTGCAGTTCGGCTCGAAAAAACGCGAAACCCGACTGCAGTTTTTCAAAGTGGCCACCCGACTGGGTCGATATGCGGCGGCACTGAGAACCATCGATGACGCCCTTCTTGAGCAGGATCCGGATGCTGAACTGCTGGCGATGCGAGCTCTCTGCCACCTCAGGAAAGGAAACAACCGAAAGGCTCAGCAGGATCTTGACGCCGCCATGCAGCTGGAACCGGACAATACGGAAGCCTGGAAGACCCTGATTGAACTGACTCAGGCCACCGAAGGTGCAGAGGCGGCTCTGGCCGTGGCGGAACGCATGGCTGAGGTTGTGCCGGGGGCAGAAAGCCGAATCATCAAAGCCCGGTATCTCCAGCAGACTCAGCACCTGAAGGCTGCCGGTGACGCATGGTGGGCTGCTGCCAAACTGGACCCGCAGAACCCGGAAACAGCTCGAAACTTTGCCGACCATATCATGAACCACGTTCCACCCGACCAGAACATGGATCTGGAAATGGTTGCGACTGCCTATGAGATTCTGACATCCAACAGTGACACGTCAGACTACCTGACTTCGGCTCGACTGGCCGATCTGGCTCACCGCCTGAACCGCGTCGACGAGGCCGAGAAACATTACCGCCGCTGTCTGCAGCATCATCCGCAGGACTGGTTCGCTCTGGGCCGTATCGCGGAACTGCAGATCCAGAGTGGCCGGTTTCAGGCGGCTCACGCGACACTGGACGAAATGGCCGACTCGCGTTCCGTGGCGCTGCTGAGCCGGATGCTCAGGGGACGACTGTTGCTGGAGGAAGGTCGTTTGCCGGAAGCCTGCGACACGTTGAAAGCCGCGATCCGGGAAACCGGGGATTCAAAGCTGCTGCAGGGAGCTCACTACTTTCTGGTGCAGGCTCTTTGGCAGTCGGGTCGCGAGGCTGAAGCGGTTCAGGTGGCAGGTGACCTGCAGTCCGTTGCATCCGGGTCCGATGATGCCCGGGAACTGATGCTTCAGTCACTGATGAAAAACCGCCAGCTGGAGGAAGCCGTTCAGCAGCTTCAGGAGTTCCGTCAGCCCGAAGACTATGTCAGCCCACTGATCAATGAGCTGATCGAGTTTGCAGCCTCGAATGGCCAGTTGACGCAGCTGGAACACCACGTGGAATCAATCCGGATTCTCCGCCCCTCGTCTTCGGTTCCTCAGCTGTTTCGCATCTGGATGCTGAATCGGCAGGGGCAGGTGTCTCAGGCCGTGCACGTGCTGATGACCCTGGAAGCCCGCTTTCCGAATTCACCCGAGTACCAGGACGCGGAACACCGAATTGAAACAGAGGTCCGAAGCCGACTTTCGAAGAATTCCGCAACGCTGTCGTTCAGTCCGAGCGATGACTACGAACGCATGGTGAAACTGCTGCTTCACCTGGAACAGTCCGATCTGACGAGCGCCGTTCAGGCGATCTCAGCTCTGCTGTCGCCCCAGTCATCCGAATCAGATTCGCTGCTTCGAGGAGTGACCGTTCTGGAACAGGCAGTTGTTCGCTTCTGTGTAACGCAATCGCGCCGCACCGTGGCTCAGCAGTTTCTGAATCAGCTGAACCCGTTGCTCCAGACACTCGTCCGTTCCGGAGATCCCGCCATCATTCGCAGAGTGGCCGCCTGCATGACGGCTTCGGGGCAGGATGACCACAGCCGATCGATCCTGGTGGAAGCCATCAGGTCCAACCTGCACCCGGCTCTGGTTGTTGACCTGTTCCGCTCTCTCGCTCACGCCGATGCCGCGACCATCGCTCAGGTTCGTCAGGTGCTGGGAAACAGCTTTGGCGCAGATGCTCCGGAAAAACGAGCCGTCATCCAGGCCGAGTTTCTGAAGCTGGAGGGAAATTCTGAAGGCGCTCAGCAGCAACTGGAGGCCGTGTTCAATGAGTCACAGACGAATCTGGCGGTGACGTGCAGTCTGCTGCGAAACGATGCTGATAACTCGGGAGCTCGACGACGAAGTCGCCCGGTGATTGATCGACTCCTCCAGCATCACCGAAACGACAGTGATGTGATGTTTGCGTGCGGCTGCAGTCTCAGAAGTTCACTGATGCTGACGGAATCGCTGCAGTGTTTTCTGGAAGCCGATCAGCTTCGACCTGATCCCGTGATCCTGCTGCACGCTGCCGAAACACGACGACAGATGGATCGTCATGCGGAAGCTGCACAGACTCTGAAACTGGCACTTGCCCGAGGACTTTCACCGGGTCGCCTGAATCTGCAGGATCGGCGCCTGCTGGATCGAATGCTGGCCAGCCCGGAGTTCCGGGATCTCCGTCCTGCTAATCCGCTCGCAGTTGCAGAATCCCGTCCGACGCCGATCGTCGAATGACAGGAAAGAGGAAGGCCGCTGATGCCGGCAGTCGCCTGTGATCAGTCAGCAGCTGCGCGGCGAATATCGACAGTTCCAGCAGGTGTCGAACTGAGCCTCAACATCTGTTCCGCAACGCGGACATGTCCAGCCGCTGACTGCGAATGGAGAGTGGCTTCGCTCGCGGCGTTCGTTTTCCCACTGACCCAGAATGACTTTCGCAGAATCGGCCTGTGACGCCGCGACCCAGATGCGAGGAGACGACTCCCGGACCGGAACTTCGTTCGTGATTGGGGAAACCCCGATTCCCTGAATCATCGTGGCAATCTGGCTGCTGTTCAGGAGCTGAACCAGCGCTGATGCTTCCAGCAGACCGGCGGCTCGGTAAACCTCAACGAATTCCTCACCTGAATTGCTGAAGTCCGGCTCCGAGCCACAGTCGGATTCCGGAAAACCTGAAGTACACATCACGGGGCCTCGTGGTGTCTTACAGTTTGGGCCGACTGGCCGCCATCTTCTGCTGGCGTCGACGTTCTTCCTGACGTCGCTGTTCTTCTTCGGGAGCAAACTGCGGACGGTCGCCACCGCCTCCCTGCATGCCCTCGGCGACCTGCATGGTGCCTTCCTTCCACTGCCAGCCCAGCGGATCAGCCAGTTCAACTTCGGCCAGAAATGCCCACGGAGTTCCTGGATGTTCGTCGATGACCCGTTTGAGGTAGGTCATCGCTTTTTTGTGCATCGTTCGAACGGAGGCACCGGCGTTGATGTCTTCGGATGGTTCCAGCTTCCACTGATTGCTGCCGGGTTTACTGAACGGCTTCGGATTCACTTTCATTTCGGCCAGCATCGCATTGTAGCCGTAGGCTCGAACACGCATTGCCAGGATTCGCCCCATGGCCAGATCGTAACTGGCCCGCCAACGGTCGGAATCCAGCTTTTCACGATCTTTTTCGCCCTGCTCAAGGATGGTGCTCACCCGTTCGAGGAAATAGTCCACGATGGCCATGGGTTTCTGAGCTTCACCGACTTCGGCTCGCAGCACGTTGTCGTTGTTTGCCTGAAACGTCAGCTGAGGAATGGGGATATCTTTGGGATCGAGCCCGGGGTCACTGCCGGCTCGGACCAGAGCTGCCTTGGCCGCGTTCGTGGCCAGCTGTTTCTGGTATTCGGCCATGGGGCGATAATCCGGAGCATACTTTCGCATGATGCCCGGATCCCACTTTCGCCCGCGTTCGTCCTGCTGGGCGATGAAGAAGATGCCGCCGGTTTCGGCACACAGCCGGGACAGAGTGTATGGACCGTAACCCGACGACATGCGTTCCAGACCTCGAGCTCGCGACGTCCAGAACGGCAGTTGAATGCCTTCTGCCGCCACTGTTTCGGGCCCCATATCGGCAGGCAGATCTTCTTCGTATGTTTCGCCGTCGACTTCCCACTTTGTGTGGATGTAGCCTTTTTCGCGTCCAAACACGGAGGTGTTGCCCACACAATAACAGCGAACCCCTTCCCGGCTGTACTTTTTGACAGTGTCTTCCAGCAGAGCATAGTCGTCGCCGCGTTCGTCGGTGACCAGAATCACCATCATGTTGGCTCGCAGCTTGCGGCGATGCGGCAGAAACACCTTCAGGGTTTCATTCAAAGCTGAGAAGACTCGTTCTTCACCGGACACATCGTTCCTGATGGAATCAACCACTTTGGTCAGCTGAGCCAGATCCGCAGTCGGTTCTTCCTGAAGCACATGAACTTCCTTGCCGTAACCGACAATCCCGGTTCGCAGGGCTTCTTCAGCACCGATATCTAGTGCCCCCAGCTGTTCGTAGATACCTTTGAAGCGTTTGGAAATCATCTCGCGGCGACCTTCCATCGACAGCGATTCGTCCATCAGCCACACCACCAGCGTCTTCCGCTGCTTCAGCGAGTTGGCGATTTCCTGAGTCAGTCGATCGATGGCTCCGTCTGTGCCGCCGGCATGTTCTGTGGTGCCCGTCAGCTGAATGTCGTTCAGCATTTCAGCTTCGGCAGGAGTGCTCATGGTTTCCGGCACGGAAACTCGGGGATCCATCAGTTTCTCATCGATGCGTTCCTTCTCTTCCCGATGGTTATCAACGCCGCTGTGCTGAGCGACCGCCATGGAAGGACCGACGATGTTCAGGTCGGATTTACTGCCGAGGTCTTCCGTCACGACATTGTCGATGACGTACATCTCCTGCTTCACTTCTTCCGGGTCCAGCTGGGACGTGATTTCCAGTTCCGGCTGAATGTCAATGACCATCGTGATGCTCATCAGCACAAAGATGATCCCGACATGAACCAGCAGACTGATTCCCCATGCGGGCATGTCGTACAGCGTCGACCACAGAGAGGCATCAAAGTCCGTTCCGTCCGCTGTCATGGGATGATTGAGTTCGGTAGCACTCATGAGTTGTTCGAACCTTTCCGTGAGCCGAATGACACAGTCGTTTGCGTGATTCGGAATCTCTCGTGAAATGGTACCTCAGAAAGCCGTGTCCAGCAATGAATTTGCAAGGGCAAAGGCAGGGGTGGCATCAGAAGACGCCACCCGTTCTCTGACTGTTCGACGAAAACTGAGGACGTCTGTCAGGATCTCCTGGAAACCAACCGGAATTCTGCGAATTTCGGAAATCCAGCGAAATCTTCCGAATTTCTGTCGGGAATCCTCAAGTGGTGGAAACGTCCCGCCAACCACGCCACGATTTGGAATATCGTTTGCACGCAGGGTTGCCCAAATTCATTACCTGCCTTTCCGGCAGGCTGAAACACTTTTGATTGACCAACAACTGAGAATGACCCCATGAGTTCTGACTCAGACGTGTCCGCAAAGAACGCGGGTTTGCAGCCCGCCGGCGATGTGATGATTGAAGCCAGGGGGCTGAGCAAGTTCTATGGCGAATTCGCCGCCACTCGGGATGTCAGTTTCACCGTGCCAAAGGGGCAGGTGTGTGCGTTCCTCGGCCCGAACGGCGCCGGGAAAAGCACGACCATGAAAATGCTGACCGGCTTTCTCTCACCCAGTGTCGGAGAAGCGTTCATCGCCGGGCACAACGTCGGCACGGACCGCATGCAGGCCAGCGAGCGATTGGGATACCTGCCGGAGAACGGACCGCTGTACACCGAAATGACGCCGGAAGGCATGTTGAAGTACATCGGAGAAGTTCGCGGCGTGACCGGCAGTCGGCTGAAGGATCGGCTGACCTGGGTGGCCGAAAAGTGCTCGCTGAACGAAGTCT
This sequence comes from Planctomycetaceae bacterium, assembly GCA_041398865.1. Lineage (GTDB taxonomy): Bacteria > Planctomycetota > Planctomycetia > Planctomycetales > Planctomycetaceae > Fuerstiella. The sequence continues at coordinate 17,340 of JAWKTY010000032.1, forward strand.
GGCGGAAACCCATCGGGAAGCTGTCCCGCGGATTTCGCCAGCGAGTCGGGATGGCCCATGCGATGCTGCACGATCCCGATGTGCTGATTCTGGACGAGCCGACCAGCGGACTGGATCCGAATCAGGTCCACGGGGTTCGCGAGCTGATCACTGAGCTGGCAAAGACCAAGACGATTCTCCTGTCGACTCATATTCTGCAGGAAGTCCGAGCCATCTGTCCGCGAGTTGTTCTGATCAACAACGGTCGCCTTGTGTTTGACGGACCGACGTCTGATCTCGGTTCGAATGAGGTCGCGATGGAAGAAAAGTTCCGTTCGCTGACCAGCGCCGCCTGATTGCCGTCAGGCCGCTTCGATTGCCTTCCTGTTTCATTCCCCCGATCTGTCTTTCCAGCAAGGAACATCCATGATTCGCGCAAACGTGATTCTGGCTGTCACCAAACGCAACTTTAACAGCTACTTTTCAGGCATTCTGGGTTACCTGTTCATTGTCGTCTTCTGCGTGGCCGCAGCGGCAATGGCGTTCAACACTCAGTTCTTCGCCGCCAACCAGGCCAACCTGGATCAGCTCAGCGGACAATTCCATTATCTGCTGCTGTTTCTGATTCCGGCTATCACCATGACCACATGGGCGGATGAACGGAAGCTGGGTACGGACGAACTCCTGTTTACTCTGCCTGCGACGGAAGTGGAAATCCTGCTGGGCAAGTACCTGGCGGTGCTGGCCGTGTATTCCGTGGCGCTGTTATTTTCGCTGGTGAATGTGATCATTCTGGCCTTTCTGGGAGCTCCGGATGTCGGCCTGATTTTCAGCACGTATGTGGGATACTGGCTGGCTGGAGCAGCTCTGTTGTCGGTCGGCATGCTGGCGTCGGCTTTGACCGGAAACGCAACTGTGGCCTTCGTTCTGGGCGTCGTCTTTTGCTGTATCCCCATTTTTGTCGGCGGACTTGCCGGGCTGATCGAGCTTATTCTTGAGCCGTTCGGCTATGCTGGTCAGCTTTACACTTTGCGAACCGCCACCGAAGAATTGAGTCTTCGCGAACAGCTTCGGGATTTCAGTTTGGGAGTGCTGCCGCTGTCCAGCATCTTCTACTTTGTGCTGCTGACAGCCCTGATGCTGTATCTGAATCTGGTGGTGATTTCGAAACGCCGCTGGGCGACCAGCAACCGCTCGTCCATGTCGATGCACTACGGCGTTCGAGCTGTGTGTCTGGCGGTGACGTTTGTGAGTCTGATGAGCCTGGCCAATGCCTGGCCGAAGCGAGCCGACCTGACGGCGGAAAATCTGTTTTCTCTGTCGGACGCCACCTATGACACCATCAGCGGGATTCCTGAGGGCCATCAGATTGTGATTCAATCCTTCATCAGCCCGGAAGTCCCCCGCGAATATAACGATACTCGTCGACAGCTTCTGGGACTGCTGCGGGAGTATGATCTGCGAGGCGGATCACGCATCGAGTGGCGAAATATCACGGTGGAACCGTTCAGCGAAGAGGCCGAACAGGCGAGAGCATTCGGAATCGAACCGGCTCGCATTCAGTACGAACAGGACGGAAAGGTCGAAGAGGCCGAAGTGTTTATGGGAGTGGTCGTTCAGAGCACCACGGACAATGTCGAAATCCCGTTCTTCGACCGCGGACTGCCGATCGAATACGAACTGACTCGTTCACTGCGAACGGCATCACAGGATTCCCGCAAGACGATTGGCATTCTGCAGACAGATGCCAACGTGATGAGCGGAGGATTCGGTCAGGGCGGCGACTGGGAAATCGTCACCGAACTGCGAAAACAGTATAAAGTGATCAACGTCAATCCATCGCGAAAGATTCTGGCAGATAAAAAGTCATCAGAAGACGACAAAGAGGCTTCAGATGACAACGGGGAAACCGAAGACGCCACGGAAGACTTCGATCTGCTGCTGGCCGTGATGCCGTCGTCGCTGACTCAGCCGGAACTGGACAACTTCATGGAATACGTGGAATCCGGCAAACCGACTCTGATCTTCGATGACCCGTTCCCCGCCTTCAACCCACAGCTTTGTCCTCGTCAGCCCAAGCCAATGCCGGGCGGCCCGATGGCAGGAATGTTCGGCGGCGGCCAGCGGCCGGACCCCAAGGGAGATAATGGAGCTCTGACGTCTTTGATGAGTCTGCTGAATCTGGAATGGGACAACGGAGAGATCGTCTTCGAACAGATCAATCCTCACAGTGAATTCAGCTACCTGCGTCCGGAAGTCTTCTTCGTTTCGCGGTCGGCCAATCCGGCGGCTTTTGGAGACAGTCCGATCACTTCAGGCCTACAGGATGTGGTGTGTATTTTCTCAGGAAAGGTCAACGGAAACGACAAGGATCGCGACAGCGGTCGTCTGAAGTCTCTGTTGCAGACAAGCGCTAATTCCGGTCGGCTGGAGTGGGAAAAGTACACGGACGCCAGCATGTCGTTTATGGGCGGCGGAGTTCGGCTGCAGGAAAATCCTCTGCGGCTGACCGACAAATACGCTCACGACATCGCTGTCTCTGTTCAGAGCGATGACAAGGACAATCCGCTGAATGTCGTCTTCTGTGCCGATGCCGACCTGATCAGCGATCAGTTCTTTTCTCTCCGTCGTCGTCAGGTCCTGGACGTTGAATTTGATAACGTAACCTTCGTTCTGAACGCCGTTGACGCGCTGGTGGGCGATGAGGAATTCATCAACCTGCGATCACGCCGCTCAAAACTGCGGACCCTGGAATATGTGGAAAGTCAGTCACGGGACCTCCGCAAGAAGCTCAGCGACGAAGAAAAAGATGCTGAAGCGCAGACCGATGCGAACCTGAAAGCTGCGACTGAAGAACTGCAGAAAGCCGTCACGGAGCTGAAGCAGCGGGATGACATTGACCTTGCCAGCAAGCAGCAACTGTTGGCAGCCAAGGAAGAACAGGTCAACAAACGGATTAACGCTGAACAGCGTGAACTGGAACGGGAAAAGGAAAAGCGGGTTCGGGAAGCGGCTTTGAATATGAAACGCGATGTGCGGCGGATCGAGAATCAGGTGCAGTTCTTCGCGTGGATCATTCCGGCCATTCTGCCGATCTGCTTTGGTCTGCTGCTGCTGGGACTGAGAAACATCTCCGAACAGCAGTCAATCGTACCCGAGCGGCGTCGCTAGAAGTGATCAGAGTGAGCCCAGGGCGCTGGCGGTGGCGGTCGGTGTCCGCGGTCTCAGGAAATTTCATTCCGACCTGCAGGCACGTTGGCGTGAATCAGGTCGAATCAGGTGCGGGGCACTGCCCGCGTTTGTGAATTCAATCAGGTGAAGACATGAATCCATCATCTCGAACAATGGCCTTTGCAGCGACCGCGGTGGTCACGGGACTCATGGCGTGGCTGGCTCATTCAGCGACTCAGCCCAGCGCCGTTCCCGGGTTCGGCGAAATCGGGCAGAAGTTTTTCCCCGAGTTCGACGACGTGGAAAAAGTCACGGCCCTGACAGTCGGCGACTACGACGAAGGTACGCTGGAAGGTGTCAGCTTTGCCGTCAAACAGAACGACGATGGCCTGTGGGTGATTCCGTCGCACTACAACTATCCGGCCGAAGCTAAGGAGCGGCTGGCCAAGACGGCGACTTCGCTTCTGGATATCAAGAAAACGGCCATTCAAAGTCGCAGCAAGGACGACTGGAAGCGTTACGGTGTGATCGACCCCGCTTCCGACGGTGTGGGCACCGCAGCCGAACGCGGCACCCGCCTGACGCTCAGCGACGGCAGCGGCAACCCGGTGGTGGACCTGATTGTCGGCAACAAAGTGGAAGGTCGCGACAAATATTACTACGTTCGTGAGCCCGAAAAAGACACGACCTACATCACGGAACTGGACATCGACCTGTCTGCGAAGTTCAGCGACTGGATCGAAACCGACCTGTTGAAAATCACGACCAGCGACATCGTGGATGTCGTGGTCGATAACTACTCGATTGACGAAGCCAGCCGCGCGATTGAAATGAGGGACCGGCTTGAGTTCTCAAAAGAAGGTTACACATCCAGCGGCAAATGGCAGCTGGAAGGACTGAATGCCGAAACCGAAGAACTGGACAACAGCCCGGTGACGTCCATCGTCAGCAGTCTTGATCAGTTGAAGATTGTCGGAGTTCGTCCGAAGCCCGAAGGTCTTAACAAGGATCTGCGGCTTCCGCCTCAGCTCGAACAGGCTCTGCGAGCCGAACTGGAGCGTGAAATGCGGTCGCGAGGTTTCTTCGTGGCGGTTGGACCGGATGATCAGGAACGCCTGGCATCCAACGAAGGGGAATTGATCGCCGGAACCGGAAAAGGTGTTCAGTACACGCTGTACTTTGGCGAGATTGCTCGGGGTTCGGAGAAGGACATCGAAACGGGTCTGAACGGCGAATCCGAGAAGAAGGACGAAGCTACTGGAGATCAGGCCGACGGCAAGACGGACACCGAAAAGGCAGACGATGCTGACATCTCGGATGACAAGGAAAAAGGTCCTCGTCGTTATCTGCTGGTCAAGGTGGACTTCAACGAAAAACTGCTCGGCCCCAAACCTGAAGCCCCCCAGGAACCGGTTAAACCTGAGATTCTGAACACCCAGGAAGAGAAGTCGGACGCCGCTGAAACAAATCCAGCCGACGAGAAGGCCGCTGAAAACAAGGAAGCAGCACCAGCCGAACAGAAGGAAACCGCTGCTGAAGATGCGGGTTCGGGAGACGAAGATGAGCTGCAGGAAGATGAATCCGCTGACGAAGAAACGTCTGAAGAATCGCCCGCCGACGATAAGACTGAGGCTGGTAAGCCGGAACCTGCTGCTGAAGAAAAGCCCGCCACGGAAACGAAGGATCCTGCCGCGGATGCCGGTTCCGACCCGGAAAAGAATGACAAGCCTGCTCAGGATGCACCTGCTGAAACCGACGGAAAACAGAAAGACAAGACAGACGCTGCAGAATCAAAACCAGCGGCAGCCGGGGACAGGAAGCCCGCTGACGAAAAGCCGGCCGAACCGGCAGTCGATCCGAAGAAGCAGGCTCAGGAGGAATACGACAAGGCCATGAAGGCATTCGAAGCCGCAAAAAAGGCTCACGAAACCAGCCTCAGTGCATTCGAAAAGAAAGTGGAAGACGGAAAGAAGGCCGCCGAGGAACTCGATCGTCGTTTCGCAAAGTGGTACTACGTGATCTCATCCGACAGCTTCGAAAAGTTCCGCATCACGCGAACTGATGTGATCAAGAAGAAAGAGCAGAAGCCGGAAGGTGACGCCGCAGAGAAGGCACCCGCAGACAAATAGGGATCAGGAATTCCATGACTGATCCCTGTCTGACCGTCCAGTCGCTGACCCACCGATACGGTGACCGGACCGCGCTGAGTGATGTTTCCTTTTCCGTGCCCGGCGGATGTCTGTTCGGGTTGCTGGGGCCCAATGGTTCCGGCAAGACGACGCTGTTTCGTCTGCTGGCCACACTGTTGCCTCTGCAGCAGGGAAAAGTCCAGGTCTGCGGTTTTGATCTGGAGACTCAGCCCGCTGATGTCCGGCGTCGGTTGGGAGTTACGTTCCAGTCACCGGCTGTCGATGGTCGACTGACCGTGATTGAAAACCTGGACTGCCACGGGCGGATCTACGGGCTGCCGTCGGCGGTGATTCGCCAGCGGTCCGAAGAGCTGCTCAATCGGCTGGAGCTGTCCGACCGGCGACACAGCATGGTCGGTGAACTGTCCGGAGGACTCCGGCGCCGAGTCGAACTGGCCAAGGGACTGATGCACAGTCCTCAACTGCTGCTGCTGGATGAACCCAGCGTCGGACTCGATCCCGCAGCTCGACGTTACTTCTGGGATCTGATCTCTGAATTCCGCGGGTCCACAACGGTCATCGTCACCACCCATCTGATGGAAGAAGCGGAACAGTGTGAGCAACTGCTTCTGCTGAACGCCGGTCAGACCGTAACGAGCGGTTCGCCGCAACAGCTGCAGTCCTCAGTGAACGGGCAGCGTCTGACGGTCAGAACGCGAGACAATCGACAGTTTCGCGAACCACTGGAAACGTTGATCGGTCAGTCCGGCCGAGTCGTCGGAAACCGGCTGTGCTTCCGAGTTCACGACGGTGCTGCTTCTCTGCAGAAGATCATGCAGCAGATGGGAGGCGACGTGCAGTCGGCGGAAATTGCTCAGCCAACGCTGGAAGACGTGTTTCTGGAACTGACCGGGCGAGACTTCTCAGAAGACGGTCCCGAGGCGGAAAAGTGAAGATCATGAAAGAGAATGATGTCCGTTTCTGAACCCGCCCTCAGCGGCGCAGATGGCGCCGCACTTCGTTCCATGTCGGATGCCGGAGTCTGGATGTCTGCGGTTTCCGCGCTGGCATCGCGTGAGCTGAAACGTTTTCTCCGCCAGCGCACTCGGATTGTCGGAGCGATCGGGCAGCCGATCATTTTCTGGGTCCTGTTTGGAGCCGGTCTGAGGGGTTCGTTTCAGTCGCCGGACTGGGCCGCCGGTCTCGCCACACCGCTCAGCTATCAGGAATATTTTTTCCCCGGAATTGCCGTCCTGATTGTGATGTTCACGGCCATCTTTTCGACAATTTCAATCATCGAGGATCGGCGTGAAGGCTTTCTGCAGGGAGTTCTGGCAGCCCCGGTGGCTCGCAGTGTGATCGTGCTGGGAAAGGTCGTCGGCGGAACTCTGCTGGCAGTGATTCAGGCCGGTTTGTTTCTGCTGATCGGGCCGCTGCTGAGCCACATCGGACTCAGCCCCGGACTGCAGATTGATGTTTCTGCTTTCCGGTTCATCGCGGCGGGTGCGTTTCTGATTCTGATTGCCGTGGAATTGACGGCGCTGGGCTTTTTGATTGCCTGGCCCATGAATTCAACTCAGGGGTTTCATGCGGTCATGAGCATCTTCCTGATGCCGATGTGGCTGCTGTCCGGAGCTTTTTTTCCCGGAGGCGGCGGTGACTGGCTGGCGTGGCTGATTCGCCTGAATCCACTGACGTACGGCGTCGCCGGCCTGAGACGGCTGCTGTATCCCGGCGACCTGCCGGTCACGGCGTCGCTGCCTTCGATGACGATGTGCCTGACCGTCTCAACGGCTTTTGCCTTGATCTGCATGGTCATCTGTACTCGCCTGGTCAACCGCCCGGCAACGCACAACGTCACATAAGCTACGGCAAGCTACGGTAAGGTAAGGTAAGGTAAGGTAAGAAGGTAAGGTAAGGTAAGGAGGTAAGGTAAGGTAAGGTAAGGTAAGGTAAGGTAAGGTAAGGTGTAAGGTATGCGGCAGTTATGCTTTCGCCTTTCTGTGGAAGCAGTGAGTCCCCGGAATCTCACATGCCCCGTCGCGTGACCTGCTCTGATTTGGCCGCTGTTTGATTCAGGCCAGCACGCCGCGAAGTCGGTCGATGGTGTCAGGTGAGTTCAGGCTGTCCTTTCCGAATCCCCATGTCGCGCCGGCATCAACGGCTTTCTGCTGCCAGTCCGGGAAGTTTGAGACCAGCATGACCGGAATCTGGTCCAGCACGGGATCCGTCTTCATCGTCTTCAGAATGTCGATGCCATCGCTGTAGTCGACATCCAGCTTTCGGTTGATCAGGACCAGAGCAACAGCTTCCGTGCGCAGAAAATGCAGGGCCTGTACAGCATCGTCTGCGGTCTCGAAATTCACATCAAAATTCGATGTCAGCACATGGCGGATGGCTGCTGAATCCGGACGACACTGACCAATACTGAGAACTGTGGGGCGGGTCATTTCTCTGAAAAGCCTTGAAGCATAAGTAAGAAAAGTCGGACCGATAGGTCAAAGTTCGACCGGCACTGCCGCGTCAGGCGGTCACCTTCATCAGCAGAACAAACGTTGTGAGGATACCGACGAAGAACGAAAGACACAGACCCAGCGCTGCCAGAATTCTGGGGTGTCCGTGAAGACTTCCCACAAGACACAGAAACAGGGAAACCATGGTCAGCACGCCGCCGGTCAGCATCAGCAGACTGATCGTCCACAACTGCCACGCTCCGGCCGGAAGTGTCTGAGCCACGCCCTGTGCACTGAGCCACGCCGCAAACGTCAGCCACGCTCCGTGAAAAACCAGCTGCAGCAGACTCAGGCCGAAGCCGATCAGGCCAATTCGATTTCGCGAAACCTGACGCAGGAAGCCCTCGTCACTCACAGACGGAGCAGGCTCAAGTGCACGCATGAAGCTGTCGGCAGCTGCGGGCCGCGCTGACGTTTGAGAGCTCGACTTCTGCCGGCTTCCCCTTCTGTTTCCTGCGACTCAAGACTGCTCAGCGGCCTTCCCGCAGGCGATCGCCCAGAAAATTGTCCAGTTCCGGGATGTCATAGATCTTCTGTGCCGTCTTATCAATGTCGTAATTGACTCGATGAAACTGCACCGAACTGCCGTCAACAGTTACGTAGGACGACCGGGGATCGTTGTTCCGAGGCTGACCGACGGAACCCACGTTGATCATGACCTTCTGTTCACCCAGCTCGTAGCGAAAATCCAGGTCGACAGGGTCAAGAAACTCAAGCGATTCCGTGAACACCCCGGGAATATGAGTGTGACCCTGGAAAACAGTACTGAGGCACCAGAGCAAAGATTTTTTCCATCTTCACCTGATTGTAAATGTCATCCGGGAAGACGTATTCGTTGAGCGGATTTCGGGCGGACCCGTGAACGTAAATTGTTTTCTGGTCGTCGCTTGTGATGCGGCGGTTCAGTTCTCCCAGAAACTCCTCAGCCGCTGCTCGGCCTTTGGGCCGGTGGATTTTTCCAGAACGGACCGAGTCCAGAAAATTGCACGCTCGCCGCCGGCGTTAAATCCTTCCGGTCGAACAGTGCCGCCTGATCGTGATTGCCCAGCAGACACATGTCGAGCTCCATCACCCGATCGATGCACTCGCAGGGATTCGGACCATACCCCACAATGTCACCCAGACAGTAGATCTCGCTGATCCCTTTGAACGTATATCCGCCAGCACTGCTTCCAGTGCCTCCAGATTTCCGTGGATATCGCTGATGAGTGCTCTCAAGTTCAATTCCTTCCGCAGGCCCAACTGCAGATATTTGCGTGGATCATGGAACTTCGATCGACGTTACGTCAGAAAATGTTCAGGCGATGGAGTTTAGGTCCAGCCTGAACGGTCAACAAGCGATGCTGAGCGCGTCCACGCTGACTTTTCCGCTGATTCACGGCCCCGTTAAAATGGGACGTCTGCCGTTTGAGCAGCATTTGCGGTCGAAATCATCCCTGAGCGCCGGGGCTCAGGTCCACGATCCAGATGTTCCGGAAACGGACGGGGTCCTTGTGATTCTGCAGTCGGATCGGGTACGGATGAGGTGATTCCTGCTGTCCGGCCCCCGTTTTGTGCTCAACATCGAAGTGGTCGTGCACCAGAACACCGTTGTGTCGCACGGTCAGCCGGGCATTCTGGATCTTCTTTTCCTGAGCGTCGAATTTTGGGGACAGAAATGTGATGTCATACGTCTGCCACTGCAGGGGAGGCAGGCACATGTTCAGCCGGGGAGGCTGATAGCGGTACAACGCTCCACATTCGTTAAACGCACCATCCAGACCGAACGAATCCAGGACCTGCACTTCGTAGCGGCTCTGCAGATAGATCCCGGAGTTTCCTCGCTGCTGACCTCGATGCGTCGGCATGTACGGCAGGCGGAATTCGACATGCAGCAGGAAGTCATTGAATGTGCGTTTGAAATCTGCACCTTCCATCAGCAGCCCGTCTTCCGTGATTCGTCCGTTGTGAAATTCGTCTGCCGATGAACCATCGAACAGAACCTGAGCATTCTGAGGCGGAGCCTGACCCAGAGTGGGACTTTCACGAATGATTCGAGGAAAGCTGCCCAGCAGATTTCCGTTCGCTGATCTCAGTTCCAGCTGGCGGTTCTGAATGGTCGCGGTCAGCTGGTCGCCGTTCAGGTGCAGAACGTTTCCTTCGCGACGGCCTTTCATTCTCAGCTTTTCGCTCGTGTTCCACCCGGCGCCAGGCAGGCCGAAGTCGTACTGCACCGCATCGAACTGGCCGTCGCCCAATGCCACAATCTGCAGACCGACCTTCCGGTAAATCGGATCGGTGCGTCCATCGTCCGGCAGAATCAATCCTGCATACTCGCCCTGGAACGTGAAGTCTTCATCAACGTTTTTCGGGTCGGCAGAAATCAGCCGAGCGTTGGCGTTCTGAGCAGACAGACTGCCGGTGACGCTCGTCACGGTCCACGCAGCAACAACGGACAACAGCAGGTTTTTCAATTTCATAGTACTGGCAGGGAGTTACAGAGGAAGTGGATGGAAGGAAGGTGGTCAAAGCCTGCCGCAGGCTGTCCGATAGTGTGACGACCCGGCCAGGAACTCTCAAGCGCGAAGACGTCTGAGAACGGGATGAGTTCCGGGCCGGATTTGAGAGGCAATCCTGAACGTCACTGTCCATCTTCGCGTTCGGGCCATCTTCGCGTTCGGGCCATCTTCGCGTTCGGGCCATCTTCGCGTTCGGTCCATCTTCGCGTTCGGGGCAAAAAACCTCCGGTTGGACTGCCTACTCAGTGAAGGTCGTGTCCGGGATCGTCAGGTCCAGTTCCCGGATCCACGCGTTTCGGTAGCGAACATCGTGTCCTTCGCACTGCAGTTTCAGCCCCTGAGGCGTATCGGTGATGCCGAAACCGTCGTTGTTTCCACCGTCGACCCCCGAATTCGGTCCGCCCCAGACCTTGTTGATGGTGACGTTGTCGTGAACTTTCTGACCATTGAAGTACATCGACACCAGAGCCTTTTCCGTCAGTTTTCCGTCAGCAAACCGAGCTGCACGGAATGTGATGTCGTAGGAATTCCATTTGCCCGTGCCGTTATACGCGTGGTACGGAGACTCGGTTTCATTGATGACCGCTGCCATGCCGTGCTTCGTCTTATCGCCATCCAGCACCTGAATCTCGTATCGATTCTGCAGGTAGACGCCGCTGTTGCCACCGGGTTTCGAAATCAGAAACTCGATATGCAGCCGAAAATCCCGGTAGGCTTTCTTCGTGACAATGTCAGCCGTGCCATAGCGACCACCGGCTGCCACCGGATCATCGGTCATCACACAGGTTCCGTCGTCCACGGGATCGTCAACAATCTTCCATTTGATTGGCAGTGACGATGCGAAGCGAGGCCCTTCCCAGTAGGTCCATTTCGAATCCAGCATCTCGCGGCTGCCGTCCAGAATCACTTCCGCACCTTCGATGGGTTTTGCACCAACACCCACTTCCGCCAGTGCCGATCCGGTTTGAAAACTCATCAGACTGACCGCAAACAACAGACTCAACCGCAACATCAGACCAACCTGAAAAGAACTTTTGAAATGCCTTGGGCGGGCAGCTTCCAGAACCAGATTGACCTGCCGATTGAAAACGAAGACTGTCAGGCGGGAAAACACGCCCTGGGAATTTTTGCGATGGCACGAGAGGCATCTGCCCCCATGACGGATGGCAACTTCAGGGCCATCGATTGCCTAAACCAGTAGACCGAACTGCAAAACATCATTTGTCATGTTCCGGTGATACGGGACTATTTTTCAGCAGCCCTCAGCCGCATCACGATTTGCTGCTCGCCGCTCTCGAACAACAGCTGTTCTTCCCCCCTTAAAAATCACCTCCAATTCCTTTGACTTCTGATTTCTCACTCTCCGAAGGGAAATTCCCGTTTGAAAAAGTAATGATCGCCGTCGTGGTCCGAGCGGACGTATTTCCCATGAAAGCTTTGGACGCAAGCCGGGAAGCCCGCCGTCAAGCCAAGTTTCGAGATGATGGACTGCAGAAAAAGCCTCTGGAGAAAATACGTTGGAACTTTGTGGTGACGCCGTCCATGCTGTAGCTGTTGATCTCGACCTGAACAACTTTGAATTGGGGCGCAATCGTGACTGATTCCTGTTTGTTGACCTCTGCGATAGAGTCGGGTGGCACGACTTTTGGGGTCAGGGATGAAGCCTTCTCGCCTGGGGAAGGAGCTTTGTTGCAGCCTGCACAAACACACAGAATCGAAATTCCCCACCGAACAATCAGATATCGCGACACAGGAAATGCCCTTGATCTTGGTAATTGCCGTCAGTCACGGGATTGTGCTGAATGGCTGTGAATTGAGACTTGCAGATTGAGCACAATCTCCGTCCGTCAGTACGCCCAATCCAAGCGAGGACAGTTGGTTAAGGCTCGTCTCCCGAAAAGCAGCCTGGATCAGGAGAATTATTTCCAATTCTTCCTTCGTGAGGAAGTACAGCGGAACCTCAACTGCGAAGACGATGCTGATTGGACAAACGTCGGGCCTGAGTGTCAACTGTCACCGGGTTTGAGCTAAATCCGCCAACATGACTGAGTCATCCCCACCTCCATATTTCCTTCCTTCGACCATTTTCGATGACGACAACTCGCCGCAGTTTTCTGACCCGTGCCACTGCTGCTGCAGCCGGTCTGGCTTTTCGTCTGGCCACTTTCACCCGCTCCCGTAACCGCTACTGATCCGATTGTCTGCACCGGACAGCCTCTGCTGAAGCCTGTCTACGCCTACAGCTTTAACAAACTGTTTGGCCGGACGAGGAACCCTGGAGCAGATCGCGGCTGCCGAAATGACACTGGAAAAATTCATGGATTACTGCGTCGAGCAGAATCTGAAAGTGCTGGTGGAACTGACGGGCTATTACTTTCCGGCGGACGTCACGACGGAATATCTGCTGAGTCTTCGACAGAAGGCTCACACCGCGGGATTAGCCATTTCCGGGACGGCGATCGGTAACGACTTCGCGTGGCCGAAGGTCCGAAACGCGACCAGCAGCTGGCTGAGCGTTGTCGACAGTGGATCGACTACGCCACCGTTCTGGGAGCACCCGCGATCCGTATTTTCGCCGGCAATGTTCCTAAAGGCGATTCGGAAGATGCCGCGATTGAACGCTGCGTGGACGGCATCAACCAAAGCCTCGAATACGCGGCAACTCGTGGCGTTTTTCTGGCTCTGGAGAATCACGGCGGCATCACAGCAACTCCGGATCAGATGCTGAAGATCATCGCAGGCGTCAAAAATTCTCCGTGGTTCGGAGTCAACTTCGACAGCGGCAACTTTCGAACGGACGATCCCTACCGCGATCTGGCTCGCATTGCTCCTTATGCGGTGAATGCTCAGATCAAAGTTGCGATGGCCGACCCGGAACGAAAAAAATATCCTGCCGACCTGCCGCGAGTTATCGACATCCTCAAAAAAGCCGGGTACCGAGGCTACGTGGCACTCGAATTTGAAGAAGCCGATCCGTTCGGCGAAATTCCCGGATACCTCAACCAACTGCGGGAACTGATCGGATGATGCCCGGGAAAACACGCTCACTGCAATCAGTCATCCTTCCGGCCATTCAGTGGCCCCTCGCTCCGCGAGGGATGCCCGCCCCGAAGACACGTTCACTGCAGTCAGTCTTCCTTCTGGCCATTCAGTGGCCCCTCGCTCCGCGAGGGCTGCCCGTCCCGAAAACACGTTCTCTGCAGTCAGTCTTCCTTCTGGCTGCTGCGATCCTGGTACTGAAAAGCTGCGCAATCTGCGCCGCTCAGGATTCCGCAGATTCGCCAACCGGCGATTCGGGCGAGCGATATGAATGGAAGGCTGATCACGATCCCAACGGCATCGGCAAGTTCTACATGGGGCGCGAGATCGCTCATGTGATGGGATTCGCCGGTGCGATCTGGCTGGAACGTGACAGTCGTGAAGAGGAAGAACGGCTGACTCTGCTGGTCCGATCGCTGAAGCTGAAGCCGGGCGACGTCGTGGCGGATATCGGTGCGGGAAGCGGAGTCATCAGCGGACTGATGGCTGAACGAGTTCTGCCGAACGGTTACATCGTCGCCGTGGACGTTCAGGACGAAATGCTGCTCAGACTGCAGAAGAATGTCCGAGCCAAAGGGCTGTCGAATGTCGTGCCCATCAAGGGAACTCAGCAGTCGTCGTCACTGGCTCCGGAATCCATCGATCTGGCCATCATGGTCGATGTGTATCACGAATTCGAATTCCCTTATGAAATGATGGCCGACATCGCGAAAGCCATTCGCCCCGGTGGCCGAGTTGCTCTGGTGGAATATCGAATGGAAGACCCGACGGTTCCCATCAAACTGGTCCACAAGATGTCCCAGGCTCAGGCCCGAAAAGAAGTGGAACAGGACGAATTCAATCTGAAGTGGACGGAAACCATCGACGTCCTGCCGCGCCAGCACATCATCGTCTTCAGTAAACCCAAATCCGATTCTCAAGACCGATAACCGACAGCCCCCGGGACAGCCAAAGCCGGAATTCGTTCCGGCAAGAACCATTCAGGAACGACGGGAAGACAGAGAGCGACTGAAGGGAATCGAACCCTCACCAGGAGCTTGGGAAGCTACTGTGCTACCACTACACCACAGTCGCAGGTGTGAGCAAATCTTACTGGAACTCGCTCCGGAGTCTATTCTCCGAACATCGGCTTTGCAATTCCGCGGATGTCCGTTCGAATTGTTTGGACGTCTAAAGTCGCCGAGAGGTTGTGTGGTTTTACGCGACATGATTTCCGGGACAGCTTCTTTCCCAGCCGGAAAACTGGTGACGAATTCCAGTTCGCTGAGCCGCCTTTTCTGCTTCCTGAATACTGCTCATGACGGTGTCAATCCGCTGGAGACAGCGCGGCCGGGTCGCCTTTGCTGATGCCGGTTTCCAGTCAGTGAACGACCTGTTTTCCAGACGTCTGTTCGACGAGAACCAGTTCAGCTGTCCCGGGCCCGAAGAAAATTCTGGCGACGTTCCTGGCAGGTTTTCAGGACTGTCCTGCATGGTCACAATGATCTGGTCGTGCGCTGCTGTTCTTTCGGCCGACTTCGCTCACGCTGAATCTTCGCTTTCCAGCTGTTCGATTTCGGTCTGAATGCTGTCGATCGACGTCGTTTCGAAGAAGCGTAGTTCAGTGAGTTTCCGTACAGCAGTTTCAGATGCTGTTTCACAGCAGCCGGTCCAGTCCTTCCGCCGAACTTCCGTGGACGTGGCGTCGATCGAATTTCCATGAGCTGCCTGGATATTGCTTTGTGATGGCCCGCATCTCATCGCACTGGTGTTTCAGAGCGTCATGTGCCGCCGCTGACTGGTGCGAGGCAGTGAACCCAGCATCATCCATCTGTGTCTTGACGGCTTCGGCCTGGTTCGCCTTGCTGGCCTGGTGCTCCTGAATGTCCACGTATTGTCGAAACCGCGGATGAGTTCCCACAAACGTCAGCCAGGCAACTTCGCCGGCAGCGATCAGCGGAAGTCCGACGTCCCAGTTCCCTGAGATCGCAGTGAATGCGGTCGCGCCAGCCAGTCCCAGCAGGTTCCAGTGGTTGGCAAAGGCCTTGCGAATGTATTTCCAGATGCTCACAAATCACACGTTCAGCTGGGGACGACGGATTCCAGTTCCTCAAGGATATCACGAATCTGAAAGACGGTCTCCTGAAATGCCGATTCACGCTGCATTTCCAGAGCCGGCCGGGTGGGTGGTTCAACATCGATCTGGTGCAAGAGCATTCCTGGAGAACGACTGAGAATGAAGACCCGATCCCCCAGATACACGGCCTCTTCAATCGAATGGGTCACAAAAAAAACAGTCGCCTGAACTTCCCGCCATAACCCGACCAGCAGGTCCTGCATCTGCATCCGGGTATGCGGATCCAGTGCTCCGAACGGTTCATCCATCAGAATGATGCGAGGCCGCAGAATCAGAGTTCTGGCAATGGCAACTCGCTGCCGCATGCCTCCGGATAATTCATGAGGATACTTCGCCGCATCGGACGACACATCCAGCCCGACACGAGCGATCCATTCGCGGGCCTTCTGATATCGTTCCGCCTTCCCGACACCTCGACATTCCAGTCCGAAGGCCACGTTGTCCAGGACAGTGCGATTATCAAAACTGGTGTAGTCCTGAAAAACCATTCCGCGATCAGCTCCGGGCCCCAGCACCGGATGGCCTCCGACCAGCACCTGTCCCGTTGTCGGCGGATGCTGTGGTTCCAGCCCTGCGATCAGCCGAAGAATGGTGCTCTTTCCGCACCCGCTCGGTCCCAGCACACTGACGAATTCACCGTGACCCGGCAGATCAGGAATCGAAAACGACACGTCGCGAATGGCTGTAAAGGCGTCCGCAGACCCCGCATTGTAGGTCTTGGTCACGTTTCTGAATTCGACCACATTGGGCAGCGGTGTCGCTGAATCCGTCACCATGTCTTCGGCAGTCTTTCACCAGTCAGATCGAATTTGATGATTGTCGGGGAAGCCAGCGGCGCGATCGTTCATTCGGCCACCCTCAGCAGCTTTCAGAAACTCACAGCAGGGGTCCGCGGAAAGGCGGTGAACTCTTCGGAGCCCGAAAACGCGGCCAATGCTTCGATGGATCACCAATATCCCGGATTTCGCCCCGGATTCCAACTCAACGGCGATCTCGCGCGGTCGTTTGCCTGCAGCCGAAGGTGAAACCCACGGCGCGCATTGGTTACCGGAACAGATCCCGGACAGTGCTTCCGGCTCGCAGCAGCATTCCCGATGGCTGACTTCGAGGCGACGGTGGACGAGAGCCCGCAGGGGGCTGGGGAAGAACATTCTTCGACACCGTCTTTCCGACAGCGCTCGTCAGGCTTCCGGAAGCAGGCCTCCCTGTGGTCTGACCTGACACCTGAGTGATTTTGTGTGGGCTGGACGGGAAATCGATGGCGGGCCGAGCGGTCATTGCTTCTGAACGACCACTCTGGGCATTTCCCGGTGTCAGATCGGAACGCGAGTCTCGGTCCGGGGAGGCTTCTTCAGACATTCCCAGGGTCATCATGTCAGAAATATTCTCGCCACACGATTCGCGTTCCAGAGCGGTCCGATGGACTCGGCCGCACCGTGGGCAAACCGGGCCGTCAGCCGGAGCCACATAGTCATG
Source organism: Planctomycetaceae bacterium (assembly GCA_041398865.1). Classification (GTDB taxonomy): domain Bacteria; phylum Planctomycetota; class Planctomycetia; order Planctomycetales; family Planctomycetaceae; genus Fuerstiella. Next base: position 34,261 of record JAWKTY010000032.1, read on the forward strand.
AACGCCATCCGACTTCAACTGAAAGCGATACACATGCTGATACCCCACCGGCGGAGGCGTCAGGAAACGGTCCCGAACGGTCACGTCGGCTTCGTCTTCTTTGTCGGCATCTGCGACAGCTGGACCAGGCACGTGATCAGGAATCGGTTTGAGCGGTGATGATGGTTCCGGCACCTGACCGGACCGACTGGCCTGAGGGACCGGCATGGGCTTCAGCGTTGTCGGTTCCGTCGGATTGGAACTCACCGGCTCGTTCGTCTCCGGCTCCGGAAATTCCATCTGTTCCGGCGGGAGTGGCTGAGCATCTTTCGGAGGCACCACGCGTTCGGTTTGATTCAAATCGATCTGCAGATCCGGAGAGCGGCGGCTGTCGGGTGGCAGCATAACGAACCCGCCAGGCGGCACAGATCGCCCGGCCTGAGACGCCTCAGGTGCCGGAGGAATCTGAAGGCTTTCGCCTGGTTGATGATCATTCGAAGCCGGCGAACTGGTCCGAACAGACGGCTGCGGATCGAGCGTCGGAACCTGATGCTGATCCACTGATTCCTGTGAAGCTGCAGGCAATTCCACCGGAGGATGTGTCTCTCCTGAGTTCTCCAATTCGGTTGGAAGAGCTGCCGATTGACGAGGCATAGGTACTTCTTCTTCGTCCGCGGCGTCATCAACGAAGGCTCGCCCCACGGATTCCGTCCATTCTGCAGAAGGACCGCCGCGATGGTAGTCGCGATACGTGTCCGACGGAGCCTCCGCGAATCGAGGCCGAGTCTGATGCAGTTCCAGAGTATGGCTGCGCAGAGCCTGGAGTTCAGCCTGCTGAATTTCGACCTCCAGTCGGGCCTGAGCAGCACTTTTAGTCAGCATCGACAATCGGGCATTGGTTTCGGAATGCCATGCCTGCACAGTTGCATGAATGCGATCAAGTCCGTCTTCGATCTTCTGAATTCGAGCATCCGCGACTGCTGGTTGAGATGACGGATCAGTGGCGTCGAGTGATCGGCGACTGGCATGATTCTTCCGTTTCGCTGAACGATCGGCGACGGCAGCGTTGTGCACAGGAGAACTCAGGTGCGTCTCCTTCAGCGCCGTTTCCACTCGCTGGGCCATTGCTTCCAGCTGGCTGTTCATCAGAGATCCGTCCACATGAATTGTCACTGGAACATAGACGGAACCATTCGGAAAAGTCTCCGGACGGATGTCGTGACCCGAATCAACGGCTGCCGACATCTGCGAAGATGGAACCTTCGGATCAGAAACCACCACCCGCTGCGTTGCGGCAACCCGCTGTGCCGGACTTGCGCTGCGTTCGGCCACTTTCCGAGCTTCACTGCGGCGACGCATCTCGTCGGGATCGTAAGTCCCCGAAGCCAGCCCGCCGCTGAGATCCTGAAGGCCTCGGAGTCGGTTCTGAGCCTGCAGTGAATCGGGATGCGAAAGAGATTCTCGCGATTGTGGTGGAACCGAAGACGTTATCGATTCCGGAGCGACAGCGAGAGTGACATGAGGATGCGAATGGCTGCTGAGCATCGGCGAAAGCACGGCCACAGCCATGGCACTGGTGATCAGTGTCGCGACCAGCAGCAAGATGCCACCGGTTTGAAAGTCCGACGTCTCCCGCATCGCACAGCACCGTCATTCGCAGTCAGAGAAAAAACGCAGGAAATGCCCGCTGCGCGCAGAACCTGCGCTTAATCTGTGTCTTCGGCTGCCTGCCCGACCGGACTTTACTGAATTATCGGAATAATCGGTAAACTCAGCCCAGCTTACTGTTTTGCCCTCTCGGCGCTTCCAGGCCAGCCCGCGAACGCTCGCAGAAGATGGTGGCCCGCTGAACAATCATCTCCTTCACTGCGCGAACGGCTCAGTTCGTCCAGCACCACCTGTTGGCGTTCCGTAATCAACACCCTCGCCGCCCGATCTGGTATCCCTGCATCCTGAAGCCGGCCTGAAATCATTCACTCATGCCGAAATATCCCCGATCTTCAACTCTTTGTCAGAGATCAATTCCAATCTGACGGACCAGCCACCATGACAGGCGGGAGCCCGATCGGCAAAGCCGATCGGCTCTTCTTGTCATTCGTGATCTTCGTGGTCGACATCCTTCCCCTGCGTGACCGCGACTCCGCGTGACCGACTCCGTCCCGGAAATCCAGCCAACGAAGCTGCGAATCCAACGGCACGAGTCTCATAGGTTCAGCAGAAAGTCCTGAGCCATGGCTGTGAACTCTTCCGAATACTGATGTCGAGCCGTTTCAACAATCAGCGTCTCCACGGAGCGCGTCGACTCCCACACAGCCGACTTCCGTTTCAGTTGCAGGAGAACTCGCCGAACATTCGACGTCGGTGTCGGACGCACGTCGCAGCGTCGACTGCACCACAAGTGACGAAGTTCCGCCGCCTGCAGAAATGACTCTGCCTGATCAATCGGCAGCACGACATTCACAACGCCGCCATGGTGAATGTCACCATCAGGCTCGTCGACCGCCAGAAGCTGAGCGGTACACGTCAGCAGATCGTCCGTCGACAGCGAATCGCTGTGGCGAGCGATCGAACGAGCAGCATCCGGAGGTTTCAGACTGCAATGAAACCATGGCGGATTGCAGACGATCAGATCGTACCGGAATGACGTCTCACGAACATAGTTCTGAATCGAGCTGTGGTGAACGGTGATGCGATCGCGGAAGGGACTGTCCTGAACGTTCTCCGCACACTGTTGAGCGGCCATCGGATCGACTTCCACGGCGTCGACATCCGCAGCCGGAAATCGCTGAGCCGTCATCAGGGCCAGAATTCCTGTGCCGCTGCCAATGTCCAGAATGCGCCGAGGCCGGTTGGCTGAACACCACGCTCCCAACAGAATCGCATCGGTGCCGACCTTCATGGCACAGGCGTCCTGACGAATTCGAAACTGCTTACAGCGAAAGTCGGCAGACAACAGCCCGCTCCCGGATCAGCGGCTGAACCCGGCAGGTTCGACATCGCTGTCTTTGTAACCGCTGCTGCCGCGAACGACGCCGCGCAAGCCCAGGATCTCGGGATGACGAGCAATCCGGTCACTGAAGACCTGCAGATCGGCGATCACCGGCTTGAGATTCTGCAGCAGAGTTGTCAGAGCTGATGATGTCGATGTGAGGTTGCGGTAGACGGTGGGATCCGTCAACAGTTTCTTCACGGTGCCTTCGTTGTCATTCATGGCCTGAGACAGCTGAGCCAGTTCCCCGGTCAGACTTTCGATATTCGTCAGCGATCCGTTCAGTCGTTCGGCAATGGATTCGCTGTTTCGAGCAAACGGAGCCGACATCGTGTTGAGATTCCCAACAGCGGTTTCAACGTGCTGAGCCATCCGATTAACGGCCAGCAGCGTTGTCCGGGTTTCATTCAGCATCTGGGGCAGAGCTGCCAGCGTTGCCTGAACCTGACGCTGAGTTTCCGGATCGCCGATGACCGTTCCCGCAGCCGCCAGAGTTTCTTCGGCGGTCTTCATCGTGCGAGTAAACTGCTGCAGGGCCTGAGCTGACTGCTGAAGGTTGCTGACTCCGTCCGGACCTGCCGATTCCAGCATCCGGTTCAGATTTCCCGCCAGCCGCCCCCATTCACGACCGGTCACTTCAAAAGACGCCAGCGCTGTGGTGACCTGCTGTTCGACATGGGTGATGGCTTCTGTGGGATCGCTGGAATTCCGTCCCGCGATGCGCGCGCCTTCGGAGATGGGGGCTCCTTCACGTCCCGGCAGAATGTCAATAGCCCCGTCTCCCAGCAGAGTTCGGCTGACAACCGCGATGGAATCATCCCGGAATTCAAAACCGTCATGAATGGTGGCCTGCACCAGCACGCCTCGACCTTCCGCCACCAGATGCAGTGAATCAACAGAGCCGATCACCAGCCCGCTCAGACGAATCGGAGCGTCCGGATAAATTCCGGCAGCACTGGGAAGCACAATGCCAATGTGAGTTCCCTTCTGCCAGCGACTGAAGGGCTCGCCAAACTTCGCCACCATGATGCCGATCGCAGCCACGGCAACCAGAGTCATCAGGCCGATCTGAAATTCGCGATTCTGTTCGTCCATGGAAACAGTCCGTTCAGTGAGCGAAACCGACAGGTGCAGAATGATCCGAAGTCGCCGGATGTCCGGCCAGCAGTTCGCTGCCGACATATTCCTGAACGCGCGGATCGCGGCTGACAGCCAGTTCTGAAAACGTTCCCTGAAAAATGACCTGACTCTCATCAGCGGCCAGACGCTGATGCGGACTCAGCATGATGATCCGGTCTGCAACTCGCTGCACAGTTCTCAGATCATGAGTCACAATAATTCCGGTCACTCCAAAGCTGCGGCGAATACTGTCGATCAGTTCGTCAATGCGGCGGCTGTTCACGGGATCAAGTCCCGTGGTGGGTTCGTCGTAAAACATTACGTCGGGATTCATCGCCAGAGCTCGAGCCAGTCCGACTCGCTTCTGCATCCCGCCGGAAATCTCTGACGGGCGTTTCCTCATGACATCCGCCGCCAGACCAACGTCCGCGAGTCGGGCAACCACGGTTTCCCGAATTTGTCGCTCATTCAGGCTGGTGTTCTGCCGAAGTCCGAATGCGACGTTGTCTCCGATCGACAGGCTGTCAAACAGAGCAGCTCCCTGAAACAGATAGCCCAGACGAAGTCGTTCCCGCTGTTTGTCCGAAGGCGAGAGCTGTGAAACGTCACGACCAAACCAGCGCAACTGACCGCCTGTCTGCGTCATCAGCTGCATCATGATCTTCAGCGAAACGCTTTTCCCACAGCCGCTTTCGCCGATGATCGCAACGGTTTCACCGGAATGAATGCTGAGATCAACGTTCCGCAGCACGTGCTGACTTCCGAAGGTGCAGCTGATCTGCTGCAGTTCAATCACGGGATTGTGCATCACCAGCCTCCTGTTGCCAGCCCGGCCAGTCGAGGCCACGCATGATCGGCGACGGCATTCAGAATGACCGACAGAACAAAATCCAGTCCCAGAATGACAGCGAATGACACCACAAACGACTGAGTCGCAGCTCGACCAACTCCTTCAGCTCCGGAACCGCAAGAGAAGCCCTGGCGGCAGGCGATCACGGCAATGGCGGCTCCGAAAAACAGACTCTTGATCAGCCCGGATGCCACATCCCAGCCGCTCACGCACTGCTGAGTGTACAGCCAGTAGCGATGACTGTTGACTCCCAGCACCTGACAGCTGAACAGCCAGCCGGACAGAATTCCAACGGCGTCGGCGATGGCGGTCAGCAGCGGAATCAGTGCTACGCAGGCGATGAACCGAGGAACAACCAGATAGCGAACAGGATCCGCTCCCACAGCTTTCAGAGCGTGAATCTGTTCGGTGACTCGCATGGTGCCCAGTTCCGCCGCCATGGCCGATCCGACTCGACCGGCCAGCATCGTCGCCGCCAGCACCGGCCCCAGTTCCGACAGCAGCGTCATGGTGATGATTGCCCCCAGCCGCGATTCCATGTGCATCATTCGCAGCTGCTGGAAGGTCTGCACAGCCATGACCATCCCGATGAAGGTTCCCGTAACAACGATGACCGGAACACTGCAGACACCGACATTGAACAGCACCGGAACCAGAACCCGGCGACTCGGCAACCCCGAAGTCAGGCCCGCATATACCTGCGCAGTCAGCGACATCAGCCCGCCGAGTCCACACAGAAATGAACGTGTGAATCGACCAGCCCGCGAAACAGGATTCAAAACAACAGACGATGCCATGGGACTCAGCATCCGTGCCGAGCAGAAGTCTCAGACCAAACACGCCGCGAAAGGCCGATTGCCTTCCCTCAACGCTTCACGGCCGAAGTCTAATGGAACTCGGGAATCTCACGCGAGACCACTTCCCGGATGCCGCAGATCCCCGGGTTTCAACAGAGAACATTGTCAGGCGGCGGGCCATGGAGACCCGATGCGATCCGGCTGTCACAAGCGTTACACAGTGAAGTTCACGGCGGGGCTCCACTGAGTGGCGCCGCCGGGCCCCATTGCTCGCAGCCAGCCTCGAAAGGTGCCGGGACTGAGCAACAGCGTCTGAGTCGTGGTCGTCAGAGCTGCGTTGTGAAACACTCTCGACTGCAGCAGACTGCCGTCAGTGCCGTATCGATTCACCCACAGCTCGTACGACGCAGCCCCCGAAATCGCGGCCCATGACGCCGTGTTGCCGTCGACGGTCAGCTGGGGAACAATGTGGCCCAGATCGTCAACAACATTTCCCAGCGTGAATGTGCGGCCCTGGCCCCAGCCTGTTCGGGAGCCGTCCGTGAAAAAGACTCGCAGCCAGATGTGATAGCTGGTATTTCCAGCCAGAGGCGTATCCACTTCATACATTCGAGTTTCACCCGGAATCTCCGAGCGACGGTAAACAGGAGCCGACGAGCCTTCGACGCTGATGTAGATTTCATAGCGGCTGGCTGGCGCTGGATAGTTGAGAGCGGGATCGCTCCAGTAGAACTCCGGCGTGGAATCCTGAGAGCCCGTGAAAAGCGAGAAGTTCATGGCACTTCGCACGTCCGGAATGTCGATGGTGAGCGGAGCCGGATTTCCCCAGCGACTGCGGGAACCGTCTGCCATGAAGGCCCGGACCCACACTTCGTACTCGCCTTCCGGCAGAGCTTCGTTGGCTTCAATCCGATGCTCCGTTGAATTCAGATCGGTTCGATGATAGACAGGAGTGGCTCGATGGCCGACTTCGTTGATGAACAGTTCGTAACGTTCAACCTGTCCCGAAGGAGCTCCCCATTGAATGAATGCTGATCCGGTGTCCTGCGTCGGCGAAACAGACAGGCCCAGCGAGGTCTGGAATTCATCCGGCAGTTTCAGAAAGTCGCGATTGGCGGACCAGTCCGTGGTGGATTCAAAGGGAAACACAGCCTGCACCCAGACACGATACGACGCATGATCGGTCAGCGGATCAACCTGAAGTCTCCACGGCAGCAGCTGAGCCGAAGAAATTGACGTCTCGGTGTGTCCCGAAACCACATTGATGCGTTCAAACCGGGTTGCGGACGGCGTTTTCTCTCCCAGCCAGATGTTGTAACCAGTCGCCATCGACCGCCGTCGAGGAAATCGTCGGATTGAATTCCGCAGTTTCCCGTTCGGGCGTCAGCAGCGTGGGAGGGGCCAGCACCATTTCCACGGAATGTTCGCTCCATGTCGTGACAGCCCCGTCAGCGGCGGGCACGAACTCGAATCTGCAGGTCGCCGTCGACAAGGTCCGTTGTCCATGACGTGCCCGATAGCGGCGACGCTTCTGCAATCGTGACGGATGCCAGTTCGGTCGATCGCAGTACCTGAACTTCGTACGTGTCCGCTCCCGAAACAGGGTTCCAGCTGATGGTCACACTGCGATCTCTCAGGACAGCCCCCACTTGAGAAGTCGTAATTTCGGGACCGGTCCCCGAAACCACATCTTCGCGAAGCATCCAGAGCGCCGTGCCTCCGCCGAAGGGAGCCTTGAAGAACAGCCGGTCAAGCAGACCCGTCAGGTGACTCGCATCACGGATCTCAACATCCACCGGCGCCCAGTGTTTCGGTTCCAGCCACTGCTCGGCGAAGTGTCTGAGTTTGAGTCCCTTCCAGAAAAAAGGCCACATCAGCGACAGTCAAATGGCCGCCGTCCATGGGCACATTGTAGACCAGATCGTCCGAGCCACCGTTGACCGTCCATGAGTCCTGCAGAGGTGTGAAGAGTCGCCCGCCGAACACTTCGCCCGGAAACTGCTCTGCATCCGCAATCCACCGTCGGTAAGTCAGCAACGCATACTGATCCGCAACCACTGTGCCGGCGGTCGTGCCGTCCGTCTGATACAGATCATGCCAGAACGCTTCCGGTCTCTCGTATGTGTGCCACGATTCGCGAACAAACAACAGCCGGTCCCCGACCACTCGGTACGCAGCCAGAGACGCTCCGCCGGCATCACGCTCGATCGGGTCATCGTCGCCGGCAGGCATGGAAAAAGAACATCAGGATCAGCATCAGTCACGGAATCAAACGCGACCAGCTGTTTCAGGTCATTGAAGGACTGGTGAGCAATCAGGCGGCCGTTCAGTACGGTGACGGCATCACGCCCCGACGTCGCTGAAGATTTCCTGTGGCCCGACGTCGGGACTCGTCCGGCCCTGAGAAACGCGGGCTCGGCGGTCACCTTCGAGCATGATCTGAGTCCCTGCTGCTGTGCCGTCCGTGCGATACAGGCTGAAATCGGCGGACGAACTGAACAGCAGCGACCCGTCAAAGATCAACAGGCGGGACGGCGAAAGCCCTCAGCCCCGACAATCCCATCGATCACAATCGCAGTTCCCGCCGCTGTGCCATCGGTGCGGAACAATTCACGGCCCTGAGAAACTGTGGTGGCGGCAAAATCACAGATTTCCGTTGAAGACCGTCAGCGAATCCGGATCGGCAGCGGCAGCGCTGGAATTCAGATCCACCACCTGAATGGTTCCCGCTTCTGTGCCGTCTGTCTTCCAAAGCTCCGCACCATCAACCCCGGCCGCAGAAAAATAGAGTTCACTGCCCAGAACCGCTGCCTTCACTTCACGCCGGACGGTGGCTGCCACATCTGCAATCAGTGAAGTCCCTTCCTGAGTTCCATCCGACAGGAATACGCGAGTCGAGTTATCATCCTCCAGAAACAGAACGGCCTGGCCATTCAATTCGCCAAGAATTTCCGGAGCCTTTCCATCCACCTGAATGACCGGAACCACCTCTGTCAGCAGGGCGGGATTCCAGCAACTCCACAGCAACGGAAGCCCGACACACCCAGTCTCGACGGAATCGCGAGCGACGAGACAGTCGGGGCAACACGGCAATACTCCCTGAATAACAACAGAGATCCGAATGAATTCGACACACCTCATGACGATATGAAGGTGTTACAACGTTCGATGGACTACCGGACACGACTTCTGAAGGAGGCAATCCTAACAGGGCATCAGACTCACCAGCAAGATGTTCCGAGAATCGGAACCGTTGGGAAACGAAAGAGACAGAGAAACCGAACCCGAGGGGATGGGCGGCTGAGCGCCGCGTGCCATGGATGGCGTGGGCGCCATGTATGTCACCCCGCCGGATCCCCGTCGCAATCGCGGCGTTTCGGTGGACGGAAGTGTTCAGTTTTCCGGGATCAGCTTTCAGAAGTTGTGATGCCCGTGCGAGCTCCGAGAACCGAACACTTCAAATAAGCGACGTCCGAACGGCCGGGCGTCTGCACGAGGATCACAAACCTGCGCTGACTCGGCGTCAAAGAAGACGAAGTCGTCACCCACAGCTGCAGCCGCAAAGATCCGTGGACGCTGACCTCCTGCTGACGATGTCGCTGATGACGCGTACCGATGAGATGCCCGGTTGGCACATTCAGCAAAGCATGTAGAGATGTGTCGGACCTTCAGGCCTCATCTCGGGGGGTTCAGGTTCGGTCGATTCTCAATAACACACTGTCGATGAGCCGGAGCGCGGAATCAAACTGCTCGTCGACGAAGTACAGCGCCCAAACTTCCTTCCCGTTCCGGTCATCCTGTTCACGTCCGGGATATCCCACAAGGTCCAGCAATTGAAACGTGCGAGGATCGGCGTTGTCAATTTCGACAGAGTACACCAGTGACGGCTGATTGTCGTTCGGCTGATCAATCTCGATGAGCAGCCGGTACGGCATCGGGTTGTCTGGATCGGCGGGCAGAATATAGTCGCCTGGATCGAACGAACTGTTCCTCGTCGCGCCGGAAACGGCATCCGCCTGAAACCGGTCACCCGATTCCTGCCCGGAGGTGTTCGCCTTCCGTTTCGCATCTTCCCAGCCACGAACTTTGAAGTCCCAATACGGCAGAGCGGCTCGGCCGGCCTTCAGGTCGTCCGGCTCACGCAGAGTCCTGATGTGATAGAAGGAAGCGTTTTCGAGCCAAATGGCGAAATGAGGCGGCGTGCCTGCGTCAAAAGCCCTGCCAGCGCGGACGTTCAGGGTCATTCGATACTCTGGAGCCGGGTTGTAGTGGTAGATCAGGCCGTCGTCTTTGATTTCGAACTGGTCGATTGCCGGACCCATGTTCTGACTCAGCGCCAGCAGGCTGCGGATCGGAGTGGGTTGCCAAAAGAAAACCGCCGTCAGTCCCGCCGTGATCGCCAACGTCGCCCACAACATCTTTGTCCGCACATATCGCGACAGATGGCTGATGTTGTTGACCACATGCAACGCGATAAGTCCTGTGAACACGAATCCCATCAGCGCATGCAGCCCCGCAACATGGATGGAGAATGACCGTACAAAGGTCAGAATCCCGGTCACTGCCAATATCACAAAGCTCATGGCCGTCAGAAGGGAGATGAAGCTGCGTTTTTGAATCATGATTGGTCAATCGGGCGAAGCAAAAATGGACAGCGACTCTCCCGTGCAGGATCAATTTGCGGCCAACCAAACTTTGCTCGCCGAGGCGTGAGGACTTCACAGAATCTGCAGCGGCTGGCTACGTTAAACTCAACGGCATAACAATACTTCCCGTCGTGGTCGAGGCAACGAGTCCCGTTGAAGGGACAAGCTTCGAGGACTTCTTCAGGCCTGTTTTGAGACAGAGGACATCTGTTCAGATTGCACGCGGATGCGATCGGCGATCCAGGTGTCGATGAACAGCTGCGAGGCGTGGTACATCAGCATCGGCAGAAGTGAAAACGGGAGTCCGGTCGCCTGAGACACCAGAATTCCGATGGGCAGAGTCTTCTGGCTTCCGGCGATTGTGCAGGCGGTTCGATCGCCGAGTTCAAACTTCAGCCAGCCGGTCAGTCCCCAGGCGATGGCCATCGCGGCAAGGTGCAGGCCGATGCAGCTGATCCAGGCAACCGCGAATTCCGTGTGTCGCAGGTTCCCGGAGATTCCACCATCGGTGAAGCGCAGTCCGCCTCGAAACGCGGACATGAAGACCAGAAACAGAATGATGCTCTGAGCCGCCACGCTGATCAGCGACTTTCGTCGGTCGATGAATCCCCGAGGTCTGCGGAACAGACGCAGCAGCTGTCCGGCCAGTGCCGGCAGCAATGCTGCCAGGGTCAGTTTCAGCATGAGTGTGGCAAAATTCAGGTCGCCGGAAAGTTCCTGAGTACCGAACCAGCGAGTTCCCAGAGTCAGCCATGCCGGCGTGACAACAAAGCACAGACCGTTGGACAACAGCGTCACCAGCAGAGAAACCGCATCGTTTCCGAGAGCCCGGCGAGTCCACACGCTGGCGGCGGCCATCGTGCACGGAACCGAGGCTGCAATGAGCAGCCCGACTTTCAGATCCTGCGACTTCTGCAAAAACAGGAGCGGAAGGCACAGCGCTGGAATCACCAGTTGATTGATCCCGAATGCCGTCAGCACCGGCCACGGGCGGCGGACCGAATTCACCAGCCGCCCCGTGTCGAGAGTCACCGCCATCAGAAACAGAATCGCAGCGGTACACGCGGGCGTGGGCACGGAGTCCAGAAAACGAATGAGCGGCTCGGGCGGGTTGCTGACGGCCAGCACAATTCCGCCCGGAATCAGCGCCAGCAGCCCAAACAGAAACCAGTGTCGAATCAAGACGGCCATCACCGAGCCGCCGACGTGGCGACACGTTTTTCGGAATCATCCGGCGGCAGCACCTCCAGCACCACCGGTAGAGACGTGATTCCATCCAGATCGGCTCGGAGATAAAAGGTTGACACTGTTGGCTGCACGATCTTTGACGCCGTGATGAAGAATTCACGCTGATTCTGATCGTTCAGCAGAAGCAGTCCGTTCAGGCCAATGTTGTCGACGTAGACTCCGTGCGGAAGATTTCGCCCGCTGTCTTCCTTGCCAAGCGAGACGACTCCGTCATGTTTCACACGTTCGAGCTGCAGCCAGGCAGAAATCGTTTCACCCGGCCGAATCTTCAGCACGACAGGTTCAGCGGGATTGACTGGCCCTGGTTTGGAATCCGCTGCCGGCTGAGCAGCACTGACGACGACTCGCAGTTTGGTCTCGTCCACCAGCTTCAGTTCTTCCATGCGAGCGACTTCCTGTTCCCTCACGGCTGTGCCGCTGTCGTTGGCCGTTGTCGCAACAAATCGAATGGCTTTGACCTGCTCGTCGGTCGGAGCAGTCGCGTCGGTCGAAGCGTACAGTGTGCCGAATGCTTTCAGCTGGCCGTTCTCGATTTCGATCGGTCCCGAAAACCCAAAGCCTGGCGGAAGGTCGGCTGCGCTGATGGTGATGGGACCTTCGTATCCATCAATCCGGTCGGCCGTAAACTGCAGTTCCCGACCGGTGCCGCGCGCCATGGTGAGTTTTGTTGCGTTGAGGGAAACTCGAAACGACGGTTGGGGAGCTCGAACTGTCAGCTGATAGTGAAAGTCGTTGCCGGAAAAGCCGCGAGCGTCACGAATTCGGGCGACATAATCTCCGTCGGCCGGTGCCGTGAACAGCAGACGTGAATCTGCTCCCAGTTCGCGACGGCCGTCGTCATCGTTTTCAAAATACACCGGAAACACGGGCAGACCGTTCTCGACGATCGTCTCGTCGGGAGCTCGAGGGACGACGATGAAACAGGGAGCCTGCAGAGCGTGAACCGTGGGCGTCGTCCCGAAATAGGTAAAGCGTTTGCCGAAACCTGGGTACACCTTGAAGCCGGAATCCGGTCCGCGAGGGTACAGCCAGAGTCGAACAACTTCGCCATCGGCATACAGGTATTCGTTCAGTTCCATTTCCTGCCAGTTGAAGACTCGAAAGTCATCGCTGGTGTCAGAATCTTTGCCTCGAAAGGTGAAGTACGAATCTCGAACTGCCTGAAGCCGAGTCTGCAGAACCGGATTTCCGTCCGTGTCCAGCACATCAAGTTTGGAATCCAGAGGCGACTTGTTGCGGGCCGCAAGAACCTCCAGCACCAGCTGCTGTCCCATATGAGCTTGAAACCGAAAACAGTCCACATCCGCCGACTGCCCGTCCGACGGCAGAATCGTACCCGAGATCCTGGCCGGGAGCGGTATGTTCTGACTGTGAGCCGCATCGTCATTCATGTCGGCCGCTTCCTTCACGTCGTGAAGATCTCCGGAAAGCGTGACGAGCATGGCGGTTGACGCTTCTATGGGCGTCTGCTTCGGAGCTGTCGGCTCGCCGGACACGGACAGCAGCCGCGTTTTTCCGGTTTGCAGAGTCAGAAACAGCTGCTGATTGCTGATGAATGTGATGTCCGTGACAGGATCAGTCTGCGGGTCGAGACTCTGCAGGTGGGCAAACGGGTCGGTCGTCCAGATTCGCAGAGTTCCGTCTTCCGCGACGCTGGCCAGGCGACTTCCGTCTGATGACAGAGCGAGGTGATGGATGGCCTGTTCGTGAGCAAACCGGCTGACGAGCAGCGGATTGATCTGAGCCGACTCGCGCGACGCCAGTTCCCAGATGCGAATTCGATTGTCAGCTCCGGCGGCATAAATTCGCTGTCCATCGGTCCCGACCAGTACGGAATACTGTTCGGACAGGGGCTGGCTGAGCGTATCCAGACGCTGTCCGCTGGCGGTGTTCCAGACCTTTACGGTTCCATCGGCACTGGCGCTGCACAGGACTTTACCGGTTGGGTCGAAAGCCAGGGAAAAGATGCTGCCGTTGTGGCCTTCCAGCGTCTGCAGAATCTGCCCGGTCTGCACATCGTGCAACAGAATTCGACGATCATAACCGGCGGTCGCCAGCAGCCGATCATCGGGACTCAGAACGGCACTGTACGCTGCATCGGTGTGTCCGCCGAACGTTTTGATCACACTGCCATCGTTCACCGACAACAGTACAGCACCACCGCTGACACCGGACAATCCGACCGCTGCAGCGACCCAGGGATTCTGGTGTCCCAGCGACACGGACGTTGCAGCACTGCGGTCGAGCGAACGGTTCCATACCTCCTGACCATCCGAAACCGCTCGTCGGGAAACCAGTCCGGCTCCACCAACAATGACCGACTGACCGTCAGGTAGAGATTGACAGCAGAACAGAGCGGGTTGCTGCTGATGTTTCGGAGCCACCGCAGGAACATCGGGAACTCCGGCAGCCATCGGCACGATCTTCGCGCCGGACATGACCCACTGCCGGAGCTGTTCGCGTTCGGCATCTGTGGGCTGAGCTTCGTCGGGAGGCGGCATCTGCTTTTCCGACCCTTTGGCCAGGACCTTCAGCAGCAGACTGTCGGACAGTTCAGCGGGGTTCAGGACAGGACCGTGTTCACTGCCACGCTTCAGGCTGTCCATCGTCTGCAGCGACAGCCCGGCTTCACGATCATTGTCATTGTGGCAGCCAAGACAGTATTTGCTGAGAACAGGCTCAACGGGACCTTCGGCATCGACCGCGGCGCTCGCCGCGAGAACCACAAGAGCACAACGGATGACCAGCGCGAAATCCGAATTCTGCATCACAATCCACGTACTCCCGAAAAACCGCACGAAGCAATCGCCCAACGCAGGCTGTTCCCGCAGTCTGGCGAAACGTTTGCGACACGAGCAGACGACCGTTCCTGTCGCCATTTTTCCTGCCGGAATCATCTCAAACCAGAGCTGCGAGAATCGGCAGAGTAATCGAATTTTCGAGGAAAAACAGCCTTCCTGAGAACCGACTTCACGATGTTGAGACTTTCCTGGTGCCTTCGGCAAAGCGTCTTGGCGGTTTTTCATGGTCGTGCTAACGTAAATGCGTCGCGTCGCAGGTCCAGAAGACGTCGACCGGAGTTTTCAGCGACTGAGTCGCCTTTCCAAACGTCAGCTTGAACCGGATGTGGGCAGTGCCCACCTGAGGAGAACCAACATGCTCAATCGACGTCAGGCTCTGCTGGCCGGGACCGCTTTCGCAGGCGCGAGTCGACTGGTGGCCGGTGAACCAGATTCGGTAGACCGAAAGCAGCACTGCATCGCTGATCTCGATGATGCTCAGATCTTCGCGGAATGTTCGGCTCTGTGTTCCGAACACGCCGATCGACTGAATCTGCAGTCGAAAACTGCTCCTTCCGAAGGCGGAGGGCTGATCGGTGCCCTGAACAACTGTGCTCAGCTGTGTTCCGTCATCTCTGTGCTCGTCGTTAATCGGCTGCCGCTCTCGCCTGCCATCAGTCAGGCCTGCGCGGATGCCTGTTCACGAGTCCTGCCGTTCATGACCATGTCCGGTGGCATCGACAACCATCGAAACACAGCACGCGTCGCTGACTGCATGAAGCTGTGCCGACAACTGGCCGCTGCAACCTGACACCCGCCGCCCCTGCAAGGTGCCATCATCAGGAATCCATTTGGTGCTCCGTTGAAAATGCAGGGTGAGACGAGCGGCGACTCTCAGGCCGAACTGGCTCGTCATTCCATTTGGGCAGTTCGTGAGCCTGCATTTGGTGTTTGTCGCGCCCGACAAACTCGGCCACTGAACAAATCGGCCGGTCCTTGAGTGGCCGCGGATCGAATTCGCTTCCCGCAATGCTTACCTGTTTCGGCGTGAAAAATTCTCCGAGTTCAGCCGGATTCACGCCTTCGCCATTCTCGCCATTGCCTGCGGCAGTGTATCCTCCTGTTCAAACGGGTTTATCTTTGCTTCAGACCTGCTGATTGACTCGTCGCGATTGCTGAGACCACAGCCGGTGGGAATCAGATTTCCGGGCCAATCGCTGCGTTCGTAATCCGGCGTTCTGTTTCACATCGTCGACGTGCCTCCACATGAGTAACCTGCAGATTCGAGACTCTGCACGCTTCAGGATTCTTTCGTGCCTGGTTGGAGCACCATTGTTTCTCACATGGTTGTGCTTTGCGGACCTTGGCGGCTATCCCTCGAACGATGATCCGTTTTATGGACGGCCGGCGAAGATCTTTGCGGATGAATTTCGTTACCAGGTTGTTCGCCAGTCGGGCGAACTTGCAGCAAGTTCCGCAGCACATGTTTTCTTTGGTGGACTGCTGAGCACCGTTTTCGGATTCTCGTATCGAACTCTGTTTCTGGCAGTCATCATTCAGCTGTGGCTGGCTGGCATGGCTGTGACACGAATCTTCCGTCGAGCCGGCTGTGGTGAAGATTTCTCTCTGCTGTGCGCGGCGATCTTTCTTTTGAATCCGCTGTCCTTCGGGCACGGGTTCACATTCATGACCGACGGTCCGGCCATGGCGTGGGTTGTTTTTGCTGTCGCTCTGTTTCAGAAGGGACTTCGGGAAGGCTCAGACAGCGCCCTGATTGCCGGTTCAATCGCGGCGGGCGTTGCCTTCTGGATGCGACAGACTCACATCCTGATTGTTGGTTTTCCCGTGGCGTCATTGCTGGTGGCCGCCATCGCGTATGGAGAGCGGAAACGCGTGATCCAGCGACTCATGCTGGCGGTGACTCCGGCTTTGCTGTCAGTCCTGCTGTTTGAATCCGGATGGATTGTGTTCGGAGACAGCGGACGAGTTCACACCGTCTTTCCGGCAACGATCGACGTTCGACAACTGGTCATCGACGTCTACGGACTGACTCTGCTGATTGGCTTCCTGACGCTTCCACTCCTGCCAACAGTCGCGTCGACAGTTCGAATTCAATGGCAGGCTGGACATCGCTTCTCGGCTTATGCCTCTGCAATCGCAATTGCGGCAGCCATGGTTGCAATGATCAGCACGTCAGGTCGAGCGGTTCTGACCAGTGCTACGGGAACGCTTCTTCAGAACGCTCACCTCGGACCGATCTTTCTCAGCGACTTCGAAAACCCGGCTCGCTGGGGAGACATGGGCGGTGTTTCGTGGCCGTTGATCGTGTGGCAGGGAATCACCGTCGCTGCGGTGGTGAATTTCGGACTTCTTGCGGGTTCGTTGCTGGCGGCGATTCGCCAGATTCACAGCGACTCCAATGCGGTCGACTCAGCAATAACTGTTGGCCTGCTGATCTGCGCATGTCCGATTGTCGTGTTGATCCTGAATGTCAGCACCGGAGTTCTCGATCGCTACTGGCTGCTGCTGCTGCCGATCGTGTTCTGCCTGATTGCGGAGTGTACCGGACGCGGCTCGGCGTTCGCTGCCCATCTCGCCGGTCCCGTCATACGAACTGTCGGCCTGCTCTTGCTTGGGCTGATCGCGGTCATGTCCATTGTGTTCGTCCATGATTTTCTGACGTGGAATCAGACGCGCTGGGCTCAGACTCAGCAGTGGCTGAACGATGGCCTGCAAGCGCAGGATTTCGACGGCGGACGAGACATCAACGCGTGGTACAGATCCGCAGAAGACACAGACACGATGGCTCGAGAAGGCGACTCATCCGGCTGGTGGAGTGGCCTGGCGACACGAGCTCTGTCCATCGGTCCCCGAGACGGGTGGCACCAGATTTCGGAACTGAAATGGTCCGCCTGGGCAACGGGCAGAGAACATTCGATCCTCATTCTGCACCGTGATGCGTTACCGTCAGGTCAACAGCCCGAGGAGTCGACCGAATGAGTGGTTCACCTGTCCCCGACGTCTCAGTTGTGATTCCTGTCTATAACGGCAGCACTTCGATCGTCTCCGTGGTCGAACGCGTTCTTTCGGTCTTTGCTGACACCGTTGTGCAGATCGTTCTGGTGAATGACGGATCGACGGACAATTCGGAGCAGGTTTGCGAAAGTCTGGCTGCTGCACACCCCAAACAGATCGTCTTCGTTCAGCTGGCTCGCAACTTTGGCGAACACAATGCTGTCATGTGCGGCCTGCATCACACCACGGGACGCACCGTGGCGGTCATGGACGACGACGCACAGAACCCACCGGAAGAACTTCCGGCCATGCTGCGGCATCTGGCAGATCATCGTCTGGACGTCGTTTACGGTCGTTATGTGGAACGAAAACACAGTTGGTGGAGACGAGCGGGCAGCTATCTGAATGATCGCATGGCCATCATCATGCTTCGAAAGCCTGCCGATCTGTACCTGTCCAGTTTCAAGATTATGAGTCGATTTCTGGTCGATCACATCAAGGAATATCGGGGCCCTTTCCCATATATTGACGGGCTGATCTTTCGAGCCACCAGCAGAATCGACCAGATTGATGTTCGTCATGATCAACGCCACACAGGAACATCCGGGTATACGCTCCGCAAGCTGGTGTCGCTGTGGCTGAATATGTTTCTGGGGTTCTCGATTCTTCCGCTGCGTCTGAGCGTGCTGCTGGGCTTTTTCGTATCGGCTCTGAGCCTGATTGGCCTGATTGCCGTCGTGATTGACAAACTCTGGATCAACCCGACGGTCACCGTTGGTATTCCAACGATTCTGATTTCTCTATCGTTTTTCTCGGGAGTTCAGCTGATCGTTCTGGGAACGATCGGCGAGTACGTTGGCCGAGTGTTTCTTTCACTGAGTGGCAAGCCGCTTTATGTTACGCGATACGTCTGTTCCGAAGGTGCCCGAGATGAATAACGGATTTCACGGGCGCCGAATCCTGATCACCGGCGGAGTCGGTTTTCTGGGCAGCAATCTTGCAAGACGGCTGGTCGATGCCGGAGCCAGTGTCACCTTGATTGACTCCATGATTCCTCGCTACGGAGCAACGCTCGACAACATCGCAGACATTTCGGAACGCGTCACCATGAACTTTTCCGACATTCGCGATCCCCACAGCATCAACTACCTGGTCCGGGACCACGAACTGATCTTCAGTCTTGCGGGCCAGGTGAGTCATACGGAAAGCATGGAAGATCCGCTGACAGATCTCGACATCAACTGCAGAGCTCAGCTGAATCTACTGGACGCCTGTCGCCACAATAATCCTGAAGCTCGAATCATCTATGCAGGGACCCGACAGGTCTACGGCAAACCGCAGTTCCTGCCCGTTTCAGAAGACCATCCGCTCAAGCCCGCGGACGCGAACGGCGTCAGCAATCTGGCGGCCGAACTCTACTATGAACTCTACCATCGCGTCTACGGCATGAAGACTGTCAGTCTTCGTCTGACCAACACCTATGGTCCAAGAATGGATCTGGACAGCGGACAGAAAGGCTTCATGGGCGTCTTCATTCGTCGTGCGCTTCGCGGCGAGCGGATTATGATCTTCGGAGATGGAACTCAGAAGAGAGACTTCAACTACAGCAGCGATGTCGTCGATGCATTGCTGTTGGCAGCAGAAGGTGGTGACAATGTCTGGGGACAATTCTTCAACCTGGGATTTCCCGAAACGCACTCGCTGCTGGAGGTCGTTCAGCTGCTGCAGGAAGCCACGGGGGTTGACTATGATCTGATGGAATTTCCCAGCGATCGAAAGGCGATCGACATCGGGGACTACGCCGGAGACTTCCGTCGATTCGCCTCAGAAACCGGCTGGGCACCTCGGATCAGTTTGAAAACAGGTCTGCAGAAAACACTCGACTACTTCCGCGTCCATCGCAGGCAGTGGATTGATGCCTGAAAAAATTCCACCCTTTGACTACCGGATCGAGCTGCAATGCATTCGAACGGAAATCGATGAAGCCATCGCACGCGTGCTGGATTCCGGAAACCTGATTCTGGGACCGGAAGTCGAGGCATTCGAACACGACTTCGCTCGGCTGTGCGAAGTTGAAGTCGCCGTTGGTGTCGCATCCGGAACCGATGCCCTGATACTGGCATTGAAAGTTCTGAACATCGGGCACAACGACATTGTCATCACCGTTGCCAATACAGCCGTTCCGACGGTGTCGGCGATTCGAGCCGTCGGAGCCATTCCGCGTTTTGTTGACATCGATCCTCGTACGCTGCAAATGTGCCCGCGGGCTCTGAGTTCAGCGATCCGTTCTGACGTCCGGTGCATCATCCCGGTCCATCTTCACGGACATCCCGCAGATATCATCAGCATCCGGAAGATCGCCGAAGAATGTAACATTCCCGTAATTGCCGACTGTGCACAGGCACACGGAGCAACGGTCAACCGAATCAGTGTCGGGCAACTTGGCGATATCTGCTGTTTCTCGTTCTATCCCACGAAGAATCTTGGCGCATTCGGTGACGGAGGCATGTGCGTGACTTCGTCCCCCGATCTCGCAGCGAGGCTGCGGGAATGTCGACAGTATGGGTTTCGGGCTGGCAGAATCTCTTACTCCGATGGCATCTGCAGCCGACTGGATGAGTTGCAGGCAGCAATTCTTAACGTGCGCATTCGGCGGTTTGCTGAGACTCAGAAACAGCGAGCTGATCTTGCAGCACAGTACACCGAACGCCTGAAAAGATGTCCCATTCAGTTGCCGATCCAAAAGCCTGACTGCGTTCATGCGTGGCACCAGTATGTCATCCGAACGCAACAACGACGCGGTCTTTGTCGGCACCTGGATCGTGGCGGAATCGGTTACGGAATTCACTATCCGGTCCCAATCCACAAAATGCCGGCGTATCTCAGATTTGCACCAGAACCGGGACTCCTTGCCGAAACAGAAAAGGCGGCCGATGAGATCCTCTCTCTTCCGCTGTTTCCGGGGATGACATCCGTTCAGGTTGAACGCGTGAGCAGCACGATGATCGAATTCTTCGAAAGCAGCCTGGAGCCGGAATGAACCCACAGGAATACGAGATCATGGCCGGTGTTGAGCACCAGCACTGGTGGTACAGATCGCTGCGTCAGCTCACCCTGGCTGTCATTCAGAAACACCTGCGACGTTCGCCGGATGATCTCAGCATTCTGGATGCCGGTTGCGGCACGGGAGAGAATCTCCGATTTTTGGCCGAATGTTTCCCTTCGGCGAACATCGACGGGTTTGACGCTTCAGAGACGGCGATTGCCTACGCCCGGGAAAAATCACCGGGTGCGGATATCTATCAGAGTGATATCTGCTCGCCGGAACTGCGTCGCAAAACATACGACATCGTTATTAGCTGCGATGTCATCTGCATCCCCGGATTCAGCCAGGCCGAGCAGGGACTGCAGACCATCATTTCGCGGATCAATCCGGGCGGACTTCTGCTGCTGAACCTCCCAGCCTACAACTGGCTGCGAAGTGAACACGACCTGGCGGTTCACTCGACAGAACGCTTTACTCGGTCGATCGTCAATCAGGCGGTTCGCAGATCCGGCCTTGAAATCTGCGTCTCAACATACCGTTTGTGTTTGCTCTTTCCCCTGGTTTTGCTCAGCCGGTTGCCGTCCATCCTGATGCCGCGAAGATCGACCGAAGAAGCAGTCTCTGCTCTAAAACCGCCATCAAACATTGCAAATTCGGTCTTGGGCACGATTCAGTCACTGGAACACCGCTGGATATCCGGAGGACTGACGTGTCCATTCGGCAGCTCTGTCTTTGTCGTAGCCCGCAAACCCGCTGACCCGACGAGCCCGCAATAGGCACTCAGTACATTCGAAGCAGCGGGACCCCGGAAATCCGACGAGTGGGAAGACCGCGTTGTGGTCACGGAGAGATTCAGTCTGATTTGCAGGCATCTACGAATTCACCGGCTCGACGTGTGAATCAGTGTGCTGCTCATGAGCCGACGGCGGAAGCCATCTGTCGGCGACCGTCAGCCCCAGCCATACCAGCAGCAGGCCCGGCAGAACGTTCATCGTCACCGAAATGATCGCCGCGGTGCTTCGACCGGCCTGCAGCAGATTCACGACATCGAGCCCGAATGTCGAAAATGTTGTGAGTGATCCCAGCAGCCCTGTGATCAGATACCGATGCATCATCGGCGAAATGTGAGCTCGATTGCTGAGCGTGGTCAGCACCCCGATTGCAAAACACCCGATCAGATTCACAGTCAGCGTTCCGACAAAGCTGTGGTCACTTCCGGTCACCCGAGTGACGCCCAGCGTCACATAGTGTCGCAGCACAGCTCCGACAAACCCTCCCGTCCCGACAACCAGCGGCAGGATCAGACTGTTCATTTGATTGGCTCAATTGGAAGGACTGTCGAAAGATCGAGCAGGCAGCGGAACATGAACATCGTCCCGGGAATCACAGACGTCAGCTTCCGGCAGGCGCCGCACAGGCCCGCAGGCGGGATGCTGACGTTACGTTTCCCCGGAATGATGGTTACTCAGCTGGAGTCCATGCGGGCGAGTCGTTGACCAGTTCGCGATATCCGGATTCAATGGCTGTCAGCAGATCAGCCTGTTCGTTCAGATTTCTGTCCAGCAGATTTAACGTTTCACCGGGATCCGTCGAGATCCGGTAGATCTCAAAATTGGTCAGCTTCGCGGTCCGGGCTTCTGCAAGGACCGACGGAGTCAGGTTTTCGTATCGGGGGAAGGTTCCGGAATTCAGACGAGCCAGCACCTTGAAGTCGCCGTGCCGCATGGCAACTCGAGCATCATTGATGCCGTTGTAGTAGGTCCAGATGAGGGGACGAGGGCGTTGGGGCATGTCGCCACTGCGAAACAGGCCCGCCAGACTGATGCCATCCAGGGCGAGGGTTTCGGGAATGCGGGCTCCCGCCAGTTCGCAGGCTGTCGGCAGAAGATCCAGAGCTGACGCCGGAGCATCAACGACCTGACCGGGACGAATTCCCTTCGGCCAGTTGAACAGTCCGGCCACGTGAAAACCGCCGTCATGAGTGTGCAGCTTCATGCCTCGAAGCCAGGCCGTGCTGCCCCAACTGCGATTGGCGGTGCGGTACCGATTCAGGGTTTCCGGACCGTTGTCGGCGCTGAACACGATCATTGTATTCTCGCGGGCACCTGCGGTCTCGAGGGCCTTCACGACTTTTCCGACGGCCAGATCCACGTTGTGAACGTTTGCGTAGTACTGAGCCTGATCGGGATGAAACGTGACGTCGGTATACAGCTTCACCAATTCCGGCGGCGACGCGACCGGTTCATGAGGTTCGTGGAATGCCAGGTAGATGAAGAACGGCTGTTCACCGTGTTCAGAGACATGTTTCTGCATCCACGAAATGACTTCGTCGGAAGCCACCTGACAGCTGTATCCTTCCAGTCTGCCTACCGGCTGTCCGTTGCGGACATAGTTGACGGGGTTTTCATGAGACGGAGCTGCGTTGTTCTGAGTGGCCATCCAGTGATCGAAACCGGCATCTCCGGGCTGAGGCTGTTCCGGACGATTGAACGCCGCATTGCAGTGCCATTTTCCCGCCATGCACGTCGCATAGCCGGCCTGCTTCAGCAGCTGAGCCACCGTGACTTCATGCCGTCGCAGATGCACCTGTTCCCGAGCGTCCGGTCGCGGCTGCTTTGATTCAGGAATCCAGTCGTAAACTCCGGCTCGGTTGGGACTGCGTCCGGTCATCAGCCCGACTCGGGACGGCGAGCATACCGGGGCGGTCGAATAGAAATTTGTGAATCGCAGACCTTCCGCTGCCAGCCGATCCAGATTCGGCGTCTGAATGTGCGGATGCCCGTGAATGCCCAGATCACCGAATCCCAGGTCGTCGCACAGAATGACCACGATATTGGGCCGCCCCTCTTCGACTGCCTCGGCGCTCACCAGAGTCACAGAAGCCGCAACCAAGAGCAGCGAGGCCGTAATCATCGAAGGTCTCGGGAGTGACCAGTCTGATCCCGTCGGTCGCCCGGATAAAGTTTCGGTTGTCACGGTGGTCTCCCTGAAGTTCGGGTTTGCCAATGTACCTGTGGGCGCCATTCTGAAATTGCCGATGCAGATGGTCAACCGAATGACTCAGCGGCGCCTGATGCTGGAATCTGCCCGGATGTCCTCTGCATTGTCCGCCACCAGGGATCGTAGTGACTCAGTGAACCTGCTGTGACGTCCATCCTCTTCGATGGCGTCTACTGCACGAATTGGAATTCCGGCAGCATCAGCACCAGCCACAGCAGATCGTGAACGGATTCTTCTGTCGGGTTCGGTGCCAGAACGGCCACCAGTTGTTGACATTCTTCCGGAGTCGGCGGGCGGCAGAGTGCATCCTGAACGATGCTGTCGACGAGTTGCTCAGGGGTGGCTGCGAGCTTCAGTCGATGACGCGCCGCCGTGGCCAGCAGGTTGTCCAGAATCTCACCGTTTTCCAGATCAATCGCCTGCAGCGTCGACAGCGTTGCGGGGCGAGTTGTCACCACCTGTTCCCGATTCGGCCGCCCCAGCGATCGCATCAGCAGGTTGCTTTTCAGCAGAGCCGAACGCGACGGACGAATTCCGGGCATCAGGGCGACAGCAATGTCCGTTTCCAGGTCCACCGACGCCGACTGCCAGATTTGCTGAGCATCCACAACAACAGCCGAACGCCATGGTGGCACGGGATCGGGTTTGGGCTGGGAATCGGGGGCTGGTTTGTCGGATTCACCTGGCAAAGGCTGATCGGACGAGGAGCCTGCAGATGAACTGTCCGTTGAAACTTCAGCAGCCGAATCGGTGCCTGGTGCGTCCGTCGTCTTTTTCTCAGCTTCGTTTTGAGCGTGTTCTGCCTGAGCGACCAGAGCCTGGTCGACTTCGGCAGCGGTCTTCGGATCCTTCACCGATTCGTGCACCATCCAGCTTTCGTCCGTCGCGATGCGGACATCCGGCTGGTCTGCTGTCTTCAGGATCAGTTCCGCGTACAGTCCGGCGGCGTTCGGTTTGTCTCCCAGATTTTTTCCAATGACCAGCAGGTCATTTTCTCCCGCTCTGAGATGACCGGTCAGATCGAAGGTTTCGATGGTCTGCCAGTTGGCGTCGCCTCCGAGCTTCCGGCCGTTCAGATAAGCCGTGTATTCGTTATCACAGGTTGCAACCAGAGCGACCGATCGACGGGCATCCGGCACTTCGAACCTGCGTCGGAAGGCCACGACCTGGCCAGCCGGCATCTCAACAGCCTTTTCTGACGACCAGATCCACCGACCCTGCAGAGCCAACTGCGGCAGATCGTCGCCGAAGTAGACCCGGGGAGGAATCGGTGCCGAAATGCGCGGAGTGGCGATGGATCCCAGCTGATGAACCGCATCCAGAAACTGTTCAGCCGTGAGAAAACGAGCCTGTGGACCGAGGAACACGAATTCTTCAGAGACCGCGGAATCCTGTGCAGCTGCAGGAAGACTCTGATAGGCCTGAGACGTTGCGATCTGTTTGAGCGTGTGCTTCAGATCATAGCCATGCCGCACGAAGTCACCGGCCAGCCAGTCCAGCAGATCGGAACTCCAGGGTTCCGTGTGCATTGCATCCACAGGATGGACGATGCCTCGGCCCATCAGTCGCTGCCAAAGGCGGTTCACGATTGTCCGAGCGAAACGGCCGTTTTGTGGCGACGTCAGCAGCTCGGCCAGTTGCTTCAGGCGTTCCGGCTGTTCGGCATCGGCATCGATTTCGCCAAGTTCCGGAAAGATCCACGCCGCTCGGGCGATCGCGCCGGTTCCCTTGTCACATCGATGGATCTCCAGTTCGCGCGTCGAGTAAACAGCGGCCAGTCCGTAGGCTTCGTCCAGAGTCCAGCGGTCGATGAAGCTGTCGTGACACGAAGCACACTTCATATTGATGCCCAGAAACACCTGCGACACGTTCTGAGCAAACTGGATTTCTCTCACCTGACTGGCGTTGACGCTGCCACGCCACTTGATGCCGTTGATGAATCCGGCAGCTGCCGGATTCGGAGTCACCAGTTCCCGTACGAAACGGTCATAAGGAGTGTTATTCAGAAGTGCCTGATACAGCCATGCGGAAATCTGAGTCCGACCGCCGTCGATGAAACCGGTTCCGGCGTAATCGTTGCGCAGCAGGTCGTTCCAGAACGTCATCCAGTGTTCGGCATATTCTCGATCATGATTCAGCAGATCCACCACCAGATGACTTCTGCGTTGATCCGCACTCACCGACGCAAACGCCAGCTGCTGATCAACTGTCGGAAGAAGCCCGACCAGATCCAGCCAGGCTCGCCGCAGAAACACGGCATCGTCCACCGGTTGCAGATCCGGCAGATTTCTGTCTCGGCGGTACTGTGACAAAATCCGATCAATGGGGTTTTGACCGGGGAATTCCTCGGCCGGCAGTTCAACGTCCCGAGGCAGCAGAGGTGGTTCGTAACCGGTCGTGCCGAATCGGAATCCCGGCTCCCAGGCCGGTCCGTCGGCAATCCAGCGTTTCAGCGTCGCCACGTTTTCGTCAGTCAGGCGACTTCTGTCCTTTGGAGGCATCTGATCGTCCGGATCGGCGGACACGATCAGTTCGACCAGACGAGATTCATCCGGTCTGCCGGGCACCAGATACCCCGACTGCTTCAGCTGTCTGAGCGTATTGAAGGAAAAACCACCTTCCGCTTTTCCCGAAGTGTGGCATTCGGCGCAGTGAGCTTTCAGAATCGGAACGACATCGTGAGCAAAGTCGATTTCGGCATCCTGACCGACAAGAGGCGCAGTCGCTGTCGACAGCAATGAAAAAACGGAAACAATCACGATGGCCCGGATCTGAATTCGCTGCATAGGAAAGGCGGCTCCGGAAGGTCAGTGCTGCACACAATGAAAATGGTTGTCGGACAGACTTCTGCCTGACAAGTCGTTGTCGATCAGGTCAGGAGTTGCCAGACACCGTGAAAACCGGTCTGATCTTGCGGGACCTGATGCTTCCCCTGACTGATCCCACCACTGCAGCGAAATCAGTGTGCCGCAGGAGGACTGGTCTGGAAGGCTCGGTTCCTGTACAGAAAGTCAATGATATTGCTCGTGCGGCTGCAGCCAGTTCAGAGCACAGGTGGGCACTTCGCCGATGTTCAGCCGATCAATGTTGCGGGCATTGATGAGCTGATCCATCCGGTGCTTCGTTTTGGTGATCGCCGTTCCCACCAGAGTGCTGCCGATCTTCTGCAGCATTTTGTCCTGCGGACACTTCGTCACGGACACAAACGGAAACATGAATTCCGTGTTGGCCATGGCGTCATCCGGATCAGACACATGCAGCACGGTGGGCCGCAGGTAATCACAGCGTTCCTTCTGAATCAGCCGTTCGCCGTCACGGTATTTTGCCGTGACTTCCGTGACCGCGGGCGACTGACAGCCGTCCTCAATCATGGAATTCATCGCTTCCGCGGCACCGGCCATTGTGAACGCTGCCAGAGCTGCGGACGGATCCGTCGTGGGCAGCGCCGTGATCGGACCCAGCCGCTTCGCGATCGCATCCGCGATGGCTTCGGTGTGACGCGATGCCCAGATTCCCGAACAGTTGATGCAGCTGCGGCCTCCGTTCACCAGCACGCTGTTGACCATCAGGTCCAGATAATCCTCCCACTGGTCGACAACGTCGTCGCCCAGCAGAATCTTGCTGAAGCCCGGTCCATGAGCCTGAACTCGGGGATTGGCGGCATACTTTTCCACCGTTGCTGTGCCACCGAACACCATGGCCCGGCCGCACCGATCAACAACCGCGTTGCCGACATCGTGGGGACCCGGATAAAGACAGAAGGCTTCCCGGGGAACTCCGGCGGCCGCAAATGCTTCATACATGCGATATGGGGTCCACGGTTCAGACGATCCTGGCTTCAGCACCAGCCCGACCTGCAGAGGGATGGCCGGCAGCCACAGCGTGTGAACTCCCGGAGAATTGGAGGGCAGCACCAGGCCAATTGCATCAGTCGTGGACTGATAGCTGACCATCACGCCCCGAGCTTCCATGCCGTAACCCCTGTGCAGGATTTCCAGCGGCAGGCCTCGAGTCAGAGCATCCAGAGTCGCGCCCATGTTTTTCAGAACAAAGGCAATCTTTCCCATGTTGCCTTTGGCCATATTCAGCGGAAGTCCCGTGGTGGCGGACTGAATCCGGCAGAACTGTTCGGGCGTCTGAGTTCCCGAGCCCAGCGGTAGTTCGGCTTCCAGAAACAGGTCGGCAGCCCGCACGCACATTTCAATCAGCTGCTGCGGCGTGAACTTTCTTAAAGCGGCTCGAGCCTGAGCGGATTTCCGCATGTCCATCTGCACCAGACCGCCGTTGGCCTGATGCATGCGAGCCATCACTTCGCCGGTTTCAAAATGGACGACATCGGCCTTCTCGAGAGACTCGTAAGGCTTGCCCCAGCGGATTACAGGAATTTCAATCATGGATGGACAGCTGATCTGTTGAGGAGAGGGGTGGGAAAAGGCAGACCGTGAGCCGAGATCCTAGACCCTGAAGCGGGGAATTCAAACGAAGCCGCGGACATTCCTGTCTCTCCGGAAAAGGTCTCTGTTTTGCCCCCTTTCGATCCGCACCTTTCCACAAGCCCGCGACTGCGGGCGACTTACCTGTGGAAAATTGATCGTCGTCGATGAGCCGACAGGAAGGGGCTGAACTTTGATGGCAGCATTCTCGGCAGGTTCATGCTCCCGCAGCTCTGCTGCGAAACACAGTTCCACACAACGGACCAAAACCTGTGCAGGCCCAGCCCATCTCAACTCGGGATTCCTGCCACTCCAGGCTCGCCCCGGACTGGCCGCACCCCGGTTCTCCACTCGCTTTCGCTCCTTAGATTTCCCCGGCTGATGAATCGGAGAATTCCGGAAAGATCAAAAAAATCAGCGGGTGGGTGAAATCCCGTGCTAGGTTTTGGCAGCGTGGCCCGAAAAGACTCGCACTGCACCTTTGGCTGACTTCATGTTTCGGATGTTCCTGTTACCCGCTGTCTCATTTGCCCTAGCGCTGTTCTCCGCGCCGGCGTGGGGACAGTCGGCGAATCAGGCCTTCACGATCGAGGTTCCGCAGAATCTGAATCTGCGACCTCTGGCCGGACCACAGACCGTCACACATCCGAAAACCAGTGCCGACATCACATTCGCCGACAACCGCTGGATCGCAATCTCCAACTGGCGGTCCGGAGCAACCGTTCAGTTCCTCACAATTACTCCGTTCCGGATTGTCGGAAAGCCCCAATACGCCCGCGACGTTCGGCTGACTCTGCGTCCGCTCATGGGACTCGGCAGCTGGACTCGGGATGTCATCACCAGCCAGACGGATTATCTCGCCGGTGACAACACGTCTCAGGTTCAGCTGCACTGCAATCGGGCCGGTCTGGCAATCATCGGGCTGGACGTCACATTTCTGACGGGGAACCCGGCCACACTGGTCGGCGGCAACTACGAAGTTACCGTCATCGGCACCATCTCAGCCAACTGACTCAGTCAATCGCTCTTCATCTCGGGTCAGCTTCACTTCAGGTCCAGTCGACAGTCTGCATCCGGCGGAACGGGCCGGCCAACTTTGTCCACCGGGTGGGTGAACAGGTATTTCCAGACGGCTTCGTGAATGAAGCCTCCATCCTCGCCTTTGATGGCCGCATTCCCGGGCACGGACGCTCCGTGAGCTCGATTGGCATTGTTGCCGACGTCGCCGCTGGTGATCAGACGTCGTGAGTTTCCGAACGGAGCTTTCACCTGATCCACATCCGTCACCGGGCCGAATTCCGCAAGCCCCAGCATCTGCCACGAACGACAATAGTGATCGCCTTCCCAGCCGGTATCCTGAGTATGCGTGAACCCGAAGTAGCAGTTGGCCGGAGTTGCCGACGGGAATCCCTGCCATGATTCCAGCTGGTCGCGTGGTCCCGAAAACATGACGACCCGGGCCACCTTCTGATGCTTGGCAAACCGCGCCGCCGTTGTGGAACCGTGAGAAATTCCGGACATAATGACTCGATCCCACTGCAGATCGCTGCCGTCTTTGGTCAGAAACTGCTGCCAGTTGCCTTCAGGATTCTCTTTGGAAAGCCACCGAACAAACTGCAGAGCGCGGAACTGCATGCTGTCGACTTTCGGAATGTCCACCAGAGGACTGGCATCCTGTCCGGTTGCGGCTTCCAGACGAATCTTCCCCAGTGAAGTTCCGTCGTCGCGATCAGACGCTTTCAGTTTTCCAAACCAGCCATTCGCATAATGAACCTGAATTCCATGCAGACCGTAGCCGGAAATTCGTTCAAACAGCGTCTGGTTGTGCCCCATCAGCCAGATCACCAATTGCCCTTTCGAACGAACTCGGGTGTCCACAATCGCGTGCTGCACATCTGCGGGTTTGCCCTTCGCATCCTTGAAGGTAAAACCAATTTCGGGATGTTCTTTGGCGTTCGAATCAACCTCACTGGCTCGAGCCGTCAGCTGGAACAGCTGCCCGGCATTTTGAGCCGGTTTCAGTCGCACGGTCTGAGCCTGAATCGGTGATTCGAACAGAACAGCCAATGTCAGCAGAACGAAAATCGATTTCAAAGTGGAGTCTCCGAGATATGTTTTTGAACGAGCGAATCCAGGGCCTGTCGGCATAATCAATCAATCAATGACCACCAGCGCGTCAGGAAGTTCATTGACGTCGCCGTCAGCGCGAGGAAGAGCGTTTTCCAGCGGACCGACGGCATGCTGAATGGTGTCGCAGATTGCCGAAGCGACATCAGCCGCCGCGAGACCGGCAGTCAGACGGTCACACAGGCCCTGAAGGAAGCTTTCCCCCAGAACTTCCGTCACACTGCGATCACCCAATACGACTGCTCGGCGTTCATACAGCGAGACATAAATCAGCAGACCGGATGCTCCGGCGGTGTGGTGCACTCGTCGATCATAGAACAGCTGCCGAGCTCGCCGACTGACTTCCTCGATCATCTCGCGCTGAGGCGTAAACAGGCGCCGCAGAGTTCGGAACTGATCAGCCAGCAGGGCTCCGGCGGTGAAACACAGCACCATGGTGCCGGCGAGGAACAATGCCTGCAGTCCGTGAGACGATTCGTTCCAGCTTCCGACGGGACCCGGTCCCGGCAGGTTCAGAAACACGGCCACGCCGCCAATAACCGCCAGCCACAGACCAACCAGATCTTCCGCTCGGTCATACCGCCCCGATGCCGAGGCCACCACCGGAACGATCTCGCAGCTGGTGCGAGCCTCTGCGGCCGCAACGGCGGCCTGAACCTGATCCCGATGTGCCTGACAAATGACTCTGGATGCTGTCGTCACAGTCGTCGCCTCAATGTGTTTCTGTGCGTATTTGTTGTCTTACCACGACCCCGAAGCACCGCCGCCTCCGGACGAACCTCCGCCAAAGGATCCGCCGCCGAAGTCGCCACCACCCGATCGACTGTTCTCTGCCATGGTTCTCAGCAGAAACCAAATCACCGTGAAGACGCCGCCCCAGAACAGCCAGGCCCAGCCACTGGAACCTCGACGATACAGCGATACCGCCGTAAAAATCGCCAGCCCCCAGAAGATCACGGGGATCAGGTAATCGGCCGTCGTTCGAGTTCGTCCGGGAAGTTCCAGCTGGCGAGCCATCCGGTCGAGCCCCTGCACACCGGCGATGATTCCGTCGGCGAAATGTCCCTGTCGAAACTGGGGAATGATGTGCTCGTCCATGATTCGGCGGCAGGTGCGGTCTTCTGTTCTCCCCCAACCCGCTCCCAGTTCTATCCGAGCCGCTCGGTCTCCTTTCGAAACCAGCAGCAGAATTCCGGTGTTCCAGTCCTGCCCGTTCAGCGTCGCATGCCCGATCTGCCACTGATTGAACAGCAGGGCGGCATAGGTTTCGATCGGCATGTTCCGTCCGCCGTGCTTCTCCATCGAATCGATCGTCACGACGATGATGGGAGTTGCCTTGTCCTTCAGCAGCCGATCACAGATGCCCCGAATGGTCTCACGCGAAGCCCCGTCCAGCATCCCGGCTTCATCATTGATGAATTCCCGGTCACCAGGCGGATTCAGATCGAATTCCTGCGCAATCAGTGCCCCGCAGCACAGCAGCGCCAGGCAGCTGCCAATCACCGCCGGGAGGCTTCGAATCGACTGCTGAAATGACACTCTTTCCGTCTTTCGCAAACACTTCATGCTGACGTCCATTGAATCCCGAATTCACGGCGCGGTCGACGCCGACGATCATCATACAAAGTCGGATTTCGTTATGCACAAAGGCTGCGGAAATCTTTTCAGACGTCATCAGCCGGACTGCCGATTTCAGAATGATGATGAGCACACGGTGGGGGGATCTTTTCTGAATGCCGCTGTCGCATTTCCAGGCGTTAACCCCGATTTTTCATGAAGGTTCAGCGGTTTGGGTGCGGTGGGTTTCGCAGATGTCGTTACTCTTGAAATAACAGTCGTTTCTTCAATTTCACTGTGAAAACATCTGCGGGCGCTGATGTGGAGCACTTGATGCGGATGCCAGGCAGAAACAATCCCGGCTCCGGGATGTGCCTCTGGAAAAAGGGGGCGTACTACCGGTTGCGGGACTTCGAACCTGGGGGAATCGTCAGCAGAACAGGAGCATCACCGGATTTTGGTGGCTGAATCTGACTGCGAACGTCTTCAGCGTCCTCGCCGTACAGTTCGGTTTCCCAGTCTGTCATTGTGATCAGGTCGAAGCCGGGATTGCGTTCCTTGACCTGACACGAACACGCTCCGGACAGATACACCGTCAGGTCCTCAATCAAACCTTCGTTCAGTTGCCGGCCGGGAATCACTTCCAGGGCTCGACCTCGTCCGAACACCGGAACCACCAGAGCCTGCCCTTCCTGAACAGCTTCCGGTGCAAAGCTTTGGAGCAGGCCTGTCAGAAAGGTTTCCTGAGCGTCGCCGGGATCAATTTCGATCACAGAAAACTTCATCAGCAGTGGGATATCCGAGAACAGTTCTGACCCCGGCAAACCAATTCCGTCCGGAATCGGAATTCTGGTGCCGAGCTTATTAAGTTCCGCTGTGAGGACAGTCTTCAGTCGGTCTGTCTCGGCACCGTCCCTGCCCTTCAGCATCAGCCACACCACGGAATGCCCCGACAGCAGGCGCTGGCTGAGTTCCCTGCGGACGGGTGAATCCAGAACAGGCAGTTTCAGTGAGTCCGCCAGAGTTCCTCGCCAGCAGTTGACGGATTTTTCAGCGACATTCGAACGAATGACGACCCAGGGCAACTCGGCCTTTGAATTCTGCAGATCTTTCCAAAGCGATGAAACCGCGTCGTCGGGAGTCTGACTGACGTCTGCGAGAATGAACTTTCCATGAGCCCGTTCAGACTTCGCAGTGAGCTCACGAACCTCCTCCTGCTGTGTCTGAGAAAACTCGCCATCGTGAAAGACGATCACCTCACTGGAATCCGTCTGCCAGCGTTCCAGAGCGTACCGGAAGACCGGAACGTTGCAGGCCTGAAGCGGTGACGCGATGGCAGCCAGACCGATAAGCAGCAGGACGGTGTATTTCATGAGTCAATTCTGAACAGTTCGATTTCGCGAAATCAGCAGCTGAAAAAGATGGCAAACGGGCGCCCCGAAAGCGTAAGCCCTGGCACAGGAACCGAGTTTCACAACAGAGTTGTATTCGCAGCGAACACAGCACATTCCGGCAATCACCGTCCGCAACCAGCGTTTTCAGAATACCGTTGATTTTTCATCGGGAAAACTTCCCTTGCCGAAGCGATTGGCGAAAATCAGTAAACTGTGGATGGACGCTGGTGATCGCCTTTCCGAAACTCTGTATTCCGGTTCGCAAGGCTGATAAGTCACGACGGTGGCGGAAATACGGGATCGACCGCCTGCCGTTTGCGGCTACAGTTGGCGATTCGTCTGCACCTGCAAGGCCGAACTTGTTCGTCGACGTGCCGACGGGTTATCCGAATTCATCAGAACACGTACCCCGGGCCGAATCCCGGCTTTGTTTCAACATTTGAGGAGATTTCTGTGCGAAAACTTGCTGCTGTTTCTTTGTGCTTGGTGTTGTCAGGTTGTGGAGAAACAACAACCGTGAAGCCGACCGCATCTGTTCCGTCGAACGAAGCCATCACCGTATCTTTCAGTTCGGGCGATACGGCAACTCTGGATGTTCCTGAGATGAGCTGCCCGTTCATGTGCTATCCCAAGGTGAAGGAAACGCTGGAGGATGGAAGGTGTCACGGCCGTCGAACTGGTGCCTCAGGAACGCGAAGACGCCATCAACGACCGTCGAGTGAAAGTGACCTTCGGTGCCGACGTGAAAGCGCAGATGCGGTTGCCGCTCTGACGCCGCCGGTTTCCCCAATTCGTCCTTCGAATAAGACGATTCGAATTTGCTGTGGGTTAAAGCGGGTTCGCGGATTGCTGCGATATCCCTTTGGCACCGGCTCTGTCAGTTTGTGACCATGTGTGCTGACGCCGGAAGCCTGACGCGGGATTCAATCAGTTGTGGGCAGCGCCCACGTTGGGGAGCACATGAACAACGCGCGGTTGGTTTGGCTCTGTGTCGCGGTCGCTGTCTGCGATGCTGGCTGGGGCAGCAGCTTCGGCCCTTCCCCGAAAATCGAGTTCAGGATTTTTACTTTCACCAGGCCGAAGAGATTCTGAAGTCCGGCCAGCCGATTCCCGAGTTCCTGGCTCAGTTCCCCGGCATGGATGGCGGAGCTTTCGGGCACTGGGGACAGAATCCCGCTGAAGCCAGCAACGATGATACCCTGAACGATGTGGACAGCGGCAATGTTATCTGCAGTCGCATTCGCCATTTCGGCCACAATACGCAGAAGGGCGTGGCTCTCCGGCTGACTCAGCTACCCGCCACCGTCACCGCCGTCTTTGATCCGCTGACATTCAGCTTTATCGAGACATGGAGCGGCGGGTTTGTGTCGCGAGGTTCCGGTCGTTTCGGGGTACACGACGGAGCGGCAGCCGTTGGCAATCGACTGGTCGATCTGACGGGCAGTTGCTGGCAGTTTCCTGCCGAAACAAAGCCCCGGTACCTCGGATTTCATCGTCACGGTCAGGATGTCGTCTTCAGTTACAGGGTTGGTGACTGTCACGTTCTGGACCGCATGTGGATGGCAGGACCGGCGGTCATTCGTTCGCTGCAGTTCGAAGGAAGTCTTCCCCCCGGGACGATGCTCAAGATCGCTCCGGAGACGCAGGATTCAGCTGCGTTCGAGTTGGTTACGAACGACGCGGCGGTCTCACTGGTCGCAGACAAGAACATGTACGCTCTGAAGTTCGGCGAATCTCCGGCAGATGGTTCGCATTCGATCGTGCACCTGGTGCTGACGTCGGGGGATGATGAACTGATGCGTCGTCTGCAGGAATTTCGTCCTGCTGATGCCCCAGAGTCACTGACCATCGCAACCGACGGTCAGTGGACCACGGACACCACGGCGACAAAGGGACAGCTCGGATCATCGACGGACAGTTTCGCGATTGACACGCTGACAATTCCATTCGCCGAAGAGAACGCCTTCGGGACTCCAATGAGACTGGCCGGATGCGCCGTACTGCCGGGCGGGCGGATGGCAGTTTCGACTCTGCTGGGCGATGTCTGGATTGTCAGCGGAGTCGATTCCACACTGAATCAGCTCACGTGGCAGCGTTTTGCGGCCGGGTTGTACCAGCCGCTGGGACTGGTGGTTCAGGATGGAAAGATCATCGCCGGCGGCAACGATCAGGTGACACGGCTGCACGATTTCAACGAAGACGGAGAAGCGGATTTCTACGAATGTGTTACCAACGACTATCCGACAACGGGCGGACACGACTTCGCCACATCGCTGCAGCAGGATGTTTCGGGAAGGCTTTACTGGGCAGTGGCATCGCACGATTTCGGACTGGCCCGCTGTAAACCCGGACAGAAACCTGAATCGCTCGGCACCGGACTGAGGAACTGCAACGGCATCGGAGTTTCCGCCGACGGCTCAATCACTCTGGCGACGGTTCAGGAAGGCACATGGACCCCGGCGTCTGCCATTTTCAACGTACATGACGGCAGCTATCACGGACTTCATGGGCCTCGCCCCGGCCACGGCGAATTCGGATACGACCTGCCGCAGTGCTTCATTCCCCGCTGCGTGGACAATTCGTGTGGCGAGATTCGCTTTCTGCCAAAGGACGATCGCCTGGGGCCGTTGTCCGGAATGGTAATTGGTTCATCGTATGGAAACTGCAGCCACTATCTTGTGCTTCGGGAAGAAGTGAACGGTGTCGTTCAGGGGGGCGTGGTTCCACTGCCCGGTGAATTTGCCAGCGGAGCCTGTCGGCTGACGTTCAACGAAGACGATGGCTGCATTTATGTCGCCGGAACGGAGGGCTGGCAGAGCTACGGACGCGACAACGGCTGTCTGCAGAGACTGAGATTCACGGGTCAGCCCATGCCTCTGCCAGTGCGGGTTGAGACTCGGGAAAACGGATTGCTTGTGCATTTCAACTGCGACATCCGTCCCGATTCGGTTCAGCTGCAGAACGTGTTCTGTCAGCAGTGGAACTATCTGTACAGCCAGGGTTACGGATCACCGGAATACAGCGTGAAGCAGGAAGGCCGTCAGGGGCATGATTCGGTCGCAGTGCAGTCCGTTCATCTGCTGGATGACCATCGCAGCGTGTTCGTTGAGATTCCTCAGCTGCATTCCGTCATGCAGTTTCATCTGCACATGAAGCTGGAGACTGCAGACGGAATTCAGTTCACCCCGGATGCCTACCTGACCATCTACGAAACCGGATCGGCTTTTACAGACTTTCCCGGCTACCGGCTCATCGCCAAACGCCGCTGGCCGGGATTTCCCAAAGCAGAAACCTATCCTCAGGATCCTCGCCTTGTTCAGCAGGATGCTCTGGGCACCAACTTCGGGTGGGTGGCGAATGCCCGGAAGATGTCGCTGAATGCTGTCACCGGCCTGCAGTACGAACCTCGTCGCCTGAAGGTGGCACCGGGAACCCGAGTGGCACTCACGTTTCACAACACAGACCCCGGAATGCCTCACAATGTTGTGATCCTGAAGGCGGATCAGGTCGACGCGTTTGGTGATCAGGCCATGATGCTGGCCAGTAATCCCCGAGCCATCGCGACTCATTATGTCCCGGACGACCCGGCGGAAATCTGCTTCTCGCCGATTCTGAATCCGGGCGATCAGTACACGGTCTACTTTGAAGCTCCGCAGGAAACCGGCCGTTATGCTCTGATGTGTACCTATCCCGGGCACTCGAAAATCATGCGAGGATCGCTGTATGTGCTTCCGGATGATCAGCCCCTTCCGGAACCGACTCCGGATGAAATCGGTCGAAAGTTCGTTCAGCGCTGGGCGATGACGGACTTTCCCGATCTGCCGCAGGAACTCGCCAAGGCCAGCCCGGAACGCGGAGCTCAGGTATTCACCCTGGCCGGCTGCATCAAATGTCATCGAGTCCGCGGTCAGGGAACTCAGCTGGGCCCCGAACTCACGGACGTTACAAAACGATTTCAGGGAGCCAGGCTGCTGCAGCAGATTCTGGAACCGTCCGTGGAGATCAACAAACAGTATCAAACCTGGCTGGCCGTCACCGCCGAAGGCGTCGTGAAAAGCGGACTGATGGTGAAACAGACCGACGATTCGATCACTCTGCTGCCGAACCCGCTCAGACCGGAAGAAACCATCACTCT
Source organism: Planctomycetaceae bacterium (assembly GCA_041398865.1). Taxonomy (GTDB): domain Bacteria; phylum Planctomycetota; class Planctomycetia; order Planctomycetales; family Planctomycetaceae; genus Fuerstiella. The sequence goes on from JAWKTY010000032.1 coordinate 71,376, forward strand.
GAACACCGCCGACCTGGACGAACTGAGTCCGTCACATCAGTCGACAATGCCTGAAGGCCTGCTGATGACATTCAACAGGTCCGAAATTCTGGACCTGGTCAGCTTCCTGCAGTCAGCGACTCCGTAGAGAACGTCGGTCTGC
>JAWKTY010000033.1:0-69309 GCA_041398865.1 Planctomycetaceae bacterium
CGATCGAAGGCCAGTTTGATTTCTTCGATCAGAGCAAACCGGACCTTGCCATAATCCGCGCTGAGGACCCACGGTCGCACGGCAAAGTTCACGCTGCTGGCTCCGAGTTCCATCACGGCCACCACAGGTTCGGGCGACTTCAGCACCCGGGATTCGGCCTGCAGGATTTCCATCAGCGTTTTCTTCACGGCCAGCAGGTCATCGTTGTATCCACAGCCAATGACCAGGTCGATCCGACGTTCGCGTTCGGCCGAGAAGTTATGAATGGCTGCTTCCGTGATCTTACCGTTGGGAACAATAATCCGAACATTGTCCAGAGTCAGCAGGATGGTGTTGAAGATCTGAATTTCCACCACGGTCCCTTTGGTTCCGGACACTTCAACCAGCTCGCCCACACGAAACGGCTTGAAGAAGATCAGCATGACTCCGGCAGCCAGGTTGCCGAGCGATCCCTGCATTGCCATACCGACGGCAAAGCCGACCGCGGCAAGGACGGCTGTCAGCGAATCAGTTTCGATTCCCAGCTGCCCGAGCGACGAGATGCAGACGGCCGTCAACAGCAGCATGTACATCAGGTTGCCGACGAAGCCAACCAGCGTCGGATCGACGCGAGCTTTCCGAGCTCCTCGAACGACTGCAGCGGTCACGATTCTCGCGATCCAGCGACCGACGACGAACACCGCCGCTGCCCCAAGAAGCTTAGGGCCATAGTACATCGCCTGCTCGATGACGTGATCCGGCGAAATCCGAGTCGTCACCCAATCCAGCACGGCCGACAGCGGACTGGTTTCCGCCTGAACAGGAATTTCTTCCGGACCCGGAGGTGCCTCGGTGGGAAGATCGAACTGAGCAAACAGAACTGAAGAAAGTGGACTCACCAGTGCATCCTTTCACTCGCAAAACGAACCGGCCCGCAGATTATCGAAACGCTGATTTTGGGTAAATATGGCTTCCGAACGGATCATTTTCGCAATTCTTCGCCGTTTCCGTCGTGAGGTTGCACTGCGATCAGGCTCGGCCGCCGGCTGGACCATTGCGGGGGCCCGAGCATGGCTTTCATTCTGTCTGCGGGCTGACGTTTCGAATCCATTCGTTGTGCAGTTCTTCCAGTTCCTTCACGACATCCGGGTTCAGGTCGGCCTGGTTTTCAAGTTCGTGGATGGAATCTCCCAGGTTCACCAGAAAGCGTTTGTCGGCGGCCGTCAATTCGGCTTTGTTGCTGGTGTCGTTCGGGTTGGCGATCAGCTTCCAGTCACCTTTACGCACGGCCCACTGAGGATGGTTTCGACTGCCGCCGCTCTGCCAGTGAAAGACATCATGCGGAGTCGGTGCTGTTTCAGAATGCAGCACGGGAGCCAGATCTTTGCCGTCGAATGTGAACTGATCTGTCTTCAGACGACACAGGCCCGCCAGAGTCGGCAGCCAGTCGCAGCCGGTGGCCATCTGAGGCCGGATGGCGGCTTCAGGAAGTTTTCCGGGCCAGGAAATGATCGCGGGAACTCGGATTCCTCCTTCAAACAGACTGAATTTGGCTCCGCGGTATGGTCCGGCATTCCCGCCGCCTCCGAAGGTGCGTTCTTCTGTGCTGTGGCCGTGATCCGACTGAAACACAATGATCGTGTTCTCTCGCAGATTCAGTTCATCCAGCCGCCGCAGAACTCGGCCGATGATTTCATCCGTTGTCGATACAAATGCAGCGTACTGTCTGCGAGGTTCCGGAAGGCTGAGATAGTGTTTTCGCCAGCGTTCGGTTCCCTGCAGCGGGTAGTGCGGAGTGTTCATGGCCCAGTACAGCAGAAAGGGCTGATCTTTCTGAGCTTCAAGGAACTGAATCACGTGATCCGCCATCAGATCCGGAAAGTAGTGACCGTCCTGAAACACTTCCGTGCCGTTGTGCCACAGGTCGTGGCGATTGGGGCCCTGCCAGTAGAAGAAGTGAGAATAGTTGTCGATGCAGCCTCCCGTGTGTCCAAAGGATGTCGCGAATCCCTGGCTGTTGGGCATCGTCTCCGTTGAGTATCCCAGATGCCATTTCCCCACATGTCCGGTGGCGTAACCGTTGGCGGAAAAGACATCTCCCACGGTCGGGGTATCAGCGGGCATACCGGGCCTGCCTTCTTCCGACGACACGTTTCCAGGAACTCCGGCTCGCTGAGGATACAGCCCCGTGATAAACGCCGCTCGGGACGGCGAACACACCGGAGCAGCCGCGTAGAACTGACTGAACCGAATTCCTCGCGCGGCCAGAGCGTCCAGATGTTCTGTCGAAAGGTCATCCGATCCGTAACAGTTCAGATCAACACTGCCCAGATCATCGGCCAGAATCATCACCACGTTCGGACGACGCTCGTCCGCCAACCCGACAGCGCCCGACACCCACATCAGCAGAAGAACGGGAACAGTTCGAGCGTTCAGCGGTATCATCATTCGTCTTCCGTAAGACCTGCCGGAATTACTGAACAACGAAAGTCAGACTTCCTGACCGACAGGAAATGTTCCGTTCTTCAACAGGCCGCTGACAGCTGCGAACCCGCCGTGTCAGCCTATTGACTTCGACCGGCCGATTCAACCTGAACCATACTGTTGGGCGCAGTTGAATCGAGTTGCAATTCGGTTCCTGAGTTCTGATAGTAATCAGCCTGACGATGCGTCTGGATTCCGGATGAAGTGTCCCGACAGGAGAGAATTGCATGGCGATTTCCGTTCAGTGCCCAGCCTGTGGTCGAAAGCTGAATGTCAAAGACGATCTGGCCGGAAGAAAGATCCGATGCCCCGACTGCCAGACCGGCCTGCTGGTTCAGGCCTCTGCTTCGCCGAAACCGGTTCAGTCCGAGGCGCCGCGAGCTCAGCCGAAGAAAAACTCTGAGACAGGGTCGTCCAGGGCCGTAGCCCGGCGCGAAACTCGTCCGCCCCGTCAGGAGTCGGAAGAAGCGGAATCGGTGCGTCCGCCCCGTTCTCGGCGATCAGGTTCGAAACAACAGCAGCGTTCCGGAAAACCTGAATCGTGGTTTGGGCGGCACTGGCACTGGCTGGTAGCCGCCGGAGTCTGCCTGCAGGCGTGGCTGCTGGGAATGACCGGCATCAAAATCGCAGGCGCTGTCGCCGGGATTGGAGTGCTTCTGGTGTTTTTCGGAGGCGTGATGCCGATGCTCAAGATCATCCTGTCTGATCCGGGCACAGTTCTGGCAATGGTTTTCTCCCGATCTGCCCGACTGGAAATGATGCGACAGGGGGATGATCATCCCTATAAGCGCCTGGTTCAGGGAGCGTTTACCGGATACCGGGCCTGGTTCTGGCGAGGTGTTCTGTTGATCGTGAGCTTCATCCCCGCAGCGTTTCTGGCTTCAGGAAACCGAGTGACGGATCCGGGACCGCAACCGGATATTCCCGCCAGACCGAATGCTCAGTTTGTCCAGCGTGAAACTCAGCATTCGTCGGCACCCGCGAAGATTCCGCAGCAGTCGTCTCCCGGAACCGCCCCCAACCCGACTCCTGAAAGGACCGCTCCCATGCCGGGAGTTTCCTGGAAAGTCAATGACATCGTGGTCGCTGATCTTCCCGGGAGGGCCGAAGAAAGGAACGCTTCTTCGCTTCGTCAATCCTGTCACCGTTCAGGTTCGTCTCGACGGTTCCGGCGGAGAAGCTGTCGTGCCCGTACAGATGCTGAAGGCGCCGTAACAACTGAGAGTTTGAACTCTCCCTGTGTCGGCAAACTCCCCAACAATTGCCAGAAGATATCGAGATCGCGGTGTGAAACTTTGCCGAAAAGTCGGCTGACACCGATCATTCCGCATTGGAAACACCGGGAAAGCCGGCAAATCCCCGTAAACTCCAACTGAACCCAGGGCTGGCAGCCTGGAAACTCTGCGCGCACCCACGGCTCGCAGCTTGGAAACCTTTAGCGCGCACCCGTGGCTTAGCGCAGTCTGAAAACCTTGTGCGCACCCGTGTCCGCGGCAGCCTGGAAAACCTTTGGTGCGGCACCTGCTCTGCGCAGCCTGGAAAACTCATGTACGGCGCGCACCCAGGCTCTTTTTGAGCTCCGGGCGGATTTGTTGAGTGAGGGGCTGCTCGCGGAGCGAGGCGCCACAGTGGCTCCTCGCTCTGCGAGGTCAGCCCATGCCGCGCAATCATCTCAGAAGTGTCGGGATGACTCTTGGTCGAGAGTCACCCTGCGGCGGACGGACGGATGGACTGTGTTGTAAAACCCGATTCGGGGTGATGTGAATCCGAATTCCGGCTTTCATAAGTCTGCAGGAACACCCCTCCGGAAATCTCTTCACGGCGCTGGAATTCGTTCGTCGCTGGTGCCTGCACATTCTGCCAAAGGGGGAAAGTCGTTCGTGTCGCTTCGGCGGCTGGAGTCCTCGACATCGCAAACGCGATGCACAATCCGCCATTGCCGGTGACAGCCTCCTTCAGGCCTGGTAAGATGCTGCCCAACGGGACACCTTCAGGCGATTGATCCTGCGGGGACAAACCAAGGTCCACCCCGCTCACGAAGCGCAAAAGTTCAACGCACAGTTTCTGCGGCACCATCCCCTGCCGCCGCAGAGATGGCAATTTGTTCTGTCACTGAAGGTATGAGGAGACATCAACATCAAACTGCTCGAGGAATTTCATCGATACCTCGCTGAGCATGGAGTGACGCTCACGGAGCTTCCTCGGAAGGATTCCTTTGCCATCATGAAACGGTGGACGTCAGTGTTCGCGACGCAATCCGACACCCTCCGCGAGACTCACGGGCTGAAGGCGATTGACAGTTGGCTCGCGACCAGCGATGACCAATTGATCCTGCTCTTCCTGTCGGCACGAATCACTGCATTTCCAATATCAGAAAACCAGCGGCCATGCACAGCGAACCGCTATGCCGGGCCGGTCATTGATGTTTCCGCCTACAACGAACTCGAATTCGCCGTGTTCCCCGAAACGTACGAATGGACTCTTATTCATACGCATGAAGATGGTGCATTCGGCGGCCCGTATTTTATACGAAACGACGACGCTGCCGAGACGCGTGACAGAACAATGCCGTGAACGTGCGGGCTGGAAACGGTTTGATGATAAGCGGCGGGGAGATTCCGGTCACACACCGCTTGCCGGCGCGGATAACAAGGGCTCATTGCGAAGTGCCGTTGCAGGGCCGATCAAACGTGCCTGCCCTGCTGCGCGATGATGGCATCGCACCCGGGTCGGCAACCGGCGGGCGGGATGTTGTTGGAGCGGTTCACAGCATGGCGAAGTCGGTACCGGCAACGACAGAAATCGGAAGTCTGACAAATTCCCTGCGGTGGTAGGAAAACGGATCTTTTCCGGCAATAATGTCGGCGTGAAATCAGGTGTGAGGATCGCTCTCGACCGGATCGGTGCTGCGGGAGAGGGTTGTCAGCGGGGCTGGTCTCATTTGGCAAGAGCGGCCTTGGGTTGAACGGTGACGGACGAATCATGTTTTACACAATGAAGATGGCGAAGCGGGTGCTGCTGGAAACCAACAAGCGGCTGCTGTGGAAGCTGATCTGGAATATGGGCGTCAAGGGCGGCCGGTCGGTGCTGGCTCATCAGCGGCGTCTGAAGAAGGGACAGTTCTTTCCCCCGTTTCTGTATGTGTCGATCATCAACAGCTGCAATCTGCGGTGTCAGGGGTGCTGGGTGGATGTGGCTGCCAAACAGCAGACGATCGACCTGAAGGCCATGAACAAGCTGATCACTGAAGCGAAAGCCGTGGGGAATTCGTTCTTCGGCATCGTGGGCGGTGAGCCGTTTATGCATCCGGAACTGTTCGACATTCTGGAAGGTCATCCCGACTGCTATTTCCAGATCTTCACCAACGGTCAGTTCATCACAGAAGAGAAAGCTCAGCGACTGTTTCGCATGGGCAACGTGACTCCGCTGATCAGCGTGGAAGGCAACGAAATCATCAGCAATGAACGTCGAGGCCGCAGCGACGTTTACAACAAGACTCTGGCCGGCATTCAGAACTGCCTGAAGGCCAACGTGATGACGGGCGTCTGCACCAGCCTGGCAAAGAGTAATATTGACGACCTGCTGACCGAACAGTGGATTGATCGTCTGATTGAAATGGGAGTCCTGTACACCTGGTTTCACGTGTACCGACCGATGGGCCCCGATGCGACTCCGGAACTGTGTCTGACTCCGGAACAGCAGCGACGAGCTCGACAGTTTGTCGTCGATATGCGAGCAAAGAAGCCCATCATCATTGTGGATGCGTACTACGACGGAGAAGGTCGAGCTCTGTGTCCGGCAGCGAACGGACTCAGTCATCACATCAATCCGTGGGGAGATATCGAACCCTGTCCGATTGTGCAGTTTTCGAAAGAATCCATTCACAGCAGCGACGACGACCAGAGAACTCTGTTCGAGAAGGTCACGCAGTCCGAATATCTGGCCGACTTTCGCAAGGTTTCTCAGGAGACGACTCGGGGCTGTATTGTGCTTGAGCGTCCGGAACTGCTGCAGCAGGTGGTGGAAAAGCATTCCGCCAAAGATTCGACAGCTCGGGGAACCGCAATGCGGGAACTGCAGAATATGGTGCCCAGAACGTCGCAGTATCATCCCGGGCACGAGATTCCGGAACGCAACTGGTATTACCGCATTGCCAAGAAGCTGATGTTTAATGACTTCGGAGTCTACAGCGGTCACGATCATACTCAGACCGCTGCTCCGTATCTGCTGTCGCAACAGGCGGCGGGATGTCAGCAGAAGTCGGAGAACGCTCTGCCGATTGTCGGTCAGGGATGCTGTGGCGACTGACTTTCCGGATTAAGCGGTTCGCTCGGTCGTTGTGTGGAACTGGCCCTGCCTGGAGATCCGGATTCTGCCTGAAAGGATCATCGGAACTGTCAGGCGGGAGCCGGAGCTGCGGAACTGTCAGGCGGGAGCCTGATCTCCGGAGTTTTCCCTTGTGGTTTTCAGGATTTTTTCAGATGACTCATTCGCCCCTCAGTCATGACCAGCTTCTGGAGCTGAAACGATGGAACACCCCGACCATTTACAACGGCTGGGAACAGATCACGTCGCGGGATGCCGGTCATGAGTGCTTTAACCTGGAAGAAACTCGGGACTTCATGCCTCAGATGGGGCCGATGGTCGGTTACGCGGTGACTGTGGTGATTGAACCCGGCAACCCGGCTCATAAGTCAGCGAAGTCAACAGCGTGGAGCGACTATCGGCGCTATGTGGCGTCTGTGCCGGGGCCGAAGATTGTTGTCGTGCAGGACCTGGACAAGCCGGCAACGCTGGGAGCTTTCTGGGGAGAAGTGAACAGCAATATTCATCGAGCTCTGGGATGCGTCGGAACCATCACAGATGGATCTGTGCGGGATGTGGACGAGATGACGAATGCCGGTTTCAAGGCGTTGGCTCGACGGCTGAGTGTCGGGCACGCATTCAGCTGTCCGGTGCGATGGAACTGCGAAGTTGAGGTCTTCGGAACGCCCGTTGTTCCGGGTTCGCTGATTCATGCCGACAAGCATGGCTTTCTGGCGGTTCCGGCAGACGAAACGGCTCGACTGCTGGAAGCCGCTCGGGCCATGGATTCTTTTGAATGTCGAACTCTGATCCCCGCAGCGCGAGGTTCCTCGGGAAAGACAACTGATCAACTGCTGGCAGACATTGACCGGGCCGGAGCGGAATTCGGTCGACTGGCGAAGGAAATGTTTCCGCGGGAATCCGGCGAATGGTCATAAGCCGCCAGTGCCGGCAGGAGGCCTGCGTTTTGGCATTCCTGAAGTGACAGTTCTCTCTCGACGAGGAAGATGATTCATGTTCCGTTGTGCTGCGTGTTGCCTGATCATTCTTCTGCTGATTGACGTGATATCAGAGGCTGACGATCTGATCTGGGTGGAAGGCGAGGACGCTGTTTCGAATTCGATGCGTGAGCATGGCTGGTACAATTCCGTGCGCAAGACAGAGTTGTCCGGTGGTGACTGGCTGTCTCATTTTGCTGACGGCCGGATGCCGATTGCTCGATATGAGTTCGAGGCGACATCTGCGGGCGAGCATGAATTCTGGCTGCGAGCCAACCCGGTGGCGGCGGAACTGGGAGTTCGTCTGAATGGTGGGGACTGGCAGAGCGTTTCTCTGAAGAAGAACGAACAGAACATCAATATCGCGAGTGATGGCAAACCCGATCTCAGGTTTGTGGCGTGGGTGAAGGCCGGACGACTGCCTCTGGAAAAGGGGATCAATGTTCTGGAAGTCCGGTTCGAAAGCAGCAATAACCGGCATGGCGGGCTGGATTGTTTTGTGCTGAGTTCATCGTCGTTTGTTCCTGAAGGCAGCCGGAAACCGGGGCAGAAGCTGGGGCTGGCGGACCCGGGGATGTGGGCTTTTGAACCGGACCGCGATCTGTTTTCTGAAGATTCGGTGCTGGACCTGTCGTATCTGAATGCCAAACCCGCCGGGCGTGACGGGCGAGTTCGTCGGTCAGCAGACGGAGCGAACTTTGTGGACGGAGCCGGACAGCCGCTGCGTTTCTGGGCGGTCAACACCACCGTTCAGTTTCGAGACGACATGGCGGTTGTCGAAGAGCATGCTCGGTGGCTGGCCAAACGTGGTGTCAATATGGTCCGGCATCACGGCCATCTGGCTCCGGGGCCGGGATCTGAACTGACGGATGTCAATCAGAAGGATATCGATGCCGCGTGGCGTCTGGTTGCCGCCATGAAAAAGCACGGCATCTATGTGACTCTGTCTCCGTACTGGGCGGTGAGCGTTCATCCGCAGCCAAAGTGGGGGCTGAAGGAATCCGGCGGAGATAACCTGACGGGGCTGATCTTCTTTGATGAGAAGCTGCAGGCGGCGTACAAAGGCTGGCTGAAGGCGTTGCTGACCCGGCCGAATCCTCACACCGGAATCCCACTGGCCGAAGACCCGACCGTGGCTCTGTTCCAGATTCAGAATGAAGACAGTCTGCTGTTCTGGACGGAATCAGCAATTGGCAAACAACAGCGAGTTGAACTGGCCACGGAATTTGGTCGCTGGCTGGTGAAGAAGTACGGATCACTCGATCGAGCGACTGCAGCCTGGGGCGGTCCGACTCGTGTGGAAGGTGATCAGTTCGGCGATGGAATTGTGATGCCCCAGCAGATCTGGCATCTGACTCAGTCCCAGAGCGGCCCCATGGCAGCTCGGCTGAATGATCAGGTGCAGTTCTATTCTGAGCTGATGTATGCGTTCAACACAGAGATCTCCCGATTTCTGAAGGAGGAAATCGGATACACGGGGCTGATCAATGCGGGCAACTGGAGAACAGCCGATTCAGCAAAGCTGCTGGATGCGGAACGCTATGCCTATTCAGCGAATGATGTGATCGGCGTGAACCGCTACTTCAACGGCGGGCAGCATGTGAATCCCACAGAGAAGCACAAGGCCGGATATCTGATCAGTGAAGGCGATCTGATCAGCAGCGAGTCAGCTCTGCGCCGACCGTGGGATTTTCCGCTGGCTCTGCGGCAGGTTCACGGACACCCGATGATCATTTCCGAAAGTGCCTGGGTGCCGCCGCTGAGGTATCAGAGCGAAGGGCCGTTTCTGGTGGCCGCCTATTCGGCTCTGACCGGAATGGATATTTTTTACTGGTTCTCGACCGGGGACGTTGGATTTGGTCCACCGATGGAGAAATGGCAGCTGTCCACTCCGGCTCAGCTGGGAATGTTTCCGGCCGCCGCTCTGATGTTTCGTCGAGGCGACATACGGACCGCCGGACCGGCCGTGATTGAACGCCGACCACTGACCGATGTGTGGGCTCGAAAACCTCCCCTGCTGCCGGAGGAAGCCGGTTTTGATCCCAATCGCGATGCACGAGCTCCGGCGACTCAGGCCGAAGCGGCGGCTCAGGGACGTATCACTCCGCTGGCCTGGCTGGCGGGCGGAGTGGAAGTGGAATTCGGACCGGGTGAAACCAAACTGGCCGATCTGACTTCGGCAATCGACACTGAACGCTCCACCGTCCGCAGCCTCAGCGGAGAGCTCATGTGGAACTACGGCGCCGGCCTGTGTTCCCTGAATGCCCCGCGAGCCAAAGCCGTCGCGGGAGATCTTTCGTCAGCGGGAAGCGTTCGACTGGGCGAGCTCCTGGTCTCCGGGCGAAACAGCTATGTCACCCTGATGGCAGTATCTCTGGATGACCGGGAACTGGCGACATCGAAAAACATCCTTCTGCAGGTCGGAACGATCGCTCGTCCGTATGGCTGGAGAACAGAACCAGCGGACAACGGGACCGAACGAATCGTCAGCCGAGGTGGCAGTCCGTGGAATCTGGAAAATGCGGAGATCGACCTGACTCTGAACAATTCCGTCATCACCACGGCAACTCAGCTGGATGCGAACGGTCTTCCTGTGAAGGACCTGCCGCTGCAGCGTGCGACCTCAGGTGTTCAGCTGAAACTTCCCGCAGACGCGATGTACATGCTGCTGCGATAACAACAGTCGCGCTGGCTGACGTCGCAGTTGGACAACTCTTCCGAAACCCGCGAGAACGCCCGCGAAGGAAGAGCCTCTCGTGCGAGCACGCGCACGCCTCGGTTCGATGACTCTGTGTTCGCAGCTCCGGCTTCCGCGGACAGCGTGCCTGGTCCAGGTGCAGCTTTTGAAGATATGGAGCCACCAGCAGCAGGCGGGACTCAAGGTCTTCGGTGACTGCATAGTGTGAGCGATCCCTGAGGCCCTGCAGTCAATGCGGGCACATTGACAAATACAGTGAATCACCTACGTAAGTCGTCGAATTCTGAGATCTCTTACTTCCGGCGAGAACACTCAGGCAATCCGGACGTTAGTGGGGTTTCTACGCGGAGACCAGGGTGTCAACCTTGAGGCTGAGATCGTCAACTTCTACCATGTGGAAATCTGAATCTTCTCATGAGGCTGATTGTTCTTCCTGGCAATTGCAGTTGACACTCCAGCGGGCTACCGTGTTTGTGGCGAATGCGGGCAGAAACCGGACATCAGAAATCCAGATTTCAGAAAGTTTTTCGATGAAGTCACGAAAGCTCGGGCGTTGTGCGGCTTTTACCCTGATTGAGCTGCTGGTCGTGATTGCCATCATTGCCGTCCTGATCGCTCTGCTGCTGCCCGCCGTGCAGCAGGCCAGAGAAGCCGCTCACAGAATCGAGTGCCGAAACAAACTCAAACAGCTCGGACTGGCCCTCCACAACTACCACGACGTCCATCGGTGCTTGCCACCGGGGACTATTGCCGCCGATGCAATCAGCTCCGGATCGATTTGGGCTGGTGGATATAAAGGAATTGGCTGGGGTGTTCAGATCCTGCCCCAGCTCGATCAGTCCGCTCTTTTCAAACAAATCGATTTCAATCTACCCACACACGTTCACTTGCCCCTCGGGACCACCAATGCAAATGAGATCTTGTTTTCGAACGCAACGCTGCCAGCCATGCTGTGTCCATCAGATTTACGTGAGAATGGGGAAGATAATTCAGCTTTTCAATGGGCACCAATGCTGGCTACCGGGAGCTATGTGGCAAATTTTGGAGTCAGTGGTACGTCCCGAATGGCCCCCAGAACGCTTCCTGGAGCGACGTTCGTTTTGGGGAGGCTGGCTGGAAGTCGGGGCAGCGAGCCTCGCCAATTCGCGGGGGAATGGAGCGTTCTTCTGCAATAGCCGGGTGAGGTTCCGTGACATTACCGACGGTACATCCAATTCCTTGCTTATTTCCGAAAGACGAGTGGACTCAACAGTGGTATTCCTACGAATTCGTCGGACGGCGAGTCAAACGTTTTGGTTTGGCGATTCAATTGGCTCACATTTGGGAGCGGCTATCTGCGTCCAAACAAATCGATCGACAGACACCCCAGTCAGATCTCGACGGCTGTGTCGGGAATTTCAGCAGTTGGCATCCGGGCGGGTTGAACGTTTGTTTGATGGATGGGTCGGTGCGGTTTATCAGCGAGAACATCGAGAGTGCTTCCGAAGCTGATCTGGATGCACTGCCCAGCATGACCGGACCGGAACGTCGCAACGTCTACGGCATCTGGCAGGCTTTGTGCGACATCAACGATGGCATGGTGATCGGAGAATTCTGAAGGCGGTGACCGCCGCTTCTGACCGAACAGGCATTTTCACGAGTCCTGCGAACCGAGGTTGCAAATGCGATTGATATCCCGGAAATCGGCCGGCTTCACTCTGATCGAGCTGCTGGTCGTGATTGCCATCATTGCCATCCTGATCGCACTGCTGCTGCCCGCCGTCCAGCAGGCAAGAGAAGCCGCTCGCAGAATCGAATGCCGAAACAAGCTCAAACAGCTCGGACTGGCCCTCCACAACTACCACGACGTCCATCGGTGCCTGCCACCGGGACTGCTCGGGGGTGACACCAAATTGTTGGGAGCCCCTGTTTCTGCATTTCGCGGGTTCAGTTGGGGGCTGTACTGCCTGCCGTACATCGACCGCCTGGCGGTCTACCAGCAGATTGATCTTTCGCTCCCTCTTTATAACGGAACGGGTTCGCCAATCACCGCGACAAATGCAAATGAAGATTTTCTGAAAGGACTGTCAGACCCGCATTTTCTTTGTGCTTCCGATACTCGCGATCCAATTGACGTTCGGTTTCTTTGGGCGAGCGAGTTAGGCAGTTCCAGTTACGTGGCAAGTTACGGTGTGAATGGATACATTCGTGGATACGTCCCAAATCTGGCCTGGGCGGACACGAAATTGTTTGGAGCGTTCTTGGACGGGTTCCATCCTGACCAACTGCCGAACAACAGTCAGGTTGGTGCATTTGGACTGAACAGCCGCGTTCGTTTCCGGGACGCAACCGATGGATTGTCAAATCTGATCATAATTGGTGAACGTCGAGGAGACATCCCTCATCAAATTCCGTCGTTTCCGACATACGAACCCAGCAGAGCATTCTGGGCGGGCGGACAACATTGTACGGCGCTTGGGAGCGCCTACAGCCGACCAAATAAATGCGACAGTCGAACTCCGGCGTCGGAACGTTTGGATTGCGTGGGAACCATGGGCAGTATGCATTCGGGCGGGTTGAACGTTTGTTTGATGGATGGGTCGGTGCGGTTTATCAGCGAGAACATCGAGAGTGCTTCCGAAGCTGATCTGGATGCATTGCCCAGCATGACCGGACCGGAACGCCGCAACGTCTACGGCATCTGGCAGGCACTGTGCGACATCAACGATGGCATGGTGATCGGCGAATTCTGAGAGAGTTCTTGAACGACTCAAATTGATCCCTCGCAGGCAGCGGGTCTCATGCATGATCGCATCCAGACGTTCCGGACCGGCGGCAGCTGCCAGCTTTTCACCTTCCAGTCGTTTGGCCGTCAGAGCCTGTTCCGGATTCAGGGGAATGACCGGAAACGGTGGCCCGGCCAGCAGGAATTCTGATACGGATCCATGGTTTCCATTCAGAATGGCCACATCGCAGGTTTCCAGCAGACGGAATTCCGGTGATCGGTGTGCTGTCAGGTGTTAAGCACTGGCACGGCAGGACGGCACACCTGAGGCAGACTGCCGTCCGGTGTGATCCGTTCGTTTTTGTTTCCCGAGTGGTTTCCGGGGCGGCGGGGAGTTCTGAATTCCGTTGAAATGCAATTCCGGCGGAATTCTGATACACAAATCCCATTGCCTGAGGTATCCGGGAGACAATTCCCTTCTTCCTTTGACGAGTCTGACCTGATGAATGACGTTTCGAATCCTGCCGATCTGCAGCGGGAGGCCGACCAGTTCCGTTCTGAATTTGCCGGGATTCGCGACGCGATCGGCAAGGTCATTGTCGGGCAGGAACAGGTCGTTGAGGCGACTCTGACCGCCATTCTTTGCGGCGGGAACGTGCTGCTGGAAGGAGTTCCCGGGCTGGGCAAAACCGAGCTGGTGAAGGCTCTGTCGCGGGTGCTGAAGCTGAATTTCAATCGCATCCAGTTCACTCCCGACCTGATGCCCGCGGATGTCATCGGCACCAATATGATGACGACGGATGAAGCCGGGAAATACCGTTTTCAGTTTCGACAGGGCCCGGTGTTCACTCAGCTGCTGCTGGCCGACGAAATCAACCGAGCCACTCCGAAAACACAGTCGGCTTTGCTGGAAACCATGCAGGAAGGCACCGTCACGACCGGCGGCGAAACCTACCGTCTGGAACAGCCGTTCTTTGTTCTGGCCACTCAGAACCCCATTGAACAGGAAGGTACCTTCCCGCTTCCGGAAGCTCAGCTGGACCGCTTCATGTTCAAGGTGGTCGTGCCGTTTCTGAACCGAGCCGAACTGAATGAGGTTGTCAGCCGCACCATTCTGAAGAGGCAGACTGACGTCAGCACGGTCATCGACGGACCTCGAATTCTTGAGCTGAGACAGATTCTGGATCGAGTCGTGGTGAGCGATCCGATGCGTGATTACGCGTGCCGGCTTGTCCTGGCAACTCACCCCGATTCCGAATTTGCTCCGCCCCGAGTCCGCGAGTACCTGCGGTGGGGAGCCAGTCCCCGAGCGGCTCAGGCGCTGATTCGAGCTGCTCGTGTGCGAGCTCTCAGCCAGGGACGTCCTCATGTTTCCTTCGAGGATATTCGGCATTTCGCCGCGGAAGTTCTGCAGCATCGAGCTCTGCTGAACTATGAAGGCCAGGCCGAAAACGTCTCGGTCGCGGAGCTGATTGCGGAGTGTGTGAGAACGCTGGCAACGGATAAGTAGGGTTCGGGTGACAGCTTTCAGATTTGGGCCTGGGGATTTGGGGCAGCAGGGTTCATGACGGCGGAGACGAAATCGCAGCTGACTTCGCTGTTTCCCAACAGTCTGATGCGCAGCATCGAACGGATGCGGCTTCGGCCGCTGCGACGGCTGACGAATCGTTCACGCGGCGAGCACCTTGCGGGGAAAGGCGGCAGCAGCACCGATTTCGCCGACTACCGTGACTACGCGGCGGGGGACGATCTGCGTTACGTCGACTGGAACATCTTCGCTCGACTGCAGCGACCGTACATCAAACAGTTTCTGCATGAGGAAGAACTGCATGTTGTCATCATCGTGGATGCGTCGACGTCCATGCTGTTTGACGGCAAGCTGCTGAGAGCTCGGCAGCTGGCTGCGGCATTCGGAATCATGGGACTGCTGAGTACCGAACGGGTGAGCGTCTACGCCGTGCACCAGCAGAAGGAACAGCCATGGCAGCTGCCTCCCGGTACGGGAAGAACACGCATTCGACAGCTGCTGCAGTTTCTGGAGAAGGTCGAAGGCGGAGGCAACGTTCCTGTGGAATCTGCGGTGGAAACAGTTCTGAAGTTTCACCGTGGCCGAGGCGTCGCCATTCTGCTTTCGGATTTCCTGACCTTCGGCAATCTGACTCGCATCATGAACATGCTGTTCAGCAACGGCCTTGAGATCTGGGGGCTGCAGATTCTGTGTGACAGCGAACGTGATCCGGTTCTGGAAGGCGATCTGCGACTGGTCGACAGCGAAACCGGCGACACTCTGGACATCACCAACGCCGGTGAGCTGCTGAGCATGTACCACGACCACCGCATGTGGCAGCAGGAGATGCTGAATGATCTGTGTCGAGGTCGCAGCGGTCGGTTTGCGTCCATCAGTTCGTCGACGCCGCTGGAATCGGTGCTGCTGGATCAGCTGTGCAAACAGGGCTGGGTGCAGCGATGATCTGGCCCGACTTTCGATTCCCGCTGGGAGCCGCCTTTTTTGCAGCTCTGATTCCGCTGGTCATTCTGTACTTCCTGAAGCTGAAACGGCCTCGCCTGGACGTTCCGTCGCTGGTGCTGTGGCAGAGTGTTGTGAATGATCAGCGAGTGAACTCGCCGTTTCAGAAGTTTCGTCGCAACCTGCTTCTGTTGCTGCAGCTGCTGTTGCTGAGTCTGCTTGTTCTGGCACTGATGCAGCCCTTTCTGAGCGCCGGACCGGAGACCGCTGAATATCTTCCCGTGCTGGTCGACTGTTCCGCCAGCATGTCGGCGAAAGTTGAAGGCAGCGATCAGACTCGGCTGGATCTGGCCAAAGACAAGGTCAAAGCGATGATCGAAAACCTGCGAGGGCAGGGGCGGATTTCTCTGTTCTCGTTCGCGGGTGGAGGACGGCGATTGACGGAATTCACCGACGATGCTCAGCAGCTGCTGCAGGCTCTGGAACAGATCCAGCCAACTCAGCGAGCCAGTCGACTGGACGAAGTTCTGCGGATGGCCGACGCGTATGCTCGGACCGCTCTGGTCAAACGGGTCGTCATCATCACGGACGGCAATCTTCCGGATCGAGTCGACTTCGAACTTCCGTTTCAGCTGGACATCCAGCGCATCGATTCCGGTTCCGCCAACATGGGCATCACGGAAATGAGTGCTCGCCGCGGCAGCGCGGATGAATCGGGAGGCTGGGATGTGTTCGTGCGGGTTGCGGGATCGACTCCTGATGCCGCAACCGGCGACGTCCGGCTGATTCAGAACGGAAAGACGGTCGGCCGCGAAACCGTCACGGCGTCGATCGATGACTCGGAACGCCTTGTCTTTTCCGTGGACAGCAGCGAGTCGTCCATGGTTCAGGCGGTGTTAACAACGACCGGCTTCGACAGCCTGCCGATAGACAACGAAGTCTGGCTGTCACTTCCCGGAACTCGACCGCTGAACATCCGGGTTGCTCCTGAGATGTATTCGTGGCAGCACGCTCTGCAGGTTCAGCCCGATGTCGACGTGGACAGCTCGTCCGAGGCATCTCTGGCGGAATACGATCTGATCGTGACCAGTTCGGCCAGCCTGTCCGGAATTCATGCTCCGATTGTTATCTACAACGGTGTCGTGCCTGAGGATCTCAGCGACCTGCTGGCGATCAGTGATCCGGAAGCCGGTCCGGTGGAAGTGGTGGACTGGAAGAATACAGCTCCACTGCTGCGACATGTTCGCCTACGGGAAGTACAGATCGGCCAGCAGCCTCGCTTTGCCGAAGGAGCGGACAGTCAGGATCTGGAAGAACGCGGCTATGAAACTTTGATCCATGGAGCCGCGGGGCCGTTGCTGCTGCAGAGACGCCGAGGCCTGGAAACGGAATACTATTTTCTGTTCGACACCGACCGTTCGACTCTGCCCTATCGACTGGCGTTTCCGATTCTTGTTCGCAACGCCCTTGAAGCGGCACTACAGCAGGCCGGTCTGGCGGATGTCACGGCGGTTGCAACGGGTGTGCTGCCGCCGCTGAGTGTCGAGGCGGACCGGGATTTCGTCGTCCGCGATCCTCTGGGAGCCACCGAATCGCTTCGTTCCTCCGTCAACGGCGTACTGTCCGGGATTCAGGCGGATATCGTCGGGAAGTATGATGTGCTGGATGGAGATTCTGAGGTTCAGTCTGTGGGAACGGGTTTGCTGAGTCCGCTGGAGACGTCACTGGCGGCGGTCGAGGAGCTGCAGTTTTCTGAACTGAAGGTCGCCGCGGAGGATGCTCGCACCATCGAAGGCGATCGGCATCTGTGGTGGACCCTGGCGATGCTGGCATTCGCGCTGCTGCTGGTGGAATGGTGGTACTTTCAGCGGATGAAAGGAAGTGCCTGAATGACGAAATCGGGTCGAGACAAGCCTCGTCGCATTCATGCACTGGCGATGGTGATTCTGCTGATCGTCGCGGCGTTCGTTCCGTCGACGGCGATGGCCGAAGTGAAGCCGCCACTGAGGATGCGGCTTGAGCATCGGTCGCTGCGAGGTCGTTCCGGGGGACCGATTCCGGTGCGCATTAAGCTGGAGTACAACCTGCCGCAGATGATGGAAGGTGATCTGGAACTGAAGATCTACAATTCCGATCAGACACCCGAAGATCTGATTGCCGTCATGACGTACGAAGGCATCGTGCTGCAGAGCAACGATTACTTTTTCGATGTAGTCCTGCCGCCGTTTGAACATTCCCGCAACCGACAGTATCTGGTCGAAGGCTGGTTCGTAACGGACAAAGAACGAATTTCGCTTTCGCGCGATCCGAAGAATCCGTTTGAAACCACAGAACTGCTGTCCATCAATCCGTGGGACCGAGCAACTCTGATGTGTTCGGTTTCCGGTGCCGCGGACTTTCAGCAGCCATCAGACAACCGACGGTTCCTTAACAGTTCCCTGAGACTGAATAACTACAATCCACTGGAACAGAAACGTCAGGACAGCGACGTCCCCCTGATTGACACGGTGCGAGTTCAGGATCATGCGACCAGCTGGGATGCGATTGAGCTTCCGGAAGATCCTCTGCAGCTGTGCAGCTTCGACCTGGTCCTGCTGGCCGACGGAGCACTCAGCCGTCTGGATGCCGCTCAGCTGACGGCGCTCACCACGTGGGTTCGGGCCGGCGGCAGTCTGTGTGTGCTTCCGGACGATCGCAGTCTGAAAGGGCCGCACCTGCAGTTTCTCCAGACAATGTTCGAGCGTTCAGACGATGCCGATTTACACCTGACACTGAATGATGACGGAGAACTGGTTGTGATCAGCAGCCGAAACTCGCCGGTTGTGAATCGCATGTTCGGGCTGGGCCGAGTCACTCTGTTGCCGGCTGTGGACGAGATGTCCTCGATTCTGAAAGATGCGGCTCTGGGGGAAGTGGTCGCTCATTTGTGGAAAGTTCACAAGGCATCACCAATTCGCCAGGGCAAACCCTGGAGCGGTCTGAATCCTGTTGAAGCGGCAAAGCGGGCGGGAATGCAGATTACGCCGCTGCCGAATGGTCAGTTTCAGGTGCCGGATCCGGGCGGTTACGGTCAAAGCTCGTTCGGCGGGGGCAGCCGTTCGCAACAATCGTGCTGGATGAAGCCGGGCTCGCCACGCATCTCGGGCTGATGGAAGATCTGACGCCACAGACATCTCTTCTCCTTGAAGGCTGCAGCCTGGCCCTTTTGCCGGAAGGAATTTCGATGGTGCCCGACTGGATCATCGGACTGCTGCTGGTCGGCTATGTGCTGACGATCGGGCCGGTCGACTGGCTGGTACTGGGCGCATTGAAGCTTCGACGATTCACGTGGCTGATGTTTCCCATCGTGACGGCCGTGTTCACGGGAATCACGATCGCGGTTGCTCAAAGCTACATGGCCAGCAGCGATATGGGCGGCAGTCTGACCATGATCGATCTGGTCGACGATGGTGTGCCGGTTAGAAAAACGGAAATTCACATGCATCGAGCCGGAGCTCAGATGCAGCAGACGGAAGCGTCCCGCCAGGCATTCGTGATCGATGCCCGCAACACAAGTGATGGACGTTTCGCGAGAACGTTCGTCGTTCCGCAGCGTTCCGAAACCGGGGCTGCTCGGGAGCTGCGTTACCAGGGGCGGTTTCCTCAGCAATATCAGACAACTCAGACCCTGCGACAATGGGAACCCAGGCTCAATCGGACAATGACGTTCAGCGTGGGCAGCGAAGAATTGCCCGAACTTCCGTGGGCGGATGAATCCCTGGTCACCACCACTCAGGGCCAGCAGACTCTTCGAAATACCCTGAGTGAATGGCAGTCCGGCCTGTCCGACGATGCGGATCCGGCCGAAATCGATGGCGTGATTCTGAATGGTCGGCGTCGAATTTCGCTGTCCCCCGGCAACGGCAATCTGTTCAGTCGCAGTACGATGAACGTGATCGAACAATTCGAAAACAGCGGCTACGAAGGCAGCCTGAGTCATCAATCGGTTCCGAACATCGTGTTGTCTGCCGGCCTGCTGCAGGCAGCATCCCGAACAGCAAAGATTGGTCACGGTTCGAACGACTTTTTCGACATCGTGTTTCAGGTCGCCCCGCACGGAGCCGCAACCATGGAAGATCTGCCGCTGATTGACCTGAGCGACGACAAACAGTGGCTGCTGATGATCACCGTCACCCGAGGCAACCGAATTCAGGTCTACCGCCGAAAGGTCATTCAATCAGAGATTTAGATCTCAAATCGCGGCCCCCGAAACCTGAAGCCCGAAACCCTCAACCCCGAATTCATTCCATGCCCGAACCTTCAGCCGTTTATGTGCGAGACCTGCGAGTCAGTTACGGACGTTTCGAAGCCGTGAAGGGCATTTCGCTGAATATTCCCAAAGGCGAAGTGTTCGGGTTTATTGGTCCCAACGGTGCCGGAAAGTCGTCCACCATTCGTGTCCTGGCGACACTGCAGTCGAAGTTTCGCGGCATGGCCATGGTCTGCGGGCACGACGTGCTGACTCAACCCCAGGCCGTCCGCGAAGCGATTGGCTACATGCCGGATTTTTTCGGAGTCTACGAAGACCTGACGGCTCTGGAATATCTGCACTTCTTCGCCGCTGCCTACAAACTGCCTGTTCACAAACGTCGAGGTGTCATTGATGACGTGCTGGCACTGACCGATCTGAGTCACAAGGCCAATTCGCCGGTGGATGGGCTGTCGCGCGGGATGAAGCAGAGACTGGCGCTGGCTCGGGTTCTGCTGCACGATCCGCAGGTGCTGCTGCTGGACGAACCTGCCAGCGGTCTGGATCCCCGAGCTCGCATCGAAGTGCGGGAACTGCTGAAAGCACTGAAGGACATGGGCAAAACAATTCTCATCAGCAGCCACATTCTGCACGAGCTCAGCCAGCTGTGTACTCGAGTCGGCATCATTGAAACCGGAACCATGGTGGCGGAAGGTTCGCTGCAGGACATCTTTCGGCAACTGCAGCTGATGCGAGTCATTCATCTGCGTTTTGAAAAGCCGGCTGAGGATCTTGAAGCCCGAGTCCGGAAGATTCCCGGAATCGACTCAGTGGAAATTCAGGTCGATCGCTGGGCGGTGAAGCTGCATGAAGATCAGCTGTCAATCGCCGACTTCCATCAGGCGCTGGTCGACGAGAAAGCTCGGCTGACCATGTTCCAGCCGGAAGCCATGGACATGGAAACCGCGTTCATGAAGCTGACGGAAGGCAAAACGGCATGAAGGGGCTTCCCGAACTGCCGCTGCTGAGGCGGGAACTGACGGAACTGGCCAATCGACCGCGAACCTACGTGGTCCGAATTGTCGGGGCTATCATCATTCTGCTGATCGTCTTCATGGCATATCGCGACGCCATTCACGCTCGGCTGACGATGAGCGGCGGATACGGATTTGATGAAGCCAGTCGCTTTGCCGGCGTTGGCGGTGAAGTATTTCGCAGAATCACTCCCAACCTGTTTTTCGCGATCCAGATTCTGATGCCGGCATTCTGCTGCGCGGCCGTCACCGCAGAAAAGGAAAGCCACACGCTGGGAACTCTGCTGCTGACAAAGCTGTCGCCCACCGTGATCATCATGGAGAAATTCTTCAGTCGTCTGGTCCCGATGCTGACGCTG
This sequence comes from Planctomycetaceae bacterium, assembly GCA_041398865.1. Lineage (GTDB taxonomy): Bacteria > Planctomycetota > Planctomycetia > Planctomycetales > Planctomycetaceae > Fuerstiella. The sequence continues at coordinate 21,257 of JAWKTY010000033.1, forward strand.
CTGATCCTGACATTCCCCATTCTCGCTCATCTGTATTCTCTGGGAGGTGTCGACACCGAACAGCTGCTGCTGACTCTGTGGCTGCTGTTTTGTGAATGTCTGCTGTTCGGCAGTATCGCACTGCTGTGTTCTGCGTGGTTTGCCAGCACGGTGTCGGCCTTTGTGACCGCGTACGTTATCACCGGCATCCTTGTGGTGTTTTCTCACAGTCTGCATATTCAGACATTTGTTCCGTCCGCCATCTGGTCGTGGATGGACCGAGTGGTTGAACCGACGTACTGGGACCCGAGCCGCCCGTCGGTCACGACGTCTTCCGCGAGCGTTCCGTGGTCTCCCGGCTTCACGCCTCGGGGAATCATCGGCTGGACGTTCTATCTCGTGTATTTCGTGATCGGAACGGTGTTCTCGCTGTTTGGTGCTCCGGATAAGTTCATCAAGACCGTTCCCTGCCTGATCGTGACCTTCGGCTGCCTCCTGACAGCTCGGCTGGTACTGATTCCCCGAGCCTTCCTGACGCCGACTTCGGTGCTGATCAGGGTCTTTCAGAAAATTGACATCTTCTTCAAACGGATTAACGATCGCACGACCGGCGGAATTGAGCTGATCAGTGATCGGGATGAACTGCCGACGGACGATCCGGTGGTCTGGCGGGAACAGAACAAAAAATCCCTGGGGAAGTTCCGCTACCTGATTCGCGTTCTGGTGGTGCTGGAGTTTCCCACGCTGTTCATCTGTGCGTTTGCCGCGACGGAATCGTCACAGAGTGCCTTTGACGGGCTGTATTTTCTTCAGGCTGTTGTCTGGGTGCTGGCCATCCTGGTTGTGGCGGTGAAAGGTGCCACGCTGTTTTCATCGGAACGAGCTCAACAGACCCTGGAGCCGCTGCTGTCAACTCCGATGTCGACGCTGGAGATCCTGAATCAGAAGATCCGAGGCATGCGACGGCTGATGGTTGTGATGGCCATTCCGGTCCTGACTGTCAGCCTGACTCAGGTCCTGCTGCGCATCAATTTTTCGTTCAGCGGCCTGCTGAGTTCCACGCTGATGGCCGGATTGATCTATCTGGCCATGAGTGTCTTTGTCGTGTGGCTGTTGTTTACGGAAATGACGTGGGTCGTGGTGGGCATTGGCCTGAAGATTCATTCGCAGATGAAAGCCATTCTGGCAGCAATTGCTGTGCTCGTGATCTGGGCCGGACTGCCGATGCTTCTGGCCCGAATGTTCTACACGGTCGTCGGCGAACCTCACTCATCATTCGAAGTTGCCCTGTTCAGCCCGGCCAGTGTTGTCTATCTGACGGAACAGATTCTGCCGCGGCTGATTTCGAGATATGGACAGACCGAGCTTCTTCTCGGCTGGCTGGCACCGGCATTGGTTCTGCACGGTGCCATCGCCGCCGGCGCTCGCTTCCTGGTCAGGTTGTCAGTCGGACGACTGTTGAATCGCCGCGATGGCCACAGCACACCTGAGCCTCTGCAGGCAGTTCATCGCCCGATCGCCGAAGGAACACCGTCATGAATCGACTGCTGCTTCATTTTGGCCGATGGATTCTGCTGGTTGTTCCGGCCATCGTCAGCACGGCGTCACTGGCCACGGCTCAATCGTCGAAAGCTCAGCTGCGAGTCGTCGAAATTATCTGGGGGTTTGACGGGCGAGTTCAGCCGGGGCAGTTCAATCCGCTGTCCGTTTTGCTGGACAACCAGACTTCGGAAGCGATCGAAGGGCGACTGATTCTGACCGGCCAGACCGGAATGAATTCCGAGAGCGGCGGGAGGTACGTTCACGAACTGTACCTCGATCCGGCTCAGCGACGCTGGGTGCAGTTTTATCCGTACGTGCCTCATCCGTTTCAGACGAACTGGCGACTGTCGCTGGACGCCGGTGATGAATGGCGAAACCAGGAAATTGCCGAAATCACTCAGGCTCGGTCGGCAACGGAAGAACTCAAAGACGACGACACATCGACCTGGCCTCAGGCAGTGATCTTCGATCGGCCGGATGAAACCACTCGTCAGCCGATCACCGTGAAGCATCTGCGGGAAAACATTTTTCCTCCGTATGCTTCCGCGACCACCGGACTGCACACCGCGTTTCTCGATCATGATCCGGACTGGGAGGAGCCTCGCCGCCGTGCATTTCTGTCCTGGCTGAAGTGCGGCGGTCGGCTGTATCTGCTGCAGGATTCCCGAGGCGAGTTTCCTCGGTTCTCCGGTGAGCTGTCGGAACTGAATCAGCCGCTGTCGGAATTTGGTGTGGAAAGCGGTCGAGTGAAACGATTGTCCGTCCGTCGCGAACAGCTGACCGAAGGAATGGTGCGAAACGCTCTGCAGCAGGAACAGACTTCAACGGTCGATCCTGATATCGAAAGACTGCTGAAGCAGCGTCAGGAGCGAGGTTTTTCAGATTTGATTTCGCTGGATGCCTCCGCGATGGACGCCGAACTGTTTCGTCGCATGAAGGAGCTGATTTCTCCGGACCACCTCTGGTGGCTGATCTTTTTGCTGGCACTGGGATACATCGGACTGATCTTTCCGGGAGTTTTCGTCCTTTCAAAACAGAAGCAGCAGCACTTCCTGGTTCCGTACGCCGCCATTGCGGGGCTCAGCGTGGTGTTCAGCCTGCTGTTTCTGATCATCGGTCGTCGTGGCTACGGTGAAACCACTTCGCTGCAGACCCTGGCGCTGGCTCGGTGCGAAGATGCAAGCCACTGGAATGTCTTCCAGTGGAACACATTGTTCGTCACGACCGGGCAGGAATATCGGGCCACCGCTGAAGATCAGCAGCCGGTGTTCGCCATTGCCGACGAAACAGGAGCGGTGGATGCGGACATTATTTCCGGCAGCAGCGGACATGCCGCCATGAGAATTCCGCCATACTCGTCACAGACATTTGTCAGCCGACGCCGGACCACCGGTCCGGACTGGAATCTGAAACTGGTGAATGTCCGCACGGTCGGAAACAGACTGTCTGACCTGACCATCAAAACCGGTGTCGCATTCCCGCATTCACAGCGAGCTCGTTACCATGTTGTCTTCGGCAGGCATCTGTACACGCTGGCATTCGATCTGAAATCTCAGACCCTGTCCCTGTCCGGTCAGGGCCAGCTTCTGGCCGAATTCTGCCAGCCTCGATTCGACTACACCTACAACTTCCGCAATCCATGGGTGCCAGCCGAAAAACCGGAGACTCGGACAGAAGAGGAAATCTTCTTCGATGACGGATTCGAAACGCTGCTCGTGAGGATGATGATCGACGACCTGTCCATTCACAGCAGCGACTTCCACCTGCCCGACGACCGCCTGCGGCTGATCGTCTACACCGACATCCCGGAAGAATTCCAGCTGCAGCTGTCAACTCCCGCCAATGCCTCCGGGCGGATCCTGTTCATCAGGGACATCACGTACAACCCGTCTGCCACCAACAGCCAAATCACAGCCCCCGGCGTGCCGTAGGAGAATTTTCGGGGTTCGAGCAAAAGAAGGTGCATCTGGCATGTCACGCATGGTGACGCTACTCTTTCAGCAACACTTTCTGTTCGTCGACCTTCATCGACACGAATGAAGTGTTCGGATCAGAAGTTTCAGACTGTCGGCATGGGGTCCGCACCTGACTGGTCAATGTCTCGAATCCGAACGTGCTCCTGTGCCGATGATCCGTCGCAAAACCATCACTGCTTTTGCCCTTGTCCTGTGTGGCACAGGGCTTGGGCTTTGGGTGTGGTTGGGTGTTGGACAATCGACGGCTTCGTCGGAGGAATTGTTCCGTCAGGCAAGGCTGAAGGCCGCTCGTGGTGATTTTTTGGCAGCAGAACAGTTGGCTCGGGCTGCTGCGGAAGATGGGCCGGTTGCGGACGAAGCTCGATTGCTGGCGGCTGAACTTGCGGGGCGGCGGAAGGCCTATTCGGAGGCACTTCGTGACCTGGATCAGATTTCAGAGGGATCAGCACAATGGCTGCCGGCAAGGAAGGCTGCGGCAGAGCTTCTGCAGTACGATCTGTGTCGACTTCGCGAAGCCGAAGCCTGTTATCAGGCCATTCTGGCTCGCCATCCGGACGACGCTGCTGCCAATGATGGGTACGCTCGGCTGCTGGGACGATGTGGTCGTCGAGCCGAAGCGTTTTCCTATGTCCTGAGACTGATCCGGGCAGGCCACAGAACGGATCTGCTGATGCTGGTGGCTCGGGATTCGGGCCTTCTGAATGATCCTGATCTGCTGGAAGCAGCCGTGGCCGCCGATCCGGACGACGCGAATCCGCTGCTTGGGCAGGCTGCTGCTGCCGATGCCGGTCAGGAATACGAAACGGCGCTCAATCGACTCGATGCTGCCAGCAGGTGCGAAAACATTCCACCGTGTTACATCGGGATGCTGGGGCGACAGCTGCTGAACAACCGAAAAACAGAACGGCTGCAGCAGTGGGTGCAGACTTCCCAGTTTCAGATGTTTGATGCCGAGGCATGGCTGGTCCGGGGAGACATTGCCGAAGCCAATGGCGACCTTGAAGGGGCTGCTCGCTGTGCATGGGAAGCGTCGCGACTTCTTCCGGAACTGCTCTCCGCGCTGAGTCAACTGGCGGGACGTCTGCGGACAATTGGACGGGCGGATTCGGCTGTCCAGACCGATCCCCGAATTCAGCAGATGCATACTCTGCGAAGTCTGCAGCACCAGGTGCTGATGTCGAATCAGGAGGTTGACGAAGACGGCTTTGTTCAGCTGCTGTCGGCGTATATGTCGGTTGGGAGGTTTTGGGAAGCACTGGGCTGGGCCAGGCTGGCAGTTGATCGATTCCCGGACGGGACTCAGGTTCGAAAACTGGCCCTCGAACTTGAGCAACTCACGACAGATCTGCCGCTGGAACTGACTGCCCCCGGCTTCAACACAGCAGCCTCGCTGGATCTGTCGGATCTGGCGCTTCCTCGGGAACTGCGAACCGAAACGTCCGGACCGAATGCGACCACAATTGCCACCGTGTCCTTCGACCACACTCAGAATTGCGGTTTTGACTTTCAGTTCTTTTCGGGGGCCGATCACCGAACCAATCGCATGTTTGAACTGGGCGGGGGTGGCGTGGCGGTAATTGACGTTGATGGCGACACCGCTCCGGATCTCTTCTGCACTCAGGGCGCCCTGATGGAAGGAGACCTGCTGGAGGACACGGAGCTTCATGGCGAGCTGTTTCGAAATCAAGGCGGTCAGCAGTTCCGGGACGTCTCGGCTTCGGCAGGGTTCAGCAATTGGCAGCATTCCGAGGGCTCTGATTTTGGTTCAGGCGTCGCTGCAGGTGACTTTAACAACGATGGATTTCCGGATCTCTATGCCGCCGCTATCGGCCGGAATACGCTTTGGATGAACAACGGCGACGGAACGTTTTCACCGGTCGCTGATGAGACCGATGTTGATCGGGAATGGACGTCGAGCTGCCTGATGGCCGATCTGAACGGCGATTCGTATCCGGATCTTTATGACGTCAACTATCTGGAGGGTGATGACCTTCTCGAACGGATCTGCCGAGCAAAGGACGGCCTGCCGACTCTGTGTACGCCGTACGATTTCGACGGCGCTTTGGATCGAATTCGCCTGTCGAGCGGTGATGGGGGCTTCGTCGATGTCACTGCTGATTTTCTGACACCTGCTCCTCGGGGCAAGGGCCTGGGAATTGCTGCTTTTCGATCGGGTCCGGGACTGTCATTCTTCGTCGCAAACGACACCGTGGCGAATTTTTTCTACACTGCAGATTCGGCCCGCCCGACGATCATGACGGATCAGGCCATGACTGCCGGGCTGGCATTCAACGGAAGAGGCACCGCCGAGGCGTGTATGGGAGTGGCCGTCGGAGACTGCAATCGCGATGGCCGAACGGATCTGCTGGTCACAAATTTCCTTCACGAATCGAACACCCTGTACTGCGCGGTCGGCGAGCGGCTCTTTGAAGACCAGACGGAAAAACTGGGACTTCACGATGTCAGCCTGCCGGTGCTGGGGGTTTGGCTCGCAGTTTCTGGATGCCAACCTGGACGGTCGACTGGAGCTGTTCATTGCGAATGGCCATACCAACGACTTCAGCCGCCTTGGGACCCCTATCGCATGCGGCCTCATGTTCTTTCATGGACTCCGGACGGCTTTCAGTCCCTGCCCGAAAATGTGCTTGGACCATGGAGCGAACAGGAATTTGTGGGGCGAGCAGTCGCGGTGACTGACTGGAATCAGGATGGGCAGCCGGATGTTGCGATGGGCTGTCTTGAGGACCCCTATCTGCTGCTGACAAACACATCACCGACAGCCGGAAAACATTTTCTTCGAGTTCAGCTGGTGGCCGACACGTCGGCACGCGATGCGATTGGCACGGTGATCCGCGTCACCTGTGGCAGCGATCAGCAGGTTTTTCAGCTGACTGCGGGTGATGGATACCAGTGTTCCAGCGAACGCTGCCTGCTGATCGGTTGCGGCGATGCGGCCATCGTCGATGAGCTGGAAGTCAACTGGCCGTCCGGACCGACTCAGGTCTTCCGCATTCTGAGTACTGATCAGCGGCTGATTCTGATTGAGGGCCGGACGATTCGTTCCGTACCGCTCTGATTTGTGCGACGGAAGCCTGACATTCGGACTGCCGCACTGAATCGCAGGCGGCAGCCTGTGCCGGCACACCGGTCGCAAATGCAGGTGATGTTGATCATTCCGCAGGGCGTTGGAATTTCAGCAGATGATAGCCGGGAACGTTTTCGACAACGGACGCTTCGGTAAAGCGGAAGCCGACTGCCTCAATGGCGGAAATCAGCTGCTGACGATCGCCCGCTTCAAAGACAACCAGTTCGCTGCCGGGGTGCAGAGCCTTCCATGCAGATTCCAGCATCGTTCTGGGGAATTCGAACCTGCCATATGTCCCGCACAACAGAGCTCGGTCGATGCGGTACGTAACCAGCTGCAGAGATCGCCCGTCATTGCGGACCACATAGACATTGTCCAGTTCTTCGACGGCAACCAGTTTCTCGAGACGTTCGACGTTCGCAGCAGCCGGGTCAATGGCGAAGACTCGCCCCACAGGGCCGGCGATCCTCGAGAACTCGTTCAGGAAAAGCGCCGAACCTCCGCTGACATCAGCGACCCAGTGGCTGTCCTTCAGCCCCACAGCTTCAAGGATCTGTGGCTTCGCAGCCAGCAGCTGATCTTCCGTCAGCGGAGCTGTTGTCAGCAGCGATGGTGCTGCTTCGGTGACCGATGCGCTGTCCAGAGTCCTCGAAACGGAAACCGAGGTTGTGGGCACGGTTGCCGGGACCGATTCAGCAGAGTTGTCATTTGTCGGAACCGGCAGCATCAGAGGCGTCGAGTCCGTGCCGGTCTGCGCTTCGGGTTTTGGTTCCACCGTTGGGGCTGCCTCAGCAGTTGCTTTGGCCGGTTCTTCGGTGGTGTCGTTCTCGGTCGGTGTGTCGTCGGCAGGTGGAAGTGTCTTTTCCACGCTCGTCGGTTTCGGCGTCAGAAGGTTTTGCTGTTCGGTTGAATCCGTCGCTGAGGCCGCAGACGGTGTGCCGGACGGAGACGCTGCCTGCTTCTGCTCGGTCGAAGCCGTCGTTGTTGACGTGTCTGTTGCGTTGCCCGAGTCCGAGTTGCCCGAGTCCGCGTCGCCTTCGGGGATGACGATTGCTGTCTGCCGTTCCCGCGGAGTTGCTCGCCAGCGTTCCGCGTCCCGAGCAATCGCTCCATTCATGGATGAGTCGACCAGAACCGGCACGGTCTCTTCGTCGTCGCTGCCATCAGCAGCGGTTGTTGATTTTTCTTCGATCGCAGAAGGCACAGCGACGGACTTTGTTTCATCCGTTACCGGTTCCAGATCGCGGCTTTGAGCAATTCCAATCGCAGGAACTCCCTTCAGCGAACCCGACGATTCTTTCAATGTCGGAGAGACCATGGCTGTACGCGGCTCATCCGCACTGGCCATATCTTCCTGCACTCGCGGATTGACTCGATCCAGATAGATATTCAATGCATTGACCGAGTGGTACAGCGGTGAACACTTCACATAGACCTTGCGGTTGTTCATCAGGTCCTGAGCCGTCGCTTCGATGGCTCGTCGCACCCAGCGAGCCTGCAGTTCTTCCTGAGGCAGAGCGATCATCAGGAACTCCAGAACGTGTCCTGCACTGGCCATTCGCTTGTTGAAGTCGGGATTGTATTCGCGACCGCGAAAGTAGTTGGAGGAGAGTGTTCCGTTGCTGTTCTGCAGCATTCGGGCCGTGTTGATGTATTTGCGAATTTTGTATTCGGCCTGCAGCCACACACCTCGCAGCGGCTGCCCCTGACGAAGGTAGACGTTCCGAGCATGAGCCAGAGCAAACAAACTGTGAGTTCCGCCGCATGGAGCTCCCTGCATGGGGCGATTGGTCTGATCCTGAACCAGCCGTTCGATGCTCCAGATTTCTCCCTGAGCAGTCTTCCAGCGAGCATCCGGCGGAAGATATCGGCTGAGTGCCCACAGAGTCCATGTGGGTTCGTCGACCTTCAGATTCAGTGCCATCTTGGCGTGTTCGATCATTTGCCGCATGGTGATCGGACCGGTTGGGGTGCCGAACTGATGATCCAGATCAACGCCCAGCATCGATAGAATCGCCACGAACTGGTTGGCATGTCCTTCAAAGGCATAAGGCACGCTGTAGGGGTGAGCTCGACCACCGAACTGAGTCTTCTCGAACCAGTATTCGTTGTTGAACATCTGCCCCTGAGAAATCCAGTCGAGACCCGACACGGGAACCCCGTTGTGCAGAATTCGAAAATCATGTCGCAGTCCCAGCAGACCGTGCATCATCTGCCATGGCGTGTGCTGCGAAGTTGACATCAGTCGACGTGACGCCATGTCCACCGTCTCCTGGCACAGATTGACAAGCGGGTCGGTGGATGACCTGCGAACGCCCATCGATACATTTCGAAACACCTTCTTCTGCTGGTCCTGTTCCGGCAGGTCGGTGTTCGGTTCGTCAATGTTGACGTTCAGTTCACGAGGATTGACTTCACCGTCGTCCGACCCATCCTGAGCACCGGTGACAAGCGCTGAAGAAAGCCAGCGTTGTGAGAGTGAAGAGGATGGAAAAGGAACGTGGCTGTGAGAACATCTGTCGACTCCAGCATTGAGAACTCGCTGAACCGGGCCCCCCGGTCCGTGCATGGACTCTGTGATTTTCGGCCACTACCGATACACGCTTGACGATCTCTACATTCGTCAGAAGGCAAACATCCGGTACGACTCGATCGGGTTCCGGCACGGTAAAGCGGGCAAGTGTTGCGGGTTCGACGGAAAGATCTGCAGCTGCAGATTCTGCAGTTTCATCACAACCGTCATCACCGACCGCTCTTCAGTGCGGCAGAAGCTGCCGAGGCCAACCGGACGCAGCATAAAGTCCGGCTGGACCTGTCCGGCCAGCGGTCTTCGCCGACGGAACGTCCTGAAATCTGCTCCGATCAGTCCCGCATCTGCTATCCTGCTGGTTCAGGGTTGTCAGCGTAGTGGGCGCAGCAACAACGAAAACAGCAACGGAAATCATTTGAGATGGCTCGAATTCTGGTCACCGGCGCCGCCGGATTTATTGGCTTCCACACGGCCGCTCGCCTGCTGGATCGAGGCGATCAGGTGGTGGGTATCGACAACCTGAACGACTACTATCAGGTTCAGCTGAAACTCGATCGCCTGAGTCAGCTTGAGGGGCGAGACGGATTTCAGTTTGAAAAGCTGGCTCTGGAGGACCGGGACGGCATCTCGCGACTTTTCGGCGAGAATTCCTTCGACAGCGTGATTCATCTGGCAGCTCAGGCGGGAGTTCGTTATTCGCTGCAGAATCCTCAGGCCTACGTCGACGCCAACCTGGTTGGTTTTGTCAACATTCTGGAAGCGTGCCGACACAACCGGATCGGACACCTGGCATATGCGTCCAGCAGTTCGGTGTATGGAGCCAATAAGAACAAGCCGTTTCGAGTCACAGATCGGGTTGACCATCCCGTCAGTCTGTACGCCGCTTCAAAGAAGGCCAACGAGCTGATGGCTCATACCTACAGTCACCTGTTCGGACTTCCCACAACCGGCCTGCGATTTTTTACGGTCTACGGACCCTGGGGCCGCCCCGACATGGCGATGTGGATTTTTACTGAGGCCATTCTGAACGGAAAACCGATCGACGTGTTCAACCACGGAAAAATGCGTCGGGACTTCACGTACATCGATGACATTGTGGAAGGCGTGATTCGAGTCAACGACACCGTTCCAACTCCGGATCCGAACAAAGACCCGCTGGACGATTCCACCACGAGTGCACCTTATCGAGTCTACAACATCGGCAATAATCAGCCGGTTGAACTGATGCACATGATCGAAACTCTGGAAACCTGTATCGGTCGACCCGCCGTTCGCAACATGATGCCCATCCAGCCTGGTGACGTTCCCGAAACTTTCGCCGATATCGACGCTCTGCAGCGCGACGTCGGCTTCCGCCCGGACACGCCCATCGAAACCGGCATTCGCCGTTTTGTCGACTGGTACCGGTCGTATCACAACATCACATAGAGCTGACCACGTGAAGACGGGGTCATTCGTCGGGTTTACGAATTCTGAGGAGTGATCGGTCCTGCAGCTGATCGCCGGGGTGCAGGATCACCAGATCGCCGTCGGTCAGGCCGTCGATGACTTCGGCTTCCGTGTCATTGCGGTGATCCAAAGTCACGGGGCTGCGTTCGGCATGGCCGTCTCGGCTGATGAAAACGGCCCAGTCCGTCCCGGAACGAAATAAGGCTCCGGCCGGCACCTTCAGTACATCATCATTCTGCCAGATGACGACTTCCGCTTCGACTCGGTAACCGTCTCCCAGTCGAGCCTGCTGGTCCTGATCGATGAAATCGATGATCACATTGACTCGCTGTTCTTCGATTCCCAGAGCCGACACCCTGGTGAATGCGGAAGGTTCCACCAGTCGAACTCGAGCCGCCAGTGGCTGTTCACCGCCCCAGTTTTTCAGAGACACGGCGGCGCCCGGACGAATGCGGACGGCATCCGACGACAGAACATCCATTTCCACTTCCAGATCCGCCGGGTCGCCGATTTCCAGCAGCGGAGTTCCCGGAGTCACAATTGTCGCGCTTTCCTGAAGCACGCGAAGCACATTGCCGTTGATCGGCGATTTGATCGGCAGCTGAAAGTCCTTCCGGCCGGACTCCACCTGGTCATCGGTGTGAATGAACGCCGCCTTTGCCAGCTGCAGCTCGAACTCAGCGATCTCCTGAGCGAACAGGACATCGCCGTATTCGGTATTTGCCGAATCGAAGGCCAGCTTCGCGGATTCCAGAGCACTGGCTGTTGATGCCGATTTCGCGGCCAGAGCGCTGAAGCGGCCCAGTTCCGTCTCAGCAAACTTCAGCTTCTCTTCTGCCAGCTTCCGCCTCGGGCTCAGCTGAGAAACTCGGACTTCCGCCGCCTGAACTCGTGCCTGAGCCTCCGCAAGAGCTCGCGGATCCAGCAGCGTGGGGTCCGTGGGCTGAATTACGGCCAGGATGGTCTCTCCTGCGTGTACCGGGTCGCCTGGGGCGAGATCGATCCTGACCAGCCGACCTCCCAGCGGAGCAGACACGATGTATTTTTCGCGGATTCGGGTTCTTCCGTCGTCGGTCACCGTCAGCTGCAGACTTCCACGACGGACAGCAGCCACGTCGACGGCCACCGGTTGCGGCTTCAGCATCAGCCAGCTCAGTCCTGCCGCTGCAGACAGCCCCAGAATGATCACGACAACTCGTCGCATGTTGACTCTTTCACGTTCAATTGCTGCAGAGACCTTTGCAGCTATTCACGATTTTTCAGGACCTCAACCATATCCAGCTGATCAATTCTTCGTCTCACCAGCAGGCCCGAGGCCAGAGTTGCCAGCAGAATCACGGTGGCGGAGAAGCCGTCCGTGAACGGACTGATGACAAAAGGAATTCGATACATTTCCGTCTGCAGAGTCAGACAGGTCAGCCACGCCAGCAGGTGTCCGATCGCCAGTCCAGCGGGAATGGCCACGGCTGTCAGCAGAGCCAGTTCGCCAAGGAGAATGGACGAGACCTCCGCGGTGGTGAACCCGAGGACTCGCAGAGTCGCCAGTTCGCGACTGCGTTCAGCCAGAGCGATGCGGGCGGTATTGTAAACAACTCCACAGGCAATCACGCAGGCAAAGGCAATGTTGAACAGTCGCATCCGCAGCTGATTTTCGGCAATCGTATCCAGAAAGGTCTGAATGCTGGCCATCTTCACCGTGACACCGGCGACCCGCGGCATCGTCTTCAATGTGGCGTACAGCTGCTGCTGTTCGGACGCGTCCACATTCAGCCACGCACCGCTGACCATTGACTGTTCGCCCATGATCGCATCGATGACGGGTCGACGGACATAAGCGTTGGTGCCGCTGAAGTCTCGAATGAGTCCCGTTACGATCAGGTCTTCCGTCGGCCGTCGACCTTCCAGGACATCGGCGGTCACCCGGTCGCCGATTGTGACGTCCAGCAGTTCCGCCAGCTTTTCGGACATCAGAATTCCCGAATCCGGCAGGTCGATCTGCCGGGTTTCCGCATCAAACAGCCGAAACAGTTCGCGATGATCCGGCAACCCCATCAGAGCCAGGCGACGGTGCCGCGGCCCGAACGACAATCGAACCGGCAGACTTCGAAACGCTTCCACCTGCAGAACTCCGGGCAGCTTCTGCAGTTCATTTATGACGGTGGAGGGAGTCGGTTCGTAGAAAGTCACCATCACATCGTCGCGCTGAGCCATCCGGAACTGAAAGTCGATCAGATAGTCCAGTGCGTCGGAACCGAAACTGCCCACCACCATGACAGCCGTCGCCAGTCCGATGCCCAGACTGCTGAGTGCCGCTTTCCACGGACGACGCTGAAGCTGTCTGAGAATCATTCGCGCCGTCTGAGAAAACCAGCTCTGAATTCCCAGTCGTTCAATGATGGTCGGCCGATACTTCGGCGGTGGCTCCGGTCGCATCGCTTCAGCGGGCGGAAGTCGGACAGCGCTGAACACGGCACTCAGACTTCCCGCCGATGCTGCTGCGAGACTCACCAGTGACGCGGTCAGCGTCGACGGCACATCCATGGAAAAATGAAACAGCGGGAATCGATAAAACGTCGTGTACAGCGCCGTGAGTCCGTGTCCCATCCACGCTCCGATTGCAGATCCAGGCACAATCCCGGCCAGCGCGATCAGGCCGATCATCTGACCGTAATGCAGTCCGACTTCCGGATTTGCATATCCGAAAGCTTTCAGTGCGGCGATCTGTTCCCGCTGAGTACTGATGAGCCGGGAGAGAACGATGTTCAGCAGAAACGCGGCCACGGCCAGAAACACGATCGGGACGATCAGCCCGGTGCCGCGCAACTGTTTGATTTCGTCGTCGAGGTACCGTGCCGACACCTGTTCGTCACGGCCGTAAGCTCCGGCATTGCCCCATGCCGCCAGTGTCAGGTCCATGCGTCTCAGGACTTCAGCTTCTGATGCCCCGTACATCAGTGACACACTGACATCGTTGAATGCTTCCTGCATATCGAAGGCTGCTTCCATGGCTGTGGTCGGCACCCAGAAGATTCCGAACCGCCGAGTATCCGGCAGCATTTCTCCCGCCCGAATCTGCAGCACGTATTCCGGTGACAACGCGATTCCGACGATCGTCAGTGTCCGCAGACGGCCGTTCAGAATGGCCTGAACGGAGTCTCCCGGCCGAAAGCGGTGTTCAGCAGCAAACGATTCTCCGACCAGGACTTCCAGACCGTGTCCGGGTTCCGGCATCCGGCCCTGACGCAGATAAATCTGATTCAGTGTCGGCTGTCCGCGGTCAGGAATGGAAACCAGCCTTGCGACTGCCGGTTCAGCGAGACCTTCCACAATCATGGTCACGTCGCGAACGATGCGCGTCTGAACCTGAGCAACTCCGTCGATCTCCCGCAGTGCATTGGCAACCTGTTGTGGGGCTCGCTTCACCGAACTGAACAGATGAGCAAATGCGAAGCGGCCGTAATAAGCGTCTCGGGTTTCGGACAGTGACTTCAATGTGCTGAGGGACATCACGCTGATCGCCACGCCACAGGCAATGACCGCCGCGACGGCCAGCGCCTGGCCTCGCAGAGTCCAAAGATCCCGCAGCAGCTTTCGATGGATGGCTCGCATTGCTCACCACTCGATCTGATGAGGTGCCAGCTTGTGTGAATTCCGATGCTCGTCGGCCAGCCGTCCGTCAGACATGCTCAGAACTCGATCCGCCATCGCTGATATCGCGGCGTTGTGAGTGATTACGGCCGTGGTTGTTCCCAGTTCCCGGTTGACTCGCTCAATCACTTCCAGCACGAGAACGCCGGTCTTCACGTCCAGAGCTCCGGTGGGTTCGTCGCACAGAAGAACGCCCGGCCGCTTGGCGATCGCTCGAGCAATGGCGACGCGCTGCTGTTCACCTCCGGACATCTGTGACGGGAAGTGGTGACGGCGATGTTTCAGTCCCACCAGATCCAGTGCCTCAGACGGCTGCATCGGATCATCACAGATCTCAGTCACCAGCGCGACGTTTTCCTCCGCCGTCAGACTGGGAATCAGATTGTAGAACTGAAAGACAAACCCGACGTGTTCCCGGCGAAATCGAGTTCTCTGGCTGTCGGACATCGACGTCAGCGACTGACCACGGAACAGCACGTCGCCGCTGGAAGGCACGTCCAGAGCTCCCAGAATGTTCAACAGTGTCGATTTTCCACTACCGGAAGGCCCGATCAGAACAACAAATTCGCCTTCGTACAGTCGGATGCTGGTCCCGCGCAGCGCCAGGACATCCACTTCACCCATGCGATAGGTGCGAGTCACTTCCCGAGTCTCGAAGACGACTCGGAGTGAACTTTCCGGTGTGTCTTCCAACTCCTCCAACTGAACGGCCCCCGCAAAGTTTCGCAAACCAAACGCTCCGAAGAACCTGCCGGAAATTCATTGGTCTGGAAACAGAAAGATAGCCAACCGTGGGTGAGAACCAAAGCCTGTTCAGAGATGACGCCACGGCTGGAGTTCAGGTGTTCGCCTGCAGTGCATGAGTGGCGAAGTGATTTGGCGAACGCGGGCTTCCGGGATTTGCTCGAATACAAAGACCTGATTTGCCGACGGCGCGACGGACAATCATTCAATCTGAATCCCCGTCAGCTCCACGAACGGCATCGGCTGTCGGCTGGGCGGAACGGATTGAACCGTTGCCTTTGGCTCAAGGCCGCATCGTTTCTTCGACCGTGTTGTCCGAAAGCAGGTTTCCGGACGATCGTTACCGGCTGATCAGCAGAGCCAGACGGTCTCGGAGGGCGAAGCATCTTCGCAAATGCGGGACGGAATACAGCTTTACTTCGGCGCCGTCGTAAATCACGATCCCGCGTTCATCGACCAACAGGTTTCCGGCGTACTCGGGCGAGACTCGCTGAGCATAAATGGCAGCCAGAGTTTCCGGGTCGACCGATCGACGAGTGCTGAGATCCTGCAGACTGTCAACACCGGCGATTGACATTCCGAAGTAGTTGTACGACAGGTCTCCGGGCATCACGGAACTCACCGTTCGCTCGTTGCGCAGGGCGTTGTCGAGATCAGCGATGAGTGGCTGAAGACGAGCAAACCGGGTGGTCATTTCCTTAACTTCTGCGAAGTCCTGCCCGGCAGTCGTGGATTGACCTTTTTCCAGACGCCGGGTGAAAACGTACTGCGAAAAAATCTGCTGACGAATCGATTCGTTCTCGTGCCGAAAACCGTCGCGACGGCGAAACAGTTCGCTGAGACGGTCCGGAGAATACATCCGTACAGCCGTCCCCTTGTACCTCAGTCGCCCGTCTGCGGCGATCACTCGGACGGCACCGCCCGGCAGATATTCCATGTTCAGATGTTCGGCAACTTCGGGCCGAGCGTAACCGGCGTAAAGACCTGCAAACGTTTCCGGGTCAACTCCGCGTCCGTCTTCCAGGTCACGAACGGCATCAATTCCGCCGACGGACAGCGCGAAGTAGTTCATCTGCACAATCGCAGAGTTCTCGAATTCCGTGGCCTGGAGAAAACCGTTCAGTTCCTCCATCCCTCGGTACATCTGCCGATACATCGCCATCGTCTGAGGCGAAAGTTCGACCTGATCATCGCCTCCTTCGTCAGCCCGCAGCAGCGGCGATGCCAGTCCGGTGGTCAGCGCAGCGGCGCCGAGCTGACAGAATGACCGACGGGAGATTGGAGAAAAGTAGCCTGATGACATAAGCCGTGTTTCCTGCGGTGAACGCGCTGAATCGCCGCAACCAGTCGTGAACAGTTTCAGCAGACAATTCAGGTCGGTGGACCGGAAAGCGTCTCCGCCCATTATGTCCGCCTGCGAACCGTGCCCGCAAGAAGCGAAACGGCAAACAGCGAGTTTACCCAGGCTTTTCCGGGAAAAAGACGCCGTGGTTTCTGATTTTTGTCCGTTCAAAAATCACCGGAAACAAATCAGGCGGCGCGGCGATCCTGCTGCTTCTGCTCGGTGCGTTCACGCAGTGGCAGAGTGGTTCGAGCCGTCTGGTCCTGTCGCCCGGCCGGTCCCAGATGAAAGGTGAGTGCCCCCAGCAGACCGCAGGCAGCCAGAGCCGCAAAACATCCCATGATGGCAATCTGATTGTCAGAAAGAGCTGCAGAGAAAATCATGTTTGAACCCTCATTCCAGTTCCCGAAACCTTCGGCCGCGAAGTCACTCTCGAGGACCGAAGCGGACGCGCCTTCGAACAGTGAATGGATGTTCGATCGGCAATTCCTGCATCTGATTTCGGCCTGCCCGATCGCCGGCCTTCAGAGCGGCTGGCTGGGTTTCCGTGATCGCTCAATCATGGATATGGAATTGCAGCGACAGCAGGGTTCCTGCGTGTCCGGCAATCTGAATCGGTCTCGGGGGGAATGATCGACCTGAACGACACAAGGCGGCGGACCGATCCGATTGGGGCGACAAAATCGATTGTTCCGCCTGATCTGATTGGGACTCCGGTGCCGAAACTGTCGATATGTCCGATCAGGGGGAATCTCTTGCGCCAAGGCTGCGGTCATGTTGTGACTGCAGCCGAACCGCGTGATTACCTTTTAAGGGAAACTTCGATCCAGGCCATTCCGTTGCCGAGGAAGAAAGATGGCAGTCACCAACAGAACTCGTCTCCGGATCCGTGAATTCGTGCGGGCCTGCTTCCTGGAAGGGCGTCCGGAAGGACAGAAATTCGCTGGTCGAGCTGCTTCACTGCTGCTGTCGGCCTGCCTGGCGGTTGGTTCGGTGGGCTGCACCGGTCAGGCTCAGCAGGCTCAGGAACTTGTCCGCACCGCGGCCAAACAGCAGTCGGCCGGTCAGAATGAAGATGCGATTCGCACACTGACGCGCAGCCTGAGTCTGAACCCGGACCTCGCGGAAGCCTACTACCTTCGAGGAACATGCCACGTGGCAATGGCGGAACTTTCTGAGGCGATTGCGGATCTGGAAAAGGCCCGGGAAAAGAATCCGGGATGGGACCGAGCCTGGTGGGCTCTGGGAACCGCGTACCGCAGCGTCGGACGCCGAGACGACGCGTTACTGGCATTGAACGAAGCCTGCGAACTGAACCCGGAAGCCGCTGACAGCCGGTATGATCGCGCCTGTCTTCTGCTGGAAATGGGGCAGCGCTCGGAAGCCGTGGGCGACCTGCAGGCGGCCACACAGCTTGATCCTTCCAATGCCGCTGCACAGCTGCGCTACGGAACGCTACTGACGGAAACTGACCCTCAGCGGGCTGTCGATGTGCTCAGTTCCGCCATTCAGCTCGATCGAAAGAATGCGACGGCATGGGTGCAGCGAGGACTGGCTCATGAGCGTTCCGGAGCCGGAGAACGAGCTCTGGCCGATCTGTCCGTGGCCTGTCGAATGAAACCCGACGACGCAGAAGCATGGATGCACCGAGGCCGACTGCTGAATCAGCTGAGTCGCCATGCGGAAGCCATCGAAGACCTGACCCGAGCGGCTCAACTGGCCCCCCAGAATGCGATCGTTCAGCAGCAGCTACAGCTGGCTCAAAGTTCGCTGAAGAAATCACCGGCGATGGTGGCTTCTCTGTCTTCGAACGTGCCGGACGAGCACCGGTCGAAAGCTCCGGAACCGAACCTCGCTGCTCAACCAACACTTCGCCTTCCGGAATTCAAGGCCGCTCCACCAGCCGTGGCTGCTTCTGAACCAGAGGTTCAGCCAGGCCCCGTGGTTGCTGATGGGTTTGACCTGTTTCCGGCAGACGGCCGAGTTCCCGAACCGGAACCCAAAACGGGGCGAGTCACTCAGGCTCCGGTCGATGGCTTCGCACTGTTTCCCGGTGATGAATCTCAGCAGATGACTTCTCAACAGGACGGGAATCACCACTCAGCGCCGGCACTTCCACTGTCCGAAACCGCCGCGATTCCGGCACCGATCGAAGTCCAGGTCGCCGACAATCCGTTCGCTCAGCCAGGCGGCAGAGCCGATTGCTGAACCTCAGCCGTCGTCCGCCGTGCCGCTTGCGCTGCTGGACCTGACAGAATCTGAGGACGCGGCCGCGGCGAGCACACAGGAATCAGCGCAACCGGAATCCGTTGCCGGAGTCGTGAACATTCCCAACGATCCTCCAGAGATGCTGGCCGCTGAACCCGCTGAACAGACTGCGGAGGAAGCGTTCGCTGCGCTCGGCGATGGCGACTCCGCCGGGACGGCCAAAGTGGAACCACAGCCAGCCAAACCCAAACGTCCGGATGTGGACATCGACCTGCTGTATCGCCGAGCACTGGTGGCCTACCGCAACGGAGATCGCGTGGCCTGCACGGCTGCCTTCCAGCTGCTGCTGGATGCCGATCCCGACAATCTGGAGGCTCGCTATCGATTTGCGACGGTTCTTTCAGAATGCGGTGAAACGGAAGAGGCACTTATTCAGTGTACTCCTCTGGTGAAAGCTGCTCCCGGCAACGCCGATTATGCAGCTCTGCGAGCAAAGATTCTGTCCGGACTGAAAAGCACAAACGAAGCTGCCGCAGAGTACACTCGGCTGCTGTCGCTTGGCGGAAATCCGGAAGAACCTCTCACTCAGCGAGCCCGGATCTATCTGCAGACCGGGAATTGGGATGCCGCGGCCCGGGATCTGAGCGAATTGATTCGCATCAAGCCCCAGGACATCACGCTCCTGACTCAGCGAGCACAATGCTATGAGAAGTCTCAGCAATGGTCGCTGGCCATTGCCGACTGGACTCAGGTCGGCCTGCTGGACAACACCAACGTCGGTGCGATGGAGGCTCGTGCAAACGCGTTTCTTCAACTGGGCGAAATTCAGGCAGCCGTGTCAGACCTGACCAGCATTCTGAGATTTCAGCCAAACAACTCCGGCGTGGCCGTTCGGCTGGCCGGTCTGCACAGTCAGCTGGGGCAGTGGAAATCAGTGATTGATGTGACGGGCCCTCTGGTTCGTCAGGAAAAGCCCGATGCCGAAGTTCTGTTCCAGCGAGGCCGAGCTTTTGCGGAACTGAATCGCAGTGATGACGCCATCGCCGAACTGACCCGCCTGCTGGACGTTCAGGCGGACCACCTCGCCGCAGTCACGCTGCGAGCCAGACTGCACGCGAATGCCGGTGAATATCGCGAAGCTCTGGCCGACGTTCACCGAGCTCTGCAGCTGAAACCCAACGATGCGGAACTGCTGCAGCTGCAGGCGAAGTCGCATTCCGAGTCCGGTGATCGCAATGCAGCGATCGCCGATTTGACTCAGCTGCTTCAGCAGAATCCGGATAATGTGAGCGCACTGCTGGCGCGAGCCCGCATCTTTCAGCTGGTCGGCGATGATGATGGAGCGATGGCGGATGCGGATGCCGTTCTGAAACTTCAGCCCGGACATCGGGAGGCCATGGTGATCCGCGGTGACGGATTCTTTGACAAACAGAAGTTCGCCGATGCGATGAAGATCTATAACGCGGTGCTGGAAGAAGATCAATCCGATCCGGAACTGATCTGGCGACGATGCCAGTGCCGTCTGAAGGAAAATCTGAACACGCTGGCCGCACAGGATCTGGAGATGATTCTGGAGAAGACTCCCGATCATTGTCCGGCCCTGATGGAACGTGCTCGCATGAAAGAGCAGAGCGGACTATTCGACAGCGCAGCAGCCGACCTGTCACAGGTTCTGGCAGCTCGCCCGGATGATGCCGAAGCCTGGACCCGGCGCGGTGTGATCAACCATCGTCTGGGAAAATTTGATGCCGCAGTACACGATCTGTCACGATCGGTCATTCTGGATTCAAAGAATGCGGAAGCGTTCTATCGTCGAGGTCTGGCGTGGCATCAGCTGAAAGAGTCTGCAAAGGCGGTTGACGATTTGAATAAGGCGATCAAACTGGCTCCGACAAAGGCAGACTACCTTTATTCACGTGCCAACATTCATGCGGCCGACGGAAACAATCTGGAAGCCATTCAGGATTACCGCAAAGCTGTCGCTCACGACGCCAATCATGCGGCGGCATGGTACAACCTGGGCAACATGATGTTCGGGCAGCAGAAATACGAAGACGCCATCAGCCACTGGACAACGGCCATTAAAATTCAGCCCGACCTGTTTCGAGCATACAACAACCGGGCAGCAGCCCACGTTCAGCTGAAGCAGTTTGCCGAGGCCGTGGAAGACTTCCACAAAACCGTCACGCTGTCACCTGGGTTTGCTCAGGCATGGGACAATTACGCCTTCCTTCTGGCAACGGCAGATGATGCCGCCATCCGCAATCCCACAGAAGCGGTGTTTTTGGCGAAAAAAGCCTGCGAACTTTCTGAATACGGGAACTGGTCGTATCTGAATACTCTGGCCGTGAGTTACGCCGAAGCGGGAGACTTCACCAGCGCCAGAAAATGGCTGATTGAATCCCACAAGCTGGCACCGGAAACTGAGAAGGCTCAGCTGGTAAAACTGGTTCGAGTTTACGAAGCGGAGATGGCCAAAAGCCGAACCGTCCAGGAAAACCCCGCAAAGCCCAGAATTCGCCTCTGACGGAAGTCGAGCGGTCTGAGCTGCGGGTTTTCAGGAATTTGAAGGAAATGTTTCCTTCAGTGGCGTGCAACCTGCTGTGTCAACCACGCTGGCCCGAGGCGGGTCGTCCTGGGTGCAGCTCACACATCTGAAGGGTGCCGGCAGCAACGTCATAAATCACTTGGCGTGACAGGGAAAAAATTCACCGTCTTCAATTTCGTCGGTTTTGCATTCCCAAAGTTCGTTACACATGCATGTGAATTTCCATTTGCAATAGCTGGGTGACGGGGAACTCTCACAACCTGAACCGACCAGAGGAATTGCAGAGGAACAAACCTTCGCTCCTGACGCATCGGCACTCAGGTAGCTTGCGCCGGGGTCGCTAAATTCGTAGTAGCAGTCAAACCCCGCCTGACCGGTGCAGTAACCCGCGGAGTGATCGCATGGATCTGTAAACCCCGCCACCGGACAAACCAAATCCTCACAGGCACAGCCTTCGCCTGCTCCCGTCGGGCAACTGGTATTCGAAGCATCCGCAACGCTCATCACGGTATCCAACGTGCAGCATCAGACTGCCGAACAGAAATGCACAAAAAACTTCCTCATCTTAGTCACTCTCCCAAATTCGCCATCCGCCTTCCCACAGCAGGAAAGACGCTCACAGGCGACACTCCGTTCGGCCAACCTGACCGAAATCCAGGTGCAGAGCAGACGCCTCCATGTCTGTGGCGATTGGCAGCAGTGAACGGACATGAATTCGGAAGAAATTTCTGATGCCGGGTTTTCCCCAGTTTCCCGGATCAATCAGACACGCGCCCCGGGTAAAGAAGCGACCTGACGGCAACGCCGACTGGAACCGGGGCGACTTTCACGAGTTCTGACGAAAGCCGCGGTGACTTCTGAGGAACCACCTGGTACAAACCATGATCTGGCTGCGTTTGTTTCGCCTGCTTTGGGCTCGTTCCTGGAGAGTTCAGTGATGTTGACCAATCGTTCCGGTTTGCTGTGTTGTCTCATTGTCCTGCTGATTTCGTCGAGGACTGCCGCGCAGGAGACTCGGGATCAGAAGGTTCGAGCTGACCGGGAACGAGTCCAGAGTGACGGGTTCTGGATCTACAACGATCTGCCCAAAGCTTTTGCCGAGGCTGAGCGGACCGGTCGACCGCTTCTGGTGGGGCTGCGGTGCATTCCGTGCGAAGAATGCGTTAAGCTGGATGATCACCTGGTTGATACTGATCCTGAACTTCGGCCTCTTCTGGAACAGTTTGTCTGTGTGCGGGTCGTCTCCACCAACGGACTGGACCTGGATCTGTTTCAGTATGATACCGATCAGTCGTTTGCGATGTTCATGCTGAACGCCGATCGAACGATCTACGGACGCTTCGGAACTCGGTCCCACCGCACAGAGTGGATTGGTGATGTCAGTCTTCCTGGACTAGCCAAAGCACTCCGCGGCGCGCTCGACCTGCATGCCGATCCTTCACGGCGAGCGTCGCTGGCGGGAAAGACCGGACGACCGCTTGAGTTCTCTTCGCCGGAAAAATATCCGTCGCTGAAGGACAGGTTCACCGACGCTCTGAACTACGAAGGCGACGTCGTGAAAAGCTGTATTCATTGTCATCAGATCGGAGACGCTCGGAGAGATTTCTATCGAAGCCAGGGGAAACCGATTCCCGAAGATCTGCTGTTTTCGTATCCCCATCCTCGAATTCTGGGACTGGTGCTGAATCCCGATGAATGTGCGACTGTGAAGTCTGTCGAGCCCGCTTCGATCGCCGAAACAGCAGGGATCCGGGCGGGCGATCGTATTCAGACGCTGAATGGGCAGCCACTGCTTTCGATCGCGGACATTCAGTGGGTGCTGCATCAAGCGAATGCCGACGGGGGGCAACTGGCGGCAGAAGTTCTGTCTGCCGATTCCACCACTCCGAAAACCATCACCATCGCCCTGCCCCCTCGCTGGAAGCAGAAGGACGATCTTTCCTGGCGGGCCTCCACATGGGGACTTCGCAGAATGGTGACCGGAGGTCTGAAGCTGGAAGAAGCCACGGCTGAGGAGCGAGCTCGGCTGAAGATTCCCGATGACCGGATGGCCCTGAAGGTCCAGCATGTCGGTCAGTACGGTGCACACGCCGCCGCCAAACGCGCTGGCTTCCAGAAAGGCGACGTCATTGTCCGCTTCGGTGATCAGGACGATTTTCTCACCGCAACGTCTTTGCTGGCCTTCGGTGCCACTCAGACAACACCGGGAGAGAAGGTCACCGTCACCGTCAACCGGGCTGGCCGGGAAATTCAGCTGAACCTCCCGATGCAGCCCTGACGAGCTCAACCCGTGGAATCGTCTGGTTTGGTAAACGTCGCGTGACCGGTACGTGACGTGGGCCCCACAGCGCACCCGTGTCATTTTCCCCGCCTGTGCGAAGATGATCTCCGGAAATTGGTTTTCGAAGGCCATTCTGGTCGCTTCAGCCGGACAGAGCGGATTTCAGGGTCTGGACAACGGCACAATTCACCGATACCATCAAGGACCAATTTCCTCCCCCGCCTTTGGCAATTCCTTGCCTGCTATCCGACTGCTGAACGGAAATTCTGTTCACAGACACCTTCTGACAGAGGAACCGACGATGCTCAACATTCAGGGTGAAGCTGCACGAGATCTTTGCGACCGAGGACTCGGAGCGACCCGCCGGGATATTCTTCGAGTCGGTTCGTCCGGCATGCTGGGGCTGTCACTGGCCGGAATGCTGAAGCTGAAGGCGGCCTCGGCGGCGGAACCCGCGGCTGACATTCAGGGCGGCCCCGGCTGGGGAAAAGCCAAGAGTGTGATCATGTGTTATCTGCAGGGCGGTCCGTCTCACCTGGATCTCTGGGATCCGAAGGAAGACGTTCCTGACAATGTGAAGAGTGTCTTCGGCAACATCAGCACGAAACTGCCGGGAGTTCAGTTCACCGAGAACCTTCCCAAACTGGCTCAGGTGAATGACCGGTTTACGATGATCCGGTCGATGAGCTATACACCCAACGGACTGTTCAATCACACGGCCGCGATCTATCAGATGATGACCGGCTATACGACCGACAAGGTCAGTCCGTCCGGACAGCTGGAACCTCCCAGCCCCAAGGACTTCCCCAACTTCGGTTCAAACATTATTCGACTGCGTCCGGTGGAAGAACCGATGCTGCCGTTCGTCATGCTTCCGCGTCCGCTTCAGGAAAGCAACGTGGTTGGCAAGGGCGGAACGGCCGGGTTCCTGGGCAAAGCCTTCGATCCGTACACGCTGTATCCGTCGGGCGATGACCTGGACATGAAGAAGATGGCAAACATCCGGATCGATGACCTGAAGCTGCGACCGGAAGTGTTCTCCGTTCGCCTGCAGCGACGAGCCAGTCTGAGAAATTCAATCAATGCCGGAATGCCGACCATTGATGAAGCCGTGAAGGATTTGAACCTGGACCAGTACTACGACCAGGCTCTGAATCTGATCGTCTCCGGGCGAGCTCGGGAAGCCTTCGACCTGGGTGCCGAAGATCATGCGACTCGGGAAAAATACGGTCGCAATACGTTTGGCGATTCCTGCCTGCTGGCTCGACGACTGGTGGAAGCCGGGACCCGAGTTGTGGAAGTTGTGTGGCCGAAGGTCGCGAATTCCGACAACCACTCGTGGGACCACCACGTGGGACTTTCAAACCGCATGAAGAACCAGTCAGCTCCGATGCTGGACGGAGCGATCTCCGGCCTGATTTCGGACCTCGATGAACGCGGCATGCTGGATGAAACGCTGGTCGTTGTGATCGGCGAGTTCGGTCGCAGCCCTCAGCGCGGAGTCAGCACCAGTGGAAACGGAAACAGCGATGACGGCCGCGACCACTGGCCATACTGTTACACCGGAATCCTGGCTGGTGCGGGCGTGAAACGCGGCTATGTGCACGGGAAATCCGACAAGACCGCATCTGCGCCGCTTGAAGATCCTGTTCATCCGCAGGAACTGCTGGCGTCAATCTACCATTCGTTCGGCATCAATCCGGAAACGATTGTCTATAACCACCTGAACCAGCCGCGCGAGCTGGTGAAGGCCGAAGCTGTTCACTCGTTCTTTGCCTGATTCCGGTCAACGTCCGTTCCGGAACAGCGACGAAAACGGAGTTCACATGATTCGTTGCGTGTCAATTCCCGTTCTGATCTGCATTCTGAGCGGAAGCAGTTCGCTGATCTTCTGCTCCGGGTGCGGCGGCAGCCAGCCAGCCGATCCGGCCGCTGTTGATACCACGGCACCGACCGCTCAACAGTCGCCCGCTCCGGCTGCTGCCACGGCGGCCGCAACGGCACCACCCGCTGCAGTATCTGACAGGAGTCGAAGACCGAATGAGCGGTGGACCAGCACTGATGGAGTCCAGTACCTGGGCAATGTCCCGCTGGACATTTTTTTCGATCAGCCATACGCCGTCGCTGCGGACTCAACACCGGTTGCGGGTGGCACAGCCATCGGAGCCGGCATGGCGGGCGGAACTCCCGGCGAAGCTGTGGCAGCGGCTGAAGCGCCCACGACTTCCACCACGCCCCAGGCCGCTCAACCGGCGGCAGCCGCCGGCGGCACAGACTGGGCAGACGTGATCCCAATTCAGGTGCTGGATGCCGAAGTCACGAACATTCGAAACTTCCTGCAGCCCGCGGTTCAAAGCGTCGGTTCGTTCAATTCATCAATGCTGATGATTCCTCCCAAAGCCGCCACAGTTGCGGCGCTTGCAGAGGTTGCGGCGAAACATTCCGGAGACATCTCCTGGAAAGAGAATGCCGCCTATGTCCGGGACCTCGCTAAACGGATGAATGAAGGCACCATTCAGCGCGGCAAGAAAGACCAGGAGCGCATCTTGCTGCTGTTTGAAAATATGGTGGATACGCTGGCTGGTTCCCGCCCCGGCAGTCTGGAAGAACCTCCGGCCGAGGACAGTTTTGCAGAAAGCGCCGAACTGCGTCTGCTGATGATCCGCATGGAAGAAGCGGAAAAACGAATGAAGAACGAAGCGGGAAACGAAACGTCGTTCTCATCGCGAAAAGACATGGTGATCCATGAAGCTGCCGTTCTGGCCGCATTGTGTCAGGTGGCGACTCAAAAGGGATACGGGTTCGAGGACGACACGGAATTCAAGGGTCACACCAGGACCCTGATCGATGCGACTCACGAAATTCGCAACGCGGCCGAATCCGGCAGCTTCAGTGCCTACGAACTGGCCAGAACAAAACTGTCCACCTCCTGCAACGACTGCCATCAGACATACCGCTGATCCTGAAAGGGACTGCGATTGCCGCTGACTGAGCCGGTGCTGACGAACGGTCTGCGGGCCCCGTGAGAAGGTGGACCTCGTTTCCGGGACGATCCAATCGATGCCGTTGCCGTTTGTCAAGATGCAGGGAGCGGGAAACGACTATGTGTTCGTTGACGGCTTCACAACAGAACTGCCGGATGACGGGGCTCAGCTGGCTGTTCGAGTCAGTCATCGGCATTTTGGAATCGGAGCAGACGGTCTGGTGTTTCTGTTTCCGCCGGACAGCAGCGACGAAGATGTCCGGATGCGGATGTGGAACGCTGACGGAAGCGAAGGCCGCATGTGTGGCACGGCTGCTCGCTGCATCGGGTTCTGGATGCAGCGTCAGGGGCGAATTCACGCCGAATGTCGGATTTCGACCGCTTCGGGAATCGTCACGGCCGAGGTTCCGGTCCGGACGGCAGACGATCTTCATGGGTGTCCGGTCAGCGTCTGGATGGGAGTTCCTGCGTTTCCCGCGGATCATGAAACAATTCTGAGGATCGACGATCCAGGACATGAATTCTGCACGGTCCGACTGTCTGAAGTGAACGTCGGAAACTCGCACGCCGTCATTTTCACCAGCAACTGCGATGCAGTCGATGTCATGGATCTGGGACCGGCCATTGAACGTCATCCTCGTTTTCCCGACGGCATCAACGTGGAATGGGTAACAGTGGTCAGTTCGCACCACGTAAAGATTCGGGTCTGGGAGCGAGGCAGCGGAGAAACCCTGTCCTGCGGTTCGGGAACCTGTGCAGCAGTCGCAGCAGCGATCCGACGAGGAAGCATCAGTTCGGATGAACCCGTTCTGGCTGATCTTCCCGGAGGACAGCTGACGGTCGAGTGGAAGCAGCGGCGAGCTGATCTTCCCGCAGAACTTCGGCTGACCGGACCGGTGAGACTGAGTTTTCAGGGCGAATGGTTCGACTGAATCTCCCGCGTTACCACTTGTCGACGGGGCCACCGGGCACCGGGATGTGGCAGTCGGACAGGATGCCCGATCGGTTGCCGTCAACAGGTCCCTCCTGCCGAATGACTTCAATGGCCGCCTGGAATTCTTCGGGCGTTCTCACGCTCTGAAATTCCCCCCGCAGCTTTTTTCGAACCCGCATTCCCTTCAGATACCAGTGGGCCATTTTACGAAACAGGACGATGGCTCGTTCGGGACTGAAGCGTTCCCCAACGAAAGAGAATTGAGTCAGCATGAGATTCAGTCGGTCGTCAAACGTCCCGGCCGCTGAGTAACTTCCCGTGCGTTCCCATTCGTCCAGCTGTCGAAAGATCCATGGATTTGCCAGCGCGGCGCGGCCGATGGAGACACCATGACAGCCAGTGACTGAAATCATGCGAGCAGCATCTTCCACACTTCGGACATCGCCGTTGCCGATCACCGGGATCTTCTGCACGGAGTCAACGACATGGCGGATGCCGGCCAGAGACACTTCGCCTCCGAAACCCTGCTCACGAGTTCTGCCGTGAACTGCGACGGCACAGATTCCGACCTGTTCGAATTCCCGAGCGAAAAAAGGCGCTGTCAGCTGGCTGCTGTCCCACCCCAGTCGCATTTTGACGCTGACAGGAACAGAAACGGATTCGACAACTCGCTGCACCAGAGCGATCGTCGCATCGGCTCGACACATCATTCCCGCTCCGGACCCCGCTCCGGCAATGCGATTCACCGGGCAACCCATGTTGATGTCGATGGTGGCGACCTGACGATGTTCAAGGTACTGAGCCGCCGCTGCCATGGCGCCCGGATCGCTGCCGAAAATCTGAACGGCAAATGGCTGATCTTCTGCGTGTGTCTCGATCATCTGCAGAGTTCGATCGTTCTCTGCGAGAAGAGCCCGGGCATTGACAAGATCTGTGGTCGCCAGGCCGACTCCTCCGATACGACGAACAATTCGCCGAAACGACAGCGTCGTGAATCCCGCCAGAGGCGACAGCAGATACCGAGAGCCCAGCTGCAGAGCACCATAACTGACCGGATCCCGAAACTTCGGACGTTCCAGGCTCACACGCCCCGTGGCATCCGTGTTCGCGGCGGCTGACTGAAACATGTTGGGAATCGCGCTTCTGATGACAAGCTTCCGGGAACAGTCGATTCGATCGTCTCGCCGGTCTGACTCGACAGTGACAGATTCAGGCCAACGCGATGCGGCAACAGGATTCGATGTGCAGCATCTTCTTCGCAGTGAAAGTCGTTCAGCTGCACCGGGCAGAATACCGCTGTTTCGGGAAGGCTGCAATCTCCTGAAGCGGCCGAGTGCCGATCGCATTCGGCCACGCCGAAGAAGCGGAGTGTCCCCCAGGGATGCTCCCGCTATCTGCTACCAGAGGTTTTCCATGCGGCCATTTTGAGAATGCAACAGTCGGCCAGGTCCGGTTCCCTCGGGCGATTCCTTCAGAAAACGCAGCCACAGGCGATGGCCCCGAGCGGTGCCCTCGAAAGAGATGTGCTGAGCCAGTTCGTCGTCGTCAGCGATCGGATCTGACTGCCAGAAGACAGCGGGGGTGCAATCAAACAGATTCATCACGTGAACGATGTTCAGTCGCAGCTGCAACGGAAGACGTCGACCGTCCATGGGACCGCCGACGACTTCCGTCGACGATACAAAAATCGAAACTTCCCACTCACCGTTTTCAGGGTTGCGAAAAAAGTGGCAGCCGATGGGGGCGTGAGCTTCGTCAGCGACAATGGCACGAGCGGCATCGTTACTCAGCCAGCGAAGCCATGCGGGAGGCCGGGCACCGGCATTCAGCCGTGAAGTCATGGGTAGGATTCCAAGAAAAAATATGCCCCGGCGGCGGCTGAACTTCCCGGCCGAAGGCACAGAAAAATGAGTCAGATCAGGAATGACGCAGCAGACCAGCCGACGGTAGTCTTCCGCAAGTTCGCAACGGGAAAATCCTGCGTTTTGCCGCCTGCCGAGTCGTTCTGGGAGGATGTTGCGGGTTGTCAACAGCGTCGGCGGCGCATGCGATTTCCTCAAACACACCATCACCGAACCTTCGACTTGCGCGGGATCCGTCTGGTGCGTTCACCTGACATCTGCGAGGTCAGCGGGAATCAGGGTTGAACACTGTCCACATCAGGGGATGAACAGAAATTCGTTGCTGTTCAGCAGAGCTCGGCAGACGGTTGCCAGCCCATGATTCCGGATGGTCTCGACGGCCAGTCGGCGTTCGGTATCGTCCGGGTCACGACAGAGGACTCGTTGCCACAGGTCATCCGCCTGCCGCGTCGGATCGGCCCCGACCTCGCCCTGAATACGGTCCGCAAGTGAGTTGGCTCGTTCCAGCGTAAAGCGGCTGTTCAGCAGATTCAGCGCCTGAATGGGAGTTGTGGAACGAATTCTTCGAGCAGTACTTTGTCCGGCGTCCGGGCAGTCGAAGGCTCCGAACACCGAATCTCGTTCCCTTCGGACCTTATGAGCATAAATCATGCGTCGCAGGCCCTCGACCGGAAATGATTCGACCGGAGTGAAGCCGGACAGCCCGCCTCGCTGAGCAAACAGATTGAAACCCGGTCCACCTGTCTTAAGATTCAGTTCCCCGCTGATCTGCAGCATCGAATCACGAATCGTTTCAGCGTCCATACGCCGCATCGGAGAGCTCCACAACAGACGATTACCGGCATCAACGGCAGCCGCTGCCGGATTTGAAACGGACGCCTGCCTGTAGACGGCGGACAGCACAATCAGACGGTGCAGGTGTTTGATCGACCAGCCGCTGGAAATGAATTCCTGAGCCAGCCAGTCCAGCAATTCCGGATGAGACGGCCGGGTGCCCATGTGCCCGAAGTCACTGGATGTTTCCACCAGCCCCGTTCCGAAATGGCCCTGCCAGATGCGATTGACCATGACTCGTGCGGTCAACGGATTCTCGGGACTGCAGATCCAGCGTGCCAGAAACTGACGCCGTTCGGCTTCAGCAGTGTCTCCCGGGGAATGCTCGCCAAAGACGGCGGGCACGGCGGGCATGACCGGTTCGCGCGGCTGTTCCGGATCGCCTCGATGCAGTCGATGAATATTGTCCGGCGTGCGAAAGCGTCCCGCAAACACCATGGGCCGCTCGCTGAGCTTCGTCAGGGATTTCTGCAGCGAGGCCTTCGTTTCTGCGAGCTCTCGGACGGTCTGTGCCTGGTCTGCTGTCAGACCTGACTCGCCGATCGACTGCGGCTGATTTTTGGAACCATCAAATGGCGTGCGATCTGATGAATCTGCGACGATTCTCCAGTCTGATTTTTCATCGGCCGTCCTCTCTGTCGTCCCAATCGAACCGGAAATTTCAATTCGGTACTGTGTGGCCAGACGGTCAAAGAACTTTGCCTGACGATCTCGTCCCCAGACAACTCGATCAATCTTTTCATCAGCCGCAAACGTCAGCTCAATCCAGCCTTTACCGACTTCGTCCGACATCCAGCTGCGGGAATTTCCATATTCGGAGTCATTGACGAACCGAAGTTCGTGACGATTCGGAGAGACTCGATCACCTGATGACGCAACAGTGGTCCCGGCGGTGGATGCGGCAATGTTCCGTCCAGCCGTGTTATATACTTCCACTTCGTCCAGACAGGGTTCAAGACTGTTGGTGGAAAGAATGGTGAACCGCAGCCGCCGCGCAGTAACGGGAACGAAGCGGTCCACATTGATCGTCGCGTTGACTGGCGGCCGCAGGTGTTCTCCGCCAGCCTGAGGCTGGAAGTCTGTCAGCCGGAAGTCGGTTTCTTCCAGCTGCTTTCGAAGGACAGCAATCTTTTGCCGGCGTTCGTCTGCGGCGTCCGATGATTCGGACGCGAGTTCACGGTCCGCGTATTCGACACCGGCAATGAACGCCTGCATCGCATAGTAGTCCTTCTGTGACACCGGATCGAATTTGTGATCATGACAGCGCGCGCAGCCGATGCTGAGCCCCAGAAACGTCTGCCCGATGTTCACAACAATCTCATCCAGTGAATCCTGTCGAGCCAGCCGGATGGACGGTTCATCCTTTCCGATCTGTCCAGGCAGCAACACGGATGCTGTAATCAGAAATCCTGTCGCAGCGTCCTGATTCATCTGATCGCCACAGATCTGTTCCTGAATGAACTGATCATAGGGCGTGTCCGATTGAAGGCCTGAATGACATAGTCACGGTAAGGCCATGCATGGGGGCGTTCGGTGTTGACTTCAAATCCATGGGTATCCGCGTAGCGAACGACATCCAGCCAGTGCTGAGCCCAACGTTCGCCGTAGCGGCTCCGACGTCAGCAGACGGTCCACAACTTCGGAAAATGCAGCCTCAACCGCTTGCGGATCCGCATCCCGAACGCGACGCAGGAAATCGGCGACATCTGACGGATCGGGGGGAAGTCCGATCAGATCCAGACTGACTCGTCGAAGCCACGTCGCAGGATCAGCTTCAGGCGAAGGTGATATCTGCTGTTCGTTCAGGGATGCCAGGATGAAGTGATCAATCGACGTCTTCGCCCATTGACTGTGCTGGACGATCGGAACCTCCGGACGATCCGGCGGCCGAAACGACCAGTGTTGACTCAGATCCTCCACAACACCGAAGTCGGCACCGTCCGGCCAGTGTGCTCCCTGACGAACCCAGTCCGTCAGAACCGCAACTTCAGCTTCAGACAATGGCTGACTTTCCGGAGGCATTCGCTGACTGTCGTCATCGCTGGTGATGAGCTCAATCAGGGGGCTTTGTTCCGGCATTCCGGCAACGATGGCCGGACCGTAGTTGTCGCCTCCGCGAAAAACTTCTGCACGAACATCCAGCCGCAGCCCGCTCTTCTGAGCTTTCTGGCCGTGACACTCAGTACAGTGACGCTGCAGCAAAGGGCGAACGTCTCGTACGAAGTCAATGTCTGCAGCAACGGCTGGCGTGGCAACGCAAATCAGACAAAACAGGATTTTCAGCAGATCGGACATGCTGATCTTCGCCACCCGTCTTCAGGAACCTGTGGACGCAGTAATCACAGTTAACCACTCGGTCGATTCCCTGGACTGTTCATCCGGAATCATCAAAACGTTAACGGTTGAAAGCTCAGAACCGTCTGTTCGGCCTGTTGTATCGGAAACAGCAAATAGCTCCTCGATGTCTTTGCCTTTTCGTGGAATCGACGCCGGAACGACAGGTAGGTTCGGAACACCCTGAACTGCGGAGGCCGCAGGGGGCCGCGAGACACTCACTGTCCGCGCCGTTGATTTCTCCGTCCCCGTGGGGGATTCCTGAACGCGGCTTCCGTCGGTCGTGATTGCGGCTGCTTTGACCGGGACAGATTCCACAGGAGCAACCAGAAGGCTGACTCGCGTTGCCGATGAATCCGGTTCGGCAGCCACTCCCGTCGTGATGGGATCGGAGGTCATCAGATTTTGAGCGGATCCGTCAAGGACGTAGCCAATCCGCTGGATGGTGCTGAGTGCTTCCAGAGGTGTCACGACGCCGTTGTGGTCATAGTCTCTGGCAGGATCCGACGTACCAATGGCCTGAATGGCAGACAGCGCTTCCAGTGGTTCCACAACACCGTTTCCATTGTGATCCCAGGGGAAATAGACAACCGTTCCGGAATCCACATTCAGGCCGCGGCCGGAATTATTCGTTTCATCAGATTCGTCGACTGTTTTGTTGACATCGACAGCCAGGAACAGATGGGTGATGCTGTTGGAAACTGTGCCGACCGGCTGGCCGGCAGGATCAGCAAGCAGCGCTTCAGCGTACAGCATGGCAACATCCAGCTGAACGCTGGTCGTTCGTGTCGCGGTTTCCCCGATACCCAGTGAAACAAACGCTTCCGTCGTTCCCGCCACGATGACATCGTCCGCATCACCAATCACGTCGTTCGGAGACCAGATGATGTGAGTTTCGAACGGGCCGGCAGCTTCAGTTCCTGCGTTTTCAATCGTGAATGTCACATCTGTCAGTCCCCCGGGGATGGTTTCCGTCAGAACGCTTAAGGACGTCCCGCGCAGGTCGGGATTGACGACTGTCCAGAGCTCCTCGCCGTGAATCCTGTCATTCGCAACAAAGAACAGCTGACCGTTGACATTCGTCAGCTGTTCAGGACGACGATATGCATAAAATGAACCGGGCGGGTTATCAGGAATGATATCACGAACAAGCACCGTTCCGGCAGTTGTGCCATCCGTTTTCCACAGTTCGTAACCAGCGTGCCCATCATCCGCTGTGAAATACAGCGTGCCGTTGACAGCCGTGAGTCCCTCCGGGTAGGAACCCAGGTAATAGCCGGTTTCGTTGTCGGACACGTCCTTCACAAGGACAGTGCCTGCTTCGGTTCCATCACTGGTCCACAGTTCGGTGCCATTGACCGGATCCTCCGCCGAAAAGAACAGTCGGCCATTGAATGCAGTCAATTCATCGGGGAAGGAATGTCCTGAACCCGGGAAGATGTCTTTGACCAGAACCGTCCCGTCAGTTGTGCCATCGGTCTTCCACAGTTCATAACCACTGGAACCATCGTTCGCATTGAAAAAGACGGTGTCGCCAACGCGTTCAAAGTTTCGCAGCTGTGAACTGCCCGAGCCCGGGTTGATATCTTTGACAAGGACGGTTCCTTCCGGCGTTCCGTCGCTGAACCAAAGCTCGAAACTTTCCGTGCCGTTATTTGCGTAGAACACAATGCCATTGTTCAGAGGTGTTGGTTCTGAAATCAGTGACTGTGAAACGCCAGGCCGAATATCCTTCACCAGCACAGTGCCGGATTCTGTACCGTCACTGACCCACAGTTCCCCGCCGACGGTGCCGTCATCTGCTTCGAAGAACAGCAGGCCATTCGAGGCAACCAGATTTGAAGGGTAGGAACCGGAGCCGGTGGGGTCGATGTCTTTCACCATCACGGTCCCGGCATCGGTGCCATCCGTTCTCCACAGCTCTTCACCATGAACTCCGTCCGTCGCCGTAAAAAACAGAATGCCGTCGACGGCCGTGAAATCGTAGGCCCTGGAACTGCCTCCCGGATTGATATCCTTCACCATCACAGTGCCGGATTCGGTCCCGTCTGTTTTCCAGAGCTCACTTCCATGGATGGAATCGTAGGCTCGAAAGAAGAGCTCGCCCCCGAGCACGCCGCTGGAGTAACTCGGGTACGACGATTCACTGCCGGGAACCAAATCCTTTACAAGAACAGTTCCCGACACGGTTCCATCGGACTTCCACAGTTCGACTCCGTGAAGTCCATCGTTGGCCAGTAAATAGACATCTCCGCCCAGCTGTCCCATGATGTACGCTCCGGACCCCACGGTTCCGTCAAAGACGTCGGCCAGCATTGCTGTTCCGGGAACTGTTCCGTCAGTGCTCCACACTTCGCGACCGTCCGTGCCGTTGTCTGCACTGAACAGCAGCTGTCCGGCAGCAACCTGCAGTCGCTGAGGATCGGAATCTCCTGCTCCGGCCAGGAGATCGCCAATCATGACGGTCCCTGCTTCCGTCCCATCGGTCTTCCACAGTTCGTTACCGTTGATTCCGTCGTCAGCACTGAAAAACAGTTCACCGTTGAATGCGGTCAGATTCCGAGGAAAAGACGACGCTGATCCGGCGTTGATGTCCTTCACCACAACGGTTCCGGCCGTCGTGCCGTCCGTTTTCCAAAGTTCGACACCGGCACTACCGCCTGCCTGAAAAAACACCTGGTCGCCGACAACAGTCAGATTGTCCGGTCTGCCTCCGCTGAACACTGCCTGAACAACTTCCGTACCGGCATCCGTGCCATCGCTTTTCCACAGGCCGCTGTTGGCTCCGAAATACAACATCCCTCCAAAGCTGACGATCGCATGAGGATCAGAACTGAAACTTCCGGGAAAGATGTCGCTCACCTGAACAGTTCCGGCTTCCGTTCCGTCACTTTTCCACAGTTCGCCGCCGGTGGAACCATCATTCGCCCGGAAGTAGGCCGTGTCGCCAATAGCCACGAGATCACGAATCGTTGCATGCCCGCCGCCGGGATTGATGTCAGCAACCCGATGTGTTCCCATTTCCGTGCCGTCGCTGATCCACAGTTCGTGGCCGCTGTCATCATCCTGAGCATCGAAAAACAGCCTGCCCGCGACGTCGATCAGCTGATTGGGAAAAGAACTGTTGCTGATCGTGTTTTCGGGTGTGTCGGTTCGAATGTTTTTGACCTGAACCGTTCCGGCTTCCGTCCCGTCTGTCTTCCACAGTTCCTCACCGGTCGTCCCGTCGTCGGCCGTGAAAAACAGTGTCCCGCCGGACAGTGTGAAGTCCCATGGGTCCGAGTCACCGGATCCGGGCCGGATGTCTCTGATCATGACCGTGCCTGCTTCGGTACCGTCGCTCTTCCACAGTTCATATCCGTTCACGCCGTCACTGGCTTCAAAGATCAGTGAGCCGTTCAGATTGGTGAATTCACCGGGCCAGGAACTGGCTCCTCCTGGCGAGATATCCTTCACCATCACGGTTCCCGCGGTCGTGCCGTCGGTCTTCCACAGTTCGACGCCATGCACCGGATCGTCCGCGGCAAAGTAGATCGTCCCGTTGATTTCGGTGAAGCCGTAGGGATCAGATCCGCCGCCAAACAGGTTCACATCGGCCACCAGCTGAGCTGTCAGCAGAGTCCTTGCTTCCAGCTGCTGCACCCGCCACTCCGTTCGTCGCCAACGCCGCCGCTGATGACCGCTATGAAAGGTCCGACGAATCAGATGCTGCAACAGCTGTTGATGTCTGCGACTGAACATGGGGAACCTCAATCAATCTCGAAATACGTGGGCAGCGGCAACCCGCGACTCGAACAAACAACCGGAAACCCGGCGTCTCCAGAAAAGCAGCTCGAATCGGACGCACATCTGTCGAATGAAAATCATAAACAAACCGCCGAATGAATTGTCTTCAGTTTCAGCCGAAATCTGTCTCGGAATGCAGCGACACAGAACGAGGAATCACCCAGATCGGCTGTGTTTCATCTTCATCCGGATACGGGCCGGAAACCACGGGCAGCGCTGTGTCCGGCAGAACCTGAACATCAAAAATTTCCTCGACTCCCGATTTGAATTCCAGAAATGCCACACTGCGTCCGGAATGGAGATCAATGACGGCCACCGCGCAGCGGAGATGATTCCGTTTCTCCGCAATCGGCACTCCACCGAAAACGGATGTTTCACGGCCCTTCGACATGCCGACAAACGCGAACTGTCCGCAGACGGCCAGTCCTCGAGCATACCCTGGAACGGTTTCCACAACCTCACGTTTTCCCGAATCGCGGTCGACAGTTTCCAGAGTCCCGCAGCCGGAGTTCAGAACAAACAGGCGGCTGTTCGCCAGTCGAGGTGAATGCGGCATCGCGAGGCCGCCGGACAGCGTCTGTCCCGATGGCACATCAATCAAGACTCCGGATGTCGCCTTCGTCGGACGCCAGCCCTCGGCCTGATTCGATTCTGCCATGGCGGTGACGTACCGAGGCTGGCCGTGTTCCATGGCCAGTCCATTCAGATGACAGCGATCCTGTGGCTGTAGTTCAGAAATGAACCGAGGCTGCCACCGCGGCACAAAGCTGACATCATCGTTCAGAGTACACAGACACGAGAACAGCGTGTTCACGCACCACAGATCATTCCCGGACCAGGCCAGTTCGTGGACATGGATGTTTCCGGTGTAATGAGCTGCCCGAGTCAGATAGCAGGCGTCGTAACG
The DNA here is from genome assembly GCA_041398865.1 of Planctomycetaceae bacterium. Classification (GTDB taxonomy): domain Bacteria; phylum Planctomycetota; class Planctomycetia; order Planctomycetales; family Planctomycetaceae; genus Fuerstiella. The sequence goes on from JAWKTY010000033.1 coordinate 58,229, forward strand.
GCCTGGCGGGTCGATGCGTTCGCACAGGTCCTTCGCTGCTCGCAGAATCCAGACAGATCGGTGAGCTCCCACTGCAAGGCGTTCGGCATCGGCTGCGATTCCCATCGCCTGCTGAAAGTTATGAAACGACAGGCTCAGGCCGGACGCATCTGTCCCGATCACCGCGACCTTTCCGGCCTGATAGGTGGAGACCAGCAGCGAAACCTTCAGCTGCCTCAGAATCGGAACGAACTCGCGGGAATGCTCAAAATTCACCGCCCGCACCGACTGCGATGAACCCACATCCCGGGAACGTCGGCCTTCGATTGATCGCTCGGAATTCGCAGGACTCAACGCAATACTCCGAACGCACGCAGTGAGAGAAAATTCAGTTCAACGGTCACGACATCAATCTACAGAATCTGTGCTTCAGGTACCATGAAAAGACGACCTACCGGACATATGGAGTGGGGGTGTTTCTTCCAGGCAACCTGGCTCATTTCACCGAATGCAGCCGCTGCGACAGTCTTTCAGAGATTCGGATACCGCAATCCATGAAGAATGCTCTCGCCGTTTACTGTTCCCGGTCGCCGATGAATGGACGCAGGTTGGTCGATTTTGCTCGGAAAAACGGACTTCATCTTCGCATCATGTTGCTCGGCGGCTATCTGCCGGCTGACCCCGTCCAGATCCAAAAAAAATCCCTGGCGACTGTCAACGGCGGAGGGCTATTGATCACAGGAGTCGGCGATGATGCCGCCCCGTCCCTGGCCGATTTTGACAGGCTTGTTGAGCTGGCAGACAGACAGGCGATTGCCGAATTGCTGAACGACGGCAGACCGCCATGGTGCGAGCTGTACACGTCCGGCTTCAACTACGAGAAAACAGTGGAGACCAAACCCCGAGACCAACCCGGAATTGACGGCTCTTTCCAGGCAGATGAGCTTCCGATTCTGAAGGCCGCCAAAACACGGTACATTATCTACAACCAATCTCGCAGTAAGAATGGCCAGCAACTCATGAAGGATCTCGCAAACTGCATTGCCGCTCAACATCAGGGAATCGTTGCCAACTACAAGCGGCCAACGCCGTAGGGCTCCGGGCATCTGCAGATCGCCGCTTCCGAGTTGCGTTTCAAACCACAAAGCTGAGGGCTCGGGTCATGACGACGATGCCCACAACCAGCAGCCATGCGATTCCGAAGCCGACCATGCCCAGCCGTGTTGGCCGAGGGAACTGAAAGCCGGCGAATTCGATGACGGGTTCGCGGACCTTGTTGTCTTCCGGCACCACACAGGGAATCATCACCTGTTCTCCTTCCTGGACGGGTGTCCGCATCAGTTCGAAGAAGCGATCGAGCTGCTGGTCAGACTGAGGCCGAGTCAGTAACGATGTCAGAATCCCCGCAAAGACTCCGGCACCCAGGTAAACGACTCCCTGCCACATGTCCAGCATCACCAGACCGTTGGGAGTCTGGCGGTACAGGCTTTCGAACGGAAGCAGACTGCTGTGAAACACTTCGGCGTAATTCACCACAGCAAACCAGATCGAGGCTGCGGTAATGGTGGCCACCCAGACGGCCTGAGTATTCCAGCGTCGCCAGAAAATGCCGAACCACATACTGATGCCGATGGCGGCCGGAGTCTTGATGACGATTTTCATCGCGTGAATCACATCCGTAAATGTCGCCTGCAGCACCAGCGCGGCGGCTACGATGATCAGAGCCGCCAGTCGGCCAACCCAGAGATAGTGAGCTTCCGAACGTCCCGGAGCAAGGTGGCGTTTATAGATGTTTTCGGTGAACAGACCGCTCGATACCACCATCTGGGCATCACTGGTACTCATCACCGCCGCCAGCAGCGATGCCATCAGAAGACCAATCAGTCCGGGCATGATACCCGGCAGGATGTCATATGCGGCTCGGCCGAAAAGTTCATCCGCAAACTTCTTGTCCACGGCATCGATCTCGGCCTTCTGTTCGTCAGGCAGGGCCTGATAATCGCCGGATGCTCGCTGCACCAGAGTGGCATGCAGAGCATGATCGGCCGGATTGGCGGATGTCAGCAGCGGGCTTGAAGTTCCGAGATACCACGCAACGCAGGCCAGCCCCGTGAATGTCCAGGCGATTGTGCAGAAGCGTTTCAGAAAGTTGCCGACTGTAAACCCGAAGCGTCCTTCGTATTCCGTCTTTCCGGCGCCGCAAACCCCCATGATGTGCGGCTGCACGATAATGCCGGCAAGGGCCGTGACGGACAGCACGATGACGTACATCAGCGTGATGGGTTCGGTGTTGAGAATCCGTGCGACTTCGGGACTGGCGACGAAATCGAACATTCCCGGCTTCAGCCCCGACTGACTCTGCAGAGCTCCAAATCCGCCGATCTTCCAGAACACGAACGGCAGCAGCAGAATCGAGAACGCAATGGTCAGGATTCCCTGAATGAAGTCGGTGATGATGGCGGCTCCCAGACCGCCTGCCATTCCATAAGCGACAAACAGAATGGTCATCGCCACGATGGCGTATTCGTAACCCTCCAGAGTCCTCCAGTTAACGGAAACAGTCAGTCGTGATTTCGGGGTCTCTCCATTGGCGTCTTCAGCGTCCGGAGTCACATTCACCAGAGCGACATTCGGCACCTGAACATTCCAGCGCTGAGCCATCTCGTCCAGAGCATTTCCGGTCAGCGCGTTGATCATCTTTCCGCTGCTGAACAGTGCTCCCGCGATAAAGACAATGGATATCAGGATCCCGTAAACGGAATACAGCACGGCCGTCGATGCGCTGAAACGAGCTCCGAAGAAATCAGCAGTCGTCAGAGCTCGAATCCGTCGCAGAATCGGAGCAATGATCCAGTAGAATGGCGTCGCCGGCAGCCATAGAAACTGCCACCAGATGCCCGCCAGTCCGGCTCGCCAGGTTCCCGCCACCACAGTGATCGCCTGATCACTGCTGGTGCCCGATCCGAACGCAAAGAACATCATGAAGAACTTGCCGAAGCGTCGTCCTCCCATGAAAAAGTCGGCAACGTCCTTCACCTTCGTCGCCGACCAGATGCCGATGGTCAGAATCGTGATGAAATAAGCGGCAAGGACAACCCAGTCCGCGGGATGCATGCCGAGAATCAGATTACCCATGATCGTCCTGTTGATGATGTGTCGCAGGGTCCGCAAAAAAATGTTCTGGTTTGGCAGTTCAGGCTTCCGCCTCGATGTCAGCCGCCAATTGAATACATTGGACGCTGTGGCTGAACAAAACCGGCCATGTTAATTTCATGCCCTTCACCTTTGGCGGCAATGCTGGCCAGCATCGCCAGAGCAATCTCCTGATCTGCGCCATGGTTGCGCAGAATGGTTCGCACGTCAGTCTCGTCATGGCTGAACAGGCAGTTGCGAAGTTTTCCTTCGGCCGTCAGGCGAAACCGATTGCAGCTGCGGCAGAACGGCTGGCTGACCGAAGCAATCAGGCCGATTCGACCTCGGCCGTCAGCAAACTGATAATCCTGAGCCGGAGCGTTTGGGTTGTCAGACGCCACCGGCAGCAGCCTTCCGAACTCAGCCTCAATCGCCGCCAGAATCTCGGCAGCGGGCAGAACCCGATCCCGCTGCCACTGACTGTCGGCATCCAGTGGCATGAATTCAATGAAGCGAACGTCGGTGTCTGTTTCCCGAGCCAGCCGGGCGAATGGCAGGATCTGACTTTCCGTCAGTCCGCGGACGGAAACCGCATTCAGTTTGATGGGTGAAAAGCCGGCTTCCCTTGCCGCCTGGATTCCATCCATCACGCTGTCGTAGCAGTCGCGACGAGTCACCTGTTGAAAGATCTTCGGGTCTAATGCATCCAGACTGATGTTCAGGCGCCGCAGTCCCGCATCCCGCAGCGGTTGAGCATACTGTCGAAGCAGCACTCCGTTGGTGGTTAACCCGATGTCGATGATTCCGGCAATCGCGGCCAGACGCTCCACCAGACGCGGCAGGTCCCGGCGAACAAGCGGTTCGCCACCCGTCAGTCGAACTCGGTCAATTCCCAGCGTCGTTCCAACCCGAACAACGCGTTCGATTTCTTCGAACGTGAGCAGCTCTGCCTTCGGCATGAACTCAACGCTGTCTGCGGGCATGCAGTAGAAGCAGCGAATATTGCAGCGGTCCGTGACGCTGATTCTGAGATTGTTGTGACGGCGACCGAATCCGTCGACCAGCAGCCGTGATTCACTTCCCGACTCACTCGCATCCAGCGACGCGGCAGCAGAACTTCCGGATGTCGGTTCAGCGGAACTCACCGAACGTCTCCGGAAGCGGGCAGTGCGGCTGTCGGATCCACCCATTCCTCACGTCCGTCCGAATAACGCTCTTTTTTCCAGATGGGAACCCGAACCTTCAGTGTGTCGATCAGCCATTGTCCGGCTTCAAAAGCGGCGGTGCGATGAGCACTGCTGACGGCGACGGCAACGGCAGTCTCGCCCGGATCCAGAACTCCCGTACGATGGACCATGCTGACAGCAATCAGCGGCCACCGTTCACAGGCATCAGTTTCCAGCTGCTGCATGACCTGCAGCGCCATCTCGGGATAGGCTTCGTACTCCAGCCGATCCGTCTGAACGTCGCCGGTGAATTCACGCACCGTCCCCAGAAACAGCACAACCGCTCCAGCGCGAACATCGCGCACCGAATCGGTGACGGCCTGAACATCAAGGGGCTGATCGGAAAGAGCAAACATGGCGGACATGTTAACCCGGCGACGCGACAGAATCCACCAGCACTCAACAAACGGGTCAATCTGTTCAGCAGGCTTACCCGTCGCTGAAAGAAAAAAACACCGGACCAGCGCGGCTGGCGTCAAAACGGGAAGTCTGAATCGATGGGACTGCTGGCCAGATCGATCAGGAACTGCGACAGGCGACTGACGATGACGTCCATCAACTGTCGGCCCTTTTCTGCGGTGGCGGCGTGAGGATTCCCCGATCCGGTGTTGGTTGTCAGCAGGTGCCACGGCCGAGTGATGCTGACCCATCCGTGGTTGATCGCGTCGAAACGAGTCGCCCGGACAGCGCCGTCATCGGCGGCGAGTGAACCATCCGGGTTCTGCACGACGAATTCAGAAAAGAATGCCAATCCCAGAGCCGTCTCCATTTCACCGGCGTGGTCGCCCGCTTCTTTGAAGATTGTTTTCTGGACGTCGGCGGAAATTCCCCGGAACCAGTCGCACAGGAATAACTGCACCGGAGTCGTTCCGCTGAGTTCTCTCAGCAGCGGCTTGAAATCGTTTCCTCCGTGGCTGTTCAGAATCACCAGTTTGCGAATGCCGTGTCCGGCAAGCGAATTGACGAGGTCGCGAATCACCATTCCCAGAGTTGTCGGATTCACGTTCATGGACAGGCGACACATCGACTGGTTGGTTTCCGTCCCGTACGGAATCGCCGGCAGCATCACCACCTTCGCGCCGCCGTTCCAGGCAGCCTCACACACTCGTTCGCCAATGCAGTTTGCCTGAAACGTGTCCGTTCCGTACGGCAGATGCAGGTTGTGTGGTTCTGTGGCGCCCATCGGAAGCACGGCGACGTCGTACTGACAGTCTTTAACCTGAGCAAAATTGGTTTCGGCCAGAATGAAGGGACGCATCCGGAAGTTCTTTCGTTAGCACAGGTGGTTTCTGCGGGAAACTGACGTCAGCTATTTGGGGCGCTGGTAGACACGAACATAATCAACCAGCATCTGAGCTGGAAATTTTGTCGTCGCGTCAGCGTTTCCGAGAAACTGGCCACCCACAGCAAGGTTCAAAATCAGGTGAAATCGCTGGTCAAACGGTGCCGGAAACGGAGCTCCGGACGAATGCCATTTGTTCTGAGTCTGCCAGACTTCACCATCCAGCAGCCAGCGCATCACCCCGGATTCCCATTCCAGTCCGTAGACGTGGAAGTCGGACGTGAAGTCCACATCTTTCCGAACGAGGGTGGTCCCGGAATGAGCGTTCCCGGGCCATGCAGACCCATAGTGCAGCGTGCCCCACAGGACGCCGGGTTCCTGCCCCTTGAACTCAAGAATGTCGATTTCGCCGCTGGACGCCCAGCCTCCGTAAACTTCGTCGGTTGGCAGCATCCAGATGGCGGGCCAGATCCCCTGACTGCCGGGCAGCTTTGCCCGGATTTCAAACTTTCCATACGTCCAGTCGCCACGATGTTTGGATCGAATGCGGCCGGAGGAAAATTCTCGAACAGTTCCGGCGATTCCGTGGTGATCGTGGAGGGCTTCAAGTACCAGGTGCCCGTTTTCAACGCGAACGTTCGCAGGACGATCAGTATAGATCTGCTGTTCGTGGTTCCCGCCGCCAAACGCGTTGACTTCAACTTCCCACTGCTGATAGTTCAGCCGCTCACCGTCAAACTCGTCCTTCCAGACAAGTTCCCATTTGTCGTCTGCCGTCAGTTCCATCCCCGAACAGCAGGCCAAACACACCAGCAACACCAGAATTCGATCAGTCATTTTCTGCATTCGTCAATACCTTAGCCCAAACGGCGGTCAGGCTTCTTCACTGAGCGTCACCACGAACTGCATCGTCTTTGGCTCAGAAGATGAACCCACCGCCGGGCATCTTAAAGCAGAAGCGACCATCGTGGAAATTATGGCCGACCTGCATCTGTCCTCCGTTGCCGCGGGTGACTGAATTCCGGATTGGCATGCCATCCGAGCACTCGGGCGTCTTCAGCCCCGCAACGATTCTGTTCGGACTCCGTCCTGACGCCGGACCGCATCAGGGACGAAATCGACGGAGCCTCTTGGGATCGTTCCAAACCCTGCGATCCGCATAATCGTTAAAGTCGGACAGCCTTCACGGCCGATGCTGGAGACACCGCATTGTCTTTGTTTCCAGCGGCAGCCACAGGTCCACTCTCATGAAATTTCCAGTACTTTTGTTGATTGCGGGTTCTGCGGGCCTGTTGACGGGATGCGGAGTCCTGCCTGTTCATCCGGCGTTTTGTCCGGGAACCTACTATTACGGTCCGCGCCCGATTGTCGCGCCGTTTTTGCCGCAACCCGGGGCGTGGAACCAGTGCGGACCGGGGCCGTTCGCCATGCAGCCGCCTGCTCAGACATGGCAGCAGCCTCCAGCTTATGCTCCGTATGCAGCAGCACGACCTTCCGCAGTCCTTCAGGCCGGGTATCGTCAGCCACGAGTGCCGCATCGAGCAATTCATGCTCAGCATACGGACGTCGCCGCGGTTGCGGATGGCGGATGTCAGTGTCGAGCCTGCCGGGAACGGCGTCTCAGGCTTCGGCACGCGGCTCACGGACACCGAGTCTCTCACTCCCTGGTTTCCGGAGCCGATTGCTGTGCCTGCTGCGATGCCTGCTCGGATGGCATTGTGAATGACGGCTATCCAATGGAATTCGACGGATATGATCAGTCAGCCATGATCTCCGATTCGTCCTCGTTCAACGGATCGATGTCGTCGGGTTGCCCATGTCAGTCCGGTTCGGGAATGCAGTTGTCCCCTGCCGGTCAGCAACTGCAGATGTCTCCACCGACCATGGAGTTCGAAGCTCAGGACGCCGTCCCGATGCCGGAGGAACATCAGTCAACACCGGAGGACGCAGCCGATTCCATGCCGCCGGTCACGTATCTTGGGACTCCGTCCACGTCTGCCATTCAGCCGACGTCGTATGAATACACCGAATCCCTGATCATTCCGGAAGCCGACTCCGCTAACCCCGCGATGAAGGCGTCGGAACCGATCGCTATCCAGCCGCGAGTCACCATTCCGTCGACGCGAGTTCTGTCACGACGCGTGGAATAGGGACGCGTGGAATAGGGACGCGAGGCCTGATTGACATTGCCGAATCGTTACCGCAGCAGCAGCGGTAAGCGCTTCTCAAAGAGAACGCCCCGTAGTCCGGTGACGCGAATTGCATTGTGTCGGCAATCGCTCAGCAGTGGGATGTTCAGAGTTGAGAACGACTGCATTCGCTGCTCGATGGCCGTGGCTGAGACGCCTGTGACTCGAGTCGCGGTGACGCCGAACCGCTTTCCTTCCCGGAAGAAACCCGTCCGCAGAGTCTGAGTTCCGTAGACCGCACAGCGTTTCCAGTTGCTGACGGGGACGCCGTTTTCATAAACAATCGGCGAGACCCCCTTCGGGCATATGGCAATCGACGCGTGCCGAAACGGTCCCAGCTTCCACCAGTATCCGCGAATCCGGCTGGTCAGAACATACACCTCCCGATCGTCGACGCAGGGCAGTGAAACACACGCGTCGCCGGATTCGGAATGTGTGTCCAAACCGGAAATCTCCGCCTGAACTGCAGACATCCTGCAGACGGCGACGACCGCCACGGCCGGAAAAATCAGCCATCTATTTCGCATCGGATCAGAGAGCAACCCCTGAATAGACCGCCGTACGGAAACCACCGCATGGCAACGAAGATCTCCTGAAACCTACACGACGAACTGCTGCTGTGGGTTGGGGATTTCTCAGGCTGCCGCAGTTCTGCGGGATCCGGTGGCTGTGCATCGAATCACCTTCGGCAATCGACGTCGGCAGAACGATCGGCAAACACGCTTCAGCATGCAGACTCGACTCAGAACGCACCAGTAGTCTGTCAATATTCGAATGAGTGACTGTAGGACGGCCTTTTCGGGCCGTCTTCATGAGCTGACGGCCTGGAAAGGCCGTCCTACTGATCAAATCATGCCTGACAGTGCACCAGGGCCGGTGGCAAAGCGCTGGCTTATCACGGTGCACCATGAAGACGTCATTCAGGCGGAGTCGCCGCGGTGTCTGAGTTACTCGGCGGCTGCCGTTGTGGTGGAGCCCCCTGCAGGGGCGGTGTCAGCTTCGATCAGTTTTTCGATGGATTTACCGACAACGGTCAGCATGGTGTTGCTGCCAAACGCTCCCGGAACGGTACTGTCGTAGCGAAACTCTTTCGACAACAGCCGACCTCGCGAAATGTCGAATGTGATTTCTCCCTGAGGCGTGGCCTGCAGCAGCTGGACTCGTTCAGCCGGTGTTTTCACGGACGAAACGATCGACGTCGAGAAGCTGATCGTGGCGACGTCATTTTCCACCTTCACAAGGCGATGGCTTCTCAGCAGAACCACCTGTCGGAAGGTCCCTTCCGCGATGCGAACTCGGACGTTCATCCGAGCAGTCCATGATTCACCGATTCCGACATCATCGACCGGCAGCGGGAACATGAATCCCGCCTGATTCGATTCCGATGCCTGCAGAAAGCCTTCCGAATCGACGGGAATCCCGGACGGTGGCAGAGTGTACGTCGGGGCCTCGGATTTCAGACTTCGAGCCGTATGGTAGAAGCGTTTGGGGACATCCTCAGCCTTCATTCCGGAATGAAAGATTTCCGGATCCTGGTCGTCGGTCTGAAGTTCCATGCGGACAGATTCAAACTGCATGGACGCGGTTGCAGTTCCGTCGTCCGTGACATCTGAAATCGAATAGACTCGACGCTGCTGAATGACAGAGCGATCTTTCTTTTCGCCGAAGTCGGCCGTGGCTTTCTGGATCATCTGCTGGTCCAGCTGGTACCGCAGCTTTTCGTTCGGATGGAACTGATATCGCAGATGATATTTGACACCGGTCGACGGCGTCTCCTCGGAGCTCACCGGGACAGCATCAGCCGGGCGAGTTTCGGACGCGGTTGTGCGGTCAGCGGCATCGGTGGCAATCGGCAGCAGCAGGCAAAGCCAGACAATCATCCCTGATTTCTCCGAAAGTTCGAACTCGCTGCCGACGAAAGCTTCCCATCCTGAAAACTTCGGGCGGCAACAACAGACCTGTGTCACTGGGTGAAATGAAATCAGACAACCGAACACCCCGCAACACCGACACTCAGTGTGTGGGGCATTCGCAGCGAGCACTGACGGCTGACGTTGCCGGATTTCCTGCCGACCCGAATGCTAGCAGAAATGTTTCCACAGTATCGAGACCGATTTTGGGATCGATTTCACGTGAAATGCGGGACTCAGGCTGTGGGCCAGCGGACGAGTGACAGCATGATCTCGTGAAGTCGGCCGTTGGAAGCCAGCATGCTGGTGGACTGGATGGGCAGTTCGTCGCCGGCACAGCTGGTGGTTCGTCCCCCGGCTTCTTCGACCAGCAGTCGACCGGCGGCAAAATCCCAGGGCGACAGCTGGTACTCGAAGTAGGCTCCGAATTTTCCCGAGGCCACCATCGCCAGATCCAGCGATGCAGTGCCGAATCGTCGAATGCCATGGATGTTCTGTTTGAAAAGCCGGTGAACTGACGCCAGAGTGGCCTCCATGGTCAGACCTCGGTCGTAGTAGAAACCAGTCCCAATCAGCGCTTCGTTCAACGCAGACTGCTCGCTGACTCGGATGGCGTTTCCGTTATGAGTCGCTCCCTGACCGCGTTCGGCGACGTACCAGTCGTTCCGCATCGGGTTGAAGACCACGCCGGTCTGAGCTGTCCCGTGATGATAATAGGCGATGGACACGGCGAAGTGAGGAATACCGTGAGCGAAGTTGGTGGTTCCGTCCAGAGGATCGACGATCCAGAGATGTTCGGCATCGGCGCTGCCGCTGTTTTCTTCTTCGCCAAGAATCTGGTGGTCGGGGAAATGTTCGCGAATGACCTGAGCGACAGCTCGTTCCGCATTCACATCAGCGTCGGACACCAGGTCTACGGACGCCGTCTTTGTCCGCATGGTGACGCCGGAGGTGAAGTAATCGCTGAGGACCCATCCGGCAGCGGCGGCGGCTGTATGAGCCACATCAATTGTGTTCACGAAGCTGTCGATTCAGAAGAAAGGCAGCCGATCTGGGAGCGCAGACTGGCGTTCAGTTGTGGGCATGGCGTAAATTTCGCTTTCATCGACAGACTCTGCAAGCTCGGTCTGAACTGAGCGACAGGGTTACCGAATTTGGTGATCCAGCAACGCCCACCTCAAAGATTCCTCCATGACTGTTCCCCGAAGACATTTTCTTGCGTCCGCTTCTGCTGTCTCTGTTGCGGCAGTGACGCGTCTGACACCTTCGGCTGCCGCAGACGAATCTGTTTCTTCGGCGGCATCGTTCGGTGATTCGTTTTCATACTGTCTGAACATGAGCACCATTCGGGAGCAGACCGAAG
>JAWKTY010000034.1:0-67172 GCA_041398865.1 Planctomycetaceae bacterium
AGATCACATTCGCTGTCGCTCCGGAGCTTTGCCACGTTCTCCTGCAGGCCGAGACCGGTGGTTGTCACCTCCGGCGGGGGCGCGTCGTCCTTCCGGGACCGAATCGCATCCGCAGTGGCTTCCGACGGGACCAATGCTTTCCTGGGTGTTGATGCCGCTGCTGATCCTGTGTTTCCTCTGTGCGTCTGTGGTTCTCTTCCTGACGTGTCGCCCGGGCGCATGCTTTCGGGAGGATTGTGCCGGCACTGTGGCTCTGTGGTGCCTAGTTCGATGGACTGTCCGGCGACTGTCCGTGACCGTGTTTTTTTCTGCGAACAGGAACGGGGAACCGGTGTCCGGAAAACCTGTGGTTGCGGGAATCCCGTCTGTTCAGGGGTTGCCGGAATCTGGTAAATATTGCCGAGGCAGCCCTGCCTGCGGGCTGTTGTGGAGTCAGATGGCGGGCGATTAAGAATCCGTGTGTTCATGTCTACCGCTTCGATTTCTCAGCCATCTCCGTCGGTGGCTTCTGTCTGGCCCGGTTCCGGCACCGTTTCGCCTCATTCTGTTCAGCTGCGCCGCAATCTGCGGTGCATGAACGGCGACGGGCTGTCGTTCAGCGTGATGGTGGGGGCCGGAGAAACCTACCTGCCTGCGTTTGCTCTGGCCCTGGGAAAGAGCGAACTGATCAGCGGGCTGATTGCCACCGTGCCGATGCTGGCTGGAGCTCTGCTGCAGCTGGTGTCTCCGCGAGCTGTCCGCTGGTTTGGGTCTTATCGACGGTGGATCGTTCTGTGTTCGGCTCTGCAGGGCCTGGTTTTTCTGCCGCTGTCGATCGCAGCATGGGTCGGAGCGATTCCGTCTGAACTGCTGTTTTTGTTTGCCGCGGCTTACTGGGCCTTCGGCATGGCCACCGGTCCGGCGTGGAATACCTGGGTTGAGGCTCTGGTTCCCAAACGCATCCGGTCTCCGTTCTTTGCGTGTCGATCGCGGTTGTGTCAGTTCGGAATTCTGACAGGCCTGCTGGCGGCGGGCTGGGGACTGCACTATGGGCGATCCGTTGACCTGGAGCTTCCCGTTTTTGCAGCAATGTTTCTGGTGGCCGGGACAGCTCGCCTGGTGTCGGCCGGATTTCTGTTTCTGCAGACGGAAGTTTCTCCGGCCGCGGTTGAAGCTCACGTGGCAGCTCGCCGCAGTCCGGCTCCGGTCAGCCCGGAAGTTCTGGCGGAATCGCGTCAGTGGCAGAATCGACTGATCAGTTATCTGCTGCTGATTCAGCTGGGAGTTCAGATTTCCGGCCCGTTTTTTGCCAGCTACATTCTGGAACATCTGGACTTCAGTTACGCGGAATACGTCAGCCTGCTGGCGGTGGCATTTCTGGTTCGGATTGCCGTTCTGCCGGCCATGGGACGTCTGGCTCATACCTATGGAGCTCGGCGACTGCTGTGGGTGGGAGCTCTGGGAATCTGGCCGCTGTCAGGACTCTGGCTGGTGTCCGGCAACTTCTGGTATCTGATTGGTCTTCAGATGTTCAGCGGCTGTGTCTGGGCGGCTCATGAGCTGGCCATGCTGCTTCTGTTTTTTGATTCCATTCCGGTGACCGAAAGAACTCGAGTCCTGTCTCGTTTCAACCTTGCCAACGCCGGAGCGATGGCGGGGGGCACAGCGATCGGAGCTATGGCGTTGGGATTTCTGGGCGAACAGACGGAAACCTATCTGCTGTTGTTTGCAGCCTCATCGATTGCTCGCCTGGTCCCTGTGGCACTGCTGGCTCAGCTGCCTCAGCGAGTCGTCCGCAACTTCCCGCTGGCGGTTCGCACCATTGCGGTGCGGCTGTCGTCCGGCACCATCGATCGCCCCATTCTGGCGGATATGGAAGAACCATCCGAATCAAGCCCGGGCCGTGAGCACACTCATTCCGACCCGCCGCCTGGAAATGCAGTCGATGATCGCGATGAAAACTGACTTCTTCGAAACAGGAACTCTTCAAAAAGCATGACTGAACACCACAGTGAGATCCGTCGCCTGGGAACAGCGCTGCGCTGGGCGGACGTCGTCATTCATGCCGGGGTCGCTCGGTGGGTCGAAGTTCCCGGTGACGTGAGCGATGACTTCAGCGGTCAGGTTCGACAGGTCTTTCAGCAGATTGATGGAACTCTGCAGGAACTGGGCACCGGACGAGATGCTCTGCTGCAGGTGCTGATCTATGTTGCCGATCTGTCGCATGTTGATCAGCTGAATACAATCTGGGACGCCTGGGTGATTCCCGGAAGTGCTCCCGTGCGAGCCTGCGTTCAGGCTGGTCTGGGAAAGCAGTGTCTGATCGAAATGATCATTACTGCCGCCGTGCCGAAATAACGTGGAATGTGGCGACATTCGGAACGAGCCCATGCTTCGAGACTGACGAACTGCCCTGCACCGTTCCGAAGGGGAGCTCGCGATCTGCGTGCACTGGACTGCACAGCTTTACGTGTGCAGAATCCGCCCGGTCCGGATTGTTGTTTGGTGGACTTTTCGTTGAGTTTGATTTCTCAGGTCATCTGATCATGAACGATTCCGCTTCGGTGCCAACGCGTCTTGAGAAACTGGAAGCCATGCTGCTGGCCGATCCGCAGGACCAGACTCTGCGGTACATGCTGGCTATGGAACTGAAGAAAACCGGCGATCACGCGCGCTGCATCGACTGTTTCCGACAGCTGATGGCCGAGGCGACACCGTATGTTCCGGCGTTCCTGATGTGCGGTCAGCTGCAGGGCGAACTGGGGCAGATTGACGCCGCTCGGCAAACATTCCGCGACGGCATTCAGGAAGCTCAGAAACAAAACAACGATCACGCGGCCGGAGAAATGAGCCAGTTTCTGCAGAGCCTGCCGTGATGTGGACGGTGCCCACACCCGACGCAAGCTGATGCTCGGAAACACGACTCCGTCGCTCAGAGAAAATGCTCGCACCCTGCCCGCATCTTTCTCAATAAGAATCCAACATCGTGATACGAGGCGAAAGACGCGACACTACCGACGAAGAGTGTCGGGTTTCGGTGCTGACTGCTGAGATCCGGTGTCTCGGGTCTGGCCGAGGAGTTCGTAGTAGCGGCGGACAAGGTCGTCGAATTCTTCGGGGACCGGTTCGCGGTCGATGGGGACCATGGAACGGGTGGATTCGAGCTTTGCGAGTTCCTGGCGAATGCGTTTCTGCAGATCGGTCATCTGTGCGAGCAGCTGGGATTTGACAAGATCCCACTGAGGCTCGGTGCCGTGTCGCCGGAACTCGGCCCGCATCGATTTCGCTCGGTCGCGAATCTGAGCCACCTGACTGCGAAGATCGTCGTCGTCCAGAATCTCTTCCACCTCGCGCATGCGGTCGGACCATTCCCGAAACTCATCGCCGGTCAGTGGACGTCCCTGATTGGCTGCTCGCCCCGAATTGGCTTCGCGACCGCCATTCATCAGAAACGAATCGGCTCCACCGAGCTGGCTCTGACCTGGCTGCTGGCTCTGAGCTGGTTGCTGGTTCTGACCTGGCTGCTGGCTCTGACCTGGTTGCTGGCTTTGACCTGGCTGCTGGGCGGTTTCGTCATCGGATGGTGAGTTGTCGGAAGGCTGTGACTCGGGACCCGGCTGGTTTTGAGTCCGAGCGGCCAGCTCGCCAGCCAACTGTTCGCGCAGGTCGTCGAGGTTTTCTTCGGCTCGTCGCAGAGTTTCGGCCTGACTTCCCAGAACCGCTTCGGCTGCACGCTCGATTCCTTCCGTCAGCCCCTCGATGCCTTTGCGAGCCGCCTGTTCAGCCTGTTGCCCCTGTGCCCACAGGCCTCGGTCGACGAGCAGTTCTGTGGCTTCCAGTGCTTCTTCCGGCTTCTTCTCCCGAGTCTCGCGAATGGTGTCATACAGCCGCCGTGACAGCAGTGGTTCGCTGTCTTCGGCTTCTTCGACGATCTGTTTGGCCTGGTCGAGAACACGTTCCAGCTGATCACGCTGTTCCGCGACCTTTTCACGAAGTTCTTCGCGATCACGGTCCGGTCTGAGCGACGGTCGGCTTCGACGTCGCGTTTGCGGAGGTTTCTCGTTTGTGGATGAGTCTGGAGCTTCACGGTCCGCCTCTTTGGCATCTCGCGCTGACGGTTCACCTGTTGCAGACGCTTCCCGGTTCGGCTCGTCGTTGCGGGCCTGACGATTGCTGGACGGCTGGTCGTCTGGTGTTGTTGTCGACGAATTCTTTGAAGAATCGGGAGAGCCCTGCCGTTCATCAGAACGCTCGGTATCGCTTGGCTGTTCGCCGGAAAGTTCCTGAGCAATCTGTTGCTGACGTTCGGAAATCTCCTGGGCCTGCCGGCGAAGGTCTTTCATCGCTTCGCTGAATTCGCCGGACGCCTGATTGCGGAACTGTTCCTGAAGGTCTTCGAACTGCCGTTCCGCTCGTGTTCCTTCAGAAATGGCCTGAGCCAGATTGCCTTCATCCATGGCTCGGGACGCCTGCTGCACCTGTTCGCGCGCCTGTTCAACCTGTTCGCGCGATTGCTGGTTCTGCTGCTGTCGTTCCGTGGACTGCTGGTCCATTGTCTCACGAAGTTCATCGACATCCCGCAGCATCTCACGCTGCTCTTCGCGCAGGCGTTTCAGTTCCCGCTCGATCTCGGCTTTCTGTTCATCGGTCGTCGCCGTTCGCAGTTCTGATTCCAGCTGTTTCAGACGTTCATTGACCATTTCCTGTCGCCGAGCCAGTTCCTTCAGCCGATTCAGAATCGCCAGTTGCTCGCGCTGTTCGGAATTCTGCTGTTGCTGCTGCTGAGCCTGGCGTTCGGATTCGTAGCGGTTTCGATCGTTGTCGAGTTCCAACTGATCCAGCTGTTGCTGCGATGCACTGCGCTGTCCCTGTGACTGGCCCTGCTGCGACTGTGACCGAGTGACTTCGTGTTCACGAGCCCGCATGCGCATCAGGCCTGCAAAGGCAGACTGCTCGGCCTGCAGAGCGTCCGTCAGACGTTGACTTTGAGGCTCAGACTGAAACTCAGACAGTGCTTCAACGGCCGAATTCATGCTGGTCTCGACGTCGGAAATGATCGCCTGCAGATCAGGATCGGCCCCCAGTTCCTCAGCGGCGGCCTGCAGCTGCTGAATGGCTCCCGCCTGAGACTGCTGCACAACTTCGGCATCCTGGACGGCCTGCTGAACTGCCTTCGGTCGAGCTCGTCCGTCTTCCAGTGTTCGCTGAACGTTCCATGTGGCAATCATGATCTGCCGCTGCAGCTGCATCAGCTGTTCGCTCTGATTTCCCTGCTGCTGTTGCTGATCCTGCTGTTGTTGTTGCTGCTGCTGCTGACCTTCCCGGAAGATTTCTTCGAAGCGGCGAACTTCCGCGAACATCATATCGCTGAAAGTTCTGCGGTCCTGACCATCGGCCGCGGCGTCGACGACATAGAACGAATATGAGAGCAGGTCGTCAGGAGCCGCTGCGAGTTCTTCCAGAGCGATCATGTGCTTCAGATCGATCTTTGTCGCCGGAACTGCTGTTGAGTCAGCCGGTTTCAGGGACTGTTCAACGGGGGGCTGTCCGTTCAGAGCGTATTGAATGCCGAAGTCTGTCAGGCCGAAATCGTCCGTCGCTTCGGCTTCGACGAGGAATTCCTGCAAAGCGGAAACGTTGGCGTCGCGGCCCGGAAACGTGATTCTGATCTTCGGCCGCTTGTTTTGCGTGACCTTCAGAGTGATTGATTCTGCCGTCGCTGGCTGTCGACCTTCGGCATCTTCCAGATAAGGTTCCAGCTTCAGATCTTCAACAGCTTCAAGGCTGGTCGTCATCTGCATGGGCTGACCGTCGACAGCCGTCAGTGGAAGCACCAGTCCATCGGGACCTCGCAGTTCTGCGACCGCAACCGGCTTGTTGAGTTTCAGAATGAACTGAACCGTCGAACCTTCCACGGCTGTGACTCGCAGAGTGTCTTCGATGAGCTGCTCTTCCCGGTGAGCGTATTCGGGAGATCGGATCAGCGCATCGACCTGTTCAATTCGTGGTCGAATGTAGGTTCGGACTTCGTAGTCGCGTGAGTGATTTTCGAAGTCGGAACTCTCCACAGATGCCGTTTCGACGGGGGCATCGGTGAACGCAATCCGATAACTGCCGTCACCGGGGACGGAAGGAATTCGACAGGCAAACACACCGATATCAACGGTGGGCTCCATCCTGAACGACGTAGTCCCGTCCGGACTCGCCAACTGCAGGACGGCAGCCGTCGGTAAATGCTGACCAAAACGAGCCACCACCGTCAGGGAGGAATGCTGTTCAACTTCGACGTCGCCCGGCTCGACCACCAGCTCGGTTTGCCCGATCAGCTGCGCCGAATTCGAATCCAGAGGCAGAGCGGCCGTCACACTGGAATCTCGTCCCCAGCGACTGGCCGCCACGACCGATGTGACCAGGAAAGAAAACGACAGCAGGCTGAGCACCGACCAGGTCAGCATGTCTTTGACCGGAACGACACTGCGCCAGTCGGACTGCCGGGCAAGTCGATCCGCCTCGTCAATGGCCAGATCATTCAGTACCGACGCATGTTGATCCTGCCGCAGTGTCTGACTGGCCTGCACGGCCGTCATGACGGCATCGTTCAGTTCGGGACGTTTTTTTTCCACCAGCCGAGCGGTTTCGACAGCCGTTGGGGCAGTGACCTGCAGCCGAGCGGCGATGAGTCCAACGATTGTCAGTCCGAACAGCAGGATCAGACTTCCCGGCAGAATGCTGTGCACCGGCGGCATCACCATTGCCAGAACGATCGCCGGCAGAATCAGCAGCACCCAGCACAACGCCTGCCGCCGCAGAATCCTCAACCTGTAAATCCGGTGAGCCACCGCGCCAAGGCTGCGTTCGAGTACGGTACCTGTCATGGCCGAATCCCGTTCTGTGGTGTTGAGCATCCCTCCCGGCAAAAAAAGTCGCGAGGGGCTGCTGCAGGCGAGGTGATGATAACGTAGCGGATCATTCCGAGCTACGGTCAGATCATCAGGAGCAGATGACGGAATGGTGCGATACGAGGCCAACCGGCCCGGTCCTCAGGTGGGCGAGTGTCCGGGAATTCCGATTAGAACGGCTGCGAGGGTTGGCGGAGGAATTTCTGAGTTGTCCGCGATTGCGGTCGATAGGGAGACGGTGGACCGCTGTTCAAATCGGACGGGGCGGTCTCCGTCGGGACAAATGGGGTCTGAAGGCCGAAATCCCCGGGCTTTCTGTTTGACTCTGTTTTCCCGCAATCCGTATAAATTACCGGATCCGTTTCAGTATTCTCAGTAACCGGCGGAGCCCTGCCGCTCATTCTGCAGAAACATCTATGCAGTCAACATTGCCGAAAATCGCGACCGTGATCCTTGCGATCAGTGCTGTTGCCTTCATGGGCATGTCGGTGGCAGCCTATTTCGGGCGTCCCGAGCCTTTGGCGGAAATGCAGTCTCCGGAAATTGCGGACTACAAATTCGAGGTGAGCGGCGACGGAAAAAGCTGGACGATCACTCCCAGCGTCGGCGAAGACCGAGCTCCCAAAACCAAATCCAATGCCTACGAAGCGCTGCTGGAGGCTTACAATCACAAAGCCGGTCGCATGTCGTCCGCAGCAACCGAACAGACAGGTCTGGCCACGACCCTGCGAGACACTCTGAATCAGGTCGCCGCTGAACAGCAGGAAGACACGGCTGCAATGCAGCGACGGCTGCAGGGCCTGACGGCTCAGGTCGGTCAGTTTGATTCAACCTGGCTGCAGAAGTCTGAGCAGCTGCAGAAGATGTCGGTTGACAGTCGAGCCATCCGTGACGAAACCGGACAGCGGCGCGAGGATGTTATTCGTCTTCAGAGCGAACTGGAAGAACTGCGAACAGACACTTTCCGGCTTGAGCAGCTTCGACGGACACTGACGGACCGTCTGCTGAGACTGCAGCTCGAAAATCAGACGATTCAGCAGCGTCTCCAGCAGCTGGAAGGACAGGTTCAGTCGTGATGTCCATTGATTTCAGAACACAGCACAACTGTTGTTATATGGAGAAGACGAGATGAATAACGTCATCGGCAAGATGTTGGTGGTGATGCAGCTGGTCTTCAGCATTCTGTTCATGTGTTTCGCCGGAGCGGTGTATACCTTCCAGGGACAGTGGAGGAACAAAGCCGTTCAGCTGGAAAAAGACCTTGAAGTGGCTCGGAAACAGACCGAGGACATCACGGCCAGCCGGAACCAGGAAAAAGACGATTACATCGCACAAATCAAGACTCTGACCGACGAACGGGATCAGCTGCGAGCTGAACGCGGCAGCTATCAGGAACAGGCTGAGAGTGCACAGGAAATGCTGGCAGCCGCTCAGCTGGAACGTGATAAAGCTTTGGGTGATTCGGAAGTCGCATCGACGGAGGCGGCGGCTCGAGTTGTCGAAGCCAGCGTTCTGAGCCGTGAAGTGCAGACTCTGACCAACCGACAGGCTCAGGTGTTTCGGGAGCTTCAGGACCTTCAGGACCAGCTGCTGAGCGTCAACGGCAAACTGGCGAGTGCTGAAGAGAAGGAAGCACAGCATCTGGCAGAGAATGCTCGACTGAAGGATCTGCTGCGATCCAACAAGATTGATCCGCGTTCGCAGCCCACCGGACCACTTCTGGCAGAAAAGGACAAAGTCGATGGCTTCGTGGAACGGACGATGCGGAATAAGGCCCGGACAACTGAGTTCGTGGAAATCACGATCGGCAGCGACGACAAGGTCTTTGAAAACATGAAGCTGATTATTTCCCGCGGTGCGGATTACATTTGCCAGGCTCGAGTGGTCAGGGTGAATCCGGATACGGCGATCTGTGTGGTTGACGAAGAAACTCGACAGGGTATTGTTCAGCGAGGCGACAATGTCACAACCAAACTCTGATCCCACCGTTTACGATGGCCTCATGTTCGTGGCGCTGGCGGCCGTGATCACCGGAATTGTCTTTCTGGTGCTGACCCTGGGACAGTACGGCTGGAAAGGCCCGTAACGGACCACGGTCTTCGGCAGTCGTGTTTGCAGATCCGCCGCGTCCTCGCTGGGCTCGATGTTACTTTGAATTCCGTGAGCATCGAGACGACGTTTCTCAGACGTCTGCCTGAATAAGGTGTGGGACCTTTCCACTCAGACCGTAGATCATGTCCGACCGTTGGCTGTATCTGGAGTGCCTGCGGCCCGCATGGCTGGCTGGACTTCTGCTGATTCCCGTTCTGCTGCTCATCGCGCGCCGATCCCTCACTGATTTCTCTCACCGGCAGCGGACGATTTCGCTCGTGGTGAGATGCCTGGTGCTGGCGCTCATCACCCTGGCACTCGCGGGCGTCAATGTTCTGTCCCGAACGCAGAAGTCATTTGTTGTCTTCGCGGTCGACGACAGCCTGAGCATCGGCAGTCGCGGACGGGAACTGGCAGCTGATTACCTGAAGCAGGCCACAGCGCAGATCGGTCCCGATCAGTTCGCAGTTCTTTCCTTTGCCGCGACGGCTCGAAGCGGCGTTGTCGAATTTGCCGGTGCGGAAGTCAGTGGCGACAACTGGCGGCGCGGCACCAGTCTGCGAGCTGCTTATGACGCGGCAGCCGCCATTGTTCCATCCGAACACATTGGCCACCTGGTCCTGCTGACGGATGGAAATGAAACGGAAGGCAGCATTCTGAAGGAAGCCGTCGGGGGTTCGATGATCATTTCCGCCGTTCCGCTGCCCGTTCGGGATGATCCGGAACTGCAGGTGTCTGAGCTGGAATCACCGGCTCAGGTCACCGAAGGACAGCCGTTTCGCATGACCGTGGTGATCGATGCCAATCACGAGGACACCGTGCTGGTCGAACTGTTTCGGGGCGAGTTTCGAGTGGCTGCCGAGGTTCAGGCGGTGACCGTCGGAGAAAACAGGTTCTACTTTGAACAGCAGATCGACCGTCCGACTCAGTTCACCGCAAGGATCTCGAAGCCGGAAGGATCGGAACTTTTCGAGGATTCGCTGCTGGACAACAACACGGCGTCGACATTTGTTTACGCTGCCGGAAAATCACGGGTTCTGCTGGTTGACCGAGTTCCGGAAGCCGCTCGGCCCCTGCAATGGGCGCTGAAGGAAGAATCCATTGACGTCGACGTCCGGCCACCGGCAGCCATCCCGGACAATCCTGCCGGTCTGCAGGATTACTCGGTCGTGATTCTGTCCAACATTCCGGCAGGCGACCTTTCTGCGGGGCAGATGCAGACTCTGCGAACCTGGGTCAGTGAACTCGGCGGCGGTTTTGTGATGCTGGGCGGGGACGAAAGCTTCGGGCCCGGTGGCTATTATCGAACACCCATTGACGAGATTCTTCCGGTGCACTGCGATTTTGAAAAGCAGAAAGAAAAGCCCGGGCTGGCCATGATTCTGATCATCGACAAGTCCGGCTCGATGGGGGGGCAGAAAATGGAACTGGCCAAGGATGCAGCTCGGGCCGCCGTCGAACTGCTGGGAGCCAAAGACCAGATCGGGGTGATTGCGTTTGACGGTTCTCCGTACTGGATCAGCCCATTAACGCCGGCGTCTGAAAGCTACCGTCATCGACAGCATCTCCACTATTCAGCCTGGCGGAGAACGACACTGTATCCCGCGATGCAGGAAGCGTTTCGCTCACTGCAGACTGCCACCGCAAAACTGAAACACGTCATTGTTCTGACCGATGGCTATTCCACGCCAGGCGATTTCGAAGGCATTGCTCAGGACATGGCCGCGCTCAGAATGACCGTTTCGACTGTGGGTCTCGGCGACGTCGATCAGGCTCTACTGGAACGGATGGCAGAAATCGGACAGGGACGCAGCTACTTCTGTTCAGACCCATCATCCGTCCCGCAGATCTTCGTTCGCGAAACGCTCACAGCGGGCATGTCAGCCATCAATGAAGAACCGTTTCTGCCTCTGCAGATTCGAGCAACAACAGTGCTTGAGGGAATTGACATGGATGAATCCCCGCTGCTGCTGGGATACGTCGTGACTCGACCGAAACCAACCAGTGAGGTGATTCTTGTGCATGCCGAAACTCAGGATCCGCTGCTCAGCTGGTGGCGGTTCGGCCTGGGAATGAGCGTGGCGTTTACATCGGACGCTCAGAGTCGCTGGGCCGCCGACTGGCAGTCGTGGGACGGTTTCAATCGGTTCTGGGCTCAGGTTGTTCGTCAC
Organism: Planctomycetaceae bacterium; assembly: GCA_041398865.1. Taxonomy (GTDB): domain Bacteria; phylum Planctomycetota; class Planctomycetia; order Planctomycetales; family Planctomycetaceae; genus Fuerstiella. The sequence continues at coordinate 11,141 of JAWKTY010000034.1, forward strand.
TGCCGGAAACCACCGGCCACGGGCGCGGTCGAGATGGAGCTCACGACAACCGGCAGCTCGACGAGAATCACCATCAATTCCATGACTGACGACGGAACGTTCCTGAATGAGGCGGAAACGGAACTGACCGTGATCGACCCTCATCGCAGGGCGACGGCCGTGCCCGTGCGTCAAACCGCCCCCGGACGATATGAAGCAGAGTTTGCGGCAGATCTGCCTGGCACGTGGAATGTCACCGCGATGCAGAACCAGCCGTCAGGAATCGCATTTCAGCAAAGCCGGGGCATGGTGCGAGATGACGGTTCCGAGTTTCGGGTCCACGGAACTCGAACAGAACTTCTTCAATCTCTGTGCAGAGCGACCGGCGGAGAATTCCAGCCAAACCCCGAAACCGTCTTCCGCCCCGCCACCGACCGCCACACTCTCGCATCCATTCCGCTCTGGCCATGGCTGCTGATCCTGGCCTCTGTCCTGCTCGTCCTCGACGTCGCACTCCGACGCCTCGACCTGCGTCCCCCGTCACCACCAGCCGCGTAGATTCACTCGACTGACGCTGAAACGAATTCACGTCCACCACAGTCTGCTTTCAAGGGAAAGCAGATTGCCCGCAAACTCAGCAGACAGAAAACAAAAAAGCCCCGGCTCAACCGGGGCTAATGAGTGTATCAGGATTTGAACAGCAAAATGGGCGGTGAGGGACTCGAACCCCCGACCCCCTCGGTGTAAACGAGGTGCTCTAACCAACTGAGCTAACCGCCCGGGAATCTTGTGACGCGGAGTATGGTGATTCGGTTCGGCTGTTTCAAGGTCATCACATGAGGATTTTTGGGTTGGGTTCAGATGGGGTGTTTTTCGGTTTTCCGCACGAGGAACAGGACGGGGGATTCGGGTTTGGCGGGGCGGCTGTTGACCTGCTGAACGTCGATTCCGGACAGATCGTTCTGAAGCAGTTTCGAGACCTCCTGAAATTCTTCTTCACCACCGGTGTGGCCTCGGTAGGCAAGGACGGTCAGAATTCCGCTGTCCGCCAGTAGCCGAACGGCATGCCGGATAGCCTGAACGGATGACTCGGGGCGAGTCACAACGGTGCGATCACTTCGAGGCAGGAATCCCAGATTGAACATGATGGCCTGGACGGATTCAGGTTCAGCGGTGTCATTCATGTGCTCGTGACTGCCCAGTTTCAGTTCCACGTGACTGAAACCGGCAGCGGTGATTCGCTGCTGAGTTGCGTGAATGGCCTGAGGCTGAACGTCAAACCCGATGACTCGCCCTGATGCTCCGGTGATTTCGGCAAGGAAGGCCGTGTCGAAACCGTTTCCGACGGTGGCATCAATGGCGGTATCGCCGGGCTGAAGAACGGTTCGGACGGCGTCCTGAGCCTGTCGTGTCAGCGGACGCGATTCGGCGACAGGCCTGACCAGTCGACCATACTGAAGTCGTTCGGGGATTTCGGTACCGCTGCAGATACTGCGACACAGCAGATCGGCCATGCGAGGCGCCTTCAGGGTTCCTTTGGAGCCCAGTCCGTTCAGCAGGTAAACCTGAGGATGGTCGGGGTGTGAGCCAACGACGGGTTCGTAATCTTTCATGGAAGGGCGCACACCGGCTTTGTGATGAATCACAGTCACGTCACCGGTCACCAGTCGGCTGAGCGACTGCAGCAGTTCCCGACGACCATCGGCGCTGATTTCGGGTGTTGCCCGGTGCCAGTCATAGGTCGCGCCAACGGTCTGAGTTCCGTCGGGTTCCGGAGCAATCCACACACTGCGATGAACGACCTCACTTCGCTGATAATCGGAGATGCGAACGTTCAGAATGTCGCCTCGACACGGATTGTTCGGGATGTCTGCGCACAGCGACTGAAACCTGGATGCCGCTCCCAGACACAGAATCATTCGGTCTGCCTGAATGACGGTGTCTTCAGAAATCCGGCACGTGACGTGATCTGAAAACGTCACCTGTCGGCTGATGTCCAGTGTCGCCTGAAGTCGCATGTGATGAGCATTCAGCATCTGTTCCGTTGCCTGAAGATACTGGTGGACGTTCAGCCGACCGGCCGGTGACATGCAAATTCCGGCATGACAGGCTTGATTGGGCTGAAGCGTTCCGTCCCAGCATGCGACACCGCACAAATCGCCGCTGCGCTGCAGGAACGCGTGTCGGGATTCGTCATCCGGAAACAGTCGCAGCATGGGGACAGACTTAAAAAACGCAGTCTGAGTTTCCTGTTCGACCCTTCGATAGAACGCTTCCGCAAACTGCCAGTCTTCGTCGTAGTCGGGCGAACGAACCAGTCGTTTTCCGGTGATTGGAGTCAACAACCCCGCGGCGACCCGGGACGCACTGTCCGGGTGACCTCCGTCAACAACGCACACGGATTGCCCTGCCCAGTGCAGATGCCATGCGATGGCGGAACCCGCCAGTCCCTGGCCGATAATCAGATTCTGGAAACGATGCAGCACGGAAGAACTTCAGGGTTTCGGGTTTCGAGGTTTCAGGTTTCGGGGGTTGCTGTTCAGGTCTTTTTGCAGCTGGTCCAGGTAATCGGCGTCGAAGATTTCATCGTCGTTGTGATGAGTGTATTCCTGGGTGACCGGGGAAGGTTCGGTCTGACTACTCCGCTCTGGCTGAGGCCGAGACGGAAGCGAATTCGGGGATGTGCTGTCATGTCCGGTGGTGATCGCCGACCAGAATTCTTCGCTGTCAACACAGCGAGCTCGACGTCTTCCGGCGGCCCTGTGCAGACGATGGTCTCCCGACACGATCAGGACTCGTCGAGGAACGCTGTGCTGCTGCAGCAGACGTTCAATTTCGCTGTCGGCATCAGTGCCTCGGGGAGAAAACCGGATCTCCAGCCCTTCGAAGTTCAGATGGCAGCTGTCATCGGACGGAGAATCGAAGGCGTCGTAGACCAGGACCGCCCGCTGGATGACATCTGCGGACAGCAGGCGAATCAGTTCGTGCTGCAGACGCAGGCGACAGCGTTCCAGATCGCCGGGACCGTATCGCTTTCGAGTCATCCCGGCGGCATGCATCAGGTTGTAGCCATCGATGATCAGGTAGGGCGGAAGGTGTGTCATGTCGGCATGGTACCAGGTCCTGGCATTGATGCCCGGCCGGGCCGAAGTGAATTCTGCCGTCTGGCTGAATTCTCCGGCACCAGTCCCGGGAAACCGCTCGGCAGGACATTTCTCTGTGGATTCTGCTGAGCTATACTCGCCGCCCCTGACCCGGCAGCCCTTTCGAACAATACCGTCTGCGCCCGAACGGTGCGGCCGAAGCTGGCGCGGGGGTTTCATTCACTTCACGTCTGGACTCTGGAATCACACATGGAAGCCGGAATCGTCGGTCTCCCGAACGTTGGCAAAAGTACGCTGTTCAATGCTCTGACATCATCCGGAGCGGCTCAGAGTGCCAACTACCCGTTCTGTACGATTGAACCCAACGAAGGCATTGTCAGCGTTCCCGACATTCGGCTGGCTTCGATCACAAAATACATTCCTCCGCAGAAAGTCATTCCTGCGATTCTGAAGCTGGTGGACATTGCCGGAATTGTGGAAGGTGCCAGCAAGGGTGAAGGGCTGGGAAACAAGTTTCTGAGTCACATTCGTGAGGTGGACGCCATTCTGCAGGTGGTTCGCTGCTTTGAAGATGAAGACGTGACCCATGTGGCCGGCGGGGTCAACCCGCTTTCGGACATTGAAACCATCGAAACGGAACTGCTGCTGGCGGACATGGAGACTTTGCAGAACACGCTGCCGAAGTCTGAACGAGCGGCTCGGGGCGGCGACAAAGATGCCAAACTTCGAGTTGACATCATCCACCGCTGTCAGGCTCACGTCAACGAAGGCCAGCCACTGAGAACTCTGGAATTTTCTCCGGACGAAGCTCGAATTGTGGCGACGCTGGGACTGATGACGGCCAAGCCGGTGCTGTACATTGCCAACGTCGACGAAGACGATGTGCGGGGAGAAGGTCCGCTGGTGCAGAAGGTCCGCGAACACGCCGCAGTCGTGGGGGCTGAGGTTGTCCCTGTGTGTGCCAAGTTTGAGGCGGAGCTGGCGGAACTGGACGAAGCAGACCGCGCCGAAATGCTGGGGTCGCTGGATCTCACCGAACCGGCTCTCGGAGCAGTGGCTCGGGCAGCCTATCGAACTCTGGGACTGCAGAGCTACTTCACAGCGGGCGAAAAGGAAGTTCGCGCGTGGACCATTCCCGTGGGTGCCACGGCGCCTCAGGCGGCCGGTGTCATTCATTCTGATTTTGAACGCGGCTTTATTCGCGCCGAAGTTTACTCACTGGCGGATCTGGAACATTACAAGAGCGAAAAGGAGATTCGAGCGGCCGGGAAGCTTCGGGTTGAAGGAAAAACCTACGTGATGCAGGACGGCGATATCGTGCACTTTCTGTTTAATGTGTAGCCGGAACTCGTGTTGGTTATGGTCCGAACGCAGTCGCGTTGAGTCGCTTCTGCGGGAAAGCTCTCCACGACACTGCCTCGCGGCGAGCGCCGTTGGCAACGACTTTCTGATTTTTGTAAAGGCGTGAGCCGGTGATGACTTCGTTGCCGAAAATCTGTGCTGGTGTGCTGATCGGTTTGATTTGCTCGGCCGTTGCATTCGGCCAGAGCGCTGTCAGCGTCTCGGACGAAGACATCCGGACCGCCTCGACGCTGACGGCATTGAACGAATTCACGTTGCCTGAGATCGCTCGATACCTGAAACTGCCACGCGGTTTTCTGGCGAAAGCGGAATTCCGGGAAGCTCATCGGCCGGGTTTTCTGTCGGACGACATGGTTCCGTTCCTGATCAGGATGCTGAATGAGGATCACGATGATGAACTGCATGTTCAGGCCGCCGATTCTGTGGCTCGCATCTGCCGGGAACGCCTCGCACCAGCGGAAGCCTTTTTGCCGGCTCTGCGGAAACGTCTGAGCGGGACTTCGAACCGAAATGTCCGTCGCAGCTGTGTTGTGGCGCTGCTGGAGGCTGATTCATCCGCAGATGCAGACCTGCTTGCAGAACAGTGTGGTCCGGGAGACGAGGTGCTGAGCCTCGCAACTGAGACAAAGCTGATTGAGTGGAAGTCGAAGGCTCAGCAGGCGGCCTGGCAGGCCCGAGTTCAGGCCGACGACCTGGGCGGAGTCGCTCTGCTCCGGACCGCGTGTGCCGGTTTGGCGGCGATTGGTGACTCGTCCTTCACTGCAGATCTTCTGGAGCTGACTGCCGATGATCGCAGACCGTATTCAGTTCGGCAGGCGGCCGGTCGATCGGCTGCGGTTCTCGATTCTGCCGCCGCCGGAAAGCTGGCGGCCGAATTTTCTGACAAAACTCAGATACAACAGCTCCTCGCAGTCGATCTGCTGCAGCATGCAGAACAGCCGGCGACACTGGACCTGCTGGCGGATCTGTGTGACCGAGAAGACGATGCAGTGGCTTCGACGGCATGGAAGACTCTGCTGCAGCGCGACGTCGATCGGTTGCTGCCGAAACTGGCGGCGGGTCTGACTCATCAGGACGCTTCTGTGCGACTGTCGGCAGCTGATGTGGTTCTGGCCCGACCGACGCCGGAACGCTGCGAACAGCTGGTGAGCGTTCTGGGCGACGTGCATCTGACTGTCCGCAATCGAGCACGTGAAGTGCTGCGGCTGCTGGCGGAAACAGATGCCGATCTGCGGGCTCACATCTGCTCGGTCGTCGGCAATCGGGAATCCGATTCTGCGAGCGGCTGGCAGTATCTGGAGCAGTCGATGCTGCTGTTGGGGCAGCTGCATCATGATCTGTTTCAGGTGCGCCATGCGGAACTTCTGAAGCATGATCGTCCGGAAGTCATGGTCACTGCGGCCTGGATTCTGGATGTCATGCCGCGTGAGGAAACCGGTTCGGCAATTACTGCAGAAGTCCAGCGGGGATGGCAGCTGCTGCGGTCGAAAGAGCAGCCAGAACCGGTTTTCAGGCTGGCCCACCAGACCAGACTGATCTTCCTGTTCGAAGCCGCCAGCGCGCTCGGACGTCAGGGAGTCAGAGACGTCTGTGCGGCTCAGTTCAGCAAAGCGGCCCCGCTGACTCCGGAAGGGCGCGCGGTCGGTTTGTGGACTCTGGCGACTCTGTCGGTTCGTTCGGGGGACCGAGCTCTGGCGGATCGCTATATTGAACGCATCTTTGACGACAACCCGTTCGACCCGGAACAGATGGTCGTTAAATGTGCATCCGCACTGGCGCTGGGGCTGATCGCCAGTGACAATGCCGTCGATGGTCTGAGGAAGGCTCATGCTCAATACGGAGTCGGCGGCGAACTCGGACGCTGTGTGTCGACATCGCTGAAAATGCTGGGGCAGACCGTTCCCGTCGAACCAGAGTTTTTGCCGAGCCCGATCGGGGGCTGGCCGATTTCTCCTGTGGCGGAATAGGTCGGCAGAAACGTTACAGTCGATACGAAGACTGTCCCGAAGTATGCAGTGGCGGGCGGAATTGAGTTCCCTGAGGACTCGATTTCATACCGCAATCCAGGAGGAACGTGAATCTTGAATACTTCTCGATACCGCCGACGCCGCAACCCTTCGCGCGAAAACCTTCGGGAATCCGGAACTGGCTGAACTGACGGACGACGAACTGCTGGATCTGCGGTTCTGCGACCTGGGGCTGACCATCAGTGGCACGCCGCTGGAATCGCAGATCGAACATCTGTACGGTGAGCTCGAAGCCAAGCGACTGGAGTTTCGTCCGCATTTCTGGCTGTCGCAGGAATGGTTTACTCCGGACGGTGTTCCCGGCATCGCGATTCCGTTTTATCTGGCCGATTCCCGGCTGATGCGGCTGGAAGAGCGAATGATGCTGGAAGTCGAAGGCGGCACCACGGAATGGTGTATGCGCATTCTGCGACATGAAACCGGGCATGCCATCGACAACGCCTATCGCCTGCGACGGCGCAAGTGTTACCGGGAAACCTTCGGCAACGTGTCGGCACCCTATCCCGAGGCCTACAGTCCTCAGCCGTACAGCCGGAGCTACGTGATCAATATCGACATGTGGTACGCTCAGAGCCATCCGGTCGAGGACTTCGCGGAAACATTTGCCGTATGGCTGAAGCCTCGCAGCCGCTGGCGTTCCACCTACAGCGGGTGGCCCGCTCTGAAGAAGCTGCTGTTTGTCAACGACCTGATGGCACAGATTCGGGAAGAACGTCCCTCCGTTCGGACTCGACGGCACGAAGAACCGCTCAGGTCTCTGAAGATGACCCTGCGGGAACACTACGAGAAAAAATGCCAGCACTACGGTCTGGAAACGACCAACTATTTCGACCATGAACTGCTGCGTCTGTTTTCGACGGATCCGGGCCGGGCGGAATTTCAGTCGGCCGCCACATTTCTGCGACGAGCTCGCAAGCGACTGCGTCGCGACGTCGCGGAATGGACGGGACATTATCAGTACACCATTGATCAGGTGCTGGCCGCAATGATTGCTCGCTGTGACGAACTGAAACTTCACGTCGACCGCGATCCGGACGAACTGGAACGCGACGCACTGGTGGTTCTCACCGTTCACACGATGAATCATATTCAGGATGAAGCTCACAAGGTTGCACTATGAAGAAGAAGCTGCGAGTCGCCGCGCTGGTTCGTGAGGGACTGGTTCCTCCCGAGGGCCTGGAATCGTACGATGTCGAAAAACCGCCTGAATGGAAGATGGAATTCGATATCATTGCCACTCTGCGCGAAATGGGGCACGCCGTTCAGGCAGTGGGGCTGTATGACGATCTGACTCCGGTCCGGGACTGTATCGTGAACTGGAAGCCACACGTCGCTTTCATGATGCTGGAAGAATTCCACGGAGTCGCTCAGTACGATCATGCGATTGTCAGTTATCTGGAACTGATGAAGCAGAAGTACACCGGCAACAACGCTCTGGGGCTGATGCTGACTCACGACAAGGCACTCAGCAAAAAGATCCTGAATTACCATCGCATCCCGACGCCGGGGTTTACCGTGTTCCGCAGGCGACACAAGGTCCGCCTTCCGGCAAAGCTGAAGTATCCGCTGCTGGTGAAATCGGCGACGGAAGACGCTTCGCTGGGGATTTCACAGAGTTCCATCGTGCACAGCGATGCCGCTCTGCAGGAACGCGTCCGTTTCATTCACGAATCCATCGAAACCGATGCGCTGGTTGAGGAATACATTGACGGCCGCGAGATGTATGTCGGAGTGATGGGAAATCGTCAGCTGACTGCGTTTCCGGTGTGGGAAATGTTCTTTCGAAATATGCCCGAAGATGTCGCGCGGATTGCCACGGCTCAGGTGAAGTGGAACGCCGAATACCAGAAGAAACACGGCATCGAAACCGGTCCCGCATCGGAACTGTCTGCTGATCAGCTGGCCGGAATTCAGCGGATGTGCAAGCGGGTTTTCCGGGTGCTGAACATGAGCGGATATGCTCGAATTGATCTGCGCATGAACGCCGCCGGCCAGGTCTACGTGATTGAAGCCAATGCCAATCCGAACCTGTCCTATGGCGAAGACTTCGCGGAATCCGCCGAAGTGGGTGGCCTGCCCTACGAGCAGCTGCTGTCCAGAATTCTGAGTCTGGGGCTGAGCTACAGGGCTCCGTGGCAGCTGTGAGCCTCCAACGCCGGTTCGTGTTTTCCGAACGACAGCGTCACGTTTCCGGGCAGTGTCATTCTGTGACTGAAAAACAGGCTGAAACGACTGACCGCTGACCTGTCCGATTCAGACACGAAGGACATTCAGTGAACTCAGGCAATGGCTGCGGCGTTGTAGATCACGACGTTGTAGATCACGACGTAGTGGCAGACACTGCCCAGAATGACCAGCAGATGCCAGATTCCGTGAAAATACGGAACTCTTCGGTCGTTGATCAGGAACACAACTCCCAGCACATAACACACACCGCCCGCAGTCAACCATGCAAAGTTCACTCCGCTGAACTGCCACAGCCGCCACACTGCCAGCATCGGAATCCCTCCCAGCAGCAGGTAATACCAGACGGGAACCATTTCTGCTCGAGTCACCCGCAGCTTCAGATAGATGCCCAGACCGGCCAGCAGCCACATCAGAATCAGCGGAAGATTCCACCATCCGTCACGGCAGGCCGCCAGGCTGACGGGTGTATAGGTGGCCGCCATCACCGTGAAGATTGCAATCTGGTCCAGTGTCCGATAATGAGTGCGATGCGGTTCGCTGCGATAGCTGTGGGACAGGGTTGAAGCTGCATACAGAGCCACCAGACAGATTGCGTAGATCCAGCAGCCGGCCTGCAGATACGCATCGGGGGGGCTCTGATTCAGCAGCCGGACAGCTCCGGCGACACTGAGTGCCAGGCCGGCGCCGTGGGTGATCTGATTGACGATTTCTTCAGATTGAGTCAATCCGCTGGCGTGAGACATATCGCTGGTTCCTGCATCCTGCATTGGAACAATGTGAAGGACGACTTCAGCGAGTCGCGGGAAAATTAACGAACAGCCCAACGGATTAGATCGGCCTGACTGTCTGTTTGACATGCACGTCAAACCGAATTTCAGACTCACCCGGGCGCTGACCGGGACGAAGAACCCGGTCATTCGTGTCAGCAGAGTTGCCCGGATTTCTGGAATTCTGCACACTTGGCCGTCCATTCTGATAGCATTTGTGGCACTTCCGATGGCATTCTTGCATCTGCAAACGGGAAGTCCGGCAGGTTCGGCCGCTCGTGTTTTCGGTGGGCAGATTCCTGCCGCTTTCGGTACATCAGCCGGGCAACGACAACACGTTTCCGGACGTCAGTGCGGAAATCGGTGCTGAGCCAGACTTCTGGCGGGGGTTCTGTTCAATCAGTGAATTCAAACCGGAGTTTGACTTTATGGTGTCCGTACGGAATCAAGAGTTCGTGGCGTGCCTGCTTCTGACTGCAGTCATGGGCTGTGGCGGAGGAGGAGATTCTTCTGCTCCTCCGGCAACTGCATCGACGGATTCAGGCCAGACACCCGCAGTCGCTTCGGGGCATGGTGGTGAAGCGAATGCCGCTGAGTCCGGGGGAATGGCGGGAGGACATGGAGCTCCGGCGGGCATGTCCGATGCAATGGCCGGAGGGTCGGGCCACGACGCTGCTGGCGGCACTCCGGCAGGCATGTCGGATGCAATGGTGGCAGGAAATTCAGGACATGGCGCTCCGGCAGGAGCCCCTGGCGGAGCGATGGCCGCAGACGCTGGACACGCCGCGCCCGCCGGGATGTCGGAAATGATGGCTGCCGGTCATGGTGCTCCGGGCAGCGAGATGGCTGCGATGGAAATGATGTCTCCGCAATATGGGACGAATTCCCCAGCTGGCTATGGTCAGCCAGCCAGCGGAGCTGGTGGGCCAGGGCGACCTCAGGACCCGAAGCAGTGGACGGATGATCAGATTCTGGCCGCCGTGGCGGAACGCGATCCCAGAGTTCAGCAGGCGATTCTGGCACGAGCAGCAGCCACTCCCGGCGATGAATCCTTTCCTCTGATCATGGAACAGGCTCTGCAGGTTTCCGTCGGAGGTTCATCGATGAGCGGGCCGGGAGGACCAATCGGTTCCATGCCTGATTTGTTTCAGCTGTTCGGAGGTGGAGGTCGCGGAGGATCATCCGGAGGTTCGGCGCCTGTCGAGCTGACAGTTCCCAGGAATCTGCCAAAGACACCTCCGGGAGGTGCATTTCAGCAGCTGAATCCCCGCCGGTTCAGAAAATCACCGCTGCACGCACTCGATTCCCTGGACGCCATGCTGGGCGAAGCTGTGCTGGGCTACACACCCCAGGCCGAACAGGGTGTCCGCGGTGCTGCGGAGAACCTTCAGAACGGCGTGCAGAATCCAGGCCTGATGTCACCAGGTTCACCCGGACACGGTGCGCCATCGGTCGACATGTCGACGGCCGGAGCCCCGGAAGGTTATCCCGGGGGAGAGATGTCTGGCTATGAGGGACTGGTGGCTCCGGGCAGACAAAATGCCGGAGCTCAGCTTTCGGATCGCGACCTGCTGCAGACCATTCTTCAGGCGCTGGTGCTGAACAATTCCAAAGCCGCATGGAAGATGATCGACGGGATCGCTTCGGGCACCGTTTCAACTCCGGGATCCGATGGCGACAGCGCGGCATCGCTGATCCTGACGGCTCTGGGGGCTCCGGATATTACTCCGGAACTGGCCACGAAGATTCTGGAAAAAGGCGTTCGAGTGGCCGAAGAAGATCCGGAAGGCGGCGGCTTGGCTCAGGCCGCTTTGTCGTCTGTCTCGCAGAAGGCGGTCGACCATTTTCTGAAGCTGGCTCCTCGACACCCACCGGGCGGTCCGAGACCGCCCGGCCAGCCTCCGGGGCCGGGTATGGGGCCTCCGGGCTATCCGATGTCGGCTCCCGGAATGACCGGTTCGTCCATCCCCGGACAGCCGACGCCCGCTGGCTATCCCGGTCAGCCCGGTATGGATCCATCCATGATGGAAGGTGGCTACGGAATGGGAGGTTCGGGTGGCCAGGGGCAGCCGCCGCTGCCGCCGTCGGCGCTGCCTGGTGTTCACGTTTCGGAAGCCGCCATGCCGGCGGTCGCATCGACCCTTTGGAGCAGTCAGACTGCCGACTTCGTCGTGAGTGAGCTTGATCGGGGTGATTCCACGGACGGCGTTGCACTGGTTGCTTTCGCCGCCAACTTTCCTTCAGACCGAGTCCGCCATGCACTCTATGGTCTGCTGCAGCGAAGTTACGACGGTGGAAATCGCACGATCTCTTCTCCCGGATTCTTTCGACATGATGCCCACGATCCCGGGTTTCTGACCGTGATGAAATCTCTGCCCCGCGAGCGTCCGACGAAACCTGCCACGCCTGCGCCCAACCCGAATGCTCAGCAGTATGCCGGTGAGGGTGGTCCGATGGCTGCAGCTCCGCCTGTCGTCGCGGATACTCCTGCCGAATCGTGGGTGATGGGGACCCGCGAAGTGCTGCTGTCACTGCGGGATCGTCTTCGAGGAGCGGCGGATGATCCGTCGCTGCAGTACGATGGCCTTCCTCGAATCCGACTGCACCCGAATGCCGAAGCAGAAAAGTCCATCATGATTCAGGTCGGTGGCGATCAGAACTCGGCGACGGGAGACATTTCTGAAACAACCGTCTATTACGCGTCCTGCCGCATCACCGTCCAGCGAGAAAGTGAAGCTCAGAAGATCCTGGACTATTACGAAAAACGCATCAAAGCCTACGTTCGGCCGGACATGAGCATGGGGCTGATGTGGTTTGACGGGGTGAAGGCGAATTCCGAAGACGGAACCCGCGAATCCCTGGACGTGCTGATCGAGCAGGTCGGCAATCGGCCCGGCGGTCAGTACGGAGGCGAATCCGGATTCGCTCAACAGCAGCCCGGTGGCCAGGCGGGGCCTCAGTTTCTGATCGAAACTATCGCCGTCGTGGTGCGGGACCCTCAGTCAGAACCGAAGTGAACCGGGGAGTCTGAGATTTTCAGACAAATTCGTCCAGACGAACGGTCCTGTTCTCCGAAGCTGCTGACCTGACTGCAGCGAAGGAGACCTGGAAATGTTTGAACACCTCTGCAGTGATCCTGTGCCAGATATGCAAACTGCCATCAGTCGGGTTCAGTCCGGAATACGACATCTGGACGAGCTCTACGGACGCGAGTGGCGGGCCAAAATCAATCTCAGCTGGCTGGACATTTCCAGTCCTCGAAACTGCATTCTTGGTCAGCTGATGAGACACGGCCATCTGGCGTTGCTGTTCACGGACGTGTCTACCGGCGTCGCCTGTGGATTTTCCTGCGGCCTCTGGGATCTGCTGTTCTTCTGTCAGCCGCCGTGGGTCAGCCGATCGTTTGACCGACTGACGGAAGCCTGGAAGCTGGCTTTGAGTGAACCGGTTGTTTCCGACAGCCGTCCCGTGCCTGCAAGGCCGTCGCAACGCGGGAACATCGACCGCAACGATTCCGGCCGAGGCACCTATTCCTGTGCCGGCTGAAGGCATCAGCACAACTGTCGGGATTCGTTCGGCCCACAGGGAATTCGGAATTTCCACTGCAGCGGCTCCGGCAGTTCAAACGCTGCAAATTCGAAGTGGATGACTCGACGGTGTCCGGGAGCTGTCATCGGAGAGGACGCGTGAAGAGTCAGGGGATTCATCAGAACGGCCCCGCCGCGCGGAACCTCGCACAGTACTTCCGCACTTCGTCCTGCGGCATCATCAATTCCGAAAGAATTCAACCGACCGCTCAGATGAGTTCCCGGCAGCACTTTCAGGGCTCCGTTTGCGGCCTGGCAGTCATCCAGATGCAGCCGCACCGCAACAATCTGATTCATCAGATCCGCTGGAGGCTGCACGCAGTCGACAGCGGCCTTCCGAGTCCAGGCTGTGAATCCGGGCACGTCATGTCGTTCCAAAACAGCGATCGACAGATCCTGATGCCAGAAGACTCCCCAATTCGCTCCGTCAGTTTTGTCAAACAGAGTGGATCGAATCATGAAGGCATCCGGCCCCAGAATGGCATGCACAAGGCGGACGATTTCGCGAGCGTTCATCAGGGAAGCCGTCGCCGGAACAGCATCCGTCAGATTACGAAGGGCATAAACGCCACTGCTGTTGGCAACTGACTCCCGAGCTTCCGAACGAACACGTGCCGCTTCGATTTCGGCGGACAGACCGTCAACGGTTTCGGGTTTCAGGCATTCCGCAACGACAGCAAAACCGGATCGCAGATAATCAGCAGCGAAGGAGTTTTCATCAGAAGATGATCCCGCCCCATTCACAGAATCACCGTTGCTCGGTTTCTGAGTAGCGCGACCAGTTCCACGGACAACTGGTCTGCCCGCTTCCGAGCGTCTTCAAATGAAATCGTTTCTGCCTCGAGGGCAACATGCAGGGCCTTCAGCTCGTCCAGTTCTGAGCGGCATGTTTCCAGAAGCCACGTACGGTTGACTTCGGACAACTGCGTGACGCGTCTTTCGGACAGGGAAGCGATCAGTTTCTCGCACCCGGTGGCGTATTGGGAAATGCGTGTCTTCAGCTGCTCCCGATCAGTGACGGGCTTCTTTGACCATTCGCCGGCCCGGTCCGCAAGGTGGTTCAGAAAATCAGGTTCACTGCCTTCGAAGGCCAGAAGGTCAGGGCGATTGAATCCCCAACCCTGAGGCGCGGCGGTTGGGAATCCAACTTTTACCGCGACCGCAATCAGCAGTGCGGCCGCCAGAGCTGCCATGATTCTTCCGGTGCGTCGGGACGCACTGCGATTGGCGTGAGTTTCCGCAGACGGATGAGTTGTTTGGGAGGCCTCCTGTTCGACTTCGGACGCCGGAACCTGAGCCCTGCTGATCGGCTCGTCGACGGGAACGGGCTGCTCGCGAGGTGCAGGAACATGAACGACAGGTGGAAGCGCCGTCAGTCCCGGATCCGTCTTCATTGAGAATCCGGGCGTTGTGTCGTGTCCGATAGGTTTCAGCTGACTGAGAATCGATGCTTTCAGCGACTCTGATCTCCTGCCGGCTTCGCCGCCGGATGCCAGCTGCCCCCAGAACTCCGAGCCGCTCAGAAACGCCAGTTCCTGGAGCTCAATCAGTGTCTGAGGATTACACAGGAGCCGACTGATCTCGTCCGGTTCGAGTACACCGATGCCGGACTCAAGAACCTCATTCAGCCGGTCAGCACAAATATCCTGAAGGTGAATTCGTCCGTTGGGGTGATGCAGAACCGCGAGATCGCTGACCAGCGCGTTCAGCTGCAAACCGACAATTTGCCGCTCAAGCCAGGGCACCAGCTGGCCGAAGTCGGTTGGAATGGAAAGGGCGATCGACATTACTGCAGTCCCCTTTCAATGCATTCCCTGAGCATCTCTTTGGCTCGGTTAAACCGACTGTAAACTGTATTGGGACTGATTCCATGTTCAGCGGCGATATCATCACCCGATCGCCCGGACGTGATCAGACGCACCACAACTGCAAATTCCGGTTTGACTTCCTGTAGCTTTCTGAGGCAGAGTTCAAGAGCCTCAACTCGGGGATCTTCTGATCGAGGGCCAGGTTCAGCAACGTCTCCGTCGGTTGGAAGGGCCGTCGCCCTGCGACGCTGGTGTTTTCTGACTTCGTCAATGCACCGGGTCACGGCGACCTGTTTCAGCCATGCTCGGAATTCAGCTGCTGTTCGAAAGGTTTCTGATGCATTTTTTCGGAATGCTGTCAGCCAGACCTGCTGGTAAACCTCATGCAGATCAGAATCCTGAAGGGCCGCGGTGGACCGAATGATCGCCATGACGAACGGCCCAAGGCGATCAATGAGTGTGGAAGCTGCCTCCTGATACCCCGGATCCTGTGCTCGGATCAGGCGAATCAGGAAATGTTCTTCCTGAAGGGAAACATCCGGCATATCGATCATCCGCGACAGCGTACCTGGTTTCCCGGTCCAAACGCACCCCGTTGGTGGATCGAACACAGGAAATCGCTGGCTGCATTCTGCCACGATGATGGCATAATTCAAGGAAGACTTTGTCCACACCGGACCGCCGCAGCGTCGGTCGGCAATCTGCATCCGGCGAGATCCTCCGGAGACGGTCCGAGTCCCCGCACATCCAGTGCGCCTGCAGGAAGGAGTTCGCCAGCGCTGGAAAAATGTTCGATCCATGAGCCTGTCCACCGGAAAACAATGGGTTTTCCAAAGAAACGCGGCACAGACCGATTGCCTTCCCGAATTCTTTGAATTTTTCCCGTCGGCTTCCGGCAGCGGAGATTTCGCTGGAAACTCCGCGAAATCCAGGGGGCAGAAATCGAATGAGCTCGACCGTCCGAAAGACAATTTCGGCCGTCAGCCGATGAGTTCGCCGATGATGCCGGTCGAATCCTGAAACGATTCGCCCGGGTCGACGCCCGCCCGATCGAGCATCGTATGCCAGACTCGGGACAGCGGGGTCATTTCCGGCAATTTCAGGTGTCCCTGGTGACGCAGTCCCGTTGCCTTTCCGCCGCACAGGCAGGTTGGCAGCCGGTCTCTGGAATGGCCGATGCCCATTCCACTGGAGAATCCCAGCAGACAGTGATCCAGCAGGGTCGATCCGTCAGGCTGACGATACGACTTCAGCCGGTTCAGGAATCGATTCCACTGCGAAAGATAGATGCGATCGACCTTCGCCAGTTCGGCCAGGTTTCGGGGATCATTGCCGTGATGAGTCAGCTCATGGAATCCCTTGGAAACTCCGAACTCAGCAAATGTGCCGCCCGCACTTTCCTGTCGCACGACATAGCTGATCACTCGGGTCGAATCCGTTTCAAATGCCAGAGCAATCAGGTCGTACATCATCCCGGCATATTTTTCGTAGAGGAACTGTCCTGCGGGAAGATGGACATGATACGGACGGGAAAAATCGCTCAGCCCATCCGTCTTCACGACAGGCTTGGGTTTGAGATTCCAGTCGATGTCGCGTTCCAGCTGCTGTTCCACTTCCCGAACACTGGTGAAGTATTCGTCCAGCTTCACGGAATCCTGGCGACTGACTGAACTCCGAAGTCGCTTTGCATCGTCCAGCACGACGTCCAGGATACTGCGCCTCTGACGGAAGCCTTCTTCACGCAGCTGCATCTCGTCGGGCCCGTCAACCTGAAACAGCCGATTGAACAGCACATGCGGATCGTTTTCCGACGCCAGTGGAACGCCGTTGCGGTTCCATGACAATGTTCTCAGGTTGCCCCCAAACCCGGTCCCTCGTTCGATGCACATCTGAAGCGAGGGAAATCGTGTTTCACGACCGAGCTGTTCTGCGGCAAGCTGGTCCATCGAAATCCGGTTGTGGATTGTGCCATTCTCCTTCGCCTTGACTCCGGTCGAAAACGTGTAGTCGCCGTCATGTCCTCCACCATGTTCCAGATAGGTGCCGGAGAAGACCGTGAAATCCTCCCGATGATCCCCGAGAACCTTCAGGGTGGGCGACAGCGTATAGTTGGGGCCGAAATCCTGCGGTTCAAACTCCCGCATGTTCATCCCGGTCCCGAAGTAGAAAATCCCCAGCCGCGGAGGAATCACGTGAGCAGCTTCGCTTTCGCCGGCCGGCAGCATGGACTCGAGCAGTGGCAGTGCCATCACGGCTCCCGAACCGCGAAGAACTGTTCGGCGATTGAGTCTTCGAGCGCAAACGTTCCGCATCACAGTTCCCCGGCAATGCCAAATTGATTTCAAAAACATGTATGCCCGGTGCGCTCGTATCATCTGTGCGACAAGACTGCGTTTCCAGGCGGTCATTTGCTTCGAATGTCAGCTCTGCCCGTGCTATGACCGAGGCAGACCCTCGTTCAGCGGGAGCAGGTCATCGGGAAGGAAGAACCCGTCCTTCCGAATGACTTCGCCGTCAAACGAGATTTCTCCGCCGCCGTAGTCGGCTCGCTGAATCAGCACCAGATCCCAGTGGACCGAGCTGCGGTTTCCATTATCTGCTTCGTCGTAGGCGTTGCCTGGCGTAAAGTGGAATGAGCCGCCGATTTTTTCATCAAACAGCGTGTCCAGCATTGGATGCAGGATCCGATTATTCGTTCCGAAAGACCACTCGCCGATGTATCGAGCACCTTCGTCGGCATCCAGAATTCGATTCAGCCGGTCCGGAGCATTCACACACGTTGCACGCTCAATTCTTCCGTTACGCAGTTCGAATTCAATTCCGTCGAAGATCACGCCCTGATAACGGCTTTGAGTATTAAACCGAATCACGCCGTTGACGCTGTCCCGCACGGGAGCCGTAAAACATTCTCCATCCGGAATATTGCATTCCCCAGCGCACGGAACGACGGGAATGTCGCGGATCGAAAACGTCAGGTCCGTCCCTGGAGCGGTGATCCGCACCTGGTCGGCGGCTTCCATCCGAGCTTTCAGTGGCTTCAACTGCTCGGCCATTCGAGCGTAGTCTGCGGTACACACATCAAAGAAGAAGTCTTCGAACTGAGACGTGCTCTGACGAGCGGCCTGAGCCATGGATGGCGTCGGGTAACGCAGCACAACCCAGCGCGTCTTCTTCACTCGCCGCTCAATGTGGACGGGGCTCCACCAGTGCCGGGTATACCGTTCCATATTCTCGGCCGGGACGTCAGAGAATTCGTCAGAGTTCGCTGAGCCTCGAATCCCGATGTAGGCGTCCGCCGCCTCCATGGCCGATTTTTCGACGTTTCCGGCCCACTGCATGCTGTCGTCCGTCGCGTTCAGATACAGGCTGCGCAGGACGGAATTGTTCTTCCAGAAAACCAGAGGAATGCCCCCTCGCGTCGAAACGGCGTTCACCAGGTCGCAGACAAGGGCGGGTTCGGGAAGATCAAACGCTTCAATAATGACCCGTTCGCCCGAACGAATTCGGCAACTGTGATCGACCAGAGTTGCTGCCAGCTGAGTAATTCGAGGATCTTTCATGGGGCTGCTTCGATTTTTCTGACGACCGCTTTGGCCGCACACGGGACAGTTCACCCGGGAAACACCGCAACTTTACGATGCCGGAGGACCTGAGCAGTTTCGCCGGAAGCATGAAGAATCACGGAAGATCATGCAACCGAGGCGGTTTCTACGCCACAAACCGCGGGCTCAACGCCGCCTTTCGTCCGGCAGCGAACTGAGCACCAATGCTGGTCAGCCCGGTTTTTGAGACTGCCGCTGGGTGATTAGTTAAAAACAGGAAGTCTGGGTAAGATGAAAAGAATACTTTTTGGATGTGTGCAGCCAAATCGACAAGTTTCCGGAGTTCGGCGAATCCGGGTCCGATATTTCTAAAGCATTGGCGTCGCTCGACCGCGTCGAATGTCCATCTCAGCTCGGAGCCCCGACACATGAACTTCTCCCCCAAAAACAATCGCAGCGGTTCACTGGCCCTGGCAGCGGCGGTCAGCCTGTTCTGGTCGACTCAGTCTCTGGCATTCCAGGATGCCGCGTCGCCCACTCTGACGGTTCCGACCGATCCATCGGAAGCATATGAAAAGGACCCCAAATCCGACGAAGACCTGCTGAAGTTTGATCCTCCGGTTGAGTCTCGTGTTGCGGTGGATGCGGGACGCATTGCCGATGCGGCAGGGACTGAACTGGGAGCGAAGCTGACACCGCTGCTGGCAACGCTGTTCAATGCGGAAAAGTCGGATGCTGATCGGCTGAAGGCTGCGGAAGGCCTGAAGGAAGCCGTCCGGGAACTTGACGGAGACGAAGATCGGGCAAAACAGTCCGTATCGCGGCAGGTGTTACGACGAGTTCGCATGGCGGAAGCGGCGATCAGCGGACTTCGCGATTCGAATGCTGACAAGGACGTTCGAAAACTTGTGAATGACTTTGTGGTCCGGGCCGCGATCGATTCTGAAAACGGAAACCGCCTGGCTCACATGGAACTCGCTCGTCGTCACTTCGAAAAGATCCGTCGGAATCATCCGGTTGTCTACGGACGCATCCAGCCTGTTTTGATGGAAGAGTATCTGAACTACAACCTGCATTTTGTTGTTTCGGAACCAATTCTGACCCGGATGGTTTCTGATTTTCGGACCGAAACCGGAAACGTTGCTGAATGCATTCTGGGGGCATGGGTGACCGGATGTCAGGTCACAGACACGATGATTCGAGCCGATATCAAACCATCACTGACCACCGGAGCTTTCGATCTGATCGTGGAAGGGCGGACGATGTCCAACACCAAAGGACATAAGTCTCCGGCCGTTGTGTACACTCGGGGAAATCACTATTTCAGTATCGTGAAACCCACCTACTTCGATGGGCAAAAGCTGACCAGCGACGAGCCCGTGATGGATGTGCGAGCTCATAATCAGACCGTGGGTGTCAGTACAAAATATGATCGCATTCCGATCATTGGCGGCATCGCCAACAGCATTGCTCAGGATGAAGTCGCTAAGAAAAAGCAGCAGTCGGAAGCGATTGCTGCCCGAAAAATTGCCGATGGCGCGCTGCCCCGGTTTCAGCAGGAGGTTCTGCAGAAGTTTGACGAAGCCAATGCCAATATGGAGTCAAACCTGCTGAGCAACCTTCGCAAGCGAAACATTGCTCCGGGCGACTATAGCGCTCGGTCCAGCGAAACTCATCTTGCCGTCAGTTCACGAACTTTGGGCACAGGCGCCCTTTCCGGAGCAACTCCACCGAGCCTTGAGCCGCCACGTCGCGGTATTGCCGTTCAGATGCATCAGTCGGCGATGAACGCGGCGATTGACAGCCTGGGAATTTCAGGCCAGATGACGGTCCAGCAGGTACTGGACCGGATTGAAGTTGCTCTGGAGGAACTCACTCAGAAAGATGTCAGCCTGAGAGATTCGGACGCCGCGAAGGACGACAAAACGGAATTTGACTTTGAAGAGAAAGACGGAATTCGAGTTCGCTTTGAAGAAAATCGAGTCATCTTCATTCTGCGAACCGGGTTCTATCAGAAAGACAAGGACCGAAGGATTCCGCGACACAGTTTTGAGATTCCCATCGGGCTGGAGTTTCAGGACGGCGAACTGGTGCTGATCCCGCCAAAGACGGATACAAAAGGCATCCTGTCGATCAAGCCTCAGGCCATCGAAGAGAAGTCCAGTCTGCGAACCATTGTGCAGGCTCGAGCCATCGCGAAGGAACTCCTCGACAAAATGTTCAAGGAAGAAAAAATTAAGATCGATCCGACCGTCGAGGTGAAGATGGGGGACGGTCAGAAGATGAAGATGAAAGCCACAACCGTCGAAATGTCGGACGGCTGGGTTCAGGGCATTCTGGAATAGCTGCCGGAGCGGAAGACCGTTTTCGACGACCGGAGACTTCAGTTTTTCGGCTGATCGGATAATTCCGGGGTGGCCGGAATCGTTCAGATTTTCGGAGCTGCGCTCGCAAATCGCTTCATTTTCCGGACCGACTGCTAAAATGCTTTCAGCATTCGTGCAGTTGTCCTGAAGCGAGAAAACAGATGCCCGTGAAGTTTCGTTGCCCTCAGTGTCAGCAGCTGGTTGGGGTGTCCAACTCGCTGGCAGGAGCCGCGATCGCTTGCCCGCAGTGTCGTTGCCGTCTGCGGGTTCCGGGGACTCCCGTTGCGACGGTTTATGCCACACAGCAGCACCAGCAGCAAGGCCTGCGGCAGACAGTTCGACAGACTTCAGCACCGGTCGTGGTCCAGTACCCCGCCGGAGCTCAGAATATCTCCCTGCGTTCAGCACTGCAGGAACTCTCTTCGCTCCGAAGTCCTCGCACCCCCAATCTGGTTTCTGCCGCTCAGACGTCCACTGTTGCGGCCGGACACCCGGTTGCCGTCGCTGCGGATCAGACACAATCCGCCACTGTTGATACGTTCTCTCAGGATGTCTGGTTTCGCGAACTTCCACCGATCGGTGCTGAGATCACTGATTGGGTCACAGATGCTGACGACGTCACAGAAACGGAAGATGCCGGAGAAAATGTCGATTTCACCGCGGAACGTTTTCCGGTTGGCGATGAGATCGACGAAGAAGAAATTCTGAACCGGTTGGTTGAGTCCCCCGATCACGGTCGCCGCGATGTTCTTTCCGAAGAACTTCTGGCCGACATGAGGCGTGCCAGCCAGCAGCGATCACTGGCCGCTGTTATCGGAAGCCTGCTGGTGATGAGCCTGCTGTTCGGCGGAGGTGTGATCACAGGCTGGTGGGCTGGCCGCTCACCCGATTTCGCTCGACAGACTCGTGAACTGTCGGACCGTGTCAGTGCGAAACTGTTTTCGCCCATGGCACAGGAGAATGCGAACTCCATCGACCAGGATCCCTTCGAACACGCTGTCAGTCGTCCGGTGCTCGACGCCGACGATCCGCACATGACGCCTGAAGCACAGTGACGTCACTGAGTGCGGTCACACCCTCCCGCGACGGCAAACCCAATTGGGCTTCCGCCCGTCGAGGTCCGCTGCTGGAGTGCCCCGCCCCGATCTGCATCGAATGACGCTGCCGGTGAACGAACTGCTCGCCAATAGTGTCTCCAGGGAATCAGTCAGTCCACCAGCTCGATTCTCCGAATGACTCGCGATTCGGGGATGGACGTGAGCTGAAGTCTGGTCTTGGTTGTTTCGTCGGTGATTGTGATCTCGAACGTGGCGACTTTGGACCATTCGAGAATCCGGTGATTTGCTTTGTTGCCATCACTGTTTTGAAAATCTTCGCGGGAAATGATCACCTGTTGAGGACCGTTGCCCTGAATGCGGGCTGCGTATGTGAAATCGCCGAGATTGTCGGGTTGACTCAGGAACTTGCTGTCAACATTCAAACGCAGAGCGAGCTTTCGGCCCTGAGGATCGATGGTCAGTGACAGTTTTTTATTGTTCGAGCGATCGAGGCCGGGATCCTGAAATCTGTAGGTTTTGATGGTGCGGCCGTCTCGACTTGACCAGTTCTGAATGCCGTTTGAAAAATCATCGATCATTGAGCCTGTCTTCGGAAATGTCGACAGAGCTTTCAGGTCAACGGTTGGCGGTACCAGAGTATGTTCCTGAGAATTTAATACGAAGGTCGTCGTTTCGCCGTGCTCCAGCGTCGTCGGTTTCTCCAGTCGATAACGACACATTGCGAACACATACAGCGGCAGATCTTTGTAGACCGGCAACTCAACCGTCCAACTGTCCTCGGCGGAAATAGAATCGGCGCGGGTCCAGAAGCGAGTGCGTGAATTCGGATCGCAGCTGAAATAGATCTCCGTGCTTTCGAGTCGTTCGCGATCAGCCGGACTCACCGTGAATGTTGCTCGGTCACCCGAGACCGTGAACGTCGATGGCGGCGTCACGGGAATGTTCTGCGGTTCGTCGCTCAGGTAGTGACGGAACCATTGGTTCAGCATGACCCACTGTTCAGGGCCGGGTCCGTGGTTCTGATGGATGTTGGTGCTGACACGCCAGTTCTGATGCGGCAGCAACGCCATTGACTGGTAGATGCGTTCGAACGTGGAATGAAAATCGTTGGATGAACTGATGAACATGACCGGACACCTCGCCAGGGGCCAGTAGGAGCCGGCATCCATCGTGCGGGTATACAGATCGAGTTCTTCTCCGCGAAAGCTGTGTCGAATACTACTGCCTTCGATGCCGCCAGGAAAGTCGATGTGCTTGAATCCGGTCCCGCCGACAAAAGGGACAACGGCCTTCAGGCGTGAATCAATGGCTGTCAGCGCGGTAATCATGCCTCCCATCGAAAAACCGGAAAAACCAATCCGGTTCGCATCGACTTCCGGTTGTTGTTCCAGAAACGTGATTGCTCGGCGCCCCGCAACCGCCAGCAGAAACCAGTTGGAATTTCGAGGACTCACGACTGGATCGAGTGAAAACTCGTCGGGCCGCAGATCATGTTTCCAATTTGACCGCAGAGCTTTGGAGTAGAACTGTGGCCCCTGCGATGGATCGACGTTTCCCCAGTCTGTATTGACGTCAATGTCGTCCTCCATGGGGCGACCGAGCCAATTGATGTCGACGGTGGCGAATCCCTGTTTCGCAAAATAAACCCCGCGTCCGCGTTCGGCTCGCTGTCCTCCGCCGTGACTCCACACGAACGCGGCGTGACGGCGGCCTGAGTCAGGAAACGAATAGTACGCCGCGATCCGCGCTTCAGTACCTTTGAATGTGCCGACCCTGAACGTCACATATCGCGTGATAATTCCGTCAGTCTTCCATTCTCTGACGATTTCGATATCCAGCGGTTCTTTTGTCGCGTCGTAGTTCTTCCACAGGTCTGTCACGTTGCGCGGGACATCAGCGTCGCGCTGATATGGTTCAAATGTATCTGCCGCACGAAGCGTCATTGCGGACAGGGCCGCAATCGCGAGCAGAAACAGGGGAATCGTTTTCATGATGTCTCACGGTGCGGGGTTTGGATGCCTTCGGAGCAATCTTATCAACTCAGTCGCCGACGTCGATGAAAGCGAGAATCTTCGGGCCGCTCAGACAGAAAGGAAGCGGCCGAAGCGGCCTCCTTGCCAGCCAGCGTCTCAGCAAACGAACGATCGGAAACGGCCCCGCCGGTCGCTTTGCAGAAGGTGATGTCCGGCGTACGTGCATGTTCCGGCTGAAGACAGTAAAACACGGTTTCGACGGGGGATTCAGCATTCCTGCCCCTCGACAATGCCATCCACCGGAAAGGGACAAATATGAATCGGGATCAGAAGGCCAGGGAACTGGATGTTGTGCTGGAACCTCAGGAGCGTGGTTACCTGAATATGTGTATTCGCAGCGGAAATCAGCTGATCACTTCGGGGCACGTCAGCACAATCAAGGGTATCCTGGGAAAGGGTCTGAGTGTTGAGCAGGGGTACGAAGCTGCTCAGGACTGTGCTCGGAAAATCCTGCGATCCGTCTACCAGGAAAACGGGACCCTGAACAACCTGAGAGTGATCAAGGTACTCGGGTGTGTGTATTCGGCTCCGGACTTCACGGATCAGCATCTGGTCATCAATGGCTGTTCCGACCTGCTGCACCGCATTTTCGGCAAGGACGGCGACGGCTACCACGCTCGCAGCGCTCTGGGATTTGCCGCGCTGCCGACGGGTGCCGCTGTCGAAGTCGAAGCCGTTTTTGAAATCTGTTCATAGCCCGGTCGGTGTCGTCTGCCGATCATCTCTTCGTTCAAGACTCCAAACGATAAAACCCATCTGTCAATCGTCTAAGGCGATCCGACAAATCTGATGGTGTCACTGGAATACGAATCGTTCGGAGGACGAGATTCCCGGTCCTTAAGAATTTCCCGAGCAACTTATGCCTATCAAGATCACCGGCTTTGAAGTCTTTGACCTTCGGTTTCCGACGTCGCAGCAGCTGGACGGGTCGGACGCGATGAATCCGGATCCGGACTATTCGGCGGCATATGTCATCCTGAACACCGACTCGGCAGACCTGCGCGGTCACGGGATGACCTTCACGATCGGTCGCGGGAATGAGCTGTGCGTGGCCGGGATCAGGTCGCTGGCGCCATTGCTGATCGGAATGTCGGTGGAGGCTTTGATGAAGCAGCCACTCGTGCTGTATCGGCGGATCACCGGAGACAGTCAGCTGCGGTGGGTGGGGCCGGAAAAAGGCGTGATCCATCTGGCTGCTGCAGCGGTCATCAACGCGGTCTGGGACCTGCACGCTCGAATTCGTGAGCAGCCGGTTTGGCGACTGGTCTCGGAAATGTCGCCGGAAGAATTCGTCAGCTGTGTCGATTTCCGCTACCTGACCGATGTGCTGACACCTGCGCAGGCGATCGAACTGATGTCGTCCCGATCAGCCGGCAAAGCAGCTCGCACTGCCGAGCTGCTTGATCAGGGATATCCGAGCTACACCACGTCCGCCGGCTGGCTGGGATACTCGGATGACGCTCTGCGGCAGAAATGTGCGGACTTGAAACAGCGAGGCTGGTCGCACTTCAAGATCAAGGTTGGTCGCGATCTTCCGGATGATGTGCGCCGCTGTCGGGTTCTGCGTCGTGAAATGGGTGAAGACGCGTTCATGATGATCGATGCCAATCAGGTGTGGGACGTGCCTCAGGCAATCGAATGGATTCAGCAGCTGGCTGAATTTCGTCCATGGTTTGTGGAAGAACCCACCAGCCCGGACGACATTCTGGGCCACGCTGCGATCGCCAAAGCGATCGCTCCGATTCCTGTGGCGACGGGCGAGATGTGTCACAATCGAGTCATGTTCAAACAGTTTCTGCAGAGCGGCGGGATGCAGATCTGCCAGCTGGACAGCTGTCGACTGGGTGGAGTGAATGAAGTGCTGGCTGTCCTGCTGCTGGCAGAACGCTTCAGGGTTCCTGTCTGCCCTCACGCCGGTGGAGTCGGTTTGTGCGAATATGTTCAGCACCTGAGCATGATTGATTACATCTGCGTTTCCGGGTCGATGGAAGGGCGGGTTACAGAATACTCAGACCACCTGCACGAACATGTTGCCAACCCCGTCACGATGCAGAATGGTCGCTACATGCCGCCTCAGGATGCCGGCTACAGCGTTGAGTTCACGTCCGCGGCCTTGAGTGAATTCGATAATAGCCGTCCGTCGTGACGGTCCTGGAGAGATCTGGTTGAGGGCCATAGCCCGACTCATAGAACTTCTCCGGATCGTTATCTGGCTCGGGCCTGCCCTCGCCTGAGTTCCAGGCGACGATTCCGTCTTTCCGGTTTTCACCGGACCGTACGCCGGCCCTGAGAACGATGTCCTTGCTGATGTCCGCCTGCACGCAGAAAGCGATGGGTTTCGGCGGCGACAAGCACGGCTCCCACACCAGCTTGTTCGCCGCGAGTGGTTTCTCGAAGATCGCCCGGTCCGCGATGAACTTGGCTACGTCGAGGTAGCTCTCCATTTGGGGCTGGTCCAAATAGAGCGCGGCGGCGATGCGGTCGAATCCGTCCGCCGTGCCATCGGCAGGAAGCAGGTTGCGGATCGTGTCCGTCATGCCAACGTCGAGCGACAGCAGGTCGACGACGGTGTTCGCGTATTCATCTCGGTTCAGCCGCCGCAGCAGGATCTGCCCCCCGGCCATTCGGCTCTCCTGTTGAACTCGCCGAATCTCGCCGCCGATCCATTCGGCCACGGCAAGGCCTTCCGCGGCAGGTGGTCGCGGCTTGTCCTTCGGTGGCATCGTGCCCAGGTTGATGGCATCCACCACCTCAGCCCAGCGGCTTGCAAATCGCGGCTGACTGAAGTCGGGCTTCAACTCCTCAATCGAAAACGACCCCCGCGGGTTGTTGCCGCTGTGGCATTCCTGGCAATGCGCCTTCACGAACGGCAGGACCTTCTGCTCGAAAAACTCAGGGCCAGCGGCCAGGGCTGTCGAAGCTGGCAAGCACAGCGCGAACGCCAGCAAGCAGCAGGCACCGCGCAACAATTGTTTCATCGCATGCATCGAGATGATGTTCATTGTTTCCTACTTTGACGGCTTCCTGTTGGCTTCGAATTCCGCGATGGCCTCCTTCAACGGCGCGGCCAGTTCTGGCGGTGCTTGCCTGGCGAGATTCGCGGCGATGAACTTGTGACGCTTGACGATTTCGGCGGGTGGAATCGTGATGATCTTCGCTTGCGGATGGTCGGCCTGCAGTTTGTCGAGGTCGGCCTGCGAGGCGACGCTCATGGTCAGATCGATATCCACAAGCTGCCCTTTCAGCGGAGCCAGCAGCGCGAATCCGTCGTCGTAAGTGACATAGCACTCTTTGAAGCCCACGCGCGTCAGGTGAGGAATCTTTGCAATCTCCCCGAGCGCTTTGCCGATGACGCGGTTGCTGGCCATCTCGGCGATCGAGAAGTGCGTGAGGTTCGGGTGCCCGGCGAAGTAAGCGATACCCGCTTCCGTTGCCTGCGAGTGCCCGACACTGAAAGACTTCAGCGACTTGATCTTCGCGCACTGTTCCATGCCCCGATCCGAGAAGCTGAGACCGATCTTGATTTCAACCAGTCTGGAATCCGCCAAGGCATCGAAACCGCTGCCATCGAACTCGGGACTACGCGGGTCGCGACCGACGAAGCCGTTGTGGTCGATCCGGATGATTCGCAGTTCGGGCAGTTTCTTTAGCGACCGCAGACTGCTGTTCCTCAGCCACGGACCATTGCCGCTCAGTGCGAGTACGCGACCGTTTGTGTCGTACACAAAGCCAAGAAACATCGCGGTCCGTTCCTTATTCGCGATGCCGCCGGCCTTGAGCGAATCTGTTTTGACGCCATGCTCGGCCAACGACTTGATCAAACCGTTCTTCGCCCAAGCAGGCATCTCGAATGTTTCGACGCCGAGCTGCTCCGTCGCGGCAATGGCCTGAATGACCTCCGCTTCGCTGGGGTGTAACGGCAGTTCCAAAGCATGCGCGGCCTGCTGCGTGCCAAAGATCGCCGTGATCACGAGACACAGATGTTTGTTCACTGATCCTATCCTTGCCTGTCACCTCGCCTTCAGACAGCGGGCATCGCTGTCTCCGTCGGCACTCTCTTGAGCAACGGTGGCAATAATGCTACAGTGGCTAAGCCACAAGTGCAAGACTCCACCCTTTTTCAGAATGTTCGAAAGACATGGACACATCTCTGGTCCGTAGCC
Organism: Planctomycetaceae bacterium; assembly: GCA_041398865.1. Classification (GTDB taxonomy): domain Bacteria; phylum Planctomycetota; class Planctomycetia; order Planctomycetales; family Planctomycetaceae; genus Fuerstiella. The sequence continues at coordinate 39,124 of JAWKTY010000034.1, forward strand.
CCGTCTATCAGCAGCTCAACGACCGGCTCCGTTCGGCGCTGGCCAGCGAGTACGAACGCGGGGACCAGTTCCTGACCGAGCGCGAAGTCGCCGAGAAGTTTCAAGTCAGCCGAGCGACGGCCAACAAGTCGCTCGCCAGTCTCGTTTCCGAAGGCATTCTCGAATTCCGCAAGGGACGGGGCACGTTCGTCCGCCGCGATCTGATCGACTACGATGTCCGCTCGCTGGTCAGCTTCACCGAGAAGGCTCGCGCCGCTGGCAAGAAGCCGGGTACCAGGCTGCTCACTTTCGGCGAGATCAATGCCGCAGAAGTGGATGAATCACTCAAGGCGGCCTTGCAAGTCGAGCCGTCGGACGAGTTGTGGGAGATGGAACGCATCCGACTCGCGGACGGCGTCCCTGTGATTCTGGAGCACCGGTATGTCGTGCAGCGGCACTGTCCGAAACTGACGAAGTCGCAAGCCGAAGGCTCGTTGTACCGTACGTGGACCGAAACGCACGGCCTCAAGATCGGCGGTGCGAGCGAAGTCATCCGCGCGGTGCTGCTGTCGTCGTGCGAGTCTAAGCACTTGCAGACAACCGCCCGATCACCGGCGCTGGAAGTCGTCTCGGTGGGCTATCTCGAAGACGACACGCCGTTGTGGTGGGAGCGGACGCTCTATCGCGGCGACCAGTACGAATTCCACAGCCGCCTGGGCCCGATCCAGTCCGCCACCCCCGCCCGCGGCCAGTTTCGCGATGCGTGACCTTTGGAGTGCGGTGACTTGTCACCGCTTTGGATTTCCGCTGAAGCGGTTCAATTGAATGCGCGATCATGAGTAATTTGTTTGCCGGTGTTGATCTCGGCGGAACTTCCATCAAAGCGGCTGTGGCGGACGCATCCGGGGATGTGCTGCTGAGGCTCATGATCAACGGAAAGCCGGAACGGTTTGAAAACGAAGGCGCCGACAAGTCGGAATACTCCAATGGAACTCGCCCGCGATTCAAGGTTTTGTTGCTGCTGGTGGCACTGACTTTGTCGAGCGGCCACGTGTTCGCGGCTGAACCGGCGGTGCGACTGCTCTTTGCCGGCAGCAGTTCAACCTATTGGAATGATTTGCCGGGCGAGGTCGCGAAGCTTATCTCGGGCCGTATGGCGAAGCCCAGTGGTCGTCCGGTCACGGCTGAGATCGTTGGCCGCAGTGGCAGTGATATCCGCGTCTATCTCGATCCGGAATGCAACTACCAATACGGAGTCAAACCGGGTCAGTCATTCCTCGACAAGGTCCGCGACGAGAAGTTCGACTACGTCAGCCTGATGGTCGTCTGCCGGTTCATCACTGGCGATGCCGAAGACAACCCGGATGGCAAAGCTCATGCGGCAGCCGTGACTCGCTACTGCCAGGCCATTCGCGACGCGGGCGGCGAGCCAGTCACCAGAAGGCCGACTTCCTCGCCATTTCCATGTATGGCCACATTTGAGCAAAGACGAGAAACAGCAACGTCGCGAACAACTTGACGCGGCATTCTCACAATTCAAGCCAGACACCTATCAGGCTCGTCTGCTGGAATGGATGCGCCGCAACGCTGGAGCCGGCTTCGTCGGGCAGATCAGCGACGACGACGCCCGTTACATCGAACGCGTCGCCTGGGAGTGCGTACAATCCACACAGAAAGAACTCACCCCTGGGCAATCAGACAGCCAACGCTGACTTCTGACTCAGCAGAGGCGAGTGGTTTGATCGTGTCTCGTCTGAATTGAAGTCCACTCCCATGTAGCAATGTGTAGTTAATCCCACGGAACTGAACTGAATTCGCCGCGATTGGATCGAGTCCAATTCATCTCAGAAGACCTTGAAAAACAGTGTTTTTCCTCGCAATGTCCTCGCCGCAGCAGCATCCGTAATTCATGTCGTCCGCCAGAATGAAGACAACATTGGCTTGCCTTGCTGAGTTGCTCCGTGTCTCTGCCGCGTCAAGTGTCGCTTCCGTGTTCATGGTCATGAGCAAAAGTGCGACAGCTGCTGGCATCAGGACGGGTGACAGTCGTAGTGTTGTCATGTGCGGTGTACCGATTTGTTTCATGTTAATCCGAAAGCCTGACGCAGTTCGTTGATTACCTGATCGGACATGGCGGAGACTTCGCCGAGCGCTCTTGAGTTGATCACAGCCTCCGCAGTCGACTCCAGCACTTCCAGTCGATCGAACGTATTCAGCACGCCAGAGCCGGTAACGAGCACTCCGTCGTTTTCAAGAATCGCAGCCGGCATCGATTCAGAGACGAAGTCTGCGATGCTGCCGTCGTTCCGGTACTGGACTCCGTAAGGCACGCGCGAGACATCTCGAAGAAAGACATAGCTTTCAGGAATGGTTCGCGAATCGAAGTGGGTGCCCGTGACGCTGAATGCTGTGGCGTTTACCGGATGAGCAAACGCGATCGCCTGCACATGAGGATGCTTTCGGTAGATCGCCTGATGAGCCAACACCGCGCGACTGGCCTTTTTTCCGCGTTCCCGCCTGTCGCCATCGACGAGAACCAGATCATCGATGCCGAGGGTCTCACGATCCTGCTGCGTCGGCGTAATCAGGAATGAATCATTTTCCACTCGAGCAGAAAAACTCCCTTCGGTACTGATCAGCAATCGCTGGCGGCATCCACGTCGAATGAATTCGCACAGCTCACGACGCAGTTCCCTTTCCCTGGCAGTCGCGATTTCCGGCTCAAAGGTCTCCAGCGAAACGCTTCGCCCATGAGCCTGCTCAAGTTGTGACGCGGACAGATATCGGATGTCACCGAGCTGCCGTCCCTTGATGATTGTCTTCGCCGCAAACTCAAACGCTTCGAACCGGTCGAAAGCGTGTGGCAGTGACTCACCACCGACGACAACTCCGTGGTTTTCGAGGATAACACTGTCGCAACCTGCCGCGAAACGCTCGGCGATGTTGTTTCCCAATTGTTCGCTGCCGGGAAGTGCGTACGGCGCGAAGCCGGTCTGCCCGCAAACCGAATGTGCCTGGTGAAACAATCGCGTGTCCGGCGTCTGTCCGCAGATACTGAAGGCCACCAGTGCGACGGGATGTGCATGCACAATCGCTCGAAGATCCGGACGAGCTGCATAGATTGCTTTGTGAAATGGAAACTCCGACGACGGCGAATGCGGGCCTTCAATGACTCCGTCTTTCTTCACGCAAACAATGTCGTTTCGTGTGAGATTTCCCTTGTCGACTCGTGCGGGAGAAATCCAGATGTCTCCCGACTCTTCCCGAACCGAAAGGTTACCGCCCGACGTCGTCGTCATGCGGTAACGATAAATTCTGTCCATCGTTCGCATGATCTGGTCACGCGGATGAACCAGTTGCCGCTGAGACATCATCTCTGCTCCTTTCGGACAAATGAATGTGGATCAATTGATGGCCGGCTTCGTGAGTCGATCATTGAACGACGTTCAGAATCGAGGTTGCCTTCGCTGTTACTGGCTGAGATTTGAGCACAACCTTGCAGAACAATACCAATCGTGGCTTCGATCTTCCTGAGTCAGATCGCCAAAGACACACAAATCATGGAAGTCATAGCGATGCAATCCTCGCTCGGCTTCACTCAGGCGTTCGGTGCCCCAATACGTCTGCCTCTCACACACCGCGACGGATTATTCCACGGTGACATAACGGTAGTCACCGCCGGACTGGGTGGCCAGCTGCATCAGCCATGAGATTTCCCGGGATTCCCGCGAGCCTGAACCGAACTCAACCACATGAATGGGAATTCGTTTTCTGTTCGATCGCTTCAGCTGCTGCAGGTCTGCCGGAGTCAATCGCGGGTGATCGCCGTCGGTGAGGAAATAGATCACATCCGGCTCCAGCATCAGGGCTCGTTCAATCGCCGGGCGATGTGCGGTCGACGAACCTGCCGTCACTCGATCAATCTCCGAACCAGCCAGCTGCAGATTCACGGCGGTCGCCGCATACAGATCCTCCACCGCTCGACCTCGAAGTTTCATTGCAGTGACTTCGAGGTTGTAGAACAGCACCTGAAACTTTTGAAATGGTTTCAGCATCCGCAGACTGCTTTTCAGCTGACTGCGGGCCAGGGGCAGTCGCTGGCCGTGAGTCATGCTGCTGGAGGTGTCGATCACATAAACAAAGCTGCGTCCATCCGACACGATGTTCATGAACGAAGTCTGACCGGGTCCCGGTGTGGGCGAACCGGCGCTTCCCTGTCCGGACGTTCCCTGCTGACGAATCATTTCCGCCAGGCCACCGGATGACGAAGGCAGCAGATCTGCCGGAAGCCCTGCACCGATGGCTCCGGTGGTCGAATTCTGACTGTTGGCGGCGGCCGACGAATTCAGCAACTCAGAAACGGAAGGCGCTTCGGAAGGAATCGCGGGGGACTGCGTGGCGTTCTGAGTCGTTTTGGAATTCGCCGGCTGAATCTCCTGAACGTCACCGGGATTCTGCTTCGGCGTGTCGGAAACCGTGTCTGAACGGTCGCTGATCATGGTGAGTCCGACTTCGCGGAATTCGGCCCCTCCTGCCGGAGCCGGTACGCCTCGATCACAGCCTTTCAGAGACAGTCCGGCCAGCACCAGCACACAGAGATGCACGCACAGCGAAATCAGACTGCTTGGCAGCAGCGATTTCAGCCAGTGGCTTTCGCGTTGTTCCGTCATCAGTGTTCCTGTCGATTGGTGGTACCGTCGGCCCCTGGCTGCAGCCCGCCGGTCGTATTCTACGGGCCGTCGTGGTGTTGCGGGAAGAGTGAACTGGCAGCTGACAGCGGCACAGAATTTCAAAATCAGGTCAGCCACAGGGTGCTGACGAGCGACGCGCAGGCATACCGTTGAGCAGTGTTTGGTGGGTCAGCACTTCGCCCGGCACTTCTATTATGTCGCGGCTATCTGCGAGTGCGGGCTGGAAACTGCTGCAGGACGTTTTCGTAGACCTGACGAATCTGTTCTGTCATCGACTGATGTCGAAATCGATCCGTCATCTGAAGGCGGCCGTTGGTGCCAAGCCGTTTGCGCAGCTCCGGGTCACCGGCCAGCCTGACCACGGCTTCCGACAGCTGTTCGATGGATTCCGGCGGCAGCAGAATTCCTGTCTGGTTGTTAATGCAGACTTCCGCTGCTCCGTCGATATCGTAGCTGATGACAGGTCGACCGCAGATCAAAGCCTGCGGGAGAACTCGGGCGAGTCCTTCCCAGACGCTGGTGTGGACCAGCAGATCCATGGCGTGGATGTACGTGCCCACAAGCTCCGGCGGGACCAGTCCGGCGAAAACAAAATTCTGAGTGAGTCCCAGTTCGGCAATTCTGGCCTGGAACTGGTCCTTCAGAATGCCGTCACCGACGAGGAGGAATCTGACCTGAGGCATCCGGCGGACGATTTCAGGAGCCGCTTCAATCAGATATTGATGGCCCTTGAGATTAAACAGGCGGGCAACTTTTCCGACGACGACGTGGTCATCTGTCAGTCCCAGTTCCTTTCTGAGTTCTTCACGTGGTCTTGACGGCGTCAGAAAATGATCGACATCCATCCCGCTGTAGACCGTTGTGAATTTTTCCGGTGTTCCGATTCCGGCCGCCAGATACTGACGAGTCATCGCGTCGCAGACGGTGATGAAGTGCTGGCACCAGCGATCGGCAATGCGTTCAGCCCACTGATAAGCTTTGAACAGCACCGCTGGCTGGCCCGTATGAAAGGCGGCTCCGTGAATGCTGTGGACGCACGGAAGTCCCAGCGACCATGCCGCTCGGCGCCCCAGAATTCCGGCCTTGGAACTGTGAGTGTGCACGATGTCCGGCTGATATTCCTGCAGCATCCGCCGCAGCGTTCGATAACACTGAATATCGCGCCAGGGGTGCAGGCTGCGGCGCATTTCCGGGATCAGTCTCAGATCCAGGCCGCGGTCGCGAGCTCGTTGTTCCAGAGTTCCTTCCGGTCCAAGGCCAGGCCCCGTCATCAGGCACACATCATCCCCATGCAGATGATGCTGGTCATCGACATTGAAGAGCGTATTCTCCTGGGCACCTCCGATGATCAGGCGAGTAATGATGTGAGCAGTACGCATTCAGAGCGAAACTTCGTTGAAGTCCACGGCATGGCCTGTGCAGAAGACTACTGAATTCTCTGACGGCGGCGACGTTCGGCAACAAAGGCTTTTAGAACCTCGTCGGCCAGAACTCCGATCAGAATGACGGAACCGATGATGGCGTATTCCAGCGTTCCGGAAATGTTCAGCAGCAGGATGGAGTTGTTCAGAACCTGCATCACCGCAGTCCCCACGATCACCCCGATAATGGAACCTTCTCCGCCGCGAAGACTGCAGCCGCCCAGGACCGCGGCCGCAATGGCATACAGTTCGAACACGTTTCCGAAGCTGGACGGAGAAATCGACACCGAATCCATTGCAAACAGCATTCCGCCGACGGCAGCCAGCGTTGAGGAAATGATGTATGCCATCAGGGTCACATTGCCGGTATTGATCCCGCTGAATCGGGCCGCTTCTTCATTTCGGCCCAAAGCCAGCATGTATCGTCCCCAGATTGTGCGATTCAGAAAGACCGCCGCGACAAACCCGATGACAACCAGAAAGAAGAAGGGATAAGGAATACCAAAAGTTTCTCCCGCAGCATTCGTCCAGACAGTCAGCCGACCGCTGCCCAGCTGACAAAGACCATCCGAATATTCACCCAGTCCGGCGGGATTGTCTTCTGTGAGCCAGCGACTGAGTCCTCGGTAAATCAGCAACCCGCACAGTGTCACGACAAACGGCTGCAGGCGAGCTCGAGTAATCAGCAGCCCGTGAAGCAGGCCCAGCGAAGCGGCAATCAGCAGGACCGTCAGCAGTGCGACGGGCACAGACATCCGCTGGTGGCGGCGTTGAGGGATGGCCAGCCATTCCGTGGTGACTCGATTTCCCGGAGCGTTCGTCAGCGACAGAAATGTGAGTCCGTCACGAATTTCGGCCGAAGTAATTGCTTCCGTGACAATCCCGGACCTTGGATGCACCAGCATCAGCTTGTCGCGCTCTTTCAGCGGCCGTTCACCGTCGATGACGACGGCAGAAGACTCAACACTGACAACGGGAATGGCCAGGCCAATTTCGCCCTGATTGTCGTCTCGGGGCAGGTCTTCAGCCACAGTCAGCACAGATCCGTCGATGGCGGTCACCGTCAGCACCATGGTCGGCGCCTTGCGTCCGCCGGAGTATCGGATTCGACTGCCCACCTGAAGTTTATTGGGGAACTGACAGCGTCAGCTGATTGGCTTCGCCGAAACATTTGTCACAGCGGACTGTCCTGCCGGTCGGTATTCGACATGCAGAAACATGGCCAGCAGTACACCCGAAAGGCAGACCAGCGAACCGATGGACAGATCAATCCCACTGGTGATGATCACAAAGGTCACGCCCACGCCCAGGATTCCATACAGAGCTGTACGGCTGAGAAGATTCTGAATATTGCCGGCCGGCAGAAACCGAGACGTGCTCAGACTGTACCATGGGTCGCTCGTCATCACAGACATGAACGCACACAGGACCACCAGCAGTCCGAAGATTCCCAGAACTTTCCCGCTCATCGACACCATTCCTCACGTGGGCAGAACCCACACCCAATTCGAGCTGACGCTCGGAAATCTCAGCGACCGCTCGCCTCTACGCCAGCTGACGTTTTTCGGAATGAGTTGCGAGACTCATCACGGCCTGCTCTGTCAGCTGATCTCGCTGCAGTTCGCCGGCGATGCGCCCTTCGTGCATCACCAGAGCCCGGTCGCTCATCCCGATCACTTCTTCCATTTCACTGCTCACAAACAAAACAGCCATTCCCTGCCCGGCCAGTTCATCCATCAACTGATAAATCTCCTGTTTGGCTCCGACATCGATCCCTCGGGTTGGTTCATCCAGTAACAGCACAGCAGGCTGCAGAGCCAACCACTTGCCAAGCACAACCTTCTGCTGATTTCCGCCGGACAATGTCTGAACCCGAGTTTCATCACTGGGCGCACGAACTCGAAGACGCTGAACCATCGCGGCCGAATCATTCTGCTCACGACGGAAATTCAGAAAACCCCAAGACCGAGCAAACCGGCGAAGGCCGGCCAGACCGATGTTTCGGCGAATGGCCATCTCCAGCACGAGCCCCTGCTGCTTGCGATCTTCGGGCACCAAAGCAATTCCGGCTTCGATGGCGTCCTGAGGCGAAGACAGCTGAACGGGTTTGCCCTGCACGGAAATCGTTCCCGCCAGAGGCCGGTCGACTCCGAACAGTGTTCGCAGAACTTCCGTCCGCCCGGCACCGACCAGTCCCGCCATGCCGACAATTTCTCCGGCTCGCAGACTGAAGTTCAGCTGATGAGCTGGCCAGGTGGACGTCACCAGATTCCTGACTTCGATCGCCACGGCTCCGGGCTGATGCGGCTGGCGACTGTAGAAGCGAGACACATCGCGTCCCACCATGAGTTTGACGAGACTGTCATGGCTGACCTCGGACCTCTGAAGTTCACCGGCGTTTTCGCCGTCTCGCAGCACGGTCACGCGGTCGGAAAGATCCTGAACCTCAGCCAGCCGGTGCGAAATGTAGACGATACTGACACCCTTCGACCGCAGATCCCGGATTACTTCAAACAGTCGCTCAGATTCGCCAGCCGAAAGACTGGACGTGGGTTCGTCCATGATCAGCACTTTGGCGTCGATGGACAGAGCCTTGGCGATTTCCACCAGCTGTTGCTGGCCAATGGTCAGGTCTCGAACCAGCGTCTTCGGCGACACATCCAGCCCCACAGCGCTCAGGTACTGTTGAGACAGGCGGTTGATGGTGCGTTCATCGATGAGCCCGCCAGTGAGCGGTTCCCGGCCCAGGAAAATGTTTGCTCCGACTTCCAGGTTGTCGGCCAGATTCAGTTCCTGATGAATGAGAGCAATGCCGCTGGAAAGAGCATCACTGACATTACGGAACTTCACTTCCGTGCCGTTCACCAGAACCTGGCCGGAATCCTGAGCCTGCACACCGGCCAGAATCTTCATCATGGTGCTCTTGCCGGCACCGTTCTCGCCGACAACAGACAGCAGTTCGCCTGCCTTCACATGCAGACTGACCAGATGCAGCGCACGCACCCCCGGAAAGCTTTTGCAGATGCTGCGAACTTCAAGTCGAGGTGCGGCAGAAGTCGTCATGGCGGCACGGATCCTGTGAGACCGGATCCCATTGTCTGAATGCCGGAGCTTTCAGGGCAATGAGCGAGGCCCACGCGGGAAACGATCATTGTCCTTTCTTGGCTCGCAGGTCTTCCCAGTACTCGTCGACGTTCTCTTTGGTGATGGCTCGCGGAGGAATGTCGATGTACTTCGATTCCGGAATGACTCCCTGATTGCCGGAAAGCAATTCCTTCAGAACGCGGACCGATTCGTAGCCATACATATAAGGATTCTGTACTACGGTGCCCACACATTCGCCATCCTTGATTGCCTGCAGTGTCACATCGTTTTCGTCGAAACCGACCAGAGAAATCTGCCCCAGTTTGCCGGCCTTTTTCAATGCCTGATACAGAGCCGGAGGGTTGTATTCGAACAGGCCGACCATGGCGTTCAGATCTGTGTAGGCATTCAGGGCATCTTCAGCCTTGGCCAGAGCCACTTCCGGTTTCCCCTGATCCGTCACGGTTGCCACGACGGTGTACTTGTCACCGGTGATTTCACCGTCCGTCGGGTCCCACGCATCCGGCTGTTCTTTGTAGTAGGCCGCGTTGCGATCGCGACCCAGCAGCACATCAATGACGCCCTGCCGACGGTATTTGCTGTTGTCCTGTTCTAATCGACCGATGGCCAGAATCACCTTTCCGCCGTCCGGCAGAGCCTTCACAACCAGTTCTCCACAGGCTCGTCCCGCAGCATAGTTGTCCATACCGATGTACATCAGCCGATTGGATGTGGGAGCGTCCGAATCGTGAGTAATCAACGGCAGCTTTTCAGCAATGGAATTCAGCCAGTCCACCTGATTGTCTGCATCAAGCGGGCTGATGGCGATACCCTGAACTCCGGACGTCATCAGGTCTTCAACTTTTTGTTTCTGCACAACGGCCGTTGCTTCGGGAGGCATAACCACCCGTACGTCCACATCAAATTCCCTGCCTGCGTCGTTGGCTCCGGCCTCTGCAATCTTCCAGAAATCGGCGATCTGGTTCGTAACAAACGCGACAATCGGCCGCGACCCGCCGGAATTCTCCGTCCCGGAACCGGCCGCGTTCTCGTTTGAACCCGGAGGCTGACTCTCTGACGCGCACCCCGACAGAACCAGGGCGACTGCCAGCAGCAACATTTTCGGACGAACAAATGCCATCGACCTGAACCTTCGTGAGTACCTGACCGACAAGCCGTTTGCACCGTGCAGCCGGCCTCGTCTGATCAACATTGCGCTCCCGAGCGTCGGCTCGGTTTGGCCTCGTGGATGCTCACCAGGTAAAGTCGAACGATAACGATCAGATCGTGTGAGCGAACATTGACCAAACCCAGTCAGCCACGGAACAAAAATCTTCCGATCCCGCGTTCGCAGACGCAGGATCAGCCGAAGCTCACAGGTTAAGGCCGAGTGAGTTTTTGGTCAAACAAGAGGTTCCGCCAATTGAAAACAGTCTTGACTTTCAGTGAATTCAGCGGTTCGGCCGGTTGAATCGCTGGCTTCGGAAGCTTGCCGTCGTCATTGTGGACTTTGAAACTCACGGGTATAGTTGCCCCGGGCCCCTCGAAAAACGATGTTCTGTCTGCAATTCACGAACTACCTGCTGTCAACATGTCCGCTCTGCAACAGTTTGAAAAAGATGAACAGTTTATGCGACTTGTCCGCCGCGAAGACGAGGTGGACCTGGCCGTCGCTGCCCTCGAAATCGCTCGGGACGGACAGCCTGACCTGGACTTCGAACCCGCTCTGATGAAACTGCGGGTTGCGATTTCGGAACTGACCCGCCCCATTGCCATGGCCGGGGACGAGCTGACAGAACTCAGGATCCTGATCAGCTACCTCACGGAAAACCTGAATCTGCACGGCAACGACGAAAGCTTCGAAGATGCAGACAGCAGCTATCTGAATCGTGTTCTGGAGACCGGCCGTGGCATCCCGATATCGCTTTCGGTCATCTACATGGCGATCGCCAACGAACTGGGTATTCCGCTCGTCGGGGTCGCGGCTCCTTCCCATTTTCTGACTCAGCTTCGAACGGACCACGAAGTCCTGTACGTGGATGCGTTTCGAGGCGGGGAAATTATGACGTCCCGCCAGTGCGTCAGCTGGCTGCATCAGCTTACGGAACTTCCCGTCGCAGAGATCCGGCCGACGCTGAAACCTACCAGTGATCGCCAGATCATCATTCGAATGCTGAACAACCTGAAGTCTGTGTTCGGCAGCCAGAACCGATGGCACTCCGCATGGAAGGTGCAGCAGCGTCTGGCCCTCCTGAATCCCGGCTCCTACCGCGAACGGCGTGATCTGGCCATTCTGTCTCTTCGAGCAGGTCGGCCGGGTGAAGCCATCAACCGACTTCACGATTGCCTGAAAGTGTGTGCTGCAGAAGAGCGCACATTCCTGAACGATTACCTGCGGGAAGCCGAACGCGAAGCTCCAAGATATAACTGAAGTGCGTTCCTGGTTGGGAAAACCAGAGCTCCTCGATTACCGCCCGGACTGCTCCGAAATCTTCGTCAGGCGTTTGACGAATTCCTGCTCCGACATGACTTCAATTTTCACTCCGGCCTGTTCGAACATCGGCCGCAGACGTCGGCTGGAATCCCATTCTTCCATGTCGATCTGACCGTTCCTGTTGCGGTCCATGGCACCGAAGTAGTTCCGAGCTCGCTCTTCAGTCTCAGATCGATCGGCCTTGCGTTCCTGCTTCGATTCCTTGCGGTCTGACTTCGAAGACGAACCTGATGAGGAGGACGATTTCTTCGGAGCCCCGGCGCCCACAATGGACAGCCGCTCCCGTTCGTAGGTGACGACGCGAGGCTCGTCTGTCGATGGGGCATCCTGACTTTCGACCAGTTCGAACGGTGTCAGAACGCCGTCCCGATTCACGTCCATCAGGTCGAAGGTGTCCAGTTCGTCCCGCCTTGCCGCAATCCATTCGTAAAGAGCAACCTGTCCGTCACGGTCGATGTCCAGCACAACGTAGTCTTCCGGAAGGTCGACGGTCATCGGCTCGCGTTTTCGAGGCTTGAAAGGTGACAGCGACTTCGCGGAAGAGCGACTGCCGTCTTCAGATCGCTGAAACGGGTTCTCGCCCTGCTCGCGCATCTGAGAGAACGTGTCCCGCATCGAGTTCCGGAAATCATCAACGCTCATTCCGGGCTTCAGCTCGACACCTCGAGACTGAAGCATGTCACGAAAACCCTGCGGCATATTGTTCAATTCCTCCTGATCCAGCCGCCCATCCCCGTTGGCATCCATCGTGGGGCGACCAAAGCCGCCTCGGTCACCACCACCAAAGCCGCCGCGATCACCACCGCCGAAACCTGGAGGTCCGGCAAACCCGCCACGACCAAATCCCGGAGGCCCACCGCCAAATCCACCACGATCGCCACCGCCAAATCCACCACGATCGCCGCCACCGAATCCGCCGCGATCACCACCGCCACCGAACCCACCCCGGTCACCACCGCCGAATCCGCCACGGTCGCCATCTCGCGTTCCACGGTCGCCCCCCGGCTGAGCCATCGCCACGCCGGACAACAACACAATGGCAAACGCGACGGATGCCGGAAATGCTGCTGAGCAAAATCTGAAACCTGTCATGGCGATTCCTTCGAAAGCTGCTAATTCCCGAGTCTTGTGGCGAACGCAAAACTCCCCCTTCGGAGACCATTCGCTGAGACCGGCCCCAAGCCCCGCGTCCCGACTCAATTTATGCTCGGAAGCGCCCTCAGCCCCCAAATTCGTGTGGACCCGAGCGACCAAAGAAGAAGGCACCGAACAAACTAACCCCATCCGGGTCTGTGGAGTATCGACGGAATTTCGGCTTTTCGCAACGTTTCCCCCCGGAATCTGACTCCCGGGCATGACTTCAACGCCCAATCAACGAAAACATCGCAGCGATCGACTCAGCGGACAAACTCTATGCGAAACCGCTACCATGAGCGGCTCCAATCTGACAGCGACATACCCTTTTCCCGCGAGGTTTTCCAAAGGTCCCTGTATCCGAAGACGATAATCGCAGAACAAAATCCTGAACGCGAAAATCCCCCTTTCGGATTCAAAAGGATGGCAGGAATCACCTCCATTCAGCTTGACATCATCCTCCCCGTCTGCAGAATGCCCCACACGCACTTGTAGCTCAACTGGATAGAGCACCGGTCTACGAAACCGGAGGTTGCTGGTTCGAGCCCAGCCAAGTGTACTTTTCCTAAATCCTTGCGAACGCCGGACTTGGCGTACCTGTCAGTAACTCGACAGAGCGGTCTTAAAGCTCGTTTTCCTCCGTAAACTACGGAGAATCACTGAAGCACAGGAGCCGTTTCATGTCGCGTAAACCGGGAAGTCTTCCTTCCTACTGTCTCCACAAGGCATCCGGCCAGGCGGTCGTCCGTATCGCCGGCAGGGATTTTTACCTCGGCCAACATGGCTCTGATCAGAGCCATGCCGAGTACACCAGACTCCTCGCTGAATGGCAAGCCAGCCGCATCAAGGCGAGGCAGACAGCCAAAACGCTGCCGCGTTCCGCGGACCTGTCGCTCACCGTTTCCGAGGTCCTCCTGCGGTATCGCGAGTTTGCTCGTGGCTACTACGTCAAGCACGGTGAACCCACGAAGGAATTTGAGGAAATGGCTTTTGCACTCAAACCTGTCCGAATCCTCTATGGCGAAACACTCGCAAGGGAATTCGGCCCCCTCAAACTTCAGGCGGTCCGTCAGCACCTCATCGAATCAGGCTTGTCTCGTGGAGTGATCAACAATCGAGTCAATCGAATGAAACGATTCTTCAAATGGGCTGTTTCGGAGGAACTGATCCCGCCGTCCGTCTATGAAGGGGTGAGAACCGTCTCTGGTCTCAAGCGAGGGCGGACGGCCGCTCGGGAAACAGAACCTGTTGCACCAGTTGAAGATGCTCATGTCGATGCAATTCTTACGCACACCTCTCCTCAGGTTGCCGCCATGGTTCAGTTACAGAGACTGACGGGTATGCGTCCCTGTGAAGTTGTGATGATCCGAGCCTGCGACATCGACACGTCCAGAGATGTCTGGATCTACGTCCCTTCAGATCACAAGAATGCCTGGCGGGGACACGATCGAAGAATTCCAATCGGTCCCAGGGCACAGGAGCTGATCCGCCCTTTCATCCAGGAATCGCCGGAGGCATACCTGTTCAGTCCCCGGGAAGCCGAGAATCAGCGGAACGCTGCCCGGCGCAGAGACCGGGTCTCGCCAATGACACCATCACAAAGAAAACGCAAACGATCGACCAAACCGAGGCGACCGCCGCGCGGTACTACACCGTTGATACTTACCGACGGGCGATCAAATACGCCATTGAAAAGGCCAATCGCCAGCGAGCCAAAGATGGACAGGCTCTGATCCCAAACTGGTTTCCTCTGCAACTGCGACACACACGGGCAACAGAGCTCAATGAGCGTTACGGCATTGAGGCTGCCGCCGTCAGTCTTGGTCATGCACACGCAGACGTAACAAAGGTCTATGCGGAAAGAAACCTGAAACTGGCGATCGAAGTCGCGAGAACGACCAGGTAACGGCCTCAGGTTCGACGAGTGTTTGCAAATAACCGAGCAATCCAGAAAAAGAATATCCCCGCGCCCGGATGGCACCGGGGAAAAGGTGCGGAGCATGACCGTTGAAGAATTTGAACAGCTGCGTCAGTCGCTGCGGCTGGAATTTGAACTTACGCAGGACATTGCTCCGATTCGTGCATCCTGGATTGCCGGTCATCTCTCAATGAAATGCGGCTTTCGGTTTCAATGGGCTGGATTTATGGCAGCGACAATGAATCTGAAGAACTCAATGTGCATGGGCGGACCTGTCCGAACTGCGGATCGCTGCCAGCGACACTTCAGACCGAACGTCAGTCTCCAAATTGCTCCAGAAATTGAGAGCGGAATGGGAGTCGTCGTTTCAAAGTGAGTGGCACGCTGACAAGATCGTCGATGCACGAGCGGAGTACCGTCGAAGTATCGAGAATGGTGACCCGATACCGGAAAATGACAATATCCGCTTTCTTGCGCCTGTGTCGCTGTGTCAGCCGTATGTTTGCAGAAGCAACCGGTCAGCTTGGTGACCTGTTGTCCCGGCAGAGCAACTGAGATTTCGCACTGGCATACACGCTGATCAGCTGATCCATCCTCCTCTCAGCAGTAGAGTTTACAGATACGCGTCGCCAGACTGTGATATTGCTGGCTGGCAGGGACAACGTCAGCAAGTTGGTCAGAGAATTGACGATCACCGTTGCGTACTTCCGATTCCCAATGCGTTGGAGCATTGCTGGCCTGACCCCGAGTGGTTGAGGCTGTCAGAGAATCTTTACGCCCGATTCTGTCGAGTCACGGGCAGGGAAGTGAGACCGTTGCGTTGGCAATGTGACGGAAACGTATCGATATCCCTAATCCTCAACGATCTCGAAGCCAGTGCTTGTGATGCTGAAGACAATGCTGAGGAAGGCGATCAACCGTCGAATGGACTCGCCCTGACGAATCGGGGCGCCGGTGCAGCGCGACGACTTGGGGTGACGATCAACGAGCGAGCAAGACGCATCGGGGCTGGATCTGGGCAAAGCTTAAGAAGACTTTCTCCAGTACATTTTCGCCTCCTACTCCTATTTCTGAATAGCGACGATGATCAGATCCGCACCGAAGACATCGTTAACAGCTGGCGGCGGATCAATCCCCGCCGGGTGGATCCAATCTCGGCGGATTCAGTGCGTACTCAGATTTCACAGCTCAACACAAATCTCCATGGAACCGGCATCGAGGTGCTGTCGATTGGTGGTGGATACCAGCTTCAGCACATCGGGTCCTGACCTATCCAAAAACTCATCCAAACCTAAGCAGAACCTATCTGCCGATCTCAATTAGCTTTCCCTCGCACCAACACGTTCTGTTCTGCGAGGAGAAAACATGACCATCGACGTCAATGAAGAAACGATCATTACATTCAGCCAGCTTGCACGCTCGCTTCCCTGCCGTCGCAACCACCGGCCGGTTCACGTGGCCACCATTCACCGCTGGCGAAGTCGGGGGCTGAAGGGCATTCGTCTTGAGTCCGTTAAAGTCGGAGGAGCCTGGCACACCAGCCAAGAAGCATTCGCTCGCTTCACCGCACGTCTGACCGCTCACGCCGAAGGCGCGGATGTGATCCTGCCAGCCGGTCCCGGGCGGCGATCGCACAAAGATGCTGATCAATTTCTGCAGTCCGACGGTTGGTAGATGCCCGGACTGCGACGATTGCGAACATCATCAGCCCGAGACCTGACAAGAGCTCGGAGCGGTGGATAACTCCCATTCCGGCCGCTCACAGGACGTGCTCTTCCCATCGGTATCTTTCGCGTTGATGGCTCTAAGCGTTCCGGGAGCGGTAGTTAGAAACCGATCGACCGAATAAACGACTCAGAAAATTCTTCACTCTGCCCTCTGTACGGCACACACACAATATGCAGCCTCCGAATCCTTTTGAACTTTACCGTGACGGTCAGTGCATTTTCATCACCAGGACTGCGTACGAATGGTTTCTCTCATCCGCAGTCACCCGCAAACGCGTGGCCACCGACGATCCAGTCTACGGCTATCGAGTCCACGAGGTTGAGCAATCTCTGATTCGCGGGCCAGACATAGAGGAAATGGGAGTTGCAGACATTCCTGATCGCATCGCGAATGCAGGAATGACAAACCTGTTGGCCTATGCCGCGAGTGAGGCCGGAAAGGACTTCCCGGACAGCCGCTTCGCCGCTGTGTTGACTTTGCCTCCACCCTGCCAGGAGCCTCACCTGACGTATCCACCATTGACAAGGATGATGCACGACAGTGAGCGAGGACTCATACGAATCGGAAACTCCGGGGACGCAACCCAAATCTCCGTCGACATCGTCGCCGACGCGGTCGCTGCTTACCCAGGTTGTCGGATCATTGTGGTGGGAAATACTCGGCCACTCCAGCAGCTGAAGAGATCTCTCCTGCAACTTCCCAACGAGAGGTTTCCACTCGCTCACAGAAACATCGACGTTGTTTCAAGTCGACGACCACTGTCGATTGCGGATGACGAAGACTTTCCAAATCTGTTGCTGAGCACTCCCTGCGGCGCTGCCGATCTTGACTCCGAAAAATGCCATATTGCGATTCTGCTGGACGCAATGCAATGCACACAGCGGCAGATGCAGAATATGCTCATCCAGGTGGATGCAGGCTTTCGTCTCTTCGGCATTCTCAGCGTGAATCGTCCGCTGAAGCCCTACGAAAAATTCAGTCTCCATCAGGTGTTTGGCCCTGCTGTCATTGACGTCATCAGTCAGGGGCGGGTCCGAAGGCCAGTCCAGTACGCTGTCGTCCGCCAGAGTGGAGTTGCTCCTCCGAATTCCACGGTGCCAGGATCTCAATTTCACGGGAAAGGGCAGCGATCCACCGTTCAATCGCTTGCTGCATACACCTACCACCACGCCCGAAATGACACCATCGCTCGGCTTGCGAGGAATCTTCGATCGGGAGAAGCACTGTCCAATAAGAAGTATCGACGCCTCCGCCGGTGGTTGCAGGACCACAATGTCGCCCTACCTAACGTAACGATTGTGGTCGACAGGCTTGACCACGCAATCGAGCTGGGGAAGCGGCTTCCCGACTGCCCAATTTTCGCAGGTCGGAAGAACGACCTCGATGGCGTCGCTGCAAGGATGCGACGTCGAATCATTTCTGATCCAGCTCAATGGCATCCGGAACGCCAGCAAATTGTTGTTGCGGATGCCGCCGGAAAGTTCGCCGGTGGCCACTCAGACGTCGTGATCTGGGCAAGTGGCGGAACCACTACTTCCGGCGTTCCGGCCTCATGGATGTTCAGTCATTCAGAGCCGGATCGGCCGATGGTGATTGTTGACTTTCTTGATGAATTCTCCCCATCCACCAGAAACTGGAGCTTCTGTCGATTTGAATTTCTAAAAAGTCGCGACATCTTCCCTGTTGGAACTTCCGATCAGATCGAACGAACCAGGCGGATGCTTCGCGGTCGGGGAGCCCGCCGATGACCACTCAAAGCGGAAATCCGGTACTCATTTTCTCGCGGTCTCGGCTGCCCAAGGGCCGTCGGATCCGCCCACGCCCGCAAGGCACGCCGCCTGCCGCAAATGACGGGTGTTACTGGGTCAGTGATCCTGAGACGTTCAGCATGTCGAGGTTCGCAGATGAAAAGAATCTTTTCCGCGCGTTCAAGTTGCTTGAGCAACACGGAGGCCATGGCGCCGGCAACGATGGTTTCCGGCCGGAGCATTTTTCAAATCAGGAACTTTGGCCGATTCTTCGGACAGTCTCAGCAACTCAAGAATGGCTCGTACCGTCCCCATCCGCCGCGAATCTGCCGAGTTTCCAAAAGGAATGGCGGGACGAGAGAGCTGTCGCTGTTCGGGTTCATCGACCGGACAGTGGCAAAGGCACTGTTGAAATGCCTCAAGCCATTCTGGGGACCGAAACTGGTCACTCCGAGCACATCGCAGATTTTTGCAAGGTTGCATCGAACGGTTCGCGCCAGCTGAAGTTCGCATTTGCCACGGACGACATCCGCACATGTTACGACTCCGTGCGGCTCAACGATGTCATGGACTGGCATCGACACCATATTCGCGAACCGCGTTTGCTGGAACTCATCGAACGAATCATCCGAGGAATGACTCCCTCGGCACTGGGATCGGGCTGCCTCAGGGTCGCCATACAGCCCGACCGCGATGGAGCTGGTGCTCCATCACTGCCTCGACCTGGCCATGGATGACAGAGAGGCAAACACGTCAGGATTCAGATATGTCGATAACCTCGCATACCTGTGTCCGAACGTAAATGAGGGTGTCAGAATCCTCTCATTGGTCAGTGAAGTCCTTGAACCCGCCGGATTACGCCTCAAGGGCGATGACGGCGAACCACAGGATCTCAGAGACCCGGAATACAACCGAGTATTCCTGGGTCTGATCCCGAGATGGAAGAATGGTCTTCTAACCTTCTCCATCCCGGAACTAGCCTTTGAAACGCTGACAATCGGTCTGCAGGTTGCCAATGAAACACCGAACCCAGCTGAGAATGCTTTTCAACGCTGCGTCGGATGGCTGCAGCAACTCAGACCAGCCCTCATGAGATCGGTAGAACGACAAGTTGTTGACCGAGTGGTATCCATCGCCCGTCATTCTGGTTTCCGCAACGTAAATCACAGAGACATGCTTAAAACAACGGCCTCTGCGGAAAGCGTGGCACCAGGAACTGGAGAGAAACCTCTGATGTCTACTCACTCAACAACCTTTACTTCAGTAGTTCGCACTACTGGGTATCTGGTTTATTTTTCCAGTGATGTTCTGCCGCACATCAAACAGGCCGTCGTAAGTTGCGAGGGTGCGCGAGATCTGACTCCGCGTCTGATCCAATACCTCTGGTGCGATCCGTCCGAAACAGGAATCTGCCTATGAAGAAACTTGCCTGAGAATCACTCCGTCCGAATTCGCGGACGCCAACACTGGAGTGGCCACTGTGCCGCTGAGAGTGCGTCGCTGCCGTAAGGAGTTGCTCCTTGCGGCAGCACCCGCTCGCGGTCTGTGAACCCGGCGAAACGAGGAACCCCAATGGTTGCTCAGATCATTTGCAGTGCTCGACTTGAGCATTCGGTCCAGAAGAACGGCGATCGGCGAGTTTGCAGAGAAACTGAATGCTCAAGTCTCATCCGAATCGCTTACGTCCTGCCTGCGTCATCATGCGCAGGGTTTACCGCCAACCGTCAAGGGGGCTTCGCTTTTTGCGTTTCCGGCCAGTCGGGTCTTCACCGAAATGCTCAGCAAGGTAAGCCTTCGCGGAAATGGGTTTTGATTTGCATTTCGAGTCCGTTGAGGGAGATCCGTCCAGACACGATTCACCAACTCGAATACGTCCAGAATCATGCCGATTACCGTCGAGCGACGGCTACCAGATGAAAAGCAAGGTACCAAACGAGCGAAATCGCATCTTGCGTCACGACCACCTACCAACATTCTTTTGTTAACCCAATCTTGGAGAGTGAACAATGATTTCAGTGAATCAAGTCTACCGAGCATACCCGGATTCCGATCTGCTTGGTATCAGCGTTGATGAGTCAACAACGCTCGACGACATTGAGGATGTATCGGCAACGCTTGGCGATACTCTGTTTCTGTTCCTTTGTCGGGAACTCTGCGAAGAAGAGCTCACTGTCGAAGAAGCTGCACGTCGCTGTGACTCGGCCATCGAGCAGATCTCGGCGGTGCGAGACAGCCTGCGGGAAGCTGTCATGGAGTCGCCATGAGAGACGTGGCTTTCACATTCCGGGCAGTGCCAAACAGGTATCAGGGCCAGAGCCGTCTTTGATTCATTTGTTTCCGGCGGCACTTGCACATTCCCCGGCACCGTTCCCAGAGCAGCCTGAATTCGGACCAGCACCTGTTCCGCTCGCGGATCGCCTTTGCGAGTTCCCCGCAGAACCTTCACGTCCCACACTTCAGTGTCCAGTGACGAAGGCGTTGTCGCGGATGCCAGAGTTGCTGGCGTCTTTGAAACATCTGCAAGAACGGAAGGATCTCACGTGATCTGCAATATGAATTCCAGCAGCACGTGCTCCAGATGTTCACTGTCGACCTCCACCAGCAGATTCGCAAACGTCTGCCGCACCGGAGGCTTCCTGCGAAACCCCAGCAGATGCCACATCTCGACGCCGTGCAGCTTCAGCCACCGCACCGTATGCCGCAGCCCCTGATGGCCGCACAAATAACAGCCGCCAGTATGGCGGCCAAAGGATGACGACGTCCGTGTTCGGCGTCAACTAGACAGTCCATACCGCCCGAGTGGAACGGGAACCTGCTGGAGCACTGTCAGAGTGCTGCGGGATATTGCAAACGCCGGAGAAATATTGTCAGGATGGTCGATCCGGTCAGGGCCTTTTGTATACCACGATTGAGCCGGATCCTGACGACATCCGCCGCTGGAAGCTGTGCAGTCGTCAGCTGTTCAAGATTGCAGCGAACCAATTTTCCTCCGGATATGCTGAACGTACCAACGGGTGCGTCACTCGGTTTGAACGGCCGAGCAGGAAGGTTATCCTGTCGGCTGTGGCGAGGGTATGCAGCTATCCGAATGGACTGATTACCGGTGACGCACACCGAACAGCACAGATACTGTCCGTGAAAAGATCCCTCAAGTTTCACGGGTACGCGTACTTTCGAGGTTTTCGGACCAGCGACGATATGAGTAGGTTGCCCTAACAAGGGCTTCGCCCTTGACTAGCGTGGAAAGTTCCAGACGCCGAGACGCTCCCGTTGGTCGCTTAAACAAAGATGCACCGTGCGCGCATCTTACTTTGTAAGACTCTAAATTGACGCAGCAGCCGTCAGGTTACTGGATAGTAAACTGCGCGTATCAAGGTCGGTCTTGGTGACCACAGAAACGGCGGTATGCAATTTGCCTTGGGCGTCTCCCGATTGTTGCGACACTACGCCAATTGAAAGGTGCGCAGGTTGCGACCCAAGGCCAGAGCCGTCTTTGATTCATTTGTTTCCGGCACTACATTCCGGGCACCGTTCCCAGAGCAGCCTGAATTCGGACCAGCACCTGTTCCGCTCGCGGATCGCCTTGCGAGTTCCCGCAGAACCTTCACGTCCCACACTTCAGTGTCCAGTAGGCGTTGTCGCGGATGCCCGAGCTGCTGGCGGCGTTTTGAAACATCTGCAAGAACGGAAGGATCTCACGTGATCTGCAATATGAATTCCAGCAGCACGTGCTCCAGATGTTCACTGTCGACCTCCACCAGCAGATTCGCAAACGTCTGCCACACCGGAGGCTTCTGCGAAACCCCAGCAGATGCCACATCTCGACGCCGTGCAGCTTCAGCCACCGCACCGTATGCCGCAGCCCCTGATGGCCGCACAAATAACAGCCGCCAGTATGGCGGCAAAGATGACGACGTCCGTGTTCGGCGTCAACTAGACAGTCCATACCGCCCGAGTGGAACGGGAACCTGCTGGAGCACTGCCAGCAGACCCGAAACAGGCTTTTCACTCACAGTCTTGCTCTTTCAGTTTGAGCACGTTCCCGCCAACTCCACCGGAAACCCTCCCTCAAATCGCCCGCATTCTTCGCACAACTCCGAAAAGTCAAACTGGCCAGCCGTGCATTTGTCTCGGACTCATTCTTTTCGGCTCCATTGAGTCGTGAAAGTCGAAATGACTTCATTAGCATCATTAAGATGCTCCTGAACAGTGGTCAGAAGGTCAGGTCCTGAAAATGTGTCTCTCCCGCGAATCTTCAAGCCGACTTGCGTGGGAGACCAATCAATTCTTCTGTTCTCCTGATCAAGCTCTCCCAGTAGTTCAAGCTCCTCTCCCGAATTGCTCAAACTCCAATTACGAAATTTTCCCGTTTCTTCCATTCACGTACCAGGCAACTTTTTTGTCTCCGTCCGGCAGGGAGATTTTCTTTCCTCGGCCGAACAACAGTTGAAGCTCAGAAAATCGCCGTTGATCGTTGTAGTATCTGACCACGGCAACAGGTTCCATCCAGATTGAGTTAACCCGAACCTCACCGGATGCAACTTTGGACAGTTCCCGACCGTCAGATGCGAACGTTTCGTAGAGCGAGGTTCCAAGATAAGGTTCCAGATCATCCTGCGACATCGTTTCGAGGGTTGGAAACGCTGGATTGACGTGTCGCCGGGTGAGTGATTCCGTCGAAGTTTCGACGGTGCTGCCGTTTCGGTAGATCGAATTCGTTCTCTGGATGCTGTCATTTGCCAGCTGTTCTGTCGACTTGGCCACCAGCTGATCATCCAGACGCATTTCCCATTCAAACTTTCCTCATCAGTGATCCATCTTCCCGTGGAGACAAGAATGGGAACGCCGGTCTGCATAAGTGCCCGCTTGAATCTGCTCATCGCTGTCGAACCACAACGCCTGAACCGACAGGATCTTGTCTGCATCTGCCTCTAAATCCAGACTACGAAGGTCGTACGTGCGACTTATGACGAACGGCTCATCAGGTATTTTCACGATCCTGTTGATTCCAGTAGCGGTCCCGGTTGACGTCACGATCTTCAGGTCCCATTCGCCGACGAACTCCTGGAGAATCCTGTCGGGAGATGCAGTCTCATGATTGTTTTCGACATCGACATCGCCAAAGTCAGCCGGTTTCTCCTGCAGTGTTTCTTCGGAGTAAAACCTTTCTGTTTCAATCGCGGTTTCACTTGTGACTACAGCATCAGAAAGGACGAGTTGAGTTATGACCAGAGACGCATTGCCACGATCGCAGCCAAAAAACAGGGCAGGTTGTGTGGACTGCGGAGGCGTGTCTTGAACATCAACTTCTCCTTCTTCAGCAGGCCGGAAGAGTCGCAGCATCAATGGCCAAATTCCGCCAGCCACTGCCGCCCAGATGAAGCTGTGCGAACCAACTGAGGGCAGCCCACCCTGAACAAGGACAAGAGTCGCAAGTCCGAGACAGGCAGCGACGATGCTTCCGAGGGCTGCACCCTGAAAAAGTCGTTGAGCCTCGCACGTTTCAGCAGCGCGACACTCGCCACGACTGCCTGCAGAAGAACAAATACAAACGCCGCCCCCATTGTCGTAACCTGCAGCATGACTGGCAGGTAGGGGGCATAGTTGTCGATTGCGTTGAGGAATCCTATTGCCAGCGGCGGAACAAAAATCGCCGCATTCACCAACGTCATTGCCACATAGTGTCGCTTCATCGGGACGGTCCTTGGTTTCAGGTTTGCTGGTAAGGCTCGTCCGGCGCATGAAAAAAGGAGCGGCCGAACCAGCCTATTCCGCTACCCCCGCCAAGGGGCGTGTAGAACAGCACCCGGCCGACGCCCCCGTTCGGGGGCGGCTTCCAGGTGACTGTTTCTACACTTGTGAGTCCGAGGACTCGTTTGGCGGTATTTGCGGGAAACAATCCACTGACGCTCGCGCGTCATCTCAAATTGTCAGTTGGGAGCGAACGCTCCCGAATTTGTTTGATCTCCGAAAGTTTCTACTGGAATGCCTTGCGGCGGCAGGAAACCACCCACCGCTCCTCAATGATACGTGCAGTTCAGGTACTTCTCAATCAGACGCCAGCCCTCAGAAGAAAATCGGGGCGGCCTAATAGTATTCGGCACGGGAAACGGAATTCGAGTGAACGACACGTAACGAGGGAATTTCCACGGGTTTTGCAGTGTTGCAGAATTATCAATTGGCCAACCTGCAATACGACGGGAGCGTTGAGCGTTGGCCTGGTCACGTAAACGTGGGCATCAGTTCCGACGCGTCTGAATTCGCTGTTCCTACAGCGAAGTTGTTTAGCGGCAGACAACTGACAACTTCATCGCAGCGATTGAAAATACGTTTCACTATTTCGGAGGGCGATTGCCCCGAGGCCGCCAGCATCGAGACAGATCGCAATGCAGATGACGAGGCCAACGATTGTCGATTTGCGCGTCTGTCACGTGGATTGCCGGATTGGAGGTGTCAGGTCGATACGGAGCTTCTCAAAGTTCTCGGAAAGCTGTTCCGGCGTAAATTTCTGCGAGAGATATTCGAGCAGGTCGTCCTGTCGCGGCTGTCCAAAAACCATTCGATAAATGGCGAGAGACCGTTTCAGGTTCGGCACGATCGAAAACTCCTTACTTAGGGGCAGCATGGGAAGATGACGTTCGATCATGGCTCCTCCGTCTTTAGCGTAGAGCCAGTAGGGAATGAGATCGTGGTCCGTATGACGGTCTTCGTGTGCGGCGGTAAACATGTACGCCCAAGGGTCTTCGTCGGAAGGGCAATTTGAAACCGCCGCAGTATGGCTGCTGGCGACGTTTTTTCTGACGGCGTGCCCCTTGTAGCGGTGAACGCGACCTTCTCGTTGTTCCAAATCAACGGGATTACCCGGCAGATTCCAGTGAACGACCGCATGGCAGTATTGGTGAAAGTCGAGTCCTTCCTGTCCGATCGAGGTTGTTGCCAGAACAAACGGCCAAAACGGTGAATTGAACGCCGCCCTGACGTGTTCTTTCCGTAGGCGCGAACTTTCCTGTTCTGCATGGTCATCACCAAATCGCATCGCGAACCGCGCACGTGTGATGACTGGATCAACTGTGATAGCACCGTCCTCACTTGGCCGGATGTCATCGAAATGCGGCTGCGAGACGCGAATCGATGCAGCCTCAGTCAGCACGGCTGCAAGGGATTTTGCAGCGACATCGGTTGCCTTCCCGCCCAATGAAAGAGCGTCATGCTGCACATGAAAATACTCGTCCAGAACGCTCTGCAAGCAACCGCCGCAACAGTATTCGAGAATTCGCCTCCAGTAGGGCTCGTCACGATTCATGCCGCGAATCATTGCAATGACCTCGGGCAGATTGAACTGGTAGCGCAGTGCCCAGCCAATCGCTCCTGCGGCATCTCGGACGTCCATATTCGTCACAAGTTGCTCGCCTTCACAAACACGAACGAGTGATCTCAATGCAGTTGTCGCAGGTCCTCCAATGGCTGCCAGCGCGAGGACATCAAGCAAATCATCGGGTGGGCGACCAAGTTCCTCAGGGTGATTCGCGATTTCAATCGCTCGTTTGACATGGTCCGTCCACCGCGAATCGGCGGAACTTTCCTGCCGAGGGATATACGGTCCTCGCCAATCATCGGCCAACGAATCGTATTCAAGCCATTCTCGTATCTCCTTGGGCCAATGCCCGAGGTCCAGCAGGATCGGGGCGGCCCAGTACCAATCAGCGTCTGCCGGTCCACTTTCTGGACTATTCTTGGTGAGCCGGCCAAGTATCGGTTCAATCCTGGAACGTGCCAGACGCAGCAACTCAGCCAATTTCGGCAGGCGGCCGTCTGAGAGTGCCGGCTTTGCAAGTTCCAGCGGATCGCAGAACGCAGCAAAATAGCTGCACGGGTAAAAAGTCCGAGTACCGGCATTCCGCTGAGCCGACCCTGCGAGCGGGAGAACTCCAGCAGCCGCGCGCCGTTCCCGGTCAGCGGGAGTATTCTGAGCCTCCGAATCAAATGACCGAAACATCTGCCGTTCGGCCTCGTAACTGAGAAGCACGGAAATCGCTTTGGGTACGACCTTCCAGCTGGAGAAGATCAGACGCTTCGTGAAATTTTCCAGACCACTACTCGCAAACGGACCTTCAAGTTCGTAATACCGTGCTGAGGGTGGTAACCAGAGCAGCTTCCAAAGCTGGGCATCTTCATGCCGTAACGTCTCGCTTGCCAGCTTCCTTAGACGCGGAGTTTGCCGGGTCAATCGACTGGTAACGCTCCATCGTGTCACTTGAAAGCAATGAATGCTTGCAGCGTAGGAGTCGGTTGGCCAGTTCCTTGGACGCACGCGTACCTCGTCGAAGGTAGTCGGCGGTATCATCAAAGGACTGCTTGAGCTTGTACTTCTCCATAAAGTTTAAAAGGAAGGGAGCGGACTTCCAGTATTCCGTCTGGTCGGTCATTGTGCCGCCGTTTTTGTTTCCAACCACGCGATTAGCTCACCCATTTCGACGAAGGATTCGATGTCCTCGACCGTGACGGGCACTGAAGACCGCACCTCCTTCATCATCGCGTCGCGTGACGCCGATACAGCGATCCGCTCAGTCCGAACCATTACATTTCGCAGTTGGTCTTCCAGCGATTGCCGATGGTGTTCGACTTCGTGCCCATCATCATCCGCAAGCTGGTAGAGATCGTCGAAACTCCCGCAAGGTCCTGTCGATTCGTTCGGCGGCGGCGGTTTCCGACAACAGGAAACTGATTGTCTTGAGAAAATCGCGATAGTGATCGTCTTCACCTGCATCGAGGCCGCGCGTGTACATTTTGTAGGGAGTGGCTGACAGAAGGAGTACGCGCACGTCCTTCCATTCAAAAAGCTTTTCAGCGAGCAGGCCGGCGTCGTCCTGCCCTTCCAGTAAGGTACGAAACCGCTGAAACTCATCGAGGACGATCAGGTCCGGGCTCAGAGACCGAATACAAGTCTCCGCCAGCAAAGCACGGAGCTCACCGATGACCGAACGAATTTCGACGCGGGTGTCTTCTGGTATCTGTTTCCATTCCCGTGACTTCGGCAGCTCACGACACAGACGATTGAATCGCACTTTCAGAGTCGACTTCCCCTGCTGACGGCAGGCTGCATTATCATCGGCAAGGGCGGCTCGAAACGCAGACTTGAGACCACGAGAGATACCTCGGTCCCTATCAAATCGTTCGAGCAAATCGCGAAATGCCTTCCTGCCAACGCCAACCTGCAACACATTCTTGGGAGCCACACCCTCCAGATTCCAAATGGACTTCAGCATCCAGTACAGCAGGACGCGTTCTTCTACGCGACCTGTTTGGTGCTTCAGATCGAAAGACGTCCCCGGCGTTAGGGCAATGAAATTCAGTTTGTTTTTCTTAAGGTCTTCCACATGCTGAGGCAGCAATGTGATGCGATCGGGCAGCTTGAACTCGACATCGCTACTCACATTCAAGCGTTGAACGTTTTGCCTCGCAATATCGCCGCTCGAACAGATGTAAATGATGTTGATGCTGCGTTGCTGCCAAAGATGATCAACAACTCTTGCGATCACGCCGCGAGCGACTAGCGTCTTCCCGAGGCCCACTTCGTCGGCAACGAGAAATCGACGAGTTGGTTCATCGGCCAGATACATGCGATCGAACACGTGCTCGACCGTTCGCTTCTGAAAGTCTTTCAGCCTGCTGAGTACAACTTCGGCATCAGGCTTTGGGGTCGCTGCACTCACTGCTGCTTCCCCTTTCGTACTTCCCATATCGGCTGCCAAGCGGCCGCGAAGTCTGCTGGGATGATTGCCCGGCCTTCCGGTGTTTTCTCCAGATCAGCTACCAGCTGCGCAATCTGATCCAGCTTTTCAGGAGCACTCG
>JAWKTY010000035.1:0-22500 GCA_041398865.1 Planctomycetaceae bacterium
GTACCCTTTCCGCATTGAGTCCCGTTTTCCGCTGAAACGAATGGCTGCATCATGAAAACGTCGAGCGACTTCGTTTTGATTCGAGTCTACACATTGCCACAGGAAGCTCACATGGCCTGCAGTCTGCTGGAAGCTCAGGGCATCCGCTGCGTGGTGACCGGCGAAGAAGTTGCGGGAACACTGAGCTATTACGGAGGCGCCCTGGCAAAGGTTGAGCTGCTGGTTGAAACAGAACATGCGGCCCAGGCGACGGAACTTCTGGACACTGCGGAACGACTGCGAATGCGGTCTGCCGGAGCATGGGATCCCGACGTTGAACTGCAGTGGCGCTGTGCCACCTGTGGAGAAGCGAACGCCCGGACGTTTGACGAATGCTGGAGCTGCGGTTCGGATCGCCCGCAGCACCCGGAACTGACTCTGCCGGAATCCGATTCGCAGGAAGGCGCGGCATTGCATTCGTCCGAGGTGACTCAGAGCAGCCACGATCATGATGATGACTCACCCTATCGAACACCTTCGATGGACAGCCGGATCACTCGAAACGTACCGCCGCTGGAGGTTGAACGCCGAGCTTACCGAGCAGCGGTGCTGGGCGTGGGGCTCCCGGTTCCACTGGCCTTCTATGCGTTTCGACTGTGTCTGGAATGTTTTGGACTCGGCCAATCCAGTCGGCGGCTGAGATTCGCGTTCGCTCTCAGCATCGTGGGCATTCTGATGGCTCTGTTCTGGTTCGTTCTGTTTCTGCTGCAGGCTCGATGACTGGAATCCTGAGCAGAACAGTTTCGGAATTCGCTGACTTGTCACCGCTGCGGAATCACGATGAACGCTGATCGGCTGATTCTGCAGGCTCATTGGCGGCGACTTTGCCGATTTTAAGGAAAGTCCTGATTGCACGGGGAGCCATCTTCCGATGAACAAGGGCAGAGTTGAATCAGGAAGAGCTGCCTGATTCTGACTCCGGGACGCTGCAGCGACGACTTCGCGAATTCGTCAGCGGCAGCGGGGTAGCGAAAGACTCGGCTTTGCGAACCGGAAAAGTAGTTCCGGGGGCGACGAGGATACGGAGAGTGTCCTTTTGGTTCGCAAGCCGAGTCTTCGTTGACCAGGCCGAAAGACACGGCTTCCATTCGGTTCACCACCATCACCCTCACCCTTTCCCGTGGAGAATCACACATGCTGAAGAAGTTGATCATGCTGGCGATCCTGGCCGCGTCGGAACGGTTGCCACAGAACGCACCGTTGAAGCGGCTCACCCAGATCAGCCAGCCGACTGGCGGCGATTCCCATCATTATCCGTACGTCTACTATCCCCATTCGTTTTCAGAAGCCGGAAGTGTACGACGGCATGTACCACAAATGGCCCGTCAATGAGAATTCCGGTGTACAACAAGTCGTGGTACAACTTTTACCCGACTGAAAAGCCGTACCACAGCGGACACCACTTCATTCTGGACGTGTTCTGAACCGAAGTGTCTCAACAAAAAATTCATGCAACAGCCCGATCATCCGATCGGGCTGTTTTTTTGCGCGCTGATGTCACAAATTTGCGGTCGTCTGAAAGCTCTGCGATTCATTCCGAACGGGATCAACGAATCGCAGCCTCATCGTTTTCAGTCAGATTTCTGTCCAACACAGCGGCCGAGATCTGTGGCTCGTCCCGAACAGCCGCTGTCCGTTGATGTTCGCAGACTCACAAGCGAGACAGCTCGCGGGTTTTCATTGAAAACGCGATTCCTGCTGGACGCCTCGGGGACCTGTCAAATCTGCGCTGTGATGACAACCGAGTTCCGTCGACACGAGTTCGATCCGGCGGATTCCGCATCAGTCCGCGATTTGAGTGATTTTACTCTCTTGACCCCATTGACAGCGGAATCATATCACCCGCGCGTCCGACTTCCTGCGCTGGGCCGGCGCGATCAAATGCCCAGGGGTTTTGAGAAATGCTGTTTTCCTTCCGACGTTCAGGGCAGCGTGCGCTGCCGCTGATCTGTCTACTTGGTCTTCACGCAACCGGCATCAGTGATGACCTGCTGCCGCCCATCATTCATGAAGCGGCATCTGCGGACCAAACTGCGTCGAAACCCTTCATTCCGGAAAGCCGACATCTGTTTCCCAGCGGTCCGGTGGCGACTCCACTGATCCTGCAGACGTCGGGGGTTCTGGACGAAACCACGCCTCAGCCTCAAACAAAACCAATCCCGTATCCGGACCCAGCCACGGGGCCAGGCGTGCAGCCAATCGTCGTACCGGCACCTGCGCCTGTTCCTCAGTCGAAGTCCACGTCGGAGATCGCTCCTGTTCCAACGCCGAATCCGGTGCCTCACGTCACGGCCGAACACGGTTACCCTGACTACTTTCCGGCTCCGCCCGTTCAGCAGTATCAGTACCGACCGACAGCTGCCAGGCTGCCCGAACACTGGTTCAGCGGAGAAGCTCTGCTGTGGTGGACGAACGGAGTTCACAGTCCTGTGATTGCGACCACCAGTCCTCAGGGAACTCCGGGACTTCAGGCCGGAGTCCTCGGCCAGCCAAACACTTCCGTGCTGTACAGCGGACAGAACCTCTACAACTTTCCGCAGGCCGGTTTTCGACTGCAGGGAGGTCGCTGGTTCAGTTGCGACGGCAGTGGATACCTGGGGGAGTTCCTGATGCTGGCTCCTCGAAAAGAAACGTTTCACGCCAGCACCTTTGGGGACCCAATTGTTGCGCGCCCGTTTACCAATCCAATCACCGGCCAGGAGGATTCTCAGCTGCTGAGTTACCCGGGACTGTCGTTTGGAACACTGGATTTTGAAGCTCGCACCAGCATGTATTCCGCGGCCCTTGCTCTGTGGGCAGAGATCGAACGCTGTGACGACTGCAGCTGTCAGTCGTGCGGCGAAGGCTGTTCCTGCGATGCCCATCATCAATGCGGTGACCGAGACCGGGTGCTGGGAGTCTCGTTCGGTCCGCGAATCGCTCATTTGGAAGATGATGTTCGCATTCGGGAAACACTGGTTTCTGCGGGTTCAGGCAGTCAGTTCTTCCTGTCCGACGTCTTCAAAACGGAAAACAGTTTTCTGGGAGCAGAACTGGGACTTCGTGGAGAACGCAGTCTCGGTCAGCTGGACCTCAACGTGGGACTCAGGCTGGCTCTGGGTCTGAACCATCAGGAACTGGATACGTACGGATACAACACGGTCACTTCAAACGGAGTCACCACGGCCTCACCGGGTGGATTCTATGTGCAACAGTCCAACACCGGCGGACGAAGTCGCAACAAGATTTCGCTGATCCCGGCACTGGACGCAGGAGTTGGCTGGCGACTGTCGGATTGCTGGAAACTGAATGTCAGCTACAGCCTGATGTACTGGACCAATGTGGTCCGAGCAGCTCAGCAGATGGATTCCACCATTAACACAGATTTCTTCGCGCCGCCGATTGATCCGTCCGCGGGGCCGAACCGTCCGGCTGGCCGCTTCCGGGACTCAGATTATCTGGCTCAGGGCATTTCCTTCGGGCTGGAACGGCGCTGGTAACCATCGGCAACTGTGACCTGCCTGTGGCAAAAAATCACATGAATCCGGGCTTCGAGGCCATTCGACAAATGGCCGGCATGCAGACAAACACATCGGAACGTTTTTCAAGGCAATCGGGCCTGGAACAATCCGACAAAAAAGCGAACACACGAACACAACGATTCAGGAGGAATCATGAATACTCGACGCTGGCTGACCAACTGGAAGAATTCTCTGTTGCTGAAAACCGGCCGTGGCCGACGGTCCAAAGCGATTCGCCGACCGACCACCGAAGCGCTGGAATCCCGCATGCTGCTGACGGCCCTGGACTGTCTGGGCGAAATTCGCGGGACCATGTTCAACGACCTGACGGAAGACGGGCTGACCGGAGACGACATCCGCATCGGCGGAGCGACTGTCAATCTGTATCTGGACGGCGGTAACGGAACGTTCGACAACGGCGGAGGCGATGATACCTTCGTGACGTCGGTCCTGACAGACAATACCACGGGAGACTACAGCTTCGGTGGTCTGGCGGCCGGTGTTTACCATGTCGAGCAGGATGCATCACTGACCGGTTATCTGCAGCGCGGTGCGACGCATTCGACAATTACGATCAGCACCGTGGACGCTCAGGGAATCGCCGGCACCGCCATTGACAACTTTACCGATCCGACGCCGCCTCAGATTTCCACAGCGACGTCAGGGACGCCACAGGGCACCACTGCTGTTTCAGCTGCGATTGGTGGCGAACGTGATCTCTTCGCAGAGGTCGCTGGTGCCTTCAGCGCTTCGACGGTGGTCATGCGGGTGAATCAGATTCCGGGCTTCGCAGAACTTGTTTCTGCGTTTTCCACCACTGGCCGAGGCACGGCAACGTGGGACGGCCCCGATGGTGACGCGCTGACACTTGACCCAACCGGTCTGGGAGGAGTCGATCTGTCCGCGGCTGTCGGCATCCTGACGGATGTCGGAGCCAGCAATGGTGTGACTGTAATGAACCTAACCATCTACAGTTCAGGAACCGATTTTTCGACTGCCACAACAACACTTCCGAACACAGGAGCTGCGTCAACATTGCCGGTGTTCCTGAGTTTCGCGAATGACTTTGCAGTCGCAGGAGGTGCGGGAGCTGATCTCAGCAATGTTGGCGCAATCGTTCTGGAATTCGACGCGACAGCTCAGCCCACCACCAGCGTTGTTGCCGGTGTGATTCAGGCCTACACCCCCACAATTTTCACGGCCGACTTCCCCAACCTCGCGCCGATGACGCTGGGGGGAACTGTCTTCAACGATCCGAATAATGATGGCAGTTTTGTGCCTTCTGTCCCGCTGGGCGAAGTGGGGATTGACGGCGTCGACGTGACTCTGTTCGAAGACACCAACCTGAACGGCAGCCTGGATGCTGGAGATGCTCAGGTTGGCACCACCACGACTTCCGGAGGCGGAGATTATTCGTTCACCAACCTGTTTCCTGGTGAATACCTGGTCCGGATCGATGCAGGCAACTTCGCGGCTGCCGGAGCACTGGAAAATCTGAATTCCAGCACCGGAAACGATCCGGCTCCGGATCCCGATGACGACGTGGACGGTGATGATAACGGAACGCTCGTCGCCGGAGCCGTTGTGGCTCAGGCAATTACTCTGATCAACGCCGACGAACCCATCACCGACGGCGACACAGACAACAATACCAACTTCACTGTTGACTTCGGGTTCTTTTCAACCGTCGATATCCAGGTTGTGAAGACAGACACGGCAGACCCCATCACGGCAGGCAGCGGTACGGGAAATCTGGTGTACACCGTTGTGGCGACAAATAACGGGCCTTCCGATGCCACCGGAGTCGAGATCACGGATGCGCTGCTGACGGGGTTACCCGCAGGCTGGATTCTGGAATCCGCGACCGGAACCGGGGGCACAACCTTCGACACGAACACCGGCGTCTGGACAATCGGTAGTCTGGCCAACGGCAATAGTGAAACTCTGACTGTGACAATCACGGTCGGTGCATCAGCAGCAGCTCAGACCGTCACCAATACCGCGACGGTGTCAGCCATCGACCAGACAGACAGTGACCTCACCAACAACGCCGACAGCGAAGACACGACGATTGTCCGAACCGTCGATGTTCAGGTGGTCAAGAGTGACAATGTCGATCCTGTCACAGCCGGCAGCGGCGCCGGAAACCTGATCTACACAGTCGTCGCCACCAACAACGGGCCTTCGGATGCGTCCGGGGTTGCGATTACCGATGCGCTGATCACCAGCCTTCCCGTCGGCTGGACTCTGGTGACAGCAAGCGGAACCGGAGGCACCACCTTCAATCCTGCCACCGGCGTCTGGACAATCGGAAATCTGCCCAGCAGTCTCAGTGAAACACTCACCGTCACAATCACAGTCGGCGCAGGCGCAGCGGCGGGAACCACAACGAACACGGCAACAGTGACCGCCCTCAACGAAACGGACAGCAATCCGGCCAACAACACCGACAGCGAAGACACCACAGTCGGTGCCGCCGTCGACATTCAGGTCCTGAAATCCGACAACGTCGACCCTGTTACGGCCGGCAGCGGAAGCGGAAATCTGGTCTACACCGTGGTCGCCACCAACAACGGACCATCCGACGCCACCGGCGTGACAGTGACTGATGCGCTGATTGCCGGTCTGCCTGCGGGCTGGTCACTGGTTTCGGGATCCGGAACCGGCGGCACGGCATTCAATGGCAGCACAGGTGTCTGGACGATCGGAAACCTGGCGAACGGCGCCAGCGAAACACTGACGGTCACTCTGACGGTGGGTGCATCCGCAGCGGCGGGAACGACCACAAATACAGCGACAGTATCAGCCGTCAATGAAACCGATGTGAACCCGGCCAATAACACCGACACGGAAGACACGACCGTCATTCGCACGGTCGATGTCCAGGTGGTCAAAAGTGACAACGTCGATCCGGTGACCGCCGGAAGTGGCGCAGGAAATCTGGTCTACACGGTCGTCGCCACCAACAACGGTCCTTCGGATGCATCCGGTGTCACCTTCAATGACAATCTGATTGCGGCCTTGCCGACCGGCTGGTCACTGGTCTCGGCGACTGGCACCGGCGGTTCCACCTTCAGCAGCACAACCGGAGTCTGGACGATCGGAAACCTGGCCCAGGGTGCCAGTCGAACGCTGACGGTGACTCTGACCGTCGGAGCTTCCGCCGCTGAGGGAACGGTCACCAACACGGCCACGCTGGCAACCGTCAACGAAACCGACAGCAACCTGGCCAACAACACGGACAGCGAAGACACAACGATCATCCGAACGGTGGACGTTGCCGTCACAAAGTCCGATACAGGTGACCCGGTCACAGTCGGCAGCGGCGTCGGCAATCTGACCTATACGGTTGTCGCGACCAACAACGGACCTTCGGACGCCAGTTCCGTTGCCGTCACGGATTCCCTGATCGCCGGACTGCCGACCGGCTGGACTCTGGACAGTGCAACAGGTTCCGGCGGCACCACCTTCAAGCGCAGCCACCGGAATCTGGACGATCGGGAACCTTGCTCAGGGCACCAGTGAAACTCTGACTCTGACGATCACCGTCGGTGCCACGGCTGCCGGAGGCACAACCACCAACACTGTGCAGGTGACGTCGCTGGCAGAAACGGATTCCAATCCGGCCAACAACACAGATTCAGAAGACACCACCGTCGTCCAGTCTGTGGATATCGGCCTGACAAAGACCGACAACAACGATCCAGTCACAGCCGGCAGTGGAAACGGCAATCTGACTTACACCGTGACGGCTCACAATAACGGACCATCGGCAGCAACCGGCGTGACCGTCACGGATGCGATGATTGCCGCCCTGCCTACCGGCTGGACTCTGGTGTCAGCTGTTGGCAGCAACGGAACCACGTTCAACGGCACCACCGGAGTCTGGACCATCGGAAACCTGGCCAATGGTGCATCCGAAACGCTGGCGATCACCATCACCGTCGGTTCGTCAGCGGCAGCAGGAACCCGAACCAACACCGTGTCGGTGTCCGGACTGAATGAAGTGGACAACAATGCAGCGAATGATACCGCCACTGAAGACACGACCGTCGTTCGATCTGTCGACGTTTCTGTTGTGAAATCGGATTCGGCAGACCCGATCACTGCGGGCAGCGGAAACGGCAATCTGACCTACACCGTGGTCGCGACCAACAACGGACCTTCCGACGCCAGCGGAGTCGCCATTACCGATGCTCTGATCACAGCGCTGCCGACCGGCTGGTCACTGGTTTCGGCAACCGGAACGGGTGCAACAACCTTCAACAGCACGACCGGTGTCTGGACCATCGGGAATCTGGCTCAGGGTGCGTCGCGAAGTCTGTCCGTGGTCATCACCGTCGGAGCGTCGGCCGCTTCGGGAACGACCACCAACACGGCAACGGTCTCGGCAGTAACGGAAACTGATTCCAATCCAGCCAACAATACTGACAGCGAAGACACAACCATTCAGCGAGTTGTCGATATCGTCGTCGCGAAGGCCGACAGCGATGATCCGGTCATTCCGGGCAGTGGCGCAGGCAACCTGAGCTATACCATCACGGCGACGAACAACGGGCCATCCGATGCCACCGGAGTTCAGGTGACCGACGCGTTTCTGACTGCTCTTCCGGCAGGCTTCAGCTTTGTGTCCGCATCCGGTGACGGAACGTTCAACAGCACGACAGGAATCTGGAACATCGGTAACCTGGCATCCGGAG
Organism: Planctomycetaceae bacterium; assembly: GCA_041398865.1. Taxonomy (GTDB): domain Bacteria; phylum Planctomycetota; class Planctomycetia; order Planctomycetales; family Planctomycetaceae; genus Fuerstiella. The sequence goes on from JAWKTY010000035.1 coordinate 8,240, forward strand.
CCTCAGTCGCGATGACGGCCGTTCTGACGGTTGGAGCCACCGCCGCTTCCGGAACCGTCACGAATACCGTAATCGTTTCCGCTGTCAACGAAACCGACAGCAATCCCGGGAACAACACAGACACCGAAGACACAACTCTGACGCGAACCGTGGACATCTCCGTTCTGAAGGCCGATTCCGACGATCCCATCACTGCCGGAAGCGGTGCCGGTAACCTCGTTTACACCGTCACGGCGAGAAACAACGGCCCGTCCCAGGCCACCGGAGTTGCCGTCACCGATGCCTTTCTCACAGCACTGCCGGCCGGATTCAGCCTGGTTTCGGCCGTCGGAACGTCAGGAACCACATTCAACAGTTCGACCGGTGTCTGGACAATTGGAAGCCTTTCCGTAGGAGCCAGTCAAACGCTGACGGTCACGCTGACCGTTGGTGCGGCCGCTGCCGCCGGAACGGTGACGAACACCGCGACAGTTTCCGCCGTCAATGAAACCGACAGCAATCTCAACAACAACACGGATACGGAAGACACCACAATTCTGCGATCCGTGGACATCGCTGTGGTGAAGTCTGACAACGCCAACGTGATCACAGCCGGCAGCGGGACCGGGAATCTGATCTATACCATCACGGCCACTAACAATGGACCTTCCGATGCATCCGGAGTCGCTGTGACGGATGCGTTTCTGGCAGCTCTGCCGACAGGATTTTCACTGGTCTCAGCCAGTGGCACCGGCGGCAGCACCTTTGTAGCAGGGACCGGAATCTGGACAATCGGCAATCTGGCCGTCGGACAGTCCCGCACTCTGACCGCTACGCTGACAGTCGGAGTCACAGCTGCCAACGGCACGATCACCAACACGGCAGTCGTTTCTGCTGTCAACGAAACAGACTCTAACCTGACCAACAACTCCGACAGCGAAGACACCACCATTGTGCGTGAAGTGGACATCGCCGTCACGAAGTCAGACGCGAACGACCCCGTCGTCGCAGGCAGCGGAACCGGGAACCTGGTCTATACGCTGACCGCCACCAACAACGGACCGTCAGATGCAACCGGAGTCACCGTCACGGACGCCTTGTTGACAGCACTTCCTTCCGGCATCACGTTTTCGTCAGTAAACGCCGGAGGCGGAACAACCTTCAACAGCAGTAACGGCGTCTGGACGGTTGGAAGTCTGGCAGCCGGAAGCAGTCAGAACCTGACCGTGACTCTGACGGTCGGAGCCTCCGCGGCAGCGGGCCGAATTGTCAACATCGCCACGGTCTCGCATGTCAACGAAACAGACATCGACCCGACGAACGATACAGCGACAGAAACCACAGACATCGCTCGACACGTTGATCTGCAGGTGACCAAGTCCGACGCCGTTGACCCGATTCGGTCGCCTGGCCAGATCACCTACACAATTGTCGTCCGCAACAACGGGCCATCCACGGCCACCGGCGTGGTGATGACGGACACACTGTCGTCGCTCGTCGACTTCGCCAGCGCCTCGTCGACTCAGGGCAGCACCGTGGAAGGCGGAGGAGTTGTCACATCTCAGCTGGGAACTCTGCAGCCCGGTTCGTCTGCCACAGTCACACTGACTGTCGACGCGGACGTGCCGCTGGGAGCGACGGTGCATAATATCGCCAGCGTCACTGCGACCGAAACAGATACCAATCCGGCCAACAACACCGATGATGAAGATACGGACGTGCTGCCGGCCTTCGCATCGGTCCGCGGCGTGGTGTATCAGGATCTGAATGACAACGGCATTCAGGATTCCAACGAACAGCCCATTGCCGGCACCATCGTGGGCCTGTCCGGAATCGACAGCAACGGAGATCCCGTGCTGAGAACCATCGTGACCGGCGCCGATGGCGCCTACGCGTTCGAAGAACTTCTGCAGGGCGAATACAGCCTTTTTGAAATCCAGCCGGGGATCTATCTGGACGGAACCGACACTGTCGGAAGCGGAGCATCTGCGACCGCGCTGAATGACGCCTTCGTCAACCTGAATCTGACCGCCGGGGCCAACGCGACGGCATTCAACTTCGGCGAAGGAATTCAGAGCGAATCGAAACGAAACTTTCTGGCATCCAGTCAGAAGGTTGACCAGTTGCTGTTTGCCGTCCAGCCGGTCACAGGCAACAGCAGTCTGGCCGGGCGAGTCGCCGTCGATACCAACCGAAACGGCGTACTGGACACCGGAGAACTGGGAATTCCCGGAGCCACCGTGATCCTGGCCGGCACGGACTCGTCCGGCAATACCGTGTTGATCTACAGAACCACGGCGGCCGACGGAACTTATCGGTTCGCAAATCTCGCCCCCGGCCAGTACAGCATCGTGGGAGCTCAGCCTCCAGCCTATGCTGACGGTGTCGAAGTTGTCGGAAACCTGATGCCGGGTGAACTGCTGAACGACGTTTTCGCCTCAATTGCTCTGCCGGCCAACACCAATGGCAGTGGGTTCCTGTTTCTGGAGCAGCCGCGGTCGACGGGCACGGTTGTTAATGCCAATGTCGTTCCGGTTCTGGCAGCTCAGTCTGTGGAACGAGGTTCCAATCCGACGATTTCCTGGGCCCCTGTGACCGGTGCAGATCACTACGACGTCTGGGTCAGCCAGATTTCCGGAGGCTACCGAACCGTCTACCGCAATGATGATGTTTCCGGAACATCACTGCAGATTCCCGTTGATCTGGCACTTGGCCAGCACCGCATGTGGGTTCGAGCTGTCAATGCGTCCGGAGTCAAGGGGCCGTGGAGTCCTCAGGCAGACTTCGTCGTCAGTGCCAGCCCGAACATTCTCAGCCCCGTCGTTTCCACCGTCGACCGAACTCCAACCGTTCAATGGACAGCCGTTTCCGGAGCCACCGCTTACGATCTGCTGCTCCAGGATTCTTCGGGAGCCGAACTGCAGAAAATCGAAAACCTCAGAACCACGTCTCATACCCTGAACACGGGGCTGACCGAAGGAGCGTATCGAGTCTGGGTGCGAGCTCGAAATTCCGCTTACACCGGCGACTGGTCGACGGCTTCGGAATTCCGGGTCACCGGAGCTCCTGCAGTGCTTTCGCCGGTCACGGCGTCGGTTCTGGCGGCTCCGATGATCGAATGGACAGATATCGGTGCCGAACAATACGAAATCTGGATGAATGACGCCTCCGGTCAGCCGATGGGCGTGGAAACTGTCTCCGGCACGTCCATGCTGGTCAACCATCAGCTCGCAGCCGGAAACTACAAAGTCTGGGTGCGAGGCCTGGACGGTGATGGCAACCGCACCGCATGGAGCTCAGCGAAGTCATTCACTGTTGGATCATCCACTCAGGTTCTGTCCCCGACAGCAAATGTCAACACTCACAATCCGTCCTTCACGTGGGCTGCTGTTCCCGGAGCGACTCACTATGACCTGTGGGTCTCCAACACTTCAGGCCAGTTCGCTCGGGCACAGAATGTTGTCGGAACATCTCACTCGTTTTCGCAGACGTTCCCGGATGGTGATTATCGAGTCTGGGTGAAGCCCATTGGTGTCAGCGGTGCTGGAACGTGGTCAAAAGCCGCCACATTCAGCATCGGCGGCCTTGCTGCTCCGAGACTCACCTCTCCGGCTGCCACAACATCCGACAGAACGCCAACGATCACCTGGAATGCTGTTACCGGCGCCACCGGATATGAACTGTGGGTGAACCATGTCGGAATTACCAGCAAGGTCATTCACGAGACGTCGCTCACCACGAATTCGTTCACACCCGGAACCAATCTGGCAGCCGGCAGTTATCGAGTGTGGGTCCGAGCCATCAACAGCGCTGGAACTCTGGGTGCGTGGAGCCCGGCACTCAACTTCGAACTGACATGACCAGCACACTCAACCACATCTGAACTCCCGCAAAAGGCGTCCCCGTTCATGACCGGGTCGCCTTCAGCGTCACTCGTCAGCCTGAGTTCGACGATAACGGCCGATGCCCAGACAGTAGCAGGCAAAGTCGGTCAGCCCCGAAAATCGATAATCGGGATCGACGTAGTGCTGGACGACGTAGAACGCAAAGTAGTAACTGCGACAGAAGCACCAGACCGTCAGAAACAGCAATGCCGCCGTTTGGATCTCCGGTGATTTCAGAAACACCAGCAGACCGCTCAGCAGGCCGCAGCCGACGAACAGCACTCCTTTCAGCCAGATCAGGCGTGGATCCTTCAGATCACCCATACGAGGAACTCCGAAATTGGTTGCAGGAGATGATGATTCTGTTCACCATCAGCCTGACCGTTTTCGCCGAAGAATCCGTTTGATGACTGACGACAGAAACCGCAAATTATGCTCTTTTCCGTCAACATTCGGTGACATGGGTCGGTAAGCGTTGCCAATTCGACACATGTCCCGTCGACTGGCGGTTTCCGGGCAACACGTGCCGTTTCTGTTGATGTTTACAACTTCCTGGACCACTGTGGTTTCCAGCTTGAAAATCGGAGAATCCCAGGGAACACTTGGGCGGATCCCCGCAGGCAGCAGTTGACAACTGATTGTCGGGCGGAATGTTGACACACTGGCTGGAACCATGTCCCGGACGAAGAAGCCAAGCCCATATCGGTGCAGTTTCTGCCGCGAACACCTCGTTCCCACATCCATGCGGGGACTGGAGTATCTGCGGTTGCTGTTTCTTTGCCGGCTGTATCAGTGCCCGCACTGCTTCTGCTGCATGTTTCGGCCGTTTAAGTGGATTGGCCGCCTGCCGCTGATTGGGCGGCTTTTCGGACCATCCGCTATGACACGAGCGGCTTCGAGTTCGCGGCCATTAAGCCCCAAGGATGCAGCGATGGGAGGTTCCCTGGCATGGGGGATCACTCGACTGGGCCGCTGGGTCGAAAATGCCGAACGCGGCCTGTTCGGCGCCGTTGCATGGCTTTTTCGCAGCGTGTGGGCCGTTGTCTGGTTTATCCCCGGACTGCTGCTGGGAAAAAAACGCAGCCGCCGAACTCGCCACAAGTTCCTCAGCTGACATCTTTTCGGCGCACTCCGGATCCTGGCATCCTGTCGTCACATCCTGCGTGACGACCGACCTGAATCGAAGTCACGAATCGCAACAGGTCTTCGAACGAAGCCTCGCCTGAAGTTGTTTGCGAAGCAGGAGAGTTGCTCAATCAACGCCTCTGTGACAGACTTTGAATTCGGAAGGAAGTTGAATGCTTCCTCTGGTTTGGCCAACCGTCGCGAGGACTATCAACATGGATCGTTTGCTTCTGCTGTTTCGAACCGGGACCGTTCTGACACTGTTGCTGACAGCCCTCGACAGTTCCGCATCGGAATTGACTCGGCCGGACGAAACGAGATTTCCGGAAATCTTTCAATGGCAGGACACGTGCAGCGTTTATGTACTTCGAGCCGGCGACCGAGCCCTGCTGATCAATTCAGGTGACGGCAGCGTCCTCCCGGAACTGGCGAAAATCGGAGTGACAAAAGTCGACTGGATTCTGCTGACCCAGCACCATCGGGAATGCTGTCAGGGAATCATCCGGACGGATCGCTCGCAGACATCAGTGGCTGTCCCTCTGGCAGAACGGGAACTGTTCGAAAATCCGACAAAGTTTCGCCGCTGGTACCCAACGCTCGGAGACCCGTTTTCCGTTTACGGCGCCAGCTACGTGCGTCCAATGGCTGATGCGGTCGAAGTTTCCCGAGCACTGCAGCCGGACGAAGTCTTTTCATGGCAGGGATTCGACATCCGATGTGTTGCCAGTCCAGGCAATTCCCCCGGAGGAATGACCTACGTGCTGACTCGTGCCGGAAAAACGGCAGCCTTCACCGGAGGACTGGTTCACGACGGTGCCCGGATGACGACATGGTTCGACACAGAATGGGACTATGGGTTCGCCAAAGGTCTCGACACTCTGCAGGAATCGGTACGTACGATCGAGCAGCTAGCGCCTGACCTGATTCTGCCGACACGCGGCCCCGTGATTCGAAATCCGGCGGAACAGCTGACGGACTACGCGAAAAAGCTGGCGGCATTTCGCCGGAACTACGTCCGAGGCTACCCGGTTTTTGACAAGACGGAAGCCAAACGTGATCCGATTTCACAGCCGACGCAGGTGCCGCTCGTCAACCAGGTCACGCCTCACCTGTACAAGCTGAATCATACGATGCAGGGCCGAAATTTCGCGATCATTATCTCCGACCGCGGACATGGTCTGATTCTGGACTGCGGCCTGTTTCCGGCTGCGACTCTGGAAGAAATCATCGTGGGCATGAGGCAGCATCTGGGGCTGAAGCAGATTGACGCGTTCTGGATTTCACACATGCACGGCGACCACTTCCTGCTGGGACCAGTGCTGAAAGAGAAGTTCGGAGCCAAGGCTTGGACTCTGGAAAGCGTTGTCGATCGCTGCGAGCACCCTCGCCGCTACGACTACGCGGCTCTGGTTTCCGCCTATTCCGACGGCTTTGACGGCATGCACATCGACCGAGCGATCCGGGACGGCGAAGTGATCGACTGGGAAGGCTACCAGATCCATGTGGACTGGATGCCGGGACAGACGGAATTCGGCTGCTGCCTGTGGCTGGAACTGGACGGCAAACGAATCGCGTTTACCGGTGACAATCTGTTCGGCAGTCCATCCGACGAAACTCAGGACGGCCACGAGTGTGTCGTGGCAAGAAACAGTGCCATCTTTGAAGAAGGGTATCTGTATGCCAGCGAATATCTGCTGAAGCTGAAACCGGACATCATCATGGGCAGCCATTCCTATGTGATGCCGGAACCCGAACAGTTCCTCAACCGATACAACGCATGGGCAAAAAAAATCATCGCCGCCTACAGAGACCTGCTGCCCGACAGCGACTACGAATATCTGTTCGATCCGTACTGGGTCTCTGCATATCCTTACCGAGTTGATTTCCGCGAAAATCAGCGGCAGACGGTGCAGGTCACGGTTCGCAATTTCCGCAGCCAGACTCAGCGGCATCACATCGAACTGATGCTTCCTCCAGGACTCACGGCAAACCCGCCAATTCTGGAAGGCGAAATCCCCGCTGAGAGTCGACAGACCTTCGATGTTCAACTGACAGCAGAGCCGCAAAGGTTCCCCACAGGAGTTCGAATCGTGCCTTTCGATATCACGCTGGACAACAGACACTGGGGTCAGATGTTCGACTTCATCGTCCAGGCGTCGGAACCTGATGCCACCAGAACACCCGCAGATTCGCCGCCATCCCGCTGATTTTTTTTTGGCGTGCGGCCAGCGAAATGACGCCTGACCGGAATGGACACGGCTGCGAATCCCGGCCCGAATTTCAGGGGACTCGTGGTCTTGCCACGACGGTGGATCTCCACCAGCCAGTCGCCGTGCAAGATTTTACGCCTGGCGATCTGGATCAACGGGTGGGAGGAGAAGTCGGGCGACGGCAGAATCAACATTGAGTTCTGGAAGAAACAGTCGATCGGCAGATTCTGCCGGAGTTCGCAAACCGGGACGACGGAACCTTGAGAAACGTCTGTTGCGGCAACGGGCATTCTGACGAACAATACTGCATCCGGTGTTATGCGCGCCGGGAACGCCCGAAATTTCACAACACTGATCATGGATGGTCAAGAACGTGGCTGCTGAGGGAGAAGTGCGTTGCGGAATTCTCGCTCGATGTCTGGGTGGCATCGTCGGTTTCGCCGCGCGCCATCCTCGAGTTTCCTTGTGGCTGCTGGTGTTTCTCGGCTGTGCAGGTGTTGGCATTTCCGTGGCCGACCTGAAACTGCAGACCAATCGAGCCGAACTGCTGCATCCTGACGAAGCATGGAGTGACTACACCTCGGTCTTTGGCGAAAAGACCGACATGGTCGTCGTCATTCGGTCAGATGTTCCCAACGCTCCGATGATCCAGTCCGCTCTGACCCAGCTGTCCGAACGGCTGGAACGCGAGCCTGAATATTTCTCAAGCGTCCTGTGTCGCCTGAATCAGGGCGAACTGCGACGAAAGGCACTTCAGCTTCAGTCGACTCGACAACTCCGAAATGCGGAATGGCTGGTGGAGTATGCTGACTACGGAAAGCAATCCAGCAGCTGGAATCACCTGCGTCTTGATCAGTGGACCCGGTTTCTGACAGATCAGGTCGAAGTCGGCAACGCGGCTGACAAACCCTCCACAAACGCGATCGCCTACGCGGACCGACTGACTCGCAGTCTGAGTGAATTCCTGCAGACTCGAGCCGCCGTCAGTCCGTGGCCGGATTTTTCCTCACCACAGCTGGAAGCGACAGCTCAGGATGCTGACGTGGCCTACCTGATGAACGCTCAGGGGACCTCCGGCTTTCTGAAAGTTCGCCCGGTCACAGCCGAAGGAGATTCGATCCGCGAAACTCCGATCGCTCGTCTGCGATATCACACCGCTCAGGTTCAGGACGCGTTCGCCAAGGATGCTCCCGACCTGCGGATCTCAGTCACCGGCATTAATGTGCTGGAAGGTGACGAAATGCGCAGCTCCGGAAAGGACGCTCTGCTGGCTGCCGGCATCGCCTTCCTTCTGGTCGGGTTGCTGCTGTCGCTGGGACTGAAAGGTGTTCGGCATCCGATGCTGGTTCTGGTCACAATGGTGAACGCGCTGGCAATTACCTTTGGAATTATCACGCTGACAGTGGGCCATCTGAGCCTCATGAGCGTCTGCTTTGTGGCGATCACTATCGGGCTGGGCGTCGATTTTGGAATTCACTTTGTCACTCGGTACCTCCACCTGCGGCAGGAGCTGTACGAACTTGAGGAGTCTCTGGTTCTGACGGGCCGCTCAGTGGGAATGGGAATCTTCACTTCGGCCGCCACGACAGCGATTGCTTTTGGCAGCGCCATTCTCACCGGCTACCCGGGCCTTGCCGAACTGGGCATGGTGACTGCCCTTGGAGTTCTGGTGAGCGCTGTTCTTTCGCTCACTTTTCTGCCGGCACTCATCGCGCTTTCCGATGGACCGGTGGAAATCGATCAGCTTCCGGTTCCGATTGACGGTAAGGCCTGGCGAAGTGCCGTGGCCGGGTTTCCGCTGTCTGCTGCCGGGCTGTCGATTCTGGGAATCGCCGCCGTCGCGTGGCATGCCTTCGATTTTTCGGACGGCGTTGGACTGCGTGTCGCCTACGACTCGAATCTTCTGAAACTTCAGAACCCGAAACTTCCTTCGGTTCAGGCAGAAGACAGTTTTGCTCGCGCCGACGATTCGCTTCTGTACGCGATTGCGATTGCTGATTCTCGTGAGCAGGCTGCGGAAATCCGGACGGCTTTGTTGAGCCTGCCGACGGTCGATCGCGTCGTCGACGTTTCCAGTAGAACTCCCGAAGCCCCCGATGCTGAACGAGCTCAGCTCATCAAGACAGTCGCAGCATCTGCGGGCGCTGTGCAAAGCGTCAAGCCAACCGTGACGGCTCCCAAACTGGAAGCGGTGGGAGAAAGCCTGAAGGGACTTTATCAGAGTCTGGCGGGTTCGTCTGACATTCGAGCTCGGCAGGTAGCTGTTCGCCTGCAGGCCGCCGTGGAGAATCTGGCTTCCCGCCCGAGCGAGCAGCGCGACCTGATTGACGCCTACCAGCAATACTTCGTGCAGTCGCTGCTGGATGAGTTTGCACAGATCAGCCAGGCCGGTTCGCTTCAGCCAGTGGCCCCTTCGGACCTGCCTCAGGCCTGGCGCGATCGCTTCGTCAAAACCGACGGCGAACGTCAGCGCTGGCTGCTGAAGATTTATCCGAAAGACGACATCTGGAACGATGCTGCCCTGGCATCATTCGTTGGTGAGCTGCGGACAGTGCATCCGTCTGTAACGGGTATTCCTGTCCGAAATCTGGATGCTGCCGTCCACATGAAGCACTGCTACCAACTGATCGGAATGTATTCACTGGTGGCGATTGCCCTGTTTTTGCTGTTCGACTTTCTCAGGCCGGGACAGAAACTTCTGACACTCATTCCACCAATGCTGGTGGTCGGCTTTGTCGGCTACACCAGCCATCAGCGCAGCGGGGAAATTAATTCTCACCTGCTGGTCGCCATCTATCTGGGCATGGTCAGTTTCATTGCCACCGTGTTTGACTTCCGAAACCTGCGAGACACTCTGATCGCGCTCACACCGCCAATCGGAGGAGCCTTGATGCTCCTGGGATTGATGGCGTTGCTGGGAGTCGATTTCAATCCGATCAATCTGATCGTCCTGCCATTGGTTCTGGGAATCGGGGTTGACGACGGAATTCACATGGTCCACGACTACCGACGGCAGCTGGCCAGCGGAAGCAGCAGTTATACACCTTCGGGTGATACCGTGAACGGAGTTCTGCTGACATCGCTGACATCAATTGTTGGCTTCGGCAGCCTGATGGTGTCATCACATCAGGGACTCAAGAGCGTTGGAATCGTGCTGGCTTTGGGCGTCGCCTGCTGTCTGGCAGTCGCGCTGCTGTTACTGCCCGCACTGCTGGTGCTGGTCGCCAAATATCAGCCGGCATCACTGGAACCCATCCCGATTCGGTTCCGCAAACCCAAAGCCGAAGGCTCTGAAACCGCCACCCAAACACCTGCTGCGGACAGAAACGACAATCAGAACCGCAAAGACAAACGCCGACAGGCCGCATGATCGGTCGATGTGGTGTGCGGCGGGACGTGAGCCCCGATTTTCTGGAAGTTGTGCTGACCGTGGCTCGGTAAGACACGGCGCCACACACAGGAAATGCAGACAACCGGCCTGTGCGGTTTCCCGGCAGGTTTCTACGGAGCTTCGTGGTATCCAAGGACAACCAGCAGGCAGGGACCGCCACTGATAACGTTCGCTCCAGCGGCTTTGCAGGCAGCGACCGCTGCGGCGCTTTCGGCTCCGGGCTGCATCCAGAACTGCCGAATGCCCAGTTCCAGTGCCTCCGCGACCACGCGTTCTGTGACTGGAGGCGGGGTAATGATGGACACAGATCGAGCGACGGGCTGCATTTCCGACAGCGACCGACAGGCCGAAATCCCTTCAACTTCGGCGGCATTGGGATTCACGGGAACCGCATGCATCTCGTGCTGAAGACAGCATCGCAGGACTTTATTGCCGTACTTGCTGCGATCCGGCGACGCTCCAACGACGGCAAAGGGGCCGGCTTCCAGAAAGTCAGCAATCTGATGTTCAAGCTGCATTCACGTTCTCGTTACATGTGAAACCGGAACGTTTCGAAGAAATAACGTTTCAGCCACTGAGCCACTGTGCGATCGTCAACCAGGATTCGCCCCTGACCTCGCATTCCCGGACGAATGAGAGCCGCGTCGCCTCGGCTGGCATCGTGAATAAAGTGCATTTCGACGGTCGCTCTGTACGCGGTACTTGTGAGCATCTCCTGGCCCTTGTCGTCGGGCCGAGTTCCCAACGGGCCGCCATATCGAGTGGTCAGAGCTTCCGGAGCCAGTTTCTCACCCTTGCGTGAGATCAGAGTGACCGGGGCGAAGTATGTGATTTCCGGAAGCTCGTCCAGCTTAAGCTCAACTTCCATCTGATCCTTCAGGTCCTCGCGGTCGGACTGATCCAGGTACATCACCGCCTGAATTTCCGGATTGGGAGCGATTTTCAACAGCTCCTGAGCGGGCTCGACAAAGCAACCGAGATTTTCCGGATCCAGACAGGTTCCCGACCAGCGTTCCAGTTTTGTCCGATCGATCTCGTCTCGCTGCGGTTCCGGAACTCGATCGGCTGCGATGACGACGCCCGACTCCGGAGAATACACCACGTGATTCCGCAGCTGCTGCATCAGATTTTTCAGGTCAGCTCGCAGCTTGATCATTTCAAGTTCTGCTTCGTCGATTTCTGAAGTCATGTCGCGATTCAGCGAAACCGTCTTCTTCTGCTTCTTCGCGATTTTCATCTGAGCTGCCCACTGCTGAAGCAGGCGACCAATATTGTCGCGGTACTGAACACTCTGTGGGTTCTCGATAATCGCCAGCACGTCATCCGTTTCGACCCGATCGCCAGGCTGAACGATACGGGAATAGTCGTCAGGGACAGGCAAGTGACTCAACAGATTGAATTCTTCCTGCGCAAAGGTTCGCAGATCGTCTTCGCTGAACTGTTCATTGGTCGTGGCCTGCAGATCGGACAGTTCGCCATAGATCTTTGCGTACTCTGCCGGAGGAAGAATCTGGCCGCCGAATGGCGGTGCCGTGACCGTCACCACATCGACAGGTTCAATTGTGAACGGAGCATGGTGGTACCACGGAATCGGAATCGTCGCGATCAGCCAGCCAAGGCCGCATGCGACCGCCAGCGAAAATGCAATTTTCAATTTGCTCATGGGTTCCGCCCTTGGAGTGGCCACAATCTGGTAAATACTCCTGAACATGGCAAACACGATGCCTGCCATCGACGCAAGACACAGCGTCACACCAAGACTCTGCAGGTCATATGGTTTCAGCACTGTATACAGAAACATGCTGATCGAAACCAGAATGACCCAGCGATACAGCCATGCCGCAATCGCATAGATCACAAACCACGCCTTGCCGGTTTCCGGCATGAACGGGTCCGGACGGCTTTCAATTCCCAGGCAGTACCAGGAAAAAGCCTCACGCAGCATCTTCTCCGACTTCGCTCGCAGATTCGGAATCTCAAGGAAGTCGCTCATCATGTAATAACCGTCAAACCTCATCAGCGGATTCGCGTTGAAGATGACAGTGGTGATGGTCGTCACGAAAAACGTGTTCAATGCCAGATAGTGCACGAGCCCCGGTTTGGTAAACCACCAGACATAGATCGCAATCGCTGAAAGAATGACTTCGATGTACATTCCCGCGGCACCGATGATGATGCGGTGCCACTTGTTTTTCATCATCCACGAATCAGTCACGTCACAGTACAGACAGGGACTGAAGACCAGCAACATAACTCCCATTTCATGGCATTCACCGCCGTAATGATGGCAGCTCAGTCCGTGCCCGAATTCGTGGATGATCTTGGCAATGCCCAGAGTGCACCACAGGTAGATCAGGTTCGGCCAGCCAAAGAAGCTTTGAAACTCGGGCAGGCGGCTCTGAAACTCATCGAAGTTGGCTCCCAGCATCAGCCATGCACTGATTACGAAGCACATTGTGATGAACACCACCGGTCGCCAGAACAACCAGACAAAATAGGGGTGCATCCAGCGAAGTGTGGATTCCGGATCCCAGCCGGGAAGCCTCAGATACAGCAGACTCATCAATGTCTGCTTGATTTTCTGATTGCGTTCCTTGCGGCGTTCGCGAACCACGGCCGCTCCCTGACCCGGCCGGCTGCTGGTGACCAGAGACTTCTTATGAAGGTCTGTGATCAGCTGCTGAATGTCGCTGAGCGACACCTGCAGTGTGGGAAAGAACGTCTTCAGATCGTCGCGAACCTGTTCCAGGCTGCGGGTTCCGTCCAGCAGGTCCAGAATTTTGTACTGTTCGACCTGAAGGCGATGATACTTCAGAGCCACAGGGTCCTTGATGACCTGATAACCGACTCCCAGATAGTCGATTTCCGCCACCACCAGATCCGCTCGTCGCTGCAGCGGGATTGGTCGCTGGTTCGATGCGACCATACTCTGGGTCTGAGATGCACTAAGTTCCATGAAATAGGTGGCCCGTAGACTGCGGAACCGGAATCAGGCGAATGTCGTCAGCAGCGAGGCCGCTTCGCGAACTGAAGTTTTCAGCGCTGAGGACTGATCACCACAGCTTCGGTAAAGGAACCTTCCTTCAGCAGATACTGTCCGGGACCGATTTCCCGGTTTTGAATCTCGGCGTCAATTTCAAAACTGTTTTCATCATCTGCAAGTTTCTGAGGGCGGATCAGCACGACTTTGCCCACAAAGACTTCTTCATCCACAGGCGCTGCAGACGCCAGTGTCGGACCTTTCTCTCGAAAACGTCCGGCGGAACGGGCCTCCAGATTGGTCGCTCGTTTAACAAGAACAGTGTCTCCCACCCGAACTCGACTTTCATGCTCGGGGCTCAGTGTCAGCGTCGCCAGCACTTTGTCCAGGTTGACGATCGTCATGATGGGATCTCCCTGACGAACACCTGACCCCACTCCCTTCTTGTGCAGATCCGTCACGATGCCGGTGAAATGGGCTGTGCGAGTGTACTGAGCCAACTCGGCCTGCTTCGTGTCCAGAGCGAGTTTGGCCAGAAGCTTGTCCTCTTTGGCTTTCTTCAGCTCCGCCTGTGACTTCACGACATCAAGTTCCAGCTCACGGATTTCGTCCGGGGTAAACAACGGGCGTCCAGATTTCTCAATCGCCGAATTGTTGACTCGGTTTTTTGAATCCAGCTTATGCTGAGCGGC
>JAWKTY010000035.1:27500-64916 GCA_041398865.1 Planctomycetaceae bacterium
ATCGGACACTTCGGCCCGAACCACAACACCTGCCCAGCGGAGTGCTGTCCCGCACCGGTTCGTCGCGGATGAAGCTCTCTTCCCGCGGATTCATTTTCGTGACGTGTTGTCTTCGATTCTGATAAAGACCTTGGCCAGTTCCAGGGCGGCCATACAGGTGAGAAACCACAGCCACAGGATCAGTGCATTCAGTGGTGCGGCGATCACGCCGCCAATGGCTGTCGGCCAGTCTTCTTCGTTCACGGCTTTCCCGATCAGATACATCGCTCCGGCGGCGGTCAGAAACAACAGCAGGACGAACCCGATTCGCAGGCTGGTTTCCGCGATTCTGAGATAGCGAGTCAGGTTGGGAAACTTGTGGACGGCATCCGGGGGCAGGCTGGCTCCACGAGAAGTGCCCATCGCGATTTCCCAGAAACCTGCGGGCGGAGCGTCGGTGAATTCTGAGGAAGCTTTTGAACCTGTGCTTCGTTCGGCCGCGCTGCTGGCGCGCCGGCGAATTCCGGGAGCTCACCCGCGGCGATCCAGTTTTCCAGTTTTGAGTTCCAGACGAGGTCTCGAGCCTGCAATTGGCCGGACGACAGCCACATGCGAATTTCAGAACCACTGACGGGGCCGAGCTTATTGCCGGCTTTGGCGTAGAACCATTCGTCGCCGGCATCCGCCGGGCGGTCGGACGACTCTGCATCGTTTGAGTGATTCTGTCGATCAGCGGGGCGCTGACTTCGCCCTTCGGACGTCGTTGAGGCAGAATCCGGAAAGACTTCGGGCAGTCGTTCGCGAGGCCCCACCAAAGGCTCGAAGAACTCGGGCATGTCTCCTGCTTTTCGAAAGGTGATGCCGTCAGCGGAGAGCTCGTGATGTCGCCCCAGACGCTTGCGGCGAATCTGTGCCTGAATCTGATCCCGAGTCAGCGGGCCTCGAACTTCGCCTCGAATTCGAATGTAGTACTGATCGGACATCGGCAGGGGACATTCATTCAGCGGCTGGCGCCGAGGTTGACGATGACGTCGTAGATCGATTGATCATTTCCGGTGTGACGACGCAGCGAAATCCTGTGTGAAATGCTCCGGTATCTTCTTCGCCCTTCATCCGGGCACTGACACGATATCCAACGCAGTACTGTTCGCTGCACATGAAGCTGCCGCCTCGCTGAACACGTTTGATGATTCCGGGTTCCTGAGGGTCGAAGCTGCTGTCCGGGCCGGGCGGATTCTTCAGAGGACAGTGAGCATAGTAGTCGGGCTGATAGTAGTCCGCACACCATTCCCAGACATTTCCGCTCATGTCGAACAGCCCGAAGTCATTGGCTGGAAAGACCTTCACGGGAGCGGTCGACGGGAAGCCGTCATCAGCTGTGTCTTCGATGGGAAATGTTCCCTGCCAGATATTGTGCAGCCATTTTCCGTCCGGATTTCTTTCGCTGCCCCACGGATAGAACTGCCCGTCGCGGCGGCCTCGGGCTGCGTATTCCCACTGAGCTTCGGTGGGGAGTGTTTTTTTGGCCCAGCGACAGTACTCCATTGCGTCCGGCCAGCTGACATGAACCACCGGATGATCCATTCGGCCGTCCAGACTGCTGTCAGGACCTTCCGGGTGTTTCCAGTTCGCGCCGGGAAGGTACTGCCACCAGCTGTAGGCTCCTTTATGAGGATCAATGTCAGCTCGGCTGTTCAGCTGCAGGCTGCAGATGGAGCCTGGTTTGTTGAATTCCTCAAGGATCTCAACGTTCTCCAGCCCGGAGCCGGGTTGAATGCTGCGGAGTTCGGGCTGACGTTCGGCCAGGGTGACCCAGCCTGTGGCGTCGACGAACTTCTGGAACTCGGCGTTGGTGACTTCTGTCGGGTCCATCCAGAACCCGTCCATGGCCACGGCGTGAGGCGGCATTTCGTCAGCGGGTCCGGTATCGCTGCCCATCACAGTGACGCCGCCGGGAATCCAGACCATTCCGTCCAGTTGAGCGGCAATGTCCTCGCTGACTTCCGGTTCCTCGACAATCAGAGATTCAGCGACCTCAGTCGGCACTGACTTTTTAATGGCAGCAACGACAACAGGATCGTGCAGTTCTGACGTATCGCTGACGACAGGGGCCGGAACTCCCAGAGCGTTGCAGGCCGTCATCGGAACATCCGACTCGTCCGGATCTGTTTCCGTCGAAGGGGCCGTCTTCAGAGCCGGTGAGGCCGATTTGGTTTGAACGGGAGGGCGTTCCAGCGGTTGGCTCGACGACCCGGACAGATGGATCGCCGTTGCAAGACCGACGATAGCAACCGCCAGAACTGTCAGAGCGGGCAGCAGGTGTTTCATGGGAATCCACTTTCCGGAAATGCCGGGTTCGCGCGGGTCGCTTCGGTCCAATTCAGGGAACTGTCAGCCAGGAAGGAGCCTGACATCGAGAGTCGGGCGGATTGATTCCGTGAATTTCGCTCTCACTCTCACTCCAGCAGGTTCTCTCCACGGCGTTGAGGTCAGGCCTCCGGTGAAATCAACAGGTTCTTCAGAACGGTGACGCCCCGAGCAACATCGGCAGCCCGATCGTCACCGCCGGTCCGTTCGACGCACACCCATCCCGCGAATTCCGCTTCGGACAGTGTCGGTAGAAATTCACACCAGTCAACTGTTCCGTCGCCAACAGCGACTTCGACGCCGGCACCGTCCAGATCCTTCAGTGCATCACGAGCTCGGACGTAGCCGACATTTGAGTAAAGATCGCGATAGGTTCGCGCGACGGGAGCTCCCGTCATGACAGCGGTGGCCGGATCGAAACAAATTCCCACCGGGCCGGATTTCACTTCAGAAAGCAGCCGGCGGACCAGTCGGAGATCATAGCCGGACAGCTGCAGATTCAGCGTACAGCCCACATGGTTCCCGTGTTGAGCCAGATCATTCAACAGCTCGCACAACAGCGAAAACTGCGACGCAGCCGAGATCGCAACCGGGGCAACGGCCGGAGCGAACGAAAACGGATTCGCCTGTTCGTCGATACTGACCGTCGTCGGCTTTTCAGAAGGAACCGAGTCCGGGTCCGGAATTCGGCCGCAGCGAACGACAAGTTCACTGGTTTCCAGCTTCCGCACCACATCCATGGACCTGCGAATCACGTCCAGCCGGGGCTCGAGGAATTCCGGGTCGTACAGAGCGTGCCGAGTCGAACACATCAGTCCGGCGACTCGCATGTGTCGCTCTTTCACGTACAGCAGCGTCTGACGCAGAGCCGACGCCGTGGTGTGACTGACGTTGATTTCCGTCCGGGCGTTCAGGCGGATTCCGGGAACCTGCAGTCCTGCAGCCAGCCCGATCGCCCGCTGCAGGGACGAGTGCAGATCTTCAGTTGCAACAGCCAGACGCAGGGACATGACTCACCGGGAACCTGTGGGAAATCCGAGCCGACCGGCCACGGATCAGCCCATCTTAGCCGCCCGATTCCGCAAGTCACACGCTTCGCCGGAATTTCCCTGTGGTTTCACGCCGACAGCGGAGGTGAGCACAACGCTGCGTGATCGCTGCGTGCATCCAGCTCTTACAGAGCTCCTTCACCGGTGATGACGACCTTCACCGTCCGAAACAGAATCTTCAGGTCGTTGATCAGGCAGCAGTTCTGCAGGTACAGCAGGTCGTAGCTGACCTTGCGACGGAAGCCATCCAGTTCGTTGTCGTATCCGTTGACGACCTGAGCCATACCGGTGATCCCGGGTTTCAGTCCCAGACGATCAACATAACGGGGAATCTGGCTGGAAAGTTTTTCCATGAATTCCGGTCGTTCCGGACGCGGTCCGACCATGGACATGTCGCCCTTGATGACGTTCCAAAGCTGGGGCAATTCATCAATGCGGGTTCGTCGCAGAAAACGGCCGATCGGAGTGACTCGAGCATCACCCTGTTTCGCAAACTGAGCACCATGCTTTTCGGCATCGTTTCGCATCGTGCGAAATTTGTACATCGTGAACGGGCGGCCGTAACTGCAGGTCGTGCGCCGATCCGGTCCCGGTGTGCGGCGTTCAGCGACACCCCACGGCGGTCCGCTCTGATGGCGACGACGATCCCGCCGCCGTTCTGTTCGCAGGTTCAGCCCCACTCGTTTTTGTGAGTAGATGATGCCGCCGGGTGATGTCAGCTTCACCAGAATTACGGCAACAGCCATCACCGGCAGCAGAGTCAGCAGCAATCCCGACGCCACAACGATGTCTGTGACCCGTTTTGTAAACCGAGTCGCCAGCGGCAGGCACGTCAGGTTGCGGCGAGGCTCATCCAGATGCAGTTTGGTCAGCCAATCCGTTCTCGGCAGTTCTGCGTCGAATATTTCGACGATGTCTGTGAGCGGGGCGGACCGGAGTTCGGAAGAAGACTCGGAAACAGGAGGCTCTTCGAGCAGCAGATTGGAAGTCATTTCAAAGAAAAATCTGAACTTGAAAGGAAAGGGTGTCCCCCGGGTGCCCATTCCGGCCGCAGACGTGACGAGAATACCTCGACGCTCCGATACATGATGCCGCCAAAACTGCGATCGCGGCTGCCCCCGGGAATTGTCGAGCAACCCTGCCGATCAGTTCAGCGTGTTGCTTTTTGGCAACACGCCAAAGCAGAACTTCAGTAAGAACCCTTCAGACCGCTATAACCCCTGCAGTCCGTTTAATGCCAACCGATGTCGGCCAATGGAGTCCGCCCGGCGAACGACAGATTCACTCGCGCGACGCTGAGGAAATCCCGGCCACGCCACGACGCCCGCCTGAACGTCGTCACTAATGTGTCGCAGTGATGGCGGGAGATAGTGAGGCGATGAAGGGTGGTTGTAGAGGCTGCTGCGGCCCCACAACTGAGCCAGCTGGTCCTGATACAGCAGACACCAGTCTTCGCCCGCTGCCATCATATTGTCGATGCAGTTCTGTCGTTCGCGTTCAAACAGGACCAGATCGGGCTGCCGAAATTCAAGGGCTTTCAGAGGATCGAACGGTCCGGATTTTGTTTCGCGGTAACGGCGTTCAGGCGGCAGATTTCCCAGAGTAAAATCGAAGTACAGATCAATGATATTCTGAGGATAGCAGGTCCGGAATCGACCGTCGAAAGCAATGCGAGATGCGGGATCGCCGTCTGCGAAAACAGCCAGTGCGTACTGAGCCCAGTTGAAAGTAACAAATACCTTTCCGTGCAGATCGCGGTCGGCCATGAACTGCATGGCCGACACCGGATAGTAATCCTTCTCGACTTTCAGCATGGCCTGTCCGGGGTAGGCCATGCAGGCCAGAATCGCGGTCAGTGCCATTGGCAGCAGCAGTCCCGTCCAGCGCGGCGAATTCTGAAGATTCCCGCTTGTGGACGTCCCGTGGACTCGGTCCACACGTTCTGCAAACCATGTCTGCAGCTGTTTCAGGGCCGAATGAATATGCGGTGCCAGAAGGTAGGCGGCCAGCATTGCGACAAACGGCAAATGACGATGATGTTTCACTGCCTGCCACGTCAATAACGCCAGAACGATCATGCCTGGCCAGCGAATAGGCTGATCCGATTTCCTGAGGCACAGGTAACCTCCCAGAACAATCCCCCAGAACGGCATCCCATCAAGAGACAGCAACGGCAGCGGAGCCCATTCATCGATTTCGGGGCGCGGACGTCCCAGAGATGACAGCATCCAGGTATGCAGTTCCAGACCATAAGGATTCAGGAGACAGGCCGCAGCAGTCACGCTCAGCAGCGTCGAATGATGCAGAACTGTTTTTCGGAATCGCGCATCTTTGCGAATCAGCAACTCAGCAGCATCCAGTCCCAGCCACGCGGTCAGAATTGCCAGTCCGGCCAGGTAGCCTCCGTGAGCATTTGTCCAGAACACCATCAGCGGAACAATCAGCCACAGCCAGCGGCTGAAGCGATCAGAATTCGGACGAGCTCCGATCGCGCCCGGCAGCTGCGTTGCCAGGATTGCCATGAGAGCAGATCCACAGGCGTAGCTCAGCATGTGAGGCCGCACCAGCCAGTGAAAAGATAAATTGAGCGCGATCAGCTGAATCAGAACCAGGCAGGTCAGAAGTCCACAGTTCTGCCGGCGAGCAGCCCAGATGGGAAGTCCCAGAACAATCAGCGTCAGAGACGACTTCAGAAGCAGCAGAGCCGTCTGTCCGCCGAACGCATCGGCGGCAGCCATCATGAGTTCAGCGATATTTTCGTGGTTCACCCAACGATAATTGTCCACCGCATAGGACCACGTGGTTGTCGGATGCAGATATCCGTCCCGCAGAACTTCTCGGCCGTATGTGACGTGGCCCCACAGGTCCGGGTCCGCCGTGTTTCGCGACATCACGACCAATCCACTGAAGACGAAAACTGTCAGCCACAGGGCCTGAATCCAGTGACGAAGATCCCGCCAAACAGGGACGGTTGGGGTCACAGCAGATTTTTCGGTCAGTCCGGAAGTCATCGGTTGAGAGCCTGAATGAGTGGTAGGAATTGTGACAGCGTTTCCAGCGCGCTGCTTCCCCGCATCATTCCAGCGTAGCTCGTATTTCTGCCCATGCACTGAAAAACCGAACGGCAGAAGCTGTCCAGACTGCCAAACTCGTCCGCCGTGAATCACTTCCCGAAAACGTTCAGGTCTGGATCAGGTCCGGACGAAGGCGACGTAGTAGAAGATCAGGCCTGTGATTGCAGTCAGGGTGATATCGATCGTGGACAGCCACCCCAGCTTCTGATGCACTCGGCTGTGCGGCGCGGGCTGTGGCGGGTTGCCGAAACGTCGGAGGGCGAGCACCAGCGTGATCATCCACAGCACGGGCGTCGTTACGGCAAACAGCAGATGAAGGAGCAGCCATGGTCGAGCTTCTGAGACTCGGGCGGCCAAGGCGGCTTCGTCCGGGAACGACTTCCGAACGATGTTTTCCCAGCCCCCGTGAACCAGCTGCAGATCGACTTCAAAGGCTCCGACCGCGATCAGAAGAATGATTCCCAGAGCAATCTGCAGTTTGCGGTGCAGGGAATAGTTCCTCCGAATCCTGACCGACCACAGACTGAACAACAGAACCGGGACGATCACGACCAGAGCACACACGACAAAATCGAGCATGAACGATGTGCGATAGCCGAGAAATCCGTCCTGAAGCATGAGGAGACAGTGCGAGAGGTCAGCGGAATGCGGAATACAGTGGGCGAATGCCGGATACATCGACTGAAGAGGCGGGAGTTTCGTCGGCCCGCACCGCGAGGATCTTAGTTGCGAATCGGTCACCGACAAGCGTTCCCGCGGAATCTTTAGGAGCCACGCGAATCTGTCGGCATTCGACAGGTCGACACATCTGGCCACCTCGCTGGCTCTGACCGGGCGCATCACACACCTGCATGCGTTCTCATGGATTCTGTCGGGGGCGCATCAGGCTGTTTGAACCGGAAAAAATCCGAAGATTCCATGTCAAGGATACTCGACCAGCGTCGCCCTTCAGGCTTAAATCCTCATGAGGGATGTGATTGAGGCTCCAGTGGGAACCTCCGAAACGGCGGAAGGAGCGTGTTCAGGTAATCGTCAGGTGGGCATCATGAACACGGGACAGATTCTGGAGATCCTTCAGGTTGCGGATTCCTGTGCGGTCCTGGTGTGTCGTGCGGACGAGCGTATGACCGGTGTGACGGACGCTGCCGTTTCGCTGCTCCAGCGGCCACGCGACGAACTTCTTCAGCAATCCGTGCGTGACGTTCTTGAGTTGCAGGCTGCCCCGACCTCCCTTTGTTCCCTCGCTGCAACCGGGGCGGTTCACCAGGCAGTCCTGTCTGCAGATCGTCGAGAAGTTTCTGTTCGGGTCGCAGCTGTCCCTGATTCAGAATCGCTGTATCTGATTTCGCTTCATGCCGGTCTTTGCCAGTCTGCGGCAAATGAAGATCAGAGACTCCTTCAGGACGCCGAAGCTGCGGCTCAGATCGGTAGTTTTGTCTGGGACGCTCGGAACAATTCGCTGACATGGTCGGATGGCCTTCTGAAGATTTATGGGCTGCAGCCCACTGAGTTCGCCGGCACATTTCAGGCGTTCATGCAGCGGGTCCATCCGGAAGACCAGGCACGCATCCAGCAGTCTCTCGACGATGCCGCTGGCAACGGCGGGAACTTTCGTTCGGCTGAACGAATCTTGCGGCCCAACGGTGAAGTGCGCTGGCTGGAAAGCCAGGGACGTTTGCAGATTGATGCCAACGGCCGGCCGTTGAAGCTGGTCGGAATCTGCCGGGATGTCACCGACCAGACTCAGAACGAACATCGGCTGAAGAGTCAGGTTCAGGCACTGGAACAGCTTAGCCAGTGCGCGGCAGCTATGTTTTCCCGATCGCTGACTGAAACCGAATGGGCACCTCTGTTGCGGAGTCTGGGCCGGATTGTCGGAGCTGACGCTTTCAGCCACCTGCTGAATGTTGGTGATCAGCTCAGACTGGTGGCTCAGGAAGGTGTGCCGTCCGAGTTCGCTCGTCGCCTGAAAAAAACTCCTGAAGAGACGCTCTGCGGGCGAGCCGCTTTGACTTGTTCGGAAATCTATCTCCCCTATGAACGGCTGCGAGATGAACCGTTCGGACGGGAACTGACGAGACTTGGCGTTCGCACATTCTTTGCAGTCCCGCTGCTGATGGACGGCGAGTCGCTGGGAGCCGTTGCCTTCGGGGGAAATCGCAAACTTTCGTTTTCGTCAGCAGATCGAAATTTCCTGAGACTGGTTGCTCAGGTGGTCGCAGCGGCTCAATCCCGACGAATCGCAGATCAGCAGCGGGAAACCGACCGGTATCGGTATCAGCAGACCGCTGTTCACTCCCGGATGGTTGTCTGGGAAGTCGACGCTCGCAACTGGGACTTCAGCTACGTGAGCGATTTCTGTGAACAGCTGACCGGTCATTCCCGGGAAGAATGGCTTTCTCCCGGCTTTTGGGAAAGGACAATTCATCCTGACGACCGCGAGGCGGCCAGCAGCTACTGCAGATTCGAAACCGAACAGAAACGCAACCATCGGCTGGAATATCGGATGGTGTGCCGCGATGGCCGAACCATCTGGATTGATGATGTTGTCGAAGTCGTTGTTAAAGACGACTTCGTCGTCGGCCTTCGCGGAACCTTGATGGATATCACTGAACGAAAGTCGCTGCAGGAACAGCTGCTGCAGGCCCAGAAGATGGAAGCCATTGGTCGGCTGTCCAGCGGCGTTGCTCATGACTTCAACAACCTGCTGACCGTGATTCTGGGCGCCTGTGAACTGATGCAGCTTAACCGCAGTAAGGCTGTCGGCCAGCCGGAAGACCGATTGCTGAAAAGCATTTCCGATGCCGCCGAACGGGCAGCGCGGTTAACCAGTCAACTGCTGCTCTTCAGTCGGGTAGCAACCGACACCTGCCGGATTGTCCTTGTCAGTGAATTGATCCGTGAAATCAGTGAACTTCTTGAGCGACTTCTGGGGCGCCGGTATCCTTTGTCGATCGTGATCGATGCTGAGGATTCGCTGGTGAAAATCGATCCAACCCATCTGGAACAGGTCGTCATCAACCTTGTCGTGAACGCGCGCGACGCGATGCCCGACGGTGGTCCCATTGAAGTTTATGTGGGCTGTCGGGATACAGGTCCGGCGGGCGATTCGCCGGAGTCGTCCAGCGATCGGAAAGGATCAGTGGTGCTGAAGGTCACGGATCAGGGAATGGGAATCGAAGACGAAGCTCGAGCCCAGCTCTTTGAACCGTTTTACACCACCAAACCGGCTGGCCAGGGGACCGGGCTGGGACTGGCCGTCGTCTACGGAATCGTTCGTGGTGCCGGCGGCGTGATCGAAGTTGACAGTCAGGTGGGGAAAGGCACCTGTTTCACGATTTGCCTGCCCAGAGTCGCAACCAATCTCGTTCCGGGAGACGGGCAGCAATCACTCGACAACGGAAAGTCGGGGTGCACGATTCTGCTGGTTCATGATTACTCGCAGGTGATGGATGTGATTGCAGAATCTCTGCGACTGGCCGGCTACCGCGTGCTGGATTCCGCCGGCCCTGTCGAACTCGTTGATCAATTGTCGTCAGAGACCGTAAACCTGGTGATTGCCGAAGTCCCTGTCACGGGGGAAGGTGTTCGAGACATCGCACCTGTGGTTCACGGCGTCAGTCACTGTGAAGATCTACCGATTCTGTTCGTCGGCGGACACGACTTCAGTCAGCTTGAAGACGCGGGGATGAATTCAAAGTCCGCGAATTTGCTTGTCAAACCGTTCCGGATTTCAGAACTGATGGAGCGAATTGAGCATCTGATTGCCGGCAGTCAGTCATTTTGATTCAGGCATTCCACTGCGACACAAGTCTCCCGGACTGCCTGATCGCGTTAAAATCCGGACCAGGTGCCGGAAACCTTTCAGGAATTGGACTGTCTGGTTGCCCGGACAGCCCGGCACCCGTAGACTTCGCGGTTCTTCGCCGGGGGTGAAGCGGCGTTTGGACCGTCAGAAAGCCGCTCAGAATCAACTGGTTCCCGGGCGATTTCCGAATCTCTCCTGAAGTTTGGTTTCCATGCGTCACGTTATCTCCGCACTGGTGATGAATCAGCCCGGCGTTCTGGCACATATTTCCGGAATGCTGGCCTCCCGAGCCTTCAATATTGACAGTCTGGCCGTTGGTGCCACGGAAAACGCCGCGTTTTCCCGCATTACCTTTGTGGTCAATGGCGACGAAAAGACTCTGGACAAGGTTCGAAAGCAGCTGGAGAAACTGGTGACCGTGGTGAAGGTTCAGGACTATCTGAACGAAGACTTCGTCGAACGGGATCTGATGCTGATCAAGGTCAGCACGGCGAATGGACGCCGAACTGAAGTTCGCGAACTGGCGGACATCTTCCGTGGCCGCATCGTCGACGTTGGTCCGGATCATGTGATGATTGAGATCTCAGGGCGGGAAAACAAGATCGAAGCCTTCATCGATCGGATGCGGGACTTCGGGATTCTGGAAATGGTGCGAACAGGGCGAGTCGCCATGCTGCGGAACTCAACCATCACGGACAGCCTTCCATCCGACGTGCTGCCCGATCCGGCTCCGTCGACGGCATCCTGACCAGCACTGGCGAACTGTTCGGCCGGTCGAAACATCAGAACATCGCGGCGGGCGGTCTGCCGGCGAATCTCAGAAACAGACGGACAGGATGTCCGTCCCACACAGCGATGCGAGCACCGTGCCTGCATCCGTCAGAGTAGAACTCAAACAGAAAGACAGGATCGGTTACATGGCAGCCAAGGTTTATTACGACGACGATGCGGATCTGAGTCTGCTGAAGAACAAAACCATCGCGATCATCGGCTATGGCAGTCAGGGACACGCTCAGGCTCAAAACCTGCGGGACAGCGGCTGCAACGTGATCGTGGGACAGCGTCCCGGCGGAAAGAACTACGACCTGGCGAAGAGCCACGGGTTCGAACCCATGTCCGCGGCCGATGCCGCCAAAAAGGGCGACCTGATCAACATTCTGCTGCCGGACGAACTGCAGGGCGACGTTTATCGCAACGATATTCGACCGAATCTGTCGTCGGGCAATCTGCTGATGTGTTCGCACGGCTTTAACATTCACTTCGGTCAGGTCATTCCGCCCGCCGGAGTCGACTGTGCTCTGGTCGCTCCCAAGGGCCCCGGACATCTGGTTCGCAGTGAATACGAAAAAGGCGGCGGTGTTCCCAGCCTGATTGCTCTGGGCGAAGGCGCTTCTGAAAGTGCTCGCCAGCTGGCTCTGGCCTACGCCAAAGGTATCGGCGGAACTCGGGGCGGAGTCATCGAAACGACGTTCGCTGAAGAAACCGAAACCGATTTGTTCGGTGAGCAGGTCGTTCTGTGCGGCGGAGTTTCTGCTCTGGTGAAAGCCGGATTCGAAACACTGGTTGAAGCCGGTTATCAGCCGGAAATGGCCTATTTCGAATGTATGCACGAACTGAAACTGATTGTCGACCTGTTCTATCAGGGCGGCCTGAACTACATGCGATACAGCGTTTCCAACACGGCCGAATACGGCGACTACACTCGCGGCCCGCGAATCGTCACCGAAGAAACCAAGGCCGAAATGAAACGCATTCTGACGGAAATTCAGTCGGGCCAGTTCGCTCGTGACTGGCTGCTGGAAAACAAGGCCGGTCAGGCATCCTTCCATGCGACTCGTCGCCGGGAACGCATGCACCAGATCGAATCTGTCGGCCGCGACCTGCGGCGGATGATGAGCTGGATCGACAGCAAGGAAGTCTGAAGCGAATCCCTCGTCGCGTGAATTGACATCCGGTCCCGGTCATGTGTTGAATTCAACAGATGCCCGGGACCGCTTTCGTTTTGGCTGTCCGGTCGGCTAACGACGCAAACGAACTGTCCTGATCAGAACTGGTTTCTCCATGAATCGCACCATCGCTGTTCTGGGTTCATCGCTGCTGCTGGTCGTCATTCTGCTGGCCGTGATGGTGGATCGGCCCGATCCGGATCGAACGGCAGCGGAAGCTCGGCCCCCGGTCCTGCTGTTCTGTGCGGCCAGCAATCGAGCCGTGATGGAAGCGGTTCGAACCGACTACGAAGCGGAAACCGGACGCAGAGTCGAAATTCAGTACGGAGCCTCACAGACACTGCTGTCTTCACTGGAAGTCAGCCGGACCGGTGATCTGTATCTGCCCGCTGATGACAGCTATCTGGCACTGTCCGCGGAAAAAGGGCTGACGGAAGAAGTCCTGCCTCTGGCAACGATGCGAGGGGTTGTGGTCGTTCCGAAAGGGAACCCCAGGAACATTTCGGCATTCAGCGACCTGTTGAAACCGGACCTGAAGCTGGTGCAGGCCAATCCCGATGCAGCAGCGATCGGCAAAGTGACTCGCGCCACGCTGCAGCAGCAGAACCTGTGGGATTCGCTCGCTGAAGCCACAACGGCTTATCGAGGAACAGTCAGCGAAGTCGCCAACGATGTGATGGTGGGAGCAGCGGATGCCGGAATCGCTTACGACGCAGTGCTGTCAACGTATCCGGATCTGCAGGCCGTTGAACTGCCGGAACTTCAGGACACCGCTTCTCAGATTTCCGTGGCCGTCGTTGCCACTTCTCAACAGCCAACTGCTGCTCTGCATTTCGCGAGATACCTTGCGGCTGAAGACCGAGGATTGAAACGTTACGCAGAATTCGGATTCCGGCCTGTTCAGGGAGACGTCTGGGAAGACACTCCCGAACTGACCATGTTTGCCGGATCAATGCTGCGTCCGGCGATCGAGAACACCATCGCGGCCTTCGAAAAACGAGAGGGTGTTCGAGTCAGCCGAGTCTACAATGGCTGCGGCATTCTGGTGGCTCAGATGAAGGCCGGACAGCATCCGGATACATATTTCGCCTGTGACACCGAGTTTATGAAACAGGTCCCGGATCTGTTTCCCGAATCGGTCAGTGTGTCGCAGAATCAGCTTGTGATACTGGTCGCTAAAGGAAATCCACTCGACATTACATCACTGAAAGATCTGACGAAGCCCGGACTGAAAGTGGGCATCGGTCATGAAAAACAGTGTGCCATGGGCTGGCTGACTCAGAACACACTGAAGGAAGGCGGGCTGCAGCAGGAAGTCATGGAAAACGTGACTGTCCAGACGCCAACCGGCGACATGCTGGTCAATCAGCTCAGGACCGGTTCTCTGGATGCCGCCGTCGCGTATCTCAGCAACGCGGCCGGCAGCGGTGAGTTTCTGGATGCCGTTCCGATTGAAGGCATCGCCTGCAGCATTGCCACTCAACCATTCGCCATTGCAGAAAAATCACCGCACCGGCACCTGGCTGCTCGCTTGTTCCAGCAACTGTGCAGCGCTGATTCTCAACAGACGTTTGCAGATGAAGGCTTCCGCTTTCAGTGGACCGATTCATCAAAGCCGACGAACGCTGCTGACTGACCAGTGGTTTCCGGAAATGTCCATCAGAAGCTAAAGTGCCGGATGTGGACAGAGCCCATGCCCCCAAACGAGCGAACGCTCGGAACCGATATTTGGGCTGCACAGAGATGAGAGCACAGGATCGAGCCCGTGGCATTTGTTGAAGTTCACAACCTGACGAAGCATTTCCCCATTCGTGGCGGTCTGTTCAATCAGCAGGTGGCAGCGGTCCAGGCAGTCACAAATGTCAGCCTTCAGATTCAGAGGGGCGAAACTCTGGGCGTCATCGGTGAATCCGGCTGCGGCAAGTCGACTCTGGGCAAGACCATCATCCGGCTGCTGGAACCCACCTCCGGCCGAATAGTCTTTGATGGAGTCGATACAACGTCATTGGGCCATTCGTCCATGATGTCACTGCGTCGACGGATGCAGTTCATCTTTCAGGATCCCTATTCTTCTCTGAACCCGCGGATGACAGCATCGCAGATGCTGACTGAGGTCATTCGATTTCACAATGTTGTGCCCCCGGCGGACACCAGCCGGTATGTCGATGAACTTCTGACAACAGTCCAGCTGCGGACCGACGCAAAGCACCGCTATCCTCATGAATTTTCAGGAGGTCAGAGACAGCGGCTGAATATCGCTCGAGCTCTGGCGGTGAAGCCGGATTTCATCATTGCCGATGAACCGGTGTCGGCGCTGGACGTATCGGTCCAGGCTCAGATTCTGAATCTGCTGATGGATCTGAGAGAAAAGTTCGGTCTGACCATCATGTTTATTTCGCACGATTTGAAAGTTGTGGAGCACTTCTGCGACCGCATGCTGGTGATGTATCTGGGAACGGTCGCTGAAGAAGTTTCCTGCGACAGTCTGCATCAGCAGGCAAAACATCCGTACACTCGAGCTCTGCTGAAATCGAACCCGATCAACGATCCCTCCGAGCGACGCGACCTGTATATTCTGGAAGGAGAAGTTCCCAGTCCTTCCAGTCCGCCTCCGGGATGCCCGTTTGTGACTCGGTGCGACATTGCAGAGTCTCGCTGTCAACAAAACCGACCGGTCCTGAAGCGCGTCGCCGACGGCCAAAAGGTCGCATGCTGGCCCGTGACCGATCCCCTGCCCGCATCCGTGTCGTCATGAGCCTGGGGAGTTGCGATAACTCCGAGCGTCAGGCTTCTGTCTGAAAGTTCCGCTCAGATTGTCACGCGGGAGTCTGACCTGCAGACTTTGCCGAGATTCTGACCTGTGGACACTTCAATCAGTTGACGGGCAGCTTTAGACAGACCATTTCCTGATCATTGCGCAGCAGGAGCAGATCGTTTGCCATGGCGGGATGGTTCCATGTCTTGCGGTCAAACACCGGAAATTCGGCAATCGCGTGCTGGCCGACTGCATCCGGTTTCAGCAGATGCAGGCTTCCCTGTTCGTCGATGACCAGCAGATGATGTCCGACTTTCAGCACCTGGCCATGTCCATACCGGCCATCTTTCCAGAGCTGATCTCCTGTCTGAGCGTTTACGCCGACCAGAATGCCGTTGTCCAGTCCCACCAGCGTCTCATCAAAAGATGTGACATTGCAGAACTTGGTTTTGAGCGTGCGGCGGTTCTCCCACAGAACCCTGGGCTTGCCATCAGTCACGCTGGCTCCCGAGATCGACAGCCGAGCAACCCCACCTCGGTATCCCGTTGCGATCACCAGATCACTGCCCGCCATCAACGGCTGAGTCGCATTGTTGTCCCATTCATTGGTCCAGGGAAACTGCCACAGCAGCTGTCCGCTGTCCGCCTGCACGCTCAGCACACCCTGACTGCCGTGCAGCACGATCTGCCGTCCGTGATCGTCGGTACTGCCGGTGACCAGGGTCGGAGAGGCGTAGCTGGAACGCCAGTCAGAATCTGCCTTCCAGGCCACAGTTCCATCCGCCAGTCGAAATGCCACCATGGCGGGGCCATTCTGAGCCGACGGGCAGGCAACGACCAGGTCACCGAACACCAGCGGAGAGGCACTGTTTCCGTGCGGCAGGTTTTCCCCCGGAAACAGCTCAGCCATGTCGGCCTTCCATCGCAGCTGTCCCGTGGCTGCCTCCAAACAGCTCAGCATTCCCGTCGGTCCGACGGCCACCACCAGCAACTCGTCATCGACCTGAACCAGGCCTGGCGTCGCTCGGGGACCATTGCCACCCATCCCGCTTTCGAATCCCGGACGTTCTTCGGAAGCCGCCCACAACAGTTCACCGAACTGAAGCGACCGAGCCGTCACGCAGTCCTGCCCCTGCAGCTGTTCCTGAGAAAACAACATCGTCGACGTGACGGCAAACGAGCTCCATCCACTGCCGCAGCTCTGTCGCCAGATTTCCTGCGGAGGATGCAGCTTCCAGTCTTCGTTCAGAACGATCCCTCGGACGTCACCCTGACGATCCGACCCCAGGTAACCGCTCCACAGAACTTCGCCCGTCTCTGTTCGCCTGCTGATCCCGTCCGGGATCTCAATCATCGGGATTTCAGGTTTTCGCAGGGCGATCTCAACCTTTGCATCACCCGTCAGTCCTGTGATCTGAATGGTATTCCACATGGCGGTGGCCATCGCTGCGGTGATCAACGCAGTCACGACGCTTCCCATTGATCTGAAAAACGCGAGTGTCCAGACCAGACCAGCGACCCACAGAGTTCCCACACTCCACCAGCTCACCAGCCACCAAATCGGAGCTGATGACCGGACCGCCACCTTCAGCATGACGAAGGCCACACAGACCCAAAGGAACAGCCCCAGCCCGATCAGCCGCGTTTTCCTGGCCGTTGAATCTTTCACGAACAGCCGCATCGCGCAGACAGCGCCAACGGAGATGACCAGAGTCGCCGCGATGATGTAGGGCCAGTCCGGCCGCTGATCCAGCGAATACCGAATGCATGCTCGAGCCGCCGCATACGGAGCCAGCAGGTGGCTGCAGATCAGAGCCGTCAGAATACGAATCGGTCGTGATGACCTGAGCTGATGCAGAAGCCCCGTCGGCGGCTGTCGGTGTTGCGAATCGGACAGCGGGGATTGATCTGCTTCCATGCCGAAACCTTCATTCATGTCAGGACTGGTCAGCGTCGCGTGCTATCGGCCCTGGGATTCGTTGTATTCAGCCACCGAGTTCGCGCACAGGAAGCCGAAAAAGAAGACCAGAAACTTCGGATCGGGCTGCGGGACATAAAACGGAGGTCCGGGCAGCATCCAGCGCGGGATCGGCATCACAGGCAGGTCATTCTGCAGGCAGTACAACGACCAGAACGCCGTCAGACCGGAAGCGACGATGCAGATCTGCTGAATACGTTGTCCGGCTCGGCGAGGCCAGTAGCGGTACATCAGTGCCTGCATGATCTGGCCACCGTCCAGTGGCAGGCAGGGCACCAGGTTCATCAGATTGACCATCAGATTGAAAAACAGCAGCACATGCATGCATCTTCTCGCGGCGACGTACTGATCCAGAATTTCGGTGACGCCGGGAATCAGCCGCGAATAGTAAAGCAGCAGAAACAGCACCAGTCCGGCAGCAGGTCCGGCAAACGAAACCTTGACATTCTTCCATGTCGAAAACCGAGTCGACGTGGCGTATCCGCCCAGAAAGTACAGCACAATTTCCGATGGAAATCCGTATCGCCGACACATCACGGCATGACCCAGTTCATGCACAAGAACGGAAATCAGCAGACAGATGACTCCCAGAAACACGAATGCCGGCTGTTCGGGGTCCCAGACCAGATAGGCCGACGACAGCCAGAAAATCGGGTGAATCCGGATCGGGATTCCGAAAAGTTCGAAGCTCACATCCCAGGGCGTTTCCTGCGCCATTCCGAACATCTGATTGATCCCTGACTGCTATGGATTCGTTGGAAGCCCCGGGAAGCCGACGACACCGGCAGCGGATCCCTGAGGGAAGTCGGCGACTTTTGCCCCCGCAGCTGGCACAATCGGCTCACATTTTCAGATCGCTTTGAGGAAAAACGGCACTGCGATGCAGGCGCTGGTGCGAGGCCCGTCGTCAGGATACATTGCTTTCCTGCCGTTTGTCTTCCCAACGGAGCCGGTTCGTGGCGGCTTCTCAATTGTTCACCATGGAAGTTCCCGTCAGGAGCGAGAGGTTTTCGAAACCAGTATTGGATCGCGTGCCGGGATGGTTTCAGGTTCTGATTTCCCGATATCCATGCTGAATCCAGGGAACCAGCGGGCGAAGATCTGACAACAGAGAGTTCGATTTCGTGGGCGGTATTTTCCGAGCACTCATGAATCTGCCGATTTTCAAGTCGGTCCTGCGCCCGGTCACCCGCCTGCTGGTGGGTCTGATCGCGATTCCCGTTTTTCGATTCATCATGCGACGCCTGTTTCGTCTGCAGGATCTGGATGAGGAGCTGGAAAAGGATCTGGAGCAATGGTTTCGCGGAGCTCTGCTGCTGCTGGCGGCGACGGCCAACATGGAACATCTGCTGTTCGGCTGGATGACCAAACTGGATTGGATGGACCGAGCCGACTGGCTGACGATGGGGCTCCGCCTGATGCTGGCAATCAGCGTCATTGAAGCCATGCCTGACCAGGAACTGTTTGCCGTCATTCATCCCGGACCGCCCAAAATCAAACCCGGCAGAAGTGCTCTAAAGGAACTCTGGCGGCTGAAATGGAAATTTCTGAAAGGCTTCGTCTGTCAGCACCTGAACCGATCATCACCTGTCCTTGCGATGATGACGGCAATTGTCGGAGCTGAACTGCTGATCATGTCGGATGTGGATTATTCGAAGCTGGCAAAGCTGGATTTCACCAACTGGGGGTACAGTCAGCAGATCGGCTGTACCAGTCCCGTGCAGGCATTTCTGGCCGCGGAAATCTACAACGACTCGCTGCACGACGCTCGACTGAACTTCACGGAAGCAGCCACCCTGCATTCGGAATTCCAGCGGCATCGCGAACGCTGGCTGGTGGGCTGGGTCTGCTATCTGATGGCGATCACTCAGTACCTGATCATCGGGCTGGTCACCAATCGGGATCGAGCGCTGGATGTCCTGTCCGAATTCGATCGCGCGGTTGCTCAGCGCCGACAGGAACTGATTGACGAATTCGAAATCCAGAGTCCTCAGCCATCCGACTCGTCGAACACGTCGCCCGCCGCCACCGGCAAAAATTCAGTTGGCTCAGACAGCCACGTTCCCCCGAAAGATCCCCGTCAATCCGGACCTGCGGAAGCAAAAAGCCCCAAACCGGCCGATCAACCTTCAACAGAACAACGACCTTCGGAGCCGTCCTGATGAAGCGGCTGCTGGTGACCGGAACTGACACGAACGTCGGCAAAACATGGATCAGCTGCATTTTGCTCAGACAGCTACGGCAGCAGGGTCTGTCGGCAGGAGCATGGAAGCCGGTCTGCAGCGGATCGATTCCAGCGTCCGATGGCTCGATGATCTGGGATGATGTCCACCAACTGGCGAATGCAATCGGCTGGAAGCAATCAATCGACATTATCTGTCCTCAGAGGTTTCATGCGCCCGTTGCACCTGAAACCGCAGCAGCTCTGGAAGGGAGGACCATTGATCGTCAGTTGCTGATTTCCGGAATCAACGCGTGGAAGGATTCCGCCGACGTGGTGGTGATTGAAGGAGCCGGCGGACTTTTGTGCCCGGTGTCAGCAGAGTGGACCATCGCCGACCTGGCTCAGCAGTGGGACTGTCCACTTCTGATCGTGGCCGCCAATCGGTTGGGAGTCATCAATCACACGCTGCTGACGGCGGAAGTCGCCGCACACCGCGGCCTACAGGTGACCGGAATTGTGCTGAACACATCTGAGCCGGACGCGACGAACACCGATCGATCTCGTCCGACAAACCAGCGACATCTGCAGGCTCTGCTGCCGAACATTCCCGTTTTCAGCTGCGGATATCAGTCGTCCCATGTTGAGGATTCTCTCTGTGGACAGAAATTCGCAGCCCACGACTTTTTCGGCTGACGTGAAAAACTCGGCAGACAGAGAGTTTTCAACACCGGAATTTCACAGATGGCAGCACAATCAGCTGGCAATTGTCCCGGATGGTGGGAAAGCTGAGTATTTTTCCGGCCCTTCCGATCCTTGAGGAAGCTGAACATCCCGCGATGTCTGCGCTTAGCTGGCTGAAATCCAGACTCTTCTGGAAGATCGTGTGCGTCTATCTGCTGCTGTCCATCGTGGCGCTGTGGGTGCTGGTGGCATCGCTGACTCCGGATGCCGAGTACACGAACATCGGTCCGGAAACTGCCGTCAGCGCGGCCGTGGTGGCCTGGTTGTGTGGAACGGCCAGCGTGGCGTTTGTCGCGGCGGTGTTTGTCAGCCCGGTCCGTACGCTCATCCGCATTCTGGGAACTCAGGACGATTCTCAGGAACGCCGCCATCTGCTGCTGACTCTGCAGGACCGAAATGATGAATTCGGTGAGTTCGCTCGGTCCATTTCGGCGATGGATTCCGACCGCAGTGTCAACCTGAAGAATGTGCAGCTGCGTGAACAACAGATGCGGTCTTCCGCGACTCAGCTGTCTGCGGTGCTGCAGGCGATGGTGGAAGGGGTGATTGCCGTCGGAGCAGACGAACGCATTCAGTTTGCCAACAACGTCGCGTGCCGCATGCTGGACCTTGATCCGAAGAATGTCGAACGACGGCTCATCTTTGAGTGTGCTCGCAGCCGTCACATTCACGACAGCGTCCGGGAAGCACTGGATCGCCGGGAACTGGTTTCCACGGAATTCAAGCTGCCCCGAAACGATGCCACGGTCACTCTGGTCGTGTCGCCGATCACCGCGGGAGGCGCTGTGCTGGTATTCGACGACGTCACGGAAGTGCGGAGACTGGAATCCATGCGGCGGGATTTCGTGGCGGGCGTTTCGCACGAACTGAAGACACCGCTCACTGTCATCGAAGCCTGCACGGAAACTCTGCTGGATGGTGCGATCGAAGATTCGACGGTAGCTCGGCGGTTTCTTGAACAGATTTCACAACAGTCCGCTCGACTGTTACAGCTGATTCTTGGAATGCTGCAGCTGGCTCGCCTGGAATCCGGAGCTCAGGTGTTCCGGGAAGAACCAATTGACCTTTCCGAGATCGCTAAAAACGTCACCGATGAATTTCGCCCGGTTGCTGAAAGTCGAAAGATTGAACTGACACTGACTGGCGATCCGGACCTGTTTGTTCTGGGAGACGATCAGGCCATCCGAACGATTCTCGGCAATCTCGTTGATAACGCCATCAAGTACACTCAGGATGGCGGCAGCGTTCTGGTTCAGCATACGACGACGGAAATCGGGCATGTGCTGCGAGTTCGCGACACCGGAGCCGGGATTTCCGCAAAGGACCGAGGTCGGATTTTCGAACGGTTTTATCGAGTCGAGCACGATCGCAACCGGGAGAAAGGAGGCACCGGACTGGGGCTGGCCATTGTCAAACATCTGACACAGGCCATGCACGCAGAAATCAGTCTGATCAGTCAGCCCGGACAGGGGTCGACGTTTGAAGTGACATTTCCGTTTCGCGACGACCTGTCCACCGACGAAGACTGAGATCGGGCACATCGCCGGATCACAGATCGCGGCCGGTTTTCGATTGACGCCGCCTGCTCTGCAGTCTCCAATGACCCTCGATCGACCGCGTCTCATGAACACGGCGTCTCGTCGTCAGAGTTCTCTGTCACCATGGGCGTCGCGTCAGGAACCTCCGGTTTCCGGTGACAGCGTCCGATGCTGCCGTTTTATCCCACCCTTACCTCCTGCCGAGCGTTCCTGTATGAAGCGTCTTTTGTGTCAGTCCCTTGCTGCGGGCTGTCTGCTGTTGTTGTCGTCCGCCATCATCTTTGGCGCCGATTCTTCTTTCGACCCCACTCGATTCGAACCAACGGTTCTGGCGACGGGCCTGATGCGTCCCATGGAACTGGAGGTTGCTCCGGACGGAACGGTCTACTTCATCGAACTGGAAGGTCAGGTGAAGACTCTGAATCCGCGGACCGGCGCGATCACGGAAGTCGGATCGGTGAAGATCACCACTGAACAGGAAAACGGCCTGATCGGGATGGCACTGGATCCCGCCTTCAACAGCAATCACTGGATTTATCTGCAGTACTCTCCGCCTGATTTCGAGGGCCAGCATATCAGTCGATTCACAATCACAGACGGAAAGCTGGATCCGTCATCTGAAAAATTACTGTTCAAATACGACGAACAGCGAAAGCAGTGCTGTCATCATGCCGGAGCTCTGCAGTTCGGCCCCACCGGTGATCTGTATATTTCTTCCGGCGACAACACCAACCCGTTCGACGATTCCAGGGGCTACGCTCCGATTGACGAACGCCCCGGCCGCGAACCCTGGGATGCTCAGCGGACGTCAGCCAACAGCCGCAGCGGAAACGGCAAGATCCTGAGAATTCATCCGGAACCCGATGGCACCTACACAATTCCGGAAGGCAATCTGTTTCCTCTGGATGGCTCTCAGGGACTCCCGGAAATCTACGTGATGGGTTGTCGCAACCCGTGGCGGATTTCCATCGACGAAGAGACCGGGTTTCTGTACTGGGGCGACGTCGGTCCGGATGCCGGCGGCAACAGCGAACGCGGACCTCGCGGCCATGATGAAATCAATCAGGCTCGCCAGGCCGGCTTCTTCGGCTGGCCGTATTTCAACGCCGACAACCAACCGTACGCCGATGTTAATTTTGAAACCGGAGACATCGGGCCCATGTTTGATGCAGCTCACCCGATCAACGAAAGCGTCAACAACACGGGAGTTCGGGAACTGCCGCCGGCTCAGCCTGCCATGATCTACTACCCGTCGGCGTCGTCAGAAGTCTTTCCGGAACTGGCCAGTGGTGGCCGAACAGCCTGTGCCGGGCCTGTGTACCATTTCAATCCTGAACTGAAATCTGACAGGAAGTTCCCGGAACAGCTGGATCGAGTTCTCTTCATTTACGAGTGGTCTCGCCACTGGGTCAAACAGGTTCATCTGACAGCTGACAGCCGCGTCGAGCGGATCGAACCTTTTCTGCCCGGATACACATTCGCCCGACCGATTGACATGCAGTTTGGTCCGGACGGAGCACTGTACCTGTTGGAATACGGCGAAACGTGGGGCGTCAACAGGGATGCTCGCATGATTCGCATCGACTATATCCGAGGCAACAGAACTCCGCGCGCTGTAGCACGGGCAGAAAACAATGGGACGCCTGCCGCTGGAAGTGAAACTCACCAGCGATGGCAGTCACGACAGGGATGGAGACGATCTGATCTATCAGTGGCGTCTGATCAATACGCTCGATCTGCAGGCCAGCCCTGTCGTGCTTTCAAACGAGCCCAATACCACAGTGTTGATTGACCAGGCTGGAGTTTTCAACATTGAACTTGTGGTAACAGATACCTCCGAGCCAGCCAGTCCGCAATGGTGCCTGTCCTGGCCGGGAATGCTCGTCCGGAAATCCAATTCCGAAGTCCTCAGACCGGCGACTTCTTCGACGCCAGTCATCCGATTCACTATGAGATCATCGTCGCCGATGCCGAAGACGGCACCAACGATGAAGACGCCTACGAAAGCGGATTGGCCGAAGTCATCGATCGCGAGTCGCCTGGACGAGTAGTCCTGAACGCTCAGCATTCGCCTGATTCATTCTCCGGAGGAGTTTCGGGAGGCAGTGGCTCCGGAATCGACCCGCCGGGCCTGAAGCGAATGAAGGGCAGCGACTGCTTCAACTGTCATGCCGTGGATCAGAAACGAGTCGGTCCGCAGCTGATCGACATTGCGAACAAGTATCGTGACAAAACGGATGCTCTGGAAGCATCGGTGCAGCGAGTCATGAAAGGCAGCACCGGCGTCTGGGGCAAGATCCCCATGATTCCGCACGGCCATCATTCGACGGAAGAAATCCGGGAAATGGTGGGATGGATTTACAGCCTGCAGCCCAGCGGACTGGTTCGTGTCTTCGAAGGATTTGTCGGCGAGGTGCCCGTGCCCGCGGAAGATGCGGCAAAGCCTGGCTACTATCGACTGGACGTCAGCTATACCGACCGCGGAACCGGGGTGGTTCCGGCTCTGAACGCATCGGCCACCGTTCACCTGAGATCACGCACAGTGGAAGCTGAAGATGCTGACGAAGTGAACGGCCCGCAACTGCTGGGTTCCGGCAACGCCAGCAGTAAACGCTTTGTCGGAGCCATCAATCACGGACATTCACTCAGATTCAGGGCAATCAACTTCGACCAGGTCGGCGACGTCATTCTGAAGATTGCATCCGCAGGTTCCGGTGGAGCCATCGAACTGCGAACCGACACCGCTGATGGGCCACTGCTGGCGACCGTCGACGTGGAAGTGAACGGTCAGTGGGAAAATTTCTACGAACGCCGAGTCCAGCTGCCGCCCGTCACCGGTCACCACGATCTGTTCGTCGTGTTCACTCACCCCGCAAAAGCGGGCGGCCTGATGAATCTGGATGCTCTGATCTTCCCGGCACCGTAACGCGGCATCCAGAACTCCACAGACAGGAGTGTCTCTGCCACTCGACACCGACCTCCCCGGCTGGAGAGATTTCAGATTCTTCACGGAGTTGTTAGCTGCCCGGATCAGGCGGCTCGCGGGATGGCAGTCACCGTGCTTCCGGTGACTCGGGAACCGGTCTGGTAGGACCACAACTGCAGGCTGTTCAGAACCTGGTCGGCAACTGTCAATGCGTTGACGGCTTCGGTGCCGCTGACCTGCGGCTGAGCGTCCTGACGTATGCAGTCGATGAATTCCCGCAGCTCCAGCGACATGGCATCGCTGGCATCCGCCTGCAGGTGTTCAGACTGAATCCATTCGCCGAAGACGCTGTCCTTCAGAGTTCTCGGGTCCGGAGTCGCGGCCGCAATCGCATGGACCAGCTGAGGGTTTCGACGGAACTTTCCGGCCGCCTGCCAGCGCTGTACGCTGCGAGTCTGCAGATCGACATTGACACAGCCGTCTGTCGTCCACACCTGAACGCTGCGTTCTGCCGTTGGACACATCCGACTGGAGGTCAGATCCACAACGACGCCGGATGGCATCTTCAGCCGAGCGACCGCCATGTCTTCGTGAGGTCCGATTCCCACGGCTCCGAATGCGTCGACGGAAACGGGAAGTTCACCGGTGAGTGCCAGAGCCAGATCGATGTCGTGAATCATCAGGTCATGCACAACACCGATATCGGTTGACCGGAATGTGTACGGGCTGACTCGCTGAGCCCGAATATACAGTGGGTGCCGACAGCACTTCGAGCCAGCTGGAAGGCCGGATTGAAGCGTTCAATGTGGCCGACCTGTAGAATTGCTCCGTGCCGGTTGGCCAGATCCATCAGCTGTCGGGCTTCCGACAGGCTGGCTGCCAGAGGCTTCTCAACAAACGTCGGAATACCCGCTTCCAGAAACTGCGAGGCTGCTTCCGGATGAAATTTCGTCGGCGTGGCAATGACCACTCCGTCCAGATCGTCGGGCAGCTGACGCGCGCTGCGATACCAGGCTGTGTCACAGCGATCTGCGACCAGACGCCCGTGCTGTTCGCCGGGATCTGCGACTCCCACCAGTTCAACGTCGTCAAATCCCGCCAGCTTTGCTGCGTGGTGCTGTCCCAGTGAACCCACACCCACGACTGCCATTCGGAGCGATTTCATGCCGCTTTTGAATCCTGTACGTCGTCCTGATCATCGCTGTGATGATCCTTGTTCCGGACGGCTTCACGTGCTCGTCCAAGTTTTCCGGCTCGCTGATCTTCAATGAATTTCAGCAGCTGAGCCAGTTCGAAGGGAATCGATCCCTGCAGTTCGCTGTCGAAGTGTTCACGAACTTCTTCCAGAGACTTTCGTTTGCGATACAGCAGTCGGAATGCTGTTCGTACCACTTCAATGGAAGAATCCGAAATGCCCGCTCGACGCATCCCGACAATGTTGATTGTTTTCAGAGTCGGGTTGTCACTGCCGGCGGCCAGCATGAACGGCGGAATGTCATGCGGAACCCGACAGCCGCCGCTGACGAACGCCAGCCGGCCAATGGTGGAAAAATGATGAACCACGGTGTTCCCTGAAACGATCGCCCGATCCTGAACGTGGACATGGCCGCCCAGCAGAACTCCGTTCACCAGAATCACATCATTGAAAATTCGGCAGTTGTGAGCAATATGGCTGTTCGCCATGAACATATTGCGGTCACCGATCCGAGTAATACCGTCTTCCTTTTCAGCTCCCTTGTTCACCGTCACGCCTTCGCGGAACAGATTGTTGTCGCCGATGCGGACTTCGGTTTCGGATTCCTGAAAGCTGACGTCCTGAGGTTCGCCGCCAATGACACATCCCGGATACAGCTTGTTGTGGCAGCCAAGACTGGTTCGTCCGGACAGCACCACATGACTTTTCAGTTCGGTGTAGTCTCCAATCACCACCTGCGGTCCAACCACGCAGAACGGACCAACAATCACACCTTTGCCCAGCCTGGCTGCCGGGTCGACCTGAGACAGAGGAGAAATCTGAGCTTCCATGGTGATCATCCTGATCGGAAAATTGAAAATCGCAGGTGTCTGACGGAACCCGTCAGGCAGCTCTCGATGCTGTACTCTGACCTGATTCAATCGAAGAAATTGTGCGGGCAAGATCGTGGTTCAGATGATGTCCGCTGCGGCTGGCCGTGACGTGTCCGGTGAAGCGAACTCCGCACAGGGCCAGGTCGCCGACACAGTCCAGCAGCTTGTGTCGAGCTGCTTCGTCGGGCCATCGCAGTTCGTTGTCGATGATGCCGTGATCTCCAACAACCACCAGATCCTTCGCTGTCAGATGTCGCCCGTATCCCATCTGCTTCAACGCTGTGATTTCACGTTCCAGCACAAAGGTCCTGGCGGCAGAAATCTGTTCATAAAATGCTTCGGGAGTGATATCGGCGGTCACTGTCTGAGACTGGATGGGAGAATCCACTCCGTAGTCCAGTTCGTAGGTCACCGTCATGACGGATTTCAGCTGAGGACGAAGAGACAGCAGCTGCCCGCCGTCTGATGTTGAGACTGAAACATTTCCGCCGATTCGCACGCATGTCGCCGGGACACCCTGCTCTGTGATTCCCGCCTGCAGCAGGCCGTCACAGAACGTGCGGCATGATCCGTCATAAGATGGAACTTCCGGTCCGTCGATCTCCACAACACAGTTGTCGATCTGCAGTCCGGCCAGAGCTGCCATCAGATGTTCGATGGTTTCCACGATCACATTCGGCGACGACTGAATGGCTGTTCGCCGGGGAACGCGAGCAACGTTGCGCACATGAGCCGGGATGTCGTCCGATCCCACCAGATCTGTGCGCCGAAAAACAATCCCGGTGTCCGGTTCTGCGGGCAGACATCGTGCCGTCACATCATATCCGTGAAACAGACTAAGGCCTCGGAAGACGGCTGCTGTCTGCAGGCTTTTCTGAACCTCAGCGGGTGCCGGCCGTTTGCTGACCGGCTGTGCAGATTCATTGAACTCAGTCACAGGCGTGAAACTTCCAACAGAAACAACATGGAAAAACCGGCAGGCAGCCTCCGAATGCCGAAGGCCACTGCCGGAAAAAACGAACGCCTGAGTACTGTCTTCGTCAGACGGTCTACAGACGGACCAGCCGATTACTGGCGGACCGGCGTTCGTCCTGATCCCGATACCGGAGTCACGCTGGCCGACTTGTTGGCTCCGCCGGCGGCTCCTGCATACTGCTGATTCAGATAGCCCAGCACCTTGTCGGTGATGTCATTGGCATCGTTCCAGTAGATGAACGTTTTGTTCATGGTCTGGACAGCTTCCTGAGGTGAAGTTGAGTCGTCGATGCCCTTGCGGTTAAATCGCATCACGGCGTCGAACTTCGCGTACTCGGCATACAGCTTGACGGCAGCTGTGACGTCTGAATAGACAGTCTTGAACATTTCGGATTCGCGTCGAGCCAGGCGGCGCTGAGTGGCAGCTCGGAATGAATCGAATTCACCCTTCTGATCCAGGATCGCTCGCTCGGCCTGCTCGTACTGAGCACTGCCGGTGTCGAACTTCTTGATATCTTCCTGCATCTTCTGCAGACGCTCGACCATCTGCTTGGCTTCCGCGTCACTCTTTTCGATCTCGGCCTGCAAGCCTTCCCGCAGGGCTTCAAATTTTTCGTAGTGCTGGAAGACATGAGCCATGTCGATCAGGCCGATTCGGTGGCCGCCGGACGCTGCCGGGGCCTGAGCCTGAACGGGGCTGGCAACAACCAGTGCTGCGGCAGCCATCAGAAACATCATCGATTTTTTCACGGGGCACTCCTTTGCCGGTGGCGACCCCGAATCCATGGGGTCAGTCAGTGAGCAGGGTGGGATTTTTCAGAAGGGCACGTTCGCCAAAGCGATGCAGGACTCTCGCAGACCCCGAATATTTGGTCAAGATCATCAATTCCACCGAAACTTCGATTTTTTGCCCGATCACGAGGATTCCGTCAAGTTCCGGCATTTCCTGCTCTTTGGAATCCCCTGCCGACACCATCCGGCAGCAGAATCGTTGGCGATTTCCCCGGTGGACCAGTCCCGTTCCGCCGGTTTGTGTCCAGCTTTTCCTGCATTCTGCCGATCAGGCTGGAAATGTTCGGGGCACCGGCCTATGATGCCCCGCTTCTGACTGATTACCTCCTGCGTCTTTTCACTGACGATCCATGCCCAACACGACTTCCGCCAAGAAATATCTGCGTCAAAGTACCGCTCGACGCCTGCGAAATCGTCAGGCTCGTTCCGCTCTGCGAACCCGCCTGAAGAACTTCCGTCAGTTTCTGGCAGGCAAGCCCACTCGGCAGGACGCGGACAGCCAGTTTGGCCTTGTCGCCAAAGCTCTGGATCAGGCAGCGTCAAAGCATCTTATTCATGCCAATACAGCCAGCCGAATCAAATCCCGTCTGGCTGCTCTGAAGAAGAAATCCTGTCCGTAGTTTTCTGACCGGAAGATCGTTCCGACTGATCAGAATTCAACCGCGGATCCGTCAAACTGAGTACCTCGTGTGCTGGTTTGAAGGGTCCGCGGTTGTTTGCATTGGAAGCCTTCGTAACTCCACAGACAGGAATGTCTGTCCCACCCGGCATTGATCGGTGCCAGGGCACGACTCAGCTCAGGACGCCCTGAACGACTTCGCCGTGGATGTCCGTCAACCGGAAATCCCGGCCCTGATATCGATAGGTCAGCTGTTCGTGGTGAACTCCCATCAGGTGCATGATGGTCGCGTTCAGATCATGAACGTGAACGGGATCGGCAACGATGTTGTAGCAGTAGTCGTCCGTTTCGCCCCATGTCGTGCCGCCCTTAATTCCGGCTCCGGCCATCAGCACAGTGAAGCAGCGAGGATGATGATCACGACCATAGTTCGTGCTGGTCAGACCTCCCTGCGAATAAATCGTTCGGCCGAACTCTCCGCCCCAGACAATCAGCGTGTCCTGCAGCAGACCTCGCTGCTTCAGATCCGTCATGAGCGCCGCTGTGGCCTGATCGGTGTCACGACACTGCCCTTTGATGGCGTTCGGCAGGCCTCCATGGTGATCCCAGCCCATGTGAAACAGCTGAACAAAGCGGACATCGCGTTCCGCCATTCTGCGAGCCAGAAGGCAGTTGGCGGCATAGGATCCCGGACGCTTCACGTCGTCGCCGTACATGTCCAGCACGTATTGCGGTTCGCTGGAAAAATCCAGCAGATCGGGAACACTGGACTGCATGCGAAATGCCATTTCGTACTGAGAAATTCGAGTCTGAATTTCCGGATCGCCAACGGTGTGATAATGCTGTTCGTTAAGTGACGCCAGACGATCCAAAGTGGTGCGGCGAGTCTGCTGAGTAATTCCGGGCGGATTCGACAGATACAGAACGGCATCGCCTGTGTTGCGAAACTTCACTCCCTGATGCTTCGACGGCAGAAAACCGGATCCCCAGAGTCGATCATACAGGGGCTGATCATCCGGACGTCCGCTGCCGAAGCTGGTCAGCACCACATACGCGGGAAGATTGTCACATTAGCTGCCCAGACCGTACGCCGCCCAGGCTCCGATACTTGGCCGACCAGCCAGCTGTGACCCGGTCTGGCAGAATGTGATCGCGGGGTCGTGGTTAATGGCTTCCGTATGCATGCTGCGAATCATGCAGAATTCATCCGCCACCTGTGACATGTGTGGCAGCAGTTCACTCATCCACATGCCGCTTTGGCCGTGCTGCTGGAAGTTAAAGATGGAAGGAGCGACGGGAAACTTTGCCTGTCCGGATGTCATCGTGGTCAGACGCTGTCCCATGCGTATCGACGCGGGCAGGTCTTCGCCGAAGTGATCTTTCATCTGCGGCTTGGGATCAAACAGATCCATCTGCGACGGTGCCCCCGACTGAAACAGATAAATGATCCGTTTGGCTTTCGGAGCAAAATGCGGAAGTCCTGCGAGTCCCTGATGTGCTCGAACGGATTTCTCCGCTGCACAGCTATGCGGAAGCAGCGAAGCCAATGCAGCCGCCCCCAGCCCGGCCGCCGAACGCCCAAGGAAGATGCGGCGATTTCGTCGATCACAGATGGCAGCGTTTTCGATGTTGGTCGATGAAAGTTTCATTCCCGAGTCACCACTTCATCAAGGTTCAGCAGAATATTGGCCGTCAGTGTCCATGCAGCCAGTTCGGCTGATGAATATTCCAAACCGGTCGGACGTTCAGCCCTGCCGACCGCCAGCAGCTCGGCGACCGCTTCCGGCT
Source organism: Planctomycetaceae bacterium (assembly GCA_041398865.1). Classification (GTDB taxonomy): domain Bacteria; phylum Planctomycetota; class Planctomycetia; order Planctomycetales; family Planctomycetaceae; genus Fuerstiella. The sequence continues at coordinate 58,067 of JAWKTY010000035.1, forward strand.
GTTCATTCAATCGACGACGATCGTCTTCAAGCCCGCTTTGCAGAACCTGCAGTTCGTCCGAAGTCGGTCGCCGAGCAGTGGCCAGCTGAAAGCCGAAGGTCAGCCGATTCGTGTCCGTGTCACCACCTTCGGCAAGAATCCGCATGGCCAGCATTCGAGCTGCTTCAACAAACGTCACTTCGTTCAGCAGGGACAGAGCCTGCAGCGGAGTATTCGTTCGGGACCGCTTGATGGTGCAGACTTCACGGTTCGGAGCATCAAACAGAAGCATCGAAGGCGGCGCGGCGGTGCGTTTCCAGATCGTGTACATTGATCGGCGATAAAGGCCCGGACCGTCGTCGGCTTTGTAGTTGCGGAGGTTGCCATACTTGCTGGTTTCGTCCCAGACTCCGGCCGGCATGTACGGGCGAACGCTGGGCCCGCCGATTTCCGAAACCAGCAACCCGCTGATCGCCAGAGCCTGGTCGCGAATGATCTCTCCCGGAAGTCGAACTCGAGGCCCGTGGGACAAAAGCCGATTGGTCGGATCTTCGGCTGCCAGCCGTTCACGCACCTCCGCATCCTGAGGCAACTGTGACGACTGCCGATACGCGGAACTCAACAGAATCAGCTTCTGAAATGCCTTCATGTCCCACGGCTGAGCAGCCACGCCGCCCGCCGCCGGCAGCACGGTCGGCCGCATGAATTCACTGGCCAGCCAGTCCAGCAGTTCCGGATGGCTGGGGAATTCAGCCTGGGAACCGAAGTTCTCAGTCGTCTTCACAATGCCCGTTCCGAAGAAGCGTTCCCATTCTCGATTCACCCAGACTCGGGCCGTCAGCGGATTGGTTTCACTCACAATCCATTCCGCCAGTCCCAGTCGATTCAATGGAGCTCCTTCCGGCAGTGGTGGCAGAAAGGCAGGCAAAGCTCGTCCAACCTTTTCTCCAGCCCGATCATATTCGCCTCGCTGCAGCACAAACGCGTCGCGAACGGCACCTTCCTTCATCACCATTGTTGTGGTCAGATTGTCCTGAAAATCCGTCACGGCCTTCTTTGCAGCATCCCGTGCTGCCATGGCGTCCCGAATGGGGTTCGGCACGCTTTCCTGAAAGAACTTCCGCAGGGCCTGAACCTGCTTCGGTTTCCGATCGTTTGCATCGATTTTCAGAATGGCCGCGATGTTGCTCGGCAGACCGTCCCCATTCAGGCTGATGACTTCTCCCGGAACGGACGACGTCGAAATCGCAAAGCGACCGACGTTGTGATCTCGGTACTGCGACCGATGATTCAAGGTCACCGTCAGCACGGCATTGTCAGGAATCTGAATCGGTGATGCCGTAACCATCATCAGGCGACGGTGCAGTCGCTTGTCGGTCGAATTTCCGTCCACAGCCCACCCGGGCCCTTTCCCGGTGATGACGGATTCCCCCGGCCAGTTGGGCTGAGAATAATCAGCTTCTGCTTTGCTGAATTCGATCGGCAGCGGTGTCTCCAACGTCGGTGCCGCCAGTGTCGCGGTGACGGACGTCAGCACGAAGTTTCCGTTGAAAGCTCGCCCCAGACTTTGATTGGGCAGCGAGTCATCCGGGTACACGTCCAGCAGGACGGCCGTGAGAATGCCTGGTTTCAGATGCGCCGTGACTTCATAGGTGTCTCCGGAAGGATTCTTTCCGCCTGCGAGCCACGAACCGTCGGGCTGTTCCGTAAACGTCGCTCCGCCTCTGGACGTCACCGTTTCATTCGTCAGAGCATTCCAGACCTCAGGCTGATTTTTCAGCGTCTTCTGAATGGTCGCTTCCCATGCCGTCAGCATCGCGGGCAACTGCTGATTGAGTTCCCTGAGCTGACTTTCGAGTTCCGAAACCGTCTGCTGAAGTTCGGCCAGCTTCGCATCTTCTTCTGGTGTGGAAATGGTGAGCAGTGGCGGCGTGTTTTCACCGTTCTTGCCCTGAGGCGACAGGACTCCGCTTTCTTCAACAGAATTGTAAAACGCGAACAGCTGATAGAATTCCTTCTGCGACACGGGATCGTATTTGTGATCGTGGCAGCGGCAGCAGTTCAGAGTCAGTCCCAGCCATGTGAGGCCGGTTGTTTCAACTCGGTCAATGACTGTCTCCACAAACCACTCGTCAACAATCCGCCCGCCTTCACCGTTCAGGCGATGATTGCGATTGAAGCCCGTGGCGATGATTTGCTCTCGAGTCGCATCGGGAAGCATGTCTCCCGCAATCTGCTCAATCGTAAATCGATCGAACGGCAGGTTGCGGTTGTAAGCGTTAATGACCCAGTCACGCCACGCCCAGATATCGCGGCTGCCGTCACTTTGAAAACCGTTGCTGTCGGCGTACCGAGCGTAATCCAGCCAGTTCAGAGCCATGCGTTCGCCGTAATGCGGCGACGCCTGCAGCCGGTCGATCACGCGTTCCCATGCGTCCGGCGACGCGTCATTGACGAACTCAGCCACTTCAGCCGGCGTCGGCGGCAGACCAGTCAGATCCAGGGACGCTCGACGAATCAGTGTTTCGCGTTCCGCATCCGGATTGGGCCGCAATCCCGCCGCCTGCATCCGCTTCAGCAGGAACCGATCGACGGGATTGGTCGTCCAGCCCGGAAAACTTTTCACCGTCGCCGCATCGGGCTGCGGGATCAGCGGTCGAACAACGGGTTCGAAAGCCCAGTGCCCCTGATATTCAGCTCCTTCGTTGATCCACCGCCGCAGAACTTCGATTTCATCGGCTGAGACACTCTTGCCGGACTTCGGTGGAGGCATCTGCACGTCCGGATCGGTACTCAGCAGCCGCTTCAACAGCTCACTCTCGTCGGCATTCCCCGGCTGGATCACACTGGCAACAGCAGCCGCTCGAACATCCAGCCGCAGATCCGCTTCACGATGCGAAGAATCCGGCCCGTGACAAAAGAAACACCGGTCCGAAAGAATCGACCGAACATCTCGGTTGTAAGAAATCCGCTCCTCACCACTCAGCAACGATACAGAACTCACCACCACAGCAATGGCAAAACACTTCAAAAAGTTGGAAGACGCTGGATGCATTTCGGAAGCCTTCAGCACTCGGATTTGACAAATCACGACAACAAACCACAGATCGGACCTACCCCAACAACCCTTCCACCAGTTTCCCGTCCTTCACAATCTCAATGGGCCGCGTTCCGAAGGCCAGCAGTTCTTTGTTGGCATCGATGCCCAGCTGGCGGTAGATGGTGTAAAGCAGGTTTTCCAGGGGAAGGGCATCACGAGCAGGTTCAGCTCCGGTGGCATCACTGGCTCCGTAGATTTGGCCTCGAGCAAACCCGCCACCGGCGATCAGATTGGAATAACATCGAGCGTGATGGTCACGTCCGCCGTCTTTATTCACTTTCGGAGTTCTCCCGAATTCGGACGTCACCCAGAAGATGGTGGTGTCCAGAAGGCCACGCTGATCCAGGTCGCTCACCAGCCCCGCAATGGCATGATCCAGAGCAGGCATTTGATCCAGAGTATTGCTGCGAACATCAACGTGACAGTCCCACGATCCGTAAGTCACCGTCACAAAACGGACTCCAGCCTCCACAAGTCGCCGAGCCACAATCAGGCGTTCGGCGAGACCTTTCGGGTGAAACCTGTTGTCAGGACCTCGTAAGCCCACAACATCCCGGCCATACATATCAAACGTCGCATCCGATTCGCCATCGAGAGTGAACGCATTCTGAGCCTTCGTTGACGTCAGCAGAGTGTGAGCCTGCCTGTAGAAGTCGTCCATGGTGTCCAGAGTGTTCGGGTCAACCTGCTGTTCCTTCAGCCGCCCTTCGACGATTCGCCGAGCTGCCAGACGGCGTTCAAACCGCTCCACCGAAGTGTCTTCCGGAATGGAAAAATCGCGAACGCGATAATTGCTCTGCCCCGGATCAGAACCCAGTTCAAACGCGCCGTACGCGCTGCCCAGAAAACCGGTTCCTCCCGAGAACGCGTTCTTGTTGGGAATGGCAATGTACGGAGGAAGCTCACCACGCTTGCCGAGCTCATGCGACACAACGGCCCCCATCTGCGGATAATCGATGACAGCCGTCTGAGGATAACCGGTGAACAGGTGATAGGTCGCCAGCCCATGATCGGGAACCCGACCGACAACACTGCGCAAAATCGAAACCCTGTCCGCGATCTTTGCGGTTTCCGGAAAGTTGTCGCTCAGAATGTCGCCGGTCTTTGTGCGACTCACTCCGAATGAACCGCGAATCTCCACCGGTGCTTCCGGCTTCGGATCCAGTGACTCCTGCTGCTGAAAACCGCCGCCCAAATGCAGCTGAATCATGCTCAGTGCTTTCGCTTGTGTTTTCTGGCCGGTCGCCTGAGTCAGAGCCTGACTGTCTGCAGCCTCCAGTTTCAGCGCGTCGCTCAGCGACAGCCCCAGGCCTCCCAGAACACCAGCGTGCAGCGAACTTCGTCGAGTGATCAACCGGGATTTCTTGTGTGAAGGTTCCATGGCAGGTCAGCGCGGGGCGAGTTTTCGGAAATTCCGGGGAGGCGGCGGGAGCAAGGGCAGGCTGAACTTCGACAGGTCATTGTAACACCACCGCTCAGAGAACAGAAACAAAAGTCCTCGCCGCAAACCCCGGAATCGCCGTGCACAGCCGCTTTTCCTGAATGCAGTCACGACTTAGACTCAGCGGGCCGCAACGATTCTTTTCCAACGTTCGCTGTCAGCAGGCTCTGCTCATGAAACCAACACTTCTTTCTCTCGTCATTCTTCCGCTGTTGCTGGTGCCTGCAACGGCTCAGGAAAAACCACTCATGTATCCTCAGACTCGAACGATCGATCATGTCGACAACTACCACGGGACGGACATCGCAGATCCGTATCGCTGGCTGGAAGATGATGTGCGGCAGTCGAAAGATGTCGCAGCATGGGTGGAAACTCAGAATCAGCTGACCTTCGATTACCTGAAGAAGATTCCCGGACGAGATGCCATCGAAAAGCGAATCACGGAACTCTGGAACTACGAAAAAATCAGTGCTCCGTTCAAGGCGGGAGGACGCTACTACTTTTTTCGTAATGATGGCCTGCAGAATCAGAGCGTCCTGCTGATGCAGCAGACACTCGCCGATGAACCTCAGGTGCTGATCGACCCCAACTCATGGTCAGCCGACGGAACGGTGGCTCTGTCCGACGCCGAATTCAGTGATGACGGTCGCTACGTGGCCTACGGCATTCAGGACGGCGGTTCCGACTGGCGGACGTGGCGGATCATGGAAATCGAATCCCGGAAGGTGCTGGACGATGAACTGAAATGGATCAAGTTCAGCAGTATTTCCTGGACCCCGGACAGCAAAGGCTTCTTCTACAGTCGCTACAACGAACCTCAGGAAGGAGCCACCTTCCAGTCGCTGAATCTTAACCAGAAAGTTTTCTACCACATCGTGGGAACACCGCAGTCTGAGGACGTTCTGATTTATGAACGCCCCGATAACCCGGACTGGGGGTTTGGAGCTCAGGTGACCGAAGACGGACACTATCTGATTCTCACCATCTGGAAGGGAACCGATGACCGTTACCGCATCGTCGTCAAGGATCTGTCTCAGGCTGACGCTCAGCCAACGGACCTGATCGACAACTTCGATTTCGAATACACGTTTGTGGGCAATCAGAATTCCACGCTGTACTTTCAGACAAATCTGTCAGCGCCGCTGAAACGCATCATCGCGATCGACCTGCAGCAGCCCGCTCAGCAACACTGGCGGGAAATTGTTCCGGAAACGGAATTTACGCTCAGTTCCGCCGGTCTGGTGGGCAATCACATCATCGGACATTACCTGAAGGATGCTCAGACCCTGATCCGCCTGCATCGGCTCGACGGAACATTCGTCCGCGATGTGGAACTGCCCGGCATCGGCACGGCCAGCGGCTTCGGAGGTCGACAGACCGACACCGAAACGTTCTATAGCTTCAGCAGCTTCGCCACTCCGCCCGGCAACTATCGCTACGACATCGAAACCGGAGCCAGCACACTGCTGCGTCGAGCCGACGTGAAGTTCAATCCTGACGACTATGAAACTCGCCAGGTTTTCTTCACCAGCAAAGACGGAACTCGGGTTCCCATGTTCATCAGCCATCGCAAAGGACTGGCTCTGAACGGAAACCAGCCGACACTCCTGTACGGTTACGGAGGCTTCAACATTTCGCTCACACCGTCGTTCAGTGTCAGTCGACTGGCGTGGATGGAAATGGGCGGCGTGTTTGCCCTTGCCAATCTGCGAGGTGGAGGAGAATACGGTGAGAAATGGCACAAGGCCGGCACAAAGCTCAGCAAACAGAACGTGTTCGATGACTTTATCGCCGCTGCGGAATGGCTGATCGACAACAAGTATACGTCGTCAAAGAAACTGGCCATTCAGGGAGGCAGCAATGGAGGACTGCTCGTCGGTGCCTGCTTGACTCAGCGACCCGATCTGTACGCGGCATGCCTGCCAGCGGTTGGCGTGATGGACATGCTGCGTTTTCATCAGTTCACTGCCGGGCGTTTCTGGGTGGATGATTACGGCAGTGCCGACAATGCAGAAGAATTCAAGGCTCTGTCGGCCTATTCCCCTTATCACAATCTGAAACCCGGCACTCACTACCCCGCGACACTGATCACAACGGCCGATACCGACGACCGAGTTGTTCCCGGCCACAGCTTCAAGTTCGCCGCCCGACTGCAGTCCTGCCAGGCAGGCCCCAGCCCGACACTCATTCGCATCGAGACCCGAGCCGGACACGGCGCCGGCAAACCTACGGCAAAAGTCATCGAAGAAGTCGCAGACCAGTGGGCATTCCTCGCAAAGAATCTGCAAATGCCGTTGCCGGAATAAGCAGCCGAAAGCGGCGGATTCATT
>JAWKTY010000036.1:0-62576 GCA_041398865.1 Planctomycetaceae bacterium
GACGGTGGCCAGCAGGGTGCGGTCTTCCAGGAATTCTGTGCGGACAAGGGCGGGGAACGGGCGGCCTCGGAAGCGGCGGTGTCTTCGGCGGGAAGTGATGGATTTGCTGAGTTGCTGTCGGAGACGTTCCAGCCATCGGGAAACAGGCATCAGAAAAACTCACGAAGTTCAGAGGGCAAAGCGGGCTGCTGAGAGGAATGGCAGGGCAATCGGAGCGAAATCCCGACGCCGGTCGTTGCTCAAGATAGTTTTCTCAACTGTTAAAGCGAGCGAGCGTCAGACGTTCCGGCGGTGGAGCGGGGAAAGAAATGATTTCCAGTCATTCCGACAGGCCCCAAGACCACAGGAGGCGGTCGGCAAGTCCGGGGAAATTCAGGCACCGAACTGTGCTGCTCCCGTGGCTGACAAATACGAGGGCCGTCCTGCCCGCGGCCAGATTTCCTTGGGAAATCGTGACAAAAACCAGTGGAAACGCCACTTCCCGAAATCGAGACTTCAACACTGGAAAAGAGCCCCATGTGAGGGGACAATCCATGTCTCAAGGGGTCTGTCGGTTGAATGACGCCCTGCAAATCGGAAGTCAGGCAATCGCAGAACCACTCATCCAGATCATGGAACAGGACAACCACCGCGATATCGATCCAACAACTTCTCTGAGCCTGATCGACCGCGTGAAGAATGGCGATCAGGAAGCGTGGGAACAGTTCGTCCGCATCTACAGCCCTGTGATTTACTCACGGTGCAGAAACGGCGACCTGTCACCAGATGAGTCCGCAGATGCGATGCAGACGGTCTTCCTGAAAGTTTACCAGGGCTTGTCGCAGTTTGAACCCCGGAAAGACAGGGCCAGTTTCCGAAGCTGGCTGCGTACAGTCGCCGCTCATACGGTCTCAGACCACTTTCGAGTCGTCGCCCAGCATTTTCAGGCGCTGGATGCCGCAACGTTGACATTAAAGCTCAAACGCATCGAAGATTCGTTTTCTGAGTTTCCGGCCGATGACAGCCACGCCCGAAAACAGCAGTCCGGCCGGCAACTGCTGGCCTACTCTGCCATGCAGCAGATCCGGGGCGAATTTGAAGAACGCACCTGGACAGCCTTCTGGCGGACGACGATCGATGGGCAAAAAGCCGTGGATGTTGCCAGTGAACTGAACATGTCGCCGGGGGCCGTCCGGACCGCCAGCTATACCGTACGCAAAAGGCTGCGTGAAGAATTACAGGAATTCCTGTGATCAGCTGTCCCGGCATGCACTTCCAATTGGTTTTCGGAACATCAACAGACTAATGCTTTGTGACAGCTTAAAATTGGGGTCGTGTTGAGTTGTACGACGGACTTCCAGTCCGACGGGGACAGGCACGATCGACGGACTGGAAGTCCGTCGTACCCTAAAAATTTGCTGTCACAAAGCACTAGTGTAGTGTCTCTCAAATTCCTTCGAGTAACCCGTGGCCGACAGGCCAGGAGCAGAAATGCCTGGCCTGTCGGCCACGGGGTAAACAAAACAGAAGACTGCGGTCAATAAGATTCCATCTAAGGGAGACGCTACACCAGAAGCGAACTGAAGTTTGCGGTCTGTCAACGTTGAAAGTCGGCTCGTGTCATTCGGTCACCTGTTGCAGTACGTTGCTCAGCTGCCCGTCGCTGCCGTGGCATCCGAAGCCGTTTCGGCCGCGGCTCCCGACACTTCCGACGAAGCGTCACCAGCCAGTGGCGGCAGCTTCAGCAGTTCGCGGATCTTCGGATGCACGACGTCTTTGGCTCGAGTCAACAGTGTTTCGCGAATAATTTCGTCGTTGGTGTCGATGTTCAGCGTACCCTTTTTGACCAGCAACTGCAGGAAGGTCACGATGTTCTTGCTGAACATTTCGCTGGCATGGACCGGCACATCCGACGGCACGTTGCACGGGCCCAGAATGGTAATTCCGTTGTGACAGATCGTCTGCCCGGCAACGGTCGGTTCGCAGTTGCCGCCTCGTTCCGCCGCCAGATCCACTACGACAGAACCCGGAGCCATCGCTTCGATCATTTCCGTCGTCACCAGAATCGGCGCTTTGCGACCGGGAACAGCAGCCGTGGTGATGACGACGTCGCAGTCCGCGATCACTTTCTTCATCGCTTCGCGCTGACGTCGGTAGAAGTCTTCGTCCATTTGTTTGGCGTAGCCGCCCTGACCTTCGGCCTGTCCGGTTTCCAGATCCAGTTCGACAAACTTCCCGCCCAGACTTTCCACCTGCTCGCGAACCGCCGGGCGAATGTCATAACCCAGCACGACGGCTCCCAGACGTTTGGCCGTGGCAATGGCCTGCAGTCCGGCCACTCCGGCTCCGATGACCAGGACTCGTGCGGGCTTCAGAGTTCCCGCAGCTGTCATCATCAGCGGAAACATGCGCGGCGCGGCGGTGGCTGCCAGCAGGACGGCTCGGTAACCGGCAACGGTCGCCATCGACGACAGAATGTCCATGCTTTGAGCACGCGTGATGCGCGGCACCAGTTCCAGCGAAAACGTGGTCGCTCCGGAAACCGCGACGTTCGAAAGACAGTCGGGAAATGTCAACGGATCACAACTGGAAATCCACAACTGACCATTCTGCATCAACGGCAGATCGGCTTCCGACTGTTCGCCGTTGGCTCCCAGAGATCGCACCTGCAGGACGATGTCCGCATGCTTCAGCAGCTCGGCGCGATCCGAAACGATTTCCGCACCTTTGTCAGCGTACTGCTGATCAGGAAACCCGGCCGCCAGCCCGGCGTTGCTCTGAATGCGAACCGTCATTCCGCTCTTCAGCAGCGTCGCCACCATGGAGGGTACTAAAGCCACCCGCTTCTCATCCGCCGCCAGTTCTTTGGGAACAGCGACAACCAGCTTCACTTCGTTTTCCGACATGTTCACGTCTTCCCCAGCAAAGGCTTCGTCCCGGCCCCACTTGATGCGTGTGATGTCCCGAACAGGCCACGAGAACCGGAACAACACTTTCCCCGCAGTTCCAGTGTCTGTTCTTCGGATTCGAATCTCACACGCCGGATCACTCAGGAATCGACTGCCGTTGTCATTCCGGTCTGTCACACCGCCGGAAGCCTGGCTCGCGACGGATCAGATGTCCAGCGCTCCGGTACTGTTGCCGATCTCTTTCAGTCCGGTTCCCATGCGATCGCTCATTGCCAGAAACAGATTGTTCAGTGGCGTTTCATTCGGAAAGTCAATGACCTGTCCGGGCTTCAGTGTTCCGGCTCCGCCCCCGGCAAGAAGAATCGGGAGGTCGTGATGAGCATGAGCCATGCCGTCGGAAATGGCGCTGCCGTAAAGAATCATGCTGTTGTCCAGCAGATTGCCATCCCCCTCTTTGACGGCCTTCATACGAGTCAGAAAGCCGGCGAACTGATCCACCAGAAATCGGTCGATCTTCGCAATCTGAGCAATCTTGCCTTCATCGCCGCGATGATGAGACAGTTCGTGGTGCCCATCCTTCACATCCACTTCGCGGTACGAGCGATTGGAGCCGGCGTCACCCACCATAAACGTGGCGACTCGAGTCGAATCCGTCTGGAACGCCAGCAGCATGATGTCATACATCAGCCGAATATGTTCGACAAACTCAGCAGGCACACCGTCCGGCAGATCGATTTCCGGGACTTCCTTCGGACGAAGATGATTGGCTCGATCAATTCGCTGCTCAATTTCCCGAACACTGGTGAAATACTCGTCCAGCTTCTGTCGATCGGTGCCTCCCAGACGTCCATTCAGTCGCCGCGCGTCGTCGGCCACGAAATCCAGAATGCTCTTTCGATAACGATTGCGACGTTCTTCCAGAGCAGCATCGTTCGGGTTTCCAAAGATGCGTTCGAATGCCAGTCGAGGATTCACTTCCTTGGCGGTGGGCGTCGTCGCGCTGCGCCAGCTGATATTCGTTGAATAGGCACAGCTGTAACCGGAATCACAGCTGCCCGCATTGCGGCCTCGATCCATGCCCAGCTCGATCGAAGGCAGGCGGGTTCGGGAACCAATTCTCTGAGCCACCGCCTGGTCGATGGAAACACCCACCTGAATGTCGGCTCCGGATGTCTTGCGTGGCTGAGCACCCGTGAGATAACTGCTGGCGTTTCGGGCGTGATCACCACCGCCGTCTCCGTTGGCTCGAGCATGATGCTGAGTCAGTCCGGTGAAGATCTGCAGATCATTCTTCAGACCTTCCAGCGATGCCATGGTTTCGCCGAGCTGAAAGTTGCGACCGTCGCCTTTCGGCTTCCACCGGTCCATGATGGCGCCGTTGGGAAAAAAGATGCACGCCATCCGGTTGGGAGCCTCAGATCCGGCAACGGCTCCGGATGCCGGCTGCATCACGTCCAGCAGCGGCAGTGCAACAGAAAGGCCGGCCCCTTTCAGAACAGTTCGGCGAGGCAGCGATGTCATGGTGAGATTCCTGTCGGGTGGTGACTGTTGGGAAGGTTGAGGCGGGAGCGTTGAGGGATAGATGAAGCAGCCGAGCCGTGGAGTACCATCGGCCCATCTTCTCAGATCAGGTCCCATGTAGTTTAGCCTCAGCGAGTCACAGTTTCGAGATTTTCTCAACGATCAGCGGAATTGAACCAAACGCGAGCCATTCCGGACGCCGGATCAGCAGAACTGCTTCTGTTCGCCTGTTCGAAATTGAGAGGACTGAGCAGACGGCCGGACAGGGGCGTGGAATTCCCGGTTCATCCAAACTGTCGACTGGTTCGACTTTTTGCCCGTCTTTGCTGCCGCGAAACTGCGATTCTGCACAGATCATTCGCGCTGTTGTTGTTGCAAACCCAGTCCGCTATCTTGCGGCCGAAACCGAGACCGCCGTTCAACGGCCTTTTTACGATCAGGAATTCTCAGCGATGACAGAACGCGTCACGATTATCGGGTCCGGCCCTGCCGGCTGGACTGCCGCCATCTACACGGCTCGAGCCAATCTCGAACCCGTTGTCTACGAAGGTGCGTTCAATGAAGACAATCGACTGAAGGGAACTCTGCCGCTTGGTCAGCTGGCCCTGACCACCGAAGTGGAAAACTTTCCTGGATTTCCCCGCGGCGATCTGAGTGCCTACCTGGACAATTCGATCGACGAAAAGAAACGAAAGTACATGGCACCGCATGCCGGCCACGGAGTTTCGGGGCCCGAACTGATGGAACTGATGCGACAGCAGGCTTCCAACTTCGGCGCCCGTATCATCACGGATGACATCGCTGAAATTGATCTTTCAGCGAAACCGTTCCGCCTGAAAAGCCTGGGCGGAACAGAATTCGAAAGCCATGCGGTCATTATCGCCACCGGAGCCCGAGCCAATTATCTGGGACTGGAATCCGAAGAGCGTTTCAAGAACATGGGCGTTTCCGCATGTGCCGTCTGCGACGGAGCGATGCCTCGTTACCGCAACAAGCCACTGGTTGTCGTCGGCGGCGGTGACAGTGCCATGGAGGAAGCCACGTTCCTGACGAAATATGCATCTACGGTTTACATTGTTCACCGACGCGATGAGTTTCGTGCCAGCAAAATCATGGCAGATCGGGTTCTCGCCAATCCCAAAATCGTAGTGAAATGGAACTCGGTCGTCGACGAGGTGCTCGGAAACGAAACAGACGGAGTGACCGGGGTGCGACTCCGCAGCACTCAGGATGAAAAGCAGACCGAAGAGCTGGAAGCCACGGGCTACTTTGCGGCCATCGGACACACTCCGAACACTGACTTCCTGAAAGGCCAGCTGCAGACCAACAGCAAAGGCTACATCGTGCTGCCGGTGGCACATCGTACCAACACCAGTGTGGATGGCGTCTTCGCTGCCGGCGACGTGGCTGACGATCATTACCGCCAGGCCATCACCGCCGCCGGAACCGGCTGCGCGTCTGCTCTGGACGCCGAACGCTGGCTCACGGAACACGGCCTGACCTGACAGAGTGGCATCGAAGCTGCTTTTCGGAGTCGCGATTAAGTCGTTCGGCAGCAATGCGCGGATCCCACGGCTGAAGACACGGCATTCATCCCCAAGCCTCCCGGAAACAACCGGACCGGCAGCAAGATCCGGTTCGGTTGTTCCGCAGAAGGCCGGCTTCGCCCTGTGGGTTTGAACCCGGCCTGTCTTTCTTCTCCGATTCTTAACGAAACGGAGACGAGTGATGCGTTTTTCTGTGGCATGATCGGTTGAGGAGTCTTGTGACGGTCGACCCGGTCGAAGTACCATGATGTCGCGGTTGCGAGAACCGCCGAATGGACTTGGCATACTTCAGCAACAGGCAATGCCCATGATTCGCCCTGCAGCGCCGCACGGCTCAGAGTCTTCTGACAGGAACCACCCCGCCTCCAGCCGCTCGGCTCGCCCCGCGGACACCGCCGTCAGGATGTTTGTCCTCGACACAAACGTCATTCTGCACGATTCGGGCTGCATTCATAACTTCCACGAACACGACATCGCGCTGCCCATCACCGTGCTGGAAGAGCTGGATCGTTTTAAGAAGGGTGATGGCGACATCAATTTTCAGGCACGCCGTTTTCTTCGCGAACTGGATGAAATGACAGGGGACGTGATGTCTCCGGAAGGCGCTTCTCTGGGAGACGGTCTGGGACGCATTCGAGTGCTGATGCCACTTCCATGCGCCCGGACTCGGGGACTGCTGAGCAGCGATACGGCTGATCACAGAATTCTGAATACGGCTCTGGGAATGGCGGAGCTGTCACCGGATCAGGAAGTCATTCTGGTAACGAAAGATACCAACCTGCGACTGAAGGCCAAGGCTTTCGGACTGGTCGCTCAGGATTACCACAGCGACAAGGTGCGCAGTCTGTCTGAGCTTTATTCAGGCAAACGACTCATCACAGACGTCCCCGGTCACGTCATTGATCGTTTTTTTGCTGAATCCGGCGTTGTACCCGCAGCGGATGTCCCTGCCATCGAAGGGCCTCAGAGCAACGAGAACTTCATTCTGAAGAACGGCTCGCGTTCGGTGATCGCGACATATGATTCGACCGACGAATGCTATCACCGGATCACTCGATCGAGCTGTTTCGGAATCAGTCCCCGCAATGCAGAACAGTCGTTTGCTCTGCAGGCCATGATGGACCCCAGAATCACACTGGTGACACTTTCCGGAAATGCCGGTTCCGGAAAGACACTGCTGTCGCTGGCCGCCGCTCTGGAAAATGCAGGTGGATTCCGGCAGATTCTGATGGCTCGGCCCATTGTTCCGCTCAGCAATCGCGATCTGGGATTTCTGCCCGGAAATGCCAGCGCCAAGATCGAACCTTATATGCAGCCGCTGTTTGATAATCTTTCCGTTCTGAAACACGGCAATCCCGAGGGGGCCGAATTGATTCAGCAGCTCCTGGCGGAAGACCGCCTGCAGATTACTCCGCTGGCATACATTCGCGGTCGCAGTCTGCAGCGGACATTTTTCATCGTCGATGAGGCCCAGAATCTGACGCCGCATGAAGTGAAGACGATTATCACTCGAGCCGGGGAAGGCACCCGCATCATCCTGACCGGAGATCTCCAGCAGATCGATCATCCGTACCTGGACGCAACCTCAAACGGACTGGCGTACGTGATCAACCGCATGAAGGGCCAGAGCCTGTATGCTCATGTCACTCTGGAAAAGGGAGTGAGATCTGAACTTTCGCAACTGGCTGGAAACCTTCTGTAGCAGCCATGCTCACGGACTCGTGCGGACATCATCTCCGCAAAGTCATCGGACGGATTTGTGGACAGGTGACGAAAAATTCACCGCCCTGACCTAATCAATGACCGCTCGACCGTGACTACGATCAGCGAACAACCGGTACTGAGGTACATCGCCTGGCACCCAAACACCCGCGAGATCGCCAGAACTGCTCCGAGCCCGACAATCCGGCCGAACGCTGATATCGTTGCGATGTCTTTCTTCCGCCGAATCCACTGCTGATGCGTTACAGACTGGTCCGGTTGTGCGGGTCTTGACGTCTGGATGGACGGGATTGGTGCTGTCTGCACCTGTCGTCGTGCGTTTGTCGGTCATGCGGCTGACGGCAGTCGTGTCGGTAGAACCGGGTTTGCCAGGAAGTCGCCTCGTCTGTTGTGTGCGGAGTGTGCTCCGGGCGCCAATTCATCAAGTGCTGTCGAAGTCACCGACGATAGGAATTCCGCCCGGTTGTCGTTGTTGTTCCGTTCTGGAGCATCGACGCTGCAATGGGCTGCGGAGCCTGCCGTCGGTGGAATTCGATGTGCGGCCCTGCATTGGCGAGTCGACTGTCCGTCGACTTTGACACAGCGTCCGTGACAGGGAAGTCACAAGATGTCTTCAAAGCATTCGCACTCGACAGCTGCTTCTTCACAGACTTCGGGCAGCCCCCAGAATCGTCGGGTCCTCACTGCCCCGATTCTGTGTGCGCTCACGATCACCACCAGTCTGCTGACCGGGTGCGTTCATCGGAAGGCCAACGTCTGTGACCTGCAGTATCACGACGACATCACCGGAATCACACATTACAAGGACAAGGTGGGCACGATCGCCTGGCCCTGTATTGATAATCCGACCGCCGAAGCCGTCGCTGTCAGTCAGGAGCCCCGCAACCTTCTGCGCCGAACGGAAGACGTACCTCGTGAGATCTCACTGCATGAAGCTCTGCACACCGCTTTGACTCAGAACCGAGTCATCGAAACCAGCGCACTGGGCGGAGTCGGATCCAAGGCCGTGCTGGTGAATCCGACAGGAGCAAGTACGGTTTTTGATCCGGCAATTCAATCGTCCGGCGTTCTGTTCGGACGTCGAAGCGTGGAATCGGCACTGGCTGACTTTGACGCAAACTTTGCTTCCAGCATCACGTGGAGCCGCACGGACGTCAATGTTCCCGCGGCTGCCGTTCGCAGCAACAGCAACCGGACAGACTTCACATCATCGCTGTCAAAACAGCTGGCCACCGGTGGGCGAATTTCACTGAACCACGACTGGACTCACGTCGACAGCGCCGTTCCTTATTCGACATACACTCCAAACTACGCCGGACGGCTGGGAGCTGAATTTCGTCAGCCGCTGCTGGCCAGCAGCGGAGTCGATTACACTCGGATCGCAGGCCCCGCCAACCCCAACTTCGGTTCCATCACCGGGGTCAGCCAGGGCGTTGTCATTGCCCGAATCAATCAGGACATCTCTATTGCTGACTTTGAAATTGCGGTGCGGAATGCTCTGCGAGACATCGAATATGCCTATTGGGATCTGCATCTGGCCTATCGAACATTTGATACAGCCGTGGTGGCTCATCAGAGTGCGTTTCAGACCTGGCGGGAATCACAGGATCGCCTGGAAGTCGGCGTGATGAAGCCGGCGGACGAACTTCAGGCTCGTGACCGTCTGTACGAAACCAAAGCGCAGGTCGAAACCAATCTCAGTACGCTTTATCGAGCCGAATCGGAACTGCGGCGGCTGATCGGCCTGCCGATGAACGACGGAACAGTTCTTCGTCCGGTCGATGAACCCGCCATGGCGGAACTGATTCCCGACTGGAACACCTGTCTGACCGAAGCATTGACTCATCGAGTCGAACTGCGGCGACAGAAGTGGAATATCAAGAGTCTGCAGCTGCAGCTGCAGGCCGCCAACAGCCTTGTCCGACCACGAATGGACTTCGTCGGCGGATACGATATCAACGGTGCCGGTGATACCCTGCTGACGGAATCCGGAAGTCCGTTCCGCAGCGGGTATGGTTCCATGACCAACCAAAACCTGAACTCATGGAATGCCGGCATTCAGTTCAGCATGCCGCTGGGATATCGCTTTGCCCGAAGTCAGGTGCGAAACCTGGAACTGCAGCTGTCCAAGGCCAATGCCATTCTGGCTTCGCAGGAAAAGAACATTGCTCATGACATTGCCACGGCCATTCAGGATGTCACGGCAGCCTACTCTGCGGCTCAGTCCAATCACAAGCGGCTGGAAGCGGCAGCGAAACGAGTCGAGCTGCTGGAAACGGAACGGGAAGTCGGAACGCTGACACTGGACCTGGTCCTGCGAGCTCAGGCCAGCCTTGCCGCGGCCGAAAACGCCTACTACCAGCAGATGGTGGCCTACAACAAAGCCGTGACGTCGCTGAATCTTGCCACCGGTACACTGTTGGAAGACAACAACATCATGCTGGCGGAAGGCGAATGGTGTCCGGAAGCCTACCACGATGCTCGTCTGCGAGCTCTCGCCAGAACTCACGGCAAGGATGCTCCCTGCCTGCAGACTCAGCCGTGTGAATTTGCGTCACCCGGACCGACCGGGACCGTCGATCTGCAGAACGAAGCATTCCTTCCGGATGAGGTAATGATTTACGACGAATCTCAGCGGCAGACCACCTCGGAACTCATCGAACCCGATGCCGCTGAACGCAAAGACACTGAACCCGAAGCTCCCAGGCAGGATGCCCGGAAAATTGATGCTGACGAATCGCCCTGATGCTCCGCCACCGACCGCCACTGTTTCTTCGGTCAATCGGGGATGAGCGGCTATCTTGACTGAGCGATTGACGTTGAGGTCGTCGGTGCCACGTTTCCTCCGGCTTCTTCGACAAAGACCTTCGCATCGTCGAGTTCAGCACTTGTGAAGTAAGGCCGCTGTCCAAGCACCGTGTGGGAAAACTTGGTGGCCAGCTGATTCCACGACAGATCGTCTGTCCGATGCCAGACAGCCGCCTGAAGCGCTTTCGAGGTGGCTCGGCTGTGTGCAACCTCGGCGATCAGTTTCTGCAGGACTGGGTCCTGAGTGAATTCGGCGGTTGGCACTAATTCGTAGCGAGATCGCGGTGTCGGATCGGGACGGCCGTGAGCCAGACAGGCGGACACATACGAAAGTCGGATGGTGCGTTCCGGAGGAATTGAAAAGAAGCCGTTGCCGGGATTGTTGTTGCCACCGGGATTGCCAAACGGATTCCCGGCGTTTCCATTCCCGTTGTTGTTCTGCTGAAAACCTCCACCGACCGGTTGCTGACCTGACGCCTGATTTCCGCCGGCGAGCCCGTTGTTGCCGTTCAGGTTTCCATTCGCGTTCCCATTGCCATTGAACAGTCCGTTGAACTGCTTCAGTACCGGCACGGCCACAAACGTCTCCGGTAGGTCCACGGTCAGCATCTCCTTTGTCGTGTTTGTAATCAGCACATACCCCAGTTCAGGCCCCCTGGGAATCACCTGCACAGAGAATTCGCCGTTCTGCATTCCATCAAACAGTTCGCGATGTTCCGCCGTCGAGTCGAACGTTGGCGACGTAATGGTTCGCGAGGACGTTTTTTCCACAGGGGAATCGGCCGCGAGAATCGGAATCTGAGCTACCGCAATCAGGATGAGGCCACACAGCCAGGTATGCGAACGACGTTTCCTCATTTTGTTCCTTTCAGCAACGGAGGTTCTGGCAAACGGAAACTGCGGACTGGGAAACGCGGTTTGGCCTGGCTGTTCCGGAAAGAAATCTGAAATCGCAGAAGTTTTTCTGAAGTCAATCTCGGGGCTCCGCTAACAAAGCCGTTTTCCGGGGAAAAACAGCATCTGAAGAAGTGACCTGTGTGATGTGCTGCCAGCGGAACGGTCCGGGCCCGACGGCGGAAGATCGTGACGTTCGGTTGGTGGCCACCGATGAAATGCGGATGAAACACAGATTTCAGCGGCATACCACCCAATCAACTGTAACAGCCGCCTGCGTTCAATCTGTGTTTCATCCGTGGCTTTATTTGCGGCTGTTCGCCTCGCAGTGTTCCCGCGAAACAACGGTGTTATGATCGCCGTTCCTGGGCAGCACCGGTGTGTTTTCTGTCCCCACGAATTGGCAGACTGAGGAAAAGTTGTGGAACTGAGAGCGTTTGCAGAGCAGGTGCTGCTGTCTGAGTCTCTCGACCAGAAGATTCAGAGACCGGAAGCGGCTCTGACCGATGTCAATCCGGGGCCCGCGGTGCGGATCACAGTTCCGGCTCGGCCCGAGAATCTCCAGTTCGCCGCACAGAGGACCGCTCCGGCCATGCCGAAGGGGCAGGCGTTCAGCAGCCGGCAGAAGCGAGCCGTCGCACATCACATCATGGCGAATCATGAACTGCAGGCTCTGGAAGTGATGGCCATGATACTGCTGGCGTTTCCGGACGCGGACCCGGAATTCCGGATGGGAGTGGCTCGAATCATGTTTGACGAACAGCGCCATACTCGGCTGCATGTTCGTCGAGCCGCGGAACTGGGGCTGACCTTTGGCGACCTTCCCATCAACAGCTACATCTGGACAAAGGCTCAGGCCTATGAATCCGTTCTGGAATATGTTGCCGGGCTGCCGCTGGTGTTTGAAGGAGCCAACCTGGATCACACCGTGGAATTCGAAGAGTACTTCCTGCAGCACGATGACCCGCGCGGAGCGGAAATCATGCGAGCTATTCATCTGGATGAAATCCAGCACGTTGAATTCGGCCTGACCTGGCTGCGGAAACTCAAGGATCCAGGTCTGAGCGATTTCGAGGCATGGCAACAGGCTCTGAAATGGCCCATCAAGCCCGGCACAGCTCGAGGCGAGCGGTTTCAGATGGACGCCCGAATCGCTGCCGGCATGACACCGGAATTCCTCGAAGCGCTCCAGGCGTGGAGTGAAACTAAAGACGGTGGTCCCGGCTGAAACCACTCGGTGTCAGCGTCAGTCGTTCTTCTCAGACAACAGCGGCCGACGTTCGAGCTCGTCATCCGCCGGTTGCGTGCCCTTCCGGAACGGCGAACCTCTCGCGGAAGTCCGACCGGGTGTTTGACTGGGGAAACGGGACTTCCGGGGTGGGCACATCCAGAAATCTGCAAAGTGGTGTCCATCCGTCGGCCACGTTCAGAACCAGAAGTCGTTCCGCCGGAATTGTTTTCTGCACCATCGCGTTGTGCTGCCGGTAACAGTCGATGGCAAATTCGCGATCGTCGAACCGCCCTGCAAACAGGTGATCCAGGATCAGCTGCTGAGCCATCTGCTGAACGGCGAGATGCTGTTCGTCGGGGGCACGTTCCGGATGCGTGATGGCTTCATAAACAGTCAGTCGAAAACTGTCATACCACTCGTCGGCGTCGCGGACCGTCAGAATGTATCTGGCGTCCGGAAACTCCTGCCAAAGCTGTTTCCAGAAACAGCAGGCCGGGCAATCAGACGTTGACCGAAATTCAGCAAACACGTCGGCCCAGCGAACCGGCCTTCCCTGAGACTTCAGTAACGAAAGCCAGAATTCGGGATCCTGAGGTCGATCGAACACTTCGATCATGTGGTAGCAGGGCCCGAAGCCCAGCGCTTCCAGGGCGTGCTTCAGCGACATGGTTCCTGTGCGGGGATAACCGAGTCCGATGACTTTCAGCATGATGTCTCCCGTCGTCGAACTTCCGGGCAGCTGGACTACTCGTCCGCATCCAGAACCATGATTTCAACTTTGCGAAATTCGCAGGGATGGCTTTCGGACTGCAGAGAAATTGTTCCTCCCGAAAGAGCCAGCCGGCCATCGTGAATCAGTTTCTTCGCGCTGGCATCCCGTTCGTCCAGCTGAGGTTCGTTGTATTCCAGGACGGTTTCTCCATCCAGAAAATGTCGAATCACTTTGTTTCCCCGGACCTCGATTTCAGCTGTCACCCATTCATCCAGATGATGAGTCTTCGATGAGGAATTAATGCAGTGCTGCTTTTTCAGTTCACCGCCCATGACGACATTCGTCCCCGGAGTACACAGGTTGGACGTTGTTCGAGGATCCCTGCCGTTGCCGGCCAGCAGCTGGACTTCAATCGATACCGGAAAGTCCTGATCGCGGTCCATGGTCTCAGGCTTCTGGCCGTGAACCATGATTCCGCTGTTGCGGATCGCCCACCCCGGACCTCCCTTGCACTGGTCGTCCACGAATCGGTATTCGACTCGAAACCGATAGTTCGAAAACTCCTTCGCGTAGAACAGATGTCCGAAGCGTTCGCCGAATTCTTCATACCGGTCGTAGCGAACCTTCAGCAAACCATCCTCAACGCGAAACGTGTTGCCGAAGTTCTCGCCGCAGTCGCTGTATCGAATTTTCGGAGTCCAACCGGTCAGGTCTTTACCGTTGAATAAAGACACCCACTGCCCAACGGGGAAATCCGGTTCGGCTGCATGAGCAGCCGCGGACAACCAGAGAATCAGACTCACAGTGAAGATCTTCGTCACGAAATGACTCCCCCAACAACTACGTTTTTATTCGACCGCCGAACGGAACCAGCGTTCCAACCGTTGTCCGGATCGTATTGTCATCGGAACAACGGACGTGGCACCGGCGGCCATGCTATCGGCCGCGGATTCCCCTGGCAACCGGAGTTCGCGAATCAGTGTCCGGATCCCGTTCAGGAAACAGACGACCCGAACGAAGCATCAGCGTTCCGGTGAGCTCAGACCGTGCGCTTTGCGAACGTCATCGAGGGCCTGCTGGAGCGATCCCTGGAGATTTCCCTGAGTTCGCCGAGTTCGACCGGCATAGACACGAGTTGCCAGGACGTCGCTGACAGCAAGCAGCATCAGCCACAATGAAAGCAGCAGCAGGCACGTCAGGTAGATTGTGGCGAAGACGTGCGACTCGCGGAAGGCTTTCAGATATCCGCACAGGCCGATGAGTGCTCCGAGTGTCACTGCCAGAGCCGAGGTCTGCATTCGGCGTGAATACTGGCGCGAATAGAACCCTTCGTCCGCCCGACTCAGGTCGGTATTCCGCAGGTGAACTCGATACGCTTTCACGTTATAACAGACAAGGGAAATTCCGATGGCTGACACAATCGCTCCGAAGCCAAGGCAGGTTTCAGCATAGGGCATTGCAATTGTCCTTTTCCTGTCTGATCAATGGCAGATCATCCCGATGGAAAGCAGGACATCAGCCGGAAACGAGGCCAGGCGTCGCTCAGAGACGACACATGTTGGCCCGGCACAGTCGGGCCTGAACACCAGAATTTTTATTCCGAATGCTTCAGGATGGTGTAAATCTGCCATCTGGAACACTTCTCAGCCAGGAAATCCGACTCGGTCAGCGAATTCCCCAGTGATGTGATTGCCGATTGGGCTGATCAGAAAAAACTCTGGTCTAACCGGACGCAATCTTCGTTCCACCGGAAGGAGCCCGGAAATGACTCGATCGAAAACTGACGCAAGTTATTCCTTCAAAACAGGTTAGGAAAACATTCCGGGAAAGCTCGCCTACGGCAACTTTGCACATTGCGGCATGAGATGTCTGATCCTGCAACATTGAGCAGGCCGGACGCAACATTGAGCACGCATCTGTCGTCAATTTGACTTTCGGCAGAAAAAACTGACCGTGGATCTGTAAGCTTGGCGGCTCACCGATCGTCTGTGAGATAGAGAGACAAATGAGAACGGAAAAAATATCTGATCATTGGGGGACCAAAGAGAATCTTTCCGGTGAACATTTTTTCAATCTCTGCGTCCTGAATTGACGGAATTACAAAGAAAACTCGGTGTCCAACCGAACTTTCGAGTGTTGAATGAGTGTGTCTGGCGGAGAACAGACAGTGCATTGGCGTCCTCCGGACGTCGAGTTCACCAGAGGCAGGCAGTTGTGAAGAGACTTCGGCACACCCTTTGCCTACAGGTTCATGCAACCGGCTGAGGACCATCAGCCACCAAGAAGGAGAGCATGAAGAATGACGACTTACCGTTCCCCGATCATCGAAGAGTTGGCTCTGCAGCAGATGCGTTTTGCTCCGCAGACGGTTCGAAATCGTCAGATTGAAAAGACGGAAGAGTTTCTGCTGAGCGTTCAGCCCGGGCAGGACTACTCCTACAGCGACGTCTGCTTTCAGATCACGGGCTATCGTCCAAAGTCTCAGACAGACAACGCGATTGACGGAGCCGACCTGGCTCACGATCTGCGGTGCTTTGTTGAGGACCTGTCCGACAGCATGGACGTCAGCATTGATGACCTGAACGAACCGGCACTGACGGTTCAGGAAGTCAGCCGACAGTTCAACGTATCTTCCAAGACAGTCGATCGCTGGCGTGACCGAGGTCTGGCGAGTCGCCGAGTGAAGGTGGACGGACGGAAACGCGTTGTGATTCCTCGTTCGACTCTGGACCGGTTTGTCGCGGCCAATCAGCCGGAAATTGATCGAGGCCGCGCGTTTCAGCAGATGTCCGATGCAGAACGCCAGCAGATCATTCTGGAAGCTCGCCAGCTGGCAGCTGCCGGTCATGGACTCACAGAAGTCAGTCGTCAACTCAGTTCCCGTCTGAGACGCGCCATCGAAACCATCCGATATACGCTGCGGGATTACGACCGACAGCATCCCGAGAATGCCATCTTCCCGGTGGCCACGGGGCAGCTGTCTCCGGAACAGCAGTCGCTGATGTACGACCTGCATACTCAGGGCGTTTCCATCCCCGATCTGGCTCGACGTTTCAGTCGCAGCAAGCCCGTGATTCATTCTATCCTCGCGGATGTTCGCATCTGTCGCCTGAAGGCGGTTCCCATCGATTTCATGGACAATGACTGCTTCCGCGAACCTGACGCTGAACAGGTCATCTGCGGCGACGCTCCTCCTTATGATGATCAGAAGGGAGCATTGAAAGTCCCCGGCGGACTGCCGGCTTACCTGGCCGAACTGTACAAGGTTCCGCTGTTGAATAAGGCTCAGGAACAGCACTACTTCCGCCTGATGAACTACCTCAAGTTCAAGGCTGCCGAACTGCAGAAGTCGCTCAGCAATCGCCGCAGCGGAACTCGTGTTGCTCGCCAGCTGGAATCACTGCTTGAACAGGCCGATCAGGTCAAGAACCTGCTGACTCGCTCGAATCTGCGGCTGGTGGTTTCAATCGCCAAACGACACCTGAAACCAGGCGTGAACTTTTTCGAGCTGGTCAGCGATGGCAACATGTCGCTGATTCGAGCCATCGAGAAGTTTGATTATGCTCGCGGCAATAAGTTCTCAACGTATGCCTCATGGGCCATCATGAAGAACTATGCTCGATCGGTTCCGGCTGAGCACACTCGTCTGGACCGTTTTCGGACGGGATACGACGAAGTGTTCTACGATTCAGAAGATGGCCGCGGCAGCGCATTCGCAGAGGAACTTGTGAACAAAGCTCAGCGAGACGCGATTGTCGAAATTCTGGGAGAACTGAATGGTCGCGAACGGAAGGTCATTGCCTGCCGTTACGGACTGAACACCGGCAGCGAACCCGAAACTCTGGAAGAAGTCGGCAATCGTCTGGGAGTCACCAAAGAACGAGTTCGCCAGATCGAAGTTCGAACTCTGGAGAAGCTTCGTCGAATCGCCGAACGAAAGCATGTCGACATCCCGGGGATCTGACGGCCAACTCGAACCCCTCTGACCTTTTCGAACCTCACGGCTCGGGCTGGTTCTGCATTCGGCAGTTCCGCCCGAGCCGTTTTTTTGATAGCAATTGTTCGTCTGTTCCCAACGGCGGTTGTCAACAGCGGCTGGCTTTGTTCCCAAGGAGTGGTATTCTCCGCAGGTCAAACGTGAACGTCTCTTTTGCAACAGGACCATACTTACAGAACAGAACTCTCACACGGTGCGAGTACCTGTTCTGAGCGACAGCGTGGCGTTTCCGAACATCAATGAGAGTCAGGTTTGAACGCTGCCGACGTGAGTCCCCGGGACACAGAAAGATGCATCGATCTCGGGTGTGGTTGAAGCGACTGACTTTGGGCGTGTGCCTCGCGGCCGTCAGCTATTTCGGCCTGGTGTGGTATGTCCGACACGAGATCGCCCGTGACCTTCGGGAATATCAGCCTGAACACGCTCTTAAGCAGCTGGTGACGCTTCAGTCCATCACATGGCTGACTGATTCTGACCGCCTGCAACAGCTGGAAATTCTTCGAAAACTGGGAGAGACGTCGGCGTTTGCATCACTCGCGGGCCAACTCAGACAGCGGGGATACGAATCCGAGGTCGGTCTGCAGGAAACTCTCATGTTGGCTCAGGGAAACGGAGTCAAGCAGGTCGCAGACCGGCTTCCTCATCTTCTTGTGTCAGGCCAGGGAAACGTTGCCGATATCTGCGATGCCTTTGCCGGTGGGTTCATGAACAGCCATCAGACGGATCGAGCTCTGACCGTCCTGAAGGCATGGAAGCTGGACTTTCCCGACGACCCGCGAGCGATCCTGATGACTGGCAGAATCCAGGAATTTCAGGGCGACTGGGACTCAGCATTCAGCACCTACCGCCACGCGGCCGATGTATGCCCGGGATTCGGCCCGGCGGCGTATCAGGCCGGACGTGTTCTGCTGAGACAGAAACTGCCGGAGCAGGCCCTTCCCTGGTTTGAAACTGCAGCGGCATGGCTGACAACAGACGTTCCTGCCAGAGTCGGCATGGCGAAATGCTATCGAGCTCTGAACCAGCCCGAACAGGCTCGGTCGATCCTGATGTCGATCCGGCAGAACCCGATTGATTCGGAGCGGCAGCTGAGAGCCTTCCGACTGCTGGGCGAGACCATCGTGACAGCACGAACGGCAGTGGACGAGGAACTGGGGCAGCTGCAGCTTGCCGATCAGGATTTTTCGGGCGCGATCGAGTCACTGAAACGAGCTTCAGACTGTGACCCGCTCAATCACAAGCTGAAGTATCTGCTGGGCCGAGCTTACGTCGGGGACGGACGTCGGGACGAAGCAGAACCGTTGTTCGACGATTACCGGGAAGCCAACGAGAAGATCGATCGCCTGGACCGATTGATCGATCGCGTTCGCGACGTGCCTGAAGACCTGACCGCTCGAACGCAGGCCGGAGAAATCCTGTTGAAGTACGTCAATGAAAACCAGGGACTGGTCTGGCTGCACGCTGTTCTTGAGGCCGACCCGAGTTTCCCGGAAGCACTTTCTGTTCTTGCCGAATTCCATCAGCGACGGGCTGCCGGTCCGGATGCTCGGGAAGGCGATGCGCAGCAGGCGGCAGAATTCCGTCTGCGTTTAAACCAGCTGCCCGCTGCGAGCCCAACGCATGACTAGAGCTTCTTTCGAAATCGTTGACACACACTGCCTCGCGGGATTCAGCGTTTCTGCTATCGAAAGACGCCTGGCGCGGGCACATGGTAAAGCAAACTGCTTTAGAGCAGCAACCGCATCTGTGCCGTGGGCACCGCCGTCATTCAGTTCAGGACAACACGGCGAAGTGCACTGTGAATCCGTTTCGAAATGGCTGAAGTTCGTCTTCATTGTCGTGCCGCTTTGTCTGCCTGGCTGTCGAGACAGTGCCGAACCCGCAGCGAAGATCACTCCGGCGATTGGAGTCGCTTCTGAGGAATCCGAAGCAATTCCAATCCGCTGGATTGATCGAGCTTCTGAAAGCGGTGTTCTGTTCACCTATCACAACGGAGAAGAGCAGGAACGGAACAGCATCGTGGAAACTGTCGGCGGTGGAGTTGCCGTACTGGACGTTGATCTGGACGGACAACCGGATCTGCTGTTTCCTGGCGGAGGAAAATTTCACGATCTGCAGCCCGTCGGCCGACCTGCGGGACTTTTCCGACAGACGTCGTCCTGGGTGTTCCACGAGATCTCCGAAGTCAGCGGAACGAACAGCTCATCGTTTTACAGCCACGGAGTCGCCGTCAGTGACTTCAACAGCGATGGGTTTCCCGACTACGTGATCACCGGTTACGGAGGGTTCGAAATCTACCGGAACTCCGGCGACGGAACGTTTGTCGAAGTTCCAGTCGACATCGCCAAATCAGAGTGCTGGTGGACCAGCGCCGGGTGGGGCGACATCAATGCGGACGGATTCAGCGATCTTTATCTTGCTCAGTATGTCAACTGGTCGCCTGCGAACCATCCGTCCTGTCTGGGCTCAAACGACGTGCCGGACGTCTGTCCTCCGCGAATGTTTGACGGGCTGACCGATACCCTGCTGATCAGCCAGGCCGACAACAGTTTCACGTCCGAAGGTTCGCAGCGAGGTCTGGTTGCAAAAGGCAGAGGACTGGGAGTGATCCTGGTGGACATTGACCAGGATCAGGATCTGGACATTTACGTTGCCAACGACACCACCGACAACTTTCTGTATCTGAACGACGGACACGGCATGCTGACGGAAGACGGCATTGCCGCCGGAGTCGCTGTTGATGAGTTCGCTCATCCCGATGGCAGTATGGGAGTGGACGCGGCCGATTATGACCAGGACGGCATGATTGATTTGTGGGTCACAAATTACGAAGCCGAAGCGTTTGCTCTGTATCGAAACCGCGGGGAATCAGGATTCAGTTATGCGACGCCCGAGTCCGGGGTGGCCGCGATCGGAGACCTGTTTGTGGGCTTCGGCACGGCGTTTCATGACTTTGACAGTGATGGAGATGCAGACATTGTTGTCAGCAATGGTCACGTCGTTCAGACAGCTCGACAGTCACCCATCCGGCAGCGTCCTCTGATGTTGGTGAACACTGGAAAGGGATTCCGTCCGATGAAGTTCGACGAAGGATACTTTTCCGAAGATCATATTGGTCGCGGTCTGGCGACAGCGGACTTTGATAACGACGGAGATCTCGATCTGGTGATCGTTCACAATCAATCTCCGATTTCCCTTCTGGAAAACAAGGGTGCCGAACCAGCCCGGTGTTTGCGTTTTGTACTGAAGGGCATTCAGTCGAATCGGGATGCCACCGGCGCGACCGTTCTGGTTCAGACCAGCCTTCGATCCATTCTCAGACCGGTGACCGGTGGAGGCAGCTATCTGTCTCACTGCGACCGAACCGTGGCCGTCTGTCTGCAGGCTGACGAGACCATGGAACTTGTTGAAGTCCGGTGGCCGTCCGGAAAGGTGCAGCAGATCGCCGGAGATCGCGTTTCATGCGACCGTCTGATTTTGCTGGAAGGACGACAGAATCCCGTTCGACTCCCCTGACGCCGTGAAGGCCTGCCTGCAAGGCAATGTGCCGCTTTGCAATGTGGCCTCGTCGGCCGGAAAAGATCCGAAATCAACCGCGGTTGGAGTAGCCTTCCAGTGGAGCCATGACCCAGATTTCGCCGTACATTTCCGGCTGGATCGCTCGGTAACTTTCATGTCGGATCAATTCCAGAATCGCCTGGAAGATGCCCACGATGCGTGACTGCAGGTGTTCTCCGTCAAAGAAGCTGCTGAACGCAACCTGTTCTTCCGTCAGCAGGCGCTGACGGATGCGATCCTGATGGACAGACAGCGGTGTTTCATCCATGCGGATGCTGGAGGAAGCCTCGACTTCCGGCAGCTTGACGATTCGGCCGAGTGCACTAACAAGGTCCCACAGTTCCACTTCGCGGATCCGGTCCAGAGCATGGTTATGTTTCTGATCCGGACGATCATCACTGAGCCGAGGGTAGCGTTCGAGCCACGCCGATGCGCGTTCCGAAAGCCGTGAAGCCGCGTCCTTAAATTTTTTGTACTGCAGCAACTGGCCGATGATGTCGCTCGGCGAATCATCAACTTCGTCCGTGTCTGCTGCCTGAGTTTCCTGTTGAGGCAGAACCTCCCGGCTTTTGATTTCCAGAAGAGTGCTGGCAACGACGACGAATTCGCCCATCAGGTCCAGGTCGAGGAATTCCAGCACTTCCAGAAACTGTTGAAAATCGCGCGTCACCTGAGCCAGCGAAATTCGGCGAATGTCCAGCTCGTGTCGACGCACCAGATACAGCAGCAGATCCATCGGACCGCCGAAGATTCCCAGATTGACCTGATACTCAGCCAGAATCATTGGAACGGCCTTTGACCTGAACTCTTAGCGAGCCCATTCACTTCAAACGGCAACGGCAGGTGCCCCGGGAAACTCACACTTCATTCGATGAGCCGGAGGATCACATTCCTGGGGCGCCACGAGCGCACAGAGAACCTTCCTCATCTGTGTCGTCGATACAACCGTTACAACTTCAACACAATTCCCGAACTCGCGACGAATTCCCTCATGTAACAACCGGAATTTCCCGAGTGCCGCGGGGCTTTTCGCTGATCGGGTGTTTGACTTTTGTCGTCCGAGCCGGGTAAAAATGGAGGCGTGACGAAAGCCTGAGGATTATTCCGAAACTGCCGCTCGGGTGGTTCCCGGAGAATCGTTCGGTCGGCTGCTGCCGTGTTCAACGCCTGATCGGGGTGGGACTCGTCACCGGGCTCTGAACAACACTGGCGAAGCCAGTGCCACACTTCTGATCTTGATCTGCTTCAATTCGGCCGAGGAGGCCAAGTCCATGCGGTTTTCGTCAATAATTTTCCTCAGCTCCGTGATTTCCATCATGGCTGCTCAGCCTGCATCGGCCTGCTGCCTCTTTCCTTTCCTCCCAACCTACTCAATGGGATATTCGCCATGGGGTTGGGGCGGAGGGTGCTGCGGCTATGCTCCGTCGTATGCTGGCTATGCACCGGCGTATTCGTCCGGAGGATGCTGCAACGGAGGATGCAGTACCGGAACCTATTCGGCCGGGTATCTGGGGTATACGTCCAACAGTTATGGCATCGACTGCTGTGGCGGTTGTTCGAGCGGCTGTGGGTCATCCTGCGGTTCAAGCTGTATCGGCACCGAGACCCGGAAAGTTCCCGAGCCGGATGTCAACTACAACGGCGGAAGTTCGTCAGGCAGCACTCGCGACTTCGGCGGAAGCTCGGGTTCAGGTGTCCGCAGTTTGGAAGACGAAAAGCCACTGGATGGATTCGGCCGGTCGCGAACAAACGAACAGCCTGGTTCGACGAATGGCTGGAATCCCAAGGACCGAAGCCTGTTGGAGGACGGCAATCGACCATCATCCGGGAGCGGGAGCGGTTTCGGCGGTGACGACCTCGGCCGACCACCCGCGTTCGAGAACCGCCTGAATTCGCCGAACTCAGGGACCGGAGCTGGCGGGTTCAAACCTTTGATCGACGACACAACAGGTGAGCACAGTGCCAGGAAGCCGGTGATTGATACTCCAATCGAAACCACCGGTGCCGGTGCCGAAGCAGCCGTGGGAGCTGACCAGCCCGCTCCGGCTCCGAACAATGAAGCCACTCCCGCGGCTGAAGCAGAGCCCCCGGCCTCCGACGTGCCAGGCACAAAGACTGATGCCAAGGATTTTTTGCCGGCCGAAGAAACACAGGCTCGCAGCAGTCACTTTGACGTTCTGAGAATGCCACGACTGGCAGGCCGCTCCAATCCTCGCAGCTACGCGGCAACTCAGATTTCATCTTCGCGAACTCAGAATCACCGGATGCAGTGGATCTCCGTCCCCCTGCCTGCCGGTCGGGAACGCCTGTAGTCGCCCGCAGCCTGAGCCGGTCCCGGTTCTGCTGCGGTTGCTTCGCTGAACAGTGGATCAATGCAAAAACCGACCGCCGACTCCCGGAGGAATCGACGGTCGGCTGGAAAGGTTCCAGAATTTCAGACAACGTCAGCTGAGGTTTTCAGCTGACGTTGACGCTTCAAATCACAACTGCAGCGGAGCTCGCAGTTCAAAGATCTTCTGGCTGATTTCCTGTGCCAGAATTCTCAGGTGGTCGCGGTGTTCCGTATTGCAGCGACCCAGATACTGGTAGACGTTCTTCCAGTCTTCTACCAGAGTATTGATTTCCGCTTTGACCTCGGCGGCTGTCGGACGGACCTGAAGCATTGACTGCAGCCGCTGAGCCCGTTTCACAAAGCTGATGGAAGCCTGCAGAGCCTGGCTGCGGTATGTTGCCTGACGATCCCGAGCCAGCCACTGCTGAACATCAAAGTCCAGCTGATCTGCCAGGTTCGCCAGAGCTGCAGCGGCCGGACGCATGGCGGGTGTGTCGATGGTGTTGACGGTTCCCGCAAGGTTCAGTTCATTCCGCAGAGCCAGAATTCCGTCTTCAATTTCCCGCAGCACAACCTTTCCGGTGCTGCTGCGAAGCTGTTCAAAATCCCGAATGAAGACGGCTCCGTATTCTTCAACGTACCCATAGCATTCGATCAGAGTTCGATCGTTTTCATTGCGATTCACGCAGTCGATCAGGTGCTGGACTGTGCCATAAAAGTCATTGGAAGTCTGCAGAATCCCGTTCGCGTCCTTGAAGTGCAGCAGCAGTTTGAGAGGAACGCGGTTATAGAATTCGTCGACGTCCTTCATCAGGCTGGCCGCAATCTGCTTCAGGTTTTCGCGGCTGGTCTGCTGTTCGATCCACAGCAGGTTGTGAACAGCATCATCGGCCAGCATCACGTTGCGAAGGCTGCGTTCAACATACCGGCTGTTGACTGCTCGCAACTGCGGTTCAATGGCCGTCCACATCGTTCCGAACCGAATGTATTCGTTCACGATGCTGGTGTACGGGTACTGGTCGACAACCATCTGCTGAACCCGGTCGGCCTGCTGATCCAGCTTCTGAGCTTCACGAGCCAGAGAATATCCTGCCGCGCCGCCTTCGGGATCAAGCTCCAGTTCCTGAGCCAGGTTGCGGATGGAACTGCTTAGTCGAGCCAGCTCCAGCATCAGAGCCCGTCGATCAAGCTGAGGTTCCATCTTAAACAGTTTTTCCAGCTGGCGGTCCAGGCCGTCGATTCGGCTGACGCTTTCCTGAGTCGTGCGACTCAGCTGTGGAGTGCTGGAAAAGCGATGCGACATCAGGTGCCAGTCACTGTCAAGCTGTTTCAGGTCCGGCAGCAGTCGCTCCAGCGAGTATCCGGATGCCATGTCCTGCGACAGACGTGACGTCCGGGCTCGCAGAGAAATCAGATCCTGCAGCAGCGACCGAACTTCCGGATACCGCTGATAATCCACAGACAGAGCCCGGTACAGCCGCTCGGATTCGACCACGCATTCCTTCAGCAGGTTGTCCACCACTCGCGGATCAACCTTGGACAGATCCACGTTGGTTGTTGTCGAGGGATTGCCGCCGGGGAAGACCGGCAGTGGAGACGAACCGTTTCGAATCAGCTGATTGAAATCGCCAAAATCGCTGCTGGAATTGGAGATTCGGGTGGGCGGCTGAGCGATCACAGCCACAGTTGAAGTGACGGTCAGCAGTGCCGTCAGTGCCGCTCGGCACCATTCCATTCGCTGATTGAACATCGTTGGTTTCCTTTCCAAAAAGATGTCCCGCCCGGGGAGGGCGGCGATTTCTGATGTGAGTTCTGTGAAGCTGAGCCGCATCCGGAAACATCCCGCTTCCGATTTTCTGCTTCCGATGCTCTGCACGGAAGATCCGCCGGGATGAGAATTTCTCGCCCCCGATCCCATCGGGAATCGTGTCAACGAACCGACTTCCAGAACGCAGCCTCAGAGTTTAGGCAAATTCAGCCGATCAACGGAATACCGATTTTTTTGAGGTCGCTTCTGCTGCTCAACGGCTGTGAATGGCATCGGAATTTGCCCGTCGTTTAGATCGATAACGGACAACGAAGCCGACCACGGCTGCAACGCAAAGCAGCGGCCAGAGCAGCGCCACTGCAATCAGAAACTCAATCAACCCGCGCCAGCCGATCTTCACGTTGTCGAGCAGTCGAGTGCCGAACCGAACGGACGCGGGCACTGATTCGTAGAATCTCAGCTGGACGGTGCTGAAGGCAATGCGATTCTGCAGTCCGTTCAGTCGGGTTTCGGCGGCTTCGATATCTGCCCGCAGCCGATTCAGTTCGACCTCAATTTCCAGCATCTCGGACACCTTCTGAGCCGACTTCAGCAGCTCCAGATAGCGACCTTCCGACTGTCGTGCGACATTCAGCCGAGCAGTCAGATCCATGGCAACTTCTGTCACATCGCTGGCCGTCATTCTGCGGACATCGAAAAAATCGACTGAAGCGGCGACTCCATCCAGAAACGAATCGAACTGCGAAACCGGAATTCGAGCAGTCATGGTCTGTTCGATCCGCAGCGCCAAACGCTCTTCAGTGTCGTCGGCGATCCATCCGCCGGATTCCTGAATCATGGCCTGCAGTTGCTGTCGTGTCGCCCCGCGATCTTCTGTCTTCCACACCAGTTCAGCAGTGCGAACAATCTTTCGGTCTCCGGCTTCCGTCAACTGGACCGACGCCGGCTCACCGCCGCTGTCAGGAATCTCAGCCTGTGAAACGACGGCAAGATGAGCTTCGTTCGAGGAATCGCCGCAGCCGAACGTTGAAAGCAGAACCAGCGGAAACAAAGACAGAAAACGGCATGGAGACATAGGATCCTCGCTCGGAGCAGGTTGCATTCCGCAGAGTGCAGCCTTCGGTGACCGCAGATTCCTCAACGACCGGTTAAGGGCACTGTTCGTCGCAATGGTTCCACCAATTTCACAGAAGGCCACCGGTTCTCTGAAATTGCTGACGCCCGCTGAATCATTCCCACGTTCAATGGAGAAGGGGAAAATGCCGTTATTCCCGAGTGACTCGCAGCGATCGCAGCATGCTGGCGGCTTTGTGCAGAGTTTCCTGGTATTCGTCGGCGGGATCAGAGTCTGCCACGATTCCGCCGCCGACCGGAAACTGCACATGTCCGTTCTTCAGAGTAAAAGTGCGGATCAGCAGGTTACTGTCGAAGTTCAGAGATGGACCGAGGCAGAACAGGCTTCCGCAGTAACCGCCTCGCACAACAGGTTCCAGCTCGGCGATGATTTCCATCGCGCGAATCTTGGGAGCTCCGGTGATCGATCCTCCCGGAATTGCCGCCTGACACAGGTCCCACAGATCGCATTCGGGTCTTAGTTCCCCGACAATCGTTGAAACGAGATGTTGAACGGTTTCAAAGACTTCAACTTCGCACAGTCCTGTGACGCGAACTGACCCGGGACGACAGACACGGGACAGATCATTTCTCAGCAGATCCACAATCATCACATTTTCAGCTCGATCCTTTTCGCTGGTGAACAGTTCGGTTCCGCTATACAGATCGGCAATGGGAGAACGCTGTCGGCGACGGGTGCCTTTGATCGGACGAGTCTGAACATGGCGGCCATCCGTGACTTTCAGAAAGCGTTCCGGAGATGCGCTGATGATCGCGAAATCATCGGCCTGAAACAGCCCGCAGAACGGCGCCGGATTATGTCGTCGAATCTGACCGTAAAGTTCCACAGCAGAACCCGCCCATGCCGCCTTCAGTCGCTGCGACAGATTCGCCTGAAAAATGTCTCCGGCTCGAATGTATTCGATGACTTTCCGAACGGCCGCCAGATATTCGTCTCTTGAAAATACAGATGTGACCGAAGGGTCAATCGGCAGAGGAGATGTGGTCACGACCGACGTTCCGCAGGATTCCGCGCCCGCCGAAATTCTGCCACCGGAAGAATTTCCCGATCCTTCCGGCGAGCGACTCAGTCGGGACAAGACCCATTCCTGACGAGCTTTCTGAACCAGCGACGGAGTCTTCGAATTTCCTGTTTCCGTCGAGACGTCTGACACATACAGATCGACGGTTTTGCGGATGTGATCCCAGACAATGCTCCAGTCGTACAACCCGGCCAGCAATGCCGGTGTTCGGAACTCATCACACGCCGGAACCGGGACGCGTTCAAAGGCTGTTCCCAGTTCGTACGACATCAGCCCTGCGATGCCTCCGCAGAACGGAGGCGCTGATGGTTCGCCGGCCGACAGCCGACGCTGCCAGGTTCGCAGCTGCTCGAACGGCTGATCTCCGTACTGAACGCTGTCAATTCGCACCGTGTCGACGGGATCAGCGGTCAGAAATGTGTACCGAGCGTCCCGTTCGCGAATATGAGCGGCGCTGTCCAGCAGCAGCAGATGAGATTCGCCTTCGAAGCGCTGCAGCGTTTCAATGATGTCCAGTTGCGGATCGAGCGATTGATGAAGAAGTCGACTCACGAACGTCAGTCAGGCGAAAATTCGTCGGCAGGAAAATAAGGATGTCGTTTCCGATCATCGGTTCTCATGACAGAAACCAGCAGTGTAGTTTCTCCACAGCGGGCGCCCATGGGGTCGCTGTGGTCGAGTGGTCGGAGGTTCCGAAATCCGGGACATACTCTGCGGCCTGCATGGCAGTGAGTTTTTCTGCGTCTCAGGAAGGCTCAGCATCCGGTGAATTCTCAATGGACGCACTTCCGGGATCAGACGACTTCCGGTGATGAACGGTCGCCGAACCCGGCAGCTGTCCGGCCAGCCCCCAGCTGATGCCTTCGTCCTGAACGT
Organism: Planctomycetaceae bacterium; assembly: GCA_041398865.1. Classification (GTDB taxonomy): domain Bacteria; phylum Planctomycetota; class Planctomycetia; order Planctomycetales; family Planctomycetaceae; genus Fuerstiella. Next base: position 28,011 of record JAWKTY010000036.1, read on the forward strand.
AGTGTTTTCCCAGCAGCCGAGCCATCTCGGCTCGAGCCATTTCGAAGCCGAGATAGAAAGCGTGCGCGGCGTCGATGTCCGGGTTCTGCTGCAGAGCAGATCCAAAGATCTCAAACGGCTGCTCGCCGATCCAGTGACCACGGCGATTCATGAGGTGCAGCCCGTCATCCGCGGCAAAGATTCGAAAATTGCCGTCTGTGATCGCCGAGGCCAGTTGCTGCAAAGCTTCCGATGAAGTCTTTCGTCGGCGAGCGTCGCGCAGCATGACCAGCGAAATCCCCAGATGTTTAGGAAGTGTCTTCTGCTGAATGGAATGATGAACCATTCGACGAGCGACATCCAGTTCCGCGACGGATCCGCGGCACCAGCCGGCGACCTGAGTTGTCAGGACACTCTGAATCCCCAGTTCTTCACACACAGCCGCCATCAGCAGATTCACACCGGCGGAATCCACTTCCGTCAGTTCAGTCAGGTTTCCGACTCCCATCATCATCGGAACGTCAGGGTAACACTGCCGCACCTGAAGATACCTCTGCAGGGAAGCGGTGAATCCCATGCCAATCGGTTCCAGAATCGGATCGACGCGAAACGGAACGCTCCGGGCTGAAACCTGTTCGATCAGTCGATCAAGGCTCGGCAGATCGGACGGAGTTTCCGGAATCAGCACCACTTCCGTCTGCAGCTGAGTCACCCAGTCGACATTCGACTGATTACAGCTGAGGATCAGTTCCGCTCCGGCCTCGACGGCCTGCTCAACTTCGGAACGATCAAAGCTGTCAATCGAAACTCGCAGCTGTTCCGAACGCAGTCGGCGAACAATTTCTCCAACGCGATGACTGCTTTCGCCGGGCACACAGCCGACATCAATGACATCCGCTCCGGCTCGATGCATCGCCCGAGCTTCCTCGATCACCTTTGACAGAGGCTGGCGAGTTGCGTGGTTGATTTCGCCGATGATTTCGATCGAATACCGATCCAGAGCTGCCCGAGGTCGCTGAGCCTCGCCAAAAAACTCCGGAAGATCGTAAAGGTCCTTCGGCCCGCGAATCACCGGACAGCCGAACTGATCTTCCAGCTGCTGAATGTTTCCCTGAACCCACCCCGGCAGAATCACTCGATCAATGTCCGCCGGAACAGTCAGTCGTCGCTTCAACAGGTCGACGTGCAGCAAAGCCGCGACCTGAACGCCCGGAACAGTCACATGGCTGCGGAAGCCCAGCTTCTGCGACAGAGGCTGAAGAATTTCCCTCAGACTGTTCTCCGCAAGGTGGCCGGTGACAAACAGCAGGTTCTGATTCCGCAGGTCCGGCATCGTCACGGCTGTGCATCCTTCGTGCAGCGACTGACAACAGAATGCAGCTGCGGATCAATGATCTCAGTCAGACGTTTGCCTGTGGTCGAGAAATCTGTATTGAACAGAACCGCCCAGGCCATGCCATCGAAACGATGCACCAGCAGAGTCGACGTACCGGCCAGTGCGCCGGTATGCCAGATATTGTGACCTTCCAGTGGCTGGCCGTGGCCGCCCTTGTTGCGGACAGACCATCCCAGCCCGTACCAGGTCACTTCATTTTCCGGTTCGAATGTCGGCCGAGCCAGCATGGTTTCCAGCGACGCCGTTTTCAGCAAAGGCTGATCGGATCTGTCCATCGCTGAAAGCAGCTTCAGCAGATCTTCGCTCGAAGACAGCCAGCCCCCGTGAGCGTCCATCACTTCCAGATCCCATTGTCCGTATGGCGATTCGACTGCCGGAATGGATTCGACAGAACGGCGGCCGTTCCCGACCTGAGCGATTTTCCAGAATGGTGTGTGCCGAGTCGCTGTCTGCATGTGATATCGCACTTCATCCGGCTGTCGGTCTGTCAGCCGAGTCTTCCCAAGTCGTGTGGTCTGCATTCCGCACGGATCGAGAACCAGCTCACGGACCGCGGATTCACAGCTTTTCTGAGTCACCACTTCGATGACTCGTCCCAGCACACAGTATCCGAAATTCGAGTATGCGTATTTCGAACCGGGATCGAAGTCCAGCGGCCGCTGCAGCTGCCAGCGGACAATGTCTGTCTGGCGTGCCGGCGAACGAAGCTTTTCTTCCCGAGTGATCTCCACCACCCTGAACATCGGGTCACCACTGACAGCTCGGTCCCAACCTGCGGAATGCTGCAGCAGATGGCGAATGGTCATGTCCTTCCAGCGGCTGTCAGTCGGCGGATCGACGACAGCGCTGGCCAGCAAAGGCAGCACCGGCTGGTCCGGATCCAGCTTTCCCTGTTCGCAAAGCAGCATCACGGCGACGGCCGTCAGCGGCTTGGAAATACTGGCGATCCTCATCACGTGGTTCGGCTGCATCGCTTCCGCTGCTGTTACATCCGCATATCCGAACCCTCGGTTGTATACGATTCGCCCGTGGTCCGAGATCGCCAGTGTGGCTCCGGCAGCATTGTGCTTTTTCAGAAACGCGGTCATGAATTCGTCGGCCGCTTCGAAACCGGCAACCGCAGCTCCGCTCACCGGAACCTCGCCTTCGGGCAGTATCAGCTGACTCTTTTCCGTCCGACGCACCCAGACTGTCGAAACCAGTTTCTGCGAACCGGAACGAACCGTCTCCTGAAGGCTGACTTCGTATCCGTCTTTTGCGTAACCCTCAGCGGATGACTCCTGCTGCGCTGCGGTCTGATTGATCAGAATGATCCATGCCAGCTTTTCAGAGTTCGCAGCGAAGGTGACATCAAAAACACTCCTGCTTCGAATCGTTCGGGCCTTCAAGCCCGTCACCAGCAGGTCACGATCAACCGCTTCCTGAACCAGCTTCGGCATGCGTTCAGCACGAACTGACGAAACGGACAATGGAAAGTCATCCGCCGGACTTTGCGGAACAATCGCGCCGCAGAGCAGCAGCAGAAGGACCATCCTGCTCAGAAGTGGAACCGTTCGACCTGTTTGAGTTTTTTCATCCATCAAATCATCTGTCCCCCTGGCTAGACCAGGGCACCGCTTTCGGAATACCCCGCCACGCCTGTCAGCCACATCAGTGTCACCAGGCAAGTATAACGCCACTGGAGGCGACGATTCGGAAACTGCATGGCGAACATTCCTGACAATCATCAACATTCGCCGGCTGAGTCAGCTGACCCGGGAAAGTGATTTGAGATCCGTCAGGACGCTTCCGGGTCTTTTTCCAGGTGGTTCGGCCGTCCTCAGGGCTGGAATTCCCGAATGAACGGCATCTCACTGTTGATCAGGCGAGCTCTCAGACCGATACCCTTCTGCATTCCTCGAAAGGCGGCTCGCCTCGCGCGCTGAGTTTTCGAGCGATTTTCTCTGTACGCAGTCTGCCTGTCTTTCGGGTCTGAGACTGCCTGTCAGTGCCATCTGCTGCCAAATCCAGCAGGATTCCCGCGGTTTGCGGGATATAGGCAAGAGTTGACGGCCAGCCGTGAGTGGCGTGTTGGTGGTGCAGAGCACACACAATTTTTGGAGTTTGCTGAGGAATGGGTCGTTACACAGGTCCGAAGGGCCGCATCAATCGCCGTCTGGGCATCAACGTTTACGAATCAAACGGCGCAATTAAGGCCACTGAGCGGAAGGAGTTTCCGCCGGGCATGCACAAACGCCGCAAGAAGCCCACCAACTACGGTCTGGGTCTGCAGGAAAAGCAGAAGATTAAGTTTCAGTACGGTCTGCGTGACCGCCAGCTGAATCGATATTTCGACAAAGCCCGACGCATGAAGGGCAACACCGGACAGCAGCTGCTGATCATCTGCGAGCGTCGTCTGGACAATGTTGTTCGCCGAGCTGGTTTCACAGCCACCCGTCCTCAGGCACGTCAGGGCATCGTTCACCGACATTTTCAGCTGAACGGCAAGACTGTTGACCGCCCTGGAATGATGGTTCGCGCTGGTGACGTAATCACTCTGCGAAAGCGTCCCGGCATTCAGAAGCTGTATAAGGCCATCGGTGAGAACCTCACTCTGCCACAAACCGAATGGATCAACTTCGATCAGGCAACCATGACTGCCATCGTGACGACTTTGCCATCTTATGATGACGTCAGTCTGATGGTGGACATGAACCAGGTCGTGACCTTCCTGTCACGATAATTCGAAACCAACACCACTGCAGCCGTCTGCCGTCGGTGAAAACTTCTTTTGCCGTGCGACACTGTCATCAGAGTCGCACGGCTTTCTTTCGCGCGAGAAGGTTTTTCGTCCCATGTCAAAAAACGTCCAGCCTCAGGTCACCGAAGCTCTGAAGGATGTCGACTTCGATGCCAACAACTATCAGATTCAGCTGAACACCAGCCATGGTGTTATCCTGCTGGATCTGTTGCCGGACGTTGCTCCCGGACACTGCGGAAACATCATCGGCCTGACGAAGATCGGTTTCTACAACGGCCTGGGGTTTCACCGGATCATTGATGGTTTCATGATTCAGGGCGGCTGCCCCAGCGGTACGGGAACGGGTGGTCCCGGCTACAACATCAAAGCGGAATTCAACGACACTCCGCACGAAGACGGAGTTCTGTCGATGGCACGTTCCTCGGATCCGAATTCCGCAGGATCTCAGTTCTTCATCTGCCTCGGTCGCCACGAATACCTCGACAACCAGTACACGGCCTTCGGACGAACTGCCAACCAGTCGAGTCTGGATGTCGTCCGAAAAATTGGCTCTGTCAACACAGATCGCAACGATCGCCCGCAGACTCCGGTTGTGATTGAATCCGCCGAAGTGATCGTCACCCCGGTCTGACTTACCGATTGAATGAACCTTTTTGTGACTTCCGTTCCGGAGGACTCGCACATGTCCGAAGCATCCACATCGCAACAGCTCCGAGCCGCGAAGTGTGTTCCGTGTGAAGGCGGAGTTCCTAAGCTGACTCCGGAAGAAGCCGCAGCTCAGAATCAGCAGCTGCAGGGCTGGACGGTCCTGTCCGGTCCTGATCGGATTTCCAAAACCTGGGTTGTGAAGAACTTTGCTGCGGGGATGCGGTTCTTTCAGCAGGTCACGGAACTGGCCGAAACCGAAGGACACCATCCCGACCTGCATCTGGTCGGGTATCGGAACGTGACCGTCGAGATCTGGACTCATGCCATCAACGGGCTGTCACTGAACGATTTTATTCTGGCTGCAAAAATTGACGAACTTCCCATTGAACTGAAAGCCTGAGATGACGGCGATGCAGCTTCCTCGGATGTGTGATGTTCGCCAGCGGTTCAACACGCCCCGGCTTAACGACATCGTCTCCGCCGTTCATGAGCAACTTGCCGCACTGAAGCTTTCGGAAAGAATTCTGCCCGGCCAGACCGTCGCCCTCACCGCCGGCAGTCGCGGCATCGCCAATATTGCCGTCATCCTGAAAGCCTGCGTCGACCATCTGAAGTCGCTGCAGGTCGTGCCGTTTATTGTTCCGGCCATGGGCAGTCACGGCGGCGGAACGATTGCCGGACAGCTGGAAGTTCTTCACGGCTTCGGCATCACCGAAGATTTCATCGGCGCGCCGATCAAAGCCACGATGGACACCGTGATCGTTGCCGAAACGTCGCAGGGAATCCCCGTCCACTTTGACCGATTCGCATGGGATGCCGACCACGTGCTGGTGGTCAACCGCATCAAGCCGCATACTCGGTTCATCGGTCCGATCGAATCCGGACTGCATAAGATGATGCTGATCGGTCTGGGCAAGCATGCCGGAGCGACCGTCTATCATCAGGCCATCATGGCTCACAGTTTTTCCGAAATCATCGATTCCGTGGCCGCTCAGGTCCTTCAGAAATGCGGCATCGTCGGAGGCCTGGCGATTCTGGAAAATGCAGAAGACGAAACAGCTCTGATCGAAGCCGTTCCGCCCGACCAATTTGCAGCTCGCGAACCTTCGCTGCTGAAGCAGGCCTGTGAATGGCTGCCGTGTCTGCCGCTGAAGGACATCGATCTGCTGATTGTCGATCGCATCGGCAAGAATATCAGCGGAGCCGGTATGGATGCCAATGTGGTCGGGCGAAAGTTTCATGACCACATGGCGACCGAACATGATCTTGTGAAGTGTCTGAGAATTCTGATTCGAAGCATCTCCGAAGAATCTCACGGCAACGGAACGGGCATCGGCATGTCGGAATTCACAACGCAGCGCTGCGTCGATCAGATTGATCCGGTGAAGACTCGCACCAACTGCATCACGGCGATTCACCCCGAAGCCGCCATGATTCCCATCACGCTGCCGAATGATCGACAGGCCGTCGAATGTGCTCTGCAGACGATCGGCATGCGTCCCGTTCATGAAGCTCGCATTGTCCAGATCTCCGACACCCTGCATCTGACTCGAACCCGGGTTTCTGAAGCCTGCTTTCCGCTGGTCGAAACTGATGATCGGCTGGAATTCATCGGCGATGCATATGACTTCCCGGTCGGTCCCGACGGCATGATGTCGGATGTTGCCGGCCACTGAACTGCGTTTCTGGTCAACAGGGACGTCATTCCGGAGAGAATCCCATGTTGCGACGGTCGAATGCGTTCCACATCGGTATCTGTTTTGGCCCGTTGCTGCTGTTGCTGCCCCGCCCGCTGTCTGCCGATGAATCGAAGGCTGACTCAGCGCCAAAACGTTCTGTTCATCGCCGTTGATGACCTGGCGTGTACTGGGCTGTTACGGTGACGTTCTGGCAAAGACCCCGAACATTGACCGTCTGGCTGCGACGGGGACCTGCTTTCTGCGAGCCTACAATCAACTGCCGCTGTGCAACCCGACCCGAGCCTCAGTGATGACCGGGCTGAGGCCGGACAGGATTCGAGTCTATGACCTGGATCGGCATTTTCGCGACGAAGTCCCGGACGTCGTCACTCTGCCTCAGGCATTTCAGAAGGCTGGTTACTTTGCCGGTCGAATCGGGAAGATTTACCACTACAACGTTCCGGCTGCCATTGGAACAGATGGCTTCGATGATCCGCCGTCCTGGAATCTGACCGTCAATCCGAAAGGTCGTGACAAGGCGGATGAGGCACTCATCTTCAATGCGGAACCGCATCGGCAGATCAGCGCGTCGCTCAGCTGGCTGGCGGCCGACGGTCAGGATCCGGAACAAACGGACGGTATGATCGCCACCGAAGCCATCCGGATGATGACGGAACATCGCGAGAAGCCATTCTTTCTGGGAGTCGGATTCTTCCGCCCGCACACTCCGTATGTCGCTCCGAAGAAATATTTCGATCTGTACCCGCTGCAGACGCTGCGACTGCCTTACGCTCCATCGGACGACCGCAACGACATCCCGCCGGCGGCCTTTGCTCACAACTGTCCGGTTCCGAACTACGGTCTGGAAGAAGACACGTTGCGGAAGGCGACTCAGGCCTACTACGCATGTGTTTCCTTCGTCGATGCTCAGATCGGCCGACTGCTGGAAGCACTGGAACAGACTCAGCTTTCCGACAAAACCATTGTCGTGCTGTGGAGCGATCACGGGTATCACCTGGGCGAACACAACGGAATCTGGCAGAAGCGCACTCTGTTCGAACAGGCAGCTCGAGCACCGTTAATCATTCGCGTTCCCGGACAGACATCAACCGGACCATGCTCGCGCATTGTCGAATTTGTGGACATCTATCCGACTCTGACCGACATGGCTGGTCTTCAGCCGCATACAAATCTCGCCGGACGCAGCCTGCGGTCGCTGATCGAGGATCGGACGGCTGAATGGGACGGCAACGCGGTGACTCAGGTGCTGCGTCCCGCGGACGATCGACTGCCTGTACCGGTGATGGGCTGCAGCATTCGAACCGATCGCTACCGGTACACGGAATGGGGCGAAGGAGAATTCGGAACCGAACTATATGACCACCATTCGGACCCGGGAGAATTCCATAACCTGGCCGAATCGGCGGATTCGCAGGCTTCTGCCGTCATCGATCATCTGAAGCCTCTGTTGAGAGCCAAATCGTCCGGCCGAACACCGACAACTCCGTTCAATCCGGCTCGTCTGTAATCTTCCGACGCCAGCGTCCGGCCGGAACTGATTTTTGACGTTCAGTCACTGGGGTTTTCCGCTGATGTCGATATGCTGAAACCCGAATCTGCCACCCCCTCTCCATCAACAGGAATCTGAGATGACCTTCAATCGACGCCACTTTCTGGGCACATCCATCGCCGCTGCAGGAGTTGCTCTGTCCGGCGGATCAGCATTCGCAGCCCGGCATTCGAAAGCGGATCTCAAACTGGGGCTGGTGACTTACAACTGGGGCAAGGACTGGGACCTGAAAACAATCATCGGCAACTGCCAGGCGTCAGGGTTTATGGGAGTTGAACTGCGGAGCACTCATCGACACGGTGGAAATCTCAATCGGCGATGATCGGCGGCAGGAAGTTCGCGGGATGTTCGCCGACAGCGGAGTCGAACTGGTGGGGCTGGGCAGCGCGTGCGAATACCACGCTGTCGATCCTGCGGTTCTGAAAAAGAACATCGAAGAAACAAAAGCGTTCATCAGGCTGTGTCACGACGTGGGCGGAACCGGAGTCAAGGTGCGCCCCAACGGCCTGCCGAAAGAACGACCCGTTCCGCAGACACTCGAACAGATCGGGAAAGCTCTGAATGAAGTCGGAGCCTTCGCGGCCGACTGGGGCGTTCAGATTCGAGTCGAAGTGCATGGCCCGGGAACGTCAGACATCCCCCACATGAAAACCATCATGGACGTGGCCGATCACCCGTCCGTCGCCGTGTGCTGGAACTGCAATCCCGGCGACCTGAACGGAGCCGGACTGGCCGACAACTACGCGATGCTGAAGAACCGCATGGGCACGGTCCACATTCACGACCTGCGAAACGAACAGTATCCCCCGAAGGAACTCTTCCCCATGCTGCTCACCACAGACGCCGAATCATTCACCGGATGGACTCTTCTGGAAGACGGAAAAGTTCCGCCCGCTGACGAAATCGTTGAGGCCATGAAGACCAACCGTCAGGTCTGGGAAACTCTGGCCCGCGCATAATCCGGGCGACGCCACACAACGGTTTCCCGATCACGGTGTCAGGTGGCACAGACATTTTTGTCTGTGGAATTTCAGCCGCTGCAGGTCAGGCAGGAGCCTGACCTGCAGACTTTGAACCATGCGACGTTGCCTGTGTTACGGAGCCAGGCGCTGTCGCAGCCAGCTGCCGTCATCCTGCCGGACGAATTCAAACCGGTCGTGCAGACGGCTGGGTTGTCCCTGCCAGAATTCCAGCCGATGAGGAACAATTCGGAATCCACCCCAGAACGATGGCAGCGGGATCTCGCCGCTGCCGAACTTCTGTTTCAGTTCGGCCAGCTTCATTTCCAGAATACTGCGGGATGAGATCACGGTGCTCTGTTGAGACACCCATGCTCCCAGCTGACTGCCTCGGGGGCGTGACGCAAAGTATCGAAAGGCTTCCATGGTCGACACGCGTTCGGCTCGACCTTCAATGGACAGCTGTCGCTGCAGCGGCAGCCACTGAAACAGCAGCGCGACGCCGGGATTGTGCTCAATGTGGTGTGCTTTGCGGCTTTCCAGATTGGTAAAGAACACAAATCCGCTGCGGTCAAAGAACTTCAGCAGAACCGTTCTCAGTGCCGGGCGGCCATCTGCATCAACAGTCGCAACCGACATCGCATTGGGTTCCAGAACATGTGCATCCACCGCGGCCTGATACCACTCAGTGAACAGCTCAAACGGATCGGATGACAGAGTCGATTCGTCAAGCGGAGTCGCATCGTACTCGCGTCGCTGTTCGTGCATCTGATTCATCAGAATTCTCCCCTCGTTCCTCGAACTTCAGCGCCTGCAGCTTTCCCTGAATCAATCGGCGCGTTCCATGGAATTCTATCGGAACAGCACGGCGAATGACGGTATCGAACAGATTACCCCGGGCCGACTTCCCGGTCTCCGGAAATCAGTCGCCGGAGAACGGGACTGGTGGGCAGCGTTGTGGCGACGGCCATGATGACCAGCATGCAGAACACGGATTCAGGAATGACGCCCAGGTCACGTCCGACGTTGATGGTGATCAGCCCCATCAGAGCTCGAGTGTTCATCATCACGGCAACACATCCACACTCGCGCCAGGAGTAGCCTCCCAGACGAGCGGCTCCGCCGCAGCCCACGATTTTTCCCACCACGGCTGCCGTCAGCAGCAGTCCGCACGCCAGCCATTCGTCTGCAGTCTGCAGGCTGCCGGCATTCGTCCGCAGGCCGGTGAAGGTAAAGAACACCGGCAGGAAAAAGTACGACACAAAGCTTTTCATGTGCCGTTCACAGGACGCTTTCAGAACCGGACTTCCGGACAGCGATGCTCCCAGAACAAACGGGCCGAAAACGGAAAAGATCCCAATCAGGCTGGTCGCCGCGGCAGACAGCAGAATCAGACAGAAGGTCACAGCCAGTCCCGTCGGGGTCAACTGTCCCTCGTGCAGGATGGCGGGCCAGCGACGGATGTTTCGCTGAATCATTCGTCCGAAATGAACTGTCAGCACAACAAACGCTGTGGTCAATAACAGCATTCGTGAAATCATCGTCAGCTCCAGCCGACCTCGAATGACAGCGCTCACAGTTCCCAGCAGAATCCAGCCCAGCACATCATCAATCGCGGCGGCTGTGATCGTCAGCGTTCCCACCGGAGTCTGATGCATGTGAAAGTCCGTCATGATGCGTCCCAGAATCGGGATCGCCGTGATCGACAACGCCACCGCCACAATCAGAGTAAACCCGGTTCGATCGAAGTCTGCAGCGATGCGAGGATGGATGGCCAACGCTGTCAGGATTCCCAGAGACAACGGCAGCAGACATCCGGCGGCGGCCACGGAAACGGCCGTTCGCCCGACACCTTTCAGATGTGAAAAATCGAATTCGATGCCGATCAGAAACATCAGAAAGATCAGACCGATCTCACTGATCGACCGCAGAATGGGCAGTGTTTCGACCGGAAACAGATTCTGCAGGATCTCGGGAAACAACCGACCCAGGACTGATGGACCAATCAGCAGACCGAAGGTGATTTCTCCCACAACTTCGCAGTGCCCCAGCCGACGAAACAGCACAGCTCCGAGCCGGGAAAGAGCAATAATGACGACCAGCTGAATGAGTACCCGCAGAAAGACAGACTCAAAGTCAGACATCACCATGCGGTCCGGAAGGCGAGATCGTGCGCGACGCATTGGCGACGGCAACGGACGGGCATTATGGCCCCGCGAAATTTCCAACACCAATAATTCCCCAGGAATCCCATTGCTGAAAGTCGGCCGACAGCTAAACTCATCACAAGGTCGAACGATCGATCACCACTTCTCCGGACGCACTTTGATGCTCAATCTGAGCTCTTCCACTGCGGCAGCACTCTGCCGAATCGCGTCTGTCCGGAATCCCGCGACAGCTCAATCGATGTTCCGGGTGATCGTTCTGCTGAGTGTCTTCGCTGCGGAGATTCATGTCTGCTTTCAGCCGCAGACGTCCGGAGAGTCCTCTCAACTGCGAGCTCAAAGCTGTGAGCTCGCCAGTCGCTGCCTTCCGGAGAAATCTCAGGACACCGCTGCGGCTCCGGACCGAGGATCGGTTCTGCATTTCGGCGCAATGCAGCCGACAGTCGGCAGTCTCCAGATGCACTTCACGGCTGCCGCGGCCGCAGTCGCGCGTGCGACATCGCTGGCGGAATTCGCTCACCGTGCGATGCTGGATTCCCTTCGCATCTAAAAGCGATTCAGACACGGTGGCCTGCGCGGTATGAGTCTCGCTCGCCGTGGGTTTCGTTGCCAACGGTGCTTTTCGGCAGCCCGCTGCGTGCCCCGTCGGCCCGCGTTCTCAGACAGCGCCACATGGCCGTCTGGCCACTGTCACGAGCACCCATCACGTCGCAGTCTCTTTTGACCAGCGCAGGTCAGGTTCTGCTCTGTCGTCAGCTTGCGGCCGTCCGCGTTCAGCCGTTCTGACGTCCGGCAGAAATTCTGAACTCAGTCAAACCGCGCGTGCAATCGCCTTGCTGGTGATCTGCTTTGCTTTTCAAGCTGACATTCCTGTTATTTTTTCGGAGACTTCTTATGTCAACAGTCAGAAACACGTCTCAACACAAAGATCATTCCGTCGAGGCCGCCTCAGCAGCTCGACACCTGCAGAAAACCCGGCAGCTGATTGCCGCCGGCGACTGTGATGCAGCCCTGCATCAGCTGGGCCAGCACTCGGATCCGGAATCCCGGAACCTGCGAGGAATCTGTCTGATGAGGACAGGTCGAACCGAACAGGCCGTGCAGCTGTACCGACTTCTGCTGTTGGATGTTACTGGAAACGTCCGGACGGGAAGTTCCGACGAAGTGGTGATCAACTTCGCCACAGCACTGCTGATTTCCGGTCGACCAGCGGGTTGCCTGGACATTCTGTGGAACGTTAAAGACCGGACATTGCCTGCCTATTTACAGCTGAAGTCCGCCATCGACAAATGGAGTCGCACACTTCCACTGTGGGCTCGACTCAACTGGGTGCTCGGAAAACTTCAGCCCGACCCATGTATTGTTCCCATTGATTTTCCGCCTGGCATTCTCACGTCAGAATCAATTGGCGGCACTGACTCTGCCGCCGGCAGACCGGCTGTCGCGGAGTCGCAGAAGATCATCGCCTGATCCCTTCAGGCACAGATGGATCACAACGGCCTGGAATGCATCCCGGAGCTTCGGCAGACAGGCCGCCATCATCCTGTGCCTTTAATGATTCCGTTTCTCCGAAACCCACACGCCTCGTTAAGGTTCACGAACAACTCCAATGACAGCGATCTTCTTCCTTGTGGTCGGAACCAATCTACTGGTGGTAGGTGCCGACTGGCTGGTGAAAGGAGCTTCCCGACTGGCGGCTCTGGCTGCGATTTCGCCGCTCGTGATCGGTCTGACCGTCGTGGCGTTTGGAACCAGCGCGCCCGAGATGGCGGTGTCGATTTCGGCATCACTTTCCGGAAATGAGGATCTTGCTGTCGGCAATGTTGTCGGCAGCAACATCTTCAATGTGCTGCTGATTCTGGGCATCTCGGCCCTGATTGTTCCGCTCACCGTTCATCAGAAACTGATTCGTTTCGATGTGCCCCTGATGATTGTCGTGTCGTGGCTGTCATGGGTTTTTGCGGATGACAGAATGATCAGCTTCCAGGAAGGAGCTCTGCTGTTTTTCGGTCTGATTCTGTTCACAGCAGGCAGCGTTATTTTCGGGAAAGATGAACCGGACGATGTTGTCAGGGAATATGCGGCTGAATTTCCGTCAGAAGCAACGACGCCGGACGTGGCTGACACCGAACGTCCGGCATCCGGCAGAAATCGTGGTCCGATTGCAGTGCTGTTGATCCTGGTCGGGCTGGGACTGCTGATTCTGGGATCAAAACTGCTGGTTCTGGGCGCGACGGAGATGGCTCGCTGGTGGGGCGTCAGTGAACTGATCATTGGCCTGACGATTGTCGCTGGCGGGACATCGCTTCCGGAAGTTGCAACGTCAGTCGTGGCAGCAGTTCGAGGCGAACGCGACATCGCTGTGGGCAACGTGATCGGGAGCAATCTGTTCAATCTTCTGGGAGTTCTTGGCCTGGCAGCCGTCGTGGCATCAGGCGGTGTCCCCGTGGGCGACCAGGCGTTCCGTTTCGACATTCCTCTCATGGTTGCAGTGGCCACGATCTGCTTTCCGATCTGCCTCGCGCGAGGAGAAATCGGGCGCTGGGAAGGAGCCCTGTTTCTGGTTCTCTACCTGCTGTACATCGCAACTCTGATTCACCTTGCACGGAATGATGACGTCCCCGCTGAACTGTACGTCCGTCTTCAGTGGTGGATTCAGATTATCGCCGCGGCTACCTTCATCCTGCCTCTGCTGTTGCTCGGAAGAAAACGCACGGCGGACGTCAGCAGTTAGGATTCCGCGAGGCCGCAGGTGCACATGATTTCGAAAAAGGCTCGAACGAGCCTGATCCGGTCCTGCCGTCAGGAACCACCCTCATGCCGAGAGCCGGTTCGACGCTGCGACAGGGCTGCTCCCACACACAACACAGCGATGGTGCCCACGACAATCGCCATGGTCGGGTGCAACAGTTTCTTCACCGGATGAAGCGAAGTCGCCAGTGGCTGAAACAGCTCCGGTAGGTCGGTCAGGTGAGCCAGAGTGATCAGGCCGATGCAGGTCACGCCGCAGATGACGCCTGCAGCGGCTCCGAAGGCGCCCGTGGCGTTGGTGAAACGAGCTAGCAGGATCAGCCCCAGAGTTCCGCCGCTGAGGATTCCGGAAATCATCCACCATGCATCCAGCAGTCCCTGGACTCGAGTCATCGCGCAGGCCACGCCAATGCCGGCGCACCCCAGAATGACCGTCATCCATCGCAGAAATCGCAGATCCGACCGGTCACGTGCCGCTGCCCCGGCAGCAGATGTCGTGGCCTTCCCTGAAAGAAACCACGGGCGAATGTCACACAGCAGCAGCGTCACGGAACTGTTCAGAGACGAATCCACGGTGCTCATGGCCGCTGCAAGTATCGCCGCGATCAGCAGACCGCTCAGTCCGGATGGAAGTTCGTTGATGATGAAATGAGGCAGGACGGCATCGGGTTTGATGCCTTCGGGCAGCGTCTGCGAATTCTGATAAAAGACAAACAGCGCCGTACCGGTGAAAAACAGGATGGCCGAAATCGGAACGTAGGCCAAAGCACCGATCCAGACGCTCCGGGCAGCATCGGCTTCTGACCGAGCTGTAAAATACCGCTGCACATAGGTCTGATCAGCCGCAAAGTTCTGCAGATTGATCACGAAGCCGAAAGCCGCCACCGTCCAGAACGTTGAACCGGAAAAGTCGAATGCCAGGCTTCCCAGTGACAGCTTGTTCCCCGGACCTCGGGATGCGGTTTCCAGAATGCCGAAGATCCCGCCGGGAGTTTCAGCGATCAGCACCCACGCACACACCAGCATTCCGCCGACCAGAATGATGCTCTGCAGCACATCCGTCCAGATCACCGCTTCGATACCGCCCAACAGAGTGTACACGATGACCAGAATTCCCAGAGCGGCAATGATGACATAGAGGTCGACATCAATCAGAGCCGACACTGCCAGAGAAACTCCATACAGAATCGTGCCGATGCGGCTGACGTGATACATCACATTGAAGGCTGCCGCGTACAGTCGAGCCCACAAGCCGAAGCGATGTTCGAGATGTTCGTATGCCGACAGACTTCCGCACGTCCGGAAAAACGGCACGAAGTACTTCGTGGCAACCCATGCCGCATAGGGCAGAGTCAGCGAGAAGACGAAGGCGTTCCAGTTGCCTGCATACGTCTTTCCGGGGTTGGCAATGAAACTGATGCTGCTGACGAAGGTACCGATGACCGACAGTCCCACCACCCAGCCCGGAAGCCGGCCGCCGGCCGACATAAATTCCGCCGCCGTTCGAGTATGCCCGGACATCCAGCAGCCCACTGCTGTGACAACCAGCAGATAGACGCCAATCACAATCAAATCAAGAGAAGTTGCAGTCCCCATGCCCGCAGATTACAGCAGGGAAGCCACCTCCTGGCCATCGATCCCTCCCGCAATTCACCTATTTCCACCCGTTCGACCATCGAAGAATCCGGCTCCGCAGCTGCCCGCGCAGGCCCCTTGTCCCGAGCAACAGACTGCCGTTCGGAGCCTCATTCCTGTTCCCGACGCTCGAACGACCCGAGCCCGGTTCTGATCACCCCGACACATCCGGAACAGCTCGCGGCTCAAGTTCTCGCGGTGGAATCATCCGGGCGAAATGATCTGTGCCCGCCACCACCGTGCTCGCCAAATCATGATCAGTTGATCCCCTGACGTTTTCTGGCATACTGCTCCGCTGTCGGCTTAAGTGCCTTTACTGTAAACAGAAAGTATTCCATCCGACATTACCATTGCGCCGGTGACGGAAGAGTAAGCCAGAGAGTCTCTGCTTCATGACCCCGGAAGAGACATCAAAGTCAACCTGCTCCTTCTGTTCGACCTTCCGGCAGCAGACTCTGAAGTGCAGGATGAACTGGCCGGCTTTGGGCAGTGGTGGTTTTCCGGTGTCATCACGGGCCGAATGATATGTCCGAATCTGCTCAGCTGGTCCGACAATGGAAACTTCTGAAACTGCTCGAAGCATCCCGAGTCGGCTGCACGGCCGAGGAGCTTGTCGGCGAAGCGGAAGTGTCGGACAAGACAATCCGCCGGGACCTGAAGGTTCTGCAGGCGATCTTTGACATCAGCGAAACCACCGGTGACGGCGGTATCAAACGCTGGAAGATGAAACCACTGTCGCAGCAGCTCGGATTCAATTACACCGACCTGATTTCGATCATCATGAGCCGCCGGTTTCTGGAACCACTGGCAGGCACGCCGTTCTGGGAAGGCCATCAGAATGTCCTGCGCAAAGTCCGAGGTGTTCTGGGTGACTATGCTGCCGATTATTGCGAGCGACTGCAGGCAATGCTGCGAGTCAGCGGGTTCGGCGTCGGCGACTACACCCAGCGCGGACAACTGATCGACACGCTGCTGCAGGCCATGGAAGATCGACGCCGAGTTCTGGTGGTGTATCAGTCCATGCAGTCCACGGAACCCGTCGAACAGGAACTGGGGCCTCAGGGTTTTATCTGGCACAACGGCAGCCTGTACCTGATTGCCTGGTCAGCTCGTCGCGAAGAAATCCGCAACTATAAAGTCGATCGCATGGACAGCGTCACGCTGGGGTCAGAGCTGAAGTATGTCGTCCCGGACAGCTTCAGCCTGGACGATTACCAGCGAAAAGCCTTCGGTGTGTTCGGAGGCACCGGACAGGATTCACATTCGGTGGTCATCCGCTTTCACCGCGATGCCGCTCGCTACGTGCAGGAATCCTGCTGGCACGAAACTCAGCAGTTCACACCGCAGAAAGACGGTGCCGTGCTGATGACTCTGCAGCTTTCGGAACTCTCCTCCGTCGTCAAATGGATCCTCAGCTTCGGTCGGAACGCCACCGCCCTCGAACCCCAGCCCCTTGTTGATCTCATCACCGAAGAACTGCAGCAGATGGCGACAATGTACGAACGCACCCCCGACAGCCCGTAAAACGACCGGACCGAACACAGATCATCAGCAATTGGCCGTTGGTATCTGGCCAATCCACGGTCAAACAATCAGTCGGAACCCATTCGGTGCCGGATTGCCGTCATTGGCCATCCGCCGACGACCCTCGGCAAATCAACATCCAGCGCCCATAACGCAGTTGCGGACATGTCAGTACAATTCGAAGAACGATTCCCGGCCCAGATGCGGCAGCAGGTTTTCGGCCAGGGAATCCAGAAAGTCGCGGCGACCGATTTCTATCCAGCCATCGATGGAACCCCGGTAACAATATCGCTCCGCCTGCCAGACTCGGAATTTGGCGTCGACAAGCGTGAATCGCATCTCTGCGTTGAACGCACCAGTGCGGCTCATTTCGTCCGCGAGCCGACGACCGAAGATACCGAATCGCTCAGATAACTCCGTCGACAGCATTGGTTCCGTCTGCGGAGTGTGCACGACGATCCGATCACCGTCGATCAGAGTCAGCACCGTTGGACACGCAGATTTCGCAATCGCCGTCTGATGCACCAGATCGCGTTCTTCCGGAAGCACGCGTGTCGGTTTGCGCTTTCGAATGGTGACAATCGTACTTCCGGGATGTTCAAAGATTTCAAACTCATCCGGAAGCGTCTCAATCCGCACTCCCTTGTCGCTGTCGGGCTTCCGGGACGCAAAGTACTTCGGCTTACCGGTCTTTGTTTCTCCCTGAAAGACGTAGTACCGAGTGCCACGGCGGTTCGTGTAATCAAGACCCATTACAGTCCGGCTCCAACAGACATTTCGCGTTAAGGCACAACAGCCGTCGACAAAGCAATCCGCACAGCCAGTGGATGATAACCGCAGTTCGGTGTTCCCGCGAACGCCGGACACCGGCCAGCCGCACGTTTATACCCGATCCCGCAGGGGAGTTGCTGCCGGCTCAGGCCTGGGGTGTCAAAAATCTGATATTGCAGCCGGATTCAGCGGGACAATTCTTCTTGTGATTCTGCCTCGTAGAGGCGGCAGCATGTAGGGAGAAGATGTTTGATTTGAATGTGAAGCCGTGAAAGGGCGACAGCAATGCGATGACATCGTCAAAAACGTCCCTGTCGCCGTTTCACGGCTGATGAATCTGTTTTCCTCTCCAACTGCCGCAGCTCCGCTGCGAAACACAGTTTCACACAACGGCCTTGCCAGATCAATTCTCGCCAATGCGGCGGACGAAACGAATCCGTGCTTTCCATGATCAAAAAACAGCAGTTTCCTGAACCGGATTCATCTCGCCAACCCGGCGTCCCCGGGATCTCTCCGAGCACCGGACAGGATCTGTCCAGGGGCGTGCGTATGCTGCGAAGCAACAGGAAAGAGTGGGTTTGCGGCAGTTCTGCGTTGCAGGAACGGTGTCCAAGCTCTGTTCTTCACCGAAGAGCATCAGGACGAAACAGAACGAGACACCCACTGACGTTGAACGATCTGCTCGGTGCCAGTCGGTACAGTCTGCCACTACACGTATATCACACGTATATCAGTTGACCTCCTGAGGTTTTTGAACATACTTTCCGGATACCTGTTAAACACATCACACACGTATCTTCCCCCATTCATCCAAAAAGGTTTGTTCTTCCTCACCCACTGCCTGAATCTCAATCCGGACGAGTCGCCATTTCCACGGCGAAACCTGCGCCTTCGAGAACGACAGGCACGAGGATCTCCAGTTACACCTGCCCCGAAAAAGCGATTTGGTGCTCCCACTTGGTCGAGGTTTTAATGGAAGGTGGAGTTCACAAATTCCGTATCTGATAGGCGTTCAAGATGACGATGGCGTTCGATGATTTTTTCCGAATTGCATCAGGTGGTCGCGATCCGTATCCGTACCAGGTGCGTTTCGCGACCGTCGACGGGCTGCCACAATTGCTATCCGTTCCCACCGGAGTCGGCAAGACCGCTACCGCTGTCTTGGGTTGGTTGTGGCGACGACGATTTGCGGACGAAGGAATAAGAACGGCAACGCCGAGACGTCTGGTGTATTGCCTGCCGATGCGGACGTTGGTCGAGCAGACTCAATCTGAATGCCAAAAGTGGTTACACGCTCTGGGCGATCAGGTTTCGGACATCCGCGTTCATCTGTTGATGGGTGGTGAAGTCGCTTCTGACTGGGATGAACACCCGGAACGCGATGCCATCCTCATCGGCACTCAGGACATGCTGCTGTCTCGAGCACTCAACCGCGGCTATGGCATGAGCCGTTACCGCTGGCCCATGCACTTTGGACTGCTGAACAACGATTGCCTGTGGGTGCTGGATGAAACGCAGCTGATGGGTGTGGGATTGACGACGTCCGCTCAGTTGGCGGGACTGCGAAGGAAACTGAATACTTACGCAACCTGCCACACGCTTTGGATGTCGGCAACTTTGGATAACGCCGCTCTGCAGACGGTCGATCATCCGCAACCCGATCCGGAAGCGACCGGGCTAACGCTGAATGATGACGACCACACTCACCGAAAAGTCCAGCAACTGCTAAACGCTTCAAAAACAGTCACCAAAGCGGGCGTTTCACTCTCGAAAGACTCGGAAAAAGGCTACGAAAAACAACTGGCCGAAGAAGTTCAGGATGCTCACCAACCAGGCACCTTGACCCTGATCGTCATCAACAGCGTACTTCGTTCGCAATCCTTGTTTCAAGCTGTTCAGGAACGCTACAAGAAAACTGACGCCCCACCTGAAATCCACCTGATTCATTCCCGCTTCCGTCCTGATGACCGCCAGCGAAATCAGTCGGCCGCACTCAACGAAGGGACCATCCCACCAGCAGGGCGTATCGTGATTGCCACTCAGGCGATTGAGGCCGGCGTCGATATTTCCGCAAGCACGCTGTTCACAGAATTGGCTCCCTGGGCATCCATGGTGCAAAGATTCGGGCGTTGTAACCGTCGAGGCATCTGCGGTACTGATCAGCATCCGAAAGCAATTGTCCGTTGGATCGATATCGACACAGCGGATGGAAAGCGTTCGAAGTTCACATTGCCGTACGAACCGCAACCATTGAATCAGGCACGTGAGGCGATCACGTCCCTGAAAGATGCCGGACCAAAATCACTGTCCGCCGTAACAGTTCAGGAAGATCGGCCTGTCTCACACGTCCTGCGACGTAAGGACTTGGTTGATCTTTTTGACACCACGCCGGATCTCAGTGGTAACGATCTGGATGTCTCACGCTACATCCGTGATGGCGACGACACCGACGTGCAGGTGTACTGGCGAGATTGGGACCTGAAAGCATTTCCCAATCATCCTCCGATTCCTGCACAGCAGGACGTTCAATTGGACGCATTTCCGGGGCCGCGCCGAGAGGAATTGTGTAGCGTCTCTGTGGGCCGAATAATGGATTTCGTCGAAAAGCTTAAGCAAACATCCGGAGCGTGGGCTTGGGATCCACTCACTTGCGAATGGAACAAGGTCGGCAAATCCAATGTTCGCCCGGGAATGACAATCCTGCTGCACACAACCGCTGGCGGCTACCACGCGGATCTTGGCTGGACACAAAACCCCAAACACCAGCCGGATGTCGTGGAACTGCTGGAATCATCCACCGCCGCTCTCGACGCGATGGCTGCCGACGACGTCATCGGCAGCGGTCAACCTGTCAGTCTGACGCAGCACCTGAAAGATGTGGCCCACTCCGCCGAGGAACTGGCGGACCACGTCTTTGATCAGCAAATTCCATGGTCCTCTGTCCTGGCAGCGGCTCGGTGGCACGATGTGGGCAAGGCTCATATCGCCTTTCAGACAGCTATGAGAGATTTCACATCAGTCAATAGTCGTGAAGACGCAACGGCGACGTTATGGGCGAAGGCCGGTGAACGCGGGATGCCGCGGTATCGAGTCGAGTACACCGAAGTGGTTGAGCCACCGAATTCAGCCGAAGAACTGGCGAACATATTTTCAAATGAACCGGAAACTGCCGCAACGGCTGTCGTCACAGAATCAACCACACGTGTCGAACGCCGACCAGGTTTTCGGCATGAACTTGCGAGCGCTTTGGCATGGCTCCATCACAGCGCATCTGATGAAACCACCGACGACGATAAACTGGTCGACTTGGTGGCCTACCTGATCGCCGCTCATCACGGAAAAGTTCGGCTCAGTATTCGCAGCATGCCCAACGAAACCAGGCCAAAGAACAAAGCGATGAAGTTTGCTCGCGGCATCTGGGAAGGCGACTCCATTCCAGCCGTCGATTTGGGCAACGGAGAAACATCAACAGCCGTGGAATGCGTCAACCTGGATTTAATGATGATCGGCGATTCTGCATCAGGCCCCAGCTGGCTGGCTCGCTCACTGTCTGTGAGAGACGAATACGGTCCGTTCCGACTGGCGTTTCTGGAAACGCTGCTGCGAGTCGCAGACTGGCGAGGCAGCGCAAATCCGGGAGTGGGGTAACCGATGGTCAGAACACACACAGCACTTCCTAATTCCGCTGCGGAATTTATTCCCAACGTTCGTCGTGCATGCACGTCCGGAGCCGCCCACCGCCACGAACGACGACGCTGTCGGGAATTAACACAACGAACGCCGGACGTTTGGACGCTAATGGGGCCGCAGTCTCTCGACTGCGGAAATCGTGGCAAGTCATTACCACGCGACATCGCGCCGTATACCTTCAATGGGGCCTGCCACTTTCGTGGCAGGAACGCGGGGCCGTCCGGCATTCGTTATGTGAATCTGGCAGCACGCCTGTCTTTAGTTTACCAGCTCAAACACAAAATCTCCGACCTTGCTGACCAAACGTGCAAGGTCACCAATCTTCGACAATTGCTGAAGCGACGACCACGCCGACTGGACAACTGTTGTGTCCACTTCACTCCTCGCCAACTGGGCCTGGATTGTGTCAATATCGACGACGGCATCCATTTTTTCTTCAGGCCTCAGACATCCACATTGTTTCACGGCTGCGTTCAACTCTGCCAACATCCCTGCTCCAGATTCGTGACGAGCGTGGACCTGATTCCCGTCACCCACAGTCACAATACTGGCACCAGTCGCTTCGATGGTGATCCCAGAAAACCTCTCACGGGGCGTGAACTCACTACCTCCCTCAATCTTGTCGATACCCGCAGCTGTAATTGCGAAATACACGGTTTGGCGATTCACCTGTTGTCCCGTAGAAGTCGGGATGATTCGAGAAACGTCCTGCTGTTCGACCCACCCCTGACTAATCAGATATCTCAGATTCGACATCACCTGTTTCTGAAGCAAGCCGTAACGTGCCTTCAGGTCTCTTCGGATATCACTGATCTTTGCGGCAGCCCCGTTTTTTCCCCTCAGGCTCGACGCGTTCGTGTTGCGGTCGTGCATGTAAGTCAGGATTTTCCAGCGGATTTGATCGTTCGTAGTTTTTCCGTCCATCTCGTATACTCCTTCAGCCAATCTGTGGCGGCCGATCAAACGCTGTTCGGCCAAGGCCGTACCCCAATGATTTACCGGTCAGGGGTGCGGTCTTTTTCTTTGCGCCCTGATTCTTGGCGAATTCGTCGGCAAAGTCAATCAAAACTGAACTACTTACTACATCTCGCTGTATAAAACATTATTTTCCGCAACAGCCGCATGAGTTGTTGCTCGCCGAGGGAATCCAATGCAAACCCGAAAACTCTCCGGCTGCACGCCCATCCCGCTATCTGGCTATCTCAAAGCGTTGGGTGTGCTGCGCGTGATCTCAGAGCAACTCGATCAGGCGGTCAGGGGATGGTGGGAAGCCGACGTCTTCCATCTTTCGACGGATCTGACGCCAGAACAGCTCTGCACATTCCTTCTCAGCGATTATGCGCCGACTCCATTGGTTGCACCATGGAATGGGGGTTCAGGATTCTTTCCCAAAGATAACCGCACCGCTCTCGACGCCATCTGCGCAAGTGAAGCTGACCGCTTTCGTGAGTACCGTGAACTCGTCGCGATTTGCCAAACCGTTCTGACAAACATGTCTCTGGTGGAGAAGCCGGATGGCGATGCGAAGCCTCTGCTTCTGCAGAACTGTCGCAATGTCTTCCCGGACAATGCATTGCAGTGGCTTGACGCTGCGTTTGTCCTAACCGACGACGGCCCGAAATATCCGCCGCTTCTCGGAACAGGTGGAAACGACGGGCGTCTGGAATTCACCAACAACTACATGCAGCGATTGACCGAAGTTTTCGATGTCCAAACAGGGCAGCCCTCTGCAAAAAGTCATTCGCTGTTGATGGATTCGTTGTTCGCCGCCTGTGGTGAAACGCGTGGCAAGGCTTCGATTGGCCAGTTTGACCCAGGCAGTGCAGGTGGAGCCAACTCATCCGGCGGATATGACGCCGATCCCACCATGAACGTTTGGGACTTTATTCTGATGCTCGAAGGTGCCATCGCCTTCGCTGGTGCATCCGTCCGAAAGCTCGAACACGCCGCCCCCGGTTCACTGGCGTACCCATTCTGCGTGCGGCCCGCTGGAGTTGGCTACGGCAGCGCCGCCATGACCGACGAAGAATCGTCTCGGTCCGAAATGTGGATGCCGCTGTGGTCGCAACCCGCCACGTTTTCGACGATCACGCATCTGCTGTCTGAAGGTCGAGTGGATGTGGGGCGTCGCAGAGCCCGCCACGGAGTCGACTTTGCTCGAGCCATCGCGTCGGTTGGCGTCGATCGCGGTATTGACAGCTTTCAGCGTTTCGGATTTCAGCAAAGAAACGGCCTGTCGTATTTTGCTGTCCCACTGGGGCGCTTCGATGCCAGCACGCCCACCACAAACGCCTCCATGATTTCGCAGGTTGACCGGTGGCTCGATCGTTTCCGCCGTGCAGCCACAGGCCAGCATGCTCCCGCTCGTGCATCTTCCGCACTGCGTCGACTGGAAACCGCCATCATGCAGGGATGCCAGCGTGATGACAAAGCCAGCGCTTTGCAGATGCTTGTTGCACTGGGAGAAGCCGGAATGGCCGTGGCAAATTCCCCTAAACTACGTGACGCGGATTACCCGGTTCCACCTGTCCCTCTGTTGTCTCCCGACTGGCTGGCACACTGTTACGACAAATCGTCTGTTCACGCACGCGAATTCCGTCTGGCGGCTGCCTTGGTCAGCATGGGATTTGCCAGCGGACTTAAAGTCGACAACCAACTGCGTCTCGATCCGGTCGGGCCGTTTCGTCGCCATGTGGAACCCATTGATCACGAAAAGCTTCGCGGCAAATATCGCCGCGCCGCATGGGTCGAACAGACGAATGACCCTTCGATTGTCTGGAACAGCTTTAACCTGATCGGGAACCTGAACCGAGTTCTCAATCGCCGCATCATAGACGTGATTCGACTCAGTGAATCCACGGTCTACGCTCCGTTCGACGGGCGCTGCACAGCGTGGCTCAGCGACCTGGCCGAGTTTATTGAAGGTCGTACCGATGACGCGATGATCGACCGCTATGCCCGATGCCTGATGCTGATCGACTGGCCAAAACTGAAGCACACAGACATTCCCTGGAAACGCGATCCCGTCCATTTGAAACCACCGGCAGCCTATGCCCTGCTGAAGCTGTGCCTGGTGCCGCGTCCTGTCCCATCCGGCGACCATGAAATTGATATCAAGCTGGATCCCCAGATTGCCCGTCGAGCAGCCGCCGGGAATCTGCACACCGCAACTACTTTAGCCTCCCGCCGTCTGGTTGCGTCGGGATTGAATCCGGCCATTCGCCATGTTGCTGATGGCCAGACATCCACAAATCGCCGCATCGCGGCAGCTTTGGTATTTCCAATCAGCAGCAAGTCGTTGTTATCGCTCACCAAACAAGTGATGCGACGCGAAGCCGACGACGCATTCGATGTTCAGTACCGCGAAAAAATATCCCCCTGAAGTTTATTAGCAGCGACGACTTCCTGTTCGCCGAATCCGTTTTCCTCAATCCGTTACGAATTCAACGTTCCCTTGTTCCTCCGAAAGGTCAATCATGTCTGTCAATCTCAAACCACTTAACGATGAACCTCGCCTGCTCATTGAAGCACAGCTGAAACCCGCTCAGGGCTCTCGTTTTCAACCCACCGGATTTCCCGATCTGGGCGCCGCCACGTTTCAGGGCTTCGATGAACAAGGCGGCAGCGTCGACTGTCTGCTGGTCGAATCTGCTCAATCGATGGCGAATCGGCTGGAAGAAATCTGCTGGAACGAAGGTGCAGGCGATTTGATCGACGAACTCAAGGGACTGCCCTATGTCAAATCAACCCTTCCTGATGGCGAAGTCACCGATTCCATTCGAGAAGCCCATCGCCTGAATTCTCCCTACATCGTCAACTCAGAAAAATTCAAAGCGACGATTGAACCGACCATCGGGTTTGAAGCCAATAAGCCGTTCGATCGCCGCAAGCTTGCCAAGGCTCTACTCACTTTCGACCCCAACAGTCTGCTGCACGGTACGTTTCTGGAAAAGGTGGGAGGTGTCGTTCGACTGCCCCGCATTGTCTCTGGCTTCGTTGAAGCTGAACGAGCCGTCGCAGCCGAAAGTGGGGGCGTGAAGTTCGATCGCGTTCAACCTGCATCCGGCGAAAACACGCCGTACGGAAAAGCCAAGGACGGCTATGGAAACGTGCCGTATCACCGCACCGAATTTACCGCCGCAAAAATCACAGCCTTCTTCAACATCGATCTGGCCCAACTGCGAGCTTACGGGTTGGGAGACGATGCCAACAATTTGTTGACCGCTCTGGCTTTGTACAAGATTCAGGCGTTGCTGCACGGCGGCTTGCGACTGCGAACCGCCTGTGATCTGGATGTCATTGCAGCCACAGTGACGCGACCAACCGGATTTGACTTGCCATCACGCGAAGAACTGAAGGCCGCGTTACCGGGGTTGATTCAGGCTTGCAAATCGCAGTTCGCTGAGCCCGCAGTGACGGAAGTTGTTTACAAAAAGTAGCCGCCATCGCTCTTTGTGCCTTCGGTTCCATTCGTAAGTTCAACTTGCGCCAACAGGGGCGACATCAACATGATAGCGATTCAACTCCGTTTTCCCACAGGCAAGCTCCATGCGACGCCGTGGGGACGACAGGTCAACGAAGGTGCGGTGGAATGGCCACCATCGCCGTGGCGTCTGCTGCGAGCACTTCTGGCTGTCCGGCATCATAAATTTCCGGATGTGCCGCAGACACAGATTTCAGAATTACTTGAAGCATTGTCAGAGCCGCCATCATTCTTTCTTCCTGCTGCCAGTCAGGGACATTCACGACACTACATGCCGACTGCAAAGAACCCGGCCAAAGTGTTCGACACGTTTGTGGTGATCCCCAAAGAGCAGGCGGTGATTGTCTGTTGGCCAACCGTGGAACTCGCGGAATCGCAACGCGAACTGCTGTCCAAGCTGTTGGCCGCCATGACGTACTTTGGGCGAGCCGAATCGTGGGTGTCCGCGGGATTGCTGAATAATTTTGACGGATCATGCAACGCTGTTCCTCTTTCAGAAGTCGGCGTTCAACCGGGCCAGCAACTGGAACGCGTACTGGCTACCGACACCAGCGCAGCATTTGCCACGTGGCGGGCTGAATTCATAGCACAGCACGAAGCCGCAGCACTTGCGGACAAACAACAGAAAGCACAGCAGAAGGGAAAGCCGGTTGCGAACACCAAATTGACGGCGAAAGACAAGCAAAAAATCGAAGAACGCGTTCCGGCGACCATCTTTGATGCATTGCATGCCGAAACCACAGATCTGCGCAAAGCCGGGTGGAATCGTCCGCCTGGCAGCCGATTTGTCGATTATGTTCGTCCGGCGACAGCGTTCGACACCGTCCCCGCTTCGCATCGTGTTCCCCAGGATCACGGATTGCCTACCGTTGCTCGGTATGCCATCGCCGGAACAGTCGTTCCACGCCTGACGGAAGCTTTGCGGATTGGTGAACGTATCCGAACATATCTGATGGGGTGTTCGAAGGCGGCCAGTACCGCAAGTGGCGGCATCGAAACAGCCACGACGGTGTTCAGTGGGAAATCAGCCGATGGGAAACAACTACAGATGGCTCATGGCCACGCGCACGTCCTGTGCGAAGCTGCTGGTAACAGCGGCAAGATTACACACGTAACGGTGTATGCTCCAATGGGCTTTCACCAGGTGGACGAAGATGCGCTGGCTCGGTTCACTCGGACGTGGGGCGACGGCGGGCACGATCTGCAATTTATCCTGCTGGGCATTGGCAGGCCCGAAGACTTCGGCGGAATGAACGAGAAAGCCGGGCAGTCAAGGATTCTCGCCAAGTCGAAACACTGGATCTCTCGAACGCCGTTTGTGCTGACGCGTCACCTGAAAATCAAAAATGCGGAAAAGGCTGACCCCGCAAGTCATCACGCGGCGCTGGAACGTGAACTTATCAAAGCTGTCCGGTTTGAACTGGCAGCGTCCGTGGCTTGCTGAGTATTCACAAGCAGTCACTGTTCAGCCAATCCTTGACCGCAGTGCGGGCACACTTCTTGGGTCCACGACCACGCCCTGGCTGAATTTCGTGCGTACTCGAACACAGGGCGGAGGTAAGACGGCTACTTCCCAGGGCTATGGCTTCAGGCTAGCTTTCCCCCAGCCAGTGACCGGCCCCATCGCCCTCAGCTACGGCTGCCACTTCGGATTGGGTCTGTTCAGGGCGGTCGACTGACGCGAGGTTCAACTGCGATTCGCTCGCGGAGCGAGCAGAGCGCGTAGCCCCACGCTTCAGCGTGGGGTTTGCGATCACACAATAACCATCCGCCGTGGAACGGCGGCAGACATCACGCAAGGCACGAACACGTTTTGAGCAGGTGTACCACGCATAACGCCAGGGCCGTTTCACGGCCCATCTATTATTGCGAACCCCGAGAACCCCAGGCTGAAGCTTGGGGCTACGCGCTGGTGCCGCTTCGCGGCAGGTCGAACCGGGTTTGCCAGGCCGCGTTTGCCGAGCCGGGTTTGCCGAGCCGGGTTTGCCGAGCCGGGTTTGCCGAGCCGGGTTTGCCGAGCCGGGTTTGCCGGGCCGGGTTTGCCAGGCCGCGTGTACCGCGCGGGTGTGCGATTCGGCTCCGGTGTGGTTCAACTGCGACCGCGATTCGCCCGCGGAGCGAGCACAGCGCGTAGCCCCACGCTTCAGCGTGGGGTCTGCGATGACACAAAACCATCCGCCGTGAAACGGCGGTAGACATGACGCAAGGCACGATCACGTTTTGAGCATGTATACCACGCATAACGCCAGGGCCGTTTCACGGCCCGTCTATTATTGCGAACCACGAAAACCTCAGGCTGAAGCCTGGGGCTACGCGCTGATGCCGCTCCGCGGCAATTTTTCATCCGCCGAGCACGTCCGTCATGCGTTGGCTTTTATTTGCTCGCGGAGCGAGTCCGGCGCGTAGCCCCACGCTTCAGCGTGGGGTTGACGAACACACGAAAACCATCCGCCGTGAAACGGCGGCAGACATTCGTCAGACAGCGAAACACTCATGTCCACGTTCACGAAGCTGATTTACCACGTTGTCTTCGCGACAAAACGACGTTCGCCTTTGATGACCGGTGAACTGCAACCTCGGCTGTACGATTACCTGGGTGGCATTGTTCGCGGCAAGAGCGGTCATCTTGTTGAAGTCGGTGGCGTGGCGGACCATGTGCATCTGCTGGTTCATCTGGCCGCCAAATTTGCCGTCAGCGATGTGATCCGAGAGATCAAAGGCAGCTCCTCGGCATGGGTCAATGCGGAAAAGCTGTGTGAGTCACATTTCGAATGGCAGAAGGGCTACGGAGCGTTTACCGTCAGTTATTCGGCCTCGGATTCGGTCCAGAGCTACATCCGCAGGCAGGAAGAGCATCACCGGAAACGGACGTTTGAAGAGGAATACATTGAGTTTCTGGAACGACACCAGATTCAATTCGAACGCCGATATTTATTTGAGGATGAACACTACGGATGACACCGGGGCCGTTTCACGGCCCGGGAACATGGGAGGACGCGATCTCTCAACCCCAGGCTGAAGCCTGGGGCTACGCGCTTTTGCCGCTCCGCGGCATATTTGCGGCGCGA
Organism: Planctomycetaceae bacterium; assembly: GCA_041398865.1. GTDB lineage: Bacteria > Planctomycetota > Planctomycetia > Planctomycetales > Planctomycetaceae > Fuerstiella. The sequence continues at coordinate 57,069 of JAWKTY010000036.1, forward strand.
TGCCGAGCGCATCGTCGGCTTACGCGACACTGCGCCGACGCGAAGTCTCATCTGCGATTCGCTCGCGGAGCGAGCACAGCGCGTAGCCCCACGCTTCAGCGTGGGGTTACGATGACGCAAAAACCATCCGCCGTGAAACGGCGGATGGCATCCGACAATGCAAACGTATGATCTCGTTGCGAGAATGAACACCATGGCTGACATTGCCCCCGTTTTGCAGTGCAAATCGATTTCCGACAGTTCATGAATTCAGTACGATCCCGCGTTGGCATATTTGCTCAGACGAACACTGATCAATCAGAGGAAGGAGTTCGGAATGCGGTTGACGGAACAGGAAATCATGGATGGTCTGCTGCATCCGAATGTCTGGGTGCGGGATGAGGTGCTGCGGTACTTTTCGAACTCCCATCGAACGCAGCCCGACGTGACTCGAAAAGTTGTCGAGGCGGTCGAGCAGTTCGGCTGGAAAGAAGCGTTTCACTGGCCGCACCAGGTTGCGGACTTCACCCCGGATAGCACGCTGCTGCCGTGGGTGCTGGAGCAGATTGACCGGACTGATGCCGATGCACCAAACGAAAATCTGCGACATCATCTGGCTCTCATGATCGCTCGGGCTCCCGTGGAAACACTCCGGCCGCACCTCGACCGGGTACTGTCTCATAAATGCATCCGCGAAAACTTCTTTCCGAATTCCCGCCTGGAAACGCCGGCGGAGCAGATTCGTCAGCAACTGGAAATCCACGAGCAATCCGTCGAGACATGCTGGAACCGGTTGCGAGAACACTGTGAGCTGATTGCCGAAGTTGAGTCATTCGAAGAAGCCGACATTCCCCGTTGCGAATTGTTGATCGATCGAATCGCTGCCGGCCCGTTCGACCACAGCGATGAGGTCTGTCGGTTGCTGAGAGACACAGAGCCTGATGTCGACGGTGCATCCGGCTGGCTGGTGGGGCTGATGATCATTCTCGCGGGCAGACTGAGACTCGAACAGGCCGTTCCTTTGCTGTATCGCCACTTCGATGTCGACTGGGACTGGTACAATGAGGAGATTTCGAATGGGCTGATTCGGATCGGGACGGAGTCTGTTCACCGCTACGTTGCCAAACACTATCTCGACCAGCCGTGGGATGTTCGCATTTTCGCGCATTCCGTGTTTGAGGATATCCACACCAATACCGTTCTCGACGATCTGCTGCCTCTCATCGATGAGGAACCTGATGAAGAACTGCGTGTTCAACTCGCTGTCGCCGCCGTGTCTCATTTCGACGATCGCGGGGTCGACATCGCCCGCGAGATCTACGCCAAAAACCCGACCGATCCGGAGCGAGAAGGCATTGCTTCACGGTTGGTTGCATTCGCATATCTGGCCGATATCAACCTGCCCGAACGGAGCGAATGGGAGCAGCAGCTGAACGACGACTGGAAGCATTTTCTGAAAAGGTCAAAGGCGGCAGATCGGCTGCTCCGGGGTCCTGGACCGGCGAAGAAGGAACCGGCGTTTTTTGACACGGAGTTCACCGAGTCTGCTGCGAGGACGGCGGCGACGGGGACGGCGACAATCCAGAACACGTCGGCCAAAGTGGGACGCAACGATCCGTGCCCGTGCGGAAGCGGAAAGAAATACAAGAAGTGCTGCCTGTGCAGATAGTTCAACAATCAGCGACATCGCGTGGCTGCTCACAGTGTGGAACTTCATCCGCCGTTTCCCGACGGAGCGGTCTGGCTCGCGGCGTATTTGGACTTTCTTCGGAGCGCTGAACGGCACGCCGTTGAAACTTGCTCAATGCGTGCCACGCACACCGTTGCAGCACGGCTCGCCGTGCGGTAGAACACGCGGCACTTTGTAAATCAACCGTTTCCGAAATCGATTCACTCAACATTGCAATCCCAAGGAGGCAACCAGGATGGATGATCTGCAGCAACTGATTGACAAACTGCAGCGCGTTGAGGCTCTGCACGCGCGCACGTGTTTCGAAGGTGAACGCAATGCGGCTGCGAATGTGATGGAGGCAATCAGACGTCGCATTGCAGACTGCGAACGTGTTGATGCTCCGACTCCGTATAAATTCACGCTGGCGGACGAATGGTCCCGTAAGCTTTTTGTTGCATTACTGCGGCGGTATCAGATTGAGCCTTATCGGCTGTATCGACAGCGACATACGACTGTGATGGCTCGCGTGTCCGAACGATTCGTTGACGAAACTCTCTGGCCGGAATTCGTTGAACTGTCCGATGTGCTTAAAGATTACCTCAACGACGTGACCGACCGAGTGATCCGGGCTGCGATTCACGGAGATGGTTCCGATATTGAGACGCGTGACGAACCTGCCGCAATCCCTCATGTGCCGAAGTAAATGCTCCGCGGGTCGACGCAGAAAGCAGAACGCGGACACAGCCCAACCCTGTGACAAGGCGTTTTGTGGAAAATGAAAGCGTTCAGCCTTCGGATCATTTCAGGCGACGGCGCTCAGACAGACCGCCAATTGGAGTACCAGTGAGAGGCCATCCCGGGCGACGCGACCGACAACGGGCCGGCGGTGATCACGCCAGGTTTTCAGGTCTGCTCGAAAATCCGCCGGTCACGGTCTGCCGGGGGCCTGACAACGTCACGCTCTCTTATCAGGTGATCGACCTTTCAAATGTCCCGTCATGGTCGACGCAGGGAGTCCGGAGCGGCACGAACTCGTAACCGCCTCCTCTACGACACGGTCCCCGCCGAATCGCCAGTCGACATTCCCCACGCGCAAAAAAATGCGATCCCGGGACAGGATCTGTCCAGGCAGTCGGGTACAACGGATGTCTCCGGCATCATGAGATGTCAGGTGACAACCGCACGGAGGTCCTCAAATCCTGCATTCCTGAGAGGACCGGTCATGATTGTTTCCGCACACACAAATCCCTTTGATGTTCCGGAACTGATTCCGGCTCGGATGCTGAATGAATTCGCGTACTGTCCGCGGCTGGGGTATCTGGAATTTGTTCACGGCGAATGGGACGACAACCTGGAAACCAGGCAGGGAACGTTCGGGCATCGGCGAGTCGACAAACCAGACCGCCGCAGCATTCCGGCTCCGCACCTGACAACCGGACAGAACCACGAGGCTCAGGCATCCACCGACGTCCCAGCCGCAGCGCCGTCACTCGAAGACACCGCCGCGGAGACAGCGGATCAGTCGACCATTCATGCGCGTTCCCTCATGCTGTCGGCTCCTGATGAGGGACTGATCGCGAAGCTCGACTTGCTGGAACTGGATGGCCAACTGGCGACTCCGGTGGATTACAAACGCGGCAAAGCTCCGAAGGGCGAACAGCAGGCGTGGGAACCCGAACGAGTTCAACTGTGTGCTCAGGGACTGATTCTGCGTGCCAACGGATACCAGTGCGTCGAAGGTGTGCTGTATTACATCGCGTCGAAGAAACGAGTCGTCATTCCTTTCGATGACGAACTGATTGCACGCACACGAAGTCTGCTGGCCGAATTTCGGCAGACCTCCGCGGAAGGAATCGTTCCACCGCCGCTGGTCGACAGTCCCAAGTGTCCGCGATGTTCGCTGGTGGGGATCTGTCTTCCGGATGAAACTGTGTTCCTGCAGTCTGACCCCGAGGCGGCGGCGGAGTTCGAAGTGTCGGCTTCCGAACCTGACGCTCAGACATCCGATGCCGCTGTTCGCGACCGACCGGCTCCGCCCGTGCGCAAGCTGCTTCCGGCTCGCGATGACGCTTTGCCGCTGTACATTCAGGAACAGGGAGCCATGCTGGGGAAGAGCGGCGATCGACTGCAGATTAAATTGAAAGGCGATGTGCAGGGCGAACGTCGGCTGATGGATGTGTCGCAGGTCAGTCTGTTCGGCAGCGTGATGATGTCGGCCCAGGCTCTCAGTGAACTCACGGGGCGCGGCATTCCCATCTGTCACTTCAGCTACGGCGGCTGGTTTCACGGCATCACCACGGGTTTGGTGCACAAGAATGTCGAACTTCGCATCTGTCAGTACCGGACCGCCGCGAACTCGGAAACGTCTTTGATGATTGCCCGCCAGCTGATCAGCGGGAAGATTCGCAATTGCCGGACTCTGTTGCGACGTCACCTGTCGAAGGATGCTGATGGCGTGAAGCTGCTGCTGGATCAGCTGGATCGCTACCGTCAGCAGGCCGAACAGACAACGTCCGCAGAATCACTGCTGGGCATCGAAGGCATGGCCGCGAAGGTGTACTTCAGCGGACTGTTTCAACTGATCGGACAGCGACACGCGTTTGATGTGAATGATCGCAACCGGCGTCCTCCGCGAGACCCCGTGAACGCGGTGCTGTCCTTCGCCTACGCTTTGCTGACAAAGGAGCTGACCATTACGCTGCAGGCCGTCGGCTTCGATCCGATGCTGGGCGTCTTCCACCGACCTCGCTACGGCCGCCCGTCGCTGGCTCTGGATCTGGCGGAAGAATACCGCCCGCTGATTGCCGATTCCGTGATGCTGACCGCCTTCAACAACGGCGAACTGTCTGCCGACCAGTTTCTGCAGCGAGCCGGAAGCGTCACGCTGACACCCGCCGGTCGAACAGCATTGATTCGCTGCTTCGAACGCCGCATGCAAACCGAAGTAAGTCATCCCATCTTCGGCTACAAACTCAGCTACCGCCGCCTGCTGGAAGTTCAGTCCCGCCTCCTGGCTCGCACAATGCTTGGAGAACTGAATCACTATCCCGCGTTCTGTACGAGATAGAGCCAAAGGGTTTCAGGTTTCGGGGTTACAGGTTTCGGGTTTTGCGAATTCAGGCAATACCCCCTGCATCATTCCTGACACCTGAACCCCGAAACCCTGAACCCGAAACCCTCCCATGCGTCACGTCTATCTGATTTGCTACGACATCTGCGATGCCAAACGGCTGCGGAAGGTTCACAAGCTGATGCAGGGTGCCGGTGATTCGATGCAGTACTCGGTGTTTCGGTGTGAACTGTCCGCTGAGGAAAAGCAGGACCTGCTGGCTCGGCTGTGGGCCGAGATCAACGTATCAGAAGACCGAGTTCTCTTTGCGAAACTCGGCCCGGCCGATTCCCGAGGTCGTGACTGCCTGGAACTCTGGGGCGAACCGCGCGAGCAATCCGAATTCACTCGTCCGATTGTGCTGTAGAGGCGAACTGAGTTCGGAGACGGGGCTCTGAATATTCCGCCATCCAGCCCACGTGAGCGCCGCATGGAGAGAGCTCCCGACCACTCCCCGGATCTCATCCGAAGTTATCCGTAAAACGGCAAACAGCCTGTCAGAACACCCCCGCGGCTGGTAAACTGCGACTCGAGCAGTCCGGTGCCGCAAAACACCCCGGTACCGCTCGCCGACTGTAAGTCGTTCTTTGACAACCAGTTGGAAATTGAACCAGTGCCCCCAATGCATCCCGCATGTCCGTTTCCCAACAACCGCTCGAAAAGCCGCAGGCAACCCGTTGCCATGCATCAGCTTACATCGCAAGCTGTCTCCGACGCTGAAACGCGTCGGCCCCATTGAAGCGTAGGT
>JAWKTY010000037.1:0-59333 GCA_041398865.1 Planctomycetaceae bacterium
GCTGGCCATCCGTCAACAATGGAATGACGATATTCGGCCGCTGAACAGTGCCGATGCCCGGATTTCCGGTAACGGTGTCGACCGGTCGGTTTGCTGCAAGATCGAGCAGCCCGTACGCATCACTGGTTGTCCCGGTGCCGAACAGCTGAAACTCGAATTCTGCACCATTGAGATCAAGGCCCCATGTGCCCCGAGCCCCGGGGACATCCTGCACGGCCAGATTGCCCGTGGTTCCGAACACACTGACGCCGACATCGGCCGCAGGAGAATGTCCATTGTCGAAAACCTGCAGCGGATTCGTGGGATCCAGGTTCAGCACATTGGCTCCGATGTCTCCTTTTCCAGGACGGCCGAAATCCCAATGCAGATATTCAAAGCGCATCCAGCTGCGTTTGGCCAGCTCTTCAGTGAAGTGCTCGATCGGCTGTTCACCATCCCAGAACTGAGGTCGCTGGCCGCTGTAGTAGTCCACAATGGGAGCCTGATACTGCGACTGAGGCACGTGGATACCGGGCATCTGCCAGTATCCCGGCGGATGGTTTCCAGCCGAAACAGCGGCACTGCTCAGGCCCAGAGTGCAGGTCAGCAGCATCAGACGGAACAGGTTCGAATGAAGCATGCGAACCGGACCTTTTCAATGTTGTCGGAAGACCCATCGACTCCTGGATTCAAGCCACCAATCCATTTTGGCAGCCTCCGGCAGACACTTTTCAGGAGCCGAAAATTCCACCGACCGTGGGGAAATCACAGTCTGCTGCCATCGGTATCGGTCTGTAACGACTGTCAACTTTGCTCCAATTCTGCTGATCGTATTGTTTTTGCCTGTCAGCGAAATCAGGTAAGCTGGGCCGTCTCACAACCGCGCGATCGTCTGATTGGATCTCCCCTTCGCTCAATTCCTTCGGAAACTCCCGCATGTCCACCGTTTTCGCTCCCAAGTCGATTTCGTTCAATTCCGACGTACCGTCTGCTCCATGGGGTTTCCACTCCGCGGCATTCCTGTTGGCATTTCTGGTTGCTCTGATGATGTCCAGCGCCGTGCCTGCTGATGAAGCAGCGGATTCTGCCGAACAGATCGGGCCGTGGAATCTGGTTGAGCTCAGGAAAGTTCCGGCCATGCGTTGGGAGTCTCAGGAGGGGCCGGTTCATTCGCTGATCTATCAGGGCGAGGCTTTCGAAGGACATCCCACAGACGTTTTTGCGTTTTATGCGTCACCGGCCACATTGGACGGAAGACCAGCCGCTGCCGGAGAGAAGTATCCCGGAGTGATTCTGATTCACGGGGGCGGAGGAACGGCCTTTGCCGAATGGGTCTGGCTGTGGGCCAAACGAGGCTACTGTGCTCTTGCGATGGATCTTTCCGGGAGCCGCCCGCACGATCCGGTTTACGACGATGACGGCGTTCCCTTGCGCAATCAGGCTTCACGACCGGATTCGCGAACCCGGTTGGCTCAGGGAGGCCCCAATCACGGCCACGGAGAAAAGTTCAACAGTATCGGGGGCGATGTTTCTGATGACTGGCCCTTTCATGCTGTGGCCAGTGTGGTGCGAGCTCATTCTCTGCTGAGATCGTTTCCGGAAGTCATCGCCGATCGAACTGCCGTCACAGGCATCAGCTGGGGAGGCTACACGACATGTCTGGTGGCTTCGGTGGATGATCGGTTTCGAGCTGCCGTGCCGGTTTACGGGTGCGGATTTCTTTACGAAGGTGAATCCGTTCAGAAGCCCGCCATCGATCAGCTGGGCGAACGGCGAGAACAGTGGATTCGTGAATACGACCCGTCAAGTCTGCTGAAACGTTGCCGAGTTCCCATGCTGTTTGTGAACGGAACCAACGACGTTCATTATCCTCTGGACAGCTACCAGAAGAGCTTTGACGTGGTGCCCGGATTTCATCAGATGCGGATTGAAGTGAAGATGCCCCATGGTCATCCTCCTGGCTGGGCTCCTCAGGAAGTCGGCCTGTTCATCGATTCATATTGCCGTGACGGCCAGCCTCTGCCGGTCCCGGGAGATGTCACGCTGCAGGACGGAAACGCTGTGGTCCGATTTACGTCCGTGGTGCCGGTGGAGAAGGCTTTCGTCAACTACACCACCGACGGCGGTCTGAGGTCAGCACGAAACTGGATCACTCAGCCTGCAGAAATCAGCAACTCCACCATCACAGCTCACGTCCCGCCCGAAGCCAACACCTGGCTGATCACTCTGGTCGACGCTCGAGGAGCCTCGATTTCAACTCCGGTACATTTTCAGCCGCAGCCATAGCGCTGCATGGTCTGTCTAAGTTTTCAGGAACATCGCGGCCATTGAGGCATATCCGGTGCGACGGATTCGCCGTCAGGAATTCGTTTTTGAAAACGGGGGACAATCGATATCATCACCGGGAAGTTCATCCTGCCAGAATTCGAGGTCTTCCATGCCCGCCCGCCCGTCCGAACCTGATATTCTCAATCTCCAGTTTCAGTTCGCTCGACGGGATCTGCTGACCAGCGCCGCTCGGCCTCTGGGAGCTGCGGCGCTTGCGGGCCTGATGAGTGGTTCGGTTCAGGCCGACCAGTTTCCGGGACGTGTGACGTCAGCGGCGGCCAACGGCGGACTTGCCGATCTGCCGCACTTCGCTCCGAAAGCCAAACGCGTGATCTGGCTGTTCATGTGCGGAGGCCCGTCACACATTGACACATGGGATTACAAACCGGAAGTGCGTGCCATTCACGGGCAGGAACTACCGGAATCCATTCGCAACGGGCAGCGAATTACAACGATGACTTCGGGCCAGACGTCGTTTCCCTGCGTGGCTCCGATGTTCCGGTTTACTCGCCACGGACAGAACGGAACATGGGTCAGTGAGATCCTCCCGCAGACGGCGAAGGTTGTCGACGACATTGCTCTGGTCAAATCCGTCCACACGGAAGCCATCAATCACGACCCGGCCATCACCTATATCAACACGGGGTTCCAGCAGCCCGGCAAAGCCAGCATGGGAGCCTGGGTCAGTTACGGACTGGGCAGCGCGAATCAGAACCTGCCTTCGTATGTCGTCATGATTTCGAAAGGCCCCGGCCAGAAACAGGCCCTGTACAGTCGACTGTGGGGAAGTGGCTTCCTGCCGTCTCAGCACCAGGGAGTCGCGCTGAGATCCGGCAGCAGTCCGGTTCTGTACCTGAACAACCCGGACGGAATTGATCAAACAACTCGCCGCCGCATGCTCGACCGCATCGCCGCCATCAACCAGGAACACTACAGCAGCTTTGGAGATCCGGAAACACTGGCCAGAATTTCGCAGTACGAAATGGCTTTCCGCATGCAGACCAGTGTGCCGGGACTGATGGATCTGTCAACGGAACCGGAAGGCACGAAAGCTCTGTACGGGCCCGACTATGACACGCCAGGTTCGTTTGCCCGCAACTGCGTGATTGCTCGCCGACTTGCGGAACAGGGCGTTCCGTTTATTCAGCTGTTTCATCGAGGCTGGGATCAGCACGGAAGTCTGCCGAGCCTGATTCGGGGCCAGTGTCAGTCCATTGATCATGGCGTCTATGGACTGATCACCGACCTGAAGCAGCGCGGCCTGTTTGATGAAACTCTGGTGGTGTGGGGTGGTGAATTCGGCCGCACGATTTACTCCCAGGGCCAGCTGACAGCAGACAATCACGGACGTGATCATCACGGCAGATGCTTCACAATGTGGATGGCCGGAGCAGGTATCAAGCGTGGTATCGAGTTCGGCCGCACCGATGATTACTGCTACAACATTGTCGAAAACCCGGTCCACATCCGCGACATCAGCGCCACCATCCTGCATCAGCTGGGAATCGATCACAACCGCCTGACATTCCGCTACCAGGGCCTCGACCAGAAACTCACCGGAGCCGAACCCGCCCGCGTCGTCGACGAAATCCTGGCATAGTCGAGTCGCCGGAATCGACTTCGACTGTCGGCGGCGCCACCACTCTGTCACGACGTTCAGGGAAGGCGGCTGCTGTCGATGCCGGGCATCTGCTGGTTCAGTTTGGGGCCTTCGTAGTCGATCAGCTGATAACGACGATAGAGGGAAGTCGACTCGCCGGACGGCTCGATTGCGGCTGGATCAGCAAAGACCGGCGCTGCATACAGCAGAGCATCCGTGCGAACCTGATTTTCATTCAGAGCAACCACATGCTGCAGCTGAGAATCCCAGGCGACAGCCGGACGCATTCCCGGTGAAACAATCGCCGGATTGCCTCGTTCCGGAAGCTGGAATTCGACCGCTGCCCGCGAGACCGGCCAGTGGCCCGATGACGCGAACTGAACCAGCCCCAGTGTCGGCAGCAGCACCGACTCACTGCATTCCAGCTGAACCCGAACGTCTCCCACCTGATCATTCAGAACGACGGCATCCAGCAGACTGATACCGCCGGGAACGGTCAGTTGCCTGAGTCTCAGTGTTATATCCTGAGCCCCGGGTTCTGAAAGATCACACCGCATCGCCGCTCGCTGAGTTTCAAACAGAGCGTTCTGCAGCGAACATCGGCCCGGCGGCTGATGGAACCACAATCCGTAGCCCGTCCCGGTGAAGACGCAGTCAGTGATTGTGATGACCGAGCCGGTGCCGGTGCGAGCCTTCCATTCGAGTGCCCGGGAGCGACCGCCGTCCGGCCTCGATGTCAGCACACAATGATTCAATGACAGAACATCACATTCGCACACGAGACCGGAGTTCTGTTCATCTGCGCCATGATCAGCCCGATTCACCCACTCGGTCTGCACATTTGTCATGACAACCTGAGCTGCCTGAAGCGCCATGGCTGATCTCCGGAAACCTGGACCAGTGCGGGCCCAGCTTCCGATGTTTCGATATGCACGACGCCCGGGAATTTCTGAGCGGAACCGACATAGGTGCGTCCCGATTCCAGCACAATCACTCCGGCGGCATCGGGCTCCGGCAGAATGAGCGGTCCGGTCACTTCCTGCGCGGCCGTGATGTTCGACGCTGGCGCGATCGCTTCGGTCGGAACGTCAAGCGATTTCACCGCCACAGAGAGCGGCATCGGCAAAACGCCTCGATAGACGCCGACAGCAGCGAATGCCACCACCATGGCTGCCGAGGCCAGGACCGTCGGCACACGGCTTGCCCGTCGACGGGGTCGAGGCACAGTTTCAGCAGACGGCGTGCGATATTCCGGAAGCTGTTTCAGCAAACTTCGAGTTCGCACCGCCGTCGAAGTTCCCGATTTCCGAGTGCATTGTTCGCGCCAGAGTCTCAGAGCGTCGCCTGTTGACGGTCGCAGGTCCGGATGACGTCGGGTCAGTCCGGCCAGCAGCTGAGCCATCGCATCCGGACAGTCCGGAACCAGTGTTCGGACATCGGCAACATCGCGCTGCTGCCCCTGCAGTGCTCGACGAACGGGATCAGCAGACAGGAACGGAGCTCGCCCGGCCAGCAGCTGCCAGAGAACACAGCCCACCGCGTACAGATCACTGGCAGGCGTTGCCTCAGAGCCCGAAGCGATGCGTTCGGGAGCGATCGTCTCCACATCCTGCAGACGCAGCTGATTGGTGAATGTCAGATTCGGCTGTTCAATCCCTTTCACAAACGGCGACACCAGAACGGCATGACCGTCCGCCCGAAGACGAAGATTGCTGCAGCGAATATCGCCGTGAGTCAGCTGATGCTGATGCAGCCACTCGACAGCAGCCAGTAGCTGTTCGCCGATTTCCGCCACGGCAAACCACGGAATCCGTCCGCCTCGCACCAGCAGTTCGTCCGCCGCCCAGCCGGGCACAAAGGCCGATGCAATCCATGCCGTGTTGTCGGTTGAATTCGAAATGACCAGTTGCCGCGGCAGGTTCAGTGACGGCACCGCCGAGCCAGCGGAAGCATCCAGTCGATCCAGCAGCCGCTGCCATTGACGAATTCGCACACCGACCGCCGAAACATCACCGGCAATCCGTCTCAGCAAAACATGCCTGCGGTTCTGCACACTGACGGCTCGAAAAGTCCAGTCGCCACAGGAACTCAGGATCAGGTATTCCCCGGCCCGAATTCGTTCCGGAGTTTCCGATTCCAGAATCTCAGCCTGCCATGCCGTCAGCACACCGTTCTGCACCAGAGCGTCCACCCAGACGGAGTCGAAGTCCGGCAGCTCATGACAAAGATTCCGAACGGCGGTCTCACACGCCGCAACGTCCTCCTCGCCACAGACATCAAGGTCGGTCAGCAGGCGAATCAGATTGTCAGAAGGACGACGCATCCGTGCGAAATCTCAATCCGGTTTCAGTGTCAGACATCGACGACTGCGCGGGAAGTCAGACCGGCCCCACCCAACCCCAAGCCTCTTCCCTGAGAGTGGGTTCAGACTGGAAACAGCGTTTCCGAAGAAGCATGAAACTTCCAGATCATCTCGGCCTCGCTCAGTCCTGAAATCTTCGTGCAATTCCGCCCGGGCGGCAAGGCGAGTCGCAGAAATCGCGGCTGCTGACACCGTCTCCACTCAGTCGTAATTCCAAAGAATGGCCGGGTTCGGACAATCCGCCGAACGCCCAGCTGACCGTGGCACGTCAGAAGTTCCACGAAATCAAATTCTGAAAATCCCGTAAAAAACTGACTGGTCTTTCCGAAATTTGCTGATACACTGCCTCACCCTCGCATGGGATTCGAACCCATGCGACTCAACACCTAACAGATATGCGACTCACCCGTCTGCGAAAGCAGCCGAAAGAACATTGTCGCGGGGTGGAGCAGCCTGGTAGCTCGCGAGGCTCATAACCTCGAGGTCGTCGGTTCGAATCCGGCCCCCGCCATTCCGCTATCCGGGGAATCAGAGATGTGAATCTCATGAGGTTTTTTATTGGTCGTCCGCGAAACCTACGCTTGGGTTACCTGCCGAAGGTCGGCAGAGCGGCACAAAGCCCAGCGCAAAAGGTAATGCTACGGGAGCTGAAGTCCCCGGATCATGCCCTTTGGCTACTCAGAAGGGCTCGTGCTATGCCGCGATTATTCCACCGTCCTCCGAAGTATTGCCTCCACAAAGGCACAAAACGGGCCGTCGTTTCCCTCCCATGGACAACGGATTTATCTTGGTCCGTACAGGATCTCGAAAGAGCCATCAACGGTATCAGGAAATCCTGAAACAGTGGGGAATCCGGGCGCGACTCGAAGAAGAGGGAACCGTCTTCGACTGTCGAATCGGTGGCCCCAAGATCTCACCTGCCATGCTGCGAGAAAAGCGGCTCGCGGGCAGTCCTTTGACAATCAACGAATTGGTTTCGTTTACCGTCAGCACACGCGCGAATACTATCGTAAGAACGGCAAGCTGACTCGCGAGGCCACCATCATCGACGACGCAATCCGCTATCTTCGAAAACACATGCCACGACGTTCCTCCACGATTTTGGGCCGTTGCACTCGATGAGTTGCGCAGGGGCATGATCGATGATCTCGACTGGTCACGAAACCACATCAGCAAGCAGGTCAGTCGTCTTGTGCGAATGTTTACCTGGGCCGCTGAGAAGGAACTCGTCGAAGCGTCGGTGTCGCTCGCTCTGAAAGAGCGCCTGGCGTTTTTGAAGAAAGGTCGCACGAATGCTCGGAAACCGCCAAGGTCGAATGTGTTGATGACGACATTGTTGACGCAACTCTGAAGCACCTCCCACCAATCGTCGCGGATATGGTGCGACTGCAACGTCTGACTGGGGCTCGTCCCGGAGAAGTTTGTAGTCTGCGGCCAATGGACCTCGATTACTCTGGTGACGTGTGGCTCTACAGTCCGGATGAACACAAGACTGAGCATCACGAAAAGAATCGTGTCGTTGTCCTTGGTCTAAGAGCGAGAAAGCTACTGAAGCCGTATCTGGAACGTCATTCAGACGCATTCTGCTTTTCGCCAGCGGAGTCAGTCTGAGGAAGGTTCGATTCTCGTTCTGACGGCGGATGGCAAAGGTGTTCCGCTGGTGAAATCCGAGGCTCAGCGTTGACGAGCCTTCGAAGAAGAGGCCGTGCGTCCCTCGCACGGCCGAAGAAATCATGGCTGCGTTGTTCCGGGAGGAAAAGTCCGAATGCGACCTCGAAGACTTACGTCGCCCGGTTCCTCAGCACAAGCGATTGATGGCCAAACTGCGAGTGATTGAAGAACTGGGTGACGAAATGATCTCCGACTCGATCTCGCGTTGTCATGGGCCGCGCCGGGAGATCCGGCAGCGTCGAAAAAAGAAACAGTTGCTGGTGCGTCTGATGGACGGTCAGCACAGCCTGTGGTCCGATGCGGATGCGTGTCTGAGTGACCGCGACTTGAATCACGTGATCGATATTCCGGATATCGTGCATGTCGCGGGATACGTCGGCAAAGCGGCGAAGGTTCTGGTTCGAGGCAAAGCGGCTCGGAGAAGTTCATGCGAGCTCGCCTGCTGCGGATTCTGAAAGGCGACGTGCACGGAGTCATTCGCGGCCGCGACGCATGGCAACGCTGCAAAACCTGTCAGGCGACGCTGTGTGGACACGGCGTGCGGCGACTACAACTCACAGACCGGATGAAGTATCACGAATACCTCGCCGCCGGACTGCCGATCGCAACAGGCGTGATTGAAGGAGCCTGCCGCCATCTGGTGAAAGACCGCCTCGAACGAACCGGCAGCCTTTGCTGGTCAGCCAACAGCGGCATCAAGCCATGCTCCGCCTCAAATGCCTCAAAGCCTCCAACGCCTGGGATGACTTCCAAAAGAGTTCCTCAACCCAGTCCCCTCAGAGCATGAACCCGCAACTGCGGTCACACTCTACATGGAGCGGCGGGGCCAAGCGGTTTGACGGTGAAATTTGTTCGTCGCGGCCCGGTGAACGCCAACGTTATTTTGTCAAAATGTGGTGGGGGCGGACGCGGGACAGTCGGAATTCGTTCGCCGCCGTGTTTGTGGCATTTTTGGAGTCTGTCCGTTGGCGGATGGTCTTCCGTGTAAGCACGCTCAATGAACGTGCTCGTCCGAACGCTGCTGTTCACCCTGAAGACTGCTGCAGGCGAGGTCTGTCCGTGGATCCGAAATCAATTGCCTGCGTCAATCTTCAATTCGCGGTTGCCGTTTGGCCCCAATGCCAAGATATTCCCGGAGTTCCCAGTCAGACAGACCCGGAACTCCCAGGACGTCAGACTTCAGCGGTCAGGGCGGACTCAGTCGCTCTCAGACGAGGACAAATAACAAGTCCATGCACGGAATTGGGCAACCACCCCAATCTGCATGCAAACCCAACCCGCCCAATCCGGTGATGGCGGCGTTAGCCAACAACTTTTCTGGGACACAGATATGGCACCTCGAATGGCAAAGAAGCCTGAACCGCCCTCCACCCTTCTATTGTCCTCAATGCGGGCATTTCCAAGCGACGCTCAGCCATTCGTGCTCGACGAGGCGAAGCTCCGCAAACTCACTGACGTCATACGCGAACATGCTGCCAAGCTGAAAGTGCCCATGCATCCGATTTCACGTCGAGCGTTCTAATCACTCGTTCTACGATACTACCGCAGTGAAAGATGTTCTTTCGGACGACGATCCCGTTGCCCGAGAAATTGAGCTGCTTGAGATAAGTTTGCACCGAAACCCCAGAAGTCGACTCGGCCCACAGAGCCACCATGGGAAACTGGAGCCTGTTGTCACGCTTTCCCTTTGATCGCAGCGAACGTGACAAAGTCGTAATGCACGTCGCGAATGCCAATCGTGACTGGTGCTGTCCTCGCAGATGACCTTGACATCAGAATGGGCGAACACTTCGCAAACGAACAATTTTGCATCTGATTGACACACGAATGCTGGACCTTCTTGTGCCAATGTTCGTGCTGGCAATATTACTTACGGTCCTCGTGGCATTCACTGCCGGTCACGCTCATCGCTTTACCGAAGAGCAGATTGCCGGATTCTCGATCAGCAGAAGTTGACGGAGATACTGAAGTTGGTTTCGTTTCGCCATCTCGCAATGACTGGGCATCACCGATTGCCATGTTTGTTATGGTGGGGGCATTGGCGACGACCGCGTTCCGGCCGGCATCGAGAATCCTAAACGCACTTTATCGCTCTTGGTTTTGTGGGGTGATGCACTGCAGCGATTTGAGGCCTCGGAAAAGCGACTTGGACAGCTGAGATGGACGGTTGGAGTGGGCTTCGTGGTTTCGGTACTATCCAGCCTCGTTGCCGCCGCGTGCAAACTATGGGTGGCTAACGAAGCGTTCAACCGGAGTTGCCGAACAGCCGGTTTTGACATTGAGAGTTGACTGGCGGCAACCCGGTTAACGCGGTCGTTCGCCAGAAATTGCAATGCCGAAATACCAAACTGGTGCAATCGACGAAACTACGTTTCTCGAGTTTGTCAATTCACCCTCATCCAAGCTTCTCGCTGAATTCGTGAAATCTCTTTCGTCTGATGAACAAGCCAATTCCTTCTTCGAAGAAGAACCTCCAGTTTGGGTCGACGATGCAACTAGCTGGGTAAAGGATCACCTGAGCAATGACGATTGGTATCGTGACCTCACCGAACCAGAAGCAGTGGCTTGGGATTCAGCAATTGACAAAGTTACAACTCGGTTTAAGTGTCCCAAACGGATAAAGGGTACGAACACGGAGAAATTCATTTCCATATCTTTGAGCTCGCTGACGAGATGTTCGGTGGCGACAAAAGCAACCATCAAATGTTGCGTATGACACCGTACGTTCGTTCACTAGCACCGGAGATTGAGGCTGCAGAGCCATATGACAGAATATATTGGCCGACTCATGCCATGCTCGATACCGTGCAACTGGCCGCTCTTGCTCAAAGATCTAGAAGAGTTTCTCGCGAAGCTGCCTGGTTTTGAAATGTCTTCGGCAGACATGTTCGATACAGTTGAAGAACGGCGACAACACGCTGAGGCCGAATCTAATGAACTGTTGGGCTACATCGATCGACTCTTGAAAGCAAAGGCGATGTGGTATGCTCGCATAGACTGCTAAGCTACGAAGATAGCAGACAAGCGTTGAACGCGAGCGGGCGATCACGCGTTTTCTGAAATCAAAATTGACGCGCCCGCCGCGTTAACGCAGTCGTTATTTTGTCAGAGGCGACCCGCGCGGACGCATGGACGGCGTTCTGGTTGTTCGCTGAATGGAATCGCACCGCCTGCGAGAGCCGTCCGTCGGCTGATGGCCGGCGAAGGCTCTATGTGGCAGCAGGCTCAATGGTCGTGCTCGTCCGGAGCCACTGCTGGTCACCTGAAAACAACTGCGGGCGAGATCTGTCCGTGGATCAGAAATCAATTGCCCGCGTCAATCTTCCCATTCACGGTTGCCGTTTGTTGGCCCCAATGCCAGAATATTCCCGGAGCTCCCAGTGAGACAAACCCGGAACTCCCAGGACGTCAGACTTCAGCAGTCAGGGCGGACTCAGTCGTGCTCAGACTAGGAAAAAATAACAAGTCCATGCACCGGACTTGGGCAACCACCCCAATCTGCATGCAAACCCAACCCGCCCAATCCGGTGATGGCGGGCGTTACACAGATTGGACCAGTGCTCCTCCGTATGCAAGCCTCGCGAACTTTGACGGACGTTGACTCCATTGACTCGATGCTACGAAAATATCCGTGGCCCGACATGTCGATCGCCCGTGATGACGGCGTGAATGTGGACGCGTGTACGGATCGCTGAGCGAGTCTTGTCCATTTGAAATTCGCCTAGTGTTTCGGGATACTCAATGCATTGCTTCTCGACGCGACTGGAAAGTAGACACTTCCACGCGCGTGTTCAATGAAATCACCAATGACGTTGCGTTCAATCAGTATTTTCATATCGAGCAGGGCTATCGGATCTTCGAGGTGGTCTCCAGCACACAGAAGCCAATATGCGGTTCGTAGCGTAGTGTTGAGTTGGAGATTCATCGAGAACCACGCAGCGCAGAGGCTGTGTAACCATCGCGTGAACCGGAGAACGCGAGCTGAGCGATTTGGCCGTTAGAGACTTTCCCGCGCTCGTTCCCGGTTACGCGTACCGTTATCCGACAGATCGCTGTTTAGTGCCATATTCAGATCCCAAAGCAAACTACCCTGTCCAGGTTTATCGTGTTCGATCACGATCAAATGCCGAGGTCTACTTTCTTGGCATTCCGAGTGCTGACACAGACATGGTGACTGACGGACTACTTTTGTTGGCAAGCCCCCAACGAAAAGAGATACATCTCATCTATGCTGATGCTGACAGTATTTGCTTGGCCCATTCGACGGAGCTGTTCGGAGGGCAAGCCGAGAGAACGAATCACAAAAGAGAAATGATTTGGTTGCCGTTGGCATCGATCTAGGCGAGCCTTCACGGTAATCCAGGCGTTTGCGAACACGCATTCCATGATGTCGTGAATGACGGGTACGCGGACGCAATAGAGATGCTGGAAATGGACGAGTTCTTGTCCGAAGGTGGTACAATTGTCGACCGTCGCTCAGAGTTCGTCGGCTAACAAAAATGCACCCGAGTCGCGAAGTCGGGCGTTTTGACAATGGCCAAAATCATCTCCCGTCGCGACGGGTGATTTTAGACGTTATTTTGTCAGAGGCGACCAGCGGACGCATGGACAGCGTTCTGGTTGTTCGCTGATGGGAATCACGCAATAGGCGAAAGCCGTCCGTCAGCTGATGGCCGGCGAAGGCTTCTTGTATCAGCAGGCTCAATGGTCATGCTCGTCCGGAGCCACTGCTGGTCACCTGAAAACAACTGCGGGCGAGATCTGTCCGTGGATCAGAAATCAATTGCCCGCGTCAATCTTCCCATTCACGGTTGCCGTTTGTTGGCCCCAATGCCAGAATATTCCCGGAGCTCCCAGTGAGACAAACCCGGAGCTCCCGGACGTCAGACTTCAGCGGTCAGGGCGGACTCAGTCGTGCTCAGACCAGGACAAAATAACAAGGCCATGCACCGGAATTGGGCAACCACCCCAATCTGCAAACAAACCCAACCCGCCCAATCCGGTGATGGCGGGCGTTCTGCAAACAAGATCCATGCCACTACAAAACGACGACCGAGCCAATGTGAACGCGATTATCGCTGGTGGACTCGCCGGGTGGCTAGTACACCCACTGTTTGGAATTAGCAAACAGGAGCTGCCACCTGTTACTAACCCGCTATCCAAAGCTGCTCGGAAAATGGGACGACCTCGCGGGGCCAATACCCGGAACGCAATCAGTTGTTGCCCTCGCATCAGCATGGGGAAAGATGCGGAAGGATTTTGCCCAATCATCTCTCAGATCGTACAGGTGCTGGATGGATTCGAGCAGCAGACACTCCATCAACGACGAAGCACTGGGCGACATTTCACCGCGAACACTACCAGGGTTACCTGCCGGTATCATGGATCAATCGTGGCACGGTCAACCCATCGACGCCACGGTGTCGCGACTCCGCCAACAGATCGACGTTCTTGGCGGCCATTGCGTATCCGCGTCGAGCATTTATGTCGGGGCGATATCCGTTTGAAGGGCTTCCTGCAACGAGGACTAAGCATCGAATTGGTGCTCGATAGTCCCAGCGGTCGAGCTCAAGCTGAGTCCGCCGCGAACTCTGCGGCATTCGATTTTATTGTGGCTGCAGATGCTCCATTTTTTCTCCATCAACCAACCTTAAGCACTATCATCGTATGCATGAGGTTGGAAGAGAAACTCAGGGAATCCTAAAGCGCACCGGCAAGCGAAACGGCGATACGCCTTCGGTTTGGACATATCCAGATTCGTCTGCCACGCTTCAACTTCGCTTAGCCAGACAGAAATCGTTCCCAGAACATTATGCCCTTCCAGCCGTTGTCAACGAGAAGCCCGTGACTCTCTCTGGGCTTCCAATCTGCACTGAGTTTATGAAGCATGGAGACTATATTTTTGCGTGGGAGCCACTGCTTTCGACTCTCGCTGAAAGCGACGACCTTGAATTGCTGAAAGACAGCCGATATGACTTGACCATTAGTCCTCAACCAAGCAAACTCGTTGGCGTGTGGTGTTGAGAATTTGAAAAAGGCCTGAGAATTCCCTGAAGAAATACGTAGATTCGATATCACGGCGAATCAAGCGGGATTTCAACAAGGAGGATCTCAGGTGAAACAGAATGTCGCGAAGAAGGTGGCCAGACGCAAGCGTCGGGTTCTTAAGAGACTGGAGCGAGCGCGGGAACGGCGATTTATCCGAGGATTAGATTCCACGACTGTCATCGGGGCGAATTCAATCACTTATGAATTGTCGGAACGCTGTCATGCAATCGGTCATGGCGGGATCGGCATGATGATCAAACTGGCACGAAACACCGGGCTCATCGACGCAATCGACCGACGTCTGCATCTGCTGAAAGTGCATGCTCCTTATCAGGAATCTGATCATGTAATGGCCCATGTTCTGAACATGCTGTGCGGTGGAACACGACTGGAACATCTCGAACTACTCCGTAACAACGAAGCTCTTCTGAACGCTGTGGGAGCAGATTCGATTCCTGATCCTACCACCAGCGGCGACTTTTGTCGCAGGTTCACTGCGGATGATCTGGACTCGCTGACTTCAGCCATTCACGCCGCACGACTGAATGTATGGAGTCAGCAGCCCAGGGAGTTCTTCAACGAAGCCGTCATTGATGTTGATGGAGTCATCGTTGGCACAACCGGTGAATGCAAGCAGGGCATGGACATCTCTTTCAAGGGAATCTGGGGCTATCATCCGTTGCTCGTCAGTTTCGCAAACACGAAGGAAGTTCTGGCGATCATCAATCGCTCGGGCAATGTTCACAGCGCCGACGATGCGGCCAGGCATCTCGACCAGTCGATCGGCATTTGCACGAAGGCCGGCTTTCGAAGCATCCGTATGCGAGGCGACTGCAAGTTCAGTCAGACCGAACATCTGGATCGCTGGAATGAGCTGGGAGTGAAGTTCAATTTTGGCTACGAAAACTACCCGAATCTGAGGGCTTTGGCCGAAGATTTGCCTGAATCTGCATGGAAACCGCTGAAGCGATCCGAACGGACCATCAAGACCACCGAACGCGCGAAGCCGTTGAACGTCAAGCGTCAGATCATTCGTCAGCGTGGCTATGTTCATCTGGAGTTGGAACACGAAGACGTGGCCGAGTTCGAGTATAAGCCGACGGCCTGCCATCGCGGGTATCGGATGATCGTCGTTCGCAAGAACATTTCCAAAGAACAGGGCGAGGCCGTTCTGTTTGATGAAATTCGCTATCTCTTCTACATCAGCAACGATGACAAGTCTGTCACATCGGAGCAGATTGTCTTCAACTGCAACAAGCGGTGTGATCAGGAAAACCTGATCGCGCAATTGAAGAGCGGTGTTCGCTCCCTGTGCGCTCCGACGGACAACCTTCTGAGCAACGGTGCCTACATGCTGATGACGTCGCTCGCATGGACGCTGAAAGCCTGGTCTGCTCTGCTGCTGCCGATTACACCTCGACACCGATCGAAGCACGAAGCCGAACGCACACGATTGCTGACGATGGAGTTCCGCACCTTTCTGGACCTGATGATCCATGTGCCATGCCAGATCATTCGGCATGCTCGCAAGACCGTCTATCGCCTGCTGAACTGGACCGACCTGACACCAGCCTTCTTTCGCTTATGCGACAGTCTGCAAATCTAACTCCGCAATGTCGTTCTGGAAACAGATCGACACAAGAGCCGCAGATGAGGAAGTCTTCGGCAAGCCGTTTCGCAAGACCAGTCCAACAACAAGAACCGCTCGCCAATGCATGCTACACAACTCGATTCAAACGTCGCGTTATACCGCGAAGGATGCCGTACGCGCACAAATAACCTATTCAAATCGCTAAAATGTTCGCTTGTTTGAGGACTAGTTTGCTGAAACCGTGTGTTTTCCGTGTCCTGCGACACGTCACCGTTGGTCTTCGGAACCGGGGGGGTTGCGGTTTTTCTGGCCACGACGAAAACTCCTTTCCGATTTCCAGGGTCGGTTGTAGTTTCGGTTGTAGCCCAGTATACTCAGCAATCTCAGGTATCGCAACAAGTTGTTGCTGTCAAACAACTTGCCCTCGTAGCTCAGCAGGATAGAGCGTCGGTTTCCTAAACCGAAGGTCGTGAGTTCGAATCTCGCCGGGGGTATTCATAAGTGCTTGATTTTCATTTATTTACGGTAGCTGTCTATTCATCGTGAAAACTGGAGGTGGCGTGAGATTGATGGTTGGTGTACGGCACGCGGATGGACAGGGCCTTGGCACAATTGAGTCAGGATGAGTTCGCCGGCTGCCTGGCTGCGTGGCGAGCTCTCGCCGTGCCTGCGTGATGAAAACGCGCGCTTCGTGACGCACTGTGGCGTTGAAGGATGAGAACGATCGGCTGGAGGTGGAGACCGAGAAGCGGCGAAAGCGGCTCGGTCAGCTGGAGGGCAGGCATCCGGCGGCGTGGCTGGACGAAGCCTATTCCGTCAACTGCGAAGAGCGGCAGCAAGTCCGACGGGTCGAAAACGGGCCACACGTCGATGTAGAGCCGAACAATGCGGTCGACACCTCCGGGCCGCAAGCCGATGGAAGAGACGCTCAACAACGCGCAGGCCGCGGAGGTGTGCCTGCCCGAAGGCTTCACTCCTGCTGAATGTTATTACGTCCGCCACCGTGTTGTCTGGCGGATCATCGACGGGAATGCGGTGCGGGTCGCGTATGAAACCTGACACGAACCCGGCAGCGAGAAACCCTTCATCGACCGCGGATTGAATGGCCCGTTGTCGAACAGTGGGCCCATTGGCCTCCATTCGCTGACGCACGTTACGACGGAAAATCTCTTTTCGTTCACTCGCCTTCTCTGCTCACCTCGGTCAGTGGCTCCTGAATTGATGTTTGGCAAGGCCGGATCGCCCAGACTCTATCCGATTCACAACCCCAATGTGACCAATTCGAGGCTTGCCAGTCGAGCGTCCAGCGTCGTTGATGTTCGATTTTTTCCTGCTTAAGTGGAAGAGTACACTTACCCAGATTCACTTACAATGGCCGCACGGCATGGGGAAATCTGTTCTGTCGCGAGGCACGCTCTTCGCAGGTGGAGGGGCTGAGTACCTTTCGTTCCGATAAAAATTCCAGGACACTTGCACCAACCGTCGCAGGTATCGGGGAAGAATCTGTCAGGAGGCATCCTTCTTCCTTTCACATATCACGTATCACATATTGCCTCAATTGGAAATGTTGTCCCGCTCCGGGAAGTTGCGCGAGCGTCAGCTCGCAGCCGGCGCTGGGCACTGCCACGGAAAGGATCATTCGGAATGCATGAAGAGACGTTTTTCAGTGGTGGTGTATTTCACGAATCGATCGACGGCGGGCGAGCGGGCGCTGAAATTGAGCTCGCGCATGACGGCGTGTCGGCAACGACGAAGGACGACCGCCGTTTCTTTGTCAGGTATTCCGAATGTCAGGTCGATGTTGGCGGGTACAACGACCGCATGGTGTTCTGTCGCAATGAAGATCGCAGTCTGACCATCTTCTGCGATCACAAAAAGTTTCCTGCGGCCCTGGCGTACGCGTCCGGTGGAATTCTGGAAGAGCAGCTGCATCTGAAAAAGAAGAAGCTGAAATCCGAAAACCGCAGGGGACACGGAATAACGCTGGGGTTTCTGGTCGGCGGACTGATTCTGATTGTCGCGGCGTATTACGTCGTCCGGGCCGCCGGAGCTGCCGCCGTTGCGTCGGTGCCCGTGAGTGTCGATCAGCAGATCGGTAAACATGCCTATCAGACGATGCAGGTCGGCGGGCCGGAAATCCGTGATCCGCTGGTCGTGGGAGCCGTGCAGGCCATGGTGGATCGTCTGGCTCCTCAGGCGGCTATTTCGGAACTGAAGTTTGAAGTTCATGTGATCCAGTCTCCGGAAGTCAATGCCTTCTGCCTGCCCGGCGGAGTCATCGTCGTGTACACGGGACTGATGGAGCAGGCCGAACAGCCCGAGCAGGTGGCCGGAGTTCTGGCTCACGAGATGGCTCATGCGACTCTGCGACACGGACTGGAGCGCATCAGTCAGTCGCTGGGACTGGCGGCCGCCGCCAATCTGCTGCTGGGTGATGTGCAGGGGATCGTGGTGCTGGGGTCCGAACTGTTTCAGCTGGCGTCGATCAACAGCTACAGCCGAGGTCAGGAAGCGGCGGCGGATGCGGAAGGCGTTCGCATGATGCATGCCGCGGGGCTCGATCCGCTCAGCATGGCTCAGTTCTTTGAAATCATGAAACAGCAGGATGGAAATCTGCCCGCAGGACTCAGCTGGATCAGCACTCACCCCGACCACGACGCTCGCATCATTGCCGTTCGCGAACAGGTAGGGACGCTCGCACCTCAGGACTATCAGCCACTGGACATCGACTGGACCGCAGTTCAGGAGGCTTTGAACAGCGAGGACTAACGTTGGCAGTGCCCACGCTGCCGGGCTGTCCTCGCGGGCGAGGTGCCACTTTCCTGAACAACGAGGACTATGGTTGGTGGTGCCCACCCCATTCGAGCTGTCACCCGCAACGCGACTGCGTCGCTCAGAAGAGATTCGTGCACTGCGGTTCATCTTTCTCGGTCAACGTCCAGGCGATTCAGTTCTTCCGTGTCCTGACTCACGACCTGAGAATGTGATTGGTACGGTCGTCCGTCAACAAATGCTCCATTTGTCTGCGTCGGCATCACTTTCGATTGATCCGCCTGGAATGGCTGGCTACGCTGGCATTTTCCGGCTTCCTGCATCTTCACCTGCCATTTCAGGGCCAGCAGCTGATGGAATCAGAAATTCGCAACCGGCCGTCGTTCGCCAATATCCGCATCACACTGGAACCAGGCGAATCCGTCATCGCAGAAGCAGATGCCATGGCCAGCATGAGCGCCAGCATCCGCATGACGACTCAGTGGAGCGGCGGGATGTTCAAGGGCATTGCCAAACGCGTCTTTGGTGGTGAGTCCATGTTTGTGAACGTCTTTACCGCTCAGGACGAAGAGGCCGAACTGGTGCTGACTCAGCCGTTTCCCGGTGACATCGAGTGCATCGATCTGAAGGAGCTACGACGATGTTTCTGCAGCCGGGAGCTTTCATCGCCTGCGACCCCGGAATCAAACTCGGACTGGGCTGGGCCGGCATCAAGATGGGAATTGCCCGCGAAGGACTGTTTCGCCTGAAGGTCAGCGGTGAAGGTCGAGTCTGGTTTGGAGCCTACGGAGGGATCTTCATTCGCGACATCGACGAAGAATACATTGTGGATTCCGGCCATCTGGTGGCCTACGAACCGTCGATCGGAATCCGCATCGGAATGGCGGGCGGAATTCTGTCCAGTCTGCTGAGCGGTGAGGGTCTGGTGACTCGGGTGACTGGGCCTGGCCGAATCTATATGCAATCACGTTCGTTCAGCGGCCTGGCGGCGTGGACGAATTCCCATCTGTGGTAGCGTATCGAACCTGGCAGGTGGTCAGGTCCGACTGCGGATTCAACACGTCCGGATTTTCTGCTGAGCACACACATGCAATATGAAATCCTTTCCCGTCCGGCCGCTTCCGTCGCGAAGCTCAGCATGGACGGCGGCGAATCGGTCACCTGCGAAGTCGGTGCAATGATCGCCATGACAACCGAATTCGAAGTGGAAACCACCACGAAGAAGAAGGGATCCAGCGGTGGCAGGCTCGGCAAGGCTCTGAAACGCATGTTCGCCGGAGAAAACCTGTTTCTGAATCATTTCACCGCCACCGATGACGGTCAGTCTCTGATCATCGGGCCGCATGCTGGGCGACATTCTGCACTTTCCGCTGACGGGAGGGTCGCTGATTGTTCAGGGATCCAGCTGGCTGGCTTCTGACGTCGGCATTGATATCGATGCCACCTGGCAGGGCCTGGGGAAGGCTCTGTTCAGCGGCGAAAGCATGTTCTGGCTGAAGTGTTCCGGCGAGGGCGACCTGTTTCTGAGCAGCTTCGGTGCCATCTACGAAGTCGAAGTGAACGGTGAACATATTGTCGACACCGGACACATTGTGGCCCTTCGAAGACACTCTGCAGTTCACCGTAACCAAAGCCGGAGCCAGCCTGATCGGCAGTCTGCTGGGCGGAGAAGGTCTGGTGTGTCGCTTCAGCGGACAGGGCCGTCTGTTCTGTCAGAGCCACAATCCGCCGAGCTTCGGGAAAGCCGCTCGGTCCGAAACTGGAAACCTCTGTAAGCGAACCTGCCATGATTGAATTTTCCTGCCCGTCCTGCGGCAAAAAATATCGAGTTCAGGACAGCTTCGCCGGCAAGACGGCTCGCTGCAAGGAATGCGAGTCTCCGATGCCGATTCCGGCGGCCGCTGACAGTCCCGCAGCATCTGCTCCCCCTGCTCCTGCACCGCGCAGTGCTCAGCCCGCATCCCCCGCCGCCGCTCCGCAGGCTGCCCGACGGAAGTCCGCAACCGCCGCCGGTCCCGACATCTTCACGGCGGAAAAAGCCGCAGGATGTCGGCCTCGGAAGTGCTGACCGGTTCCACGCCGCACTTCGATTATGAAATCAGTCAGCGGCCGGACTTTGCTCTGGTCACAATTCGGCTGGATGAAGGACAGAAAGTCTTTGCCGAACCATCCGCCATGGCATCGATGACTCCCACAGTCTCGCTGAAAGCCGGATTCAAAGGCGGGCTGGGCAAAACTCTGGGGCGAGCGTTCGGCGGAGAGAGCATGATCATCAACACCTTCACCGCCGACAAAGGCCCCGGCGAAGTCACGTTCGCGGCCGGAGCCACCGGTGACGCCGCTCATTACACTCTGACAGGCAACACGCTGATGCTGCAGCGAGGTGCCTTCATGCTGCACAGCGAAGGAGTGGAAGTGACGGGCAAATGGCAGGGAGCCAAAGGATTCTTCGGCGGCGAAGGACTGGTTCTGCTGAAGGCCAGCGGCGACGGAGAAATCTTCTTTAACTCATATGGAGCCATCCTGTCCGTCGACGTGACCGACGAGTACATCGTGGATACCGGATACATCGTGGCCTTCGAAGACACGCTCAATTACAACGTCTCCGTCCTGCCGGGGCTGCGAGGCGGCAGCAAACTGAAGCAGCTGTTCTTCGGCGGCGAAGGACTGGTCTGCCGATTTTCCGGACAGGGAAAAGTCTGGATCCAGACCCGCCACGTCCAGAGCTTCCTGTCATGGGTCAACGCATTCCGCCCGGCCAAAAGCAATAGCTGACCCGCTCACTCCGATTCCGGAAATGCCGAGTGCCGTGGTCGATGAAGGCTGATCATGGAGGTGCCATGCCTGCATCAGTTCACTCCCACCGTAGGTCAGGCTCCCGCCTGACAAAACTCTCCCCGTCGATCCATTCCAATCCGGGCGTTGTCAGGCATGAGTCTGACAATTGCTGAGCAGCAGAGGGCTGACCTCGCGGAGCGAGGGTGCCACAGTGGCCTCGCTCCGCAAGGCATGCCCGCGGTTCTGCGGCCCGCTCTTCCGCGTGCTCTGCGTGTCGTTCGTGGTTCAATGTCCTCGCACCAAACTGCCGGTGGCCTGGACTGAGTTGTTTGACCCGCTGCTGAGGCTCACATGCCTGCCCTGCTGCGATGCAGGCATGGCACCCTGAACCTGACATGACAGATTTCTGCCGTGAGCGTAGGACGGTCAGGATGTTGTCAGGCGGGAGCCTGACCTTCTACACAACTGCTGCGCTGGTGGTTACCGGACACGCGAGGGGCCGCTGAGTCAGTCTTTCGAAGACGACCACTTCCTGGATTTGTCTTTCCGCTTCAGAAACAGCCTGCTGCGGACAACCGGTCACAGAAACCGGCTCAATCTCCGTACAAACCCGCGATAACCAACTCCCACGCTCAACTGAACTCGTTGTAACGAATGAACCAGTCTTCCGCCCTGTAGCACACCGGCTTCGCGAAGACTCGCTGCTACGGCGGCTGGAGCAATCATCACAACAAGCGATGACGTGACTGAATGTCGTCAGCTGCTGCACGGCGATGATGCTGACAACAGCCGCCAATGATTCAGACACTGTTGTCAGTGTTGACTCTGAACTGCCAGCCGAAGACAGTGATGTTGACGCTCGCCCGTGTCCCAACTGCGGCGAGCATCTGGAATTGTGGAAACAAGGCCAACGGCTACAGCTGGCGAGACATTTTCTGCTCGTCCAGCAGGTACCGCCCGCAGTGGTATCGATCGTGGGAGACATCCGGATGACGAATGCATCCATCATCAGGACCAGACCGCCGTTCGCGGCCACTCCTTCACCCGCGACGCCATCGCCGCTGCCGGCTCATCTGTCAGCGCTGTCATCTGCCCCGAAAGATCCCCTTCATCATGCCAGCCGAACCAGATGCTCAAAGCGTCACAACAAACTTCGCACCTTCGGGGCTGACAAGCGACTCCCCTGCGTATAGAATCTGCCTCACTGCGAATTCAGCAGCGTTATTGAGTTCGCAAGAGCAAATTCAAATCATCTGAGCCCGCTCGTCCGCCCACGAAGCGGATCAGTTCA
Organism: Planctomycetaceae bacterium; assembly: GCA_041398865.1. Taxonomy (GTDB): domain Bacteria; phylum Planctomycetota; class Planctomycetia; order Planctomycetales; family Planctomycetaceae; genus Fuerstiella. The sequence continues at coordinate 22,421 of JAWKTY010000037.1, forward strand.
ACGCACGATCGATGAGTCGGCATCCCTGCCGCCGCATAGATCGCAATTTGTTATCCGAACCTGATGTGTGAGCAGTGATTTACATTCTGACGGCTGTCATTGGTGTTCTCGGACTGTTGAGCTGTTTGCGTGCGGCCGTCGCTGTTACCATTCTTAGCGGTCCCGGCGCGACGAAGTATCCGGCGACTTGGGCTCTTTTTTTGGCCATTCTGACGTTCCCGCTTGTGTGTTTGGTGACGATCTGGCTCGCCTGGGCTGGATTTCCATGGCCGATGCCGATCTACATCTTTGCACTCCCAATTGGCAACTTGGTCATGGGATGGCTAGCGCTGTTGTGGATCAGCACCTTTCAGGACGGGATGTTCACAGGACCAAGGCATCGAAAGGACGGCGACTGAAGTCTCCACACAAATGCCCAAGAACATGTTTTGCTGTTTTGTTAGTCCCCGGGAATCACTGGGATCATTCACACGTGCTGAAGTCCTGCGCAGACATCCAGAAAGTGCGTTTATCATTCGAGGCTGCAAGGACACATAACACGTGTGGCATTGACTTCGCCTGGCGCCGGGGGTGAGGGTGGTGGGTTAGCCGGGTGATTCGTGGGGCGCGGAGTGCGTCGGGAGGGGTCAGCCGAAGCTCACAAGCCTTTGTTCAAGGAGCCCGGCCCCGCGGTTCGGCTGCAAAAAGAAGACGCCCAACAACAGGTTACCCATCCCTACCAAAGGGCGCCAGTGAGAATGGTCACCCCCGCGGGCGATAGCAGTCAGGCTGCCCGGATCGTCCGGTGCGACAGCTGTCAGGCAAACAGATCGTGGACAACTCGGCCGTAGAGATCCGTCAGTCGGAAATCTCGGCCGGTGTGGCGATAGATGAGTCGCTCGTGATCGATGCCCAGAGCATGCAGCAATGTTGCGTGCAGGTCGTGCATATGAATCTTGTTTTCGACGGCCTTCAGACCGACCTCATCGGTTTTTCCGTAGCTGAAACCGGACTTCATTCCGCCTCCGGCAAGGAACACGGTAAAGCCCGCGGGGTTGTGATCGCGGCCGTTGTTGCCCTGTGAAAACGGTGTTCTGCCGAATTCGCCTCCCCACCAGACCAGCGTGTCCTGCAGCAGACCTCGCTGCTTCAAATCGGCCAGCAGCCCGGCGACGGGTTTGTCCGTGGCACGAGCATGCTCCATGTGTTTGGGCATATTGCTGTGCTGGTCCCAGCGAGGCGTCGGAGATTCATCCGCGTAGTTGACCTGTACGAACCTCACGCCGGATTCTGACAGACGTCGAGCCAGCAGGCACTGGCGTCCGAAGTCATCCGTCGGCTGCTGCCCGATGCCGTACAGCTGCTGAGTCTCCTGAGTTTCCTGAGAAAGGTCCAGAATGGACGGAGCCACCTGTTGCATACGCCACGCGAGCTCGTAGCTTTTCAGAACGCCGTCGAGTCGATGATCCTGATCGGGCCGACGTTTCAGCTGAGCCTGGTTCAGCTGCTGAGTCAGATCGAAACGGGATCGAGCTTCGTTCGGTGAAAGTTCCCTGTTCTGAATGTCCTCAATGGTCATGCGGGCTGCCGATCTGTTGGCTCGACCAATCGCCGTGCCCTGATAAACAGCCGGGAGAAAGGCGTTGGAATAATTGCGGGGACCGCCTTTTGTGTCAGACGGCTGCAGCTGAACAAAGCCAGGCAGGTTCTGGTTTTCTGTCCCCAGGCCGTACATCAGCCACGATCCAAACGACGGACGAACCAGGTTGACCGCACCGGTGTGCAGAAACAGCGTGGACGGGCCATGAGCAACGCCTTCCGTATGCATGCCCTGCAGAAAACACAGGTCGTCGACGTGCTGAGCAATCTCCGGAAACAGCTCACTGACATACTGACCGCATTCGCCGTACTGACGAAACTTCCACAGCGGCGCCATCAGCGGTCGCTGACTGTGCCTGCCGAAATCCGAAGAGCGAACTCCCGTGAAGTCAATCGATTTACCGCTGCTGCCGATCAGTTCGGGTTTTCGATCGAAGCTGTCCACATGACTGGGGCCGCCCTGCATGAAAATGAAGATGATGCGTTTTGCTCGAGCCGGAAACATCGGCTGTCGCGGCAACAATGTTTCGGCGGCTGCGGACTGTGCCACAGCGTGCTGAGTCAACAGACTGCCGAAGGCCAGCGACCCGAATCCGCATGCGGATGTTTTCAGCCACTGGCGACGTTGAAATTCCTGATTCAGCATCTGTCCGCATCTTTCCTCTGAAAGAATGTTGCTCGGTTTTTCCGTCGTGTCATTCCATATATCGGAAATCAAGCGATGAAAACACAGACTGCACAACAGCAGCCCAGCGATTGATGTCTTCCGGCTGATCATTCACATAGCTCAGCACAACGCTGCGTTCTTCAGCTTCCGGCAGACGTCCCAGAGTCACCAGCCAAAGGTGGTCGATTCGGTCATCCGCGGTGGTGGATTCCTTCAGAAGTCGTTCAGCCGACAGCTTTGCCTGTGCCATCACAAACGAGCTGTTCTGCAGAAACAGACCCTGAGCCGGAAGAGTGCTGACGTTGCGACGGCCGGTCACCAGATTGGCATTGGCCATGTCGAAGACGTCAAACATCGGGAGAATCGAGTTTCTGAGCAGGGGCACGTAGACACTTCGGACCGGCGGAGTCAGCGAGTCATGATCGTAGCCGTTATCGTACTGTGTGAGTTTCCGAATCGTCAGACCTCCCTGAACCGAAAAATCCAGCTGTCCGCTGGTCAGCAGCATCGTATCCCGCAGCACCTCCACGTCCAGATGACGGCGAAACGCCCGAGTCAGCAGCCGGTTGCCGGGATCGTCCTGTGGATGTGCTCCACCATTCGAGCGAATTCGAAAGACCCGCGACACAACGATGCTTCGCACCAGCTTCTTCACCGACCACTGATCGCGGTGGATGAAATTCCATGCCAGGTGATCGAGCAGTTCCGGATGTGTGGGAAGCTGCCCGGTGGCCCCGAAATTGTCCGGTGTGCGAACCAGCCCTTCGCCTATGACCGCCGTCCAGATGCGATTGACGAACACACGAGCCGTCAGCGGGTTCGCTTCCGCCGTCAGCCAGTCCGCCAGTTGCAGACGTCCGCTGCCCGAATTGATGTTCAGCGGGATCGGCTTTCCATCTGCGTCCAGTGGCATCGTCACGGACAGAGCTGTTCGAGGAGTCAGCGGACCCAGATGATGAGCTGAACCTCGCAGGTGAACGTGCCAGTCTGCCGAGCTGTCCAGGTCACGGACGGACATCGCCTGAGGCGTTTCAGGTTTCTGTTTGCCGTGCTGTTTCAGCTGTTCTTCGAGTTCACTGAGCCGCTGTCTGAGTTTCCGCATTGTCTGCTTTGCCGCAGCCGGATCTTCGGAAGAATCGGCTTTCCGCTGACGACTCACATCGGCAGTGTCCGACAGCGACAGGAACTGCACCGCGTCCACCACGACGACACCAGCCCCGGCATGCGGAGCATCAACAAACACCGCTGCCGGAGCGTCATCGTCAAAGGTGAACTCTCCCAGCGTCGCAAACACGCCATCACCGGCGGGAGTTTTCTGCTGATTCAGGACCACCGTTACTTCGCCGTCGGCTGTCGAAACTGTCACGGGGACTCGGCTGCTGCGGTTGCTGGACGCGCTGTACGCGAAACGGACGTGGTATCGCCCGGGCGCCAGCTGTGTCCGAAAGGTGACACCACCTTCTGCGGCATTGCCCGAGTTGTGTCGGTAGCCCGCGTCGACGTACGCTTTGACACTGGTGGATTCCACCCACTCGCCGCTGTATTCAGCATTCCGGTCATCCACGACCACGCCGGTCAGCTCTCCGGATGCCAACAGCGTCGGCGAGTTCGGTGCAACGCGATCCCGAATTTCGGCGATCTGCTGTCGGATCTGCGAGTCCCGATGGCTCCATTTTTCAAACGCATCACGGTCAGCGTTTGTTTTCAGGTCCGTCAGGACATAGCCGCTGACGTTTCCGGGCGTCAGAGTTTCGGTGCTGCGAAAGATTCCCGCCAGGCCGTAGTAATCGGTCATCGGGATCGGATCAAACTTGTGATCGTGACAGCGAGCACACCCGAGCGTCAGACCCAGAAACGTTCGACCGAGCGAGTCGATCTGCTCGTCGATCACATCCATTCTCAGCAGTTCCTTGTCCTGCTGTTCGTAGTTCGTCGGCCCCAGAACCAGATAGCCGCTGCCCGTCACCTGTTCGTCGCTTTCGCGTGCTGTGGTGTACGGAAGCAGGTCCCCGGCGACGTGTTCCCACATCAGCTGATCGATGGGCTTGTCATCGTTGAACGAAGCGATCACGTAATCGCGAAACCGCCATGCATGCGGAAACATCAGACTGCGTCCGCCGCCGCTGGATTCAGCAAATCGAGTCACGTCCAGCCAGTGACGCCCGAATCGCTCGCCGAACTGCCGACTTGCCAGCAGTCGATCCGCTTCGGCAGAGATGGCTCGATCCGGATCTGCCTGCCATTCGGCACGAAACTGAAAAATGCGTTCGACCGACGGCGGCAACCCCGTCAGCACAATCGAAAGCCTTCGCAGCACCTGATCGGCATCGGCATCCAGCGCTGGCTTCACACCGGCTGACATGTGTCCGGCAGCGATAAACCGGTCAATCTCTGTTTGAGCCCACTGCGTGCCGACGTCGGGAACGCTCGGTTGCGTGATTGGCTGAAAACTCCAGAAGGTCCGGCCCTTCTCAAGATCAATCTCTGATCGCTGAATTGTGCGACCACCCTTGCGAGGATCAATGGCTCCATCGCGAATCCAGGTTTCAAAGTCGGCGATGATCTGATCCGACAGGCGACGATCCGGAGGCATTTCGAAAGATTCATGCTTCAGCGCCGAAATCAGAAGACTGTCCTCGGGTTCTCCTGCGGTGACGGCCGGTCCGGAATCACCTCCGGCTGCGATGCCTGCTGCCGAATCCAGCAGCAGATTCCCTTTGACAGACTTCCCGTCCGCTGAGTGACATGAATAACAGTGCCGGACCAGAACGGGGCGAATCTTCGATTCAAAAAAAGCAACTCGATCTGCGTCGAGTGCCTCATCTTCCGCAGAGACCGTCAACGTTCCCGTCGCGATCAGAGCGATGAGCAAAACTGAGTTCAGCAGAGAGCGGAAACGGCACATCGAAGAACCGCAATTCAGATTGATGTGCCACTTGCAGAAGGCGCGAGCGGCAACTGGAAGCGACGGTGGGCAAAGCCGGAATACGGGGACCGCAATTGTTACAGCTTTCCGACGTAAACAAAAGAGGCTCACCGGGATTTGTCGCCCTCCGCAGCGAAGGCCAGACAGGAAACGTCGCAAATTCGCCCTCACCGTGCGCCTTGACCTGACAAAGACGCAGCGCTGACCTGACCGAGCGCCGGTCCACATCGGACGACAACGCCCGGAATTCGGCTCATGGACGGGCGACGACCGACGTTAGTTTGTTTCCGCCGGAGCGGGCTCGCGCGGCGCTGAGGGGTTGTAGTCCGGGGGTGTTGAGTCGTCGTCGTCGGACGGACTTCCAAAGCCGCCAAAACCGCCGACCAGTCCGCCGATCATCCCCATCGTATTGTCGACGGCAGCGTTGAACTGTTCCTGATCTCTCTGCGCTCTGCAGTGGTACCAGAGCTCCATTGACCATTCCGGTCACCGCAATGATCTGAAACTTCAGCCCCGCCATCTGCTCGGGCAGGTCCTTCAGAGACTCACGGGTGCTCTGCATCTTTTCGTCCCATTCATCAACAAGCGGTTTGGACATCCATTTTCCGTCGACCAGAACGAAATCGACCGTCTCCTGATGACCATCCGCAGATGTGAACTTCAGCGTGGCAGTTGAGTCCAGCTGTTCAACAGTTTCCACCCTGACGTCGCTGAGGGACATCAGACCGACAGGCTGGCCCGGCGATTTGGGTGCGACTTCGGAAATGGATTTCAGGTGATTCATCAGATCCACACCTGAACTCGTCATAAACTCATGCCCGTCAAATGACTTCAGCTTTTCCAGATCGGTGACCGACTGCAGCAGAGCATTCAGAACGCCGGATGCCCCTTCAACAACCTGCTTTGACTTTTCCGGTTCACCACCCTGAGCGACCGACGGGTATCCGAGAATGAATTCCTGCTTTGTTGTCAGCAGCTGATGAATACTGTTCAGCAGGTCCGTGATCTGTTTCCACGCACCTGCGTCCATGCCCGAGGCAAATGTTCGGACAATGTCATTCAGATCGTTCCGGTAAGACTCGGGCAGCGATTCCCAGACGACCGCCGGATTGTTGTTGGCCAGCCCTTCCTGAATCTGCCTGACAGCAGCTTCAGCAGTATTGCCGCCCCCGGCTGCCGCTTTTGAATTTTCCGCCTGTTCCGACGAACAGCCTGCAACCAGCACTGCCAACGACAACCACATCAGCAACGGCTTCATCACATCACATCCTTTGAAAACGGTCGGTCCCGGAGGGCAACAGATCCCAACTCGCGAACGGCATGCCACAAAACAGGACTTTAACGAACGGAACAGAAAACGACAGCAACTGAACCATGAAGACGTTGCCGTTCAACCATCCCGCAGCCCGGAATGTGTTTTTGGCGTAAAGCGGCAGGAAGACAAGCACTTCCCGAAGCGGAAACGCAGCAGGGACTGTCGTTGCCGATAGCCCATCGTACCGATCCGAGCGCGACAGAAATTCTGCACCGCGGTGGGCACAGGGCAACGCCGTGAAGAGCTTTCAGGCGGGAAATCAGGGCGTTTCAACCCGGAACGGTTCAAACAACAGAGCCCTGGGTCGACGCGAGGCGGCACACTGATGATCGCGCTGACGGGCTGGCCTCGCGGAGCGACGGGCCACTTTGGCTCCCAGCTCCGCGAGGCTGGCCCTGTCCGGCCCGGTGATCGATTCCGGCTTTCATAAGTCCGCATGCACACCCCCCTCGGGAAATCTCTTCACGGCGGTGGGCACAGGGTTCGTCAGGACTCCGAGGATGGCGGTTGTGACAGGCAGAGATTGGCCTTGAGAAACTGGTCTTTCCAGTGATAACTGTCGAGCAGACCGCTGGTGGGGTGACCCATCAGTTTGAGCGCGGCGTAGACGGCTTCGATGGTCGCCAGGCCTTCGCTCGGGTCGGGATACACTTTGGATTTTCGCGGATAGGCGGTCTGCAGCACGGGAAGTGAGCGAACCGGCAGGTCATCGTAGAATTTCTGCATACGGTCCGCCAAGCGCCAGGTGCCGTCCAGAACCAGCAGCCCCCTGTCTCTGTCATCGAGTGACAGCACAGGGCCACCGATTCCCAGTCGCACGTAGTTCTCCAGAGACCGATTGACCGGATTCGGGAAGGTGACGAATTCAAAATCGTCGCGTCCTCGCAGCGGTTCGACGGAGCACTTGCTGCGGCGTTCGCGGGGATGCACAACGATGACCGTGGGGAGCATGAATCAGCCCGCTTTTACTTTTTCAATTTCTGCCTGCAGTGCTGCGACTTCCTTTTCCAGTCGAGGCACATCTGCGGGATCGTCCGGCTGATTTCTCGCCGCATTCAGCAGCTGCTGGACCTTCTGCAGCTTGTTCTTGAGTGCGTCGATCTGCTTTTTCTGTTTCTTGTTCAACGTCATGTTGAGTGCTTGCCTGAGAATTCGGGACGGATCGTCAGCGTGGAACTGATTCAGGGTTGGAACAAGGTTGGAACGGGGTGCGTCGGTCAGTAGAACAGGGTTGCCAGCTTTCGGCGGTAGTCGGACGCCAGTTGTGATTTGGGCCCCATGGCCGAAAGAATCGTAACCATGGCATCCTTGGCTCGTTCCCGAAGTTCCGTGCGGTCTTTGGAAATGATATCCAGCAGCTGGTCGCAGGCGTCTGAATACCGTTTGTCGATGCTGAGTGCCTCGGCGTACAGAATCTGTTTTTCCATGTTCTGAGGATCCGCTTCGAAGGCAGTCCGCGCGGCCTGAGTTCCGCCGGATTCCTCGACTTCGCTCTTCATTGCCAGCTGTTCCTTCAGCTGCTGAGCTTCCGGTTCCAGAAAGCCGCGAGCTTCCAGCTTTTCCAGAATTTCACTACACTCCTGTTCGCGGTCCAGTCTCAGCAGGACTCGGGCCAGAGCGATTCGAAAGGCGGCGTGATCGGGTTCCAGTTCGCTGGCTTTGCGAAACTGCTGTTCGGCGGCCATAGGGTCATCTTCAGCTTCCGAAAGCAGCCCGGCTTCATAAGCTTCCATGGCCGGAGAAGGAACGAACGATTCCAGCCACTGCCGCAGCTGAGCTTCCGGGAGAACTCCGGGAAGCTGACTGACCGGCTGCCCGTCGATCATCGCGACCACAAACGGAATCGACTGAACCCCGAATGCACCCGCCAGTTCCGGCTGTTCGTCAACGTTGATTTTCACCAGCACGAAACGGCCGGCAAATTCGTCCGCCAGTTTTTCCAGAATGGGCATCAGCTGACGACACGGCTGGCACCATTCGGCCCAGAAATCCACGACGACGGGAACTTCCTGCGACCGATCCATCACGTCCCGACGAAAATCCTCGGCAGTTGTTGACTGAATCCACTGACTCGACATTGCGTGTTCTCTGTTCTGTTGTTTCTTTCTGACGAACCGGGCAGCTGCTGCACCGCTGTTCAGCTGATGACTCCCGTCAGAAGGCTGGTGAGCCCGTTCCGGGCCTGTGTCCCTGCGAATCTTCCTGTTCCACACTACCGGGAGTTGTCGGAGAGATGCGCTGAGAGCTGCCGCTGGGCTCTGAATTCTGTTACTCTTTCGCAGATTACCGCGCCGCTGCAGAAAGGCCAACCGAGGAAGACACTCATGTCGCTGCCGTCAGTGGAAGTGCTGGAAGCCAGTCACTCGTTTCCCTGTCCGTATACCTTCAAGGTGATCGGTGAAGCATCAGAAAACTTCACCGGGCGCGTGGTGGCTCATGTGCGTGACGAGCTGGGGATGGAACTCGACCCACCGTTTACTCTGAGATCCGCGAAAAACGGGCGACACGTCGCGATTACGCTGGAACCCGAATGCGCGTCGGCTCAACAGGTCATCGCAATCTACAGTCGCCTGATGGGGATGGACGGAATTGTCATGCTGCTGTGACCCGGAATTGGCTGAGTTGGCACCACTTCAGGCCACATGCGAAATTGTAAACTTCAGGCGACGGCTTCGCTGGATGAATCCGGTCGATACAGCTGCGGCGATTCGGCTTCGAGGACGTTTTCGGTCAGAGTTTCCAGGATCCGGCGAACTCGGGACATCCCAATCATGGCAACCGCATGCTGCACTCCATCCACTCGGTAATCGCGTCCGGCGGCGATCGACCGAGCTTCCCGAAGAATTCGGCTGGCCACTTCAGCTTCCTGTTCAACGACAGCGGCAAACTCACCGAAATCCAGATCTTCGCGATGAGTCATCTCCATCATCGGGCGCAGCTTCTTCAGGCTCGGCAGCAGAAACGGAGCCGGCAGTTCGTGTCGTTCGTCCAGTCGACGTTGGGGTGAGGCCATTGCCGTGACTCCTTTCCGTTCAGGATGTTTCGTGTTGGGTGTCTGAGCGGTCAGTTCTTCTTTGCGAAAACTCAGTTGAAGCCGGTCGTTCGCGTTAGTTCAGGAAATCAAGGATGGAGACCTGGAAGACCTGAGCGAGACTGGCGAGCGTGTACTGGTTAAGGTTGGTTTGTTCCTGCAGTTTGATGATGGCATCCGTGAAGTCTGTGCCCTGCAGATCGCCGAGAACTCGCTGAGCTTCCAGCGACAGGTCTTCCGCTCGGGTCTGCAGACGGTCCAGGTTCTGCAGATCGACCGACTGTTCGCCGACAACATCCAGCAGATGGTTATTCAGGTCGTCCAGAGTTCCCAGGTGATCGGTGATCGCAGCATCCCATTCGCTCGCGCTGAAATCGCTGAAGTTCTGCAGGTCGTCACGAAGCGTCCTGAGTTCCGCGAACAGGTCCGCACTGCCGGTCATCTGCACGGTGTCTGCCCCGGCCAGTCGAATCCCCGTGGAATCAATGTGACGAACTCGCCCCTGGTCATCGACCAGAGTCTGGTTCGAGGAAAAGTCGATCGGCGTGGTTGTCAGTCCGCCGTTCAGAGACAGTGTTCCCGTCGCTGACAGATCCACTGTTCCGGAGAATCCCGCCGTGATCGCTGTGGTATCCACAAAGACGACTTCTCCGTTCGGCCCGGTGATCTGCAGATTGGTGTCGGCATTCGTAAACGCCACCGGTTCGCCTCCGTCCAGTGCGATCGTGCCTGACGTCCCCGTGCCGCTGGTGTCGATGATTTCCAGATGATGGACGCCAACCCCACCGATGACCGTGTCTCCCGCCGCTGAATTCGTGCCGACAGCGATTCCGGATGTTCCAGAATATGTGGTGGCCGAATGCTGCACCAGCAGAGTTCCAGCCGCCGTGTCCGCTGGCCGTGCCCGGACCGCCGGTGGCTCCGGTTGTTCCCCGGACCACCGTCGTCCCGGCCGCTCCGGTTGTGAAAACCGCCAGCCCCGAAAGATAGGTTTTCACATGACCGGCTCCGGCCAGCTGAGTCGTTCCCGAATCGATGGCTCCCAGATAGTCGCTGCTTTGCGAAACGTCCGGGTACGGCGAGGTCTGCATGTCACTGCCCGCAAACAGGTAGCGACTGTCATGCCGCGAATTGGCAATGACGCCCAGCGACTTCAGGTAGCCGTTGATTTCATCCGCGTAAACAGCGGCTTCGGCAGGGTCGCTGATCTGTCGAGCCTGCAAAGCCAGTTCCTTGATGTTGACGACGATCTGCTGAGCCGATCGGACTTCCGTACTGGCATCATTCAGAACGGTTCGCACATCCTGAATGACGGAAACCTGATTATCGAAGTGCGAAATGATCGTCTGCTGATCGAGAATCAGCTTCTGAGCGCGCGGATCATCTGACGGCTTGTGAACTCGAATTCCGCTGGAAATCTGATTCCGCAGATCGGCCAGGCGAACAGTCTGAGCCTGCGAGTACGACTGCCCCAGAGCGAGCTGACGAAACGGTGTGATACGAAACGGCATGGTGTCAGGTTCTAGCGAATGATGGTGAACAGATCGTCCAGCGTCTGATCGATGGTTGTGACGAGCCGCGATGCCGCCTGGAAGGCTTCGCTGATATTTCAGCATCTGCAGCAGCTCTTCATTCGGATCGACTCCGGAGATCGAATCTCTCGCATCTTCCAGCTGTGACTGCTTGACCGAACGCTGATCAATTTCCCGCTGCACGGACGTCACCAGGACTCCGGAAATTCCGGTGATGGTGGCCAGTCGCTCTTCAATGTTTTCTCCTCCGGCCGAAAACAGTCCTTCTCCTCGAAGTTCAATCAGTCGATCCAGCTGACGACCTTCGCCAGCGCCGCCGGTGCGCGATGCTGCGATGGCTTCCGGAGAGGCCTGCAGGTCCGGATGGATCGAGAACTCCGAAAAGCTGCGGCCCGCGAAGAATGTCTGCAGGCCCAGATTGGCCAGCAGACCGGTCTGATCGGGATCAGCGGTCACACGAGTGGAGAAGGTATCTCCGGTGTTCAAAGTTCCGGCTCCCAGAGCCAGCGTGATTCCGTCCGCAATTTCAAACGGCTGACTGGCCGCGTAGCCCCGCCCCACGGAATAATCTCCGACAATCGCGCCCGTGGTGGCATCGGTGACTCGCAGCAGTACTCCATCGCTGACGCCGATTTCGCCGCCACTGATGACTTCGACATTCCAGTTGGCATTGCTGTCGCCGCTGTAGACTCCGCCGAAGACAGGTCGCGCTGTGCCGGTGATCGCCTGAGTGACGGGAGTCGGGTCCGTTCGTCCGGCGAAATCAATCCCGAAGCCGGTAGCCGCGTGCAGCGAGACTGTGCCTTCGTCCGTATTCAGTTCCGCCGTCAGACCGGGAATGGCATCCAGACGCGAAACCACATCCTGCAGAGTATCCCGGTTGACATCCACGCTGATCACATGTGACGTTCGAGTTCCGGAGGCATCGGTGATTGTCAGGGTCAGGTCGCCGGACTGCAGACCAAACAGACTGTCGGTTCGAGCCAGAACGAGATCGGGGGGCTGAATGCTTCGCTGTCCGATGATGGCACCGGCCGGTCCGTTCAGACCAATGCCCGTCGCCTGAATCGTGTCGATGCGGCTGATCAGTGTACTGACCCAGCTGTCGAATTCCTGACGCAGCCCAAGGTCAACGGAATGCAGACCATCCAGCAGACCGCCGAGAACTCCGCCGCGAACATCGATGCCCTTCTGACCGTTGGTGGAGGCCAGCTGCAGTCGACCCGAAACATCGAACTCGACAGTCAGATGGCTGGTCGCTTCACCAATGACCAGTCCGCCGCCGGCCGCCACCAGAGGATCTCCGCCGCTCAGCAGACTGGTGGGATCGATGTCGACGTAACCGGCCAGTTCGTTGATCAGCCGGTCGCGTTTGTCCAGAAGCGAATTCGGTTCATTCAGGGTGCCGCGGCTGCGAGCCAGACGGATGTCCCTGTTGGCTGTCACGATCTGATCGGCAAGTTCGTTGACTCGATCAACGGTCGTGACGATATCTGTTCGGATGTCGCCCTGCAGACCATCGAACGTTGACGAAATGTCGTTGATGGCAGATGCCAGCTGCGAAGCCGTCGCAATCAGTTCCCGCCGCAGCACGGTCTCGGCCGGATTTGTGGCCAGACTGTCCACTCGGTCGAAAAATTCGGTGACCAGCGCATGGATGGACGTGTCGCTGGGGGTCAGCGCCTGCTCAATTCTCTGCAGAGCCTGCAGCTTGATATCTGCTCCGGCCTGTCCCGAAACGTTGGCAGTCAGAGCCTGTTCGATGGTCGCGTCGCGCAGCCGTGAAATCGTGCCGACATCAACACCCCCCACCAGCCAGCCGGCATCCGTCGTCAGCGCGCGGCGATCAACCAGATTCACCTGCTGCCGATGGTAGCCCGTCGTGGAGGCATTCGCGATGTTCTGTGCCGTGGTGGTGAGTCCCACCTGAGCCGCGCGAAGCGCGGAAATTCCAATATCGATATGAGACATCCGAGTCACCTTCCATGAGCATCGACTGTGACGGCCTTTCGACCTGAATCCGGCGCCGAGCAGGATCCCGCGTCAGGCAACGCGCCGCCCTTCGATGTGTCCGCCCGGCAGAACCGGACGGCCGGCTGAATTGTATCGCGACGTATCTGTGGCCGCTCCCAGAATAGATTCGATCACTGCGTTCAGGACGGCGTGAGATTCACTGAGCTGCACCAGGACAGTTCGCAGAATACTTTCAACTGTCAGAGCCTTGCGCAGCACTTCGCGTCGTCGGCGCTGCAGAAGTTCCGTCACTTCCGCGTTGGCTCGAATTGTGGACAGCCGAGGATATTTCCCTGTGGAGCATTCCGCCGCCAGACGGGCCTGAGTAATGGCTCGCTGCTGGTTTCTGGTCGCAATGTCTTCCCGAAAACTGATCAGTTCGTTCACCAGTTCGTCCTGAAACGCCTGAGCGATCGGATGTTTCCCCAGCCGATCGGCACACTGTTCAACACGGGACAGAAACGCCAGTTCGTCATCCAGAAACCCCAGCAGTGACACTGCCGTCTGGTCAGAAACCGTTGAATTCTTCATCATCGCTGCTGTCTCCTGCTGAGTCCCTGACTTTGATCAAACCAGAAATTGTGATGCGACTGATTGAGCCCTAAACGCTGCCGCTGATGCCGCCGTTCTGCGTGATGAAATCGGCCAGTCCCAGTCCGCCATTCTGCGCAAGGAACTTTCCGAAATACATATCGAACATGCCGCCGTACGTGTCAGAGTTGTCTCCCGGAAACATGCCTCCGCCTTCTTCAGTCGGCTGACGCATCTGTTTCAGAATCTGCGACAGAATCAGACTTTCGAATTCCTGAGCCACTTCCGGAGTTGCCGGCTGTCCGGTGCGAACGGCGGACAGGTCGGTCAGCATCGCGGGAGAAACGGAATTGATCGATGAAAGATTCATGGGGGTTCACTCCGCCGGGCTATTTCATTTCCAGCTCTGCATGCAGAGCTCCGGATTCCTTGAGCTGCTGAAAGATGGAACTCAGATCGCGCGGCGAAACACCCAGCGCATTCAGAGCGGATGCCAGATCTCCGACGGTCACATTCGGGTGAATTTCAGAGACCGGAAATCCGTCTTCTGAAACGGTGATATCCGTGCGAGGCACGACCGTGGTTTCGCCGTTACTGAACGGGGCTGGCTGTGACACCTGAGGAGATTCGACCGTGGTGACCGTGAGATTGGCATGAGTAATCAGAACTCGGGACAGCCGCACTCCTTCTCCGATGATCACGGTGCCGGTTCGTTCGTTGATGACCACGCGAGCCTTGAGATCCGGTTCAATGGTCAGGTTGCCGATTCGCGCCACCCAGTCAGACGTCCGTCCCAGATAGTCAGACGGGATCATGCACTCCACTGTGCCGGGATCGAGCACTCGGGATGAACTCGGAGCGATCAGGTTCAACGTTTCGGTGATGCGTCGGGCTGTTTCGAAGTCGGGATTTCTGAGCAGCAGGCGAATGTACCCGTCATTCCCGATGGGCGTGCAGGTTTCCTGTTCAACGGTGGCCCCCAGAGCAATGCGGCCTGTGGTCGGATGATTCTGCTTGACGCTGCCTCCCTGGCCGCTGAAGCTGAAACCACCGATCGAAACCGGCCCCGCCGCGACCGCGTACACTTCCCCATCCACGCCATAAAGCGGTGTGCGAATCAGAACTCCGCCCTGCAGACTCTTGGCATCGTCGTAGGCCGAAACAATGACGTCGATTTCGGAACCGTTTTTTGCAAATGCGGGAAGTTCGGCGGTGATCATGACCACGGAAAGGTTATCCGTCTTTCGGGCCTGATTGTTGTCGAGTCTGGTGCGTGACGCGGGGTCCGATCGGATACCCATCCGCTGCTCGAAGTTCAGAGCAAACTGCCGCGTGATGGGACTCTTTCCGCCCGTGCCCGCCAGGCCCGTCACCAGCCCCAGGCCAATCAATTGATTGATGCGTTCGCCGTGGACCTGAGTAATATCCTTGATGCGGACTTCACCGGCAGACGTTGGAGGCAACGCCCAGGCACCGATACAGCAGGCGATGATCAGATTGAAGCGAAGATTCAGCATGATCAGACTTTTCAGAACAGCCGACGACCACACCTGACACCGGCGCCGGAGTGAAAGTGATCCGTCAGAAACAAACAACATATCAACCATGGAATCAATCGATCGTCGCGGAAGGCAGCCAGGTTCAGACAGATGTCCGGGCGCTGGTGACCCCGGTCCTGACTGCAGACAGGATCTCGAATCTGCAATCAGTTCCCGAAGACCATCACCCTGCATCTGACCTGAAGGCCGGGCTGCCGTCCGCAACGATCGGATGACTCCGACCCCGATGATTCCTCAGAATGGCCAGACCTTGTTCATGGCCCGACCAAACCAGCCCTGGCGAGTAAATCGCTGTCCCGGACCGGCACTTTCATACAAAAGTCTCAGTTCAGATATGTGCCGGGAATTCACAATATTGTCGGGGCCAACGTCGATTCCTCGCACAACTCCGGACATCACCAGAGTCCGTTCATCCCCGGCAACACGAACACGTCTCTGGCCTGACACGACCAGATTTCCGTTCGGCAGCACGTCCACCACAGTCACCGTCATGCGGTCGGTAAACGCCTGAGTCGTGCGGAAGGAAGATTCGCCGTCAAACTTTCGACTGGAGGTCTTCGTTCCGTCCAGGGCGACGTTGGCAGCCTGGTTTCCGAATCCGCCTCCGGTTTCGCTGTTGAAGTCAAACGCTCCTTTGGTCTCATCGGACTTAGACATGCCGCGGTCTTCACTCGAACCGACATCTGTATCTTCCGAAACCACCACTGTCAGCAGGTCGCCGACTCGTCGCGCTTTGGAATCGTTGAACAGAAACGCATGGTCATCAGACCGTTTCTTCCACAATGATTCGGCCTGAACGCTGAGAATTCCGCCCGCGCACAACAGACCGATCAGAACTGCTCGTTTCATGTTCGTCTCTCCTCAAAGCGGAACTTCCACTTCGCCCCTGCCAATGACTCTGGCGGTCACAATGCGGTTCGATTCCAGATTGCGAACTCGAATCAACTGGCCCATCTGCCCGTTCTGCAGAGCTTCCGCTGCCGGAATGACAAACTTCAGCCCCTTGCGATGCGCCACAATGCTGACCATATCACGAGCCCGGATCAGATCGTCACGCCGCACAGTGGTCAGCTGTTTCAGATCGCGAATCGTCAGGACCTCTCCGGCATGCACCGTCCGACGGACGGTCGAGCCCTCCACATCCGCAATCGTGAGTTCATCCTGGTAGCCGTCGACGTAGCGAGTTTCTTCCGAAAGACTGTCCGCCGTGATTTCCTTCAGTGGACTCAACGTCTTTCGGACGATCAGCATCTGCTGTCGACGACGAACATCCACGTACGCTGTGCGGCTGATCAGGAGCTGCTCGTGGTCCCACAGACGCACCATCAGACTGGCTCGGCCGAATGGAAACTGAGCCGGAGTCACGACTTCGATTCGAGTCGATTCCGGAGCGGCTTTTTCCAGACGGCTGTCCATGAATGGCTGCAGAAGCTGGCACTTGAGATCTTCCAGCGGAACGCGAAACTGAGTGCTCAGGACAGACTGAATCGTCTGTTCCACCTGCAGATCCGTGATTGACCCTGTCGGCTGAGCATCAGAGGACTCTGCGAATTCGGAATTCTCGGGGGGCCGCATTTCGAGGGGAACACTGCGGGAAACCAGCTTCAGCCGCCGGTCCTGTTCAGGCTTTCCGTCGTCCTCGGTCCCAAATGCAACGATAATCTGATCGGGGCCCAGAAGGCGGTACTGGTGACGATCCAGTCCGAACAGCTGCAGTCGAACGTCGATCAGAGACCGGTCCACCAGAGCAATCCGGTCGGTCTCCGGAATCTCAATCAGGTCGATATTCCTGAGGCGTTCGGGCAGTTCTTCGTCGCTTCTGCCGCTGGTGACTCGCCCGACATCCGCCAGACGCACCTCGCGGTTTGACACCTGAACAACCGGAGTCAGGCGAATTGTCAGCGGAAGCTGGCCCGTTTCCTGAGCGCAGACACTGCGCGAATCTGCTGTGACAGCATTTGCCAGCAGGATCAGTCCCGGAATTGTCAGCCAGCGAAGTCTCATTGTGACGGTGAACCCTCAGACGTATGCACTGTTCAGAAGAATGATGATTACCTGACAATATCAGCCGACGTTGACAGCATCTCGTCGCCGGCTCGGATGGCTCGCGAATTGATTTCATAGGCTCGCTGAGCTGAAATCAGGGAGATCAGTTCGGTGACGACTTCGACGTTGGATCCTTCCAGAAATCCCTGACGCAGCGAACCCAGTCCGGTCTGGCCGGGAACTCCGGCCACTTCCGCTCCCGACGCTGCCGTCGCGGCATACAGGTTGCTGCCTTCGCTGGACAGACCTGCAGGGTTCAGAAACCGATACAGCTGAATCTGACCCAGCTGAGTCACAGCCGTGGGCGTTCCTTCGGTCACACCTGTCACTGTTCCGTCGGATCCAATGCTGATTTTCGTCAGATTGATCCCGTCCTGAACGGTAATCCCGTCAGCCAGCAGGTGTCCGTCCGTGTTGACCATCTGGCCGGTTCCGTCAATTCGAAACGAACCGGCTCGGGTGTAGCGGCTTTCACCGTTGGGCAGCAGGACTTTGAAGAATCCGTCACCTTCGATCGCCACATCCAGTGCGCTGCCGGTCTGTTCCATCGTGCCGGGTGTAAACACCTTGGCTGTTCCGACCGCTCGAACACCGCTGCCGATCTGCAGACCGGTTGGCGTTGTCTGACCGGCCGATTCATTGGTTCCCGGCTGTTTCAGAGTTGTGTACAGCAGGTCCGCAAAATCCATGTGGCTGCGTTTGAAACCGGTCGTGTTGACGTTCGCCAGGTTGTTGGCGGTGTTGTCAATCTGAAGTTCCTGAGCCTTCATTCCGGACGCACTGGTGTATAACGCTCGAAGCACTGTTCTCTCCTGCGGTTACTGTCGGGTGTAATTCTGAATGGCCTGACTGATTGTACTCATGGCGCGCTGAGCCGCTTCCTGAGTTCTCACAGCGGAAATCATGTCCACCAGTTCCGTCACCGGCTGCACGTTGGAACGTTCCCGCGTTCCCTGTGACACCGTCGCCGTCGACACCGAAGGCGCGACACCGGACGGGGCCGCAAACAGCGTCACTCCGCGCTGCGACAGGACGTGAGGATCCGGAAAGCTGACGACCTTTAGTTTGCCGATCTGAACTCCGTTCACGCTGGCTGTGCCGTCGGCTCCCACCTGCAGCATCGACGGAGTGAAATCCGGAGGCATCGTCAGGGGACCGTTTTCTCCCATGACGGGAACACCATCGGCAGTGACCAGCTGGCCCGCCGCGTCGATCTGGAATGTTCCGTTTCGAGTATACAGCTGCTGGCCCTGAGCTTCGACGACGAAGAACCCATCACCGTTCAGAGCAAAGTCCAGAGGACTGTCCGTTCGCTCCATGGGGCCCTGAGTAAAGTCGTTGGTCTGCTGAGCCACCGATGTTCCGAGGGAATTGTGGCGCAGCAGCTGCTGATCCGCCTGACTCAGACTGGCTTCGAAGGTCTGTTGCCGCATCGTCAGACGACGATAGCCCGGCATGTTCACCTGAGCCAGATTCTGAGCGATCAGTTCATGCCGTTCGGTGGCACGCTGCATCGCGGTCGCGGCGCTGTAAATTCCGTTGATCATGATTTGGATCTTTCAGGCGGCAGGCATAATCGGTGCCACCTGCATAATCCATTCGACCCAACTTCAGCGGAATCAGCAGCGCTTTCGAACAGAGCTCAGAGCCGTACCATTTTTGCAGTGTTCTCCCTCAAATCAGGCTCCGGGTTTTTCCCCGGCTCCGGAATTTTCCCCACGGAGAAATCGCCGCGTCAGCCGTGTGCATCGGCGCATCCCGGAAAGTTTCACTGCCTGAGTGATTCAATCGTGCGGTTCAGTTGCGCGTGGTCAATGGGCTGATCGGCTCCGGGGAACTTCAGATCAGTCAGCCACCATTCTTCGGTGAATTCTGCCGACTGGCTGGGGGCGAGGACCTCGCGGGGTCCGATGGGTTCCAGTTCGATCATGGCATTGTCCGGATACCAGACGGAAATCGTCAGCCCGGCCGCCTCGTTGTAGACTCGATCCGGAAACGTCTGAAAGCGTTTCAGAAACAGCAGGTCATTGGGCGCACAGTAAGCAATGATTCCCGCATAGCTGTCGAATCCCAGCTTCGGCTTGCGCGGGGTTGGTCGGATTTCCAGCACATTGTCAACTCGGCGAACCTGAGGGTCTTCCGGCTTCATGTTGATCAGAGTGCCTTCCTCGTACATCACCCAGCCATTGGGGAAACGAGTCTGCGGAGTTGTGCCCACGGGGGTCAGCGGAATCACGCAGATCCCTTTCCCAACTGCAAACGTGCGACTCCAGTGACACCATTCCCGAGTCTGATCGGAAACGTTGATGATCTTCTGAGTACACAGAAGCCGCGACGTGTGTTCGTCCAGATCAAACCGTCGTTCCAGCTGTACTCCTGTGGCTTCATCTTTCGCGCTGGTCAGCACAGCGGATTGAGGTCCTGTGATCTCGGCCGTCCACCGGCCCGACCACAAAGCTTCCCGTCGGGGAATCACCAGTTCCGGTCCGATGTCGAACCTCCCCGCTGATGACTCCGGCCGATCTCCAGGCTTCCAGTTCATTTCGCGTTCAGAAACAAACAGAACATTTTTGCCCTTCAACGAGTACTCAAGAATCCGCCCTCCAGCCTCCGGACAAAGAACAACTCGAACAGCATCGTTCTTCAGTTCAATCGCTTCCCGATAACCATGCCACGAAATGACCTCTGCGCCTTGAATGGAAGCATTCAGCGAAAGCATCACCCCCAGCACGATCAGCGACTTCCGAAAGCACAAAACAGTCTTCATAAAATTTCCTGATTCAGAAAAACCTCTCGGCCAGTTCAACTCAAACGAAACGAGCGAGCGTGCCGCACAAAAACCGAAAGCTCACAATGGCAGCCGCAGGTGCCAAAACCAACCGGTCTGATCGATTCGTCGTCGCAACGTATCTTCTCAAACAGGGCAAATCCGAGGGCATCTTGAAGAAGGGTCCGTTGGACGCCGCGCGGATTGCCCACTTCAGGATATCAGTTCAGGGATCACTTGACTCGGAAGGACTCCGGTCAGTCGCTGGTCGAGGCCCTGGAAGCGGTAGGTGAGTCGCTGGTGGTCGAAGCCCAGCAGGTCCAGGATGGTGGCGTGGAAGTCTCGAATGTGGACCGGGTTGTTGACGATGTTGTACGAGAAGTCATCGGTTTCGCCGTAGATCACGCCGCCTTTCGCTCCGCCGCCCGCCATCCAGACGGTGAAGCAGCGAGGATGATGGTCGCGGCCATAGTTGTCGCGGGACAGTCGGCCCTGAGTATAAATGGTGCGACCGAATTCGCCGCCCCAGATGATCAGAGTATCATCCAGCATGCCCCGCTGTTTGAGGTCTTCCAGCAAAGCCGAACAGGGCTGGTCGATGTCGCGGCACTGGCTGGGCATTCGAGTGGCCACGTTGGAATGATGGTCCCAGTTGTTGTGGTACACCTGAATGAAGCGGACTCCGCGTTCGGCCAGTCGGCGAGCCATCAGAACAGTGTTGGCAAAGCTGCCGGGTTTGCGAGCATCTTCACCATACAGCTGAAACGTGTGTTCTGATTCCTGGCTGATGTCCGTCAGTTCAGGCACGCTGGCCTGCATGCGGAACGCCATTTCGTATTGCTGCATCCGAGTGTGCGTTTCGGGGTCGCCCAGTTTCTGAAAGTTCAGCTGGTTGAGCTGATTCAAACCCTGAATCGATCGCTCTCGAATGGCCGACGGCACTCCCGGCGGATTGTTGATGTACAGAATCGGATCGCCCGCACTGCGGAAGGAAACTCCGGCGTGTTCTCCCGACAAATACCCCGCGCTCCACAGGCGAGCAGAAATGGCCTGCTCCTGTTCTCGGTTGCTGGGTACGGCCACCAGCACGACGAATGCCGGAAGGTTTTCGTTGTCCGATCCCAGTCCATACGACGCCCACGATCCCAGACATGGTCGACCGGTGACCTGGTTGCCGGTCTGCATGGCGGTGATGGCCGGTTCGTGGTTGATGGCTTCTGTGTGCAGCGATCGAATCCAGCAGATTTCGTCCGCCTTTTTTGCCAGATTGGGCAGCAGTTCGGTGTTCATCCACAGACCACATTCGCCGGCCTGGCTGAACTGGAATTTTGACGGAGCCACCGGGAACCGAGCCTGTCCGCTGGTCATCGTAGTCAGCCGCTGTCCCATGCGAATGGATTCCGGCAGTTCCTTGTCGAACCATTCCTGCATCACGGGCTTGTAATCGAACAGGTCCATCTGCGACGGGCCGCCCACCATGTGCAGATAGATGACTCGCTTGGCTCGCGGAGCAAAGTGCGGTCCGATCGGTTGATGACCGGCGGCCTGAGCAACGCCAGAGCCCATCAAAGACGCCAGAGCCGCACTGCCCAGCACGCTGCGTCCGCTGGCGAAAAATTCGCGTCGTGATTGAAGTGTTTGCATGGGGTTGAGGTTTCGGGGTTTGGTTTTCAGGGTTCGGGGACGGAGCAAAGGCGGAAACAAAGCGTTACTTGTTTAACGATTCGTCCAGGTTCAGAACCTGATTGCAGGTCATGGTCCATGCCGCAAGGATATCGGGGCTGATCTTTGTCGAGGCGGGTGAATCGCCCACGCCGATCAGAGCTTTGGCGTCGTCCGGATGTTCCGCATAATACGTGCCGAAGGTTTCCTGATCGGCCAGCAGCAGTGCCTGTTCGTTCTCGGACGGCGTTCGCCCGACGACTCGCAGAAAGACATAATTCAGCACATTCGGCCGACTGCCGTCGGTGGCTTCGATGGATCGTTCCGCCAGAACTCGGGCAGCTTCCACAAACTGCGGATCGTTCAGCGTCACCAGAGCCTGCAGCGGAGTATTGGTGCGTTCTCGACGAACGGTGCAGACTTCGCGACTGGGAGCGTTGAAGGCTTCCAGGTTCGGCGGCGGAGCCATGCGTTTCCAGAAGGTATACACCGTGCGGCGGTACAGGTCTTCTCCCTTGCCCTGAACGTAGTTGCGAGTATCACCGCCCGGAAGGCCGACCACTTCCCAGATGCCGCCCGGCTGATACGGACGAACTCCGGGACCATACATCTGCTGCGACAGCAGACCACTGGTGGCCAGTGCCAGGTCGCGGACCATTTCGGCATCCATGCGGAACCGAGGACCTCGCGACAGCAACGCGTTCGAGGCGTCTTTTTCCAGCTTCTCCGGCGTCACCGCAGCCGACTGCCGATAGGTGGAGCTCATGAAAATCTGCTTGAAGAAACGCTTCACGTCCCAGCCGGATTCTCGAAAATCGACCGCCAGCCAGTCCAGCAGTTCCGGATGAGTCGGCAGAGCTCCCATGACTCCGAAGTCTTCCGGAGTGACCACAATGCCCTGCCCAAAGACCTGTTGCCAGAACCGATTCACGGTGACTCGCGCGGTCAGCGGATTGGATTCCGCCATCAGCCATTCCGCCAGTCCCATGCGATTGGCGGGGGCTCCGGCGGGCATTGGATGCAAAGCCGCGGGTGTGGCGGCCTTCACTTCATCCGACGGACGATCATATTCGCCTCGGATCAGAATATTGGCCATTGCCGCCTGATCCATGCGTTCTTTTTGAATATGAGTCACCGGGCTGCGCTGCTGAATGGCGTCGCGTTCGGCCTCCCGGTCACTGACGACTTTCGCCAGAGCCGGGTATTCGGCATCGCGAGTCACCAGCCAGTGATCAAACAACAGCCTGCGCTGTTCGTCGGTTCGTTCGGTTGACGCCAGAATCGTTCGCAGCGGGACGATGTCCGCAATGGACTTCACTTCAGAACCTGTCAGCTGACGCTGGTAAATGCGAACATCCTGAACGGCACCGCCTTCGAACACGGCTCCCTGGCTTCGCTGTCCGATTCGCAATGGCGTTTCGGTGCGGATGGACGCGTCTTTTTTGATGGTGTTGTTTTCTGTGCGAAGCGGCTTCTCCTGACCATCGACGTAGATTCGAATGCCCTGAGGCTTTCCGGAACCGTCGTAGGTTGCAAACACATGATTCCAGCGACCGGCCTTCAGCACGTTGTCGCGAGTCACGACTTTCATGCTGTTGTCCGGCCACAGATCGATGATGTGCACGGCCACGGCATTGCCCTGCTGCCACAGATCCCAGCCGCGATGACTGGTCGCTTCGTCCATGCGAGCAATGATGCCGGCACTACCATCGTCTCGACCGGGCCGCACCCACGCTCCATAGCTGAAGCCTTCGTTGAGTTCGAAATTGCCAATGCCGCCCAGATCGAATGTGGCTCCGGTTTTCAGTTCGCAGAACGGCCCTGTCTTGCCCTTCGGATTCCACTTCACGTCGCCGGTGGCCGTGATGGGCTGTTCCGGATTGCACGTGTTCCGAACTTCATTGCCGGAACCTTCATTCAGAGGCAACTGTACCACCAGACCGGTGGCCGGAACATCGCCGTCCAGTGATTCCGGAGTGGCCGTCGTCAGCCATTCGTCGAAGGCCGGTTGCGCGGCGCCGCGTCGAGCATCACGGGCTTTCGCAGCTGCGGCGATTTCTTCGGGCAGAGCATTCCAGCGATCCCGATCCTGCATCGAAGGCACCACGATCGCCGGGCCTCGACCGTCGCGAACGTTGCCGTCCTTGGGCGGCTGAGTCGTGTTGCGGAAGAAGGCAGCCAGCGAGTAATAGTCCCGCATGGTGAACGGATCGAACTTGTGATCGTGACACTGTCCGCAGTTGGTGGTCAGCCCCAGATACACCCAGCCAAAGGTTTGAACTCGGTCCGTGGCGTACAAGGCAAGATTCTCTTCGTCGATCGTCCCGCCTTCGTTGGTGGTGATGTTGCACCGCTGGAAACCGGTGGCGATCAACTGATCCGTCGTCGGTTCCGGCAGCAGGTCACCGGCAATCTGTTCAATGGTAAACTGATCGAACGGCTGATTGGCATTGAACGACCGAATCACCCAGTCGCGGTACGGCCAGATTTCGCGGTAGTTGTCGAAGTGCAGGCCGTGAGTGTCACCGTATCGAGCCGCATCCAGCCAGTAGCGGGCTCGATGTTCTCCCCATGCCGGAAGTTCCATCAGTCGATCAATCGCATCCGACAGAGCCGCGTCACCTCGCTGCTGATAATCGGCCGTGAACGCGGCAATGTCGGCCGGAGCCGGAGGAAGTCCCGTGATGTCCAGATGCAGACGGCGAAACAGAGTCCGGCTGTCGGCTTCCGGTGCCAGACTCAGGCTGTGTTCCTGCAGGCGAGCCATCACGAAATGATCAATCGGGTTTTTGGCTCGGGTGGCATCGACCGCGGTCGGAACTTCCGGACGAGACGGCGGAATGAAGGACCAGTGAGGTTCGTATTCTGCTCCCTGAACAATCCACTTCTGCAGAATGGCTTTCTGTTCGGCAGACAGATCTTTCTTGATGTCCGGCGGCGGCATCACCAGTTCGGCGTCGGTGGACAGAATACGTTCCACCAGACTGCTGTCCTGCGGATTGGATGGAACCACCGCGCCGGAATCGATCGCCGCCTGACGCTGATCCAGCCGCAGTTCTCCCTTGCGAGACGCACTGTCCGGACCGTGACACGCAAAACAGTGTTCGGCCAGAATCGGACGCACGTCACGATTGTACGACAACGGTTCCTCCGCACGCGCACCGTTCGACAGCACCACAGCTGCCATCGCCAGCCACACAATCGCGCGGCCGCTTGATGATCGATGGATCGAGTCGGGTGTGGATATGGCCCACATTTTCATCTGTTGTGTCTTCATTTGGGTAACCCGCGGCTCCAGTATTTCAATCCCGATCGAATATGTTGTGTCATGGCTTTGGATGCGGCAGTCGCATCTCCCGCCAGCAGAGCTTCAATCACTGCCAGGTGTTCACGTGCTTCTTCGGCAAATCGAGGCAGATCGGCCTGAGAACGGCGGTCCCAGGCCACATCGCGAAACGTTCGGAACAGCAGTTTCAGCCGTCCCAGTTCCTTGGTCAGAAAGCGGTTGCCACAGGAATCCGCAATCAGATCATGCAGCCGACTGTCGACTTCCCGAGCCACCTCGATGGCACGGCCAATCACATCGTCCGCTGAATCCGGTGTTGAGTCGCCTTCGTCGCGTCCGAATTCAGAAATCAACATCGCACTTTGACGTCGACAGGCCGCTTCCAGCTGTCGCAGTTCCGACAGATCCGTTCGACCGCACGCCAGCCGCACAGCCGCGCACTCCAGGGCTCGCCGCACCTGACAGACTTCCCGAACATCGGTCTCCGTCACTCGACGCACGACGGCTCCGCAGTTGGGAGCGATGTCGACAATGCCGATGCCTTCCAGTGTGACCAAAGCTTCACGAATCGGCGTCGGGCTCATGCCAAACCGCCGAGCCAGACTGTTGATCACCAGGTGTTCGCCGGCCTTGATGCGGCCCTGAAAAATGTCGGCCAGAAGGTCTTCCACCACGGCTCGCCTGCGCTGACCGTGTTCGACCTTCTTCGACACTTTCCCGGACGTTGTCGCGCCGACGCTGACCATCATTCCCCCTCAGGACGAGCCGCGTTGGCCCAGTTTCCGGAATAATCTCGCCCGCTGACCACGACGCCCTTTTCAAACCAGTTGCTTCCGGCAATGACGTCAGGAGTACAGTAACGCAGCGTCAGGCCACAGCGACGACGGTCAGAATTGTTCGCTTCCGAACCATGCAGCAGCAGATCGGAATGCACCGAAATCTGTCCGGCTTCCAGTTCGTCGATCACGATTTCGCCGTACTGTTCGGCATTGTCGACGGACTGGTTCAGCACGTTGTGGTCTGCTTCGGTGCTTTCGCGGTAGGTCATGTGACCAAAGTGCTGAGAGCCCGCTATGAACTTCATGCAGCCGTTGGCAGAATCCGCTGCATCCACGGCCAGCCACACCGTCAGACTTTTGGAAGGCGATAACGGCCAGTAACTGGCATCCTGATGCCACGCCACTGCCTTGCCATCCCGCGGCATCTTGCAGAAGAAGTGGCTGCCCCAGCCAATCACATCGTCACCCAGAATGTCACGCACAATGGCCACGATGGCCGGGCGAGTCAGAATGTCCCAGACCGGCCCGTACTTCAGATGAGCCGTGCTGATCGAATAGCTGTTGCCGCCGGCCGCAATGGTTCGTTCCAGCAACCCGTCGAAGTAGTTTCGCAACGAATCAATTTCGTCCGTCGAATAGACTCGCAGACACTTCAGATATCCGTCGCGGTTGTACTGTTCAATGTCACTCTTCGACAGCACGGCAGGAGCTTCCGTTACCGACGGATAAAACCGCAGATCCCGCTCCATCTGCTTCAGGTCATCCGCCTCGGGAATCGCCTTGAACTGAGTTTCCATATCAACGACCTCTCAAGGACACTGTGCCACAGAACGAAGAATCTTCAGGTGAGCCCGTTTCTCCACTTTGAAGCCCACCACGGCGCTCAGCAATGCCGCGCCAGCGCTGACTCAAACCTCAACGACGGGAAGCATTCTCGCACCATTTCGGCAGACACGACAATCCAATCGTCGACAATGACGATCAGATTATCGATAATCTGGCTCAAGGTCAAGAATCCTTCCGAAAACGTTGAGTTTCCCTCGGTTCCTGCGCTGGTTTCGGTCAGCGTGACTCGGTCTGAAAGTCGCTGATCCGCTGCTTCAGTTGAGCTCCTCTGTCCTTTGGCGGCTCAGCCAGCGTGTGCCAGGCGATTCGGGCCCGACCGTCGTCTTCGATCATATTCAGGCTGAAGAAAGTGCTTGCGGTACTGGCCACGCTCTATCGCCGTTTTCGTCGTCGGCCTTCTTGGCGAAGCCGGGGGCGGAAGCCGGGCTTTTCCGGGAGGGCCCCGCCGATTTTCTTTTTCATCTGGTGAACTCGGTCTCGCAGCTGAGCGGCTCGTTCAAAGCCCAGCTTCTTCTGCGGCTGCCAGCATTTCGGATTCCAGTTCACGAATGAATTTCTTCTGTCACGAAGCGTTCTTCGCTGGCAATGCCCGCGCTTTCGCGTTCCACCTTGCGAGCCGCAATTTCTACTTCGATGCCTTTTCGAATGGCTTTGCGAACCGTTTCCGGAGTGATGCCGTGCTGTTGGTTATAAGCCAGCTGCAGAGTTCGGCGACGGTTGGTTTCATCAATGGCTTTCTGCATGCTGCCGGTCATCGTATCTGCATACAGAATGACTTCGGCATTCACATTTCTGGCTGATCGTCCGATGGTCTGAATCAGGCTGGTTTCACTTCTCAGAAATCCTTCCTTGTCTGCATCCAGAATGGCCACCAGAGACACTTCGGGAAGGTCCAGTCCTTCCCGAAGAAGATTGACTCCTACCACAACGTCATAAACTCCTTCGCGGAGCTGCCGGAGAATTTCGACTCGTTCAATGGCATCCAGTTCCGAATGCAGCCATTCGCCGCGAATACCCTCTTCCTTCATGTACGCCGTCAGATCTTCGGCCAGCTTCTTTGTCAGCGTGGTCACCAGAGTTCGTTCGCCCATGGCTGTTCGCTCGCGAATTGCGTCCAGCAGGTGAGGAACCTGCCCCTGTCTGATGCGGATGGCCGGGTCCACCAGACCAGTCGGCCGAATGACCTGTTCCACAACGGCGCCTTCGGACTGCTGCAGTTCCCAGTCTGCCGGCGTGGCCGACACCAGAATCAGCTTTTTCTGTTTGTCGAACCATTCATCGAACTTCAGAGGACGGTTGTCCTTCGCCATTGGAATTCGAATCCGTGTTCCACCAGAGTTGTCTTGCGAGCCTGGTCTCCGGCATACATGGCTCGAATCTGCGGAATCGTGACGTGAGATTCGTCTACGATCATCAAAGTCATCGGGAAAGAAGTTGCGGCTGGTATATAAGAGGTCGCCGGGTTGCGTCCCGCTTGTAGCCCTCCTGACTGTAGTTCTCGATGCCCGGACAGAAGCCCGTTTCGCGCATCAGTTCCATGTCGTAACGGGTTCGAGCTGCCAGGCGCTGAGCTTCCAGAAGTTTTCCGTCCTTCCGAAACTGTTCCAGCTGCTGATCCAGCTCTTCCTGGATTTCCTGCAATGCTCCGTCGATTCGATGCTGCGGCAGCACGAAATGTTTCGCGGGATAGATGTAGATGTCCTGCAGCGACTGCGATTCGCGACCGCTGACCGGGTCGATGACGCACAGCTTTTCGACTTCATCGCCCCACAGTTCGATGCGATAGGCGAACTCTTCGTAGGCAGGCCAGCATTCAATCACATCGCCGCGAACCCGAAACTTCCGCGTCCCGGATCATAATCGTTTCGGTCGTACTGAATGTCGATCAGCTTCAGCAGCAGGGCATCCCGACTAATCTGCTGTCCGACGTGCAGCGGGATCATCATTTCCAGATAATCCTTCGGCGATCCCAGGCCGTAGATGCAGCGATCGTGGCCACAACGATCACGTCCCTGGCGACTGACCAGAGCACTGGTGGCCAGCAGCCGCAGACGGTCGATCTTTCGTTGATCGACGCATCCTTCTCGATGTAGATATCGCGCTGAGGAATGTAGGCTTCGGGCTGGTAGTAGTCGTAATAGCTGACAAAGTAGGTGACAGCGTTATTCGGAAAAAATTCACGGAACTCGGAATACAGCTGAGCGGCCAGCGTTTTGTTGTGAGACAACACCAGCGTGGGACGCTGCAGCTGCTGAATCACATTGGCCATCGTGAATGTTTTTCCTGACCCGGTGACGCCCAGCAGCACCTGGGTACTCCGACCCTCCTGAAATCCGCGCATCAGCGATTCGATGGCTTTCGGCTGATCACCGGCGGGCTGGAAGGCGCTGCTGAGTTCAAACTTCTGACCGGAACCCGTGTTCATGCGGAATCAGTTCCAGTCCGGGTTCATCACGGAATGCGGCAGAATCCGATTGGCTTCGTGAATCTTCTGCACGCACAGTTCCCAGATGTTGTACGGATCGTCGGCAAACGCAATCGCAGCTTCTGCCGGAAGAATCAGCCAGTCTCCTCGCTCGATTTCTCCTTCCAGCTGACCGGGCCCCCAGCCGGAATATCCGCAGTAGATGCGAAAACCACAGTCGTGTTCGCAGGAGACACCTTCGCGATTGGCGACCAGAGATTCGAACGATTCATTGCTGCCCGTGACGTAAAGACCAGGCACCACCTCCTCATCCTTACCGGCAAGATCCCGACAGCTGTGCAGAATGAACAGAGCCGTCGTTTCCACCGGACCACCGGTAAAAATCGGATCGCTTCCGGCCGAAGTCGCTCCCAGTTCGCTTAAAGCGGCGTCAACCGCCAGAGACGAAGGTCGGTTGATGATCAGCCCCATCGCGGATTCGTCGTTATGTTCGAGCATCAGGACGACGGAACGATAGAAATTGGGGTCTCTAAGATGCCCGGCCGACACCAGAAAATGACCCTGAAGACTTTGACTCATGAAATCCTCGTCTGGACTCGCCCCGGAATTCGGGGCGCTGGAAATCTGCTCAAACGATCCGGCGTCGCATACTGGACGAGTCTGAGATTGCTCAGGAAACCTGCTGCGTCAGCGAAGGACATGCTCGAAGCTCATCGCTGGCTGACGCGGTGAGTTTCCTGAAAAATCACAGTCTCTTCCGTTAAAAACGCGGCTCGGCCGATTGTATCCGTCTTCGCGGGATTTGTCAGGTTCGTCTCCGGATCTCTGCACACAGCATTCTCGCGGAGTAACATCGGGCTGGTCCGGCTGACAGGCCACTTCAAAACGGCTCGGTGTCCCGATAGACTTCTTGACACAGCGCAACGGCTCACCGGGGACGTCGGCTGTTCTCACTGAAGCCGGATGGAATCCCATGTCTGCCACACTGCTGATCGGCGACCGCCACTGGCTGATTCCTGCCGTGCTGGCCGCCGTGGTCGGCGTCCTGCTGGCGCTGTGGCAGGGGCGAAAAAATGCTCGGGAACTGGGCGTGGCGACGCTGCTGCGCAGTACGGGCTGGCTGCTGATGTGCCTGTGCCTGATCAACCCACTGTGGAGCAGTGCTCGGCCGCGAAAAGGTGCAAACGTCGTCGCAGTGGTGACCGACATCAGCCGCAGCCATCAGGTTCTGGCAGGCAAAGATCAGACGGTGGCTGATCGCCTGCGAGATGTCCTGAATGCAGGCGAACAGAAGGAACAGAACGGCTGGCTGCAGCGGATTGACCAGGACTTCGAACTGCATCGCTATACCGTCAGTGATCGGCTGCTGAGAGTCGACAGTTTCGAGGATCAGGCGTTTGAACAGCCAGCGTCTAATCTGTGTTCAGCGCTGGAACAGATCGGCCAGCGGTATGCGGGACAGCCTCTGGCCGGAATCGTGGTGCTGACAGACGGGAATTCCACGGACGCATTCACTTCAGATGATTCGGTGAAGGTTCTCCCACCCGTGTACCCGGTGATGGTTCCGTGCGAAAGCGGACTTCCGGATGTCGCTCTGGGAGCGATCACTGTCAGCGAAACGGCGTTTGATGATGCACCGGTCACTCTGCAGGTTCAGACGCGCCACACCGGAGCGGCCGGAAAAAAGATTCGTCTCAGCCTGCTGGACAGTGACGGGGCCAGTCTGGAAACGAAAACCGTTTCGGCAGGGGATGATTCACCCGTTCGATTCGAGGCTCGCCCCGAATCGGCGGGCATGGTTTTCTATTCGGTGAAAGCAACGCTCCTAGATGAAAACGACCAGCCGATTCCGGACGAGGTATCTCCGGTCAACAATCAACGAATGGTGGCTGTCGATCGCGGCAGTGAAAAACGCCGAATTCTGTACGTTTCCGGTCGGCCCAACTGGGAATTCAAATTTCTGCGGCGGGCGGTCGAAACGGATCCGCAGACAGAACTGGTGGGACTCATTCGAATTGCACGCAAAGAGGCCAAATTCGATTTTCGAGGTCGTGATGGTGAACGATCGAATTCGCTGTTCCGCGGATTCGATGCGACCGAACAGGAACTGGCTGCCGAATTTGATGAACCAGTCCTTGTGAGACTGGGTACTGAGGACGAGGAGGAGCTGAAGGGCGGCTTTCCGGAGAACGCGGAAGACCTGTTCGAATTTGACGCTTTGATTCTGGATGACGTCGAAGCCGAATTCTTCCTGGCCGATCAACTGCAGTTGATTTACGAATTCGTCGCCCGACGAGGCGGCGGATTTCTGATGATGGGCGGTCAGGAATCATTTCGCCAGGGAGAATACGATCACACTCCGGTCGGCGAACTGCTTCCGATCGATCTGCACCAGGAAGTTCCCGCAGCTCCGACGCCGGTTCGCCTGTCTCTGTCCCGGGAAGGGTGGCTGCAGCCATGGATCCGTCTGCGATCAGATGAAAACGCAGAACGGCAGCGACTGGCTGACATGCCGGCATTCGTCACATTGAACAGTGCCGATTTCGTGCGTCCCGGAGCCATCGTCATGGCCAGTGTGCATGATGAATCCGGCACGGAATACCCGGCCCTGATCACTCAGCGATTTGGTCGAGGTCGCAGTGCGGCGCTGTGTGTCGGCGATTTCTGGCGATGGCGAATGAATGAAGGCCGTCGGCGCCTTCAGGAATTTGCTCCCGACGTTCGAAACCCCGCAGACATTCCGGTCGCCCCCGGTGAGCAGCCCGAAGAAGATCTGAACGATCATGCTCGAGCCAGCCGACAGCTCATTCGCTGGCTGGTCGCTGATGTTCCTCGCCGACTGGATGTCGCGGCCGTGCCGTTACCATCAATGGGGCTGGGAACCATGAAGCTGACTGCAGATCTGAAGGGACGGGACTTCGAGGCTCGGGAAGACGGCGACGTCTCGTTTCAGATCACTCGACCGGACGGGACGTCTATCAGCGTGGCCGGAGAACCTGATGATGAACATCCGGGCCGGTTCGAAACCGTGGTTTCCGCGATCGACGCTGGTCCGTATTCCGCAGAAGTCACCGCCAGAATCCGCGAACCGGAACGTGAAGACGAGGTTCTGGTCACGAGTCTTGGCTGGGCCAGTCAGCCCGACCAGGAGGAAATGAAATCCGTACAGCCGAATCGGAATCTGCTGCAACACCTGGCGACGTCCACAGGCGGACAGATGGTGGCTCCTGATGACCTGTCGGATTTTGTCGGCCGGCTGAAGACAAACGAAGCGCCGCTGGTCGACATCTGGTCCTGGCCGGTGTGGCATCAGTGGTGGGTCTTCGGTACTGCTGTGCTGTGCTTTGTGGGCGACTGGACAATCCGCCGACGAACAGGGCTGCCATAACAGGCTGATTTCGCGCTGCGGGTTTCCGGCGTCAGGTTCACATGTGGCTCAGGCCGGAAATCGGCACCAACGTCCGTTACCATGCCGCATTGTGTGCGCTGAATTGGGTGTGGCAATTCAGACTGCCGCGCTGTGCGGAGAGTGGGTAAGCTGCAGTGGAGCTTCAGAGTAGGGAAACATGAGCGGCGTGTTCTGGCATATGGCGGTGGCGGAGCACTTGAGTTTTTTGGGCGAGATTGAGGGCTGCGTGCGGCGGATTGAGCTGACGGCGTGAGCGGCGTGGCCGGTGCGGATGCGGCAGTGGTCTTCGCAGATGGGCGTCGAGCACATGGAAGCGGCTTTGATCAGCCAGCGGCCCGCAGCGTCAGCAGCATGTCGGCATCGGCCTGATCGCGGCTCAGGCTGGTGATGGCGTACGTGGTCGACTGGCGGACTTTGCCTTTTTCCAGAGTGGCGTTCCAGACGAATGATCTGTTTCGCACCCGGCCAGTCGAGATATCCGGAATCAATGATGTTGGTGGTCGTCGTGACGGTCCTGGTTTCGATGCGGCCGCGACTCTTTCTCTTCGTCGTGGCAGTTTGTCGACGCTTTGTGTTCTGCTTAACTGCGTAGGGGGAAAAGCTTTGTGAAATCACAAAGCTTTGTTCGATATCCCGCAGCAGTTGAGGCTGATTCGCCTTGACCGTCACCAGATAATCGCCGCCTGAATCGACGATCGTTTCGCAGATGTCGCGCTGGCAGTAGGCCGCATCGCCGACAATCAGCTTTCCTTTCAGCACCAGGTTTCGAACCGGTGGCCAGAGCCGTCTTTGTTTCGTTTGTTTCCAGCGGCACCTGCACTTGCTCAGCACCGTACCCAGAGCAGCCTGAATTCGGACCAGCACCTGTTCGGCTCGCTGATCGCCTTTGCGAGTTCCTCGCAACACCTTCCCGTCCCAGACTTCAGTGTCCGCAGTGACGAAGGCGTTGCCGCCGTTGCCTGAACTGCTGGCTTCTTTGTAGCGTCTGCAGGGATCGACGGAACACATAAGATCTGAGAAACGAATTCCAGCAGCACCTGCTCCAGAAGCTCACTGTCAATCGCCGCCAGCAGATTCGCAAACGTCTGCCGCACCGGAGGCTTTCTGCGAAACCCCAGCAAATGCCACATCTCAACGCCGTGCAGCTTCAGCCACCGCACCGTCTGCCGCAGCCCCTGATGGCCGCAGAGTGTCGCACAAGTCACAGCTGCCAGCATGGCGGTCAAAGGATGACGACGTCGTCCGACTCGGTCGGCAAACAACACCGCCCGCGTGGATCGGGACCCTGCTGAAGCACCTCCAGCGGCCCCGAAACGGGCTTGTCACTCACAGTTTCGCTCCTTCAGTTTGAACACGTCCCCGGCAACTCCACCGGAAACTCTCCCTCACATCACCCCCATTCTTCGCACAACTCCCAAAAAGTCAAACTGGCCTGCCGTGCGTGGCGCCTGCCTTCGAAAAATGAGTCGGCTAAACGCAGATGGCTGAGCCATTGACGGTACGATGTCGTTCAGGTGTACAACAGATGATTACTCAACGGAATCGATTCCGCGCAAGGCTGTTCAAAGTTTCACGCTTACGGTGGATGGCGTCGTGGTACATTCCGCATTGACGGGTCTAATGTCTCACACCGCGCCAGAGACTGCAGAGTCGCGCCAAAAGTTGCGACATCGCCTTCCCGGCGGTGGTGGCATCATCGCCGCCAGAAACAGTCTGATCGGAATCTGTTTGTGAGTTCCCGAGCAGTCCATCGAGGATTGATTTTGAAAACGACTGCCTGGGAATCGATTGAAAAAACATCTCCTGAGTATTTCCTCCGGAAGAGGCTTTGGTATCCTGCGGTGTGATGCGGGGGTGTGGCGTGGTGTGCATTTCCGGGGTTGTCAGGACAGACACGTTGCAGGTGAAAATTGAAAGGTCTATCGTGTTGTGACTGACAGAGGTATAGATTCGCTGGTGAAAAAGTTCCGGCACGCTTGGGAAACCGGGGCGCCGCCTTCAATCCGGGATTTGGTGCGAAGCGCTCCGCAGGAGCTGCGGGGTCCGCTTGCGAGAAAGCTCATTCAGCTGGACGTTCAGTATCGAATCACCAACTCAATCGCAACAGCTCCTCGTGACTACGCAATGTTCGGCGCTGGCGGGGAACAGGTGGCCGAGCGTGCGATCTTGTCTCTTCAGCCAAATCCAGCACTGCCGATGTCATTTCGGTAACGGTTGTTGAGCCCAGGCGACAACAGCACCTTCCGGAAACCGTGATTTCGGCAGCAGCCTCAGCGCTCGATGACGGTCGGTCTGTCTCGTCAACACCTCACTGCGGTCACGGCCTGATCCAAAAGCCAGACCTTCGGCCGATTCGAATTGAAATCTGTGCTTGGCAAAGGCAGCTTTGGTGAGGTTCATAAGGCGTGGGATCCGCATCTTGAACGCTTTGTGGCTCTTAAGGTCCACTCTTTGAGAGCAGCTCTGATGTTCAGACAGCCCGCTTCCTCCGAGAAGCCAAGTCAATGGCCAGGCTCAAGCACCGGAACATTGTTGCTACGCTGGAATCGGGCAAAGTCGGTGATCGGCTGTACATCGCTTCTGAGCTGATTGATGGCGATCGATTGTCAGAGCGGCTGGACCGCGGAAAGATGCGCCCCAAACGAGCGGTGCAAATCGCTTCGCTGCTCGCAGACGCGATTGATTACGCACATCAGAATAAGGTCGTGCATCGAGACATCAAGCCGGAAAATATTATTCTGGATGCCGATGGCGAGCCTCATATCATGGACTTCGGGCTCGCCAAACGCACAGACGACGATGAACACATGACGACCGAAGGCGCAGTGCTGGGAACGCCGGCTTATATGTCGCCCGAACAGGCCCGCGGAGAGAACGAGTCCATTGGTCCGGCAAGCGATCAGTACAGCCTGGCGGTTGTGCTTTATCACATGCTGTGCGGCAAACCGCCGTTTGATGGTCCCCCACATTCTGTGGTGCTGATGGTGGCGACGGGAAGCGTTCCATCACTGCGGTCTGTCAACAAATACATCGACCGCAGGCTGGAAGCCATTGTTCTGAAAGCTCTGTCCGTCAAACCGGAAGACCGCTACGCATCATGCCTTGAATTTGGTGCTGATCTGAACGCCTGGGGAAAAGGGAGAGCTGTCAAAGCGAAACCAGTCTCCGCTGTCGTTCGCATGTTGCAGCCTCTGCGAAAATTCGGGCCTATTATTGGCTTCGGCACGCTGCTTTGTGTGCTCGCGGCAATGGCTGCATACGGTGGGTGGTACCTGTTCGCCGCCGATGAGGCACCGGCCGCTGCTGCGGAATCAACCCCAGTGGCCGAAGCCGTCGCAGCAGATTCCGCACCCGTTCGGGGCGAACCATTGGCGAGGGAGATCACATTGTTCGACCTGGAAGTTCCTGGCGAAGGAAGTGTCTCAATGTCCGCGCGGTATCAAGTATTCGTGCCATACCAGGAACAGAGGCAAGGGGCCCGGACCGTTGAAAGGATGGTGACTGAGGAAGTGCCAGAGACATATACGGTCCTCATTAATGGTCGGGCAGAACAGCGAACTCGGACGGTCAACGTTGAACGACGCGTTCTGGAGCAGGTACCGTACACATATACGATAACACTCATGCGGCCGGAAGTGAGTGAAATGTCTCTGGCCAGTGACACGCTTGTGATGGCCGCCACGCCTGATAGAGAGTTGCAACCAGTAAGCCGACGAGTGCTCCGTGATGCGGCCTCGCAACCCTGTATTGCAACCCGAACGCGCGAGGAAGCGGAACGAGCTCGTCAGTCTCAAGAACAGCTGTTCGGAGATGGGGACAGATTTTTTTATGTAATTCGTGATGAGACTTACCAGTATCCCGATGATGCATCACTCTTACCCCAAGGGAATTTTTCTACTGATTCCCGAGACATCTCGGCTTTACCGGCCCCCCCACCTGGTGCTGCGCCAGCCCCTCCAGCCGAAGTTTCGCCCGCTCCGCCTATTGATTTCCCAGCCCCTCCAGCCGAAACTGCGCCCACTGCGTCACGAAACCAACTTAGTGGCAGGTAGATGCGTGCTCGCTCGAAATTTCTTCCTTACGGTCTAATCAGGCAGCGATTCCCGGATTGAAGTTGTCTATGAGTGCACCGAAACCAAACGGATGTCCAAACTGCGGCGCGGAGTTTCCTGAATTTCAGGATCAGGTGCACTCAAGGTGCTCGGTATGCCACGCAGCTTCCAAAGAGACTTTTTCGCCACAATTTGCTCCAACCATCATCGGCACCCCTCTTCCGGAAATGCCTGCTCCTGCCGAATCTGCTCAGCCAGTATCCGTCGATTTCCTTTCAGCACCGCCGATCGCGAGACTCGGGCGATTTGAACTGAAAACGCTGCTGGGAAGCGGTGGCTTTGGAAAGGTCTACAAAGCCCTGGACACTCAGCTGGAACGGGCTGTTGCCATTAAGCTGCCCAACTTTGATGTTTCCGACCGCGAAAACACAGAACGTTTTCTGACGGAAGCAAGGGCAGCTGCCAGACTCAGGCATCCCAATATTGTCA
>JAWKTY010000038.1:0-55095 GCA_041398865.1 Planctomycetaceae bacterium
GTCGGGTTTCGGCTGGCAGTTCTCATCGCCGCAGCGGTCAAAGCAAAGTTCGCAGACAGCATCAAACAGTTCCGAGACTCGGGCCCTGCGACCGGCTTCTTTTAAACCCTGATCGGCGGCAGCTCGTTTGGCTCGGGTGAAAACTTCCATCAGGCCGTCCAGGAACTGTCGGTACTCAACATTGTCGGGCTGCAGCAGAGTGAAGCGAATGGCTTTGCGAATCAGATGAGCCCAGCATTTCTGAGCGGTTGTAAATCCCTGATAAACCGCCGCGTCGTCGCTCAGCAGGATCCCCGCGAAGCTGTCCTTCGGCAACAGGTGAGCCAGTGTGTCGCCGTCTTTGCGGCAGCCAAACACCAGCACGCGAGCCTTCTCGGACAGAAACGCCCAGACAGAATTCAGGCTCCAACTCGTTTCATCAGCATGAACCACGGCACTGACGGCGATCAGCTGGCACAACGATTCAAATTCCTTCTCCCACTGCCGCGACAGCTGATTCAGCAGAGCATCGGCCTGTGACTTCGAAAGATCCAGTTGCCAGAAGAACTTCAGCAGGCTGCAGACTTTGTCCATCGACAGACTGGATCGTGAAAAGATCGCTGGCACGCCATCCTGAAATCGACAGCAACGTGCAGGATATCAGGTTGATTCGCGGACAATGGACGACTGAAGACGGCCTGCGGACCGAGGTGATTCATACCACGATCCGGAACAGTGACGATCTTGCCGGCTACAATCCGGCACAGGACACTGATCTTTACGAATACCGGCTGGCGGAAGACCGGTATCATGAAGCTGGCTGAAAATGAAAGCGGCCACTGACATTCGGCCCACTGCCCCGGACTGCGACACAGGAACTGCTTTTTCGTATCAGGTGAAAAGACTCAGAGGAAACGATGATGGGCATTTTCGACGCTCTGTTTGGCGGCAAAAAAAGAACCAATGTTGAAATCAATCCAGACCACATCTGGATGACGACCGACGCTAAGTTTGCCGGATTGGCAAAGGAAGCAGAAGAACGCTCACGATCAGAGACGGTCGCCATTCTGTTGGTCGCACACTTTCCCGATGTGTTCGCACGGCTCGAAGGGCTTGCCGAGCAACGGTCATGGAGCGTGCCATGCAAAGTCGTTTTCGCCAGCAATCTGAATGCCGATCTCGCCTCAGGTCTGAAGCTCGATGGATCGGCCATCATTGACATCATCGTTGCTGAGCGGCATCCATTGCCGTCAGTAGATGACCGTCTGGAACAGTTTGCAGATGAGCTGACCTGCCGCTGTCGTTTTTCTTACCACCTTTCACTTGAGGATGCGATCATCAAAGCCTTCGCCGGGGATTGGATCAGCAGCGTGCTGAAGCAGGTGGGAATGAAAGAGACCGAGGCCATTGAAAGCCCGATGGTCTCACGTCGCATTCGGGGTGCTCAAAAGAAGATTGAAGGCAGGGCATTCGGGAGTTTGGATGCGGAATCTGCAGAGGAGTGGCTGGAAAAGAACTGCCCCGAACTCTTCAGGAAGTAACGCAGGAGTGCGGCTTGTCGTGGTTCAGTGGCGTGAGAACCCTTGAACTTACCTTCAAATGCCCGGATTATTGCCGTCTGCCAACAGCCCAAACCCAGGAGCAATGGTCTCCGGCAGCGTTAGTGCATTTTGTCAGCACACTCTGTTGGCCGTTCTGATCTTGAGGAATCGGTTGCTCAAATGAAACCTATCAGCCCTGCACAAATTGATGCTCTGATGCCGTTCCTCGAAAAGTTCGAGGATGCCGAGTTCTCTGCCGGGAATTGGATCGTCAGGGAAGGGCATTTTCCATGGTTCGCCTTCGGTGAATCCGCTGAAAAATTTGTTGGAGTTCTCTACGAAAATGACTGGATCACTCCCAGATTCAATTGGACCGAATGGAAAGAGTCGGCTGGTCAATATGTTGATTCCCCCAAAATGATTGAGTCCGCTGATGCGACAACAATCCAAAAACTTCTAACGACTCACATTCGCTTTGATCGCTTCTGCGAAGGACATCTGGCATCAATGTTTGAGTGCGGGCACATTCTTGCTCTGCTGCATCGCCTTCGAGTGCTTCGGTCAGAAATGGCGGAGCAATGAACAAAGCCAACACTTCACCAGCGGCTTGCGCCGGTTCGCAACGGCCGCATCGAGCTTTCGTGTCCGGTACTCACGACGACTCATTCTTTCCGTTAGAATCGCCGGAATCCATGGTTACTGATGCCTGCAGGCCTCTTCCCAAGGAGTCGAAGTCCGCAGCCTCCTTCAGTCGCCGCTTGCCGATGTGCCACGAGGGAATGGATATTCTGTTCACGGTCAGGTTCATTTTGTCTGCACGATCTGTCGGTAAGTGAGATTAATTCTTTCCCCGACATACTTTTTCGTCCTGGGAACCTCGTGCTTCCAGAATTGCTGCATTGTCCCCGCCATGATGATGAGTGTGCCGTTTCCAGCAGGGAAGGTTATCGTTTCCTTCGTCTCGTTGTGCCTGATGCGGAATGTACGAGTGGCTCCAAGCGACAGGGAACCAATGACGCTGCCCACCTCCGGTTCGTCGTCAGCGTGCATCCCCATGCTGTCCTGCCCGGAACGGTATCGGTTCAGCAGGCAGTAATTGTATCGGCCGAGAACAGCTTCGATTTTCCGTTTGATCGCAAGCAGCGTCGGTGTCCACGGCTGGGCGACATTGACCGTTCCGGAGTACCGATAAGTCACGCCTTCGTCGCCGTAGGAAGCCGTCAGCCGTGGCTGCATGTGGCCAAAGATGCCCGGCTTCTGCTCCCAACTGCAGTTGTCCCGCACGTCAACGAAGTACCGATCACTCAATTCGCCGGATAGAAAAGCTTTTTTGTAGATCAGAATGCCGCCGTCCGTGAGTTCAATAGTCTCCGTCACCATGTCAACTCGTTCTCCAGATCGATTTCCCGATCATTCAGTCCAAGAGT
The DNA here is from genome assembly GCA_041398865.1 of Planctomycetaceae bacterium. Lineage (GTDB taxonomy): Bacteria > Planctomycetota > Planctomycetia > Planctomycetales > Planctomycetaceae > Fuerstiella. Next base: position 2,948 of record JAWKTY010000038.1, read on the forward strand.
TGGAAAGACACTGGGACTCGCAGCTTCAAGGATGGCCCGCACAACTGGCTTCAGTTTCACGTCTTTTTCTCTGCCCGTGGTGTATGCCAATACGCCCAAAAAATGAACACTCCCTGCAATGGAAGCCGTAACAGGTGAACAATCGGTGGGGCCGGGAGAATCTCCTGATGCTGGTACAGATGGACGTTCGCAGGAAACACGGCAATCAGCAAAGCGATGACTCCCCACGCCGCCAGATGTGAACATTTCGGAACCAACAACAGAACGCCCAGAAGAATTTCAATGGCTCCACTCAGCAGCACCAGTTCTTTGTGCAGCGGCAGATACGGCGGCATGATCTTCAGGAAGAAGCCCGGATTCACAAAGTGCATCGTTCCGGCAAACATCATGAAGATCGCCAGTAAGATTTTTGAAAACGGTTTGATCCGGCTCATGAGTCGTCCTCAGTCTGAATCGTGATGTAAGGACTGAGCTTCTCCAGCAACAGATCGATCAGAGCAGGGTCCATCAGTTGGTAATCGTCGGGGATATTCAGGCACACAACTTCTTTGCCAGACAAACTGTCCCCAAATTTTTCTTCAAGCCGTCGCCGGTGTTTCTTCTCCATGACGAAGATCAGGTCGGCCCAGCCAATATGACCTGCCGTCACCTTGATGCGAGCATCCTTTTCCGTCCCCGCTGATCTCACATCATAGCCGTTGACTCCATCGAGGATTTTCTCCGCTGTCAGGCTTCTCCATTTGTTCTTGCTGCAAACAAAAAGCAGTTTTATTGGAAACGAGTCGTTGTCCGGCAACTTGAACGCCTCGATGAAAGCCTCCGTAGGCTGTGCCCCGGAGAAAGTCATCTCTTTGCCGATGATGTAAAACGGAACGCCCGTGACTCCGTGTCGATGAGCAAGATGCTTGGCCGTTTCAATCGCTTCCAGTCCTGACTCGCTGGCCAGCATGCCCTCGACAGCTTGCCGGTCTAATCCAGCATTTTCAGCCACATCAGTCAGCGTCTGTCGATTGCCAATATCCTGCCCCTCAATGAAGTAAGCTCGAAACAACGCTTCGACAACGGCATCCTGACGACCATACTGGTCTGCAAGCCAGATGATCCTGTGAGCATTCAAGGTGTTTGGCGTTCGCTCAATTCTGTCAAAGTTGAATTGAATGCCTTCGGAGGCACCCACAGCAAGCACCTTTGCGTCGAGTTCCAGGGAACGCTCCCAGCTTCCAAATTTCCGAGTACGATATTCTCGGCGGCTGACCCCCTCCTTTGGCATCGCTGGGTTGAGCTCAAAGGGATGCCATCGCACACTGACCTGCAGATCGACAGCGACAACGGCCCTGTCCAAACGTCGTTTGCCGATGTAACACCACGGACAAATGACATCTGAGATCACATCCACTGTCGGTCTTGACGGCATCGATTCTTTTCCATCAGGGCAATTGGTCGTTGCCTTCCGGTACTACAACCAGCCACAAAGTTCTTTCGCCATCTACAAAGGCATGGGTGAGAAGTTTTGGGACACTCCGGCACCGACGTTCCGCTGCCCACCAATCGCCAATTCCAACTTCAATCAGAGGCTCATTCGAGCAATCGTCCAGAACGTGACCAGCATAATGAAAAACCTTTGCTCTGACCTCCCTGATTCGTGGCCGGACGAACTGGTCAGTGTTCTGGTGAAAAACGACTCCATCTGAATCGAACGGATCGTCTCCACTGGGCTGTCAGCGGGCGCTTAAAACCTGCCAGTGATGGGTGCGTTGAAACCGGCCACAGAGGGGCTGGGTATGTTGATCGATTTCAGCACAACAAGTGCTGGGAGAGGTCAGCATGTCCAACCGGCTCTCAATGGCAACGCATCAATCCATCGAAATCTCTGCACCGCTCTGGTCATTCCAACAGGGAAATTGCTGGTCTCTTGAGCATTGACCGGGGTGCAGTCAACAAGCGAGTGCGTCAGATTCGGGCCGAATCGCAGGCTCAGAATGAGTCAGAATCGGAGTCCGGCCCAATTCAAAACCGGCCAAACGCGCCTACCGGGTCTGAGACCGATTTGGGCGGCGAATCGGTTCAAAACCGGCCAGAAGCGCCCACCGGGTCGGAAACTCCCAAACAGACCGTAAAACCGTCGTCTAAGGACGTCGAACCGGCGGGGCTCAGCGGGGCGAAAAGTCAGTGCAGGGAGTACCGTGAGCACATCGAGAAGAAGCTTGCGGAAGGTCTGTCGGCCGTTCGAATTCATCAGGATCTGAAGATCGATTACGGCTTTGACGGAAGCTACCACAACGTCCTGCGATTCATTCGGAAGCTCGCAGCGAAGACGCCGTTGCCGTTTCGCCGGATGGAAACGGAACCCGGCCAGGAAGCTCAGATCGATTTCGGGACGGCGGCGTTTGTCATCGCCGAGGACGGAAAGAAGCGTCGTCCATGGATGTTTCGCATCGTGCTGAGTTGTTCGCGGAAAGCGTACAGCGAAGTCGTGTGGCGGCAGACGACGGACAACTTCATCGCGGCCATTGAAAATTCGTTTCACTATTTTGGCGGCGTGCCGAAGACGCTTGTCATCGACAACCTCAAAGCGACCGTGCAGAAAGCCGACTGGTACGACCCGGAAATTCATCCGGCGGGACGGCCCGCTGCCGATTCGAGCTACCGCTCGGACAACCTAAATCAGCTGATTGGATGGAGAATGTTTATCCCGCCAACGGAAAAGTTACAGTCGTTTGCAGCCCATTACGGCACGGCCATTCTGCCGACGAAGCCGTACACGCCCGAACACAAAGGCAAGGTCGAAAGCGGCGTGAAGTATGCAAAGAACAATACGTTGAAGGGACACACGTTCGGCAGCCTCGCCGAACAGAACGATCACCTGCTGCACTGGGAATCCACTGTCGCTGACAAGCGCATTCACGGCACGACAAAGTAGCAGGTGCGAGGACAATTCATCGCCGTCGATCGTCCCGCGCTGATGCCACTTTCGCGCAATCGATTTGCGATGTTTCATGAAGCTCGTCGCAGCGTCAGTCGCGACGGACACCTCGAAGTTGACAAGGCGTATTACTCCGCGCCGCCGGAGTATATCGGCCGTCGGGTCTGGGTTCGGTGGGACACGCGACTGGTGCGCGTGTTCAACGATCGGTGGAAACAAATTGCGATTCACAGCAAGGCGGAACCGGGCCGATTTCGCACCGATTCGGCTCACATTCCGGCCGAAAAAGTGACGACGGTCGAACGCGGCACTGACGCTTTGATGCGGCAAATTGCTGCCATTGGGCCGAATTCGAAGGCCTGGAGCCAGCTCGTGATCGCCTCACGCGGCGTGCAGGGCGTGCGAGTTCTCGTGGGGATCAAAGCCCTGGCCGACAAGTACGCGCACGACGAACTCGAACGCGCGTGCGGCACGGCCGTCAGTCACAACGCATGTCGCCTGAAGACCATTCGCAACCTGCTGAAACGACCGGCTCCGCAGGAACAACTGCCGCTGCCGTTCATCGACGAACACCCGCTCATTCGACCGTTGTCGGATTACTCTGTTGACTCTTTAAACGCCTTTCGAAAGGAACGTAACCAGGAACGCCGCCGTCGGCGGGTTATACATGACACCGGTCGGGCTCGTGGGATTGCTACTTCCACAACCAAGCAGCGTCATCGCGGCCTCGGAAAGATCTTCGTGAACAACTCAAACAACTTCGACTCAGTGGGTTGCTGCAGACACTTGAAGTTCGACTTCAGGAAGCGAAGTCATCGAAGCTCGACTACGCCGAATTTCTGGAGCTGATCCTCGAAGATGAAATGGTGGTCCGCAGTGATCGTCAGATCGAACGCCGCACCAAAGCGGCCGCCTTCCGAGATCAGAAATGCCTCGATGATTTCGACTTCGACTTCGACTTCGACTTCAAGAAATCGGTGACCGCGAATACGAAGATCAGCACCTGCTGCTGATGCTGGGCGGCAAATGCGGCCACTGCGAAGGCTGTCCGCTGGCGAAGCGTTGCCCCATTCAACGCGACCCGATGCTGTGCCAGCTGCGAATCAACGGCATGGATCTGCGACTGGCTCATCGCCGCGCGCACGAGAAGATCGATGCGTTTCGCAACACGTACCGAATTCGCAGCGGGATCGAAGCGACGAACTCGCTGCTGAAGCGAGTCACGGGACTGGGCCGGCTGCGAGTCCGCGGTCGACCGGCCATGTTTATGAGCATCCAGCTGAAGGTTGCCGGCTGGCACATCCTGCGAGCCGCCAGCGTACGCACACTGCTCGAAAAACTGACCAAACATGGTCACCCTGCGCAATTTGGGAAGCTCTCACACACGTTCGAGACCGTGAAATACGCGCCTCGCCGAGCCCACCGGCCCCTGCAGCTGGTCACCTGACCCGGGCATCCCCAAACACCCCCAAAGACGTACCACTTTTGTCGCACGTGTCAGTCACTGAGCATTTACAATGCATGTCCTCATTCTTTCTGGGCACATGATGCTGACGGCAGAACGAAATGGGATTCTTTTCGATAGACTCCCGGTACTAATCACCATCCACTGATCGGCCAGACCTGTGGGTTCGTCGAACAGCCGGTCACAGCAATATTGATTTCACTCGGGGTCGCGGATGGAGACGACTTCCATATGCAGTGTTCCGGCCGGGATTTGAGCTTCAAACTGATCGCCGGCTTTTTTGCCCAGCATAGCCTGAGCCAGAGGACTGGAGGTCAGAATCTTCAGAATGTCGCCATCGTAGTCTTCTTCTCCGGGGCCGACCAGTTCGTAGATCTCTTCCATTCCATCGGACAGATCCTTCACGGTGACCTGTGACCCATAGGCCACAATGCCTTTGGGCATATCGCTCTTTTCCATGATCTGGCAGCCGGACAGCTGAACTCGCTTGCTGCCAATCTGCCGTTCCAGGTGAGCCAGAGCTTCGCGCGCGGCGTGGTATTCGGCGTTTTCCTTCAGGTCGCCTTCTTCGCGAGCAGTCTTGATTCGTTCAAGAATGTCGGGTTTCTGTGATTCCAGCTCTTCAATCTCGGCTCGAATCTTATCGTAACCCTCGCGGGAAATCGGCTGGCGTTCCATGACTTGACCTCGTCCTGAGACGTATACGGCTGCTGCAGAATAAAGAACCCGGCTTTGGCCGGGACAAACAGAAAGGACACGAATTGACCGCGCGAGTTCGCAGCAACCGTGTCCGAAGAAATTTGATTGAAGGTGGTGGCCGCAGGGAAAGAAACCGCCGCCTGGAACATTCCAATTCGGCGGCGGAACTAACAACGGCGGCTGGAAGTCAGGTCCTCCCAGCCGCCGTCGAAACATGCGCCACGACGGTATAGTAGCGTTCGGGGAGAAAAAGGCTACCCTACATCTTTCCATTGGCGGCTCCTGGCGCTCTGAAGCACGGCATCGCAGACCTTCTGGGTCTCCTGAGCCTCGCGAAACGTGGGGCTGCAGGGCTTTCCGCTGTCGACGCTGGCCAGAAAATCCGCCACCTGGTGCACAAAAGTGTGCTCGTAGCCGATCTGCAGACCCGGAACCCACCACTTGTCCATGTAGGGCATGTCCCCATCGGTGCAATGGACCGAATGCCAGCCGCGGATCACGGAATCATCGGAATGGTCGAAATATTCCAGCCGATGCAGATCGTGCAGATCCCAGCGAATCGAGGCCTTCTCGCCGTTGATTTCCAGAGTGTACAGCGCCTTGTGGCCTCGAGCGTATCGCGTACTTTCGAACAGACCCAGGGAACCGTTCTTGAAATGGCACAGGAATGCACAGGCGTCGTCGATCCCGACCGGTTCCACCTTGCCGGTTTCGTTGTGCATTCGCTCCTTCACGAATGTCTCAGTCATCGCGCTGACGTCTGAAATGGAACCGTTCAGCCAGATGGCGGTGTCGATGCAGTGAGCCAGCAGGTCGCCGGTCACTCCGGAACCAGCCGCGTTCACATCCAGCCGCCACAGGGCAGCTCCCCCCTGAGGCAGGTCGGCGTTGATGGTCCAGTCCTGCAGAAAGTTGGCTCGGTAGTGAAAGATCTTTCCGAGCCGACCTTCATCGATCAGACGCTTTGCCAGAGAAACAGCGGGCACTCGGCGATAGTTGTACCACACGGTGTTCAGAACACCGGCTTTCTCGACCGCCGCGACCATCTTTTCGCCTTCCGCAGGATTCAGAGCCAGCGGCTTTTCACACAGAATCATCTTGCCGGCTTCCGCAGCCGCGATGGCGATTTCGCAGTGTGAGTTGTTGGGTGTGCAGATGTCGACAGCGTCAATGTCGCTGCGTTCGATGATTTTTCGCCAGTCGGTTTCGATGCTTTCGTACTGCCACTGATCGGCGAAGGCCTGAGTCTTCTCTGCTGTGCGGCCACAGACGGCTTTCAGCACGGGACGATGCTTCAGTTCCGGGAAGAAGTCGTTGACTCGCTTGTATCCGTTTGAATGAGTCCGACCCATGAAGCCGTAGCCGATGAGTCCGATGTTGAGCGGTTTGAGAGACATGAAAATGGAGCCTTTCGGGAATCAGAAGCAAAACGAACTGGTCAGGTCTGGTGGAGATCGTGGTCGTCAGGTCAACCATCGATTCGGATGTCGAGATCCATGGACCAGTCGAAGGACATGAATCGCATCATCAGCGATTTCAAAGACAATGAAGTAAGGAAACTGGAGAACAGGCGCCACGCGAAATGTTTCGCGAATTAAAGCATAAGATTCAGGAAAGTCACCCACCGAGCGAAGCCGTGACTGGACTGCTTCACGAAACTGATCCGCAATCCTTTGACTGACCTGACTGTACCACGCGACAGCATTCGCCAGATCCTCGGGAAATTCCGGACTGAAATGAACTTTTGTCACAGCTCAGCCGCCGGCCTTCCGCTGCAGAATGCGATCGACTTCCTCCCACATCTGCTGAGAATTGAAACCGGACTCAGGATTTCTCTTCAGTGCTGACGACCGCTGACGAATGACCTGCCACTCAAGGTCAGACAGACCAGCGGCTCGGTCTCGACTGATATCATCAAGGAGGAGAGAAGCAATCAGTTCCTTGTCTTCGTTCGGAAGAGCTCGCAGTTCGTTCAGGTCAATCGACATACGCATCCCCTTTTTACATCACAGGGTCGAGCCTCAAAGTTGCCGTTTCATGGTACTACGCCTGAGCAACAGAATCACGGACACGGATCATGGCATCGAGAATCGTGTTCCAGGTGCCGGCGGTTTCCAGGACGGCGTTCGGGAACATGCAGCCGTCCCAGCAGATGTGCTGAATGCCGCGTTCCTGAGCTCCTTCCAGCCAGTATCCCGAACACCGAACAATGTCCAGCTTACCGTTGGGATCGTCAGCTCGACAGTGTTTGCCGGTCTTGTCATGTGAACCGGCTCCGTGGACTTCGCCATCGTTCTGTGCCACATGGAAATCAATGGTCCAGGGACGCAGTTTGTCAGTCATCGTTTTGTACGCAGCGTAGAATTCTTCGTCGCTGTAGCCGGGCTTTACCAGAGCATGTTCCGGAGCGTTGTAGCCCAGCAGGTACAGATAGGTGTGAGCCAGGTCGCACTGAAATCCGAGTGAACCGGGCATGTCGACAGCTTCCAGCAGGTCCAGCATGTCCTTCCACGAATGCATGCCGGCCCAGCAGATCTCACCTTCCGCCGCCAGACGTTCGCCATGAGCCGCAGCGATGATGGCCGCTTCCCGAAACGTGGCCGCAATTGTTCTGGTGTTGGCCGCTGCGTTTTCCCGCCAGGTGTTGACTCCGAATTCCGCAGAATCGATGCGGATCACGCCATACTGTCGAACTCCGTGTTCGTTGAAGATGCGAGCGATACGACAGGCTTTCTTCACGGCGTTGATAAATTTGGCTCGCTGAACCGGTGACCCCATGGCGGAGTCGCCAACGGTTCCCGGCCAGATGGGAGCGACCAGCGAGCCGACTTTGAAGCCGTAGGATGCAATCAGGTCGGCAATCCGTCGCAGTTCGTCATCGCTGGCGTCCGGATCGGTGTGCGGATGAAACAGAAAATAGTCAACTCCGTCAAACTTCTGACCGTTCACACTGGCGGCGGCGGTCAGGTCCAGCATTTCCTTCAGCCCGATCGGCGGCTCCTGGCCTTCGCCATCTCCCTTGCCAACAAGTCCGGGCCACATCGCGTTATGAAGTTTCAGCTGAGACATCAAAGATTCCTTGATTGCTTATGAAGAAAGCGAAGTCGCCGGGAAAACGGTCCGAGTCCGGGCACTTCACCCCGCAAAGTCACCAACGCGGGGCTCGCAGTTTTGCGAAAAACATCCGACGGTTCCAGCGAGTCGAACCGCAGAACGGCTGGTTTTTGCGAGCTGACCGTTCGCAGGGTTCGCCGTGGGGTCTCAAAAATTCGTCATTGACAGAAGTTTTGGGAGATCCTTGAAGTTCTGCGCAATGGCTCTTGTCCATCCGGAATTTTTGACACTCCTGGGCATCCCTCGCGGAGCGACGGGCCACATTGGACTCAGAAAAGCGTCTTCCGCGGTTTCAATGTCCGGCCGATGCCGGCACCCATGGATTCCACGAGCAGTAATACAGTGCTCTGGGAGTTGCGGCGTCCATCAGTTGTTGAGCGAAGGAAGCCCGCGCTTCTGCGCGGCTGGTGAGAAACAGGTCGGCGAATGTCGGCGGCGACGAGTATTCCACGACTTTATAGTCGGAAAGCCCCAGTTTGTCGGTGAGCGCCTTCAGGGCGTCTTCTTCGTAGCCTTCCGCATCGACCATTCCGTTTTCCAGAGCCTGCCCGGCGGTGTAGATCTGCCCGGTGGCAAGGTCACGAGTCTGCTGTTCATCCAGCGTCGAGCGGTTTTCCTGGATGACGCCGATAAAGCGGTCGAAGGAATCCTTCATCACGGCATCCCAGACACCACGTTCGCGTTCGGACATTTGGCGAAACGGATTCAGAGTATCCTTCAGCGGCCCGGTCGTCAGCGGCTCAACAGTGACGCCGATCTTTTCGGCCAGTTCGGTTGCGTTATATCGAGGAATGATCACTCCGATCGAACCGGTCCAGGTTGTCGGTTCGACAAAGATCTTTCCTTCCGGGCCGATTCCCATCGCAATGTAATAGCCTCCTGATGCGGCCAGTCGCTTCATGGCGACATAGACGGGCTTGGACTTCCTGAGCTTCTGCAGCTCGTGATACATCTGGTGACTGTCAGCCACGAACCCGCCGGGACTGTCGATGGCCAGCAGAATGCCTTTCACGGAATCGTCTTCGGACGCCTTTTCAATCTGCTTCAGCCATCGCTCGGTAAACGGCGGCATGATGGTGCCGGAGACACTGATCACAGCGATCCTGTTTGAGGAAGTCCGGCTGCCGGAACGAAAGGCTTCCTGAACGTGCAGGTCCGACGATTCCGTCGACACGCTGGCCACCATCAGGATCAGGTTCAGCAGCACAGAAAACGCCAGCGCAGCCAGCAGTCCCCAGCGGATGGCTGCTTTCCAGAATGATTCCCCGGATTCGACACGGATGACCACCGGTCCCCCAGCCACGACCCGGGATTCGCCGGGACTCATTCGCTCTTCCAAACCCATACCGTACTCCTTGTTGTCAGGCAGCGGATTCTGCCGAAATGTCCCCGGGTTGTGAAGTGAGTCAAACGAGGCGAAGTCTTCCGGTTTCGGTGACTGTCTTGGTCATGCATGTTTTATCCGTCGTGTCGATCGTCATTCTTCAGCTGGCATGCCAATCGTCAAAACCCGATCGCCGATACTCAAACCGGACGGGCTCAGTTTGCCCGCTCCCATTGACAGAAGTCTTTGTCGGGTCAGTTCACAGCAAGTGCTCGGAACGCCCGACAGGAACTGAATGAGCTGAGATCACGGAAGACGGGTTCCGAAAAATCAGCCTGCCGTTTCGGATGACTGACTCCGGAAAAGGCGGGCAAACAATCGGCCCGCTGTGGAAAGGAAGACACCATGAATAAGCGATCACGTTTCCGAAATCTGCTGATGTCTGCCGCGGTGGTGTCCTGTCCGATTGCTGCGCTGGCTTCGGATGCAGCTCGAGGACCGGTGGCTCAGCCGTCTTCATTGCGAGTTGTCTCGCCGGACGCCACCGCAACGGTGCATGGCCTTCGTCCGGTACCATTGGCCGGGGGAACACCGAAGATGACACAGCATCGGACGTCGTCGGTGACTCAGGTTCAGCACTCCGAGGACAGCGAAAAGAAACCGGGATTCATCAAACGATTGTTCGGAAAGCTGAAGCCATCCGACGACTCAGAACGCGGCGGCAGCACACAGTTTACCAACCAGAACACCGGCACCGGTCTGCCCGCGCCTCCGCCGATTGACTACAGCGTCAAACCGAAGGAAAACGGAATTGTCGCGACACCGGCCGGCTTCAACAGTTCGCAGGTCCCTGCGCATCTGAACCAGAACAACACCGGCGCTTTGCCCATGGTGGCCGTTCCGCTTTCGCAGAACAGTGCTGATCTGCAGAAGGTGTCTCAGGCTCCCATCGCCAACCAGGCGCAGAATTCCACCTACAACGACGGATTCATCAATCCCTTCCGGGATGGCGGCACAGCGGATGCCGAAGCGAATACATTGCTGGATCTCGATTCGCTGATTGAAGCTCGGCCCAAACCGAAGACTCAGGCGGTTGTTGAACCGGCAGTGGAAGACACCGCGACGGCTCTGATGCCTGCAGTGGTTCCTCAGAAGAAGTCACCTGCGGTCGCGGAAACAAAAACGGCCGACGGAAACGGGCCGTACACCGGCATCCGTCTGCCTTCCGAAGACGAAGTTCTGGGACTGCCGGAAGAGCCGGTCACTGCGAAGGCCGTCACGAAGGTACTTCCGCCGAAGCCTCAGTCTGACGAAGACCATGGTCCTCTGATGCAGCCGGTGGAAATTGTCACTCAGGAAACAACCGTCGCAACCGTGATTTCGCTGCCCGCCGTCGATGATGCCGGGACGGCAACTCAGCGAGTTCCTGTCCTGGAAGAACCCGTGATGTCTCTGCCGCCGGTTGAAGCTCAGACGGCCGAGACTGAATCAGCCAAAGAACCTTCTCCCTTCGACATTCCACAGACTGATCGCTCTGCCGCCGACTCAACGAGTGGTGCCGACGTGACTCAGGAAACGCAGGCTGAAGCGGCTCCGCTGGCTGCACCTCGAACGTCTCGACAGGATCATGTCGGTTCCGGACATGTGCCGCTGTCGGTTCTGGAACAGCAGGCTCGTCGCGATCAGCAGCGGTATCGCATCCTGGCTCGGACCGGCCAGACCGGATTCAAGGGCTTCTGCCCGGTCGAACTGCGGGACCATCGCGAACTGATCGACAGCCGCGAAGAATTCCACGCGAAGTTCGGACTGCAGACCTACTACTTCAGCTCGCCGGAAGCCAAGGCCGCCTTCGACGCCGATCCGGCTCGCTACGCTCCGGCCGCCGGAGGCAGTGATGTGGTGCTGCTGGTGAATACGGGCGAAGAATCCGCCGGAAGCCTGGACTTTTCACTGTGGTACCGAGACCGACTGTATCTGTTCCGCAGCCGGGAAACTCAGGCTCTGTTCTCCGAAAACCCGCAGCGGTTCGCCAACGAATACTGAGCGACTCCTAACGTCCACCCATCAGCTGATTCAGCTGGTCGAGAATTCCTTCCAGAATCGGCAGGTCCGATTCCGGTCGGGTTTTCGCCTGAGGATGAGTCAGCGACGTGCGGATGTGTTCTCGAAGATGCAGGAACTGAGCACACGTGTGCTTGTAAGCCGGAACCGGACTTCGGAAGGCAAAGAAGCCCAGGTACTGCAACACATCGTTCAGCTGATGAAACCGGCAGTCACCGGCTTCCCACAAACGATCCCGCAGACCGAAGATGTCCGGGCAGAAGCTGCTGAGTCCCAGCAGATAATCGCTGCCGTACATCACCATGTCGATCGCCAGGTCGTTGCCGGTCAATACCATGAAATCGGGACGCACTTCATCCCGCAGCTGCAGCCGCTGCCATTCGAGGTCTCGCCGCAGTGAAGAATGTTTGGCTCCGATGCACTTCGGAATCTGCATCAGGCGACGATAGACGTCCAGCGAATAGACTTTTCCGAACGGCAGAAACATCTCGCCCAGTTCGAAACCGATCAGGCTGTCGCAGGTCTTTGCCAGAGCTTCATATGCGTCGACGATTCCATCATCGCTGCGACCGGTCAGCCCCCAGGACTGAAAGATGACCGGAATCCCTCCCGCCGCTTCGATGTCTTCCATCCGGCGGCGATATTCATCAACCTGGAACTCAGAACCCGGCTCGTCCTGAACATACGCACCGGCCACAAAACGCCGACCCGCCGTGATTTGCTGAGTTCTTGACAGAACTTCAGCTTTGGTCCGGTCATCCAGCAGATTCACATAGCCGGTATCCATATTGACCGCCGGAACCAGTCCGGCCTGCAGAGTTCGCTCAACGTGAGCATCAAAGCTGGTCCAGTCGACGGACTGGTCCGGCAGAAACGGAAGCAGCACCGCCGACATCCCGGTGATGTGTCGGCGGAGTACCGGGGCGGGAACGGAAACAGACATAACGCTGGCCTCTCGCGAACAATTCCTCGTGAATGATTTCAGATCAATGCCGTTGTCACACGCGGAGTCACGTCCGACGGCCAGTGATACAGCATCGCGTAGATGATCACTCCGGTCACGGACACAAACATCCAGATCGGGAACGTGATCCGAGCCAGGCGACGATGATCGTCCCAGCGTTCGGCAAATGCGTGCATGAAGACTCGAACCGCCAGCAGTGGAACGAAAACGGCAAGGATGATATGCGGCCACAGAATCAGCTGGTAGACAATCGCGGCGACGCCTTCGCCGGAGAACTTTCGACCATGCTCTCCGGTGTATTTTCCCAGAGCCCAGTGATAGACCAGATAGCACAGCAGAAAGATCACGGACGTGACGAATGCCGAAATCATCAGGTTCCGGTGCAGTGATTTCTGCTTCCTGCGAATCGCCATCCAGCCGCTCATCAGCAGAACCGTGGCCAGGCTGTTCAATCCGGCATTGATCGCCGGCAGCGGGCGAGCCCATTCCGGAAGCCGCTGCTGGAGATCTGCGTTGAATTCATCAACAGAAATCGGCGCCTGATACGCCGTCAGGATTGAGTTCCCGGGCGGCAACAGCCGAGCGCTGCCATCGGATTCTGAGCTGTCTGTTTCCGGTGGCTTCGATTCCTCTGTCCTGTCAGACGGTGTTTCGGAAGCCTGATCCGGACTGGCGGGCGTCGCTTCGGTCGCCGAGTCACCGGACGAGTCACCGGGCACAACCTGAAACTGAATTCCCAGCGGACTTCCGTCGCTCGACGAAAACGTCAGGCCACCTGTTGCAGAAGCACCAGGCTGAGGAAACTCTTCCTGCCCCTGCAGGATTCGTCGCAGATGAACCATGTCTTCCGCGACGGTCCCCAGAAACGTGGCGACAGGGATTCCGTCTTCGTTCACCAGCACAACTCGGTTGGAATGAGCGACCTCGACACCGGGATAACGTGACTCTTCCGGATTCTCTTTGACATACTGGCCGAACCCTTTCACGATCAGTTCGTAGATGTCCTGCTGTCGACCGGTCAGAAACTTCCAGCGTTCGCGATGTCCTTTGGTATACGGTTCCGAATACTTCGCCAGCACTTCGGGAGTGTCGTATTGAGGAAACACAGAGAAGCTGACAAACATCACGTCCGGAGCTGCTTTGGCAACTCGATCATGGACCTCCATGACGGCTCGAGTGATGGTCGGACAGGTTTGCGTACACGACGTGAAGATGAAACTGGCGACCCAGCGTTTGCCTTTCAGTTCTTCTGAACCGAACTTCTCTCCCATGCACTCATCAAACCGGAACTCAGGGAGTGTCTTCGCCGGAAAGCCGATGTGGACAGAATTCTGCCCGTCGGCATCACCGCCGCCTTCAGCATCGGCCGGTGAACCTTCAGCGCTGTCCACGGGCTCGGAAGGGGTCGACTTCTTTTCGCGATCTGAGCCCGAATTCGGGTCAGCAGAGGGATTTCGAAACTGAAACAGCAGAGCAGCGCCGACCAGAGTCCACAGCACGGCTCCCAGGATCAGAGATTTCCGAGTCATTCCTCGTCGGAGCGTTCCGGGCGGAGTTTCACAGGGCATCACGGCAGTCGTCCAGCATTCTGAAGTTGTTCAACGGCGGCATTGTGAGGGAACCGTGGCGAAATGTCCCTCCAGCACTGCCATTGTTCGCTCGGGTCAACAGATTTCCTCATGCTCGTCACACTTCGGATGTCAGTCTCTCTGCAATGAGAACTGCTCAATCACAGGTTTCGGGAACCCGAAGACTTATTGCGATTGTGAGTCCTGACCGAGCGGCCGGACACTGAACTGTGAAAACGTTGCGTCTGTGTCCACAACTCGCAGGCCGACAGCTCCGCGTGCGTAGGTGGCATCCGAGTGCTGAAGAGCCTGCTGTCCGTTGTGCCGGACGGTGATTTGGTTGCCGCGGATTTCGGCGGTCAGCTGCTGAGTCTTTCCGGCGTCGATGGTTGTTTTCGACCGAGCCATCTCGTGCCAGTGACTACCGTCCATGCGACCAAGAATCAGCAGCTGCGTTTCCGGAATCAATCCGACGAAGTAGGCTCGCTGAGCGTCATACCCCAAAGACTCACCGGTTGTTCTCAGCAGCAGTCCGGCATCCCGAGCGTTCGCATTTCCGTGAAAATCGATGATCACTTCGGCTCGCAGATCGTTCGCTACGTTGCCTTCAAACACAACCTTTTCGCCGCAGCGATATTCGTTGATCGGCTTCTCCGGGACCGCGCCCAGACGAATGCACTGCTTATCGGCCTGAATGAACTGATGATGCCCGAAGTACCGGAAGCTGTCGAATGCAAATGAACCGGGTGCAGCCGGATCTCCGGACGGCCGACGCAGCACGCGTCCCGCATCAACCGGCGTGCCGAAGATCGGAAACCCTCGCCTTCCGATGTTCATTGGCTGAACAAACACCGATCGCCGCCAGCCAGGATTTCGGTCGCGTTTTGCATGAAAAACGTGCCACCATTCCGTACCGTCCGGCGACTGCACAAAGCAGGAATGTCCGACACCGTAAGTCGACGCTGTGCCGTCAAACACCGGCTGAGGTCGCTTCTTCCATGACTCAGGGACCAGCGGATCGTCACCGACCAGTTCCAGAAGCCCCAGCCGATACGTGGGCAGCCAGGACGCTCCGCAGGAATAGACGATCGAGGTCTGCTTCTTCGTCTGAAAGATCTGAGGCCCCTCGTTCAGGCCGCGTTTGGATGCGTCGGGTTCCGTCCGTTCCCACAGATAATCATCATTGCTGCAGATCCGCACTCGAGGCCCAGCCAGTTCCGTTGGAGATTTCATCGGAGCGATGTACAGAAACTGTCGATCAGAACCGGGCTCATCCCAGCCCGACCATACCGCATAACGCCGACCGGAATGCTGAAGAACGGTCATATCAATCGCCCAGATGTTGGGTGAAATCCCTTCGGCGCCATCGCCGGTTGCCAGCGGACCGTGCAGTTCATATTCGCCCAGCGGATCGTCTGTTTCTGACTTCAGAACATACGCCAGGTGGTTTTCGTTTCTGCCGTCCGAAGCAGCAAAGTAGATATGCCAGCGACCATCCAGAAAATGCAGTTCCGGAGCCCACACTTCTTTCGACACCGGCCCGCTGTCCGGAGCCTTCCAGACGATCTGCTTCCTGCCCATCGACGTCAGACTGTCACTGGTCTGAACCGCGATCGCTCGGTTCCCTTCCGAAAGACACCATAGGTAGCGACCACCGTTCGGATCGCGAACGACCCACGGGTCAGCTCCTTCCCCAATCGGATTCACGAATTCATCCGCCTTCAAAGACCCGGTTACGACATGACCTTCCCATTTGGGATCGCCCGCATCCCGTGGCAGCTGCGAATTCCAGTCCGTCACCAATTGATGGAGTCGACGAACCACGTCCGGCTGATCGGCGGCCTGATTGTTTGTTTCGGACGGATCAGCCACCAGGTCGTACAGCTGAGGCTGGCTGCCATCGTAATTCACCAGATATTTCCAGCGCCCATCGCGAACAGCAAGGTCCGGGTTGTCTTCTGTCGCACTTCCGGGGCGATCCGGGGGTCGCCGCCAGAAGATGGGAGCTCGTCTGCCGTCTGTCGATTTGCCCAGAAGTGTGTGCATCAGGTCTTCGCCGTCCAGTTTGTGAGCTCCATCCGGCTGAATTCCCGCAAAGCTGTACAGTGAACGATTCACGTCCAGAGCACACAGAACCGAGGAATCGTTGGTGGTGCCGCGAGCATCCTGCCCAAGAAATCCGGGCCCCCAGACGATGAGCGGCGACCGAATGCCGCCCTCGTACAGCCAGGTCTTGGCACCTCGCAGCGGATCAGCCGATCCTGCGCCTTCTTCATGACCGTTGTCACTCATCACCAGAATCAAAGTATTCTCACGCAGCACCGGATCATTCTTCACGCGATCAAACAGCCTGCTCAGCTGCTGATCCATGGCGTCCAGAACAGCATAATACAGCTGCCGTTTGGTGCCGTCGGTTTCGTCGCGAAGGACCTTTGGCGGAAAGAAAGGCGAATGCACATCGTCCGGCCAGACATTGATGAAGAATGGCTGCTGAGTCACCTGAGACTGCTCGATAAACGCCAGAGCTTCATCCACGAACGCCGCCGTCACGACACTGCGGTCTTCCCAGCGGATTGGCCCTTTGCCCAGAGCTTCTGAACCGAGATCATGCTTCACTGGAGGCTTGCCGTCATACGCATCCTTCAGCGGCAGAACTCGCGGACCAAGTCCTTCGAAGTTGGTCAGACTGCGATCGAATCCGTATTCGTGAATCAGCGGAGCGTTCCCGACATCCCGCTGACCGCCCATGTGCCACTTGCCGAAGTGTCCGGTTGCATACCCGGATCGCTGCAGCTCGCGAGCCAGCATAGGAGCATCCTTTTTCAGCCACTGAGCGACGCCGCGTTCGTCGTTGCGTTTGCGGTTGTCCAGATAGGATGTGATGCGATGTCGATGCGGATACTGTCCGGTCGATAATGCGACTCGTGACGGCGAGCAGATGGGCGAATTTACATAGAAATTCGTGAACTTCAGGCCTTCCTGAGCCAGCTGGTCGATGTTTTCCGTGACGGTGTGAGTTCCCCCGTAGCAGGAAAGATCTGTCCAGCCCATGTCGTCAATGAACACGGTGATGATGTTCGGCTTCCCCTTCGAAGGAACGCGCTGAGGCTCACCGAACACCGTCTGAGTGTCGCCGGTCTGCTGCATCCAGTCATCCAGCTGACCACGCAGATCGGCGACTCGCTGCTGATGTTTATCGCTCGCAATCAGATTCGTCTGTTCCCAGGGATCATCCCGCAGGTTGTAGAGTTCTTCCGCCGGACGATTCTGATATCGCCACACCAGCTCGCGAGCGTGTTCATCGGTTCGGGCGGCATCGACCCAGCTGGGCCAGTAACCGTTGTCGGCAATTGTTTTCGTGACGTGACTGCCAAAGCGAAATTCCGGATGCAGGTTTCGCACGTACTTCCATCCGTCAGCCGTCCGAGCAGCTCGGATGGGGAACACGTTGAAGTTTCCGTCGCCGCTGTGAGTCGTGAAGATCGTGTCTCGATGAGCAGCTTTTCGGCCCTGCAGCACCGGCAGAAACGAACGACCGTCAAGAGAGTCGGGAGGAACTTCGCCTGTAACGTCCACCAGAGTCGGCAGGACGTCAATCCAGGAAACCATCGCATCACTGCGCGTTCCCGGAGCGATTTTTCCCGGCCACGACACAATCATCGGCGTGCGAATTCCGTCTTCGTACAGATTCCACTTGCCGAATGGCCACTGAGCTCCATGGTCGCTGGTATGCAGAAAGAAGGTGTCTTCGCCCAGAACCTCCCGAGCCGCGTCGTAGACCTTGCCGAGGTCATTGTCCATCGTGCGAATGGCGGCCACGTAACGAGCTCGCCACTGTCGCGACGTCGGTGTGTCCACATGGTTCGGAGGCACAACCAGCTGATCGGGTTCTATTCCGCTGATCTCTTCCGGCCAGGGAACGTGAGGCCAGTTCGTGCCGACAAACAGACACAGCGGCTTTCCGGCTGGTCGAGCTTTCAGCCATTTGATCGCTTCGTCAACAGCTACGTCTTCGTGATAGTTGAAGTACCGAGCCAGGTCGAAGCCGTATTCCGTGGTCTGTCGGTAGTGTCCCACCTTACCGAACGAAACCACTTCGTAGCCCACCGCCTGCAGATAGGCGGGCAGCTTCTTCAGATCCGCCGCGGGTCGTGAATGGTTGGCTTCCGCTCCGTTTCGTGCCGGATACAGGCCGGTCAGCAGAGCAGCTCGACTGGGAGCACACGACGGGGAAGCGACAAAAGCTCGGTCGAACGTCATACCGGCATCCGCCAGCCGCTGCATATTCGGAGTTCGAACGTCCGGCGATCCATACACGGAAGAGTCGCGACAGGTGTGGTCGTCGGAAAGCAGAATGACCATATTCGGCCGCGATCGCTGTTCGTCAGCACAGACCACACCGACAAACAGCACCATCACCATCACCCGACAGACAACTGTCAGCACGATGTTGCGAAACATCAGAACGTTCCTTTCTTCGATCAGCTTCAGGAGAAAGCCGAAGATGCAGGCCCGGTTCAAATCGGTCCGGCACGCTTCTCCGCCGAAGTCTAACGAGCCTCTCTCGCAGTCCCAGTCAACGCGAGAAATGGTCGAGACGAGAGACAGGGGCTTCGGTTTTCGTGCCTCGTCGCCATTCGCGGATGCAGGGTTCATCACAGTGGAGCGTGTCACAGCGGAGCGTGATTGTCACATGACTGGTCGGCTGATCAAGTGCCGATGCCTTCGGCCGCCATGAATTCTGCGAGCTCACGGTCATGGCTGCGTGTCGATGCTGCCAGTGCATTGTGGACGCCTTCGAGATCATCGGCCGAACGGTTCTGCCCAAGCTTGAACTTGCCTTCGATGCGGGTGACTCGGATCTGGAACGCGACGATCGAGTCGATCAGCCGACTGCGCAGATCATCGGGCAGAATGCCGGGCCAGGGTTGAGCGAAGGATTGCTCATAGAATCGGACCGTTTCGTCCAGCATTGCCACAATCTGCGTATGATCGTCCAGCAGAACCGGAATGCCATAGACGTGAGTCGTCGTGTAATTCCAGGTGGGGACGGCGACGTCTGTGGCGTACCACGATGGCGAAATGTACGCGTGTGGTCCTGAGAAAATCGTCAGAACTTCCGCACCATTCGAAAAGTGCCGCCACTGCGGGTTCGCTCGGGCCATGTGTGAGACCAGAGTCGTACAGATTCCTCGCTCACAAAAGTGCCGAACCGGCAGGTGCGACGCAAAGGGCACTCCCTCATCGCAGGTAATCAGCGTGGCAAAGCTGTGAGCATTCATGAACGCAGACAGCCTTGCGGAATCATCGATCCGGAATGAGGGGGGAATGTACATTCAGCTCTGGTGACCCTGGAGAAATTCTGCAGCTTCGCCACAGCCGAATCTGCAGAAACGCCTGCGATTTCGGTTGCGGCAACGGCAACGCAACAGCGGAATTTTACACGGCGACTGAATGATTGTCACTGAGAGAACCGAACGGACAGTCAATGCCATTCGACGACCATCGGGAACCGTACGAACCGGGAAAATCCACTGCGAGAACTCGGGGAAGTGAGGGACGTCTGACAGCCCCACTTGACGCGATTGCGCGCTCACAGGATAGTCCGCCGTGAACTTGCGTTTCCCGGCGGTGTCTGCGATCGAGAATGGCGAGCGATCCGACAGCGACATTGAAATCTCAGACCGGAACTGACATGACGGAATCATCAGATTCAAAGGATTTTGTCCGACACATCGTCGAAACTGACAACGCGACGGGCAAGTGGAACGGCATCGTCCACACTCGGTTTCCCCCGGAACCCAACGGTTATCTGCACATCGGACACGCCAAATCGATCTGCCTGAACTTCGGGATTGCTCAGGAATACGGCGGCAAATGCAATCTCCGGTTCGACGACACCAATCCGGAGAAGGAAGACGTCGAGTACGTCGATTCCATTAAGGAAGACGTCCGCTGGCTGGGGTTCGACTGGGAAGATCGTCTGTTCTTTGCGTCTGACTATTTTCAGCAGCTGTATGACTGGGCCGAACAGCTGATTCGGGATGGCAAAGCCTACGTCTGCAGCCTGTCTCTGGAAGAAATCCGAGCCGGACGAGGAACGCCCAGTGAACCGGGGACCGACAGTCCGTATCGCAACCGGAGTGTCGAGGAAAACCTGGATCTGTTTCGTCGAATGAAGGCAGGAGAGTTTGACGAAGGCGAGCACGTTCTTCGAGCTCGCATCGATATGGCTCACAAGGTGATGCTGCTGCGTGATCCGATCATGTATCGCATTCGCAAAGTGGCTCATCATCGCACGGGCGACGCATGGTGCATCTATCCGACTTACGACTACACCCACGGACAGTCGGATTCGATTGAAGGAATCACTCACAGCATCTGTACGCTGGAATTTGAAAACCGTCGGCCGCTGTATGACTGGTTCTGCGACAGTCTGGGAATTCATCATCCTCAGCAGATCGAATTCAATCGCCTGAATCTGACCTACACCATGATGAGCAAACGCAGGCTGCTGGAGCTGGTGAAGGAAGGACACGTCACCGGCTGGGACGATCCTCGGATGCCGACTCTCTGCGGCCTGCGCCGGCGAGGCTACACGCCTGCTTCCATCCGTGCTCTGTGCGCTGCTGTGGGAGTGACCAAGCACAACGCCACCACGGACATGGTCGTTTTGGAAAACCAGATTCGCGACGAACTGAATCGCACCGCCGATCGGCGTATGGCCGTTCTTGACCCGCTGAAAGTCGTGATCACCAATTATCCGGCCGGTCAGACGGAGGACCTGGTGGCGGTGAACAATCCGGAAGATGAATCCGCGGGAACTCGCACCGTCCCCTTCAGTCGCGAACTGTACATCGAACGCGAAGACTTCATGGAAGATCCTCCGAAGAAGTTTTTCCGTCTGGGACCCGGTCGCGAAGTTCGACTCAGATGGGCGTATTTCATGACGTGTACTGATGTCATCAAAGACAGCTCCGGAAATATCACGGAAATTCACTGCACCTACGATCCCGCGACTCAGGGCGGAGACGCTCCGGACGGCCGCAAAGTCAAGGCGACGCTGCACTGGGTCAGTGCCGAGCACGCTGTTCAGGCGGAAGTTCGACTGTACGACCATCTGTTCTCCAAGCCGGATCCGGATGATGTCGACGACGAAAACCTGGATTGGCGCAGCAACCTGAACCCGAATTCGCTGCAGGTCGTCACCGCGATGCTGGAGCCGTCGCTGGAAGGTGCCCTGGTCGGCGAACGCTGTCAGTTCGAACGGAAGGGATATTTTACGGTCGACAAAGACAGCAAACCCGACCGCCTGATCTTTAACCGAACAGTGACTCTGAAAGACAACTGGGCCCGAGACAACAAATCGTGATCTGTACGACATGGCGTGTTGGCGGGATTCCGGGAGATTCACGAGGGGAAGAGATCCATGTGCGGTCGGTTTACGCTGGCAACACCGGCTTCGAAACTGATGCAGCTGTTCCACCTGCCGCTGTTTCCTGATCTGATTCCTCGCTACAACATCGCTCCGACTCAGCTGATCGCCTGTGTTCGTGTGCTCGAAGACGTTCGTCAGGCTGTGCAGATGCGGTGGGGACTTGTGCCTTCGTGGGCGACGGATCTGTCCATTGGCAGTCGAATGATCAATGCTCGATCAGAAACTGTCGCCGAGAAACCGTCCTTTCGAAAAGCATTCGCCGAACGGCGCTGCCTGATTCCTGCGGATGGTTTCTTCGAATGGGAAAAGACTGCTGACAAGCGGAAACAGCCGTGGCTGATTCATCTGGAAGATCATCAGCCCTTTGCGTTTGCCGGTCTGTGGGAACGCTGGCGACCGCGTGACGCCGACCGGTCGGATTCGACGGCGGAAGTTCTGACGTGTACAATCCTGACCACGAGTGCCAATGCGGACATGAGCCCACTGCATGACCGCATGCCCGTGATTCTTTCGCCGGAAGACTATGCCACGTGGCTCAGCCATCTTGCCACTCCCGGCCAGCTGAATCAGCTGATGACTCAATTGCCCGAAGGCCGGCTTCATCGTTACCCGGTTTCGCCCGCCATGAACCGCCCGTCATTCGATTCGCCTGAAAACATTCAGCCCTTGAACTGAACCGTCCTTCATTCGAGCCACACTCCATGAAACATCTCCCGACTGTTCTCACGATTCTGCTGACTGCATCCAGTGGACTGATCGCTCAGGATCGGCATGAATGGACCTACGACGCGGAGGCCATGGAGCCGTTCTGGGAAGGCGATGTTGTTCACGGAGAGTCCGTGTTGTTTGTCCGCCCGGCACCGGATGCGGTGGCGACGGGAAGTCTGTTGTTTCCCGTGAAGCGCATCATCCGGGTCACGAATGCTGCTGGCGATGTGATCTACGATGCTGCTGATTTCGCTTTTGTCCCCGGTCAGCGACAAATGACGATTCCGGTGGGATCGAAGATTCAATGCAGTCGTCCGGAAGACCTGCGTCGCCCGCCGGGAACTCAGCAATTCCGTCTGACTCATCGCGATGGTGGCGATGAAATTCTGTTCGGAGGTCGGCTGGAATATCACGCCATGCAAACCAGTGTGACCTATGAAAAAGCAGACACTCAGTGGCCTGTGAAACCGGCTGATTTCAGTGTGCAGGCTCTGCCGCGTACTATCAATCGGCTTCAGAAGGCTCAACCGGTTTCAATCGTGCTGCTGGGCGACAGCATTTCCACGGGCTGCAATGCTTCGGGCTGGGCCGGAGGTGCTCCGTTTCAACCCGCCTGGCAGGACCTTCTGCGTCTGCAACTGCAGCACGTCAGCAAATCAGAAGTCACGCTGACGAATCTGGCCGTCGGCGGGACCAGCACTCCGTGGGGGCTGACTCGCACAGCGGATGTCGCGGCAGCGAAGCCCGATCTGGTGATTCTGGCATTTGGCATGAATGATGCCGCGGGAATTTCTCCGGATCAGTACGGAAAGAATCTGGCCGAGATGATGGCCAAAATCCGTGAGACAGTACCGGATGCAGAATTCATACTGGTCGCATCCATGCTCGGAAATCGCAACTGGACAGCTCTGAAACACGATGTCTTTCCCATGTATCGAGATCAGCTGGCTGCCCTGTGTACCTCCGGGGTTGCTCTGGCGGATATGACGTCTCAGTGGAACGAAATCCTCAACCGCAAACAGGATCACGATCTGACCGGGAACGGAGTCAACCACCCCAACGATTTTGGCCATCGAATTTACGCTCAGGTCCTGGCATCACTGTTGATTGAATGATGGCCACGTTTTCCGTCCGGAAGACGATTCTTTTGCCGGAATTCCGAGGCTCCTGAATGAGTGCGGAATGGTGAATTCGGGACTGGCTGCCGTTGCTTTGTCACCCGGATTGACGATGGAGTCCCTGAATTGAAGAAATCCGTCCTCTGGATCATCGGCTTCGTTCTGGTTTGTCCGGTTGAAAATGTCTTTGACGGGATGCCGGCCCGGTCTGGTCCGTCGTGATCGACGTGTCGTCCGTGCTGCTGGTCTTCATTTCCCTGTCCGGAGTTCTGCTGCTTGTCTGGCTGAAACGCCGCTGGCGGACAGGGTTGCTGACCATTGTCGCCGGGACGATCATCACCGCAGTCACGATATGGCTGACCATTGTCTGATCCGGATGTACTCGTTCTCCGATCCAATCGGCGCAACCAGTATTCAGAAAACTCACGCCGCTGAGCCTGCGACAGATTGCGGCAAAGGCCTTTCGTCGAACGGATGAGGCGGGTAGAATGCTTCGTTGGAATCGTCAGCTGCGGCATTCCATCGTCCAACCGGACGACCTTTGCTTCATCGGCACCATCCCATCCAGAACTCACCGGTAGTGAACCGAATGTCTGAATCCACCACTCCAGATCCTTCAGAAACAAAGAACGAATTTGAGCAGCTGGCCGGTGAGCAGCAGATGAGCCTGATGGCGGAGTTCTGGCTTTTCATTCGGGAAGAGAAAAAGTGGTGGCTGACGCCCATCATCCTGGTCCTGCTGGGTGTCGGCGTGCTGGTGTATCTGACGTCGACCGGTGCTGCTCCGTTCATCTACACGCTGTTCTGATCGCGGAACAAGTTATTCAGCATCTGCCGGCTGGAGGAAGGATCAGCCAACGGCGGATTCGGCAACTTTCCACTGAGCTCCATCCCGCAGGACCCTGCGATACAGAGTATCCCGTTCAACGGGGTCTCGTCCGGCTTCACGAATCAGATGATGCAGCTCGTCGACAGTCTTGCCTTCCGGCGTTTTCGCTCCGGCGTCGTGATAGATCAGTTCATGGACGACGGTTCCGTCCATGTCATCGGCTCCGTAACTGAGCGCCAGTTGAGCCGTCTGTTCACCGAGCATGATCCAGTAGGCTTTGATGTGATCGAAGTTATCGAGCATCAGGCGTGAGACGGCGATTGTCCGCAGGTCCACCAGCGCGTCGGGCTTTTGAAGATTGCTCAGTTCTGTATTGTCGGGATGGAACGCCAGCGGAATGAAGGTCTGAAAGCCGCCGGTTTCGTCCTGCAGATTTCTGAGCTGCAGCAGGTGATCGATCCGGTGCCGGGGCTCTTCAATGTGACCGTACAGCATGGTTGCGTTGCTTCTCAGGCCCAGTTCATGAGCTGTGCGGTGGACATTAAACCAGACGGCGGCATCAGCCTTGTGCTCGCACAGCTGTCGGCGGATTTCGGGATCGAAGATTTCCGCACCGCCGCCAGGCATGCTTCCCAGACCGGCCTCGATCATCTGTTCCAGCACCCACCGCACAGGCTGTTTGGTGATGTAACTGAACCAGCCGATTTCCACCGGCGTCCACGCCTTGATGTGGATTTCAGGGCAGGTGTCGTGAATTGTCCGGACCACATCCAGATACCAGTCGAACTTTTTCCGGTGATGCAGCCCCCCGACGACGTGAATCTCCGTGGCGCCCGCTGCCTGTCCTTCCAGCACCCGAGCACGAATGCCGGCTTCATCGAAGGTGTAGGCCTTTTCGTCTTTCAGGTCCGCTCGAAACGCGCAGAAGCGACACCGATAGACGCACACATTCGTCGGGTTCAGATGGATGTTGGTGTTGTACCAGGCAACATTCCCGTTCTTCCGTTCGCGGACGACGTTGGCCAGCTGTCCCAGAACGTGCAGGTCAGCCGTCGTCTCCAGCAGGAGGCCGTCTTCAAACGAAAGCCGTTCTCCGGCCAGAACCTTGTCTGCAACGGACTGCAGATCGGGATTGTCGATCAGGAGTTTCATGAGTGAACAGTCAGCCGGAAATTGGACAGAAAATTCGCTGGCGATGGTCGGAAACGGCGAGGAACAACAGCGGCACAGTTTAGCGACCCGACCGGTCAGTGTCAGTTTTCAGAGTCGTCGAAGCAGCAGGTCCGCACAGCCGGAGACCAGAATTCCAAAACTGACAACAGCATTGACGTTGAAAAACGCAATGTTGACTCGCTGCAGGTCATCCGGACGCACCAGGCGATGCTGGTAAAGCAGCAAACCGCTGATCACAAGTACTCCCAACAGAAAAACCATTCCCAGCCCGGAAAAATGCCAGAACAGCAGCAGCATGCCGATGGTCAGCAGGTGGCTGAAAAACGCGATCTGCAGAGCTCGTCGGATGCCCAGAGCCGCCGGAATGCTGTGCAGTTTGCGATCTTTGTCGAAGTCGGCGTCCTGGCAGGCGTAGATGATGTCGAAGCCGCCCACCCAGAAAAAGATACTGAACGCCAACAGCACGGGTGGCCAGGCAATTTCGTCACGAATGGCAATCCACGCGGCCACAGGCGACATCATCAAAGCGGCCGACAGCCAGTAGTGACACATTCGAGTCCACCGTTTGGCGTAGCTGTACCCCAGCAGAAACATCAGCACCGGAACTGACAGCATCAGCGGAAGTCGTTTCGGCAGAAAGATCAGCGTCGATGCGACAAACAGCAGTCCGGACACAACGGTGAACACCAGCACAGAACGAACGGAAAGCAATCCTGCCGGAAGGTGGCGAACGGCGGTTCGCGGATTCTGAGCATCGACGTCGCGATCCACCAGTCGATTGAAGGCCATGGCAGCCGATCGAGCGAACACCATGCACAACAGGATGCCGATCAGATCGCGCCAGCGAAAGACGGTGTCGGGTTCCGCCCACGCCAGAACAGCTGACAGCAGCGCAAACGGCAGAGCAAACACCGTGTGACTGAATCGGATGAGCTCAAGGAATCTGCGAATTGTCTGCATCATAGAATTGAGCGTCGAAATCGAACGACCGGATGAATCGCGTCGCTGGTGGAATCTGTGATCTCCACTATTAATCCGCGTTCTATGAACCAATGTAACGCGAATAAAGTGCTCGAGCGACCGCCGGGTCTTCTGTCCCGCGAATGATCGCCCGGCCATCCGGAAACACGGTGAGTTCCGAATCGGTATCCGGCAGCGACAGTCGCAGCAGAAAGGCATTCCGAGTCACTCGGCCGGAACCTGCCAGTCGCTGTTCGAGTTCTGCAAGAGACAGAGTCAGCCGGTTTGGGGGCGTCACCTGGACTGCATTTCGGCCGCAAAGAACGGTTGATCCCGTGGACTGCGAACCGTTCAGCCACCGCCGCTCTCCCTGATGGCAGGCCGGACATCGTCCGGAAGATCGAAGCCCGGAAACGTCGATCTGCCGGAAGTTCAGATCCCAGACATCGACAATCGTCAGTTTCAGCGGCACTCCGCTCAACTGACAGACGTCTTCGGGTGAGGAAGCCGTCGCCGATGCAATCAGAATTCGCAGGGCCATGGCGGCCTGCAGCGAAGCGATGGTTCCGATGGCCGGGCCGAGCACTCCGGCGGTGTCGCAGGTTTCTGTGGACCCCGGCGGAGGCGCTTCGGGCATCAGGCACCGCAGGCAACCCGAGACATGAGGAAACACGGGCATCATCTGTCCGTGACTTCCCGTACAACCCGTGAAGATCCAGGGAATACCCGTTTCCAGTGACAGATCGTTGATCAAATAACGGATCTCAAAATTGTCCGTACCATCCAGAATCAGATGCATTCCGACGGCCAGATCGCGGATGCAGTTGTGATTCACGTCCGTGACGACAGGGTCAATTTCAATTTCTGAATTCACCTGCCGCAGCCGTTGGACCGCGGCAATGGCTTTCGGCAGATGTGCATTCACGTCCGCTTCGGTGAACAGCGACTGTCGCTGGAGATTGCTGAGTTCCACGAAATCGCGATCGGCAATTCTCAGAAACCCGACCCCGGCTCGCACCATGGCATCAGCCAGAACACACCCCAGAGCGCCGCAGCCCACCAGCAGCACTCGGGAATCCTTCAGAGCAGCCTGTCCGGATGTTCCCACTCCATGAAACAGCATCTGCTTCCGGTAGCGGGACTGATCAAATCCGGTCGGCTCAGTCATTCGTCGGTGTCAGCCAGATATTGCGAAACCGAATCGGGTTGCCGTGATTCTGCAGATGAATGGGACCGTCTTCCGGACCTTCCTTCAGCGGAGCCGCTGTGGTGGCATGCGGCAGTTCCTGGTGATCATGAATCACAACACCGTTATGCCGCACGGTCATCCATGCATTGGCGGACTTTTGACCGGCCGCATCAAACTTTGCGGCGTGGTAATCGATGTCGTAGGTTTGCCACGACAGCGGAGGAAAGCACATGTTCACAGCGGGCCGGGCAATCTTATAGATTCCGCCGCACTCGTTGTCTTCCCCCGACAGACCGAACGAATCGAGGATCTGAACCTCGTACCGAGCCTGCTGATAGCACCCGCTGTTGGCTCGTCCCTGCCCGCGAGCATATGGCATATAGGACAACAGGAATTCAACATGCAGTTTGTAGCTGCCGAACTTCTGCTTTGAATTGACGCCTTCCATCAGCAGCCTGTCGTCGGACAGACGGCCGCCGTCAAACAGATCCGCAGTTGTCCCGTCGAACAGAACGACGGCTCCTTCCGGAGGTTTCTGTCCCAGGGTGGGGCTTTCACGACGGACCTTCGCGAATTCGCCGATGCGGACGTTCTGGTCCGTGTACAGACTCAGAACGCCCTCTTTGATTTCAGCCCGCCCCTTGCTGTTGGCGTCGGCTTTCAGAATGCAGACGTCGCCTTCCATGTGCCCGGTGCCGGTTACTTTCTTTTCAGCAGTCCCATCCCATCCGTCGCCGGGAAGTCCGCCGATGTATCCGACCGACAGGAACTTTCCATCGCCCTGAGCCACCACCTGAATGCCGACCTTCACCGACTGATCGCCCTCGCCGATCATTCCTGAATACTCGCCCTGAATCTGAAAATCCGGCCCTGCAGCAGCGGGATCCAGAATAGCTGTTCGAGCATCTTCAGCGAAGCAAGTGCCAACGGCGGGCAACAGAAGTGCGGCCAGAAACAGGAAACGCAACGAGGACATAACATTGATTCCGCAGGAGTGACAGTCGATTGCAGCATCGACGAAGGCCGAAGCGCTGCTCAGGAAAGACGCCCGGCATACACGAGTCTTTCCGAGCAGGCGACTAATTTCGACTGTGAGGACTCCGGAATCAAGCCAGACGGGACATCAGAATCAGCGATTTCGCAGGGACCGCTGATTTTGCCGGTCTCGTTCCCTTCGCCGGCCGGACAGGGCAGCCAGAGCCAGTCCCAGCATCGACGCAGAGGCTTTCCGGCTGCCCGTTTCGGATTCCGGAACCACCGTTCCTTCGGGTCGCTCAGCGGCTGCCGGAACGGTTTCGTCCGCAGCGTTCAGAGTCCACCAGTCAGACACGGCCATGTCTTCCATGACGGCGTCAAACGCAGTCGGTGCTTCCGTCGGCAGCTGCGATTCCGTTGTCTGAACAACCGGCTGCCGGTCGTCGCGAACCTGCTTCACGTCGATGTTGGCGACCGGGTGAACCGCGATGCTGACCTGTTCGGGTGTCCATGCATTGTCTGACCGCAATGAGGTCAGCAGGATCAGCGAATCTTCCAGCACTGGCTTCAGCAGCTCAGATGGATCAGCGGAAACAACTCGGAAATCAAGCGGCTGTGCCCACGGTCCGGGATTTCCGTCCGCATTCACGCCTCGCACCCACCAGCGGTAGGACCCCCGGTTGAGCGACAGGCCTGTCGCATCAAAAATTAGAGTGCCGTCACCCAACGGATTGTTGACTGGAGTAATGACGTCCGTAAACGCGATTGGCTGACCTGCCGCACTCTGATTTCTGACAAGCAACTCATACTCCGGAACTCCCGATGTCTGACCTGCCTGCCAATTGAACGTGACGATGCTTCCAAATGCGACTGTTGCCGATGGGGAAATCTGTCGAGGAGCATTTCCCACGGCTGCACTGACGGAAAAGGTACCGGGGTTGCTCCATTGAGATACGTTTCCGGCGGCATCCGTTCCACGGACCCAGAACCGGAATGTTCCGTTCTCCAGCGGAAGGGTTGGAGTGAACGACGTGGTGGTGATTCCCGAACGATACAGGACCTGAGACACATTGGTCGTCAGATTGTTGACCCACAGTTCGTAAGACGTGAACTCCGGAACGCCAGTCCATGAGAAAGTGGGCAGGTTTGTGCCGACGACCGTTCCGGTTGGCGCGTTCACGACAGGAATCGGAACAAAGAAGGTTGCCGGACCGGTCCAGCCAGTCTTCCCGCCGTCTGAATTCACAGCGCGAACCCACCAGCGATGAGTTCCGGCGAACAGCGTGATGTCGGGGTCGGTGTAGGAAATTGTGGATGCACCTTCAACGTGAGGCACGTTGATGTCGTAAATGACTCGTGCCTTCGTGCTGTTGACCCAAAGTTCATAGTGGTCGGCACCCTGCTGAGCTTCCCAAACGAAAACCGGGGTTCGGTCCGTTTCGTTCACGCCGCCCACTGGAGAAATCAGATTCGGTCCGACGTTTCGGTCACGGCGGAAGTTGTACTGAACGCTCCACAGCCCCGCTTCACCGTCGTCACCCACTGCTCGCACCCATGCTCGGAAACTTCCGTTGCCCAGATTGGTGAGCGGCAGCTTCGTGTCGGCCACAATGGTATTGAGAATCAGCTGATTTCCGGTCAGGGCAACGCCGTTGGCGTCGGTGCCGCTCAGCTGCACGAGCCACACCTGATACTGTTTCACATCGACAGCCGTCCAGGTCAGAACCGGAACTTCATCGACCGTGGAACCTGTCTGGAAGGCAGGTCCGGTAATGGTCGGTTTCGTGAGCGTGAATGTGTTGCCGGCACTCCAGTCCCCGGGATTGTCATTCACATCGAACGCTCGCACCCAGACCCGGTACAGTCCTTCCGGCAGCGGAACGGAAGGTTCGTAAACGGCGTTGCCCGTGCCTGGCAGAAGCGCCGCCGCCGCATTGATTCCCGACTGATTGATGACGACTTTGACACCCTTCCTCGTGACAGGATCCAGTTCGGCCACCCAGATTTGGTAACTGGCAGCGTCCGGGACTGCCGTGAAGGTAAATTCCGGGGTCGTGTCGTATTCCAGTTCGAGATTCATTGGCTGGACCATTGAGATCTGCACGATCTCAAATGTATGCGGCTGGCTGGAGACGGTACCGCTGAGATTCGTTGCAGTCACCACGGCTCGATACTGTCCTGGTGCGAGCGAATTTGGAGGAGTGAATGAGTTCGTCGTCAGTCCGGTTTCATTCACAACAACTTCGCCGGTCGACAGATTTGTCACCGTCAGCGAAAACGTGCTGACTCCACCGGTCCAGGTGATGACAGGAGTCGAGTCACTGGTGCCTCCTGAAAACGGAGATGTGATCACCGGCACCGTGGGAGCGGACACCTGAACCGTGATGACGGCGATGTCCTGAGCTCCCGTGTCATCGGTGACTCGCAACGCCGCCTGGTAACTTCCTTCGGCCGGATAGACGTGGGCCGATGAGGTGCGTGTCGGTCCCGAGTCGGAGGGCACAAACGTGATGCCGTCGTAATTGAAGTCCCATTCGTACAGCACGATCTTGGAGGTTCCGGGCGTCAGCGTGTGAGTCGACATGCTGCCGTCGAACGTGACCTGTTCATTGGCCCCCGCCGGATTGGGCGTGGCCGTAATGATGGCCACGGGCTGGCTGACAAAATACTCTGTTGCCCCGATATCAATGATGAAGGTGCCGCTGGTTGTGCCTTCCGTAATTCCCACGACAAGACGCGGTGAACCCACCTGATCTTTCTGCTGCAGCAGATTCGCCTCAGTGTTGGTGATTCCGGCTGCCGTGGCATACAGGGCATTGCTTCCGGCATCGATGACCGCTCCGCCGGCGACTGGAATGTGTGCCCGGTACCGTTGATTGTGGCATTCGTCAGTGACCCCAGACCTGCCGAGGTTGGCCCGGTCGGCAGCTGTCGTGATATCACTGGTCTTGAGCAGCAGATCAGTTCGAGATCGATTTGCGCCCAGATCGCCGATGAAGTTGTTGCCCTGAGATGTGATGGGACCGGCAAGGTTTGGTGAAGCCGGCGGCGAGTTGTGGAAACAATCGAATTGCCCAGAATCGGGCTGGCTCCGGATTCGTGATAGATCCCGCCGCCTTCTGCATTGGCACTGTTCAGATAGAACGTACTGTTGACGGCTGTCAGATTTGCCACAGTCACAATCGGAGCGACCGCGGTATTCACTGCGGATGCTTTAACCTCGTTGTAAACCCCACCGCCTCGCGAAACCGCAAAGTTGGAAGACACGGTCACGTTTAGAAGGTTGGCCACCGCATGATTGAAAATACCGCCCCACGGGAACCGGCGATGTTTCGTGAAATTGATGACTGGTCCGCATCAAGTGTTCCCGGTTGAAACACCACCACCCTGATTGAAGGCTTCATTGTCGATGATGTTTACGTTGCGGACAATAACCTTTCCGCTTGACTGCAGAGCTGATACCCGTGGATGTCGTTGTCCCCTCAATGAAGATTCCGGCTCCATCAAAAGCTTCGCCGCCCTGGATGGTGAGGTTCTGCAGAGTCAACTCAACACCCGGAAAGACATGGAACACGCGGTCAATCTGAGCCGCATCGATGACGGTATCGGATGCTGTGGCACCCATGCCGCGAATGGTGAGAGCTTCACGGATGTCCAGGTCGCCGGTCAGACCTTCGTCTTCAAACTGCCCGTCGAGACTCAGCGTGTACGTCCCTGGCGCAAGCTGAATCACATCGACACCCTGATGAGCATTCGCTTCGTTGATGGCAGCTCGCAGAGAACGATTCCCGTTGACGTCTGCGAAGGCCCCGTCTCCGGGAATATTATCCGTGCTGGTATCGCCCGTAAAGTTGACAGTGTTATTCAGAGACCAGGTTTCTGTTTCCCGTCCGGAAAGCAGCAAAGGACCCCGAGTCCGTATCCACGATCCCGGATCCCGCCACAACAAGGCGGAATTCGTAACTGCCCGCTTCTGAAGTCAGCGGAGCAAGATTCGAGAACTCATAGGTCTGCGCGTCGATGGTCGTGAAGATCGCACCGGAAAGGTTCTGAACCACGCCGTTGAACAGCAGCCGGAAGTCAGACTTGTCGACGCCGGTGACGTCTTCATCGAAGTGAATCGTCAGCGTATCGACGGAGGTGCTGACAGGATCAGGGG
The DNA here is from genome assembly GCA_041398865.1 of Planctomycetaceae bacterium. Classification (GTDB taxonomy): domain Bacteria; phylum Planctomycetota; class Planctomycetia; order Planctomycetales; family Planctomycetaceae; genus Fuerstiella. The sequence continues at coordinate 35,615 of JAWKTY010000038.1, forward strand.
AGACACCTGTGTGATGAAGTCAACAGACGGATTCTGGCCGGCGACAGAAACCGCCGCCAGAAATCCAGGACTGGCTGCCGCCTGCTGAGTCTGTTCAGAGACGCCCGGGACTGTCTGAGCCAATACGGAGGCAGGAGGTGCAGGCGGAGCATTGATCGACAGTGAATAACTTCGAACAGTTCCGTACTGGAAGTTCTTTCCGTTGGTGGCCGTCCCGTAGTTGGCCGTCTCGTTGCTCATGACCTCGATGATGTAGGTTCGCCCGGCCACGACATTCACAGTAATCACTCCGGAATTTCCGGGCTGAACAGCAGTACGAATCGGAACTCCGTTGGCCGCGCGGACCATCGGAACTTCCGTTGTGTCAAGTGTGCTGTCCACTTCATAAATCAAATATTCAAGGAAGTCACCCTGGGTGTCAGTCGCTGACAGGTTGACGTTCAGAGATCCGGTTCCCGCTGCAACGAAGGAATAGTAGTCGCGGTCAGTCTTGCGTTCGATATTCAGGACACCATCCGTGGTGAGCGAATTCACCAGGAACGTTCCGGCAATCGGCACCGGCAGCCCGGTGATGGGATGAACGGCCAGTTGAGTGGCACCTGCAAACGAATCATTTTCTTCCAGCTGATCGGCGTGAATCGGGTCTTCACCAAGCTGGACGTCAAAAATGTCGCCGCGCTGCAGCGAATACGGAGTTGCACCGACGAAGCCGGGGACGTTCAGCCCGGTGTCCCACTGGTAAGGCTGTTCGCCCAGGTTTCCGTCGAGGTTAACAATGTCAAAGAAGTCACTCAGACCGGCAATGGTGCTGGATGTCTCAAAGCTGTTGAAGTCAAAATCCGATTCGACTCGCCACGTCGGAGTCCCCCAGCCGTCGTATGACCACCAGGTATTGGCGATGCCGTTGTAGACTGATATCGGGACCGGTGGTACAAGCTGAGCCCCCGGAACGGAACCCGCAGTGTTGTCGTTCACAAAGCTGAAGCCCAGAGTACGCGTTGAGTTCCGCTGTCGATCCGTAAGCCCCCCCGGGAAAATCCCGTCAGCATTTGGCTGTGCCGACCCGTTCGCGATTCGGGACTTGAAGATCGGCTCATCATTATCCTGAAATGCGAAACCGTTGATCACATCGAGGGCGTTCCCGGAGTTCTCCCGGAACGACAGGTCAAGTCGGGCGAGCGGATCCCGGAAACCGCGGTTCCACACAAATGACGGGTTAGCTTCGATGGTGAACACCGTACCGCTCTGGTCAGGAACTGCCGAAGTAAAGTTGTCCAGGTAGACGTCTGCCCCAAAGTTACCGTCAAAACTGTTCTTCCAGACTTCCGCGTCAATGCCCGCCAGTCCCAGTTCAAAATCCGGATTGGCTGCGAGCAGTCGCCCACTGCTGTCCGCGGTTCCAACGCGAATGACCAAACCTCCAATTGTCCCCTGGACCAGAGTGTCGGATTCGTGGAAGCTGGGATTTGCAGTGACTGCCCCGTCCTGAGAATCGTCGGAACTGTTGATCGTCACACGGGTCTGTCGAGCAGCGGTTCCGTTCGATTCAATCAGATTGTCCTGAACCCGCAGTTCCATAATGGGGCTCGAAAATACCGGGCCGGAATAGTCCTTCTCCAGTAGGTCCTCTGGGCCACTCTGACGCTGTGTGTGTGTCGATGTATTCACGACATAAACACCGACGAGCTCGTTTCCGATGATCTCGTTGTCGTAGAGTGTGATTCGGGATGTTTCGCTTCGGCGGTTCAGGATATCGACACCCCGCAGTCCATTGTCCTTAATGAATGATCGGGAAACGGAAAGTGACGATGCATTGGGATTCGGAATCGAATCCTGACCGCCGCCGGCCACCGGAGCCACGCGGAAGACGCTGTCTGCCAGATACTCGATGCCGTCTCCCACATTGCTGCTGACGTCCGCTCGAGTCAGAATGACATCCACATCGCTGATGACTTCTTCCCCGTGCAGAACGTTGCCACCTTCCGTCTGAACGAAGTGTCCGATGTCGACACCATCGCCGGTGTTGTTGGTAAAGACGTTGCCATCCGTCTGGATGACTCGACGACGCCCCAGTTCACGCAGGTAAGGCCCGGCATCCTGAACGATTTTCAATCCGTCTTCGGCATTGCCGGCTTTGGATCCGGCTGCCAGGCCCCCATAGGCAGTGTCCAGAGTTCCGCCGAATTCGTTGGCGAAGTTTTCTGTGGGATCACCGTTTCCAAGAACAGCGTTGACCCCCATCCCCAGGACCAGACCACTCTGTCCGTTCAGCTGGAAATTGTTACCCAGACCGAACACGTCAATGTCCTGTCCGCCGACACGACGACGGAAGAAATCGTCCGGATCAACGTTGGAAATCAGTCTGGCGCCGTCGCTTCCGTTTCCAATGAAGTCCGTCCGCAGCCATTCAAAACTGCCGAATGCCGCACCGACACTGCGAAGCCCTGTCAGGCTGTTTCCATTCAGGGAACTATCGATGAACGTTGCATTGACAAGCAGCTTGTCGAAGAAATTGTCCGCGTCAACACTGAATCCGTCACCGATATTGTCCAGAATCTGAACATCTTCCGCACGGAAATCGATGTCAACCTGCTGGAATCCGTGCAGTCCGATGCCGCCTGCCTGGCCGAGTGCTCCGGCGCCGTCATCCGGATTAAAACCATTCCCCTGGCTTCCGTTTTCACGAACACTTGAGCCTGCGATATCCAGTGAAACGCGAGCATCCGCCTGAACATCAACTCGAATACCATAGTTTCCGTTGTTGTCGATATTGGTGTTGCGAATTCGGAAGTCCAGCACGTCACTGACGGTGTTCTGTGCAAAAATGTCGACGCCATCGCCCTGATTGTTGGTGGCATCGTTCCCTTCCAGAACAACCTGATTCAGGTCGGCATCTTTGGTTCGAACAAAGTGGAATCCGTCCAGGCCACTGTTCAGAAACGAGTTCTGGTTGATTTCCAGGTCCTGAATGCGAGTGCGGTCGGTCAGTGAAAACGACAGTCCGTTACCTTCGTTGCCGCGCGAGTCCACTCCGATCTGATTGTCTTCAATGATCGATTCAGACAGAAACGCGACGGCTTCCGATGTCAGACGATCGCTGGCCAGCCGCACGACAATCCCGTCCCCTTCGAACGGATCTGTGGTGTCTGCATCGGTCTGATTGCTGTTGATTCGATTGCCATTGATTTCAAATGAGCCGGTCGCGAAGTCCAGAGCTTCAATTGCGATCCCGGCCTTCTGGTTGGAACTGATGTCGTTGCCGTCTGTGGTTGACGTTCCGATGTTGACATTGAAACTGACGTCGCGAACGGTTGGCAGGGCCAGAGGATCGTTCGGATCCAACGGCAGGTTCTCTCCCAGGCCGAAGCTGTGAGAGATAATATGAATTCCTGTTTCAGCGTTCGCAGATACAGTGTTCTCGACGATGTCGCCGTTGAATCGAGTTCCCGTCGACAGATCCACGTAGAACCCGGCTTTTCCGTTGCCTGTGATTGAATTTCCGGCAACGATCTGAGGAATCTCCTTTCCGCCAAACGCGGGCTCCGAGAACGGCACCCAATATCCGCTGCCGGGTGTGTACGTTCCGTTCGAAGACGAACCCTGCAACAGGAAGGTGTCATTGGTGAGCTTTGTGACAACGAACTGCCCGTTCGCTGAAGACGGCAGAGTCTCTCCGTTCTCGGTGATGGTGACGCCCACCATCCGAATTTCGTCGCCGGTCACCAGGCCGTGTCCCCGGGATGTGACGATCAGTTCTTCAGTGGTTGCCGAAGGCACAACGTCTTCCACAATGTTCGTTGTCCAGGTGGCCAGACCACCGGATGTATCGTAGGTACCGACACTTGCCAGGCCATCCAGAGAAAATTTGTCGGCGTCGATGACCGTGATTTTGAATGACTGAGTACTTGAGATCCCGGTCCCGGCAGCTCGGCTGATTCGAACTCGATCCCCCGTGGTGAGGCCATGTGCCAGTGAGGTCACCTGTACGTCACCGGCCGTGTTCGCAAAGCTCTGAATTCGTCCCTGGGGCTCGGTGGCCTGCAGGTCGATCTGAACCAGGCCGTTCGCACTGCCGTCCGGCTGAATATCCGGCACATACCATGAACCGCCACCTGCATAAACCACGTTCGCCGGAAGACCGCTGACTCCCTGCAGACTGAAACGGTTGTTGTCAATTCGAGTGACCGTGTGCAGGCCGTTGGCCGGATGATTCACCGTGGGATCGTCATTGACCACGCCCTGAAGCATGATCACATCCCCGGTCTGCAACTGGTGATTGGTGGATGTGATGACAACCGGATTGCCGTCAACCAGAGCCTCCACAAGCCGAGTTCGCGTGACACTGGGGAAGAAGGCGACCCCGTGCCCGCCGTTGCCGCCGATCACATTGTCCACAATGCCGCCGGTGAAGTCGCTGTCAATCAGATCGAAATGAACGCCGTCCTGAGCACTGGACGAAATGTTGTTGTCCCGGATCAGAGCTGAAACGTCACTGTTTTCTGTCGATGTGACCTGAACGCCGTTACCGGCTACTCCCGTAATTGTATTGCTGCTGATACTGGCATTTGTAAGCGGAGAATTCGTCAGGTTCAGATTCACACCGTGGAAGTTGCTGGTGTTCTGATTTCCTCGAGCAAACAGGGCGGCGTTAAAAACGTCCACGTCCCCAATCATGGTGCCGCTGACATGCTTAGCTGGACTGTTGTTCCCCGGCCCGAAATCAAAGTCAACCTGAGCCCCGATGAGGTCGCGTCCAAAGGCAGAAAAGTCCTGAGCTGTCAGGTTTGGAGCCAGGATGTCCACGTCAATCACGAACAGCAGGGTCTCACCGGGATTGAAGTCGGTGAAGTTGACCGTCAGAATCTGATTGTTCGACGACAGAGCCGCCGTGGTGAAGCCCGTCAGTGCTCCGGAACCGCCCTGCGGAGTGAATGGCTTCCCGGTGGTGACACTGGGATCGAAAGTCAGCCCCAGCGGAGTCAGGTCCAGCACAAACTGATTCAGAAGTTCGCCGTCAGACGCATCATTCCGCAGCTCGAACGGCTGAACAAAAGTGTCACCCTGAGCTCGGAAAAAGACGTTGGCCCCGGGCTCATTGGTGATCGAGTTGTTATCAATCACCAGACCATCGAGCGGAGAATCCGTCAGATTCACTCGAACGCCGTCGCCATTCTCTGAGTTGATGTTCCGGTTGTTGACAATGTGAAAGTTGTCTGCCACAGCCGACGTAACATCCAGAAGAATCCCCTGACTGTTCGGCGGCGCCGTGATGGCATTTTCCGTGATCACGCCCTCAGTCACCACGGATCCGTTGTCCAGAGCCACTGCGATGCCGGGCAGGCGACAGTCTTCGATCGTCAGCGCGTAGACGCTGGTGTTGTCCAGGGTGACATTCAGCCCAACGCCGTTCGCGGCCACCGCGACGTCCTCAATCGACACCGTTCGGTTGCCGGTGACGTTTGTCAGGTTAACATTGATCGCTGTTCCCGAAAACGCAGTGACATCCACGGTTTCAATGGCCAGCCTTTCCAGAGGAATGTCATGCAGGGAAATGCTGATGGCAGAGACGCCCGCTGAACTGAGAGTCAGATTCTCAAGTACAAGCGTGTCATGGCTGCCAATCTCCGTATTTCCGACAACCAGTGTTCCCGCTGCGTTCGTGAACGAATCCACGTTGGCAGAGTTAATCACCAGCGCGGTCAACAGTGAGCGACTTTCCAGTGACTCAACCCGGATCTCACTTCGCTGTGACAGGCGCGATCGGCGATGAGCCGCAGAATCCGATGTTCCGAAGAATTGTCGTTTTGCTGCTGTCAGCCATGTGTTCAAAAACATGTCGTAAGTACCCAACAGGAAGACTGAGAAACTGGTGCGTGAGCCCCGATGGACTGCTCCTGGCATTCAGCCAGCCGGTCCGTGGGCGCAGTGCTATCCGGACAAACGGAACAATCCAATCCTTTGGTTCGGTTTATACCGCATTTTCTGTTTAGGAATTCCACTTCACCAAAGATGCATTCAACAGGAATCGCCGTTCATCAGACGAGAGGCTCCCTGGATTCCAACAACAGACAGACCGGCAAGTGTGGCTGGTTTCTCGAATTTCTGCGAGCCGAACCTCGGCTGTTCGGCCAACTTCCTGTGGCTTCTCCACACCCTGCTACCCAGACTTCACGCACTACTAAATCCCAGCCACATCGCAATGTCCCCTGAGCCACCACACTCACCAGTCGATAACCACATCCCACAAGACCGCAAACTCCCAGAGCGCCTGAACTAACGATCGGCAAAATCTGCTGGTGTGAAATTGTCTCTTCTCGATTTTGCCGAATTTTGCTAAGGTCTGCCGACCGTGCCCAACAGGGAAGTGGAGCAATGAACATCATTCTTGGTCTGGTATTCTTTCTCAGTCTCATGTTTCTCGCCCTCATCTTTGGCGAGCAGCTGAATCTGTTCGGAATTCGGAATGTTCGCTGGGCAACTCTCCCGTTCGACCTGCTCCACAAAGCATGGGCGATGCTGTGTGAAGCTGCCGACCGCCTTTGGTGCTTCGTTTTTGATCATTTCTGGTGGGTCACCGCCACTGCGTCCGGAAGCGTGGGACTGATCCTGATTGCAGTCATGATGGTCAGCAGTCTCAGCAGCGAAGCCTCAGTGGTTCGGATGGATGAGCGGGCAATCATGAATGCCGGAAGCGTTCTGGACACGACGCCGGTGGTTGATACTCAAACCGTCCTGATCAGAAATCTGGTCTCTTCAGCACCGAACGATTCTCATTTGGTCTATCAGGTCCCGTCCCGGAATAATCGGTTTCTGGTGGACGATTACGATTCTGTCGTTCAGGACCTTCCTGATGTTCGTGCTCCTGTGGCTCTTCCGGCGCGCAACACAGTTCCACCGCTTGATCTTGAACCCTACCGTCGTCGAGAACCGGACTACAGTCGCAGTTCTTTGACAGTTTCCATGGAGCCCACCGGAACCTCCATCGAAATCGAGGGCCGCCGAACATCAGACATGAACTTCCTGGTGACTGAGACTCTGCAATCACTGCGTGCTGATGACTGGCTGACTCGCAGTGATCTGCAGGCCATGGAGCGGATCCGTCGAGGTTCCCGAGAGCCACTGCGGGAGGACTCGGAACTGTCTGTCCAGGATCTGGCAGGCCAGGTGCGTGTGATTCCTGGTGAACTCGTGTCGTATCACAATCTGGAAATCGAAAAGTCGGCTCCAACCAACCCCGGTCCGGGTGATTTCGAGATTCGTGTTCGCGTCACCAACACCGGTCGGGATCGAGTCAACGGAATTATCATTCGGGAACTGCTGCCCATCGCGTGGCAGGCGAAAGCGATGGAACCGCAGGGCGTCTATCGAGCCTCCGTCGCCACCTGGCTGGTGGACAATCTGCGCCCGAACGAAGACAGGATCCTGACGCTGACGGTCGCCTCGACGGAATCCGGACGATTCGAATCGGTCACGGAAGTTTCAGCCACGGCTGCAGTCTCGACAGCTTCTTTGGTTTCGCGGGCGTCGGAGCCTCTGCCCCCGGTCGAGCCGAATCCACTGACGGAACGTCCAGCTCTACGCTCCCGTCTGCCGTTGGGAGCCCCCGAGGTGAGGCTCAACGTCGAAGACCCACCGAAAGCGGTCGCTGTCGGAGAATGGGTCACAGTGTGGCTGCGAGTTGAGAATATCGGAACTGCGCCCGCCAGCGGTGTGACTCTTCGAGTAACTCTTCCCGAAGGTCTGGACCACCACGATCTCAGTGACACTCAGGTTGATCGCCGAGTCGACGCCACGTTGGCGCGTTTGGATGCAGGTGAACGCCGCCGGGTTGCCCTGAAGGTCCGTCCCGTGGTTCGAGGCGGCCATTTCACCACAACCGAGTTGCTGCTGAAGGATGTTCAGCTGGACCTGCAGCATTTCGAACTGCTGGCGCAGGAACGCGACAGTCGGCCCGTCCAGCCAACGCCGGAACCCAGTTTTTCCGGGGGCATTCCGTTTTAGGCGACCGGCGGAGCACTGCAGCAGCGGGGACGAGGTTACATGTCCCCGACAAAATCCGTGAACCTGGGACGGGAATTCAGTGGGAGTTTGTGCGAATTAACCCGCGAAAAGAATGAGATTTTCCGAATGGACCGAAGTCCCTCAATTGACGGCGGAGTCCCGTTCGGCGTTATAATCGCGACTTGGAAATGGGAGCGGTGCGCTTTGATCCGCGGCACCTTCGATGGGCTCAGAATTCGCAATCAGCAGAAAAAGCAGGGAAAATGGCAAAAAGCCGACTTAGTATGAGACGTGAAGTCGAGGCCGCTGAGGCTCTCGAAGAAGCGGCTCAAAGAAAAAGAAGACGACCCAGAAGAAGGAGACGGCGGAAAAAGCCCCTCGGAAGAAAGCTGCCAAAAAGTCGACGACAGCGCGTCCGCGGAAGAAGAAGGCCGACCTGCCGCCGCGTCGACGGCTGGTGTGGGTTGTCTACAGCAGCACCATGCGGGAAGAAGGCCGCTTCCTGTACCACGAACGTGATCAGGCGGAGGAACGCCTCAAGGTGCTTCTGGCGAAAGGCAAACGCCGATACTTCATTCAGCCCATCAAAGAACCTCTGGATGCCGACGGCAATCCACTGGTCCCCGATATCGACGACCGCTTGCGGAAGGGGCTGTCGATGAAGATGATGATGATGAGGTCAAGGACGTCGCTGCCGCTGAAGGCGGCGAAGCAGAAGTTGACGTGGATGTCGACGTCGACATTGAACTCGATGATGATGTCGATTCCGACGATCTGGAAGTTGGAGAAGACGTTGACGGGGCCGGTGAGGAATAGGCGGCGAAATCTAATGGTTGCTGGTGTGGTTCCAGACGGAATGTCAGAATTTCCGTTCAGCTCGAACTTTCCCCGCAATCATGTGTCGATTTGGGCCTATCCACTTCTATGATGAGATGGAAGACGGGTGTGCGGCAGATTCCTGTCGCACACATGATCGAGGGCGATCGGATTTGACTGGGTCATCGTCGATCAGGGTGGCGTGTCGTGGTTGATCAGTTGGCCACGTAAAAAGCTGATCAAACAATAACTGCAACACCGCAGTACTCTCTGGCAGCTTAGAAATAAGTTGTCCCGAACAAGGAATCCCCGTCTGAGGAGTCCGAAGTTCGGTTGCAAATTCAGACTGGCATCAGCCCACTGTTCGCTACGGCTTTTGTGAGATTTTGTTGTGAACTAGTGTCGGACGGTCTTGTTCGGGGAACCTCGTCGACGCGAATTCAATCAACGAACTACACACGTAGAAGCTCTGGTTAAGATTCCACAGGACGGGGGTTCAATTCCCCCCGCCTCCATCAAGCCGACTTGTGATTTATTTCACAAGTCGGCTTTTTCATTGGATTTACGTGAATTCTTGTGGTGGCTGAATTGGCCCGTTTTTGCAGTTGGGGCCTTTTTTGAGTGTTTTTGGGGCCTGTTCTCCGATTGAGTGGGGCCTGTTTTCGTTAGAATGACCGAAAACAGGCCCCAGCACTCCATATCTCATACTGCCATGCCAAAGAAGACCGACGACAGTGGGAACCGGACAGCCGTGGACGTTACCGGCGTCGAGTTGGCTTCTGGCTAACCAAAGCCGAGAAGCGAGAACAGTACCGTTTCGACTTCGGGAAGAACCTCGATAAAGCCAAGGCCCGCCTCGCTCGGGTCCGTGAGCTATGGGCTCATGTTGAAGAAGAGTCCACGATACCCAAGAAAGTCCACTTCCCGCCACTCCCCAGTGACCTCGAACCACAGCCACGAGAAGCAACTTGGGATGCGGTTAGCCTGTGGGTCGCTAAAGAGCTTTCGGATGGGAAGGTGCAGATCGTTGTCGGCAGAGGACGTGAGACACCGGAGTCTTACGCTCAGTCGATTCATCAACTGGCAGAGCGTTTCCCGTGTGTCGTCTTCGTTCCTGCTGACGAAGAAGCGCACTCAAAGGGTGCTGAATTCCTAGAAGAAGCGGCTCGCTTTCAGTATGACGAAATTCGCCAGCTTTCGCCGAACGTGCTTCCTCACGTCAGCGGTTCGTTCCACGATGCCCTTGATCGCTACGTGGAATCACAACGCCGAGAGTACACAGAGCCGACGATTGACGGCCCAACTCTCACGGGATTTGGTGCTCAGGTCGTTTCGACCGTCAAGTCGCTGAAAGCAAGACACAACGACGTGCCTCTTGCGACATTCGATTTCGACGGATGCCAGCACATTATTGACTACTGGCGAAACCGCCCCGAAACGATTGACAAACGCATCAAGCCGCCAAGGATCATGGCGAAGGACACGTGCGAAAACCACATTGCAGAACTGCAACGGTTTTTCCGCTGGCTTCATAGAAGCAAGGCGTATTCGTGGCGAAAACCCGACGATTACGACGACCTCAAGACGCTGGTGAAATCACTTCCAGAAGAGCGTACCAGCGTTGTCAGAAGGACTGAGAGGAAGTTCTATCTGCCGGATGAACTCGCAATCATCAACAAGTATGCAACTCCGCTTGAGCGACTGCTGCTGTTGCTCGGCCTGAACTGTGGATTCAAGGGAGCGGAGATGGGAACGCTGTTGCCCGGACATTTATTTCTCGATGAGCCTCACCCAAACGCTGATTACTTGTCACAGGTCAGCGAATATGACTGCCGCCCTTCAGACCGATTCATCATCTACAGCAGAAACAAGACGACCGTTGATGGTGAGTTCCTGTTGTGGCCCCAGACTGTCACAGTGTTACGCTGGGCACTCGAACGCCGTGACCGGATCGTCAATGAGTTGTCTGTTCCGTACCCCAACCTGCTCATCACCGAACAGGGCACTCTGTTTCACCGCATCACGAAAGGTGAAAAGAACAGAAGTCAAATCTTCAATAACAAATGGCGAGCACTTCTGAAGCGAATACAGCGTGATTACCCGGAGTTCAAGGAATTCCCCTTCAAGTCATTGAGGCAAACGGCCAGTGATCTTGTACGACAAGTCGCTGATGGAGAGACTGCCGCCGTGTTTCTGATGCACGGTCAGCCCGTTCGAGAGGACGACCTGATTGACCTTTACACGAAGCGTCCGTTTGGAAAGGTCTTCGAAGCCCTTCGGGAATTAGAGAACGGAAAATTGAAGGGCGTCTTGGATGCGGCACCGGACGACCCGATTGCACAGCCTGCCCAACAATACACGCCGCTGAAACGGCAGGAGCAAATCGTTCAACTGAAAAAGGATGGGAAGTCAGTGCCAGAAATTGCTGAAGTAGTCGGCGTTTCGAAACACACAGTGACACGGACGCTCACACGCTTGTACTACAAGCCGAAGAAAAAGAAGGCGAAATCGTGATCCGCTCAGATTCGTTGAACTGAGCAGGGCTTGCCCGTCTTCGTGTTCTTATGGTTCAATCGATTCTATCACACCGTCGTTTTCGTGGCCGCTCAGGTCGGGGACTTCATCGGCCATTGGGGCAACTGACGAACCGTCGTAGATCAACACGGCACGATGAGGAGCGTCGTCGGAATCCTGACTGAAAGATTGCGGTGGTTCGAAGTCGGCGGAATATCGCTCACCACGACTGATTCGCACGGATCGGATTTCTCCGTGGAAGTGTAGGCTGCTGTGTTCTTCACCGACATTGCCAATGACGAAGTGCGTTGGGCGTGACGGTGGGGTCGTCGCTGGTCCCACGCCAATCTTCTTTCCGTTCAGGAACAGGGTTGTCTCGTCCGGGCCGTACACGGCTGCGATGTGTGTCCATTCGCCGGACTTAATCGGAGTGGGGATGTCGAAGCCGCCCCGAATCGTTTCCACGATGGGAGTATTGTTGTTGATGCCAATTCCGATGCCGTAGAAGTTGGGAATGTCGCTGCCAATGATGAACTGTTCAGACCTGTCTCCCGTCGTCCGAAACCATGCTTCAAGTGTGCAGGGAGCGAAACTTTCGACCGGCGTGATGATTCGATGCGAGCCGTCGAAGACCAGAGCACCATTTTCCGCCACGACCGAAATTGGTTTCTCAACGGCGACCGGCCTTCCGGGTTCAAGGTTCAAGGCGAATAAAACCAGTAGCGTGGCGAGTGATCCACACAGAAAGATGCCGGACATCTTCAACCACGAAGGCATTTGAAACGGTTCCTTTTTCGGCGACCGCAGAGCTTCAGCCAGTACCTTGGCTGACTCGTACCGTCCTTCCGGGTGCTTCGACAAACATCGCACACAAATCAGATTGAGCCACTTTCCAACCTTGGCGTTCGAAACGCTGGGTGGCAGATGATGTCGGAAGAGGACGGATTCACGTGCCATCAGCGGCGTATCGACTTGGTATGGGAGCCTGCCAGTCAGACATTCGTAAAGCACCACTCCCAGTGAATAGATGTCAGACCTCGGCCCGATCAGTTGCTGCTCTCCCGCCATCTGTTCGGGTGACATGTAGGCAACCGTTCCGAGGCTGTCCGTAGATTGTTCATCAGACGAAACAGCGATGCCAAAGTCCGTCAGGAACGGTCTGCCATCGGCATCAATCAGAATGTTTGCCGGTTTGATGTCTCGATGAATGAATCCCTGTTCGTGGGCGTGATGCAACGCCTCTGCGACAGTGGCGATCAGCGAGGTTGCCTTCTCAATCTCAAGCGGGCCATTGGCGATGATCTCAGCAAGACTTTGGCCATCAATGAACGCACCGACAAGAAACCATTGGCCATCGTCTTCAATCACGTCGTGAACGGCGACGATATTGTCATGACGGAGTTTGGCGATCCGGCGAGCTTCCTCCTTGAGTGTGGCCAGCCGTGCGTGAGGAATCTTGATGGCCACTTGGCGTTCAAGTTCCGTGTCGAACGCCAGCACGACTCGTCCGTGGCCACCTTGGCCGAGTAAGCGTTCGACCTTGTATCGACCGGCAATGACTTCGGGTAACGGTGGCTCATCGGCATCTCCGGACATCCACGCCATGCGCTCCAGAGCATCAATTTTCTGTTTGACTTCATCCCGAAGTTCCGGGCAATCAGCGCAGAGTTGATCGATGGGTACGTCGTTACCCTTCTCACGCTCTTCTTCCCAGCGAAGAAGCAGGTCAGCAATTCGATCATCTCGGGATGCGTCAATCATGCGTGAGATCAAAATCCTTGAGTGTTTCGAAAAGTGTCAGCCGAGCCGCCTGCCAGCGGCGTTTCAAAGTGGCCAGCGAGATGCCGAGAACATCGGCGGCTGCCGGTTGTTTCATTCCGTCGTACCAGACAAGCTCAACGACTTCTCGCTGATCGTTCGGGAGGGATTCCACGAGAGTGTGGAACACTTCCCATGCTTCCATGGATTCCGGTTCAACGCTCTTCGTGGCCGTCTGTCGGACGGCATTGCCATCATCGGTGTGATGGTTCTTGCCAATGCCTTCCGGGCCATCGTGCTTCCGGGCGAGATCAATGAGTTCTCGCCGAATCTGAGTTGCGGCAAGCCCATAGAACTGCCTTGGTGATTCCGGCCTGACCTCAGCCAAAGCCCGATGCAGCCGAATGATCGAATCCTGAAGGACATCATCTGTTTCCGCCCATCGTCGAACTCGGGGAAAACGCCCCAGCATTTTGCTGGCCAGTACACGCAATCGCTCCAGCGTGTGCTCAATGATTTCGGCACGCAGTTCCCCCTCAGCATTCGAAAGGTCTAGCCAGTTCTGAAGTTCCGTTGTGTGAGGCATGTCCTGATGTCCAAGCGATCTGCGGGTGTAAGTGCAGACATTCTATCGAACACAGGAATTCTCGCCTCTCCGGCCAACTAAGCGAGAACGGAACCAATTTCGGCTCATCACACCCGCAATTGAGCCGGTTTTGATGTGCCTCTCGCTTAGAGGGGTACGGTGAGAAACAGTGTCATCTCAATCCACTTCCGGTCGTATTTCAAAGGACAATCGAACATGACAGATGGCCGCAAAGAAGGACCACCGCATGGACCGCCTCCATTACCCCAAGCTGGAAAGGCGGTTACTCCAGAGTCGAGTCGCAATCGATCATTGCTGCTCATTGGTGGACTTGGATGTGGCGGGTTCGTGCTGCTGTTCATGTGCTGCGGCGTCTTGGGACTGGTAATCGATGGAGGTTCAGGAACGGGCACTCAGCGCAGTCGTGAAACTATCGCCGAGGCACCTGCCGAGAGTGTGATCCAGATCAGTGCCAACCAGTTATTCGCCGAGTACGAAGCCAACGACATCGCTGCTGATAAGAAATACAAGGATCAGATACTTGAAGTCTCGGGTTCGGTGGGGGACATCAGCCGGGACATTCTGGACAACATCTACGTGACGCTGAAAACCGGCGAATACAAGTTGTTCAGCATTCAATGCTTCTTTGCTGATGACTTCGAGGATCGAGCAGCAGAGCTTCGTCCGGGTCAATACCTGCGAATACGAGGTCGCTGCGATGGCAAATTCGGCAACGTGATGCTGAAAGACTGCATCATCGTTGAGTAGTTCACTTCCAGAATCCTGTTTACCGCTGAAGAGAGGAAAACTCACAATGACCGACAATCCAACTTGGTATTACGCAAAGGGCGAAGAGAAAATCGGCCCCATCTCGTCCGCAGAGTTGAAGCAGTTGGCTGCCAATGGAACGGTGCTTCCCACAGACAATGTGTGGCGCAGTGATTGGGCTGAGTGGAAACCTGCATCAACGGTGAAGGGGCTGTGCCCGCAGAAGGCGGGACCACCGCCATTGCAGTCACCACGATCTCCACTTGGACCGGACTCTCTGCGGCTTGCGACCGAAACAGCGGAGAACGTCTCCCGGAAACTGTGGTTTCTTGATCTGCGATTCGAGCAGTTCGCTACACCACGGCTCATCGGCTTTGTGTTCGTGGCTTCGTTGCTGCTGCTTGCGATGATCGGCATCGGAGCGATTGGATACGCCCTTTTCACGCTTCCCGCACTACAGGCACTCATCGTTGGCATCACCGTCGTCATCGAAATCGTCATTCTGGCGATCTGCTTGAGGGTGTTCCTCGAATGCTGCCTGATTGCATTCAAGATCGCCGATCACCTATCGCATTTGCGGCATCTCGAAGTTCTCACATCGGCTGTGAACAACTCGGTCGCCAGCAGTCAGGATTGAGCCATGCGAAAGTTCGTCTACGGCACGTCCTACTGCCGCTCATGCGGTCACGACGTGGCTCTCAATGCCTTCATGTGCCCCAACTGCGGCAACCATTTGCCGGGCAAGTGGGACTTGAATGGAATGAAGAGTGCAGGTGGACTCATCGTTCTCGTCGGCATCGCAGCGATGGGATTTCTGCCGCTGCTTCCGATCTTGCTGGTCATCGCAGTCGGGATCGGAGTTCCGTACATGATCGCCCGACAGATTTATGGAAATACTGGCCAGCGAAGTACCGCCCCGTATTTGTGCATGAAATGCAACGGTGACATGTACTCAATCAACGGTGTCTGCCCCTCATGTGGATTTGGAAAACACGAAATGGTCTGTGCCTGTGGAGTTGAAGTCACACAACCACACGAAGGGGCCTTCGAGACGACGGGCGTGATCTGCCCGAACTGCAAAGCCGTCATGAAACGTTAGTCAAACTGTGTCGCTTACCTCAAACAAGGAACCGAATCTGATGAAAATGTTGCTTCCGATTGTCGCTCTTGCATTTGCTTCAGTGGTGACATCCGTTGCCCATGCTGAAGACGTAACTGTGGATGTTGAAATCAAGTCGATTGATATGGTCGCCAGAACGATCACGGTGGTGCTCGAAGGGGAGACCAAGGAACTCGAACTCAGCGGGAAGGCTGTCGTGACGGTCAAGGGAACACCGAGTCAAGCTGCGGCCATCCTTCCCGGCGACAAAGCGAAGATCGTCTACCACAAAGACCTTGAGGTGGTAACGAAGATAGAAGCGGAGGGCTCAGTTCAAGGCGGTTGGCGTTATCACGACATCTACGGCAAAGGGATTGATCCACAGCGAGCGTTCGTAATCGGTCGTGATGGGCGTCTTGCGATGCAGGGGACAGTCGGCGGATTCTGTCTTGCCACAATGACTCCACACTCGGAGTACACGTTGAAGATGGAATTCCAATTCCTCCTCGACCAGTTCAAAGGGGGACCATTCATGGCTGTTGCTTCGACACTTCCAAATCCGAAGGCAACGGACTGGACACAGCAAATCCCTCACGGAATCGAAATCAAACTACATCCAGATCGTATTGGCGAACTCTATCTTCCAAAGGACTTCAAGGTCGAACTTCCATTGGGCCAACTTCGGGACGACCGAAGAATCGTTCCGCTTCGATCTGTCGATGTGAAAGCCAAGGAGTGGAACACGCTGGAAGTGGTCGTCGATAGGCACCGCAACATCACGATCAAGGTCAATGGCACGACAGTGAATGCCGTCGCCAAAGCAGAGACGACCATCGGCCACATCATTCTGATGCCACAGAACGCTGAGATGCACGTGCGGAACGCTGTGCTGATCGAAGACGAGCAGGAGAAGCCGTTGTCATTCGACTCGATTGTCACGGAATGATGGCTGCCAATCGAACGGCAGTTGAAGTCTCTCGAAATGGTTTCATGGTCAAACCGTTCGAGCCATCGAGATCAGCATCACGTCGGGCAGGTCGGTTTGACCTGCCTGACGCAGCATGTTGACCAGTTGTGCTGTTGTGTATTGGGCGTGAGTACAGACTTGGCGCAGTATGTCTGAACGTTTCGTTGCTGCACGCTTGCCGGAACGTGAACCGATCTTGAAGAACCCGTGGCATGGGTGCCGCTCTGAGGATGTTGATGTCGTGCTGTGGCGGGATGCGACTGAGGACGGGTCGCCAAAGTCTGAGATAGCGGTAGGGCTTCTGGAGGAGGCCGCTGCATGATCTGCCGCTGGTTTGTAACGAACTCCTGCGACGAAATGCGTGCGTCTCGAATGTAATCGGGCTGAAGAGGCTTGAGCGGAAACGGCCTTCTGAGACATTTCTGACTTCCTACTTGACTCTGTAGTATAGTCCAGAGTGTAAACTTCTTCCCATGCTGGTTATTGCGAGATCAAGTCCCATGAGTTCAATGAGAATCGGAGAAGTGGCCAAGCGTTCCGGGATCGGTATCGAAACGATTCGGTACTACGAGCGGCAGGGCTTGTTGCTTGAATCCGAACGCAGGCCATCTGGCTACAGGCAGTTCGACGAATCGACCGTCGAGCGGCTGGGATACATCCGGCAGGCCAAGGAACTGGGTTTCACTTTGGCGGAAATCCGAGAGTTGCTGGAACTGTCTTTCACTCAGTCGAACTGTTCCCACATTCACCAGCGTGCCGAGGACAAGATCAGCGATATCGAGACCAAGATTCGCAGCCTGCAACAAATGAAACGTGCGCTTCGCAAGATTGTGGAGCATTGCAAGAGCAACAACCTGTCTGCCGACTGCCCGCTCGTTCACACAAACAAGCGAAGAGAACCAAAATAGACTCGTACTTACAAAGAGGATGTCATGCGCCGGTTGTGGATTGCTTTTACTTTGGTCATGTTACTTTCATTCCTCGTGCTGGGCTGGATCGGCACACGGATTTATCAGGAGATGCCGCCGATCCCGGAGCGGGTTCTCACGACAGACGGTCAAACTCTGATTGATACTGGTGAGATCGTTGCAGGTCAGAACGTGTGGCAATCGATGGGTGGGATGGAGGTTGGTTCGATCTGGGGGCACGGCAGTTACGTTGCTCCCGACTGGACGGCTGACTGGTTGCATCGGGAAGCGGTCTTCATTCTCGACCGTTGGTCGAATACCGATTACGGAGGCGACTTCGACAGTCTCGATAACGAACAACAGGCGCAACTCATTGCCCGGCTGACTAAGCTGTTGCATACCAACACATACGATCCACCCACCGGCACGATCACGATTGACCCCATTCGAGTTGAGGCATTCGAGTCCAACCTTGCTCATTACACGGAGGTCTTCTCGAACGGAAACGCTGACTATGCCATCCCGGCGGGGGCAGTCTCCGACTCGGAAAGACTCCGTAAGTTATCGGCATTCTTTTTCTGGACAGCGTGGGCAGCCTCGACAGACCGACCCGGCGACATCAGTACCTACACCAACAATTGGCCTCATGAACCGCTGATTGGAAATCGGCCAACCGGCGATACAATTGTCTGGACTGGCGTAAGCATCATTATGTTGCTGGCGGGTATCTCGGCGATGGCATGGTGGTATG
Organism: Planctomycetaceae bacterium; assembly: GCA_041398865.1. Lineage (GTDB taxonomy): Bacteria > Planctomycetota > Planctomycetia > Planctomycetales > Planctomycetaceae > Fuerstiella. Next base: position 53,783 of record JAWKTY010000038.1, read on the forward strand.
CCTCGAAACGAAACGAAGAAGAGGAGTCAACGCCCCCTGCGAGTGACCCACTGGCTCTGTGGGAAGCCACTCCCTCTCAGAAAGCAACGATCAAATACTTCTGGGTTGTCTCGGCACTCATCCTTGTCCAAATGCTGTTGGGAGTTGTCACGGCGCATTATGGAGTCGAAGGTGATGGATTCTATGGTTTCCCGCTTTCCGACTGGCTTCCCTACAGCGTGAGCCGAACGTGGCACGTTCAGATGGGGCTGTTCTGGATCGCCACGGCTTGGCTCGCAGCCGGTCTCTTTATTGGACCACTCGTCAGCGGTGAAGAGCCCAAGGGACAGACTCTTGGCGTGAACGTGCTGTTTGGTGCGTTATTGCTGGTGGTGGTTGGCTCACTCTCGGGCGAATGGCTGAGCATCCAGAACAAGCTCACCGATACCATTTCGTTCTATCTGGGGCATCAGGGATACGAGTACGTTGATCTTGGACGAGTCTGGCAGATCGCCCTGATGGTTGGACTCCTGCTCTGGCTCTTTCTGATGATTAGAGTGTTGCTTCCTGCCTTGCGAACGACGGGTGAGGCGAAGCAACTGGTCGCTCTGCTGGCAGTGGCAACCGGAGCAATTGCCCTATTCTACGGTGCGGGTCTGACATGGGGACAGCACACCCACTTGTCGATGGTCGAATACTGGCGATGGTGGGTAGTTCACTTATGGGTTGAAGGGTTCTTCGAGGTCTTCGCCACGACGGTGATCGCCTTTATTTTTATGCGATTGAATCTGATCCGTCCCGGCGTTGCAGCGACAGCGGCCCTGCTTTCGGCGACGATTTTTCTGTCGGGCGGAATTATTGGGACTTGCCACCATCTCTACTTCTCCGGTACGCCGACTGTGGCACTCGTTTGGGGATCGGTCTTCAGTGCTTTGGAAGTCGTGCCGTTGGTTTTAGTTGGCTTCGATGCCACCGAAGACCTGCGGCGATCCCGAACGTCACCGTGGGTTCAGCGGTACAAGTGGCCGATCTACTTCTTCGTGTCGGTTGCCTTCTGGAACATGATTGGGGCCGGATTGTTCGGCTTCATGATTAACCCGCCCATTGCTCTGTACTACATGCAGGGACTCAACACGACGCCGCTCCACGGTCATGCCGCCCTGTTTGGTGTGTATGGGATGCTGGGAATCGGTTTGATGCTCATTTGCCTGCGGGTTTTGATCCCCGGCAAGGACTGGAAGGATGGGCTGTTGCGGTTCTCGTTCTGGTCGTTGAATGGGGGCTTGATGGGAATGTGTCTTTTGAGCCTGTTGCCGGTCGGCTTATTGCAAACG
>JAWKTY010000039.1:0-53759 GCA_041398865.1 Planctomycetaceae bacterium
CACCAAGTGCCGGGATTAGATCACCAAGTGCCGGGATTAGATCATGAAGTGCCGGAATTAGATCATGAAACGCGAGTTCACGATCTAATCTTCGCGGTTCGCGGCTTCGAAACGGGCGGATAACCCGTACACTCGGTGCTGTCCGTTCAAGCGGCACGAGTTTCCCGCCTGTGGATCGAGTCCGCCGCATGGGGAAGATCGACCCTGCGGAAGGCGGGCTTTTCCCGGCGGTGGGGCTGTCCCGAAGCGGATTTGAATCTGTGCTGTGCGTCGGAAACCTGGGAAGTTTTCTCCGTCCGGCATTGTACATGCTTCCGGTTCTGCGGCGGTTGACGCTTCGACAACACTCCGGCTGGCCACGGGACGGCTCGATTCGTCGGCAATTTTCAAAGTCGCGGCGTGGACATGTCGCAGCGAATGGCGGAAGATGTCTGCCATGACCTTCCACCCGGAGCCACCGGAGTGCTCTTTCTCTTCTGAAGAGTCTCCGCTCCTGAAAATCCCGCTTGCTCTCTCCCCGCCGAAGACGCCTATGTTCCGCACTTCCAGCTTCTTTCTGACGTTTGCGTTTGTTGTGACTTCCGTCGTGTCCTCTGTGCGAGCTGACGGGGTGCGGTTCAATCAGGACGTGCGGCCGATTCTTTCGACCGCCTGCAACAAGTGCCACGGTCCGGATGGAGCTCATCGCGAGGCCGACCTTCGTCTTGATGAAGAAGCCGGCATTCGAAAAGCGTTTTCGGGCGGCCTGCAGGACAGCGAGGGATGGAAACGGATCACGTCGCAGGATCCGGACATCGTCATGCCGCCGCCGGACGCTCATGTCGAACTCAAGCCTCGGGAACGCGAAATCCTGCGGCAGTGGGTCGAAGCCGGCGCATCATGGGAAGGACACTGGGCCTTCCTTCCGCCCGTTCGCCCCGCCGTTCCGGACACGGCAGACTTTCCGGCTGAAGATGCTCGACAGCCTCCGAACCAGGCCATCGGAGACAGCTTTCTGCGGAGCCCCATTGATGCATTCGTGCTGCGGCGTCTGCAGAAGGCAAACCTGCTGCCGAATGCCGAAGCCGATCGCGAGCGTCTGCTGCGCCGAGTCACTCTGGATCTGACCGGTCTGCCGCCAACTCTGCAGGAGATTGATCAGTTTCTGGATGATTCCAGTGATCGGGCTTATGAGACCGTGGTTGACCGGCTGCTCGCATCACCGCACTTCGGCGAACGCATGGCGGTCGTCTGGATGGACGCGGCGCGCTACGGCGACACCAGCGTGTTTCATGCCGACGGCCCTCGCGACATGTGGCCGTGGCGCGACTGGGTGATTGAAGCCTACAACCGCAATATGCCCTTCGATCAGTTCACGACCGAACAGCTGGCGGGCGATCTGCTGCCGAATTCCACGGTCAGCCAGAAGGTTGCGACCGGATTCCTTCGCAACAATGCCACAACCGACGAAGGCGGGCTGATCGCGGAAGAATACCGAGTTGAATATGCCGTGGACCGAGTCAAAACGACATCCATGGTCTGGATGGGACTCAGCATGGAGTGTGCTCAGTGCCACAGCCACAAATACGATCCGATTTCGCAGGAAGAATACTATCAGTTTTTCGCGTACTTCAATCAGGCTTCCGACCCCGGCAGTCAGACTCGCAACGGCAATCAGACACCGGTTGTGGATCTGTTCGACAGTGCCGGACAGGTGAAGTCCGAAGAACTGCAGAAGGAACTCGACCAACTGCCGCAGCAGTTGGAAATTCGAGCCACCGCCGCTGAAAACGACTTCCGCACATGGCTCGCGGAAGCCGCCGGAAAGTCAGATGGCCAGCCGCTGATTCCCACCGACGCCGTTCTGCACGCTCCACTCGACGAAGGCAAGGGGCGCGCGGTCAGTGATCTGACGGATCAGCAACGCAAAGGCAAACTGAACGGCCCGGCTCGCTGGACCGCCGGGAAGTTCGGCAAAGCCTTTCAGTGCAACGGCGACAACTACATCGATTTCGGCAACGCGGGGAACTTCGACGGCAGCCATGGGTTTTCGTACGGAGCATGGATTCGTCCTGAAGGCGCGGGTTCCGGAGCCCCGGTCGCCAGAATGGACAGCCGCAGTGACTACCGGGGCTACGACATTCATCTCGTGAACGGAATGGTCGCCGTTCACATCATTTCGAAGTGGCCGACCGACGCCATCAAGGTGAATTCGAAGAACCGACTGAAGCCGGATCAGTGGCAGCATGTCTTCGTGACCTACGACGGATCGAAATCAGCCGACGGAGTTCGGATGTACGTGGACGGGAAGATCTGGGAATGGGACATCGAACAGAATCGGCTCGCCGGCAGCATTCAGTCCGGTGGCCCGTTCTATCTTGGCCGCCGCAATCAGGGTTCGGAATTCAAAGGAGCCATCGACGACGTTCGCGTCTATGGGCGAACGCTGGCGGAATCGGAAGTTGCCGCACTGGCGGGCAATGATCCTGTGACGCCGCTGCTGGCGAAGGCGCCCGAACAGCTCACCGATGCAGAACGGCAGCTGTTGAAAGACCATTTCCTGAACGTGGTCGATGCCGAATACAAATCGCTGGCAGCTCGCCAGACCGAACTGGCATCCCGCATTGCCGAACTTCGCAAACCGATCGTGAACGTGATGATCATGGCCGACGTTCCGCAGATGCGACAGACATATGTCCTGAATCGAGGCGATTATGCGTCGCCGCTGAAGGATCGTCCGGTCTCTCCGGGTGTGCCGGCCGTGCTGCCGCGCCTGCCGGATGGAGCGAGTGCCAATCGGCTGGGTCTGGCGGAATGGCTGATTCAGCCCAACCACCCGCTCACGGCTCGCGTCGCCGTGAACCGATACTGGGCGATGCTGTTCGGCGAAGGCATCGTTCGTTCTGTGGAAGACTTCGGGGCTCAGGGAGAATGGCCCAGTCATCCGGACCTGCTGGACTGGCTGGCGGTGGACTTTGTCGAATCCGGCTGGGATGTGAAACGCTGCCTGAAACAGATGGTGATGTCCGGCACATATCGTCAGTCCTCTGTTCTCAGCCCGGAAAAGCGCGAAGCCGATCCGGAGAACCGATTGCTTTCCCGAGGTCCCAGATTTCGGCTGCAGGCGGAATTCGTCCGCGATAACGCTCTGGCGGCCGGCGGACTGCTGATTCCGAAAGTCGGCGGGCCGGGTGTCAAACCCTATCAGCCGGACGGCCTGTGGAATGAAGTCAGCCTGGACGGCAACCTGCGATTTGTTCAGGATCACGGCGAGAATCTCTATCGCCGTTCGATGTACACTTACTGGAAGCGTTCAGCTCCGGCTCCGTCCATGACGATCTTCGACGCGCCGTCGCGAGAGAAATGTTCGATGCGGCGGTCCCGCACCAACACTCCGCTGCAGGCGCTGGTCACCTTGAACGACCCGCAATTCGTGGAAGCCGCTCGGAATCTGGCTCAGCTGGCCATGGAACAGGGGGGAGATTCGGTCGAACAGCAGATGGTGTTCGCTCATCGCCGTGCCACCGGACTGCGTCCAACCGGGGCCGTCACGGCAATCCTTCAGGAAGCCTACAACGAAGAACTGGAAGCGTTTCGATCGAACCCCGATGCAGCAGCAAAGTGGCTGGCCATCGGCGAGTCAACTCGCAATGACAGTCTGGACAGTGCCGCTCACGCCGCCATGGCCGTGGTCGCCAGCATGATTCTGAATCTGGACGAAACACTCACCCGAAACTGAAGCTGTCCTGGCGTGGGCTTCCGGTTTCTGCAGGTCAGTGTCTGTCGTGGTTCGTTGCTCGCCGGCGTGAACAAGTGCCCGCACTGCGCGATCAGTGCCGGTGTCTGCAATGTGATTTGGACGGGGCGTGATGGCGAGGCGGAGGGGAATTCGTCATCATGCGGGCTGTTGAGATCTGCCTGATTGACTTCGGATGGAATATGACTGCCGCCTTTGATCCTTATCGCGAACTGCTGAACATAACGTCTTCGGAACGTCCTCCTGATCACTACTGCCTGCTGGGGCTGAAGCCGTTCGAGAGTGATCGTGGCGTAATCGAGGAAGCAGCCGAAGTTCGGATGACGGCTCTGCAGGAACTGGCCAACAGCGAATACATGGATGCTTCGCAGCAGCTGCTGAACGAAGTCGCGGCCGCTCGACGCTGCCTGCTGGATGCCACTCGCAGAATCGCATACGACGAAGAACTGCGGAAACGCCGAGAGCGAAGCGCAGCAGCAGGAACACGGCCGTCCGGACGTGCGGCTTCCGCGGCTTCCGCGGCTTCCGGAGCGTCGACGACGGCAGGGACTCGTCAGGCCACAACTGCGTCTCGGGCTTCGGCAAAACAGGCTCGAAAACTGAAGCCCGCCCTTCCGCTGGGCGCGGCGGCGGCCGTCGCGGCGCTGCTGGCAATCGTTCTGTTTGTGATGAGACAGCCACCGTCGCAGACGGGGAATGTCATTGTCGACTGGCCGCTGAATCAGCGTCAGGGAGCGGCTGTGCTGCTGGACGACAAGCCTCTGCCAATGACGGAAAGCGACCCGCTGCTGCTGAATGTTCCTTCGGGTCGCCATCGACTGCTTTTTCAGCGCAGCGGTTTTCAGGACATCCCCAAAACCGTGTCCATCCGGCAGGCTCGGATTCACATCGTTCTGGATTGGGCTCCTGAAGGCAAGTGATCTGTTGTGTCAGGGCAAGTCAATAAGAATCGCCGCCGACAGGCTTTCCGGGATCGTCCGGAAATCATTGCCGTGAACCTCCCGTGTGCAGTGCGTGGCAGTCGCAGGCCGGAAGCTGACGCTGCGGACTGAGTAATCCGCACTCGTCGCCGCGCTTTACTCGGACGGGGCCTTTCGTCATCATCCCACACTGGCTTTTTGCCTGTGAACTGGAATGTGCTGACACTCGGAGTCGTCGCTGTTCAATGCTCACACAATTCCGGCCGTCCTGTTTCATCAGGGCGTTTGCTGCTGAATTGATTTCCTCCTTCCTGATCGAGTTCCTTCCTGATGAAAACTTTTCCTGTCGCTGTGATGTTCTGTCTGCTGACGATGGTTGGCTCACTTCCGGCAGACGAATTTCCTGAAGTCGTGAATACTCAGGCCGAAGGCGAACATCCGCCGACGCCTCGGGAAATGCTGGACCTGATCGACGTGCCCGATGGCTTCAGCGTGACTCTGTTCGCCGGCGAGCCGGATGTGCGGCAGCCGATCGCTCTGGACTTTGATGACCGAGGGCGTCTGTGGGTCGCGGAGAATTACACTTACAGTGCTCACGGTCAGATTGATGCGAATCTCCGCGATCGCATCATCATTCTGCATGACACCGACGGCGACGGCGAACACGACACTCGGACCGTTTTCTGGGACAAAGGCTCGATGCTCACCAGTCTGACCTGGGGTTACGGTGGGCTGTGGATTCTGAACGACGGCACGCTGTCTTTCATTCCGGACCGCAACGGAGACGATGTTCCCGACAGTGAACCCGTCGAAATGCTGAACGGCTGGACAAAGGCGGCCGGACATAACTTTGTCAGCGGGCTGCTGTGGGGGCCTGACGGCTGGCTGTATGGTCGTCATGGAATCACAGAGACGTCATATCCCGGAACTCCGGATACTCCGCTCGCCGAACGTGCGCCGATCAACTGCGGCATCTGGCGGTTTCATCCGGTGAAGCACACGTTCGAAGCCGTCTGTCATGGCACAACCAATCCGTGGGGGCTGGACTACAATTCCACCTGCGACCTGTTCATGAGCAACAATGTGATCGGCCACTTCTGGCATGTGATTCCCGGAGCTCACTACGAACGCATGTTCGGTCAGGACTTCAATCCTCATCTGTACGAGCTGATGTCGCAGACCGCTGACCACTATCACTGGGACACGACCGGCAACTGGACTCAGAGCCGCGACGGAAAGGCGGCTGATCTGGGTGGCGGGCACAGTCACTGCGGACTGATGATCTACCAGGGGCAGAACTTCCCTGAACAGTACCGAGGCAAAGCGTTCATGTGCAACACGCACGGCCGCTGCGTCAACGTCGAGCGGCTGGAACGTCAGGGCAGCGGTTTTGTGGCGAAGCATGAACCGAACTTCATGCAGGTGAACACACCGTGGTTTCGAGGAGTCGAACTGAAGTGCGGACCGGACGGATGCGTTTATGTTTCGGACTGGTCGGACAACGGCGAATGTCACGATCATGACGGAGTTCACCGGACCAGCGGCCGTATTTATCGCATTCGGTACGGAGCAGACGCACCGCTGGCTGACCTGAAAGCTCAGACCCCGCCGGACCTGGTCGAGACGGTCTTCAGCGGTCCGTCCGTGATCGGTCGGAAGGCTTTGCGAAAGATCGCCGAACACAGCGCGGCGGGCTCTGACTTCACTGCCATTCGCACGGACCTTGCCAAACTTCAGGACGATGCCTCTGCTGATCCATCAAGAAAGCTGGCCGCTCTGCAGATGCTGGAAGTCACCGGAGGGATTCCGCTGCCCGTTGTGGACACCGTTCTGGCGTCGAATGATGAGAACCTGATTGCGTTTGTGATTCCCCGGGCGGTCGAAGACGGCGAATTCCGGGCTCCGCCAGCCAATCCATCCCGCCCCTTCGACAGTGCCGATGCCGGAGAAGCCGCGCCGCTGCTGAGTCTGATTCAGACGACATCGTCGCCGCGAGTTCTGCTGGCGGTTTGTTCCTGTCTGCCGAAGCTGGATTCCCGAACCCGCACGATGGCGGCTCGGTCGGTCACCGAACGACTGCACGAATTCGATGATCGAAACCTGAATCTGATGACCTGGTACGCCCTGTCGGAAGAAACATCGCCCGCTGCACTGCTGTATGCTGTATCCACGGACAGGGTTCCGGCTCAGCTGCTGAAGTTTGCCGCTCGCCGGGTTGCTCAGCTGACGGACATGCGCGAACTGGTGCTGATGTCACTTCTGTCGGCAAATGGTCCTGCCAAAACTCCGGATCGCCAGGCCGCCGTTCTGACCGGACTGCTGGAAGGTTACCGAGGACAGCTGCGTCCCGCGGTGCCCGGCGGATGGGACCGGACGAACACCCGACTCATGGCCAGCCCTGATCCGACCGTGGTTGAACTCACCCGAAAAGTAGCGGCTTTGTTCGGTGACGGAGCGGCCATTGGTGACCTGCGAGCCCTCGTGGCGGATCGCAACGCCGATCACGCAGGCCGGTCGCAGGCCATTGCCGCACTGGCCGACATACGTGACCCGGAATCGCTTCCGATCTTTCTGGGGCTGCTGAATGATCGAGCTGTCTATGTAGACGTTGCTCGCGGACTGGCAGCCTTCGATGACGTCCGCATTCCACGGGAACTGCTGAAACACTGGAACAGTCTGCGTCACGGAGCTCGGGAAGCTGCAACAGATACTCTGTGCAGCCGGAAGTCTTACGCGATCGAACTTGTGAAGGCACTGGAAGCCGGGCGGATTTCATCCGAAGATCTTTCCGCAGCTCAGGTGCGGCAGCTGCTGGCATTCAACGACCAAGCGGTTCGTGAAATCCTCGCGGCCAGATGGGGAGTAATCAATGAATCTTCCGCCGCCAAAGCCACGGCGATTGCAGGCTGGAAGGAATCGCTGACCACCGCGGTTCTGGAAGATGCCAATCCGGAAAACGGAGCCGCTCTGTTCAAAAAAACATGTGCAGCGTGTCACCGGTTGTATGGTGATGGCGGTCGCATCGGTCCGGATCTGACGGGTTCCAACCGCACGAACCTCGACTATCTGCTGAACAACGTCATCGATCCCAGTGCTGAAGTTCCGCGACAGTTCACGGTTTCAGTGATTGCGTTGAAGTCCGGCCGAGTCCTCACCGGGGTCGTGGTGGGAGAAACCGATCAGACACTCAGTATTCAGACGGACAAGGACCTGCAGCAGATTGCGATTTCTGAAGTGGAAGAAAGAACACTCACGACCAAATCCCTGATGCCGGACGGATTGCTGGATCCACTCACCAGGGAACAGGTTCGGGACCTGATCGCGTTCGTCCAGCAGCGTCGCTGAAAGTCGGAATCCGGTCTATCACCGATTCCCGTGATTTCGTACGGTGTGCGGGCGTTTCCGGAACATCCGGGCTCGCTCGCTGACGCTCGGAAACGCGACTACGTCGCTCAAAGAAAAATGTGCGGATGGTGCGTCCATCACTTTCAGTCAGAAATGAAACGTGGCCACAAGCCTTCACTCTCAATTGAAACGCCATTATGTCGCGGACGAAGATCGGCATGAAATTGATGTCGATCAGTATCGGATCGATGCCGTGTGCGAATCGGGAACGCTGATCGAAATTCAGTGTGCATCGCTGCTGGCCATTCGTGACAAGATTCGCCGCCTGACGAAGACTCATCAGGTGATTCTGGTGAAGCCGCTGGCTGCTCGAAAGCTGCTGCTGAAGAAAGCTCGACGCAACGGAAAAGTCGTCAGTCGCCGATACAGCCCGACTCGTGAAACCTTTCCGTGGGTGTTTCAGGAACTTGTCCATTTCACGAATGCGTTTCCGCACCCGAACCTGCAACTGGATGTGGTGCTGACGGAACAGGAAGAAATTCGGGTTCCGGCAAAGCGAAAGACCTGGCGTAGAAAACACAGCGTTTACGACCGCAGCCTGTTGAGCATTCAGGAAACCTGTTCACTGCGGACAGTGGACGACCTGTGGAATCAACTGGACATGCTGTTGCCGGAACGCTTCACGACCGGCGACATGGCCGCCGCCACCGGAATGCCTCGCTGGCTGGCTCAGAAAGCCGCCTACTGTTTTCGAAAGATGAACCACATTGCCGCCTGCGGCAGGCAGGGCAACGCTATCGAATACCAGCTGTGCTCGCTGGAATCGCAACGTCGCGAGGCCGCCTGACGTCGGCAGGGCGACGCCATATTTCACAATGGAAGCAGCCAGGTTGCCGGCAGGTGAAACGCAGGCACACGGTTGTGCAGCACTTTGGTGTGGCTGCACGTCGCTTGTTGCCTCCTGCAGAACTCCCGGAATGAACAAACGCTTTGACGTGAGATCTCCGTCCGGTTCAGTTGCGGCAGCGGACCGAATTCGAGACAACTCAGCCTGACGTGGTCCGGAACCGACGCCCATCCGAGCTGACGCTTGAGCACGTGAGGTCGTCGCTCAGAAAGACACGCTTGTCATGAAAGAAGCAAAAGGCAATCCGCATGAGTCGTCACGATGGGCGCGCTGTTGATCAGCTGCGTCTGATTTCTGTTCAGCGAGGTTTCACGAAGACCTCGGCCGCCAGTGTGCTGATTCAGGCGGGAAACACCATGGTGCTGTGCACGGCCAGCGTGGAATTCGGACTTCCGCCCTGGCGCCGACCTCGCACCCCGGAAGATCCGGCTCTGGGCTGGGTCACGGCCGAATACAACATGCTGCCCGGCAGCACATCACCCCGCAAACAGCGAGATCGCAAAAGCGTTGACGGCCGCACGACGGAGATCCAGCGTCTGATCGGTCGCAGTTTGCGTGCTGCGGTCGATTTCGAAGCTCTGGGGGAACACACGATCATGATCGACTGCGATGTCCTCCAGGCCGACGGTGGAACCCGCACGCTGAGCATCACCGGAGGGTTTATTGCTCTGTGCGAAGCGGTGGCGGGACTGAATCTGCCGCGAAATCCCATCAAAGACAGCGTCGCGGCTGTCAGCGTCGGGGTGGTGCAGGGGACGCCCGTTCTGGACCTGGACTATCCGGAAGACAGCAGCGCTGATGTTGACATGAATGTCATTATGACCGGTGCCGGAAAGTTCATTGAGATTCAGGGGACGGCCGAAGCTGAGCCGTTTGACTTTGCAACACTGCAGAACATGCTGGCACTCGGCCAGCAGGGAATTCAGCAACTGACTCAGATTCAGAAGGACTCACTGGCCGCTCACTGGCCACTGGAGACAACAGCATGAGCGAATCATCCACGGACTCCGTCGTACCTGTTCAACGGGAACGCCGCTATCTGACGGCCCCTGATCCGTCGGAAACCGGCTGGCCCAAAGGTGTACCGTACATCATCGGCAACGAAGCCTGTGAACGCTTCAGCTACTACGGGATGAGAGCCATCCTGCAGATCCACATGACTGCGTTGTTTGTGGCTCAGGTCGTCGGCAGGAAGGCTCAGGAACTTGCCGGTGCTGCTGAAGCTGCAGCACAGGCAACTCCGGAAATGATTCAGACGGCCGAGCTGCAGGCACAGGAAACCGTGCATCTGTTCGCCGCCGGTGTCTACGCGTTCCCGATGATCGGTGCTGTTATTGCAGACCGGCTGCTGGGCAAGTACCACACGATTCTGAGTCTGTCGATTGTGTACTGTCTGGGCCACCTCGTCCTGGCACTCAGCGACGACACTCTGAATGGTATGTATCTGGGCCTGGGGCTGATTGCCGTCGGATCCGGAGGAATCAAGCCGTGTGTGAGTGCTCACGTGGGCGACCAGTTCGGCAAAGGCAACTGGGACAAGGTTTCGAAGGTCTTCCAGTGGTTCTATTTCAGCATTAACTTCGGTTCCTTTTTTGCCACGCTGTTGATTCCATGGCTGCACGAACATTACGGTGCCGGAGTTGCATTCGGCGTTCCCGGAATTCTGATGTTTTTGGCCACCGTTGCCTTCTGGATGGGGCGTCATGTGTTTGTGCATGTTCCCGCCAGACCTGCGGGACAGCTGGGTTTGCTGGACGCAGTCAGCTCTACGCTGATGTTTCTGGGATTCATCGGCATTCCTCTGTTTGCTCATGATCTGCTGAGTCCGCTGGTGCTGTGGTCGTCAATGATTGCCTGTGCCGCTGCCGGTCTGCTGCTGTTCCGAACACGACAGCTGAAACAGCAGGACGACGGTTTCATGGCGGTCAGCGTTTATTCGCTGGGAGCTCTTGCCCGCGGGGAGAACAGGAAGGCCGCCGCGGAGGCTGCCGCGTCCGGCGCAGAGCCGGGACAGATTGAACGGCACTGGCTGTTCGGTGCTGCGGCCAAACGATTCGGTCGCGAAGTGGCGGAAGGGCCTCAGGCGGTCCTGGGAATCATTGCAACCTTTGCCTTCGTCAGCGTCTTCTGGGCGCTGTTTGATCAGCACATGTCATCATGGATTCGACAGGCGAAGCAGATGAACCTGACAGTGATGGGCGTTGAGCTGCTGCCGTCACAGATTCAGTCGCTGAACCCGCTGCTGGTGATGGGGCTGTTGCCGTTCGTGACCTTCGTTCTTTATCCGGGCCTGGAGAAGATCGGATTCCAGCCGACTCCGCTGCGCAAGATGACACTGGGAATGTTCACAGCCAGTCTGGCCTTCGTCCTGGTGGCACTCATTCAGCGCCGGATTGATACCAATGAACCGAATTCCGTCAGCGTCCTCTGGCAGTTCTTCCCTTATCTGGTGATGACTCTGGCCGAGGTCATGGTTTCCGTCACCGGGCTGGAATTCGCGTACACTCAGGCCCCCAAACCGATGAAATCCACCATCATGGGTCTGTGGCTGCTGGCGGTCTCGTTCGGCAACGTGCTGGTCGCTTTGCTGAGTCGCTTCGAAGATCTGTCGCTGCAGAATTTCTTCTGGCTGTTTGCAGGCCTGATGGCACTGGCAGCTGTTCTGTTCGGAACCTATGCCATGTTCTACCGCTACAAGGACTATAGCCAGTAGAGCCAGTCCGAGAGTTCCGGCTTCGCTGCAAATGAGTCGGGAAGGTCCGGAACTCCGTTTCGGGATGGAACGGGAACTGTTCCGCGATCTCGCAAACGCTGAATTCGACCGTGTCGGCTGAATTCACTCCTCAGCGAGCCGGCACTCACTGGAGTCCACGCTTTCGCCTGCCGATTCTGATCAGAGACCGGGCAGCCTGAAGGGTGGACTTCGGCAGTGAAGCTCAAATTGACATACCGCGGTCGCGGGGCCGCAAATCGAAGGTTGATGCGACAGATTCCGGCCTCTTCCCTATTTCTGAGTCGCGACTGAAATCCAGGGGGCGATCACGAGGGCTGTGACGGAGACCAGTTTCAGCAGAATGTTCAGAGCCGGTCCGGAGGTGTCCTTGAAAGGATCTCCGACCGTATCTCCAACAACCGCGGCGGCGTGGGCGTCTGAACCTTTGACCAGCGTTACGCCATTCACGACGACCTGGCCTTCGATCATCTTCTTGGCATTGTCCCAGGCGCCACCGGCATTGGACTGAAAGATTGCCAGCAGCACACCGCTGACAGTCACGCCTGCCAGCAGGCCCCCCAGCATATGCGGGCCTCCGACGAAACCGGTCACGATCGGCGCGACGATTGCCAGCAGCCCGGGCAGGACCATTTCCTTCAGTGAGGCTCGGGTTGAGATTGCGATACAGCGATCGTATTCGACCTTGTCCATCGCCTCGGCCATCGTTTCGCGGTCGGCTTCCGTCCAGTCATCATGAGCAACATTTTCATTCCTGGTACACACTTCCAGAGCCTTTTTCAGTTCCGGAATACTGGCAAACTGCCGACGAACCTCTGTGATCATTTTCCGAGCTGCTCGGCCAACGGCCTGCATGGCCAGAGCGGAAAACAGGAACGGCAGCATCGCTCCCAGAAACAGACCGGACATCACCTTGGGGTCCGCGATGTTGATCTGCGTCACTCCGGCTGTTGTCGTGAAGGCAGCGAACAGAGCGAGTGCGGTGAGTGCGGCGGATCCGATGGCGAACCCCTTGCCGATCGCGGCCGTTGTATTTCCAACGGCATCCAGCTGGTCTGTTCGGTTGCGGACTTCCTTCGGCAGTCCCGTCATTTCTGCAATTCCGCCGGCGTTGTCTGCAATCGGACCATAAGCATCAACGGCCAGCTGAATGCCTGTATTGGACAGCATTCCGACGGCAGCAATCGCAATCCCGTACAGCCCGGCCAGGTGGTGAGCTCCCAGAATTGAAAACGCAATCAGCAGAGTGGGAACAGCGGTGGAAATCATTCCGACTCCCAGTCCCGCAATAATGTTTGTGGCTGATCCCGTAACGGACTGTTCCACAATTTCGCGGACGGGCTTCTTTCCGCAGCCGGTGTAGTATTCCGTCACAGCACCGATCGCCAGACCGCAGCCGAGCCCGATGAGTGTTGCCATGAAGACACCACCGCGAGTGATCTCCTGTCCGGCATAGGTCCAGGTCTGAGGCAGAACGCCCATGATGATGGCCACGCTGGCAATCAGCATCAGTCCGGCGGCGACCAGTTCGCCGCGATTCAAAGCTTTCTGAGGATTACTGGATTCGTCAGCGCTGACAAAGTAGGTGCCGATGACGGATGTGACGACGCCGGCAGCAGCCAGAAACATAGGCAGCAGAACCGCACCGATCCCATCCAGAGACCCCTCGAATTCCGGAACACCGGCGGTGACAAATGCGGCACCCAGAACCATAGCTCCGATGATGGACCCAACATAACTTTCAAACAGATCTGCTCCCATGCCCGCAACATCGCCGACGTTGTCGCCGACGTTGTCGGCGATGGTCGCGGGATTCAGCGGATGGTCTTCCGGAATTCCGGCTTCGACCTTCCCCACCAGATCCGCTCCAACGTCGGCAGCTTTGGTGTAGATGCCGCCGCCCAGCCGCGCGAACAGTGCAACCGACGATGCTCCGAAGGAAAACCCCGTCAGCACATTGATCGTGCGTTTCAGACCTTCGACATCGGTGCCGAACTTCAGCGAATACACAATAAACAAAGTGCCCAGACCGACAACTCCCAGCCCGACGACAGTCAGCCCCATCACACTGCCGCCGCTGAATGCGAGCTTCAAAGCCGGGCCCAGTCCGGTGCGAGCCGCATGCGCAGTGCGGACATTGGCTTCGGTGGCGATCTTCATTCCCATGAACCCGGCAAGTCCCGAAAAGATGGGCGCCCAGAGCGAAGGACAGAGCAATGAGCGGATGAGATTCTTCCCGATACCCGGACGACAGCAGTAGTCCGCCGACCGCCACCAGAAAATGGCCAGCACTGAGTACTCAGCTTTCAGGAAGGCCATCGATCCTTTCAGAATGCGCGACGCGATCTGCTGCATCGAGTCGGTTCCGGCATCCTGAGCCACCACCCACAGGTAACGGCGAATGCTGAACACCAGACCAGCGATCCCCAGCACCGGGACGCACATTGCAATTCCATACATGAACAGGCTCCGACTAAAGGTGAGTCAACTGGCAGAATGGACAGGAATGTTTGAGGGCAGACATAAACCATGCCACGAACAGCCAGAGTTTCCGAGTTCGGCCATTGTTAAGATGCAACTGAGTTCCGAAAACCCCAGTCGGCAGCGATTTGATCATCAGGGAAAAACTTTGTCCCGGTCGTTCAACCGGCAATCCCAGGCTTGCATCCGATCCCGAAACCTGCTCGCAGGACCCGCACTTCCCCGGCGAACCGCTCGCTCGAAACGATGAGCAGGATGCGGATGTTCCGATTGCATAAATTCTGCTGATTCTGCCGGCTGTTGAGCGAACGACCATTGAGCACAGGTGTCAGGTTTCCACTGAATTGTCCGGCGCGTTGCGAAAAAGTGACCTAGGGTTCTCACAGCCGCAGGTCTCGCAGCGTCATGCCATGTTCAGACTGCGGCCGGCACATTGCCGCTCGTTCGGTTGACGTTCGTGAGACGTCCACGACGAGCTGCGCCGTGAAATCCCCTTACTCTCGAAGACATTCACCGGAATGCTCCCTCGACTTTCCTCTATTCACCGTATCGCAATCGGGCTTGTCAGTATTACTGTCAGTGCCGTGCTGACGGCTGGCCTGATCGGACTGATCCCCGATCCGGCAGTGGAAGAACGGCAGGCTCGGCAAAGCTTCTGCGAATCCACAGCGGTCAGCGTCATTGCCCTGGCGTCGCGGATGGAAATGAGCGAACTGAAAACGACATTGGACACCATCCGAAACCGGAATTCTCAGGTCGAATCGCTTGGGGTCCGGGATGCTTCCGGAAAGCTGATGCTGCAGGTCGGTGACCACAGTCTCTGGGAACCAACCCGGAGCATCGCTGCGGGCCTTCAGAATGTGGTGCCCATTCAGGCTAACGGCAATGACTGGGGACAGCTGGAAGTTCGCTGGAAGGCCCCGGCGGCTCTGACGCTGTTCGGTCGAACAATTCGTCCGGAACTGGCCCTGACCGGCTTTCTGGCGATGACATTGATGATCTCGTTCACACTGTTTCTGAGACGCGTTCTGAAGCAGATCGATCCCGGGAAGGTGGTTCCCAACCGAGTCCGCGACGCGCTGAACTCACTGGCGGAAGGACTGCTGGTTCTTGATCCGCAGCAGACCATCGTGCTGGCGAATGAGTCGTTCTCAACAGCCACAGGCATTCAGCCGGATGCTCTGGTCGGACACCGGCCTGACAGTTTCGGATTTCGCATGCACAGCGAATCCCACGATGAGGACTTTCCGTGGAACGTCACTGCTCGAAGCTCCCGCCCAATCAAAGGCGTGCTCCTGACCTGTGGCGAAGGCGATGCGACTCGAACGTATTCGGTCAGCACGGTGCCTGTCAAGGACGATGCCAATCGCAACCGAGGTGTGGTGGCCAGCTTCGAAGACGTGACTCAGTTGCAGAAGAAGCAGGAAGAACTTCGGGGAGCGCTCACGTCACTTCGATCGTCCACGGAAGAAATTCGCAAGCAGAATCGCGAGCTGGAATGGCTGGCAACCCGCGACACGCTGACCGGCTGTCTGAACCGACGCAGTTTCTTCGGCGACTTTGAAAAATACTGGCAGAACGCCCACGATGGTGACCATCCCATGTCTGTGGCGATGGTGGACATTGACCACTTCAAATCCATCAACGACAACTTCGGGCACGGCATGGGCGACGAAGTTCTGAAGAAGGTGGCCGCGACTGTCATGGCCACCGTCTCGGAGACGGATCTGGTGTGTCGCTATGGGGGAGAAGAATTCACCGTCCTGATGCCGATGACCGCCATCGATGATGCGGAACACAAAGCCGAACAGATTCGACTGGCCATCAAGGCGCTGGAGTTTCCGGAACTGAAAGTCACTGCCAGTCTGGGAGTGTCAGCGTTGTGTCAGCTGGCGGAATCACCACAGGACCTGCTCGACCAGGCAGATAAGTGTCTGTACGTCTCCAAACGCAACGGACGAAATCAGGTCAGTCGCTGGGACCGGTCTCAGGCCCTGATCGCAAAAATGGCCACCGAAACCGCGCCCGGACGGGAAGAGAAGCCTCGAAAGAAGAGCGCTTCAGCCATCCCGTTTCAGGCCGTCGCGGCCCTGACAGCTGCACTGGCTCAGCGAGATCAGGCAACCGCCGTTCACAGCCGCCGTGTTGCCGACCTGTGCGTCGCAACTGCCGAAGGACTGCTGAGTCTTCGGGAATGTTACGTTCTGGAAATCGCAGCACTGCTGCACGACATCGGCCGAATCGGAATTCCTGACGCCATTCTGAAGAAGCCTGGCCGCCTGACACCGGAAGAGATGGAACTGGTCCATCAGTACAACCGGATGGGCGTGGATATGGTTCGAGGTTCCTTCGGTGCTCCGGTGCTGACGGAAATCATGGAACAGCACGTCGTGTATTTCGACATGAGCAACGCGGAACGCGGAGCCGGTCCTGGGCATCGTCCCAGCGTGGGAGCCCGCATTCTTTGTATTGCCAACGCTTACGACACGATGGTGTCTCGCAGTTCATGGCGAGGTCACATGTCGCGCACGGAAGCCATGGCGGAACTCAGACGCTGTGCGGGAACTCAGTTCGATCCCGAACTCGTCGAACGCTTCATCGACGCCGTGAAACTTCAGGACCATGCACGCGTTGCCTGTGAAGGTCAGGCAACCCGCGAATCGGCTCTGAACATCGGGCTGATGCTCGAACAACTGGTGGGCGCACTGGATGATCAGGACCCCAAACAGCTGATGGACATCACCAATACTCTGCAGATTTCTGCAACAACCCACGGTCTGCCCGACATCGCCCACCTGTGCGTCCAGCTCCACCAGACTCTGGAAGGCGACTACGACCAGATCGACGTCATGCAAATGGCCGGGGAGTTGCTGGACATGTGCCGATCGACACAGTCGATCCTGCTGGAATCCGCCGAAGGAGCTGCGTCTGCCATGAATGCTCCGACGCAGCCGATGACCGCATCGTGACCGCATGGTCAGGCGGTGACCGGGATTCACAGGTTCAAAACGTCCAGTCGATGAACGAGTAGAACATGTGGGCGTCGGAACGATTGGCCACGGCCGGAACCGGGTGACCATTCACGGCGTTTCCGTACCAGAACCAGAAGTAGCCAGCCTGCAGCTGCAGGTCTTTCCTGAGCTGGTAGGTGGCGACCAGATCGAGTTCCGTACCAAGGTTTCCGCCAGCCGTTGGCACTGCACCTCCGAACGGCACTCCGGCGATGTTGTAGATGGCATCCTGACGACTGGCTTTCGTGAACCAGTGCGTCCCGGTCAGAAAGGTCAGCTTCTCTGTCGGCTTCACCGTCAGGTGCAGACCATAATCGATCAGATTCGAACCGTTGAAGTTGTCGATCTGTCCCCAGTAGGCGTGCCCCAGCGGAAACAGCGTGCTGAAGGTGTTATTCGTGCCATTGACGGGATTTCGGTCACCGGATCCATAGTAAAAAATCCCGGCCAGCGCTGGCTTCCATGTGACGTCGTCCAGGCTGACGCCGGCGTTCAGCGAGATGAATCCGGCCCGAATGTTCTGATTCAGTCCGGTCAGAAAGTCTTCCTGGCCAAACTGAAGTGCTCCTTCCAGATCCCAGGTCCCGGTCACAGACGGTGAGCCTTTGTCGCTCAGCTTCTTTTTGCCGGCATACCGTGTTCCGAACGTGTGTCGATTGCCGTCGATCAGGTTCGGCGCGTCAGCACGTTCATTCAACCACAGCCAGTAGAGGTCCAGTGTGCCTCCCGGAGCATTTTTGTTGACCGCGTATATTCCGCTGAACCAGCGGCTCTGGTCAGGAGTGTCGTAACTTGTCGGGCGATTGAGATTTCCCGAGGCGCCGTTCACTGGCTGGACAGCGAAGGCATCCACGGAAAAATCCTTGTCGTCGTAGTACAACCGAAAGCCTTCAAAGTTGCGGAAAGTATTTGCCCAGGCCAGCGGCGAAATCAGATGCTGAGAACCATAGGACAGCATCTGCCGCCCAACCCGAAGACGTAACGCTCCCTTCGAATCCGAATCAGCCAGTTTGACATCTGCATAAAACTGCAGCAGGTCCGCTCGGTTCTCATCAATCTGCAGCTCCGGCAGGTCTGCGTTGAACGTCTGAGCTTCAATCGCCTGAACGTACAGCTGCAGATTCTTGCTGTATGTCAGTTCAGCAAAGGGAGTAAAACGGTATTGATTGTAAGTGCTGCGCCCGGCGGGAACCGGAGGACGCAGTCGGTTCCGTTCGTCGATGAACCGAAACCTGGAAGCACCGCCGACTCGCCCCTTCCAGTCATCCTCCTCAGCGTTGCAGCCTTCGAACAGCCCCGCACACTCACCGCAGCCGTCCAGCCAGCTGCTGATGGATGAATCATTGGTGCAGCCAACCGGATCAGCAGCCGAAGTGCTGAGTTGAATGGTCAGGGAAGCTACGCAGGTAAACAGGAATCTGGCATTCATCTGATATCCTTCTCAGATCGCGGGCGTGACGAGCAACAGATCTCCTCGCCGGAAGGTATGCGAAAACTCCGGGAGAATTTTCTCGAACCCATCAGGATACCGTTCGTCTGCAGAATCGCCGTTCTTGAGCTGCAATCCCAATCGTTGCAGCCCCTGGTTAACCCCTGTGAGCAGTGCGACGTGAACAATCGGACCGAATCCTCGAACCTCACAGTGCCGCCCCCCATCATCGGCGTTCAGCTGGTCGGTGTTGCCCACAGTCGGCGGCTGGAGCATCCTTCGAAATCGTTGACATACGCTCGCTCGCGGAATTCAGCTTTCTGCCGTCGGAAAACGTTCGACGCGGGCACATGGAAAAGCAAATTGCGTTAACGTCACCCCTCGCACGGCAATTGAACCCGGATTCACAGGACGTGGATGCTTTCGCATTGGCCTGTGATAAGAACCACGTGTTCGCCTCCGGCCTCTGAGGTTACTACCGGTGTGCGCGCTCATTGATTGAGCAGTGCTGCCTCAGGATCAGTCGTTCTTCAGACGCGTGAGCCGACCGAATAGTGACGACGGCGATCACAAAAAGTCTTCCGGACGCAGATTGGCCGTGAGACGGGAATCGAGTCAGGTTTTTCGTGTCAACCTGGCACAGTCATTGCTTTCCGCAGTGTGCGGGAGTCATCAGGCGAGACATCACACTGATCGCTTCTGTAAACACGAATCGGACGTCTCCATGCTCAACTCTCAAAAGGCCAAACGGATTCAGCTGTAATTTTACATCGCCTCAAGATGCAGGCGTTCCATATGTCGTGGTTCGCCTTCCTTTCTGTGCTTCTTCGCGTGGTTCGGCATTGCACCTCTGATGAAGGTGGTGCGTGAAGAGATGGATCTTTCGAGAAGGACCAGATCGGCTGGTGCATTATCGGGTCAGTGGCCATCACGGTTCTGGCTCGGCTGTTCATTGGGTGGTTGTGTGACCGAGTCGGGCCGCGGATTGCCTATACGTGGCTGCTGATTCTGGGATCGCTGCCGGTAATGGGGATCGGCTTTGCTCATGACTTTCAGACGTTTTCTGATCTTTCGAGTTCTCATCGGAGTGATCGGAGCTTCGTTCGTGATCACTCAGTATCACGTCGGTGATGTTCGCTCCGAATTATTGTGGGAACTGCCAATGCCACCACGGCCGGCTGGGGCAACCTCGGCGGCGGAGTGACTCAGTTGGTGATGCCGCTGCTGTTCGGCCTGTTCGTTTACCCTCCTGGGCTTCACTGAACAAACCGGCTGGCGTGCGGCAATGGTTGTCGCCGGTGCGGTGTGCTCTGACCGGAATTGCCTATTACTTTTTGACTCAGGACACTCCGGAAGGCAACTTCGCCGATCTGCGAGCGAGCGGGCAGATGGAATCGAAGACAGTTAAAGGCACGTTTCTGGAAGCCTGTCGCGACAGCCGAGTCTGGGCGTTGTTCGTGATCTATGGAGCCTGTTTTGGCATTGAACTGACGATCAACAACGTCGCTGCGCTCCTACTTCGTCGACTACTTCGAATACTTCCAGAACATGGATCCGCTGAAGGCCGTCGGCACCGCAGGACTGATTTGCCGGTCCTGTTCGGACTGATGAACATCTTCGCTCGCACATTGGGTGGATTCTTTGGGGACAAATTCGGCGAGAAATGGAGGCTTTCCGGACGAACACGCTGGCTGTTCATTGCCGTGTTCTGCGAGGGGTAACTCTGATGCTGTTCGCCCACACATGCACACGCTGACTCTGGCCATTCCCACGCTGCTGCTGTTCAGCCTGTTTGTGCAGATGTCGGAAGGAGCGACGTTTTCAGTAATTGCCGTTCATCAATCGCCGAGCACTGGGGTCGGTGTCGGGAATCGTCGGTGCCGGTGGAAACGCGGGAGCTGTCGCGGCGGGTTTTCTGTTTAAGTCTTCCGCAATCACATGGCCCACCGCGGCAATTCATTCTCGGTGCCGTCGTGACCGGGTGTTCTTTCCTGAGCTTCCTCGTGAAGTTCAGCGAAAGCACAGAATGTGAATTCGCTCCACAGCCGGTTGCCGAACCCATCGCAGGTGCGGTTCCGGTCGGGACGTAAACGAACAGCACCCGGAAAAACGCCATCTCTTTAGCTCAGCAGTCGTGATTCCACCGACGCAGGGTCGGTGGCGATCAGCGAGAAGTGTCGTTTCAAGAATGGAACTGAGTGACGGGTAAACGGTGATGGCAAATCCGATTGAAGTGTGGAAGGCAGAAAAGCATCCGTTTGATGTCTGGCCCGATGTTCAGTACGCGACGGCGTCGACGCCCATGGATCAGATCCCTGCGCCGGATCTGGAGCGGATGAAGTGGCACGGATTCTTTTACCGAAAACGTGATTCTCCCGGCCGCTACATGAACCGCATTCGCATCACCGCGAATGAAATGACGGCGGATCAGGCCAAAGAAATCGCATTGATGGCCTACGAATACGGTCACGGCATTGTCGACATTACCACGCGAGCCAATGTTCAGATTCAGGGACTTGAAATCAGTCATCTGCCAAAGGCGGCTCGTTTGGAGAAGGTTGGGCTGACTTCCAAACAGACCGGCCATGACAACATTCGGAACGTGTTCGGACACCCATTCAGCGGATTGATGTCACACGACCTGATCGACGCGGCAGTTGTGTCGCGATGTCGACGCCATCTATCTGAACAATCGTGACTTTTCGGATCTGCCGCGAGCTGTACGAACATCTGCTTCAGCGGAACCGAAGACCATCCGGCTCACTACTGGACGCAGGATCTCGGTTTTTCTGGCAGCTCACAATTCCGACGGCGACATCGGGTTCAGGTTCTCGTGGGGCACTCAGGGACAGAATCCTCGGCTGGCGTGGCACCTTCCTGTGTTTGTTTATCCGAATCAGGTTGTTCCGCTGACGACGACGATCATCGAACTGTTTCGAGCAAAAGGGTCGAGGGGGAAAAACGCAGCAACGCGCGGTTGCGGTTTCTGGTCAGACATCGGCATCAGCGGCGTGCAGTGGCTGGAGGAAAGACTTCCGTTTCGACTGGAACCATCAATTGCCGAACCCATTCCGTCATCGACACCCGAAGAGAATTCGTCGGCTGGTATCGTCAAGAGGACTCGAAGCGGTGGACGATGGGGCTTTCGGTGCCGCTGGGGCGAATGACTTGGAGGCAACTGGAAGGGCTGGCGATCCTGAGTCGCAAGTGGGGCAGTGGCAAGAGCCGGACGACACAGGAACAGGGCATTGCCGTCATCAACATTCCCACGGGTTTCAAATCTGCCGCGGCGACGGACGCGAAGCCGCTCTGGGACTCAGCGTCCATGCGGACGAATATGAACTGAACACCATGGCCTGCACACGGGCAGTCAGTTCTGCAACATTGCCGTCACGGAAACGAAGGGCACATGCTGCAGCTGATCAGCAAGCTGCGAAAGAAGGCCCTCAAGCTGCTTGGCATTCGCATTCACATGAGCGGCTGTCCGTCAGTTGTGCTCAGCATTTCACCGCCGATATTGGGCTCAAGGGTGTGCGAGTTCGTCGGTTGATCGGGACTCGCGAAGGTTTCGATGTGTTTCTGGGAGGCGGCATCTCCGGACAGGTTCACATGGGGCTTCCCTATCGACTGGGTGTCGACGTTGACCAGCTTCCGAATCTTGTCCGAAGAGGTCACGAACGAATACTACCTGAAACACAAACCCGGCCAGACATTCAGCAGTTACTGGCGAGAACGCATTCAGGCCGAAGAAGCAGAAGGTCGGCGACACTGATTACACCGTGCCCACATGGGGATGCCGAAGGCTGTAATCATCAGCATCAGGGCGAAGATCCCCCCGTGTTCTGCCCGGGTTGCGCTGGTCTGCGAAGGTACTTTGCTCGGATTGAATCGGACACCGAGGAAGTACGTTCCGTGGCGGAAACTTCGCCGCCACCGCAAGCGGAGCCTGCCGTCAGGGCCGATGGTTATGTCGTCGCGGGGCAGATGTCAGATGTTCCCGACAAGTCGGGACTGGCCGTGTCTGTTAATGGCATGGACCTGGCGTTGTTTCGTCATCAGGACGGAATTCGGTGCATTGATGCCGCGTGTCCTCACGAAGGAGCGTCTCTGGCGGACGGAGATTTCAGCAACGGCGTCGTGCGGTGTCCCTGGCATGACTGGGCGTTCGATGTCCGCAACGGCTGCAGTCTGGATCATCCCGGCAACGACGTCAGAACGTTCGAATCGAAAGTCGAAGACGGTCAGGTGCTGGTGAAACTTGAAACCAACGTGCCTTCCGTTCCCGCTGCGACGTTCGGCAAGTCACCGCTGGACGCCATTCGAAAATCGGCCGATAGTGCCGCAGCTTCAAAGCCGGTCCGTCCGGTCGAAGCAGAACTCACAGTGCTGGAAGTCATTGACGAAACACCGGATGTCAAAACCTTTCGGCTCAACAACTCGGCCAGGCAGGTACCGTTCGACTATCCGGGAAAGTTTCTGAAGGTTTGTGTCACAGTCGACGGAATCGATGTCTGGAAGAGCTTTACCATCAGCTCACCTCCGTCGCAGTCCGATGTCCTGGAGCTGACGATCAAACGCAACCCCGATGGCCAGGTCACCAACTATTTGTTCGATCATGTCGCGGCTGGAGGCAGACTGAAGATCAAGGGAGCTCAGGGAGGCTACTTCTTCGATTCTCAACGTCATGCCGAACCGCTGGTGCTGGTGTCAGCCGGCAGCGGAATCACTCCCATGCTGTCGATTACGCGTTTGATTCAGCAGACGGGAATGAATCGGCCGGTGACATTTCTGCATGGGGCACGAACGCCGATCGACGTCATTCGCTACGACGAATGCCGTGCTCTGGCCGCATCTGCGAACTGGTTTCGCTATTACGTCTCACTCACAAAACCTTCCGCAAACTGGAATGGCGGCACGGGTCGCATCACATCGGCACAGGTTCTTGAACAGGTCTCTGACGCCACATCAGCTCGGTATTTTCTTTGTGGTCCCGATGAATTCATGGACGAAATTCGCAGCGGGTTGATGTCGGCCGGAGTCGACACGGAACGAATTCATACGGAACAGTTTCATGCTGGCGGAAGTCCTCGCCTGGTAATCGTGTAACAAGATGGAGACAGCACTACAGGTCAGGCTCCCGCCTGTAGTGGCAGGAATCCGGTGTTGGTATGTCCTGGGATTGCATAGATTCTTGTTCGTGACGTGGAGCTGTGTTTCGCAGCGGAGCTGCGGCAGCATGTAGCCCCAGGCTTCAGCCTGGGGTTTGAGTCGAATGCCGGCGGATTGTGTCGCCGTTTCACGGCTCAATATTCAATTCGAACATTCCCCCAGGCTGAAGCCCGGGGCTACGTGCTGCCGCCTCTACGAGGCGAAATCACAACAAAAAATCTCCAGCTGAACCCCGCTGCAATACCAGATTCTCCACAGCCCAGGCTCCTGCCTCAGTGCCGAACACATTGTCAGGCGGGAGCCTGACCTACGGGGTTGAATCGCACGCAGATGAAAAACGATTTCGCCAATGCTGACTGAGACGCCACAGCGCGAAGAACCGGAGATGCTGCTGCCTGTGATTGAGGCATCGCGAGTTCAGGCTGCGTCGTCGCTGCTGGAAATGTTGCTGGCGGATCAGCAGCAGTTGACCGCGGTGGAAGAGTTCTCTCAGCGTCATGATCGGATGGCTTCCGCGGACGCCTCTCCCACTCAGGCTCGCTACTACCGACGACTTCTGCCGTGGCTCCGCCGAGCGTTGGGCAGCAGTATGCCTTTGATGTGGATCTGGATCGCTGTTCCGGCTGCAAGGCGTGCGTCGTGGCGTGTCATTCGCTGAATGGTCTCGACGAAAAAGAAACGTGGCGGGATGTCGGTTTGCTGATCGGCGGCACGCGAAATCAGCCCGTGATGCAGCACGTGACGACGGCCTGCCATCACTGCCTGGAACCGGGATGCATGGAGGCGTGTCCGGTGGATGCGTACGAAAAGGATCCGGTCACCGGAATCGTCCGGCATCTGGACGATCAGTGTTTCGGCTGCCAGTACTGCACTCTGGCCTGTCCTTACGATGTGCCCAAGTATCACAGCGGCAAGGGCATCGTTCGCAAATGATATGTGTGCCGACCGTCTGGCGGTTGGAGAAGCTCCGGCGTGTGCAGTCATGTCCGCACGAAGCAATTGCCATCCGAGTCATCGACGTTGCCGAAGTGCGAGAGAACGCCGAAGCCGATCCGTTTCTTCCCGCGGCTCCGGAACCGCACCTGACCTTTCCGACAACCACGTTTCGCACAAAACGAGTCTTTCCCCGCAACATGCTGCCGGCGGATTACTACTCGGTGAACCTCAGCATCCGCACTGGCCGCTGATTCTGATGCTGGTGCTCACGCAGTTGTCGGTCGGGACCTTTGCGGTGGGACTGGCTCTGGAATCATGGCTGAACGAAGCGGCACTTACCGTCTTTCGACCACTTCAGTCTGCGGTGGCTCTGGCGTTGGGTCTGCTGGCGCGGCGCGAGTACTCTGCATCTGGGGCGTCCGCAGTATGCGTTTCGAGCCATCATTGGGCTTCGACATTCGTGGCTGAGTCGCGAGATCATCGCGTTCGGACTGTTCGCCGCGACCGCATCGGCTTATGCGGCACTGGTCTGGTGGAATCTGCTGCCGGTGGCTTCGCTGCGACTTGCCGGGCAGGCCGTCGTGGCGACCGGAACATTGGGGCTGTTCTGCTCGGCCATGATTTATGTCTTCACGAAGCTGCGAGTTCTGGAGCTTCAGTCAGACGGCCACAAAGTTCGTTCTGACAGCCGCTGAATCTGGGTGTCGCCACGACATTTCTGGTGATCTTTCTGTTTGCCATCGCCGGACACGATCAAAATGCGGCTTTGTTGTATTCACAGGCCGGAGAACTGCTGGCCAAGACGCTGTTACTGGGCACCACCGCGAAGCTGTTGTTTGAAGCGTCGCTGCTGACTCATCTGATGCAACATCGAAACTCGCCCCTGAAACGATCGGCTCGGCTGCTGACCGGACCTTTGTCGGGAACGCTGATTGTTCGAGCCGCCACCGGCTTGTTGGGCGGCATCATGATGCCGCTGTTTCTGCTGACTGAAAACAAACAACGATCGACAGTCTGCCGTCTTTGGTGACCGTGGGAATTCTGTTTCTGGCGAGTCTGGCCGGTGAGCTGGCGGAACGTTATCAGTTCTTCGCCGCGGTCTCTGCACCGCGTATGCCTGGAGGTCCGCGACGATGATGCTGAAAGAACTTCTGCGTGCTCATTCCGGACGACTGACTCGAGAGCTCCTGCGCAAGAACCCGGCCAGTTCGGACTGGACAACTTCCGACAACGCTGCTTCCGGCGGCAACAACTCAATCCGTCTGCGGCTACTGCGCGACCGGTTGCGGCCTGAACATCCACCTGCGCGACGGTGAAGCCATTGGCCTGTCGCCCGAAACGCACTACCCCGTGAATCTTGGAATGGCGTGCCCCAAAGGCTGGGAGCTGCTGACGGTGCTGGATGCCGGATCGAGCCACCACGCCGCTGCTGCGTTCGTCGAGAAACGGATCGCTGCAGCCGGTGGACTGGCCGCGAGCGATGAACGAATTCGTCGGGCGCTTCAAAACCATTCAGCAGACTCACGGAAACGATTCGATTGCGTTCATCAGCACCGGGCAGCTGGTCACCGAAGAGATGGCCTTTCTCGGAGCATTGGCCAAATTCGGCATGGGTGTTGCACGGAGACGGCAACACCGACAGTGCATGGCGTCGGCCGTGGTTGCATACAAGCAGGCGTTCGGATTCGACGCGCCGCCGTACACGTATGCCGACTTTGAAGAATCGGATGTGATCGTGCTGGTGGGCAGCAATCTGTGTCTGGCTCATCCGATCATGTGGGAACGAGTCATGCGGAATCCGCATTCGCCGGAGATCATCGTGATCGATCCCCGCATGACTGAGACCGCCATGAACGCCACTCAGCATCTGCCGCTGAAACCAAGAGCGATCAGTCGCTGCTGTACGGGATCGCTCGCGAACTGATCAGTCGCAACGCGTTGGCTCATGATTTTATACGAGCCAGCACGAACAGCTTGACGAGTTCGCTGAATTCGTTCAGCCGTTTACTCGGGAACGAGTCGTTCAGGAAACCGGCCTCTCGGCGCAGCAGTTCGATCGCTGCGTCGACACGATTCAACGCGGTCAGCGAGTTTCGTTGGTGGACAATGGGTGTCAACCAGAGTCATCAGGGCGTTCGCACTGCAGGCGATCATCAATTTGGCACTGATGACCGGGAATATCGGTCGTCCGGGCACCGGAGCTAACTCGATCACCGGACAATGCAACGCAATGGGCTCGCGATTGTTCAGCAATACGACGGATTGTTGGTCGGACGAGATTTCGCCAACTCCGATCATCGACGCCAGGTCGCCGACATCCTGCAGATTGATGAAAGCGTGATCCCGCGTGAAAACTCCGGGCCTACCACGAAATCCCTGGAAGGTGTTCTGCGAGGAAGATCCGGGCCTGTGGATTCTGTGTACCAATCCGGCTCATTCGTGGATCAACCAGAACTCCGCTCGCGACATTCTGGAACGACTCGACTTTCTGGTCGTTCAGGATATGTACCATTCCACAGAAACAGCTCGCATGGCCGACTTGGTTCTGCCCGCAGTCCGGCTGGGGCGAAAAAGACGGCACGTTCATCAATTCCGAACGCCGCATCGGTGTGACCTCGAAAAGTTCGTCGAGCTCCCGGGCAGGCCCTGTCCGACTTCAACATCTTTCGACTCGTGGCAGACGCGTGGGGCTGCGGAGACATGTTTGCTCGCTGGACATCACCGTCCGCCGTGTTCGACCTGCTGAAGGAACTCAGCCGAAACATGCCGTGTGACTTCACCGGGATCGAAGGCTATCGCGACCTTGCCGAATCCGGCGGAATGCAGTGGCCTCTGTCGGAACAAACCCGTTCCGAATGCGCGACGGACGAAAGTCTGTGTGAACGTCGTTTGTTTGCCGATGGCCGTTTCTTTCCACGCCGACGGTCGAGCGCGATTTATCTTCGAAGAACCGCGACCGCTGCGAGAAAACCCGTCGGCCGCGTTTCCGTTCCTGCTGCTGACCGGCCGAGGTTCCGCGAGTCAGTGGCACACGCAGACACGAACGTCCAAATCGGCCGTGCTGAAGAAGCTGTATCCGGAACACCCGTTCGTCGAAGTGAATCCGCAGGACGCCCGAGACCTCAGAATCAGCCACAACGAAATCATCATCGTCGAATCCCAGCGCGGCCGCATGACGGCCACAGCCCTGCTGACGCACAACGTCCAGCCCGGGCAGGTGTTCATCCCCATGCACTACGAAACCACCAACCGCCTGACCGACGCCGTCTTCGACCCGTACTCAAAACAACCCGCCTACAAAGCCTGCGCGGTGCGGCTGGCCAAAAGCGTGTAGTTAGCAGAGGGATCTCTTTTCGTGTGTCATCCCTGGCGGTACGATATCCTGTGCAGAATCTGATCTCCGGAACCCGGACGGAATCAGTTTCCGGCTTTCCCGCCTTTCAGTCCCGCCTGCGTTGATCTCATGCCTGATCGAACATCTGCGCTGCTGTTCTCATTCAGCATCGCCGGAAGTGTTCTGCTTTCGGCCTCACATGCTTTGGCTGATGACATTCGCTTCTCGCGTGACATACTGCCTCTGTTGTCTGAGAACTGTTTCTTCTGCCACGGGCCGGACGAGCATCACCGGAAAGGCAACCTGAGACTCGATACCGAAGCAGGCGCGCTGTTGGTTCTGAACCGCGACGATCCCGAACACGGTGACCTGTTGAAGCGAGTGCTGTCTGATGATCCGGATCTGATGATGCCGCCCCCGGATTCGAATCGGCATCTGACGGCGGCTCAGAAGACAACGCTGAAACGCTGGCTGGAAAGCGGTTCTGTTTGGGGGAGGCATTGGTCGTTCGAGGACCTGAAGAAACCGGAAGTACCGGACTTTGCGGAATCAGATTTTCCGGTGCGGTCACCGATCGATGCTTTTGTGCAGTCACGTCTGTTGGAATCGGGGATGACTGCTTCAG
The DNA here is from genome assembly GCA_041398865.1 of Planctomycetaceae bacterium. Classification (GTDB taxonomy): domain Bacteria; phylum Planctomycetota; class Planctomycetia; order Planctomycetales; family Planctomycetaceae; genus Fuerstiella. The sequence continues at coordinate 28,625 of JAWKTY010000039.1, forward strand.
AAGAAGCTGATCGGCGAACGCTGCTGCGCCGAGTCAGCCTTGACCTGACGGGACTGCCTCCGACGTTGAGTGAAGTGAACGGTTTTCTGAGCGATCCATCGGATTCAGCTTACGAAAGGATTGTTGATCGATTGCTGGCCTCTCCGGCTTATGGAGAACGCATGGCGTGGGACTGGCTGGATGCGGCTCGATATGCTGACACGAATGGCTATCAGGGAGACAACGAGCGGACAATGTGGCCATGGCGTGACTGGGTCGTTCAGGCATTCAACAGCAACATGCCGTATCATGAATTTACGGTGCTGCAGCTGGCGGGAGACCTGCTTCCGGATGCCTCGGATGACCAGAAGCTGGCCACCGGCTTCTGCCGAAATCACATGATTAACGGTGAGGGCGGAAGAATTGCGGAAGAGAATCGAGTCGACTATGTGATGGACATGTGCGAAACCATGGGCACAGTCTGGCTGGGACTGACTCTGAACTGCTGCCGCTGCCACGATCACAAGTATGACCCGCTGACTCAGAAAGACTACTACCAGCTGTTCGCATTCTTCAATCAGACCCCGGTCGATGGCGGTGGCGGGAATGCTCAGACTCCACCGGTCCTGGCGACTCCAACGGCCGATCAGCAGCAAACCGAAGCAGAACTCACGGCCAGCATCAAATCCGCTCAGGCAGATCTGTCGGCGCTGCGGCAGGCCCTGCTTCCGGGCCAGGTCACGTGGGAAGCTGAGGTCCTGAAGACTCAGGCAGCAGGCATTTGGAAAGTCCTGAAGCCGTCCACAATGAAGGCCGTCCATCAGCATCTGCAGCTTCTGGACGACGATTCAGTTCTGGTCGGCGGTGAGAACGCTGCGAACGACACCTACACGCTGACCCTGCCGCTGTCGCCGGAAGTTATCGGGGCGGAACCCCTGACGGCGCTGCGACTTGATGCGCTGCGGCACCCATCGATGACCCAGGGCGGCATCGCTCGATCCGACAGCGGCAACTTTGTGCTCACGGAAATCCGCGCTGTTCTGAAAGGTGCAGAAGCCGATCAGAATATTCGGATTGCATCCGCGAACGCCACTTTCGAACAGGGCAGCCTGACGGTGTCCAGCGCGTTTGACGGAAACACGTCAACCGGCTGGGCGATTTATGAGGGTCGACCCGTTGATCGAGACCACGCTGCCGTGTTTGTGTTTGCAGAACCAATCACCGTCACGGCTCGGGCGGAACTGGTGGTGACTCTGGAACACGATTCGGTCCATGCGTTTCATAACCTCGGTCATTTCCGTCTGGCCGTAACCACTTACCCGAAACCATCACTGACAGACGATCAATCAACACTGCTGGCAGATCTGAGAACTTCCAGCGACGCACGCAGCGACGAACAGCGGAAACGTATTCAGAATGCATGGCTGAACCGTGACCTCGATTATGTCCGACTGTCATCAGATCTGACTCGGATGGAAAAGCAGCGGGACGATCTCAGACGCCGGTTTGCCCGGGTCATGGTGATGGAAGATCGTGCTGAGTGGCGGCCGACCTTCATGCTGAACCGAGGACTTTACAATGACGTGACCGATCATGAAGTCACCGCGATGACTCCAGCCAGCCTGCCGCCTCTGACCGTGACCGGGGATCGAGCAACACGGCTGGATCTGGCTCGGTGGCTGGTCTCTCCGCAGCATCCGCTGACCGCTCGAGTCACCGTCAATCGGTTCTGGCAGCAGCTGTTCGGAGTCGGATTGGTTAAGACCGCGGAAGACTTTGGCGTTCAGGCCGAATTCCCTCAGTACCCGGATCTGCTTGACTGGCTGGCCGCCGATTTTCGGGACCACGGCTGGGACGTGAAGCGACTGATGAAACAGATTGTGATGAGTCACACCTATCGGCAGTCATCCGCGGACCGCATCATTCAACAGACTGATGAGAACGGTTCGGCTGTCAGCCTGTCGAGAATCGATCCCGAAAACCGTCTGCTTGCCCGTTCGTCCCGTTTCCGGTTGCCGTCGTGGATGCTCCGAGACCAGACGCTGGCGTGTGCCGGAATGCTGAATGGCAAACCCGGCGGGCCTTCCATCAACACCTATCAGCCGGACGGAGTCTGGGAAGAAGCGACCTTCGGAAAAAAGTCGTATCAGCAGGACACCGGGGAAAAACTGTACCGTCGCAGCCTGTATGTCTTCTGGCGACGAATTATCGCTCCGACGATGTTCTTCGACAGTGCCTCGCGCCAGACGTGTACCGTCAAGCCGTTCCGAACCAACACTCCGCTGCACGCTCTGTTGACCCTTAACGAAACCACCTGGGTCGAATCATCCCGCCATCTGGCTCAGTCACTGCTGGCCGATGCAGCCCTGACAACCGATGCCGACAGAATCCATCGACTCTTCGAACGCATTCTGGGGCGCACGGCGACTGAGGACGAGATTCAGATTCTGTCTGGCGCCATCCGTCGCAGTCGTCAGCAGTACGAACAGCACCCGCAGCTCGCGACAGAGCTGCTGGCCGTCGGAGCATCGCAGGGCAGCTCAGGACACGCACCGGAAACACTCGCCGCATGGACGAATGCCTGCCTGACCATCCTGAATCTCGACGAAACACTCAGCCACGAATAGTCAGCGAGCAGTCCTGCTGAGCGGGAAACGGAAGTCGGCAGCAATTCACAAAGTCGCACCGAACGGAGTGTCGTCGGACATCGAGATCTCAACAATTGCAGAGGTGGTCGATCCTCACCCGTTCCATTCGGCCGGAGTTGCTGGTCGATATTCTCCCGGATGCGTCCGCCAAAAGCCCTGCATGAAGCACTGTCGCTGAATGATCTCGACCACGAAGGATGAGCCAGCCTGCTCACCATCTGGTAGACACTCACTGCAAAAGACCTGCACCGCCCGGTGCGGACCCGCATGCCGGGTGGTGTGGGAGGGGGCTCAGCCGCAAGGCTGACCCCTATTCCGATCTTTGTTATGTCAGTCGCGAGTCAAAACACGTCAGAAGCTGAAAGCGTCCCCAGTAACCGCGTGTGCGTATGAGTCCGGGGTTTGAGACGCGGTCTCGCAGAGGAAACGTACGAAGACCGATACTGCGGACATCCCATGCGCCAGGTATGCTTTGCAATTCAAGTGGATCGTACGATTTGATTGAAAGTCCGCTCGGCTTGTAGCAGTACAAATACCCACGACCGTCGTGTGATCGATCAAAGTGCTTGAGATGTTCCGGGATTTCAGCATCTTGTTCTGCGAACGGATCTCTTGGCAGTTCCTGGAGGTATCGTGGCACCAAGTCTTCGAGTCTCGTGGGGGGCGAATCGCTGTGGTCGTCCATGTAAGCACTAAGGGCTTTTTCAAGAAGAGTCAAATCGACCACAACCTTCTCAAGTCGTTTTCTCGTCGCCATGTCCAATTCACTGTACGCCGAAGATTCACGAAAATCATATTCATTGGGCGTGCGCTCCCTGCCATCGCCACCAGCAGCGCACGGTCGCGGAAATCAGGGTAGCCGCAATAAGGCTACGATCCAGCTTTTGCATGACATCCGTCTCCATACGAGCAATCGGTAAGTGGCATAACGAATTGCGATCTATGCGGCGGCAGGGGTGCCGACTCATAGATCGTACGCTTCCCCAACAACCCACTTCGGAAACGTCGCCAGGATTACGGCTTGACGCCTCCATATTTTAGGCTCCGCAGTCTGTGGAAGCTGCCCAGTGTTGCAAAGAGCTTGTGTCAAGGTCTGTTCTTCGACGCACAATGGACAGCTAAAGTGTGGGAGGGGATCAGCCGCAAGGCTGACCTCTATTCCGATCCTTGTTCTTCCCCATCGCTACACGCGGAGGCTACGGTAGGTGATCAACGGTATTTCTGGGGATCTGGGGAATATGCAATTAACACAGGCTGCCTTCGGCAAAAGAAAATCAGATGATCGGTCAGGCGATCATACAGATCGTCTTCAACGTACGGGAGCAGCGGGATCTGGGAGTCGTCAGTCAATTCATTTTGGCGGAAGAAAGTTGCGGATGCGATCGAGATCCTGCCGAATCGATTCCTTGGCGTCGTCAGAGAAGCACGCTTGGGACAATAGTGTAGTTTCAATGAAGTCTACGAGCATCTCGAATCGGTCATCCCAATTGATGTTTCCGTTGCCTTGTGCTTCCCGGCGAAGTTTCTCGATTGCGCGCCGGGACCTCCCAGCCTGCACGTACGACGCTTGACCGGATTTCGGTACGAGCTTCTTCCAGATCCAGCGAGCAACGTCATCGTTCGAGCCGGTCAGATCGATTTCGCGCGGCGTGCTCATATCCGATCTCGATCTTTGGGATTGGGGCAGAACGTTAGCCGTCACCGGGCAAGGAGAGACGACTTTCCACTTGTGACACCGCACAGCCGTGCTCCGTGTACACGGGTACGCCCAATATGGGCGTGGACTTGTGTGAAGTCCCCTGTACGAAAACGGGACTCATTGAGCAGGCAGTATGCCAAATGTTTCTTTGTGAGTGAAGTGCGAGGCGAGGGCAACTGCGGGAGAGCGATCAGCCGTGGGGAGGAAGCCTGCGAAGGTGTGCGACTGCTTTCAATCTTGTCGGGGGCCGGTTTTGACAATCGCCACACGGACCTCGCCAAAGCTGCGTGAGCCGGAAAGATGAACACAGTGAACAGAAAACGTCATCGAGGCTCAAAGAGATCCTGAGGTGAGCTGCCCGAAGAACGAACGCAAATTTCGTGACCGCGTGAAGCAGATCACCCGTCGCAATCGCGGCGTGTCGATGTCTTATCGTTTCACGGAACTGCGTCGCTACTTTCAGGGCTGGGTGGGTTACTTTCGTCTGGTGCCGATCAAAACGTACTTTGCGGAACTCGACAAGTGGATTCGCCGTCGCATCCGGGCTTGCTACTGGAAGCAATGGCGAAACGTCCGCACAAGGATCGCGAACCTGCGTCAACTCGGCGTGACAGAAGACGAAGCCGTGACCCACGGCTGCAGTCACAAAGGTCCGTGGACGCTGTCGTCCAGCAAAGCCGTGCACGAACCACTGTCGCTGGACTATCTTGCTCACGAGGGATTAGCCAGCCTGCTCACCATCTGGCAGACACTCACTGCAAAAGACCTGAACCGCCCGGTGCGGACCCGCATGCCGGGTGGTGTGGGAGGGGCTCAGCCGCAAGGCTGCCCTATCCCGATCTTTGTTCTGCGGCAGCTTTGTTCACGCCTCGCTCAAGTATCCTTCGTCATCAACATGATACAGGTTCTTCTCAAATCCATCGATCAGTCGTTCGATGAATGCTGAAACTCAGGCATCCCGACGTTTTTTGTGCAGGGTATTCGTTCACCGGGAAACCACCTGGCTAGTTGACCCGCCTTCGCGGGGTTGTGTCAACTGCGAAGTACCATGGTGTCTCCGCAGTTGTAATCTGGATGAGCCCTTGCTGTGATTCTATTGGCCCCAAGCGTTGCGTTTTGGGGATCTCGTCACGAAAGTACGCGCATGAATAACGTTCTCTCGACAATGGAATCGATGTCTGCGAACCAACCTTCGGCGGTCAATTTGTGTTTTCCGTTGGCGAAACGCGTGGAACGACCACGTCGCCATCGGAGTGACAGTCGGCCGTTTGTCCATTCGCAGCGAGCAGAAAGGCTCGTAGATCTTTGGGGAGCTTGATTCCCAGGTCGCGTTCAGCGTCTGCCAGCTGCTTTCTAGAAGCTGGCGGATTAAACCGTGGATTGAGGGGAGGGGTCTCGTTTCCGAAGCACGGCTTGTAACTTTTGAGGAGGGTTTCATGATAGAATGCTGGTAAATAAATTGCAGCAGAATGAATTGCGATCTATGCGGCGGCAGGGATGGCGACTCATAGATCGTGCGTTGTACTTTTCCCCTTCGTGGGTGGGAGAGTAGATTCAGACAGTCTGAATTTGCCCCTGCGAACTCAATAACGCGGGTGAGCTCGCTTGAGGGCGGATTCTATACGCAGGGGAGTCGCTTGTCAGTCCTGAAGGTGCGAAGTTTGTTGTGACGCTTTGAAACCTGGTTAGCCTGGCATGATGAAGGGGATCGTTCGGGCCAGATGACAGCGCTGACAGATGAGTCGGCGCAGTGGCGATGGCGTCGCGGGTGGAGAAGTCGCTTCGAACGGCGGTCTGATCGTGATGATGGATGCATTCGTCACCCGGATGTCTCCCACGAATGATACCACTCGGGTCGGTCCTTGCTGGATGAGCAGAGAATGGCTCGCCAGCTGTATCGCTGTCCTTGTTGCCACAATTCCGGATGCTCGCCGCAGTTGGGACACGGGCGAGCGTCAACATCACTGTCTTCGCCTGGCAGTTCAGAGTCAACACTGGCAACTGTGTCTATATCTGCGGCGCTGCTTTCAGCATCATTACCGTGCAGCAGTTGACGACATTCAGTCACGTATCGCTTGTTATGATGATTGCTCCAGCCGCCGTTGCAGCGCGTCTTCATGAAGCCGCTCGGAAGGATGTGCAGACACCGACGATGCACGAATTGCACTGCGTTCAGCGTCACATCTTCGATCTCATCGCTGCCGCCGTGTGAGTCTTGCCTTTCCGAGCGGAGCACACGAAGCGGTTAAGTTCAACGACCGGTATCAGCGGGCGGCGGGAGTTGACTCGGATTTCACGATAAACCGCACCACAGCAGCTCCGTTGCATCCCATGGTTCGTCTCAATTGCGAATTACGCGAAAATTGTCGAATCGCACCCAGTGATCGCGGTCCGATGGGCCACCGGATGCAGAAAGACAGAAACCACGTTTCGGTTCGTTCTCGCGGAGCGCTGAGTGGAAGAGGTTCAAATATTTGCCCTGCTGCGATGGGCCAACCTGGAAGTGGCCATAGTGTCCGCGAACGATGATTCTTAGCGGACCGTTGTCCTCATTCGCAGGCCAGAACTTCAACGCATATTGCTGCGGATCTCCTTCCTCTCCTGCTTCCCCAACAAATTCTACGTTTCCCGGCGAGAACACAAGATGACCGTTCAGATTCCTCTTCTCAGCGCCGAATTCACGACTCTCAGCATCCGTGAGGAAGAGCCCGGCTGATTCGTCCGGCTCCGTGAATGGTTCGAGTGGTGTCACCTCCACGGAAGCCGTTATCGTCTCCGATGTGTTGAAAGGCAGCAAAACCATCAGCATCGGCGTGTCACGGGTAAGCCTTCCCGGTTGAACACGCATCTCCAGTCCGCCGTCGCGGATTCGGTAGTCGTCTTTCGTCAACCCGACGACCTGCCACTCGGGCGATAGAGTGTCATTAAACTCTTCTTTAAAGAGCACATCTTCTCCCGTTGCATGGCGAGCTGTTCCCAATGCCACGAAAGAAATAATCACGAGCAAGGTGCATCGCAGCATGGTAGTCGGTTCTCTCTGTGGATGGTAAGACGAACGTTAGCGTTAGCCACAAGTCACAAAGGTGTTTCCATGTGAAACCGGTGGTCGGCGACTTGGGGTTCAACGCATTGCTGAACAAGATCCGCGTTGGGGAAGAGATCAGGCGTCTGTCCTCGGTCGGTTTCCGCTGCTATGGGGGAGTGCCTTTTTGTGGCTGGCCACGCGGAAAACCCCTGGGAAAAATGCCGATCGATTTCAAGCGGGATGGCCCTGCAGCGGGGCTTCTGACCTGAGTATTACACACCGGGCACACGTCACGTTCAAGCGGAATGATGCGGCCGCGAGCGGGTTCGGCGGCGGCAGTCTCGGTGGGGGATTCCGTCGGCAGCTGTTCGCAGATTCGAGCTCGAAGCTGAGCACAGCTGTTGGCGTACAGGTCGCAGCGGCGAATCATTCGCAGATCCCTGGATGGCACGTGTTCGAACCATCTGGTCAGGAAGTCCTGCGGAGACAGTTTCTTGAGCTTCTGCTGACCGTCACGATGGTCTCGACAGCCGAAGACAACTTCAGTGTCGGTCACTCCTTCAGTCCGCCTGCCCGAGATCGGACTGCCACAAACATACTTCGCAAGGTATCCCGCCACCGAACTCTGCGGACGAGAAGAAATCCCCAACTCCCAATGGGTCGTACACGGAAGCGATGTGGAACGGAGATTGTCTTGAAAAATCCATCACATGCATCAGATCAGAATGGAGCTTTTCGGAGGCTCGTTGACATCGTCTCGACCATCCCGGAGGGTGCTCGATCTGAGCTGTTCCGAGTGAGTCTGGCCGATGGGACAGAATCCTGTGTCACATCGTGCCGTATCCTGACGAGGATTCGAGCAGAGTTGGAAGCATTGGTCCCGATAGATGACCTGCCGAGACTGGCTTCGGAGGCCAGCGAAACTGATGACGCACGCATTAACCTCGAATCGGCATTCGCGATCGACAGGATGCTCCAGCAGTGTTCACCGAAGGAGCAGCCTGATGGCGAGTCGCGATAAACCGGCCGACGTGAATCTATTGACAGTCAAGGACGTTGCCGAACGGCTGAACGTTTCTCCGAGCCTTGTCTACCAACTCGTCGAGTCCGGCAAGCTGTCCGTACATCGAATCGGAACAGGGCGCGGCACGATTCGAGTCAGTCAAGCTGATCTCGAATCGTACCTTGCCGCATGCCACACGGAGACGCGGAGTCCATCTCCAGTCTTGCGGAAGACAAAATTCAAACACATTCACCTTTAGGCTGACGCCTTCTTCGCCTGATTCAGCAGGTGCTGAGGATCATGAGACAGATGCTGATACACCCGAGCCAATGTGGATGGATGAGCATGTCCCATTAGGATCGCGACAGTCAGGGAATCAGTCCCCGACTGCAATGCTCGCGTCGCCCAGGAATGCCGCAATGCGTACAGCGAGTATCGCGGTACCAGTTCACAGGCTCGAATCGCCAGCAATTTCTGTTTGGCCTCGAATCGAAGATCCGCCTCCGTCTTCTCAACAACACGTCCTTTGACTCGCCGCGTCGTCTTCAACGTTGCTGCCAGTTCCTGGATCGCTTCAGCCGGTATCGACTCTCGTCGATGGCGAATTTCAGCTTTGCCCATTCGAACTCGCAAACGGTCGAAACCACAATTCACGGAGTCGGTCGTCCAGGGAGAGCCGTACAAATTCCGGAAAAGACGGCCATCCGGATACATGGCCACAAGCCGTTGCGTGATCTTTGCTGCAGTGTCGGAAAGATAGACGACACGAGGCGCTTTCTTCCCTTTCGACTCTGCACGCGGAAATACCCAAAGCTGATGTTTGGCATCGAAGTGCCGGGCATCAACACGCAGCGATTCCTGTGGCCGACAGCCCGTTTCCCAGGTCACCTCGATCAAATCACGGAACGGTCCGTCAGGAACGAACGAAAGCATTTCTTGATATTCATCTGCTGTGCTCAGGACTTCTTTCGATTTCGCATTCGGCACTTCAAGGTGCTGAATTGGATTATTCCGGAGGTGCCCCTGTGCGACCGCCCATTTGATGCAGCGCTTTACCGACCTCAGGTAATTCCGTCGAGTTGTCTGCGACAGTTCATACGAATCAACCCACTGCTGTACGTGATACGGTTGGAGATCGCTGGCTCGAAGGTCTGCGTGACGTTCGATGAGTCGCTGCAGGCGATATCGGTACCACTCATAGGTGTCCGGAGAACGATGTTTCTGAGTCCATTCCAGAAATGCATCGACGATCACGGCAAGTGAATCAGATACGACATGAATTGGCTGAGGCCGGGCGAGTAGCTCTTTGTATCTCGCGAAGGCAGCCCCTTTGTCACTGCCAAGATTGATCTGCTTGCCATCGAACGTGACGAACCACGTATTTCTCGAGGGACGAAACCAAGGCTTTGGAAACTTTTTCATGAGAACCTCCCGTTTGGTGAATGAAAACCAATGACGGACCGAGAGGTTCGTTGGCCCCCGTGAGTGGCTGCTGACGGGGGCCGTTCTGTGACATTTCCTGTGACACGGACGTTACACCGAAAACTGAATCGACGTAAGTCCTTTGATAGCAAAGTACACTTGGCTGGGCTCGAACCAGCAACCTCCGGTTTCGTAGACGACCTTGGCGTACCTTGCAAACGGACTCAAAGCTTTTGACTGTCGTAGTTTAGGCCAAACGGTCATTTTTGCAAGGCGACGTAATTCCGTAGATTTTTTCGCGTGTTTTGGCGGTATCTCGTCGTGGATTCCGTAGATTCCGTAGTCGCCAAAACGTAGATCACCGGAAGGCCTCGGCCCAGATCTTTGCCGCGGTTCTGCAATGGGAAGCTCTGGGGAAAAGATCTGTCGCAACCTTCAAAATCTCGTTGAACACCTGTAACGCTATCGTCGATCAAGCTGTGAATTGACGGACTCGTCAGTCGAGGACGGACTGAAAGCAGCGTCCTATAATGCCAATCCAGTGGCCTCAGAAGGAGTTTTCTCAATATTCGGTCGTCGGTTTGGCAAGCTTTATCACAACTTCTTCGCACTCCGGTAGCGGTCTGACCTTGGAGACCATTCACGACGGATCTCGTGATAGCCGCATTTTTCGAGGGCACGAATTGAGGCGACTTTGTTGGCGGCAACATGTGACAGCAGCGGAAAAATTTTGATTTCGGTCAGCAACAACCTGTTCAATCTCGTTGCAACACCTTGCCCAACAACTGTTTGACGATCCAGTAGCCAGGATGTTGCTGACCGTCACACTTGAAACAGGAAATGCAACCTGCAAAGAACTCGTCAGCGATAACTGATCTCACCACGACGGGGGAATCTGATGGTGCCATTCTCCCAATGGCCTCTTTGCTTCGAGGATGGGTGAACGCCATTTGATTCGATTCAGCATCGAGCTGAAATTCAAATCGAATCGGCAGGTCGTCTAGCTCAACTGGACGAAGAAGAATTTCCATGTCGAATCGACTCATGTTTTCATAGCCATATTGATCGATGCTAACAACGAAGAACATTCTGACATCGAGTACAAATAACACCAGTCGTTTCAAAAGCATCGGAGTACGGCTGCGTCACAGTTGTACCGCAGCCGTTCAGTGCCATGTGCCTCCCGCAATCAACAAAGCCAGAGCGAGGAAGCGAAAAAGAAAATCTGATTTCATTCTTTCGATGTTGGAGCCTCTGAGTTGAGTTGGGATTCGTGAAGCCAGCTTTCCGGGTCACTGATAAGCGAATCGATATCGTCACGAAGACGAATCAACTGCTGTCTGGTCATGGCAAGGTTTGTGGAAGCGAGTGATTCTGCTGGGTTCAATCGGAACGTCAGTAGCCCAACCACTGGCTTGCCCGTCGCATGAAACATTTTCGCCGCTTGAATGGCGAGATAGTCAACAACATTTGCTGTAAAGTGATCAGACATTGGCGGACTCCGAGTCGGGCAGGAAGAACGATGGACAATCAGAGCATCTGTGCAATGCCGCTAACTGTTCCTGGTGTAACTGGTCCAATATCCAAACGGTCGGTGCCAATCCTGTGTCATCGAAAAGCCCCTCAACAAAGAATCCCCAAACGAGTTCAGCTTCGTACAAATCGATCTTCAATCTGGTTTCGGCAACAACGACTCGATCAAGAGCATCCCCACGATGTTGAATCCGTTCTAAGACAGGAATGACTTGGCTGGCTTCGGAACCAAGGTTCCCGATTGCCTTGGCAGCAGCCATCCAGATCGTGGGTTCATGATCAACCACGATCTCAGTAAGTTCAGGTAGAAGCATCTTTGCGATGCCGGTATCCCGTCTGCACCGACAAACGATCTCGTAGGAAACCATGAAGTCGTCAGATAAGACTGCCTGCCGCAAGTCCTCGATATTCGATTCGCATGTCGGCAGGCTTGAATTTGCAATCGCAAATATTGTTTGTTGACAGAATTCTCTACGTTGCATTCTCATACCTCCTGAGGAGGTTCGACTCCGATTACTTCCCAGGAGAAGCAGTCGTCGAAACGCCAATCTTCAAATTCGTCGAAGTCGTCGTTGAGTTCCTCGTGGAGCACTCTCGGATGGGTGATATTCCGTCCTCCTTCACGGTCTCGAATCCCGGCAAAGTCGGCTCGGATACCGTGCCGGTGTCCTGACTCGACTTGCCCAGATGGAACGAAGTCTTCGCTGAAAATGTCAATTTGCTGAGTCATTCTGTGTCTCCCTGATGGATGTGGTTGGTGTTCATCAGGGATGCGTGGTGAGACTTCCAGAAAAGGACACTGAACTTCGACTTTTTTGAAGAATTGCTGAAAGGCAGATTTTTCTGGGCTAGAACGGTGGCCAGTCATTGACCCTTAGAAACTCTCGACCATCTTCATCCTCATCGAAATAGGGCAATTCGATGGGTTCAGGGACAGCGGGCAACGCTTTGGTTTCGGGCTGCTGAAACGCTTCTGATTGCCTTAGAACTTGCTCCAAGTCCTGAAGAAGCCTGATTGCATTCGGGTATCCGAGATAGAGGACCAGTGGTGTCCAAAGCTCGGTTTCTTCGCTCCTGATGGTCACGACGCACGTCCCGGTGCCGTTCTCATCAATGCGACCTTCGACTCCAAGCACTTTTGCCTTTACGAAAACTGAATGGCCGGTCATGTTGCCTCCTTCGTTTTAAGGTGCGATCCTTAGAGTACGCAATTCAACTCGACGAAAGGGACAGTAAAACGACGAATGGGTACGACGACCAGAATCGGAGAGCTACTTGCATCCGCACGTAATGGGCGGGCTGACGCACGCCACGACTTGATGGAAGCTGCTTACGAAAGGTTCGCAGCTATCGCTCGTAGAATGCTGAATCGCCACGATTTCAAAGACCTTCGTGACAAAGGGCTGGAAACGGGCGATTTGCTCAACGAGGCACTTTTGCGACGAGTCTTCAAAAAGAACTCTGAGGGCCTGGACATCATTGATCGGCAACAGATTGACGAGCCCAATGCATTCATTGCCGCAGTTGCCAATTGTATGAAGTTCTGTCTAAGAGACATCGCTGCTCAGAAGTTTCACGGTGTTGCGCCACGACAACGAGGGCAGGAATCGAATGCCAACTCTCAAGGCAAACTGGTTGTTAACGACATTGTCCAGGCTGACGGTGACGTCGAGCAGAATTGGGAGAAATTGCTGAATCTGGTTGAAAAGCTGGACGACAAGCAGCGAGCCGTATTTGAATCCCGCTACTTGTTTGGCCTTACACGGGAAGAAACCGCTGAACAGCTTGGGATTTCTACGAAGACAGTCACACGTCTGTCGAGAAAAGCACAGGAAGCGATTGGGGACATGGTCGCTCTGAACGAGCACTAGATGACGGAATCTAATCCACTCGCTTCAGCATAGCTGCGAAGTTCATCAGATATCGTAGCTCGTCCATCTTCAATGACATTGCGAACAAATTCCCGAACATGATCGGAGTCCGGTTTCAATTCTGCAATCAGTTTCAGAGCAGCGTCCGTGAAGTAATACTTAGTTTGATCTGGAGCGTCGAATCTCAATCCGTCATACCCGATGACTTCCGTCAGACTCTTCCTGTTGCAAGTTTTGGCCATTCTCGACAACCATGAAGAAGCGGTGCGGAACTCGCTTACGTTTCCTTGTGAGGCGTGGCCTAGTGCAGCAAGCAGGCAACATCCGGCCGGAGAGTCGGGGATTTGCGACGATGCTTTTTTCATCCATTCGTCAGCAAGCTTGTCGTCCTTGAGCCACGACAGGTAGTCATCTGGTTGGACATAAAAATCAAAGCCGGGGAGCGACGAAAGCCACTGGTCGCTCGCAGAGCGCAAAGCGAGTTCAACAGAAGCCGCCATTGAGCCGTGAACAGATGCGGACTCCAGGTAAACCGTAGAATGCGGGAACACCTTTGGCAGGAATGCTGTTCGTTCGAGTATCTCTGCGTTCCGACCGAGGCTGTCTTTCTCACAGCCTGCTCTGTCAAACCACTTTCGACCCTCTTCAATATCTATGTCGGCTCGAACCATAAACATTTGGTGTCGCCCGAAACTCTTGATATAACCCATCGAGATCTGGGCGGGTGCGAAGCCCTCGCTGGCACTCTTTTCGATCAACGCGAGCAGTTCATCCTCATCCGGCTTTTGCTCCATGTTCGATGCAACCGCCAATTCAAAAGTCGCTGACGGAAGACTCCTGGATGCCTGTCGTAACCATGAAATACCTAAGTCGAGATTCGATTCTGGTATCAAATCATGTGAGTGGCATACGCCAAGAAGTAGTTGAGCGAGTGGATTGCCATCAATGGCCTGCTTGTGCCATTCGGCGTGCCTTTGGTTGACACGATCCTGAATCATCAGGCGGAGTTCGTCGTCCCTAAGCCGCTGGAGGACATGTATGAATTCGCAGATCATGGCCCCATGAAACGTGTACAGTTTGTTTAATGCCTTTTGTAGAGCGTTGACATCCGACTGGAGTGCTGCATCGGGAGAAGGCAGGTCGAATTGATCTCGAATTGCGTTGGCTAAGTCGTGAGCGTTGCTGAATCGGAATTCTCTGGACTCAAAACACCTTTCAAGGACGGATACTTGCGATTCGCTAATTTTGTGCTTCTCTCGTAATTCGCTCTTCCATTGCGAACCAGTCGGCGCAGCGTGCCCAATTCTGCCTTGGATCAACTCGTACCACATCACACCGAGGGCATACACATCGTCCGCTGGGTGAGCCGATTCGCCCGCTCGTTGCTCTTGGGACATGTAGTTTGCAGTGCCAGACCCGTCATGAATCGCTCCAAGAGACAAACTCTTGGGATTCGACTTCGGTTCCGTTCGGGAAATTCCACCAACGCCAAAATCAGAAACGTAGATTTTCAAATCGTTGATAAGTTTGTCACTGAATTTGAAACTCTGATCGTGCAGGTCAGACTTATTGGGCGTAAGAATGTTTGCAAATTTCAGGTCTCGGTGAACAATCGGCTCGTCACCATCTTCGTGTGCGATGGCAACGATATCAGCGATTCGCACAATGAGGAGTGCTGCCTGCCGAGCAGTGAAACGTGCGGACGATTGAAAGCTTTTTGAAAGTTGTGTTCCGACATCAATTCCATCGATGTATTCGTATTCGATGTACGGCAGCGTGGTTGAATTCAGTCGAGTCCCCAAAATACGGACGAATCCAGCAGCCTGTGAACACTTCTTGAGCCGCTTGAGCAAGCGAGCCTCATTCTTCAGTGATTCAGCACTGACGGGATTGAGACAGAATTTCACTGCTCGGTACTCGTCAATGGATGAGTCGTAAGCTTTCCAGACCTGACCAAATCCTCCCTCGCCCAGCAATTTCTGAAGCACAAGATCACGTCCCGGGTCGGGGCGGAAGCCAGCGTTGGGCACGCCTGTAAAAGGAATGCGTTCCTGAACAGCAAAATTGCCGAGCAAAATCCGATTGATTCGTTCCTCAAGGATTGCCCATATTTCATCGGTCCCATTCGGACATAGTTCCCTTGGAGTCAGAGCTTCGCCCAAGCCGTCGCAGTACCTCTCGTGCCACTCATCCAGCAACTCCTCAAGGTGCTCCTCATTCGTGCTCATTGATTGTCCTCGCTTTCCTCTTGGCTCGGATCATCAATTTCATCATTGCCAGCGTCAACTTCCCAAGCCGCAGTCGCCAGCGCTCCTGTTACTGATCCTTTGAAGAACTGAAAGTCAGCGGTGGTGTGGAGGAAGAGCCTAAGACATGCATCATCTTTGACAGGCCTTACTTCATCTGGTTTGGTCAATCCGTTCTTCCAGAAGTCAATGTCGCCGTCGAATCGACCATGTTGCCAGACGTAGGCTCGTACTTTTCTTGCTGCGACGAACCAGCGGCGTTTGCCTCCGAGCCGATATCTCAGAATTCGCTTTCTGAGATATGACTCCTGATCGGCATCGATTTCCTGCTTGTAGAACTCCACCAAGTCGGCGTTGGCGATGTTCTCAAGTGCCTGGTCCCACGTTGACCATTTCGCTTTGCTGGTTGTTGTTCCTTTTCTTCCTCTCGCCACAGCCTCATTGGCAAGTTCTGGTGCTGGGTAGACGTTGGAGCAGACCAGATATTCTGAGTCAGTTGAACTGTCTTTGGCGACAGCAATGCGACAGCACGCCACATCGACACCAAATCGCTCAGAAAGCCATTCAGCACCAATCAACAGCGAGTAATCGTAGGCTTCCGCTATAAGGATGATTCGTTGCTGACGGTTGATGTCGTCCCTGTCAACTTCCAAAAATCAGCAAGTGCTTCCTGCCGTACTTCATCAAGCAGATTGACAAAATTATCGGGGGACCAAGTTGAGATCATTCCAGCGTAGGAGATCGCCTGAAACATTGTGGAGCTTGTGATTGCCACGCTTCAACTCGACGATCACACAACAGCCCTCTCTGTCTAAGGCCAGCACATCAATGCGATCCTGAACATTCTTCGATGGCAAAACCTCCTTGCCAATCAGGAACAAATCCTGGCTGATTTCTTTGAAGAAAGCGTCTGGGCTGTTGCAGATGAATTCCTGCAAGTCGTAGCGTTCCGTGATTGATACGTCAGCAAGAGTTGGTGCATCCAATACCGTGAATTTTTGTTTTTGGCGGTCTATTCTGAGCATGGAATTGGTTCCGGTTCAGCATGTCGATTCGTCAGCGACTTTGGAGATGATCTGTTCAGTTGCCGTCAGGTAAACCTCGGCATGACACCACATCTCAGCGCAAGGCCATCTTAGCCGCGCTTCGTGAGCCTGACCAACGATCCTGAACATCGGCAAGCCGTCAGGCGCCGAATGTACGCTCGCTCCGAGCCAGGCGTTGAGGTCTGCGTGAGGCTTCTCGCTCCGGTTGCGATCGAAGAGATTAAGGTTCCGGCGGTTGTAGGATCTTCATTCTTCTTTGGAACAGTTGATCTGGTTCGATGAGTTGTCGTTTCGCTCAGGATCTGCGGATTTAATTCTACCGGAACGTCATTCGCCTCTGATTACGAGCGAGCCTGTGCAATGGTTTCTAATTACCGGATGTGTGCGTTGCGAGGCAATGTGTTTTCCTGAACGAGGATAATCAGACTGGATTGTGCAGCCCAAAGCAACATCTGAGCTGTTTCAGACGACAAGCAACGTTCCGGGGAGAAGTGTTTGGCTGCGATGAAACTCTCGTCATGCACAGATTTGGCCCAACCATTTGGGAGGTTTGATCCTCGCAGTCGTTCGTTGTGATGATTCACGTCACTGCGGAAACCCTGATTCTTTCTTGTGCCCCTTCCCCTGTCGTCCTGACATGCGATCAGGACACTCGACCGGAATGACTGGTTTTGGGTCGTTGCGCGGTTCCGCCATTTCGGTGCAGGCTGAGGGGCCACGCTGATGGCTAAAGGAAAGCCACAGCCGCCGCCCGAATGGACTCGGACGGCGGCCTTTGGCTGATCGTTCTGCTGAGGTATCAGGAATGGCGGTTGCGTGAACCACGGCCTCGGCGGCAACCGATCTTGAAGGCGGCGACGGAGGCCGTTTCGTTTGCCGGACTTGTAGGCCCAGTAGCTGATCCCAGCGATGACTGCCAGTGGTAACGATGAATTCCATGTTCTGTGGTTCCTTCTGCTGGTGTCTGTGGATTGAAACTGACAATTATCCCGGCCACCCATCGCACGGACCGCGAAATGGGCAGCCTGGACAGGACATTGGAGATGGAGCGGGAAGAAGTGGCCGGACTGATCGCCTGCCAGACATGCCGCATGACGTTCCGGTGCGGTCAACTCGAAATTGGTTGAACGTGACCGACAGGGTTTCAGAGGGTTGGTCTGGCGGACTTTGTAACGACCGCGAATTCGAGGTGGACAGGCTTATCCGGAATCAGTTCTTTCGCAAGAGCGGCGTAGAGCATCAGCTGTTCACCGGATCGTTCAGCTCGTTCTGTCGACCATCGTGTCCGAGCCGTTTTGAGGTCCGTGATGGTCAGGGCTTCTTCGGTCTCGGTGATCAGGTCGATTCGGCCCAGAATCTCCGGCATTCCGGGAATGAGTTCACAGCGGAGCTCTTCCTCGACGCCGAGAATCTTGCCGACTGGTTTCGCAGTCTCGCTCGCCCGGAATGCTGCAATGATTCGATCAGCTGTCCGAGCGATTGAGTTCAGGTCCTCGTTCCTGCCGAACTGAATTTCGGCCGTCTCTTGACAGGACCGCCAGCCGTCCCAGAAAACGTCGAGCAGCGTGTCATGAGCCGGCGGTGAGTTGCCGATCATGATTTCGTTGAAGTGAAACTCCGCCGCGCTGTGAACCGCACCTCCGAGAACGAGACTGGCCGAAATGAATCGTTCTTCCATCCCTGCGACGTACCGAAAATAGTATCGGAGCGGGCATTGCTGATACGTACTGATGGCTGAGAAACTGACATAGTCCGCTGTGCAACGGGTGAACCGCGGGGTTGAGACGCGATGGCGATCATCCGCGGCCTCCATTCCCTGCTGGCTGAGCTTTCAGCTCGTCGATCAGAGTGCTCGCATCGCTGATATTCAGTTCGGCAACCGACTGCACGCCGCGTTGCTGGAGATAGGGGGCGAGGTCGGTACGACTTCGGTTGGCGATGGCGTTGATTGCACGAATCTGGCTTTGGGTTGCCCCGCGGCCGTTCGACGAGCGTCGCCCATTCGGAATGCGGTTGCCGTTGCTGCATCCATTGAACACCGACTGATGTGCTGGTTCAATGGCTGCTCCTTCGCGAGCGAGTTCATCGTTAACGGCTTCGCGGCAGGCGGCGTAGGCTCGCTGAACGTGACCGCGGAATCGAGTCAGATCGCCGTCGATGATCTGAGCATCAAGCTCCAGCTCGACATGACACGTCGCGCCGACCGAGCCGTAGTCCGGCAGGCCTGCTTTGCGTGACCAGGACACGCTGACTTTGGTTGGCATAGGATTGCCTCCTGAGAGATAGCAGAGTTGCCGCTTCAGTCACGGCACCTCCTTTTGCGGTGTTTGGGTGACCGACGTGATGCCTGCGAATTGGTCATCACGCCACAGAAAAACCGCATTCCTGAACGAACGACGATCCAGATGATTGCCACCGGCCAGCCGAACAGGAACACGGAGAAGAAACAGAGCATGCCGATAAACAGAGTGTAGTTCCTGCAGAACTCTTCGAGCTGTCGGCGTTTGAACTCGGTGCCTGCCATCAGGCTCCCCGACGTCGGCCATCCGCGGACATTGGGTACAGGGCGCTGTTGCGTTCGAGCTCCAGCTCATCCCAGTCAATCATGTTGGGTGGCAGATCATCGGGTTCGGGATCAAAGTTCACTTCCAGTGGGTCTACGATACTGAAACCACGGCGCTGAACTTCACACAGACACTCGCCGGTCGCGACGCAAACGGCGTCATCAATTTCCTGTTGGGTCATTCGTCATTTCCTTGAGAAAGGGGTAAACGACCACCCAACACAGGGCGGCCGATGATTTGCAGCCGCCCCGCTCACCGCGAGGCTGAAATTTGAAGGTTGTTACTCGCCCGACGTCAGCCAGTGGGCAAGCAGCCACGCCACTTCGGCGTTGAGAGCTTTGCTGCGTGTGGGGAATGGGCCGAGCGTTGGGCCGCTGACGGGCGACAGATCGGCCGTCCATTGACCGCTGGAAGTGGGTTCGACGTGTGAGCCTCGGCGAATTTCGACGGCGCCGATTTGTCGGACATCGATCACTTCTGAATACACGCAGCGACAGTGGCCTGATGGTTCGACGAGCAGTTCCATACGGACCTCCGCTGAAAGTGAATGGACGATGATTGAGGATGCGCTGGTGTTGGCATCAATGCCTTCTGAAAGTCATTCGCGAGGACGACGCTGGATGTTTCTTCGGGGGCGATCGACGAGCAGGCCGTCCAGTGATGACTGCACTCCGACCAACTGGCTGGCGATCTGCTGTCGGAAGGCATCGCTGTTCCGGAGGTGTCGGGGTTCGACGCCGGTCAGGACCTGCTGAGCTCGGCCGACCAGTTCATCGAGCTGATCGCTGGAGCGAACGTTCAGCGTCTGAAACCTCTGAAAGAACTCAGTCAGGTTGGTGACGGCGGAATCGCGAAAGACTTTCGGGCGGCCGTCGGATTCGCCGCTCAGTCGTTCGGTAATGTGATCCACCAGCCGAGCGAGCTCTTCCAGAAACGCCTGTTCCGCCAGCTGCACCGCTTCATCGAAACGCGATTGCACTCGCTGACATTCGTGTTCGTAAAGTTCGGGGCTGAGCTGCTGCAGATACGGCGGCGGTTCGACGCTCGGATAGTCGTGTTCGATGGCGAACATGCCGATCATGGTGGTCGGATAATCGCTGACGTTGAACAGTGCTCCCAGCCGTTCGCGAGCCAGCGATTGCAGCTCATCGTAGTGTCGATCGAGTTCCGAAACGGCATCGTCCAGCTGTGCCTGGAATTCGGTGATGTGTCGATCGAACATCGCGATTGAGTCCTGTCGAATCAGCCGAATGCCGGGTTCCGGAAACGGAAGCGAAACGGCTTTCCAGTACGCCACCGTCCGGCCTCGAATCGCGGTGACGGTGCGGAAGGCGGGATGCGAGGTGTCGAGCAGTTTCTTGCCCGCCGACAGAAATTTTCCTTCGGCTCCGAACGAGTCGGCCGCCTGATGTTTCTGAGCGGATGTCAGCGACTTCCGCACGCCCAGCCACGTGAAGCTGAGCCGTGCTGCAGTCATGGTGGTCCGCATTCGATCGCTCGGAGTGATCGTGGGCGGTGTCCGCGGTTCATCTGTGATTGTCGTCATTCGCGTTGGCTCCTTTTTGAAAAGGTGTGAAGTGTTGTCAGCTGAAGTTTGCTGACCTTTGGTGATCATCTGTCAATGCGCGGCACGGACAGATTCCGTTGCAGGAAGTTGTTATTCCGCATCGCCTATGCGTTTGAACTGGACCGGACCTCCATGGGCGGCATCGAACGCGGCGAACGCAATCTGGCTCTGCGCAACATCGAGAAGATTGCCCACACGCTGGGGATCACCATCGCCGAACTATTCGATGGTGTTTAACGCAGCACCGGAACAAAGTCCGTCGAGGCAGTCTGCCGCAGCTGCGACTCGGCCACGAAACAGATGGATGCCTTCGCCAGTTGTCGGCGAAGGTCAGCCAGATCTTCGGGAACAACGTGCCACTCAGGCAGTTCCCGTTGCAGTGCCGACGAACCGCTCGGGCTGAATTCCTCGTCGAAATAACGAAGAGCGGCGATGAGGATGGCCCGCTGCTTCTCGGTCATGAATCACCTCGCTTTCGTTTCTGATTGAACTGTTGAACTGTCAGGCTGTAGGTCAGGCTCCCGCCTGACAGCCTGCGTTGAACTGTCAGGCAGGAGCCTGACCGACGGAACTCATGCCTTGTCGGATCCGCCCACTCTTCTGAGCGACGGAGTCGCGCTTCCGAGCGTGAGCTCGTACCGGGCGTGGGCACAGCCCACCAGTCCACAAGTCCGCGTCAGTTGTTTGATGGCGTTCGGTTTGCGCGACGGGGGCGAGGTGACGGGGTGCTCGACCGACAGATGCCGGGCTGATCGGCGGACAGGCAGCGACCACCGGCCCAGGTTCGCAGTCGGTCGACGCTTTCGCCGGCGGTCAGTGCGATCGGAACGACGTTCCGCGCGGCTTCGGCCAGCGGGACGTCGAGCAGTGCTGACAGCCGACAGCAGGCTTTGATTTCTGCGCCGGTCCAGTCGGTATCGTCGGGCTGCGGCTGATCGCGATTGATCTCAAACTGTGCCGTGCAGATGTTCCAGATGGCATCCTTTTCGGCCCGGCCGGGCAGATCGAGAAAGAAGATGCCGTCGAAACGTTCGCTGCGTCCGAATTCCGGCGGCAGTCGCGACACATCGTTGGCCGTGCAGACGACGAACACGTCCGACGAATGATCGTTCAGCCATGTCAGGAAGGTTCCGAACATTCGGGACGAGACTCCGGAATCACCGCTGCCGCTCACACCGGCGAAAGCTTTCTCCACTTCGTCGATCATGAGCACGCACGGAGCCATCGCGTCGACCACCTGCAGAGCCTGGCGGGTTCGTTCTTCCGACTGACCGACGAGCGAACCCATCAGACTGCCGACGTCGAGAATCAAAACCGGCCGCCCGACTTCCTTCCCCAGCGCTTTGCAGAACTGCGACTTGCCGCAGCCCGGCGGTGACAGCAGCAGCACTCCGCGCGGTCGTCGACGCTGGTCGCCGCGACACGGCTGCAGGAGGGCTCGCCGGCAGAAGGATTTCAATGCCGACAGGCCACCAAGACTGCTGAAGTCGTCCTGCCCGCGATACAGTTCCAGAGCTCCGGACTTCTTCAGCGTCTGAGTCTTCAGTTCCCAGATCGCATCCGGCGTCACTCGTCCGTGGCGAACCAGCGACAGGCTGAACGCGTTTTCGGCTTCCATCCGAGTCAGTCCGGCAGCCGCATTGAGCACGGTTTCCAGTTCGTCGCCGCCGGGCAGTTCCGAATCTTCCGTCGCGATTCCCCGAGCAATCTCCGCCAGCTGCTCGCGATCGGGCAGTTCATGCTCGATCACCACAAACAGCTTTTCCAGCTCGATCGGCAACTGCACGAGCGGAGCCAGCACCACCAGAATCGTGCGGTTCTGTTTGCCCGCCAGGATCTGTCGCGCCACCGTCTGTACGACTTCGGCGGACTGCAGAAACCGATGAAAGTTCTCCAGCACCAGCAGCGCGGTGCCCTCCGGTGTTGCCAGAGAATTCACCGATCGAATCGCGGCCAGCGGATCATTGCCGGTCGGTTCGATGTCGGCTCCGGAAACTTTCAACCCTTGTTCGATGTTCCAACCGGCCAGCCGCCAGTCTTCCTCGCGACAGACCTCAGCAATCGCGGCCTGAGCTTCCTGCGGCTCACAGCTCTGCACCCAGATCCCCGTGAAACACGCACGCACGTACTCGCGAATTCGTTCATTCAGTGTTGTCATTGACACCTCGTTCTGTTGTGTATTGTTGGCGACATGTCCGCGGAAGTGCAGACATGCATCGAGAAGCATTCTCTGTGAAGAGCACTCACCGTCCGTCGCAGAGTGAGCTCAGCATCGTCTGCTCAACGCCGTCACGTGGCCGTCGCGTCATTGCCCTGAGCACATTCAGCGGACCCGTTCAGCGCCACCGATTCATGAAACTCGGCCGTGAGCGTTTCACGCGTGGGACGTCCCAAAGCTTCTTCCACAAACCGACTCGCATCGCGACACGACGCACCGGAAAATCCATGAGTCTGCAACCGAGTCTTCCCGTCCGCAGTGATGATGATCTCAATCGTCCCGCCGCCTGAAGAATTTCCGTTCATCGAACACCTCCCGTCAGCACCGTCAGCCGAACCGACCCGTCTTCCAGCGGCTGTTCCGTCACGTCATACCCCTGCAACCGAGCCGCCAGCCGAGTCTTCTCAATCGCGTACCCCTGCAGAAACCGATCAAGCTCCTTCTGTTCGCCCCAGCGACCGTTGTAGTTGTCATAAGCCAATGCCCCGGTGCTGACATCCGCCACCACCGGATACCGCCACTCCGGCAACCTCACCGCCCAGCCCGTCGCCGAACTCGTAAACAGCTTCACCACCCCAAACACCGGCTCCAACAACCCCAACCGCCCACAAGCCGCCCGAATCGCCACCGGATCCCGAACTCCCTCCGTCTGAATCAAAACAACATGCGACATCTGTCTCAACCTTTCCAAAATCAAACAAATTTTTCAGAACCGACCACCGGTCCCGACTCTCGGATGTCCTCGGCTAATCGCCGACACCGGATCAGCCACATCTTGTCGGGCGTCGCCATTCACTCCGCTGGGTCTTTCCTGGTCTTCTTCGATTCGTTCCTCGTGGACGAACAGCCACCTTCACTCTCCGTGTCTCCTCTCAGCCGAACGACGACTGCCCGCGCAAGGCTTCAGAAACTGAATGCCCGGAAGTTCAGAACTGTGAGTTGATGGAGTCGTCCTTTGTCTCTGTCAGAAATCTCATTCGCTGTCGTCCTCTTCTGGAAGTAAGAAACCCGCTGCCGTTTGGGGCGTCAGCGGGTAAGTCGGAATTTGAAATGTTCAGCAGATCGGCTAGCCAGTCCCTGTCAGCCATTCCTCGGCAGATGGAGGAGGTCTGAAGTCGCTGACCGTTCGATAATGAAATCGTCGTGTCGGTGACGCTTGAATCGAACACATCTTCGGGGGAAGTCACTCACGCAGGGGTCTGACAACCGATTTGTTCATGGCATTCTGAAGCGAGAACGCGTTCTGTGCCGCAGTGCCGGTGATGCGAAGAGCCTGTCCAATCTGCAGGAATGTCAGCCCCTTTCATCCCCACCAACGCATCGGAGAGGAGAATCTCATGGGGGCGTCAAACAGGTCAACGATCAGCCGACGGCGAAACCGGGTCGGAGCCATTCCGGCCAGCAACGGCGTACCGGCGAACCCTGAAAGGTCGATCTCGATAAAGGCCCGAAGTTCAACCCGAGCTCCGTCGATCAGTCGAAACGGAACAGCGATGAGCCGAGTGACGATTCGACGGATCTGCCGGCCAAATTCGGCCGATGTCGGGGTCAGGTCGGCAATCGCTTCGTGAGCAAGCCTGCGGACTTCGGACATCGACGGGGCCACCGCTGAGCTGCAGCCTCTCTCGGTCAGCTCGTCCTGTTCAATCGCGAGTTGCTCACGCTCTGCCTGGAGTTCCCTCATAGACCGCTCCATCGCCGGCAGATACCCACTGCGTCGAATCGCGTCGGTCAAATTCTGCTCCTCCCGATCAATCTGCTGAAGGCGCGCAGCCACCTGAGCCAGACTCTGTTGACGTGACAGGTCAGCTCGATTCAACTCGTCTCTCAGAAGTGAATGGAACTCCGTGTCAAAATCGGGCAGCGATTCAATCTCGGTGAGAATCCTCGTCACAATTCGGTTTGCAGCATCGACGGCGTCAATCGACGATGCACTCCACCATTATATGCCGGAACCCCTCGACAGAAGAGGTGACCTGCTCGGCCCTGTCCGCCGAAGATGAACGCCTCACCACACACGCCGCATTCCATATGCAGAGAAGGCCACGTGGTGCGGTGTCGGGGCACTCCTTCACGCGGATCGACGCCATCGATGCGTTTTCGACGAAAACGTTCGTTACGCTGATTCAACTTTCTCATCAATCGATCGAAGCGTTCCGCTGTCACAAATGCCAGATGCGGCACGTCCCGCAAGAGCAATTGATCCGGATCCGCCCTGACCGATCGTCGCTGGCCCGTGGCATTCGTTCGGCGTGTCACCCGCCGATTCCATTCGACGACGCCTTTCAGGACAGGGTGCCGGACGAAACGCCCA
>JAWKTY010000040.1:0-50596 GCA_041398865.1 Planctomycetaceae bacterium
GATTCGGTTGAGGATTCGATGAAACCGACTCGCGCAATTGTTTTTCAGAAAGATGCAGGACAGATCACAGGTGGCGGAGTGTTTACGATTGGTTGTGCGAGCAATGCAGATGTTGCGAGTAGCGATTTCTTCGTTGACCACAATCTGGACATGACATTCGAACTGATCGCTCCGGACGTCAGCCCTGGATCCCTTCCAACCGCTACGTCAGCGGCAGCTGACCCGGAATTCGATCCTCGCTGCGACCTCGACCTCATTCATGTTGACCACGAAACTGACCGTTATGTCGTCTTGGACGATTCTCAAAGCCCTTCATCGACAAAGGGGTTTTTCCTGGACTCGCTTGTCAGCTACGCGGGTAATCAGGCCTTCATTGACGCCCGGGCAAACCATTCTCAGATTGGTGGAGATTTTGGAAATCAGGCTGCATCAGGGTTTGAACTCGTTCTGCAGCGACGGCTGAATCCTCATTTGCCATCAGTAGAAAACACAACCGGGCAACCTAATGCTGTTGACGTGAATCCGTGGATTGACGTGGATCGGATTCGAGTTGTTTTTCGCGATTTTAACCTCGCATCCGGCGACACGGCTCCACAGATCGAGCGACCTTCCGGGCACCTGAACAATATTCGCAGCACAGAACGTCCCGAACCGCTGGATGACAACAATCGCCAGTTGTTTCCGGACCCAACTGTGGTCAGTGACCATCGGCTGAACTCAATCGGAAACGGATTCAACGTCACAACGCTGCAGAATCCCGCTGAGCCTCAGGATCCGACAACCAACCCGGTGCAGTTGCGGCGACTGTGGCAGCCGCATTTCGATCGCGACTTTGTGTCCGCTGGTGAACTGCTGAACATTCCTGTCTACGGTCCAGGCATGCTGACACAGAAGCTCAAGCAAAGTCGTCTTGCTCCGGAACAGCAACTGAACGGCTCATCCCTGATGCTCAAGAACGCATCTGGATCTGCGGCCTTGTTCCTCCGCCCGGATTTTGATTCGACGTCCATCACCAATACGGAAAACGATAACCGCTGGTATCGTCTGTTTCAGTTTGCCGAGGTACCTTCCCGGGTTCATCGAATGCTTGGCAACTACCTGAACCAGACGAGGTTGCCCGGGAAAATCAATATCAACATGTTGCGACATATGGAGGTCTTCGCCGGCCTGATTGATGAGCCAATGTTCGCAGATCTTGACAACAGCCCCGACAACAGCCCATTCCTGCGGGACACCACGACCGGAGCGTTTCGAGACCGATGGATGGAACTGATGGTTGAACGCGATGGGGACCCAGTGAGTGGATATTTTGTCTACGACCCCACTCCTGCTTTTCCAGCAAGTGGTGATGAAATTCAAATGACTTCCGCGCGGGTCCCCGGAACTCCGAACGCTCGTCCGTTTCGAGGCACCGGGACGGAAGAATTTGATTCCGATGGAAGTGGAACACTCGATCCGCCCGAAGACACAAACCGAAACGGTATCCTGGATCCCGGTGAAGACCTGAACTCGAATGGCATTTTGGATGCGGAAGACAGGAACGGCAACGGGATTATGGATTCCGGCGCAGACGGATCTGTCTTTCGAACTCTGGCGTCAGATATCACGGATGGCGACGCAGCAACAAACCGTCACTGGCTTGAGGTTGGCGATACGGGCAGCCATACCGGTCCAAATCTGTCAACGACGACGGTTGAGCGACATCAGGTGCTGTCCAAGATTATGAACAATGTGACCAATACAAGTAACACCTTTGTTGTATTTGCCACGGCCGCCTATTTCGAGGCCTGGGAAGAGCCGACGACAGGGTTTGTCCGAGTCGGTGGTCGAGTGAACATTCAGGACAACGGCACAACCAATCCCGGTTGGCAGCAACGCAGCGTCTTTGTCATCGATCGCACAGAAGCCTACAAAGCGTTCGATGGTGGAACCGGCGATTTTGACTGGCAGCGACTGATCAAATACGAAGCGGCCATTGAGTGACCGGGATGTGAACTTGCTGCCGCGGTGCTGAATATTCAGAAGCCGTCGGAGTCCTGACCATGATTTCCAAAACCCCTGAAGAACGTCAGTTCTACGAAGCCCGCATGAAGTTTCTGAACGATGCAGAAGCCCGAATGATCGCGGCCCGCATGGAAGGCATCAGCGAAGGACGGGAACTGGGCGAACTTCTGGGGCAGATTCGAGTGTATCGGCAGCTGCTGGGGATTCCGGAATCGACGTTCGCAGATGTTCAGCAGCTGAATGCTGCAGAACTTAAGCAGATGGTGGTCGAGCTGCAGCAGCAGCTGCGGGAACGCGGCTGACGGGTCACAAGTGAATTCAGAGCCCTGCTTTGAACGGACTTCGGGATCGATTACAGCGGTCTGTTCAGTGACCGCTGCAATGGCTCCTTCGATTCGATTCCAGTGCGCATCGCTGGAAGAATGAAACGGAGCCAATCAATATCTTCACTTGTTCGGTGCCGCCGAAACAGCCGTGACTCGACGACGCGTTCTGACGGAGACCCAGGTGGCGACGTGAGTCAGACGTGTCTGAGACGATGCGGCTGCCGCCGATTCTTCGATTTCACCGTGGATGTCAGCATTGCTCGACTTCACAACAGCAGTTCCGGCAGTTCGGCGGATCGGGTGTTGGGCTGAGGCGGGTTGTTGAGAGCTCGGAATGTGAAGACGGCAGAATACTTGGTGGCTTCTGAAAAGTTTCTGGTCGCGGCGTGGAAGCATCTGGCGTGGAAGAACAGCACGTCGCCGGGCTGCAGTTCGGCTGTGACGGCCTGATCCAGCAGCGGTTGATTTTCCGGCAGGTCGGTTCTCAGAAAGACGCCTTCATCCAGCTGACGTCGATCGACAGGCATGCGATGAGTTCCCGGCAGCAGTCTGAGGCAGCCATTGGTGACGGTTTCCGGCCCCAAAGCCAGCCAGATATTGACCAGATCCGGCCGTTCGAAACTCCAGAACCTCGTGTCCTGATGCCAGCCGGTGTCGCTGCTGAATTTCGGGTGTTTGGTCATCACGCAGTTGTGGTGAGCCAGCGGCATGACCACCTGAGGCCCCAGCAGTTGCTGCAGTCGCTTCAGGAGAAACGGTTCCTTGACCAGAGCCGAAAACACGGGGTCGCGGCTGAATGCCTGCCGCAGACGCCGAATGGTTCGGCCGCCTTCCGCATCCAGTGACGCCGGAGCTCCGGGATACTGCACATCGGCTTCGTATTCGATGTCGCCGTAATGAGCGGAGGTGTCTCGCCGAGTCACTTCCAGAATCTTCCGAACGTACGATTCGGGGAGCAGACCTCGCAGAATCAGAAAGCCGTCCCGTTCGAAGTCGGCCAGCTGGTCTGAGCTGAATATGTCGCTGGTCTGTTCGGTTTCAATCATGGATGTTTGCGTGCAGAAAGGGGACGCCGGAAGACTGCGAGCGAATTCTGTCACTGTGCATCGATTCTTCAAGAGGCCGTGATCGGGATTCGGCTTCGATTTTCCTCATTCCGGAAGTCAGCTGCCGTCGAGCTGAGTCCGGGCGGTCCTGAACTGAAGTGCCCTGTTCGTCGTTGCGTGCCGGTCATTCTGCCAGTATCCCTGGTGGAAAAAAAACACGGGCGAAGCCGGATAGCACACGCTTCATCGTCGACATTCGTCTCCGGCACGCTTTTACACCGGCGGTGGTTTGGGAATGGAGCGGGAGTCCATGAAGTTCTGCAGCAGGATTTGAGCGGCAAGCTTGTCGATCCGGGCCATTCTCTGCTTGCGAGTGAAGTCGGCCTGCATGAGCATCGATTCGGCCATGACACTGCTGTAGCGTTCGTCCTGAAAGGCGACGGGCAGATCTGTCAGTCTCGACAGCCACTTCGCGTACCGTCGGGCTTCGCGGGATTTTTCGCTCTCATCACCGCTCATATGAACGGGCAGGCCAACGACCAGGCCCACCACTTCGTATTCCTGAACCAGCCCGACAAAGAAATATTCGTCGGCCTGGCGTCCGATTCGCTGATAGTTTTTCAGCGGGCTGGAGTATTCCTGAAAGATGTCGCTGACCGCCACGCCAACTCGTTTGGTGCCGTAGTCGATCCCCAGCAGTCGGCCTCGTCGAGGAAGTTCTTCAGGAACGGAATCGGGAACAGGTGTCGAGGAGTCGGCATATCGTTTCGCAGGAAGTTCATTCGGCGAAACAAATCCATTCGCCTTCGATCCCGATTGAGTTCAATCAGGCATTCCAGGGCGGACAACTGGGACTGATCCAAATCGGCCTGCATACCTTCGAGCCACCGGTTGGCGGCATTGCGGTCAGCAGCTCGATGATACCAGTACCGGGTCAGAAGCAGACCGGTCCGTTCGGGCTGTTCCGCCAGCCGGTAGATATCGTAGAAACTTAAATCCTGCGCGGCAAATTCGGGATACAGTTCAGCGATTCCCTGATTCGTGGTCGTCAGCAGCAGTTGTCGGGCTTTCCTGTTCTGCTCGACATTTCCGGACCGCAAATCGTACAGCTGCAGCAGGTACAACAGCTTGCTGTATTCGGAAAGTTCCAGCACCGCAGCGGCCCGGGTCGGTGCGGTCGCGGCTGTGATCTGCATGACCTGCTGCAGATACCCGCTGTAGATGTCCACGGACGACCGATCCAGCTGACGTCCGTCCGGCCCCTTCTGCTGCACCAGACGTGAATACCGGCTCAGAAGATCCTGTCGACTTGCCGTCTCACTGTCCGTCTCGCTGCGTCGCACGTACGGAACCAGGGGAATCTGCATTCCCGCACTGGCTGTCGCTTCGACTTCAGAAATCTCCGCCAGCTGCTGAGTCAGCGTCTGGTCTTCTGTCGACACGGCTCGGGCAATTCGATTCAGCTGCATGCTCATGATTCGGCTGCGGGCTGTGAGTTCTTCCAGTGTCAGGACCTCCATGCCGGAAGCATCCTCGGGGACTCGAACGCCCAGCTCCGCCAGAGTCGGCGGACGATCGTGTCCCAGAAACCACCAGCCAATGAATCCCACAGCAGCGACGGCGGTTGTCACCAGAACAACAAGTCCCACAACACGAGCTCCGGACGCCCCTGACGATCGACTCGTCGTCACGGTGTCGAGATCTGAATCGGACAGTTCGTCGTCATCGTCTGCGGGCACGAATCTGCCTGGTGATGGTCGGTGGGCGGGAAGGACCACAGGGCTGTGTTCCGCCTGTTCAGCGGCCTGCAGTGCGGCCGCAGCTGCAGCAGAAACGGCGCGACTGCGGACGACAGGTGGCGGGCCCAGCGGCTTCGGAGCTGTGATGGATTCCGGCGGGGGGATCCGCAGACCTGCAATTCGTTCCGATGTGGCCGGCACCGGGTCCGGAATCTGATACGTTTCCGGGATGGCCATGGGCTGAGGCATCTGGTGAGCCGGAACGGTCGGTCGGGAGTTCAGCGGTAACAGCGGCGATCCTTCCGTGAGACCGATCGACGGGTTCTCGCCGGAAGCAGGTTCCGGTCGGCCGAGGTCCGGCATCAGAATGTCGGCCAGGCTGTCTGTTGGCTGATGTTCTTCGCTGAGCGGCAGGAGCGCTGCATCTGCTGGCACGGAGACAGCCGTTGATCCGTCAGCGCGATCATCCGCGACGTTGGCGTCCTGTGAAGACGAACGTTCAGGCCTTCTGATCGCTTTGAGGCGGGATGGGCGGGAACTCGTTCGGGGAGGTGCCGTGGACGGTTTTTCCACGAGGGGCTGAACAGAACCTTCCTCGGGTGTCAGTGAACCGCCGGTCAGCAGCGAGCCCACGGTGTGCCATGTTGCTCCGTCGTCCGGCGTACACCTCGTGGAATTCCTGACCGCACCACGGTCGCGTTTCCGCCGCAGCGACGCAAGGCCATAGGGCTTGCTGAGACCATCGGCTGTTTCAATACGAAATTGCGCATTCGACGTTTGTGACATCATTTCGGACGTTGCCGCGGCTCGGTGTTTCTGCGACGTGCACTCCGGGCAGCCGGAGGTTATAAGAGTGGGTTGTGGGGGATCGCTGAAATGGCGTCTTCGGTTGGTTTTTGAGCGAACCGGGCGTTCTGAGCGAAGACCTGTGGTATCAAAGTCCGCTGCTGTGACAAATGCTATGCCCGATGTCCTGCTTCTGATGATGTTCATCAAAAATTCACTTCGCCAGGCTGCATTCCGATGGCTGGTATTGCTGAGCGTCATCGGCGCCGGGGCAGATACCAGCCTTCAGGCCGATGATCTCGACGCACAGTATTCACGCGATGTCGTGCCCCTGCTGCAGAAGTACTGCTATGGCTGTCATGCGAAGGATGTCACGGAAGCAGAACTGGATCTGACGACATTTCGATCAACGGAAGACCTGCGAAAACATGTGACTCGCTGGGTGAAGATTCGCGAGATGCTGGATACGGCTCAGATGCCGCCGCCGGATGCCGATCAGCCGACCGATGCCGAACGCCGGGAACTGAACCGCTGGGTTCACGAATTTCTAAAGCAGCAGGCGGCAGCGTTTGACGGAGATCCCGGCCCCGTCGTCCTGCGGCGGTTGAGCAATGCCGAATACAACTATTCCGTGCAGGATCTGACCGGAGTTCCCAGCCTGCATCCGACTCGGGAATTTCCCGTCGACGGAGCCGCCGGAGAAGGGTTCACGAACACAGGAAGTGCTCAGGGCATGTCGCCGTCTCTGGTGCAGAAGTATCTGGAAGCCGCCAAGGAGGTCGCTCAGCACGCAGCTCTGTTTCCTCGCGGCATCCGATTTTCTCCGCTGACAACTCAGCGCGATCTGACAGATGATCTGCTCGATCAGATCCGGCGGTTTTATGGTCGATACACGACGTCCGGCAACGGGACGGCGGTCAATCTGCAGGGCATTCAGTTCGAAACGAATCAGGGGGGAGTTCTGCCCGTGGCCGAATATCTGCGAGCTACCATCGAGGCTCGTGATGATCTGCAGGCAGGCCGCCTGTCTGTTGCTGAAGTGGCAGAGAAGCGACGTCTGAGTCCCGTGTATCTGCAGACTCTGTGGGACATGTTTCAGAAAAATTCGGCCGAACCGCATTCACTGCTGCTCGGGGAACTGCAGGAGCAGTGGCGGCAGACGACGCCGGAAACGCTGCCGGTCCTGATTGACAGCGTGATGAAGTGGCAGCCACTGGTTTGGAAATTCAATGTGGTGGGACATCTCGGCCGCGAAGGTTCGCCTCAGTCCTGGATGCAGCCAATTGCTCCGGTGACCGATCGGCAGGAATTTCGAATTCCGCTGTCGGTGCCTCCCGGCGCGGACGACATCGAAATTCATCTATCCGCGACGCGACCGAAGCATGCCGGAGATCAGGCCGGTCAGACGTCTGCGATCTGGCAAACGCTGCAGCTGGAAGGTGGCGGGCGTCCGGCGGTGCCGCTGTCCCGAGTTCAGGGAGTGGCTGACGAAGTGCGACGTCTGCGGCGAGACCTCATGGATCGACTTCCGAATTATCTGCGGGCGGTGGCCGATCTGAAGGCAGAGGAATCCATCGAAGCAGCGGCCGAGAGATTCGGGGTGGAATCTTCCGTGCTGCGAGCATTCACGAATTACCTGAAAATCGGCGGTCCCGTGGACGTTCAGGGACACTTCACCGAAAAGATGACCAACGGGTCCGGCTACGATTTCATCAGTGGCTGGCATACGGCCGGGACGGCATCCGTCAACGCGAATTCCTCAGATCAGCAGGTTCGAGTTCCAGGAATTGCTCGGCCTCACGGCATCACTGTTCATCCGTGGCCGACCGTGTTTGCTGCCGTTGGCTGGGCGAGCCCCATTGATGGCGTGGTCACTGTGCAGGCTTCCCTTTCCGACGCTCATCCGGAATGCGGTAACGGCATTGAGTGGTTTCTGCAGCATCGCACCAGCCATGCTGCGACCGGACTTGCGAAAGGGGAGTTTGAGCGCGGAGGCTCTTCGCAGACTCAGCCGCTGACGGTCGCCGTCCGTCGAGGCGAACTGGTCACTCTGATCGTGGGGCCTCGACAACGAGAACACACTTGCGATCTGACGGCGGTGGATCTGACGATTTCTGAGACCGGCGGTCAGCAGCGAGTCTGGGATGCGTCGAAGGATCTGTCCGGCAACATTCTGGCTGCCAATCCTCATGCAGACAGCCATGGAAATGCCGCCGTCTGGCACATGTACTACGGTTCCATGGATGACGTGGCGAAAGTTCCGGAATCGTCCGCAACGGTGCCCGCCGGGTCACTGCTGGCCGAATGGGCCGCGAATCCGGATGCCGAAGTTCGCGAACTGCTCACCGACCGACTCAAAGCCCTCCTGAGAGGTGATCGTCCGACGGAAGGCGCTGCTGATCAGCTGCTGTATGACCATCTGCATCAGCTGCCCATCGCCATTGATGACGCGCTGATTGCTCGCGCGGCGGTTGACCGGCGGTTTGGCGTTCATCCTGCCGGACGGGCCATGGGTGCCGGTGCGATGGCGATGCCGACGGCTCACAGCGAAGCGTTTCGAATCCCGGCGGCGCTGGCGGCAGGCAGTCAGCTGGTGGCCGTCGGAACTGTTGATTCTCCGGACGATGCGTCCGGCCTGTGTCAGCTGCACGTCGGCGCTGAGCCCGTAACAGCGGATGGCCTGCGTCCAGGCTCAGTTCTGTGCCGTCCTGATTCCACTGCGGCTCAGCAGGCTCGCGCAGCGATGGCAGACTTCGGAAATCTGTTTCCGTACGCGGTGTGTTACACAAAGATTGTTCCGGTCGATGAGGTCGTCACGGCAACTCTGTTTCATCGGGAAGACGACCTGTTCCGGACGCTGCTGCTGAATGCTGATGAAACTTCGGAACTGAATCAGCTGTGGGACGATCTGCTGTTTGTCAGTGAAGAGCCGCTGAAGTTTGTCGTTTCGGTGGAACAGATTCGTGAGTTTGCGACTCAGGATCGTCAGGATATGGTGAATTCCTGGGACCAGATGATTCCCGTCGCGAAGGCTCGGGCTGAGGAATTTCGTCGCCGACAGCGGGAGATGGAACCCGTGCAGCTGGAATCCGCCATCGATCTGGCTCAGATAGCCTGGCGTCGTCCGATTTCGGAACAGGATCGATCCGACCTGCGCAGTCTGTATGCTCGTCTGAGAGATGCCGATCTGCCGCACGACGAAAGCGTTCGGCTGGTGATCGCGGGCATTCTGACTTCGCCGGCCTTCCTGTATCGTCACGAAACCGTCCCGGACGGCGATCATTCGGCCGAAGTTTCCGGTGGGGAGCTGGCCAGCCGACTGAGTGCATTTCTGTGGTCATCACTCCCGGACCGGCAGCTGCGTGACGCGGGGGATTCGGACCGACTGAAGCAGCCGGAAGTGCTGCTGCAGGAAACTCAACGCATGCTTGCCGATGAAAAGACTCGTCGCCTTGCAATTCACTTTGCCTGCCAATGGCTGCACGTACGCGACTTCGACCAGAACGATGATAAGAACGAACGCCTGTATCCCGAATTCTCAGAACTGCGGGACGAGATGTACGAAGAAACCGTTCGGTTTTTCGAAGACATGTTTCGCAGCAACGGGTCAATCCTGGATCTGCTGAATGCGGATCACACGTTCCTGAACGAAGCTCTGGCAAACCATTACGGAATTCCCGGAATCACGGGACCTGAGTGGCGTCGAGTGGACGGAATCCGTTCACATCAGCGAGGCGGACTGCTGACGATGGCCACAGTCCTGGCCAGCCAGTCCGGCGCGTCGCGGACCAGTCCGATTCTCCGAGGAAACTGGCTTTCGGAAACTCTGCTGGGTGAAAAGCTGCCGAAGCCGCCGCCCGGAGTTCCCGTGCTTCCGGAAACATTGCCGGAAGGTCTGACCGCTCGGCAGCTGATCGAACGTCACAGTTCCGACGCCGCGTGTGCTCGGTGTCATCTGCGGATCGACCCGTATGGTTTCGCCATGGAACAGTACGATGCCATCGGTCGTCTGCGGCCGCAACCGGCGGAGACCGCGACAACTCTGTTTGAAGGCCCGCATGTGGACGGAGCGGATGGCCTGCGAACCTGGCTGGCAACAGAACGGCGAGACGACGTCGTGAGACAGTTCTGTCGCAAACTGCTGGGGTACGCCCTGGGCCGCGAAGTCCTGTTGTCGGATGAACCTCTGCTGGACCGGATGGTGTCTGAGCTGCAGAAGCACGACTTTCGCTTTCACACAGCTGTGGAACTGGTGGTGACCAGTCGGCAGTTTCGTCAGATTCGCGGACGACAGCAGGCTTCTCCGGAACACTGAGCACCGACCATCTGTGTGGCACCGGCTGTGTGCTTTGCATGGATCAACGTCAGGTCTGTTGAATCTTTCCGTCCAGAAGCAGCAGTCGGCGAGTCGCGAGGACTTCGGCTTCTTCTGTGCTGTGCGTGACGTGCAGAGTTGTCATTTGCCATTTCTGCGTGATGGTTTTCAGCAGATGGTGCATGCCAGCGCGAGTTGCTTCGTCCAGAGCACTGAACGGCTCATCCAGCAGCAGCACGGATGGCCGAAACGAGAGGGCTCGCCCCAGAGCCACTCGCTGAGCTTCACCGCCGCTGAGTCCCTGCGGGTGACGATTCAGCAGCGACCCGATTCCCAGGACGTCAGCCAGTTCGCTCACGCGATCGGCCATCAGTTTCTGTGGTGATCGTCTGAGTCGAAGAGCAAACAGCAGATGATCCCGGACCGTCATTGTCGGAAACAGAGCCAGATCCTGCGGCACATAGCCAATCCCGCGTGCGGCGGGCGACGACTGAGTTACGTTGCGATTGGCGATCAGAATGCTGCCCTGCTGAATACTTCGCAGCCCGCAGATGGCTTCCAGAATCGACGTTTTGCCCTGTCCGGTTCGCCCCATCAGAACTGCATAGTCTCCCGCGGCGACCTGGAAGGAAACCCCGGACAGAATCAGCTGTCCTGCGGTGATGGTCACATCACGCAGTTCAATCATGAATTCAGCTCCGTCCCCAGAACCCGGAGAATCAGCAGCACGACGACGGCCATCATCACCATCAGCAGCGAGACCGCCACGGCCGCATCCAGGTTGCCGACACTCCAGTTCCAGAAAGACACTGGTGGACAGCACTTCCGTCTTCATTCGAGTTGCTCCGGCGAAGACCAGGATTGGTCCGAATTCGCCCAGAGCCCGGGCCCATGCGATCGTGGCGGCGGCGATGATCCTCGCCACGCCTGGGGCAGAGCGATCTGCAGAAATGCCTGGCCTCGGCTGCAGCCCAGCGTGCGAGCGACGTCTTCCAGCCGCGGACTGATCTGGTCGAAAGTGACTCGCATCGTCCGCACAGCAAAGGCGCATGACACCGCGAACTGAGCCAGGATGACGGCGGGCCAGCGATAGGTCACCGGAAACTGCAGCTCGTCTCTCAGCCAGTTTTCCAGCTGCCAGTTTCCGATTTTCAGATGAAACAGAATCAGCAGACTCAAGCCCAGAACCAGCGGCGGCAGGACGATGGGGATGTCGACGATGGTATCGACCAGCCAGCGTCCGGGAAAACGGTAACGCGACAGCACGTATCCCAGCGGCGTTCCCACCCAGACAGAAAGAATGGCGGCCACGGTACACGTGATCAGTGTCAGTCGAAAGGCTGCCCGGATTTCCGGTTTCTGCAGTGCCCCCAGAAAGCTGTCGACGGATGTGAACATCAGGTCGGCCGCCAGCAACAGCAGAATCAGCAGAATGAACCCCGACGACAGCCCTCCCATCACCAGAAAAAAGGGCACGTCAGATGCGGACGGAACAGCTGCTTCTTCCGGTGCGGCATTCGAAGTGCGATGCGGCATTTCGTCGGATGGAACCTGAGATGCGGGCGATACCACGGCGGGTCAGTCCGGGTTGGCGATCTGTTTCAGATACACGGCCAGATCACGCTGCAGCTGCAGAACGTTTTGCCAGCGGTCCCACGGCACTTCCATGAACCCTTCCGGATTGGCATTTTCTGCTTCGACGGCCTCATTCAGCACATCACGGAAACGTTCGTGAATGTAGGCGATCAGGTCACTGACGCAAGCTCGCTGGCCGGGATCCAGGTGTTCCGGCAACGGCGGAGCTCCACCCGGAAACAGCGGCAGCTGCAGGTGCTCAGTGGGTACCGGGCCGGCGAGCTGGAATTCCGAATCGCTGTCTCCGGAACTCGAATGAGCAGCGGGGTGATTGAGCGGCGACAGTGACGCCACCTCGACTCCGATTTCCCGAGCGTGTTCGGCGATCTGAGCGTCACTGCCGAACAGCAGCGTGCAGCGGCCGATCTGAACGTGATCTCCCGGCTGAAGAACTCGAAGCTGCACCGGATGACCGTTGACTCGACTGCCGTTCGTGCTGTTCAGATCGGTCAGAATGATCTGCCCGCGGTCTTCCTGAATTTTGGCGTGGATGCGGCTGACACGTTCGTCGTTCAACTGAACCAGGTTGTCTTCTTCACGTCCGATACTGACGGGCGTTTCCAGATTTTCGTAGACGCGGCCGCGCTCGAGACCTTCCAGAATCGAAAGAGTGACAAGTGCCATAGGTCGATAACCCGCGAATGCCCTTCGGCCGTTGAATTACTGCTGCAGCCGACTGATTCGCGACCGCCATGGGCTGTCGAGTTCTTTCAGGTGCTTCTCGAAGAATTCCACAATGTGCTTTTCCATAATCGGCTTGGCTTTGTCCTGCAGCAGACCTTCCGCCGAGAATTTTCCGTCCTTGTCCGGAGGTCCTTCGTTCAGTTTCCGAGCCTCAGCAAGTGCCGGATCCTTCAGCTCAAGAAAACGGAAGAGCTTCTCTGCTGAGCTTCTTTCGTCCCGAATTTCCGGATTGAACCACAGATGAACGGCAATCCCCTTGGTCGGGTCTGCGAGACCCTTCATCAGAGCTGTGGAATTCAGTCCTCGCACTGTCGACTTTGGGCTGAGCAGAAACAGAGCCCGAACATCCTGCCCCTTGGGCGTGCTGAGTGCCAGAGTGGGAGCATCCGGCCAGGGCTTCTTCGCCCAGTCGTTCACAGCAAAGCCTGCAGCGACCAACCCACCCGAACCTGCCGTGGCAATGCCCAGTTTGCGAATATTCAGATTGCCTGCTTCATGTTCCTGAAGCAGGAATGTCTTGATGGTTTCCAGGTCAGAACTCGCCATCAGCGAATAGTCGTTGGGGCCCAGTTTCAGCTGTCGTTCGTCCAGAGTCTCACCGGTCGAAATCACGCTTTCGCCATGTTTCCGCAGATCAGCCGTGACCACGGCAAACCCCTTGCTGTTCAGTGCGGTGGCAGCACCGCTCCACACCTTCCGCGTCATACTGTTTTCGTGGCCCTCAACCCCCGGAAACAGAATCACAACCGGCGATTCCTTGCCCGCAGATGACGCATAGTAATTGATGTGAATCGGCCAGCCGTCAGGCGTGGTGAGGATTTTCGATTCGCCCTCTTTCTCGGCAGCCGTCTGACCATAGACGAACGTGGCGGTTGGCGTTGCCATCAACAACAGCAACAGACAGCTCTTCAACAGTTTCATGAACCCAATCCCTGTGGTTTCAGGCAGTTTGTGAACCAGTGGCCAGTCTACGGCGGTCTGTGCAAAGGGTCAAACCATTCCCGCCAATCCATCAGCGAAGACGTGGCTCGCCTGCCGACTACCGAAAAAGTCTGCCAGATGGGCCGAAACGGCAGGGAAACATCCCGAAAAACGCGGGACATCGGCGAAGTTCGACCGCGCGGGTCCGGTCGTTCCGATTGTAGTTGATACAACGAGCCCCGAGGTTCGGCTTGTCCGCTGAGACCGTTGCTGTCGATGGATGAAGCAGCGTCGTTACAATCGCGACGTCGCTCCTTCACGGACGAAGTTGAGCTCCAGGGACACGTACGAACGTTGAGGATCATCGTGAGTGCTCTGAGAAATCCAACAGATGAATCCGCAGATTCCGCCGACCATGGCCCGACCATGGACGCTGGCGGCAATCTGCAGATCGGTGACCAGTGGAATGCGATCACCATTCTGGCCCATTCCCAGACTCATCCGTTGAAAGCTGTCTGCGAACTCACCGAAAACGCCATCGATGCCGGAGCCATGCATGTTGAGTTCCAGCGGTTTCGCAAAGGCGGCGATATCTGGCTGCAGATCACCGACGACGGGGGCGGCGTTGTCCTGAACGAAGACGGCCTGCCGAATTTCCGCCACATCGCCACGCACATCTGCGATTCCATGAAACGCAAGCTGGACGAGGCTGCCAAAAAGAACATTCATGGCGAATACGGCATCGGGCTGCTGAGTTTCTGGACGCTGGGCAAAGAGCTGCGAATGGCATCGCCCGACCGATTCGGCAGCTATCATGAAATGTTTCTCAAACGAGGCGAACAGACATACAGCGTCCGAGCACTCGGGCCGATTCCTGAACTGGAAGGAACCCGCATCCTGCTGGGACCGCTGCTCGATTCCACGCGACAGGTCGTCACCGGCGAAAAGATTCAGAAGTTTCTG
Source organism: Planctomycetaceae bacterium (assembly GCA_041398865.1). Lineage (GTDB taxonomy): Bacteria > Planctomycetota > Planctomycetia > Planctomycetales > Planctomycetaceae > Fuerstiella. Next base: position 14,420 of record JAWKTY010000040.1, read on the forward strand.
GCGGCGGAGCTTCGAGACCGCATCCGCACCACCAACGCTCAGATTCACATTCTGGACAAAGTGGCTCGCAAAGATCTGACGGTTTCTCCCAGAGAATACGAGGGCATCCGACTGGACCTTCCGGAAACAATCGCCACACCCCACGGCGAAGTTTCTCTGGAACTGTACCTCGCTCCCGTGCCCGGCGAACGCGGCGCGGAAATCGCCCTGTGCAAGGATGGCACCCGAGTTCTGAATCACATCGGCGAACTGCTGCACTTTGAAGGACCACCATGGAATGACGGCCGCCTGTGCGGCATGGTCGATTATCCGCACCTCAGGCTGGCTCCGGGAACTCGTCAGGGCGTCGTTCCTGATCAGTACCTTGATCACTTTGTGACAGCTGTCAGCTCGGTCACTCAGCAGCTTTCCGAGATCCTGCAGCAGCGAACCGTCGCGGAAACAGAAGAAGCCAGCCGCCGTATTCAGCTGAAAGTCCACAAAGCTCTGAAAACCGCCATTCTGGAACTTCCGGACAACGACTATCTGTTCTTTGACCTGCCGGGCACTGATCGAAAGAAAAAACAGAAAGACAGCAGCGACTCTGCGGCACCTGCGGTCGTGGATGTTTCGCCGGTCGGCAGCCGACGGATTTTGCCGTTCGAACCCGGGCCGTTGAAGACTGTCACCATCACGCCGCGAAGTGTGCGCCGCAGACCCGGCGAAGCAAGCATGCTGAAAGCTCATGCCACAGATGACGATCAGTTTCCCATTCTGCGAGACATCGACTGGGAATGGCGAATCGTGGAAGGCAGCGGATCGCTCACTCCGGACGGCAACCGATGTCAGGTGGTGTCGGACGACCGCGGAGCTGTGCTGGTGGAAGTCCGGGCAACTCAGGGAACTCGAACTGTCAGCGACCAGGTGCGTCTGCGATACATGGATTCGACCATGTCGACCACCACCAATCGTCGCAAGGGACTTCCGTCGTACCGCCTGACGCCTCAGCCGGATTCTCAGCAGCGATCGTATTACGATCGCTACACCAACGAGATCGTCATCAACTCATCCCACAAAGACTTTGTCGACAGCAATACGTCCTCGGCCAAACATCGGCGCTACATCGGAAAACTGTACGCCAAGGAAGTCGTACTGCTGAATTTCCCGGACGCTCCGCCCGCCACGGTCGCCGAACGTCTGATCGAACTGATGGTCAGAACAGAAGAGAACCTCTAATCGCCCAATGCCCAGTGGACCAGCGAGCTGAAGGCACTCGCGTCGGGTTGATTTGCCGGACACCGCCCTCTGTCGACACCCACGAAGGTGTGCCACTGCCTCATCACGAAAATACACCCCTCGTCACCGGAAGACAATCTCCCGAAAGGAAGGACCCCATGCAGACAGCAACCTTCGTCAAGACTGTGAAGTGGCTTTACGCTCTGGAAGTCGATGCAGCTCTGGAATACTTTCAGGAGGGGTTTCAGGAATATCTGAAAGCCGGTCGAAGCGGCGTGTCGGCACGAATTGAAGACACGTATGCTCGGGGAATTCAGCTGAACACCCGAGTTCGCCAGATTGAATCACACGTTGAAGCGACAGCGCTGCTGGATGCCTTCGGTCTGTCCGATCTGTACGACTCGGAATGGTGGCAGGGAGTGGTGTCGGTCTTTCTGCGAGTTCTTGCGGATGGCGAAGACGGACATCAGACAGGCGACAGCGTTCGCGAAACCATCGACCAGATTCAGAGACTGTCGGATCGGATGAGAATTCTGGTCAGCTGCGTAGGGCCACTCCAGCAACTGGTCGTCCCGACATCGGTGCTGAGACTTTCAGACTTCGATGACGTGCTGACAATGGAGGTGCATGCGTCAGCAGAATCCGATGCACTCAGCATCGGCCGCATGGAAGCGGTGCTGACCACGACCGATGAGCTGTACACAACGATGTGCCGAATTTACGGCAAGGAAGAGCCGGTACCGGTCCGAGTTCTGCACATGAGCAGCGACGCGGGATTTCGGTTCGACCTGTCCGGCGATTCGACGGTGATCGTTGACCTGAAGAAGCTGCTGGTGGATATGTGGCTGCGAATTCGCAACCAGGATGTTCAGCAGTTGAAGGAACTGAACCGAGCGATCGCGCCACATCTGGCTCCGTATCAGAAACTGGAATCAAGACTTGAAAAGAACGAGATCACTCAGGAAACCGCGGGACAGCTCAGACACCAGCTGTCGGCTCTGGCGATGAAGATGTTTGATCTGGGTGTTCAGATTCGGGAAATTCCGGACACCGACACGATCGACAACCGTCGCCTGATGGAGCAGATTCGCCAGCGACGACTGACCGGCCCCGCCGCAAAGGCCCCCGATGCCGCTGACCCTGTCGTCGATGCTCCGCCGGCGACCGTTCCGATGCCGACAAAAAAACGCAAACAGAAGCCAGCCGTCAAAGTCGCCGCCCCCAAAAAAGCCAAAGCCTCAATGGCCAAACGATCCCGAGCCAGCTGAAAGCGATTCCCAAAGGATACTCGATCCAGGAACGCGGTCGTCCCTGGATTTCAGGTGAAGGACGATGACCAGACGTAAACAGGCCATCCAGTGTCTTGTCATTCTTCTGGTCACGATCGCGTCGTTGCGATGGATGGGGCGAGTCTGGTGGTGCGCCTGCGGCGGCTGGTCGCCGTGGTCGTGGGATATCTGGTCCAGACACAATTCTCAGCATCTGATCGATCCGTATTTCTTCACACATGTGCTCCACGGAATCGGCTTTTACGCTGTCTTCGCCGTGGTGGGGAAAACACTGTCTGTTCGTGGGCGATTTCAGATCATCTTCCTGCTGGAAGCGGTCTGGGAAATCGCAGAGAACTCGCCGTGGATCATTGACCGCTATCGTGAAGCCACGATAGCGCTCGATTACTGCGGTGATTCCGTCGCAAACGCCCTGTTCGATATCCTCGCATGTGCAGCGGGATTCCTGATCGCTGCCCGAATCCCGGTTTCTGCTTCCGTGGCGATGTTTGTCCTGACGGAACTGATTCTCACTCTGACCATTCGCGACTGCCTGACACTGAATGTCCTGATGCTGCTGTGCCCGCTGGAAGCCGTCCGGCAGTGGCAGATGTCAGTGCCGTGAGCAGCCACGGAATCAGCGACCGGCACTCTGATTTGCGGCGATCATCCGGCGGACGACTTCGGCTTGGCTTCCGGTGTCTTTGAAGATCTTCAGTTGCTGGGCAGCTCCGGCCTCAGCGGGAACCGACGTCAGGCTCATCAGTTCACTTCGGCATCCCAGTTCCTCCGCCACCGGCAGCAGACGCTGGACCAGGTTTTCTGTGACTTCGCTGACGGAACGCTGCTGGAAATCCGCCGTGCTGACGAGCTTCGCTTCGGCACCAAACCGGGTGGCTCGCCACTTATTCTGCTGAACCATCATCGGGTGATAGTCAGACTGAAACGTGCCCTGATCGATTTCACGCGAAATCGCGGTCACCAGGCACTGAACCAGAGCCGTGATGGCCAGAACCTGTTTCAGGTTCGCTGGAACATCACAGACTCGAACTTCCACCGTGCCGAAGTTGTGATGAGGCCGGATGTCCCACCAGATTTCCCGGATACTGTTGATGAAACCGGTGATCTGCAGATGATTGATCAGCCACACGTATTCGGACCAGTTTCGCATGCGATGCGGCAGCCCGGCTGTTGGCAGTCCTTCCATGATCTTCGATCGGTTGGAATGCAGTCCCGTGCAGCGTCCTTCCCAGAACGGCGAATTGGATGACAAAGCCAGCAGCAGTGGCAGATACTTCATCATGCGATCACAGATGTGAATGGCTTTGTCGCCGGTTTCGACACCCACATGAACATGCAGTCCGAAGGTGACCAGCCGTCGAGCGACATCCTGCATCAGATCGACAAGGCGATAATAGCGATCATCGACTGTGATTTTCTGATCTCGCCATGACGAAAACGGATGAGTCCCGGCCCAGAACAACTGCAGACCCAGAGGCTCGATGGCGGATTCCACCAATCGCAGCTTGCCGCTCAGATCGCTGCCGGCTTCACTGACGGTTCGACAGACGCCGGTGTTGATTTCCAGGTAGCTCTGCATCAGCTCGGGCTTGATCGCCCCCTGCATTTCCGAAGGCAGCGCGGCCAGAACTTCTTCGATCCGATTAGCCAGAGCACAGGATTCGCTGTCGACCAGCTGAAGTTCAACTTCCACTCCGATACTTGGCGAATCGTTTTTTGTAAACAGCAGCTGAGACATGGTTTCACCGTGTTGAATACTGAGTGGACGCGTGAAGATATTCTGCCAGATTCAAAACCGCTCGCGTGAGAACCCGGACACCCACCGTGATGCAGCGTTCGTCGACATCAAACACCGGAGAATGCAGATGAGGCCACGGGATGGACGTCGCACATCCGAGTCTGATCTGGGACCCCGTACACCGGCTCATGTACGCCGCAAAGTCTTCGCCGCCCATGCTGGGCTGGTCGAGCACAATGACTGAATCATTTCCCAGAGCATCACGGCCAGCCTTTTCAAAGGCCTGAGTTTCCGATTTCGAATTGATGACCGAACCCAGGGAATGAGGATACTGAATCTGAATTTCGTTCCCCGTCAACAGTCCGATCTGCTGACAGGTGAATTCCAACTGTTCAATCAAAGTTGCTCGAACCGACGGATCGGTTGTCCGCAGCGTTCCGGCAATCGTGACTTCATCAGGAATCACGTTCGGAGCAAACCCGCCGTGAATCTGACCAACGGTAAACACCGACGGTTCGCGCACGTCCGCTTTCCGAGGCAGCCACTGATACAAAGCGGACACCAGCATCACCGCTGCATGAATCGGGTCTGTCGTGCTGTGAGGTCTGGCGGTGTGGCCGCCTCGTCCCCGGACAGTGAGCAGTACCTCATCGACACCGGCAGTGAAGACTCCATAACGAACGCCAATCTGTCCGGCCAGGAGATTCGGTTCCACATGCAGCCCGAGAATCGATTCCACTCCGTCCAGGAAACCGTCCCCAATCATCCACTCAGCACCCTCGCCGGTTTCTTCTGCTGCCTGAAACACGAAGCGAATTCGTGCAGACGGAACTGCCCGCTCCTGACGAATCAGATGCGTGAGTGTTTCGGCGACACCCAGAACGACGGTCGTGTGAACGTCGTGACCACAGGCATGAGCCATCCCTTCATGAATTGAAGCGTAATCCACGACCTTGCGATCGGGCATTCTCAGCGCATCAATGTCCGCTCGAACAGCAATGGCCGGAGTTCGTTCCGTGGCAGATCCCAACAGCAGATCACCAACGACTCCCACCCCGCGCTGCGGAATGACAGCGCTGATCCCGATGCTTTTCAGTCGAGCACACACCGAATGGCTCGTGGTGGTTTCTTCGCCGCTGGGTTCGGGAGAACAGTGACGTTCACGACGATAAGCGATCCACGCAGATTCATGCTGAATCGCGAAATCGTCAATGGCCGACAGAGTCTCGTCGACCGAATCGCTGGAAACGGGTGATGGCATTCCAAGTTTGCCTCAGGCCCAGTCACCTGAGCCGATCGGGTGAAGTCAATTCTGCCCACCGCCGGGAACCAGTGTTCTGTTTTCGAAGCGGCGAACCAGCCCCACGATACCATCCCCCGCCATCATCGCCAACGCAGATCAATGATCCCGACACGCCGCCGCCTCAGCCCCCTTTTCAATCGTCAATCAACAATCAGATCAACGGCCGTTGGCTCAGAAGCAAAGAAAGGACTCGCCCGCGCTACACGATCCCGATCACGCTGCCCTGCGAGACCGGAAACGGGCGGTCGATGGCGTCATGGATTTCTGAATGCAGAGGAATTCCCAGCAGGTGAAAAATGGTCGCGGTGACGTCCGCGGGGCTCACTGGCTGATCGGCCGGGTAGGCGGCCACCTTGTCGGATGCTCCGTACACCTGACCACCCTGAACTCCGGCTCCTGCAAACCAGATCGTGTTGACCGGAGCCCAGTGGCCGGAATGCTGCCCGGTCGGACTCCGTCCGAATTCGCTCATCCACACCACCAGCGTTTCTTCCAGAAGTCCGCGCTGTTCCAGTTCCTCCAGAAACACGGCAACCGGACGATCGGCCCAGGGAATCAGCTGATTCTTCAGCACATTGAATCCGTCGCTGTGAGTATCCCAGTGCTGGAAGATGTTCGGCGATTTGTGGCGCGGCCAATTGACCGTTACCAGCGGAACTCCGGCTTCCACCAGTCGGCGAGTCAGCAGCAGAGACTGACCGAAGGCCCAGTTTCCGTAACGCTGGCGAGTTGCGTCGGACTCTTCCCGCAGATCAAACGCCTGATGAGCAGCCCTGGAATTCAGCAGATCCAGTGCCTGTTCGAAATACTGGTCGGTGCCCGCAACCTGCTGAGTCCAGTTCAGGACCGGACGGTCGACGTTCAGCAGGCCCAGCAATTCGGCTCGCTGAGCAAGGCGTTCCGCGGGAACCCGTTCATCCAGCTTCAGTGACGGCACCTGAAAGTCGGGTTCGTGCGGATGAGCCTCGATCCAGAACGGATCAAAACGGCCTCCCAGAAATCCGCCGTCCTGACCCGGCGTCAGAGCTCCGTTGTCGTTGTGCGATCGTTCCGGAAGATTGACATACGCCGGCAGAGCTGACGTCCCCGGACGAAGCTTTGCCAGAACGGAACCGATATGCGGATGGTCCCGACGTGAAGCGATGAAGTTTTCCTGCGACAGCCGGTGAGCGTAACCGGTTGACATCCAGTGAGCAGCCGTCGAATGGTTGTTATCCGTATGGGTGACCGACCGCACCAGAGCAATGTGGTGCATCATCCGGGACAGATGCGGAAAGTGTTCGCAGATCTGAATACCCTCAGCCGACGTTTCGATCGGTCGAAACTGACTGCGATAATCAGACGGAGCTTCCGGCTTCAGGTCGAAGGTGTCCTGCTGAGCCGGACCGCCGGCCATGAACAGAATCACACACCGTTTTGCTCGACCGAACGCCCCCGCGACCGAGGGGCGAACAGCAGATTCCGGCTGACCCGCCTGCGCCGATCGACTGGCCAGCAACGCAGGCGCGCTGAGTGCCAAAGGAGCCAGAGCCCCCAGTCTCAGCCAGTCGCGACGACGAATCCCGTCGCAAAGTCTTTGTCCGGAAGTGGAAATCTGCAGCATCAGCAGCTCCTGAAGGAGAACCTGATTCAACATGCCCAATCCGGAAAAGTCTATCCGTCAAGGTTGGCAGCCGCAACAGGCGATCGCTCGCCGACATCAGGCACAGTTTCCCACCGGAACAAACCCCACAACCATCGCCTTGAAGGACATTTGCCGCGATGAAGCTACTTCCCGTAGACAACCTTCGGATCAAACACGCGTTCGCCTTCGACGGTGAATTCTCCGGTGGCCGGATCGATGCGGCGAAAGAAGCAGCTGCGGTAGCCTTCGTGGCAGGCAGCGCCTCCGATCTGGTGGACCTTCACCAGCAGTGTGTCGGCATCGCAGTCGAAGTAGATGGCCTTCAGTTCCTGAACGTTGCCGCTTTCTTCGCCCTTCCGCCACAGTTTGGATCGACTGCGGCTGTAATAGACAACTCGACCGGATTTCAGAGTTTCGTGATAGGCTTCCTCATTCATCCACGCCATCATCAGCACATCTCCGGATTCGGCGTCCTGAGCGATCGCAGGAATGAGCGGTGTTTTCGAAAAATCAGGGCCGGTCTGAGTGCCCATATCAATTACTCCCGTGACGAAATAAATTTGTCGCCGAAACAGCCTGAGCAGCCGCAAGGAAACGGCATCGATCCGCGGCCCTGTATCCCTGACGTGGACATTAGAAGAGTTCAACATCTCCGTAGGTCAGGCTCCTGCCTGACGATTCGATTCGAACTGTCAGGCAGGTCGATCAGAACCGTCAGGCGGGAGCCTGACCTGCAGACTGACGCCCGGAAACGGCCTGCGGCATGCTTATCCGTTTCAGCGAGCGTAGCTCACTTGACACGAACAGGCCTCTGAAGTTCGGAAGTCTAGAACACGGCAGTTTCCGGGAAAAGAAGCAGCCCGGGATTGCCGTCGGTCGGGGCAGAATTCTCGGAATCGTTAACGGTGCCGCCCCATTCCGTCGTTTCCGAGTCAACGGATTGGACATCTCGGTGAGCAATCCTGTAAGCTCGCCGGCTCCATACATGAGATCCGCCCGCAAAGTGCAGGTGAATTTTCTGAGCGACGCCGTTGCGTTTCCAGGCGTTCGCTCGAATCGGGTGTGGACTTTGCCCACTCTGGAGATTTGGCATGAATTCAGCAATTTCACGACGGCAGGCTCTGGCCTCCCTGGCTGCTGCCGGTCTGGGAACTCAGCTGTTGCACCCAAGCCGTTTTGTTCAGGCCGCGGATCAGGCGGATTTCCAGTTCCGATATATCGTCAGCTCCTGCATGTACGGCTACCTGTACATCGGTGAGATTCTGCCCGAAATCGAGAAGTGCGGGGCCTCGCATCTGGACCTGTGGCCCAAACGGCACGGCAACCAGCGCGAGCAGCTGGATGATCTGGGCGAAGATCGTTTTCGGGACATGCTGCAGAAGCATCACGTGTCACTGGGCTGTATCACTCAGTACAAGCTCGGCCCGTTCGCGCTGAAAGAAGAGATGCAACTGGCTCAGAGATTCGGCTGCTCGACAATCGTCACCGGAGCAGTCGGTCCCAAAAATCTTACCGGGAAAGAACTGAAGTCCGCAGTTGGCACCTTCGTCGAACAGATGAAGCCGCATCTTGAGGTGGCTCAGGAAACGGGGGTCACGATCGCCATTGAAAACCATGCCAACAATCTGATCGATTCACCTGATTCGCTGAGGTATCTCGCGGAACTCAGGCCGTCCCGTCACCTGGCCATCGCGCTGGCACCCGCTCATCTGCCACAGAACCCGGAACTGATCGCAGACCTGATTTCGGATCTGGGCGACAGTCTGGAAATGTTCTACGCCTGGGAAACCGGCGACGGATTCATGGAACGGCTGCCCAAGGAACGCGAACTGAAACAGATGCCCGGCCGGGGTCCGCTGGATTATGGTCCTCTGGTGCGGGCTCTGATGGACATCCAGTACACCGGATGGACTCAGATCTTCATGCATCCCGTTCCTCGCGGAATTCCGATTCTGGAAACAGCGGCCGAGGTCACAGCAGAAATCCAGCGGTCTCGCGAGTATCTTGCTTCGCAGCTGACAGCCGCCAAAGCAGGCCGCTGAATCCGACGGCGTCCGGAGAGGAACGGGAATGATCATCACGATTGATGGACCGGCGGGATCCGGAAAAAGCACCGTCGCCAAAATGCTGGCGGAACGCCTGGGAGTGCGGTTTCTGGACACCGGAGCCATGTACCGAGCCGTCGCCTATGCTGTTCTGCAGCGACAGGTGGCGGAATCGGACACTCACAGAATCGCCGAACTGGTGACCGACCTGCGTCTGGAATTCTGTGACAATCTGCTGCACATGAACGGCGACGACGTGTCGGAAAAAATTCGAACGCCGGACGTTTCCGCGATTTCCTCGGTCGTCGCTGCTCAGCCCGCTGTGCGCGAACGACTGGTGGACCTGCAGCGACAGATCGGTCAGCAGGGACCTCTGGTCACGGAAGGCCGCGACCAGGGGTCCGTGGTTTTTCCCGGCGCCGAATTCAAGTTCTTTCTGACAGCGTCCGTCGATGCCCGAGCTCGCAGACGGCACCGCGAACTGGTGGCCAAAGGGTCGTCGCTGACTCTCGACACCGTCAAACAGCAGCTCCGCCAGCGCGACCACCGGGATGAAACTCGTTCCCACGCGCCAATGAAGCCCGCGAAAGACGCCATCATCATCGATACGTCCGACCTGACGATCGCTCAGGTTGTGGAAACTCTGGTTCGAAGAATCCGAAACCGTCAACCGGTCACAGGCTGAGTTCTCTCGCTGAAGCCCAGGCTTGAGCCTGACGATTGACGGAAGATCAGCATCAATTCAGTCCAGCGACGAAATCTTCACGTCATCAACAACAGCGCTGCGCGGTACCGACAGACGCAGCATGCGTTTGGTGGGGTGAGCCATGCCTTCTGACGAGAATTCTCCCACGGTTCGGCCATCGATCGCCACGGTCAGAGTTTGTCCGCGAACAGTCACTTTCAAACTGTGCCACTGACCGGTCTGCAGAGGATTGGCAAACTTCTTTTCTTTGGTCTTCAGCATGGCCTGGACTTTGGGAGTGACCGTTTTGTTCAGGCGAGCTTCCCGAATTTCCAAATTCATGTTGCCGGTCTTCAGGTCCGTGATAGCGACGTCCCTGGTGCTGACTTTGGTCATGAACAGATGGCCCGCATGCACTTCCTTCAGCTGCAGGTCGGCAAAGTTCAGCCCCAGACTGTCGTTCCTGTCTTCCAGCATGAATCTCAGTTCAACGATTCCATCCCGGAATTCCGCCGGATGAGTCACCGAAACCGCATGATCCGCGGCTTCGTGAATAGAGATGTACATGGCTCCATCTTTCAGATCGACCTGCTTGTTCCCGGCAGCTCGTGACCGACTGTTCGTCGCCCAGCCCATACCGATTTCTTCTTTGTCGTCAGTAGATTCGCTGCGTTCGAAATGATCTTCAAACAGGACCTTCGCAGAATCATCTGCCCGGCTGGCAGACATCAGCACAGCACAGGCAACAGAGAGGGACAGCAGGGGAAGTCGCAAAATCATAAAACAGTTCCTGAGTTTCTTTCCGAAACAGATGCGTGCACTGTGCAACGCCGTGAAAGTTTTGAAAAGTAAACACACCGGCTTCGATCCGCCGACACCTGCAGGTCAGGCTCCGGCCTGACAATTCAATTCGAGCTGTCAGGCCGGAGCCGGACCTGCGTGTTCCGAAACCCTTCGCAGCGTTGGACACTGCCGACGTTAGTCCAGTCGGTGGATGGTATTGTGAATGATTCGTTCGAAGTTGTCTCCGTCCACTGATTTCAGTCGACAGGCAATCTCCATGCACCACGTGGGCGCGAGATCCGGAAGTGTGAGCGTGATTGTTTTTCTATCCGCGGAAAGTTCGGTGGATGAAACCGCCAGCTCGCGTTCGTCGTAGTGTTTGGAGCCATAGTTCGCCGATCGCTGCAGGCTCCAGACCTTCACCGTATAACTGTCGACAGCCTTCGCCGACGCCGCGTCCAGCGGATCTGTGAATGTGATTTTCAGCTGTTTGCCGACGGCGTGTAGTCCGACCGGAAGGTTCGAAGGTCGTCCTGTGGGCCGGAGCCGATAGAAGCCGCCTTCCTGAGCCTGCTGGCTGCTGCCCCACGCAAACATTCCGCACAGATACAGACCGTGATCATGCGGACTGATGCGGCCTCGAGCAATCCCCGTCGGAAACTGAGGAATCGGCAGTTCGCACATCCCGCCCTGCATCTGCCCGCCTTTGTTTTCATGAGGCACGACGTAGACTTTGCCGTAGCCATAGGACAGATTCAGCAGAGTTCCGTTGAGCGGCCCCCACGCGTCGCTGTCGATCCACAGCAGTTCCGCCGGTGAACGATCAAACGCATTGGTGATCCAGCACAAAGGCTGCTCCATCGCGCTGTCGGATTCGTCAGTGACGTCATGATAGCCGAACATGTTTCCGTAGAAGCCTCCTTCGCGAACCCAGTTGATGCGGTTCTTGGGATTCCAGTGTCCTTCCTGATCGGTGACGATGAAGGACCCATCCGGATTCAGACAAACACCGTTGGCGGCTCGGAAACCATTCGCCACGATTTCCGTCCGTGATCCGTCCGACGGAACCTTCAGCAGTGTTCCGTGATGTGGCACGATGGCTTTTAAGGCGTGGCGAGCAGACTTGGCATAGTAGAAATTTCCGATTTCATCCTGCTGCAGACCCATGGCAAATTCGTGGAAATGTTCCGTGACCTGGTGATCGTTGTTGAAACATTCATAGAAGTCGGTTTCGCCATCGCCGTTGCGGTCCCGCAGAATCACCAGCTGGTCGCGACAGGTGACATAAACATCGTCCGCCACCACTTTGACTCCCAGCGGCTGAAACAGGCCGGTCGCGATTCGCTGCCACTTCAATTCCGGTCGAACATTCTCAGTTGCCGGTTTTGGTGCTGAAATCAAAGCCGAATGCAAGTTCAGAGACTTCAATCCGGTCACCATCCAGACGTCGCCGTCCCAGGTACACACCGCCACTCGATCGCCATCCGCCAGAAAATCGTGGCCGGTCAGACGCAGTCGAGCCAGCCAGGGATTGGCGACCGGAGTGGCCAGAACATCGACCGCAAACGCACCGTCATCGCTGCCGATCGTCGGCTGAGTCGCAATCACTTCCGGCCACCGAGCCGGACTGGGCAGCTGAAGCCGTTCACTCAGACGATCAACCGACACTCGGTCTTCAATCGCGGGAATCAGCTTTCGCAGCTGCTGGTCGGTGCTGTCTCCGGCAGGCCGAGCTGTCCAGACGGCAACATGCCGCACATCCTTCCCGACAGGAACGTTCAGACACAGTCGCTGGTCTCGCTGTTCGAATTCAAACCCATCCGTGTCGCCGACGATCCCTGCCAGCAGAGTTGTCCCGCGGCCCGAACCTGAGCCTCGAATCACGCTCACGTGATGTCCGCCGGAAGAGCGGTCCGACACAGTCTCGCCGTTTGGTTCGGCATTCAGATCCCAGCTGGCCGCAGCGTCAGGAAGATCCGATGCGGACTTATTATCTCCTTTAACTTCGTCTTCGCTCAGTTCCCTGCGGTAAAAGGCAACACTGCTGATCTCGCCGGTGAAGTACGAAGGCGATGGAAAATTGCCGGCAGAAAACCCGATCCGAACCACAGAATCCCCGAGTCCGTCTTTGGGTCTCAGCTGCCCTCCACCGCTCGGGCGACCATCGATATAGAATCGCACCGCTGCCGACTTCTGGTTCCACGTCAGCGCGACATCGTGCCACTTGCCATCGTCCACACTGCGTTTCGACTGCACAACTCCCACCCAGCCAATGTCGTAGCACAGCTTGCCGCCGCGAACAAAGAACGTTTTTCCGTTGGGAACCCACGGCCCTTCAGCTTTGGTCTGACTGAAGATCGTGCCTCCGTCCGTTGTCCGAATTCTCGCCATGATGCTGAAGTCGGACGTCGTCATGTCAAAGGCCGATCCATCCATCGTCTGCAGATGTGAGGCCCCATCGAAGACAGACGGCAGCACGGGTTTTGCTCGGCTTCCGTCTGTCCGCAGCACCACGCTGGTCGCCGACAGCGGTGCCAGAATTACTGCATCTGCAGGATGAGTTGCCACCAGCGCCTGCAGTGGCTTCTCGCGACTGTTCAGCTGCATGGTTCGCGACATCACGGCGATCTCTTCATCCCCCATAGACACATTCGACTGTCCAAAACGCTCCAGAACCGTTGTCGTGTCAACGGTGTATTCCACGACGGTCTGATCGCCAACGGTGTGAAGACCTCGGTACTTTGCCCATGATCCCGGCAGAGGTCCATAACGGCGATCGTCCCTCCCGATGACTCGCTGATCATCTTCAAACGAACCCGTTTCCGGGTTGGCCCAGCCGGGGCCCGTGGGATTGGACACCTGAACGTCGCCGACAACACGGGGATGAGTTCCGTGGCGGCCGTCGAAGTGAATTCCCTGCCAGTTGATGAAGCCGGTCTCTTTGGATTTCGGGCGGCGCATCCAGCCCGCGGCAAATCTCAGAGTATCATGATCGAAAACCGCCCACGAGCTGCCTCGGGAAATTCCACCCGGACCGGCATCCAGCCGCACAGCAATCCCCTTGTAGGCGAAGTTGCTGCCGTCCGATCCAATTTCGAAAGTGTTGATCATCGAAGGACCGTAGTTCATGTCGGACCACGGAGCGTATTCAATGGGATCAGGACCAAAGGTGTCGCCCTGCGGAAGACCGGCCAGATAATCGTCGGTGATATTGTGGTACTGAGTCGGGTTGGCTTCTCTGATGTAGCTTTCCCGAATGTAGTGAATCACGTCATACTTCTGCTGCGGCACCATCCACGTCTGCGGCACCATCAGCCCGAACCCGTGCGTCAGAGTTCGGTACAGGGTGTACGGATCGCTGCCGCTGCGAAACTTCCCATCGGCAAATCGAAGCGCCGTCGGCAGCGAACCGGGAGCTTCACGAGTTCCATGGCAGTTGATACACAGGCGGTTGTAGATCGCCTCGCCTCGATCGAAGGCGTCGTCATTCAGTTTCGAAATCAGCCCGGCGTGATCGACGTGCTGTTCGTATTCGGGAAGCTGCAGAGTCAGCATTCCCGGCGGTGGCTGAAGCTTTCGAGCCGCAGGAAGGCCGCCATCCCGAATCTCCAGAACATACCGCAGCAGATCCAGGAATTGCTGACGGTTCGCCAGCTGATTGGCCAGCCCGACCGGCATGATTGACAGGCGACTGTCAACAACTTCATCGATCGCAGCCTGTTCAATCGCCACACGTTCGCCGTTGCGAGCCGGATCTCTCAGCACGACACCGGAATCATCACGACTCACCAGCAGCCCCGTGCGATTCAGCCCGTCCTTCGTGACAACGGTCACACTTTCGAAACCTTTTCGGATCTCAGCAGACGGTTTCAGAACGGATGTCACCACGAATTCGTCGGTGGCTGTCTTCTGCTCCTTTAACCGAGTCAGATCCGGGCCCAGCGAATTGCTGCTGCCATCCACGGCGTGACATTTGACGCAGCCAACATGGACCTGATGAAACAGAATCGCACCGCGCCGAGCGTCGCCGACTGAGCGAGCATCCCGGATCAAATCGCCCGGCGGAGTACTGATCAGCTGCTGTTCAAGCAACTGGCATGAAGCCGAATTCGGAAACAGCAGACAGACGGCAGCAAAAAACGGCAGCAGGCGCATGGCAAAAACACTCGGCAACCCGGAATCAGAAAGCCGACAGCATCGCAGAATCCCCGCTGCACGCCAAACGGTCCGGATCTTCGCGGCAGTTTTTTGCCCGATTCAGCACTCAGTCATCCTCAAATCCGCACAACGCGATCACGCTCCACCGCGATGTGCATCGCCGTGGCAGCGTCAGCGAACCTGAGTGCGTCGCAGCCGCTTCATGGCTGTCCTGAACATTCAGTGCTTCTGAACCGTCGCCTTCGCGACGATTGGGTGTCTCGCTGCTTCGGTTCATCGCCGTAGACGGGGCGGGTGACATCTGCGGTGATGTCACCCAGCGAGATCGTTCCCGGTCCGGACGTCAGTCCTGTCGAATCGCTGTAACTGGAGGCAACGCGATGGTCCGCCGACAGGATGAGTTCGGGATTGACCAGTTTCGTGGGAATCTTCACAACAGGCAATGACTTTCCGTCTCGCTCGACGCGTTCGGTTTCGCTGGCCCAATAAGTTTCTGGTTTGCCGTCATCGTTGGGCATGTAACCGCAAACGCGAAAGGCTCCGAATCACGAAATTCGTAGATCCCTTTCAGTTCAAGATGCTTATCGCCCGTTGCGAAACGGCAATCGATCTGTTTTGGGACGGTATCTGCCGAGAGACTGAAAGTACCAATTGCCGCTATCTGATGTCCCGAAATCGACATTCGATCAGTAAGAAAACTGACCGAGAACTGGTTTCGTCCGCCAGGCATCACCGGTAGCTCATTTGAATCAAGCGATTGCCAAGCGCCCTGAAGTCGATCATGGTCATCCGCGGGAGCTGCGGCCGGATTCGGGTTTGGCATTGAACCGGATGTCAGCGGTGGCAGTCCGATTGAATTTGGATTCGCTTCCAGAAATCGCTTCAGTTCTTCTTCAGCACCGGATTCCGTTTCAAAGTCGATATCGGTAATCAGCCATTTTTTATCAATCAACTTCAACGTGAAAACCAGGAAGCCATCACGCTGGCCGTCGGGCTGCTTGTGTTCTTCGTTGAGCTTGACGGCCACCGAAGTTGCCAAGGCTCGCGTCGGTTTCGCTGGATCATTGATGTAAACCGTTGGAATCTTCAGTCGCTGCAGATTGAGCCGCTGCGAAAATGCACCAATTTGCTCGGGACCAGCCGGAGCGTCCTTCGCCAAGGACGCCGCCTTCGCGACATCTCCGGCAAGTGCTGCTGCGACGTAAGCTTCGACAACTGAGCGAGCGTTGCGATGATCGATGACCTTCACCTTGCTCAAATCGACTGTGCTCGTCGTAGTACTTGGCAGGTGTGCGCCTTCCTCGCGACTCGACTGCGAAGGTCCAAAGGTCGCTGGAATTCGTTTGGGATCATCGGTCAAGTTGATTCCGTGAAGTATCGCGCCCTTCGTCCAAGTGTCGTAGAGCAAAGTCCGGATCGCGGGGTCGACGATTTGAAACTCACCGAGTCCCTCTCGCTCTTCCACCCATTTGCGTTGCGCATCAAACGCGATCAGATTGGGACGCAACAGGACACGCCCGCCACCGTAGGTTTCAAAGAGGTGTTTCTGGAATTTGAATGGCCGGACATGTTCCATCGCCATTGGCCGACCGTCGTAATCCTGCATCCTACTCAACTTGGCTTCGATGACCTGCTTCTCGGCTGTCAGGTTGCGGTAGAGAATCGAACCTTTGTCTGCTTGCGATAGTTTCTCGTTCACCTCCGCAAGACTTCGCTGGTAAGTTACCTTCGTTGAGGCCATGTTCTGCCTGACAATGACCAACGCCTTTTCGATCTCAGCCTCGGTCGGTTCGAGTTCCGGATGCTGTTGTCGATAGTGCTTCTCCAGTGGATCAAGAAGCAAACTTTTCAGCAACTCTGGTAGTTCTAGCGGATTCTCAAAATATCGTTGATGCAGGTAGAGCGGATTGCCCAACACAACTCCGATGAGCTTCCTGTTAGGATCTCCGTAGGCACCCGCAGGAATTTTGGCGAAGTTTTCGACAAAGCGTTCGGTGTGCGCTGGATCGAACGCAGCTTTGATTTGATCAAGCGAGGCAAATCGAACTCCAGCAGGTTCGTTAAACCAAAGCTCACGATATTTCGCTTTGAATTCCGGATCGATGATTTTGAGATCACCTGCTTGTTCTCGTTCGTCCAGCCATTTTTTCATGCCATCGAAAGCAGTGGGGCCGAATGGCGACAGTACGACACGTCCGCCATGTTTCTCGAAAAGGTGCCGATTGAGTTCCGCCGACAGCACAAAACGACTTGCCGCCAGGCGAATCTTGTCATTCTTGACCTTCGCCTTCAACTCGTCAGCACGATCAAGACCGTGTTTGCGGCAGTAGTCTTCCATCAATGGCTGCAGAACAAGTCGAATCAGATTGTCGTTGGTGCTGACGTTCTGGTTAAGGTCGCTCTCGTAGATCGGCTTGCCGAACACAGAGCCGAGTTGCTTGCCGGTCGGCTTTTCGCTCAACTGGCTCGGTGTGCTATTCCCGTTCTTGTCAGTAGCAGGGCCGGTGTCTGACACCTGTTGCAATAATCCTCCGCCGAGAAACATCAATACTATCAGTCCAATCATAGCAATCACTCTGATTCGAGTTTTATAGGAAAAAGAAAGGCGTCCGGTAATGCCGTAAGGTACGAGCGACGCTGGAAGAGTTGCAGTCATTGGCTGCTGGACATGAGCCAGACAGTCTTCCAACAGCTCGGCGACTTCCTGTGCCGATGCAAATCGCTCGTTGGCTTGCTTTGCCATCAACTTTCTGATGATCGCGCACAGCCACTCTGGCACATCCGGATTGATCTCACGGATGGGACGTGGTTCCTTGTCGGTGATCAATCGCAGCACGCTGTAGCTCGATTCGGCTCGAAACGGCGCGTGGCCGGTACACATGGCGTACATCACGCTGCCGAGACTGAACAAGTCGCTGCGATGGTCGACCGTTTCTGCTCGAGCCTGTTCGGGCGACATATATTGCGGCGTGCCAGCCAGCGTGCCGGAGCGCGTGAGACTGGCGTCATCGACGGCTCGAGCTAATCCAAAGTCCATCAACTGCACGCGTTCGACGTTCTGATCGAGAAAGATGTTGGCTGGTTTGATGTCGCGATGCACAATGCCTTGCGCATGAGCAGCGGCAAGTCCCTTGGCGGCTTGCATGCCGATACGCAGGATCTCGCGAACTTCTAAGAGACCGTTATCGCTGAGTCGCTTTTGCAATGAAACGCCACGTGAATAGGTCATCACCAGATACGGCACGCCCTGCCACTGGTCGACGCAGTGAATCGCCATCACATGATCGTCGACCACGGCTGCGACCGCTTGACCTTCGCGAGCGAAGCGTTTGCGAGCGGCACCCGACGCAGCCAAATTCGGCAGCAGCATCTTGATGGCCACGAATCGATTGAGCGGAGCGTCAAAGGCTTTGAAGACGACGCCCATGCCACCGCGGCCAAGGACTCCCAGCACTTCGTACGAACCAATGCGTCCCAGCATCTGCGGGTCGTCTGTCGGTCCGAGAAGTTTGATCAGGTCCTCAATGCTCTCTCGCTGGTCGAACTCACGTAGATCTGGCTCCTCGAGGCGGAAATTGGGGAGCGATTCAGGAACTTGTTCCTGGTCGATGCTTTGCGGAAAGTCTTCTTGCGGATCCTGCGAGTATCCGAGAGACTCGCCTACGTGATGCAAAGATTGTTCTGCGTCCTGCCACCATTGTTGGTCGCCAATTTGATTGGCCATTGCTCGGCGACAACTTTCGCAGGTCGAGAAGTGCTCCTCCCACAGTTCGTTCTGCGAGGCCGGTACTGTTCCGGCGAGCATCGCTTCGATGTCGGATGTCTGTAAGCACCCTGTGGCAGATTTCATGATTCCGGGCTCCAAAAGTCGGACACTTCGTTCACCTTGTCTCGAATACGTTGCATGACGCGACAACGAGCGACATAGACGGCACCGGTGCTGCAACCAAGTTCGCCGGACACCTCTGTGACGCAGCGTCCGCCGATCGTTGTTTCGTGAAACATCGTCCAGGTCGACTCGGTGAACTCGGTTTGAATTTTTCGGGCCGCCCAGCGAAACGCTTCCATACGACTCTCGTTCATGATTGCAATCGTCATGTCGCCACAGTCTGGCAGTTCCAGCAACAGATCCTGCACGCTGGACGATCCACTGGCGCGATCGGGCCGGGTGCGAGTCATCGCATTGAGGATCGCGTTGCGAGTCACGCGTGCCAGCCAGTTTCTAAAACGTGGGCCCTCCTGCTGGGATTTCCAGGATTCGACTGCTCTGGCCACGGACAGAAAGACCTGCTGACACAGATCCTCGGCATCCGCGTGCTGCAAACCTCGACGCCGGGCCAACCGATAGACGACCGGTTCATAAATCGCCATGAACTGAGACCATGCGAGTGCATCCTGCGGATCGCGAATCCGCAGAATCAGACTTTCGCTCGTTTCCGGCCACTGGCTCATGCGTTCATAAATTTCGGAGAATGACCAACCATTCAGAGCAGCCATTTTGGTCAAAAAGCCATCAAAACACGTCGCTGCACCTGATTTCACACAGCAGCTTCAGAAACCTTTCAGCGAAATCACCATTTTCTTTGGGGGCTCCGACACATCGTTCAGGTGAACGTCTGAAAACGTGACTGTGTCGCTCGGCGGCGTCAGCAGCCTTGGGCAAGCATCCGAGGTTGGTGGCGTGGGGCGTGGGGTTGGCTAAGATTCGCTGAGTGCAAAGAATACGTTTTGCGTTGATCATTTCTGCTTTTGATTCTGAATACAATCAGCCATGAAAATTGCTCGTCTGCAGCAGTCCGATGGGACAACCTGTTACGCTCAGCCACAACCTGATGGAACTTTTTTCCGTTTGGACGGATGTGTTTATGACGGGTTAACTCAGACATCTGAAGTCGTTTCGGGAAAGCTCTTAACCCCCATCGCGCCGGTTGACATCCTGTGTATCGGGCTGAACTATCGGAAGCACGCGGAGGAGGGCAATCAGGCGATTCCCGAGAATCCGGTGCTGTTTATGAAGACCAGCACGGCCGCTCAGAACCCGGGCGATCCCATTGTTCTGCCGCGGAAACTGAACAGTGATCGGGTGGACTATGAATGCGAGCTGGCGGTTGTCATCGGGAAGACGTGTCACAACGTGTCTCGGGAATCGGCGCTTGATTATGTGCTGGGTTACACGTGCGCCAATGACGTGAGTGCTCGTGACTGGCAGCGCAACGGAGGCGGCGGGCAGTGGTGTCGCGGTAAGACGTTTGCGACGTTTTGTCCGCTGGGCCCGCATCTGGTGACGGCGGACGAAATTCCGAATCCCAATGACCTGACCATCCGAACCGTTCTGAACGGCGAAGTGATGCAGGACTGGACCACCGGCGACATGATCTTCGACGTGCCGACTCTGATTGAGTTTCTCAGCGGCAGTACCATTCTGGCACCGGGAACCGTCATTCTGACGGGCACGCCTCATGGCGTCGGTTTTGCCAGAAATCCGCCGGTGTTTCTGAAGGACGGCGATTCCATCAGCGTTGAGATTCAGAACATTGGAACACTGACAAATCCGGTTCAGGATGAAGCCACGGAAGTCGGACGACGGCTCTGATTTTTCTCCTGCTTCGAGTAGGCTGCGGTCGGACATTTGATGGCGGATGGATTGAGTCATGATGCAGATTCCGGAAGCCGGTCAGCGAGTTCTTGAATCATGGCCGGTGCTGAAACTGGCGCCGCCGCTGCTGGCCATTGGCCTGGCGATCCTGACTCGCGAAGTGAATTTGGCTCTGGTGGTGGCGACCTTTTGCGGGTGTCTGCTGCTGGCGGATCTGTCTCCGGCCGAGGGAATTGATCAGTTCTGTTCAGTGCTGGTTCGACAACTGGCCAATGACGACCACGCGGCCGTCATTCTGTTCACGGTGCTTCTGGGAGCGATGATTGCCGTAATGAATGACAGCGGGGGAACCGGTGCGATTGTCAATCGCATCAGCCGTTTTGCGAGGACTCGACAGCAGGGTCAGCTGCTGACATGGCTGGCAGGTCTGGTGGTGTTTTTCGACGACTATGCCAACACAATGCTGATCGGCGGATCGATGCGCCCGTTGTGTGATCGATTGAAGATCAGCCGAGCCAAACTGGCTTTTCTGATCGACAGCACGGCGGCTCCGGTGGCTGGCCTGGCACTGTCAACATGGACGGCGACGGAAATCGGATACATCCTGCAGGGGCTGGAAGGTTCTGCGATTTCAGCCGACGCCGGCAGTGTGTTCCTTGCCACACTGCCGTATCGCATCTATCCGATCATGGCGATTGTGGTTGTCGGTGCGGTTGCCGCTACGGGCAGAGATTTCGGCCCGATGCTGAAGGCCGAACGACTGGCTGCTGATCCACAAGGCAGGCTGCCGGATGGCGAACTCACCCCCGATTCTTCCGCGGCAATGACGGCTCCTGAAACCGGATCGATGTGGTTTGCCGTTATGCCGGTGCTGACTCTGATCGGCGTGGTTGTGACGGGTTACCTCAGAGACGTGGATTCCTACCGACTTCTGCTGCTGGGATCACTGGCCGGGGCCACGGTATCCGTGCTGCTGCCTCTGGGAGCTCGAAAGAAATCCGCGATCGAATGTTCCGAAAGTGTGACTCGCGGCATCGCATCAATGGTTCCGGCGGTCACCGTGCTGGTTCTGGCGTGGGCGGTTTCAGACATCTGCCAGACACCGGAAGTCGATACCGGTGGATATGTCGGTTCTCTGGTAGCTGATTCGATTCGCCCCGAATTCCTGCCTGCCGTCGCGTTTATTACGGCGTCGCTGGTGGCGTTGGCCGTTGGAAGTTCGTTTGCCACCATGGGAGTTCTCGTCCCGATTTTCATTTCGCTGGCGTGGAAGATCCTGACGTCTGCGGATGCTGTTCCCGATGTGGACAACCCGGTGTTTCTCGCAACTGTCGGAGCGATTCTTGCCGGAGCGATTTTTGGCGATCACTGTTCGCCGATTTCGGACACCACCGTATTATCTTCGGCGGCTGCCGGCTGTCATCATCTGCAGCACGTGACGACTCAGCTGCCCTATGCCATTCTGATGGCCGTCATGACCGTTCTGCTGGGATATCTGCCGATTGGTTTCGGTGTTCCCTGGTGGATCGCTCTGCCCGGCAGCAGCGCCGCCTGCGTGGCCGTGTTTGTGTTTCTGGGAAAACGATCGGAGTAAACGATGAAGATCTGGTTCTGGTGTCTGCTGGCAGTGAGTTTCACGGTGTCCTCAGCGTCGACGTTCGTTGCGGCCGACGACTGGCCTCAGTGGATGGGACCTCAGCGCGACAACGTCTGGCGAGAAACGGGCATCCTGTCAAAGTTTCCCGAAGGTGGTCCCAAAGTTCTGTGGCGAACTCCGCTGGCAGGCGGTTATTCGGGGGCGGCCGTCGCAGACGGGAAGTTGTTCATCACCGACTATGTGACATCGGACGATGTGAAAGTCGGCAATTTCGAACGGAAGGAATTCACGGGGACGGAACGCGTTGTGTGCCTGAATGAGAAGTCCGGCGAGGTTCTCTGGAAGCATGAATACCCGGTCAAATACACAATCTCCTATCCGTCCGGACCCCGGTGTACTCCGAATATTGACGGGAATCGAGTCTATACGCTGGGTGCGGAGGGGCATCTGTTCTGCTTTGACGTTGCCAGTGGAAAAATCATCTGGCAGAAGGACCTGAAAGCAGAATACGGAACCAAAGCAGCTCTGTGGGGCTATTCAGCTCATCCGCTGATCGATGGAGATCGCCTGCTGACTCTGGCCGGCGGCCCGGGCAGTCACATCGTGGCACTCGACAAACACAGCGGAAAGGAAATCTGGAAGAGCAGCACGTCACCGGAACAGGGGTATTCGCCGCCGACAATCATTCAGCATGGGGGAGTTCGTCAGCTGATTCTGTTGAAACCGGACGCCGTCAGTTCCATCAATCCGAACGATGGAACGGAATACTGGTCCGTCCCGTATCAGGCAACCAATGGATCGATCATCATGTCGCCGGTGATGAGCGGTGATCTGCTGTACGCGGCCGGCTACAGCAGCAAGAGTCTGCTGCTGAAACTGACTTCGGACAAACCGGGTGCCACAGAAGTGTGGCGCGACAAAAAAGATGTCATCAGCCCGGTCAACGTTCAGCCGTTTGTAGTTGGCGATGTGATTTACGGATTTGATCAGAAGGGCGTGATGCGAGCTCTGCAGTTGCCGTCCGGCGAAAAGCTTTGGGAAACAACCGACGTGATTGGAAAACGTCCCGCAGGTTCTGAAACAGCTTTCCTTGTGAAGCACGAAGATCACTTCTGGATGTTCACGGAAACCGGAGACCTGGTCATCGCGAAGCTGAGTCCGGAGGGGTACTCAGAAATCGACAGGGCCCACGTGATTGAACCCAGCAACCTCGCGTTCGGCCGCGACGTTGTGTGGAGCATGCCCGCATTTGCCAATCGCCATGCCTACATTCGCAACGACAGCGAAATCATCTGCGTCGACCTGTCTCAGCCATAGTGAATGTTCGTAACTCCACAGACAGGAATGTCTGTGCCACCTGACTCTGATCAGCAGCCGGGGAAGTCGGTCAGGTTCCCGCCTGACAATCAGATCAGATAGGTATCCGCAGATCAGATACATGTCCGCAGATCAGGCTGGTGTCAGGCAGGAGCCTGACCTACCGTTAAGAATTCAGCATTTCCAGGAACTCGGCTTCCGTCAGAATCGGGATGCCCAGTTCCTGAGCTTTGTCGAGTTTGCTGCCGGCCTTTTCTCCGGCGAGGACGTAGTCTGTCTTTTTTGAGACGCTGCCGGCCGCTTTGCCACCGTGATCGCGCACCAGTTGCTGAGCATCTTCGCGGGACAGTGTCGGAAGGGTGCCGGTCACGACCACGGTCTTCCCATTCAGTTTCATCTGATCCGGGGCAGGCTGATTCGATCGATCAATTGGACGCCCCATGTTCAGGCCCAGCTGCTGCAGTTCGCCGATGGCAGCCTGGCCGTATTCGGAGTGGAAGTACAGAAAGACCGATCGGGCGATGGTGGGGCCAATTTCGTCGACGGCAGACAGCTGTTCTTCTGACTGAGCGGCAATTTCAGCAGCCGTGCCGAAGGCCTGTTCGAGAACTCGGGCGTTGCTCTGGCCGACATGCCGAATGTTCAGTCCGGTCAGCAGTCGCCACAGTGGCTGCTGCTTTGAAGCTTCCAGTCCGGCCAGCAGCTTGTCGATCGATTTGACTCCCAGTCGATCCAGCTTCAGGAGTTCCTCGCGACGATCGGTCAGACGGTACAGTGCCGGAATACTGTCGACCAGGTTTGCTTCCAGAAGCTGAGCAATCAGTTTTTCCCCCAGTCCATCAACGTTCATGGCCGGACGCGAGGCAAAGAAGATCAACGATTCACGCAGCTGAGCCGGGCAGGACGGATTCGGACAGCGCACGTAGACACCGCCGTCATCCTGCTGAACGGCGGTCCCGCATTCCGGACATTCTTCGGGAAACTGAAAAGGAATCTGGCTGCCGTCCCGAGCAGCTTCGTTGACTCGCAGCACATGCGGAATGATCTTTCCGGCCTTTTCCACAAGCACCGTGTCGCCGATCATTACGCCCAGACGATGCAGTTCATCACGGTTGTGCAGGCTGGCTCGGGAGACCGTCGTGTTGTCGATTTCGACGGGCTCAAGTTCGGCTACAGGAGTCAGCGTGCCGGTCTTTCCGACCTGAACACTGATGCTGCGGACTTTTGTTTCGGCTTCGTAGCGTTCCCATTTGTAGGCTCGCACCCACCGAGGACTTTTCGACGTCGATCCCAGTTCTTCGCGTTCATTCAGTCGATTCAGCTTGATCACAATCCCGTCGACTTCAAACGGCAGCTCGGCAACTCCGTCCATCATGGTGCCGACGACCTGCATCAGGTCGGTGAAGCCGCAGGCCTGGCTGACTCCGGGCGTCACGGGAACTCCCATGCTTCGAATCGATTCCAGAAACTCAAGGTAGGTTTCCCACTGAATGCCTTCGACATGGCCGACACCGTGAGCCAGAAACCGCAGGCCTCGCTTTCGAGCTTCCTTTGGATCAAGCAGTTTGAGCGCACCGGCAGCAGCGTTCCGGGGGTTTTTGAATGGTTCTTCGCCCGCCGCCACCTGAGCCGCCTGAAACGCAGCAAATGTTTCGTTCAGGATAATGACCTCACCGCGCACTTCCAGAATGGCTGGGGGCTGATTTGTCTGAAGTCGCAGAGGAACTCCGCCGACAATGCGGGCATTCGATGTGATGTCATCTCCGACAGCGCCGTTGCCGCGAGTCACTCCGGTGACGAGTTCACCGTTCTCATACACCAGCGCCATCGCAACGCCGTCGATTTTGTACTCGACGCTGTAATGCAGATTCTCCTGACCGATCACCTTCCGCAGCCCGGCATCCCAGTCAACCAGTTCCTGCTCTTCGAACGCATTCTCAATCGACAGCATGGGAACTCGGTGAGTTACCTGAAGAAATCCGTCAATCGGTGCGCCACCCACCTTTCGCGACGGGCTGCTATCTGAATCGTACCGGGGATGCTCTGCTTCCAGCTGCTGAAGTTCAGCCATCAGCCGATCGTAGTCACGGTCAGGGATTTCCGGAGTTGCGTCGACGTAATACAGACGGTTGTGACGTTCGAGCTCCGTGCGCAGTTGTTCGATTCTGATCCTTGCGTTGTCAGTCACTCAGTCTTTCCCTGCAATGGCGAGTTGTTGGAGACGGATTCGTCGTCTGCTGCGGTCAAAGGCGAGCTCGAAGCGGGATGAGGAGCCTCGTTGTGACCCTGCAGAGTTCGCACGCGGTCGACAGTCATTGCCAGAAAACTCAGCACGATCACGGCGACAAATTCCCAGATCAGCAGAGTGTTGCCGTTGGCGTCGAGCCACTTCGACACCGGCGCATTCGGATTGCCGAACAGTGACGCAATCAGAGCCAGAATCGTCATGATGAAGACAACGGTCACCGGGATGATCAGGCGAAAGATCAGAGCAGGCTGAGAGCGAGGCGGCTTCATGGCGGTCATCGTAGTTGGACCGCTGGCGACCTTCAAGAATTCGGAATGTGAACTCTCTGCGTGCCCAAAAGGTCGCGCCACTGTTTGGGTTCAGATCCCTCAGTGGCCGGATTCCGGTTTAATTCACACGGCAGCCGGCAGCTTCCGCAACTAATCTCCTGGACAGAGACGACCAGGGCGTCCCCACGTCAGCGGCGGACAGCATTGAGGTTCGCAGTTGACCGCCCGGCGAGTGGTAAACAGACGGCATTTGTCGCAGCCGGTCGTGGCTTTCGACTGCATGAAATTGCGGTGGGCCGATGGCCGAGATGCGACGGGCGACAGCAAAAACTGCAGGTTGAATCCGAAAATCCTGAAACTCGGCCGAATCCGGCCATCTGAGCCCCGGAATTTTGTGCAGAAGTTTCCGTCCAGTCCGGGAACTCGGTGTTGCTATTTTCGATTCCTGGATGTAGTTTGATGCCCGTCAGGTCCGATGATGATGGGATGAATATCCTGTCCGTCAACTTTCGGACGGTTCGGTGTGTGCAATCAGTGTTCTCGAAGAACGTCAGCGTGTTCTGTCAGTTCCGTCTTGAGTTTCTCTGCAGGCTACATCCGGGAAGAGCACTCGAATCCGATTCGAGTCCTCAAATTTTGCGTTTTAACGGCTGCCGCCGTGGCAGCGATATGGGTGTGATAGTAGCTGTGAAGCTCAAGGGTTAGTTGAATGAGTAAGAACATTTTTGTTGGCAGCCTCGCATGGGGGACAACCTCCGAAGGTCTCGAACGAGCTTTCGCTCAGTTCGGAACCGTGACATCAGCCAAGGTGGTCAGCGACCGTGAAACCGGCCGATCCAAGGGATTCGGTTTCGTGGAAATGGAAAGCGGTGGCGACGAAGCCATCGCCGCCCTGAACGGCTCTGACCTTGATGGTCGTCAGATCGTTGTGAACGAGGCTCGTCCTCGCGAAGAACGTGGCGGCAGTCGTGGCGGATACGGTGGTGGCGGCGGCGGCGGCAGTCGCGGTGGCTACGGTGGTGGCGGCGGCGGTGGTCGCAGTGGCGGTGGTCGAGACCGAGACCGCGATCGCTACTAGGACCGATGCCAGTTGAGATCAGTTGGTCCTGGCTGACTTTGTAGATTCAGCAGCTTCAACCAGTCTTCACAGAAGTCGATTCAAAAAGCTCAAAGAGACGGTTGGTGTCCATCACCGGCCGTCTCTTTTTTTTGCTGGTGACGTCCGGTGCTTAACAGCAACGATCACAGACAGCAGCCTCCAGGTCAGGCTCCCGCCTGACAATCTGCAGGCCAGGCTGTCAGGAAGCGATCGTATCTGCAGAGATCGTAGACTCTACATCGCGTTGAGCTCATCGCTGGTTCACGCCGCCAGCTCCGTCGACTCGCCATTGGGTGTGGGCACAATCAGGCGGTGTAGACTGCAGCGAAGCCGATTTCCGCGTCCAGCGGCTGGTCAGTCTGAGTTCGGCGGGCTTCGATGCGAATTCCGTACGATTGCCTGACCGGCACCTTCAGTCGAAGATCCTCGTTGCCCACGCACTCACATTCCACTTCCGGCAGCCCGGCCAGCGGCGGTGAGAACGGCACATGAATGTTGGCTCGTTTCTGCCCCTTGTCAAAGTGAACCTTCATCACGCCTTCGATCAGTTCGCTTCCGTCCGGTTCCCGAGTTCTTTGAATCTGACTGGCATCTCGCGGGCTGGCTGTCTGAGCCGTGCCGGACTGAGCAACTGGTGCAGACGTTGCCGCGGATGGAACCGGCGGAGCTGTCTGGCGAGCGACCGGTGTGGATGGTGCCACCAACGGCGAAGTCGGCCGCTGCGGCACTGATGTTCGCGAATTCAGATCGGCCGTGGGGCTGCCGACGTATGACTGGCTCTGAACAGCCCGATTTGCGTCGGTGGAAGACGGGATCCGGATTGCGGGGCTGACCGGTGTCGGCAGAGCCTCAGCAACCGGAACATCTTTTCGCCGGTAACTGCTGCCGTCCTGTCGAACGGGAGATGATGTCCTGTCAGAGGGAACCGACGACGTCGTGTCGGTCAGATGAGCCGTTGCTGCAGCGATGGCAGACGCTGCGGCCGCCACCGACAACCCGGACGGCTGAAAGGCCCCTGTTCCCGGCTTTCGCGGAGCGGGGTTGATGTCAACCGTCGGTGAAACCACTTCGGGGCGAATTTCGCCTTGATTTCGAACGTCCGCGATGGATCGCTGAGTCTCGTACCGCGACGGAGCCCGGCCGGAGCCCGTGTTCCGTTCAGTCTGCGGAATCCGCTCAACAGTTCCCGATGTGCGTTCCGCAATGGATTCAGAGGACTGTGGGGTGACGGAACGGGCAGGTCGAGTCTGGCTGACAGGGGGGCGCGGCACCGGTCGTCGAACATCGACGGGGCGATCCGTTCCGGTCAGTGGCAGTGATGGTCGCCGAGATGATGTTGATTCAATTCGAATTGCCGGCGGTGGTGACAGACGGTGGTCGCTGGCCATTGTTTGTCGACGAACTTCATTTCTGAGCTGACGCAGTTCGGTCAGTCGACGAGGTTCAGGATTCCATGGCTGATAACCGGTTGTTCCCGGAACATGTCCGGAGACCGAACCTGCTGTTCGGGGGATGTTCCGCGCCGCTGATCGTTCGGTTTCGGAAATGGGTTCGACCGGGCGACGGACGGGGCGGGAGCTCGAGCGGTTGCGATCGGCAGTCGCTTCGAATTCGCTTTCAGAGAAGGAATCTTCCAGCAGTCCCAGATCGAAGCTGCTGCCGAGAATATCGTCGACCGTCGACGAAGAACGAGCTTCCGTGCGGGAGGTCGCTGTGGGTTTCGTCTGCTCTCGCTGGAGGTACGACCTGGGTGCCAGCGATGGCCGTTCAGTATCGGGAATCAGTCGCGAAAGATCTTCAAAGCGAAACCAGCTGGCTTCCGGATCCAGGACCGCATCTTCGACGCGATCAAATGCCGGCAGAGGAGTCAGATAGGATCTGCGAGCTCGCGGAACTGCAAAGAATTCATCCGGCACCTGACTCAGCACAGCAATCGCCACCAGCAGAAACAGTCCCACCGCCAGCCAGCCTCGCAACGGTGAATCCACCGGCATCAGGCAGAATCCGATAATCGGCGGTGGAAACAGAGTCGCAATGGCAGCCAGGAACAGAGCGGGCGACTGAACGGTGGAGCGCCGTGCCGGATTGAACAGCATCCAGGCGAAGACACCCACAAACGCTGCAAAGGCAGCCAGAATGAAGGCAACCGGTTCGGCGGTGGCACTGCGAAGCGACCCGGTCTGGCGAGCATTCCACAGAGTGATCGCCGTCAGAACCAGACCGCCCCACCCCATCAACGCGACAGCTCGCCGGTCTCGAGACGAACGTGTGGTCGAAATGCTGTCTGCCATCGCTCTCTGCCCTCCGTGCAAAGACCTGTGGGAAGAGCCCACGCTCGTAATTCCACAGACAGGAATGTCTGTGCCACCTGCTACTGATCAATCGCCAAAGCAAAGCAGGTCAGGCTCCTGCCTGACAATCCCAGCCATCCTGTCAGGCGGGAGCCTGGATTTCCAACTGTCAGGCGAGAGCCTGACCTGCCAACCGGCAAAGTCAGAGAAGATGCCCGCGCGATGCGAGCATCTTCCCGCGTCATGAATAATGAATCAGCCAACGGCTTTCTTCAGAGCTTCTGCCATGTCTGTTGCTTCCCAGCGGAATTCCTTTTCACTGCGTCCGAAGTGACCGCCGTGAGCTGTGTGGCGGAAGATCGGGCGTCGCAGTTCGAGGTGCCTGATGATTCCCTGTGGACTGAGCGGAAACAGCTCCATCACTGCCTTCTGAATCTTCTCTTCGCAGGCTTTGGCTGTTCCGTTGGTGTCGACTCGAACACTCACAGGATCTGCCACGCCGATTGCGTACGCCAGCTGCACTTCACATTCATCGGCCAGCCCGGATGCCACAATGTTTTTCGCCACATAGCGGCCCATGTAAGCGGCTGAACGGTCAACTTTGGTGCTGTCCTTGCCGGAAAACGCTCCACCGCCGTGCCGACCCCAGCCGCCGTAGGTATCCACGATGATTTTGCGACCCGTCAGGCCGGTATCGCCATGAGGTCCGCCGACCACGAAACGGCCGGTCGGATTGATGTGATAAACCGTGCGGTCATCCAGCAGATCGTTGGGAATGGCTTCCTTGATGACTTTCTTCACGTAGGTCGTGATTTCTTCCTGGCTGACTTCAGGAGTGTGCTGAGTCGACACCACGATGGCATCAATGCGCTTCGGCTTTGAGCCGTCATATTCCACAGTCACCTGGCTCTTGCTGTCCGGTCGCAGCCAGTTGACTTCGCCCTTCTGACGTTTTTCCGCCAGCAGGTTGATAATGCGGTGAGAAAACGCGATCGGAACCGGCATCAGTTCCGGAGTCTGATTGCAGGCATAGCCGAACATCAGTCCCTGGTCTCCGGCTCCATCGCGGTCCACACCCATCGCAATGTCGCCGCTCTGGCTGTGCAAAGCGCAGAAAACCCGGCAGGTATCAGCATTGAAGCCGATGTCGTCGCTGGTGTAACCGATTTCCCGGATGACCTGGCGAGTCACTTCGACGTAGTCAATTTTTGCGGACGTCGTAATCTCACCGGACAAAACAACAAGATCAGTCGTGCACAGTGTTTCGCAGGCGACTCGAGACATCGGGTCCTGAGCCAGCAGAGCGTCCAGAATGCCGTCAGACACCTGATCGGACACCTTATCGGGATGCCCCATGCTGACAGATTCGCTGGTGAAGAAGTAATGTGCCATTCTGCGAAGTTCCAATCCAATTCGAACAAAGTCTGTTGCCAAGCTCGTCGCCTCGCGCGAGCGTCGGGGGAGTGTAGGAAAGCCGGGGACAGCCCACAACACATTCTCGAACGTCGGATTGATGCCTTCCGAACCCCGAAGTTTGTCGCGACCGGCCGAAGATCGGGCTCAATTGGGCGACCGCTGGGGGAATCTCGGTCGGCGGAATCCAGTGAGGTCGTCAAAACCGGCATGCATGTTGCAGAACTCACAGAAAACCCTGGTTTCCGCGAACATGCGGAAGGATTGGGGGCTGTCGGCCACTTTGCCGGACTACGGTTCAGACGCCCGTTTTTTGCTCAACACCTGTGCGAGTTCAACCATGCTGGAAACTCTCAACATCTTCTCTCGTCAGAACCACTACCGGGACGCCGTTCTGGGGCTGGCTCGAATCATCAATCGCTTCGAACTGGTGAATATGGGATTTGAAGAGGGGCTGCGGGATGAGCGGCGCAAACGCGACCAACACCACGTCGCGTGGGGTGTCTGGCTGTTTCCGGTGAAACCAAACGGTACGGCGGCCGACGTGAACCTGAAACACGGTCTTCCCGCAGTGACTCATGATCTGCGAGCCGAAGGCGTGGGCATCATGACTCCCCTGCGGCTGCAGGGTGAACATTTTGTCCTGGCCATGCCGGACGAAGAGGACGATTCCTGGCGGTTCTTCCGCTGTGTCGCCCGCCACAATACTCAGCAGCCTGGCGGCTGGCATCAGCTGGGCCTGCAGGTTGAACGGGTCATCAAATTCGAACAGCTGCAGCTGAAGGAATTCCGGGAACACATCCGCCACATCGCGACGGTATCAGCCGACGCCTGACTGAGGGTCGGGCCGCCCCGACTGGCATTCGCGCCGGTACGGTGGCGCGTTAGCATTTCCGCTCGTCAGCGCGGATCCCGTGCCAGTGGTTGCAGGTCAGGCTCCCGCCTGACAATTTGATCACACTGACAGTTTGATCGGGCCTGTCAGGCAGGAGCCTGACCTGGCATTCGGTCTCTTCTCGGCACTGGGCTTTGCCCGTCGCCCACGGCAGGATGGAACAGCGTCATGGATGGCACACTTGCGGAAGTTTCTGTTGTCGACAGTCAGGCCTCAGCCGAAACACACCTTCACCGTCCGGGGTTTCAATGGACATGGATGCTGCTGCTGGCTGTTCCAATGGCAGGATCCTGGCTGTGCGGACTGTTGATGTCACCAGCAACTGAACTGACGGCGACGTCGCCGAGACCATCGCTGCTGTTTGCCACATGGATGTACCACCACGGCGAAGAGCCTGTCGCAGCATCAGAAACGCTGACCAGCGAATTTCGTTTTCGCAACGAAGGAGCTTTCCCGGTCACAATCACCGAAGTCGAACGCAGCTGCGGATGCATGAGTCCCCAGTGGAGTCCGCGAGTGATCGAACCCGGTGAAGTCGGACACCTCACCGTTCCCATTCGCACCGTGAATCAGTCACCGGGCCCGCATGAGTTCCACCTGAACGTCCACTACCTGGATCCGCAGCCGCAGATGACAACTCTGCGCATCAAGGCGGTCTTCCCGGAACGCATGCTGCTGCTGAAACCCAGTGCTCTGTTTCTGTCTCAGAAGACCGACCGTTCTGTGCCGTTCCAGGTTGAACTGCAGGACTATCGACTGAAGCAGCTGCACGTGACTTCCGTGGAATCCACTCTGCCGTTCGTCACCGCTGACGTCCGGGATCGAACCTCATCCGGCATTCAGCAGGTTGCTCATCAGAAAATCGAAGCCGATTCTGAGAGTTCACCGGACGACGCCGAGGTCACAGGTTCGATCACTCAGATTGCCGGTGAGGTTTCAGGAAATCTGCCGCCTGGTCGCCACCATGTCCTGATTGCTGCGCATACCGATGATCCCGAATTTCCGGTGGTCACCGTCCCGATGATGGTGGCCGGGCCTGACTATCCGAAGGGTCAGGAAGCTCGATTGAATGCCGCCGGAGTTCAACTGGTGGCCAGTGACCTGCCGAATGCCCGTCGAGAAGGTTCGGTTCTGCTGACAGCGCCCGCATCGTGGAAGATCTCACACGCTGCGGCGTGGCCACCACAGCTCACCGTTCGCTATCAGCCCGCAGGAGAACCCGATGCGGACGGAAACCAGCTGACGCGCATCACCATTCAGCTGGACGCTCTGCCGGCGCCCAGCGTCAAAGAAGGTGTCGTTCAGCTGATTGCCAATGAAGGTCGCGATCTGGTAACCGTGAAAGTCATGCTGACATGGCCGGAACCTGCTCGACCCTGAGTCCACCCGGCCGCCAGGAGTTCCGGCTTCCGTAATTCGGGTCCTGAATCAGAATCTCCGACCGGCAGTCACGCTCGTCCACATGCTGATACGGGTTGAGTCCGGTTCTGCCGGCAGCCGGTGCAAATCCTGAGCATCCCCCGCTGACGATTGTCAGGCGTTGTCCACTGTTTAAACTGTCGGAAATCTGCTCCACTGCGGGGTGTCTCATGCCGCAAAGAGCTTTTCTGACGCGAATCAGCATTCCTGGCCTGACCCGTCAACGTGCATTTCGGTCAGTCCGCCCGAGCCCTGCGGGCCACATCTGTTTTGGATTCAGCTGGTGATTCATGCTGCCATCGCTGCTGCAGAAGAGTTCAGGAAATCGACCGAATGTCGTTTTTGATGATATCTTTCCCGAAGGCATCGCCTGCATGGCCCTGGCCCGGGAACACCGCAGCATCGTGCTGGGGACGGGATCCGGACAGCTGATTCAACTGAACCAGCAGGGACAGCAGAAGCGGCGCGAACGAGGATTCGACGGCGTCCATTCCGTTGCTGTGGCCGATAACGGACAGTTTGCCGCCGTGGCTCTGGAAAAAGGGCAACTGGTCTGCCTCGATTCAAAACTGAAGACTCAGTGGAAGGTCGACGTCAACGGCGAAATCCTGGGACTGGCCGTCTCTCCGTTCGGCAGTCACATCGCCGTCAGCACGGATGCGCTGCGACTGTATGTGGTCACGACAGAGAAGAAGGAAGTCTGCCGAGTCGAGGTTGCTCATCCGTTGTGGCATCTGAAATTCCTGAACGAATCGCCGCACATCATTGCCGCCGCCGAATTCAGCTATCTGGGACGCTTTCAGCTGAACGGCCGGGAAGACTGGAATGTCAGAATCGTCAACAACGTCGGCGACATGGACGTCACCGGCTGCGGGACCACGATCGCTCTCGCTGCGTATAACCATGGTATTCAGATCATGGATCAGTTCGGCGAACAGGAAGGATCGTTCGCAGTTGAAGGCGTTCCGGGAAAAGTTTCCATGGCCGCCAACAGGCGTCGTCTGGCCGCGCTGACACTGGAACATCACGTCATCTGGATGAACTTCGAAGGCAATGTGCTGTGGTCATGTGATATGAGCGACGACCCACCGCATTCCATTGCCGCCGGACCGCTGGCCGACCGTCTGTTCCTCGCGACTCAGTCCGGTCGCTTCCTGCATCTCGCCTGGTAGGAGATGCAACGACTTCCAGCGTCAGATGAACATCGTTCTACGCTTCAAACGATTTCGTGATTTCCGCAATGGCCTGCTTGCCGTCGGCGAACAGCATCAGAGCGTTATCGGCGGCAAACAGCGGG
This sequence comes from Planctomycetaceae bacterium, assembly GCA_041398865.1. Lineage (GTDB taxonomy): Bacteria > Planctomycetota > Planctomycetia > Planctomycetales > Planctomycetaceae > Fuerstiella. Next base: position 48,701 of record JAWKTY010000040.1, read on the forward strand.
TTCGCGATTCCGGCAAATCCGGGGCTCAGGCTGCGTTTAACGATGATCACGGTGCGAGCTTTATCCACATCAATGATGGGCATGCCGGCGATGGGGCTGTTGGGATCGGTGCGAGCCAGCGGGTTCACCACGTCGTTGGCTCCCAGAACGATGGCCACGTCCACCTGATCCATCATCGTGTTGACTTCATCCATTTCCAGCAGACGTTCGTAAGCGATATCAGCTTCGGCCAGCAGCACGTTCATGTGTCCGGGCATGCGTCCCGCCACGGGATGAATGCCGAACACGACATCGATATCCTTCTTCAGCAGCAGGTTGGTGAGATCCCGAACGGCGTGCTGAGCCTGAGCGACCGCCATGCCGTAACCGGGAACGATCAGCACCTTCTGAGCAACCTCAAGCATCATGGCCACTTCTTCCGGCGACGTCGATTTCACGTTGGCGTAAACTTCATCGCTGGAAAGCGAACTTCCGGATTTCTGCATCGTTCCAAACAGCACCGCCCACAGGGAACGGTTCATTGCTTCGCACATGATGCGAGTCAGAATGATGCCGGATGCTCCCACCAGAGAACCGGCGATGATCAGCAGGTTATTGTTCAGAACAAATCCGGTCGCGGACGCGGCGAGACCGGAATAGGAATTCAGCAGAGCAATCACGACCGGCATGTCGGCACCGCCGATGGAAATTACCAGAAAGATTCCCAATGCCGTCGCGACCAGTGACATCAGCCAGTACCACGCCACCCCGTGAGCCGGCTGCATGACCATCAGCACGCACAACAGCAGCGAAACCAGAGCCAGCACAGCATTCAGAATCTTCTGACCGCCGAACGAAACATCTCGCATGAACTTCAGTTCCTGAAGTTTGCCGAACGCGACCAGACTTCCGGACAGCGTCACCGCTCCGATCAGCCCGGATGCCGCCGTGGCCGTCAGCACGTCAGCAAAGCAGGCGCCGGAAGCCAGGCGAGTTTCGAATTCCTTTCCGGCCAGATACGCACCGGCGACCAGCACCGATGCTCCACCGCCCAGTCCGTTGAACAAAGCCACCAACTGCGGCATGGCCGTCATTTCAATTTTCAGCGCCAGAATCACGCCGACCACGCTGCCAACGGCAACGCCGACAAGGATTCCCGTGACGCTGACGATGTCCTGATGCAGCATCGTGGCAACCACCGCCAGCAGCATCGCCGCCGCGCCAATCAGATTGCCTCGAACGGCCATGCGCGGCTTCGTCAAACCTTTCAGTCCAACGATGAACAGAACAGCCGCCACCAGATAACACAGATCAATCAGGTCGGAACTCACGGTCAACACTTCCGTCGAGAACAGGGAGAAAAGACAACAGACGGCGAACTACTTTTTGGAACGAAACATGGCCAGCATGCGATTGGTCACGACAAAACCGCCGACGACATTCATGGTGGCCAGCACCACCGCCAGGAACCCCAGCACGGTGGCCAGAGTTCCGTTGTCGCCGCCGGTTGCCAGAACGGCTCCGACCAGCGTGATGCCCGAAATGGCGTTCGACCCGGACATCAGCGGAGTATGCAGAGTCGGCGGAATCTTGGTGATGATTTCCACACCGACAAACACGGCCAGCACGAACACCGTGATCAGCAGAATCAGGTGGCTGGCCGAACTTCCTCCCGAAGCCGCCGCTTCACTTGTCGCATCGGCCACGCCGTTCGCAACATCCTGCACGGCCAGCATGAGAACATGATTCATGGGAATGAGTCTCCGGAAAGAACGATATCGCTGATGAATGAATTCAAGAATGCGTCTCAGGTGTGCCACTGGCTCCGCCAGTGTGTGTTTCTTCTGATTGGAAAAGCACTGTCAGAGCCAACGGTGCACTAGTGCTTTGTGACGGCTTAAAATTGGGGTCGTGTTG
>JAWKTY010000041.1:0-50502 GCA_041398865.1 Planctomycetaceae bacterium
CATGACCGTCGCTCTGCCGGGCGGCGGATCACTGGTGATTCGTCCTCTGGATGTCAGCCGGCTGGCGGGCCGCAATGATTTTGTCGGAGTTCTCAACGGCGGCCCGGGGAATGACATTCTGAGCGGCAGTCCGGTGCGCGATCGACTGGATGGAGCCAGCGGCAATGACACGCTGTACGGTTTTGCCGGCGACGACCGATTGTTCGGCGGCAGCGACGGCAGCGCGAATGATCACGATGTGGTGTTTGCCGGTCAGGGCAACGATGACTTGGTGGGTGGATCCGGTACGAATGAACTTTATGCGTGGACTCGCGATCCTAAAACGGGAGCTCAGTTTGGTCTGTTCGTCAATGAAAACGGCGAGCTGGTGACCGACAACGGCGACCTGGACGGCGACGACCTGCTGGATTCTGACGGCGTTTCGAAGCCGTATCAGCCGGAAAATACCGGGCTGAACCGCATGCTGGGCAGTCAGTACGAAGACGACATGTACGGCGGCACGGGGCTGGACTTCATCTACGGCAACGGCGGCAATGATCGCACGTTCCGTTCGGATGGAACGGAATTCAATTCGTCGGATCAGGATCTGGGAGGTGAAAGCTGGATCGCGTACGCTCGCAGCAACAGCGGAGTCTGGTACATCGGCGGCACTGATCGAGCCGACGAGATTCGACTGAACTATGTCACCGAAGACGGCATTCTAAGCGGCCGCCATGTGGTGACTCGCAGCACGTCGATCATCGATCTGAACGGAGTGCCTCGCAACACGTTCAGCGTGGAAGCCAATCTGGACTTCAACGGCAAAGATGCGGACGGCAATCTGATCTGGAATCCATCCGGACTGGTTTACAATCCCGCGACCAACAGCTTCTTCGACGACACCAACACCATCGCCGGCCTGCTGCCTCCGGAACAGCCGGTGCAGGCCGTCATCATTGATGCTCGCGGCGGCGACGACACCGTCATCGTGGGCGAAACCGTGCAGGCGACCGTGTGGGTCAGTGCGGGAGCCGGAAACGACTATGTCCACATTCGATCCGGAAACGCACTGTTGCCGGATGCTTCGGAAGTTGATCGCCGCAATGATTCGATCGCCAATGCGTTTGAACTTCAGCAGCCTCAGCTTCCCGCCGTGCTGCTCGGCAACGTGGATGCTCCGGCAAACGGTGTTCTGGACGCCGCCTCCAGCTTCACTCTGAAAATCGACGACAACGCTCCGGTGGCGGTGGCGATTCCGCTGGCTGCAATTCAGGGCGAGGACGGCAGTTTTGCCAATGAAAACATTGATGATCTGATCTACGACCTGAACGGCGCGCTGAAGGTGGCCGGGCTGGGTACTCAGGTCACGGCGACTCGGCAGGGCAACCGCATCATGCTGGTGTCGACCAATCGAGGCGACGCGGCCACGCTGCGCATTCGAGCTTCCGCAAGCGATCCGATCATTCGACAGCTGGGCTTCGTGAACGACTTTGAAGCTCAGGGCACATCGGCTACATCGCGCTTTGCCTATGAAGATCTGACGATCGACAGCAACAGCGATCAGGACTTCTATCGTCTGTCTCTGGGACAGACGACCGGCAGTAACGCCACGGTGACTCTGATCAGTTCGGCGGCGACCGATGGTCTGATCATGTCGCTGTACGCTGAGGGCGAAGGCAGTTCGGTATCGCTGATCGGCACTAACCCGGACACATGGGATGTGGGTTCGGAATCCAACAACACCAGAGCGACCGCGAAGGTTCTGACGGGAATCGATCAACTGGTGGGCATCACCGGATTGTCGCTGTATAATTCTGCCGATCAGGACTTCTTCAAATTCACGACGACTCGCACGGGCATTCGTACCGACAGCATTTCCATCCGCCAGACGGATGGCGATCAGCCTCTGAATCTGATTCTGACCAATGCCGCTGGCGTCAGCATTCCGGGGACGATTCGAGCGAACTCGGACGGCAAGATCCATCAGTTCTCGCTGGATACTCTGCCCGCCGGTGACTACTGGCTGCAGGTGACGTCGGAAGGTGCGGCTCGGTATGAACTGGTGCCGAACATCGGCAATGTCGGCAGCACGCTGATCAATCTGAATCAGCACGTAACCACGACGATTTCGATTGGCGATCAGCCGGAAGGCACGTACTTCCTGAAAGTCGCCAGTCCGAATCAGTTGCCGACAGTTTACAACCTGGCCTTCGATCTGAATCTGCCCGACGGCATTCTGGTGCCCGCGCAGGACCTGGCCAACAGCAGCTTCAAGGTGGTTCGCCGCGATGTGATCACCGGAGACGCCGGCAATGACGTGCTGATCGGCGGCCTGGGCGAAGACTGGATCTTTGGCGGCGACGGCAACGACCTGATTTCCGGAGGTCTGGATCAGCAGGCCAGCGACCTGTTGTTCGGTGGAGCCGGCAGTGACACCATGCAGTTGTTCCCCGATCAACTGCCGACTCTGGAAGGCACCAACACGACCTTCGTGCCGACGTACAGCGACCGATTCGACGGTGGCACCGGTGAAGACCGTATTCTGTATCTGGGAGGCGATTACACCACCGATCCGGCTACCGGAGCAATAGAATCCATTCCGGACTATGTCTCCGTGCGTTATAACACACAGCTGCACCGTTACGAATTCACGGCTCTGCGATACGACGTGGCCAACAATCACTTCGAAGTCGCACCAAACGGAACCCAGTACGCTCAGTATTACCAATTCTTCCAGGCTCAGAATGTTGAAGAACTGGTGATTGACGTTCAGGCGGGTGACGACGTGGTGCGAGCCGACGCGGAATACAAGTTCCCCGGAACCGACAGCGAATGGGGCATCAAACGCGGGAATGCTCAGCAGGGCGGTAATCTGGCTCTGACGATTGAAGGTGGCGACGGAAACGACATTCTGTACGGCGGCGACCAGAGCGACATCATCGACGGCGGCGATGGAGCCGACATCATCGTCGGAGGAAACGGCGACGATCTGCTGTTCGGCGGCGGCGGCAACGACAAAATCGCGGGCTATCACGATGGCAGCCGAACTCCGGCCGATACCTTCGACGACATCAGCGTTCCTCAACTGGCGCTTCCCGGAAATCTGGCCGCCAATCGATCGCCGGCGGTGTACCGAACTCTGCCGATTGGTACAACCGCGCTGCTGCAGGATCGAGCTCCCCGAGTGACAGTGCAGTCCGGCGACAGCATTGGCGATGCGACGACGCTGCATACGTCGACCACCGGTGAGCTGCTGATCGGCGTGACCGCGGTGGGTGATCTGAACGCGGACGGGTTCGCGGATTTCGTGGTCACCAGTTCACTGACACATTACGTCTTCTTTGGCCCGGTGGATCTGTCGGCTCTGGACCTGGTGGCCGGAATGACGTCGGTTGATGCGTATGATCTGGCTGGTCGAGCGGACGTGCTGATCAGTGCGAGCGTCGGGAAGTTGGTCGGCGGTCCAGTCAACGTCAACGGCGACGATGTGCGCGGAGATCGCGTTGCGGTGACGGGAGCCGCAGCGGTCAACGACCTGCTGTTTGTCGGGCAGAATGGAACAACTGCAACGATCAGCGTTCTGTTTGGCGGAGCCGCTATTCGCGATGGACAAGCCGACACCTTCTGGCCTCGGCAGATTCGTTCGCTGCAGGATCTGGACTCATTCAACTGGCGAACGGTGTTCGTAACGCTGCCGGTTTCGACACCGGTCACGACATCGCTGTTTGACGAAGACGGCGACGGAGCCACCGACCTGTTGCTGTCATCAGACTACAAGGTGGGTCTGAAATCTGCCATTACCATTTCCGGTCGCAGCATTGTCGGTCCGGACACCACGGGAACCGTCACCGGCCAGACGCTGACCCCGACCACGACCTACTGGTTGCCGGTTTCGACCGTCGGCGGCACCACGCCGGCGGCAAAGATTTACGCGGTCGGCGACCTGAACGGAGACGGTCTGGATGACGTGGTTGGAGTGGTCGCGGCCGATCCGACTCACAGCCAGCCGGGGCGAGTCTACATTCACTACCTGCGTCCTGAAACTCCGACGAACATTGACCTGACGCAAAGTTACGACCGACTGATCAGCGATGATTATCTCAGCAGCCAGTTGACGGCAGCCGGTGACCTCAACAAAGACGGCTTCGACGACATTCTGCTGCAGAGAAGTGTGTTTACGCCGAGTTCCTCCGGTGGATCATCAGCGGCTGGCAGCAACGGGGTGACAACAACGACCGGCACGCCCAGTGTGCCCGATCTGAACGGAAGCGTTCATCTGCGAACGGCCGAATCGCCGTGGCTGAATCCGGAGAAGCAGCTTTCGGTGCAGTTGTGGGTCCGAGTCGACCGGCTAAATGTTGAATGGCAGCCGATCTTCATTAAGTCGGATGAATCAATCCCCAGTCGAACGGTGACGCTGTGGGTGAACAGCCGTGGCTACTTCCACTTCACGTCAGCCGCGGCGGGCCATGATCAGGACTACATGAATGTGTATCCGGAAAACGGACGCAGCCTGGTCACCGGTCGCTGGTACCACGTGACCGGCGTCGTGGATCGCGTGACCGGAAAGATGACGGTCTTCATCAACGGCGTTCAGGTTCAGCAGCAGGATGTGCGAACCGGAAACATCGTACACAGTTCTCATGGGCTGATGGTGGGCAACACGTCACACAGCGACGGCAACTTCCGAGTCCTTGATGGTTCGGTGGCCGACGTGCGGTATTTCGGTCGAGCTCTCAGCAGCAGCGAAATCAGCAGCGGCTGGAATTCCACCAACATTGCCAACCGCGATGATCTGCTGGCGTGGTATCGCTTCAGTGAAACGTCCGGCAACGCAGCACTGGATTCTTCCGGGTTTGCTCATCACGCCACTTATTTCAACGGCGGGGTTCCTGCCGGAGGACGGCCCATCGAACCGGCTCGCGGCAGCAATGCGTCGCTGAATTCCTGTCTGAACGTTCAGCCGGTGACGCTGGGGCCGAGCCCTCTGGATGCGTCGAACCTGTACACGGACGGCGTTGCTCCCGGAGCCGCCGCGCAAATGCGTCGGCCGACATGGTGGTCGTTTATGGTGAAGCCGACAACGCGGTCGACTTCAACGGGCAGCAGGTGACGGAGTTTAACAACGACGTTTATGCATTCGTGCCTCACACGGACGACCTCACACCGGATCGGCAACTGACGATCTCCACATGGATCTACGTGGATCAAATGCCGACGGTCTGGGCACCAATTGTGACTAAGCTGGACAACGGCAGCTTCGGCACTCGAACGTATGCTTTGTGGCTGGGTGGAGCCGGATACATCCACTTCACCAGTGCGGCTCAGGGGCATGGGCAGGACATTGTGGAATCGTCGGCTCGTTCCATTGTGGCGGGTCGCTGGTATCACATCGCCGGCGTGATTGACCGAACGACCGGAAGACAGACACTGTACATCAATGGAGTTCAGGCGGCAGCGGCCAACGTCAATCGCGACAACATCTTCGCGTCGTCCGGACCACTGGTGATCGGAGGCACAAACGAACCTCAGAACGTTTACAATTTCTTCCGCGGCAGCATTGCGAACGTACGACTTCGAGACAAGGCTCTGAATGCGGCTGAAGTTCTGGCTGACATGATCACCATGCCGTCCATGTCTTCCGACAACAGTCTGGTCATGGAACTGCCGCTGACCAATGTGCGAGGCAGCACGACGCGTGACGCGATCAACAGCACCCGAATCGCCACGTTCCGAACATCCACCGATGCGCGTTATATTCACAACACAGACGTTGTCACATCGGCCATTCTGCGAGTCGATCGGTCATATCCGGGAACTCTGTTCGCACCAACTCCGTCTGTTGAGCTGGACGCGGATGCTCTGAGCGGCCTTGAAGAATTCACGATCGAACTGCAGTACCGTACACCGGAAGTCAATTCCGGTGTTCAGACTCTGCTGCACTCAGGAAATGCGGGCAGCGACAATGAATTCAGCGTCTTTCTGCACGAAGACGGGCAGATTGAAGTGGTGGATCGCGGAGCCAGCAGTTTCTGGGATTCTCCGCGAAGTTCCACCGACAACGAATGGCATCATCTGACGTTGATTCGTCGAGCTGCGGACGTCAGTCTGTTCGCGGCGGGTGCCGTCCGGCTGACTCGCATCACCGATGTGACGTCCGCCGTGTCACTGGATACGACCAGGGTCATTCGCGGAAAGACGATTCGCGTTGAGCGTTCCACGGGCAACGAATTTCTGTCTCTGGCCGAAGTCATCGTCAAAGACTTCAGCGGGACCAATGTGGCCAGACAGGGCGTGGCGACGCAATCGACAACATTGACGGCCAATTATGGCGGCGGTCGAATTGCCTCCGCCGCGATTGATGGTAACACCAATGGTTCGTGGAATCAGAATTCCGTTACTCACACAAACTTTGGCGACAGCAGCCCGTGGTGGCAGGTGGTTCTGCCGGAAGAAATCGACATTGCGTCCATTGATCTGTTTAACCGCACCGATGCTGCGATGGAACGACTGGGCAACATCCGCATCGTCGTCCTGGACGCAGACGGCGTCGTGACCTGGCAGCGAGAAATCGGAGCCTACAACGGGGCGACGCTGACGGCTTATTCCAACACCAACAACATCAATGCGGCGACCGAACTGACCGTCAGCGGCCTGACTGGTGTCGTGAGAAATCTGGAAGTCATCGGCAGTAATCTGAATGTCAATGGCGGTTACATCGTCACTCCGAATGGCCAGCGATTGCTGGTGGAAAAAGTTCCCGGAACCACCAATCGCCTGCAGCTGAAGAACGCCATCCCGGCCAACATCAATCCCAACGGCGACTGGCTGCTGTTCCTGACGACGGATACGAACGCACACGTGGTGAAGATGCCGACGTGGACTCTGAGACTGGAGACGATCGACGCGGGAGTGACGGAAAACAGCCTGAGAACGATCTCCGCCAGCCGTACGGTGAGCGGACTGGTCGATGACAACAATCGTCCTCTGAGCATCAGCGGACTGAAGGTCAATCTGGCCATCGACGACTACGAAGGCAGCCGCAACTTCAGTGCCGTGCTGACCAGCCCTCAGGGAACGAGTGTGACGATCGGTGACCGCACATCGGTCTTCCTGACAGACTTCAACGGAGAAAATCCAAACGGCGACTGGACGCTGACCGTCGACACCGGAACCGATAGAAGTGCCTTCAAAGTCAGCCTGTCGGCCTGGGAACTGGATGTCTTCACGTCGGGCAGCGAAGTGATTCTGGACGGAGTTTCTCTGGGAACTCGGATGACACCCAGCGACTACGTCCTCGATCCCAACGCCGCAGATCGCAACTTCGCGATCAATGCGACCGGACGTTACATCCGGATCGAAGCCGCCGCCGCCGGACAGATTCTGAAACTGGCCGACGTCAGTGTTCTGGATGCTCGCAACCGCCACATCGCTGTCATCGGCACGGCTTCACAGTCGGGTTCGAATTCCGCGATCGCGCGTCTGGCCATTGATACAGGAGCGGCCTATGCAGATACGTTTGCAATTGCGGAAGCCGCTGGCGGTAAGGCGTACTGGACGCTGGATCTGGGTCGCGACTTTGATCTCAGCGACGTCCGATTGACTTTGGTTGACGCGGGACTGAACGAACGCGTCATCGTCACGGTCACTCGCGAAAACGGCACGATCGACTTCCGCAACATTCTGGATGTTCATCCCGCTGGTCTGCAGGGACAGTATTATTACATCGGCGGGTCGGAGACCGTTGTGGACTTCCCGAATCTGGCTGGAAGAACGCCCAGCGTTCGCCAGCAGGAACCCACCATCAACTTTGGTTCCACGTCTTCGAATTTCGCCGGCACCGGTTTGAACACTCAGTACGCTTCACGCTGGAGCGGGCAGATCAATATCACGACCGCCGGAACGGTTCGCTTCTGGCTGAACAGCGACGATGGTTCGCGTCTGTTCATTGATGGCCAGCAGGTGATTCTGAACGGTGGCACGCATGGCATGCGGGAAGTCAGCGGCACAATCAACCTGACGACCGGCCTGCACGACGTGGTGATTGATCACTTCAACGGCGGTGGCCCGGGCGGCATGATCTTCAGTTATCAGTTGCCCGGAGCGTCGAAAATGGTGGTGCCGTCATCGGTGCTGTCGACTCCGGTCAGCAGCATCTTCGGCAACGACAGTCTGGCCACTCGCACCATCAGCATGACCACGTCCGGTGTAGCGGGAACACTGACCAACATCGAAGTGCGAACCAATAACGCAGGCCGAGGCATGAATGCTTTGCTGGTCGGTCCCGGTGGCGAACTCATTCCGATGGCTCTGGTCAGCGGCGAAACCAATCGCTTTGTGGCCACCTCCCGACCGGCCATTCCGAATCTGAACGGGACATGGACGTTCGTGATGACAGCCGACAAGGACACCACGGCCATCGATCTGACGGAAGCGGATCTGATTCTGACAAACCTGACTTCCGCTGGAGACGCCAGAATCAGCCACGCCTTCGGTCGCGAGGGCGTCAGTCGTTCTGCCGATGGGAGTCAGTACGTCGCGGCTCTGCAGACAGCTGTCGATCAGGGACCAAACGCCGTAGCATTGCAGAAGGGGCTGAATACGTCGGTCGATCATCGTTCGGAACTGAATGCCTCTGGTCGCTACATCCGCTTCGAAAACAGTCTCAGCCTGCCGGAAATTTCGATCAGCAATCTTCGGATTTTCGACCTTCAGGGACGAGATATTACGGCTCAGGCGACGGCAACAAATTCGATTGCATCCGTTGGTCGAGTTCTGTTGATCGATCTGGGACGGGAATACGACCTGAGCGACATTCAAGTGGCTCTGACGGCAGCTCAAAACGTTGCCGGTCAGCGAATCCACATGACGGTCACCACGGAAGACGGCACGATTAACTTCCGCAGCAGCCTGACGACCGGCAATGCCGGGCTGAAGGGCGCGTTCTATTCCGGCCGATCGAACTTCACCGACGTCACCAACCTGACTCCATCGGTTGTCCGCTACACGGGCAACCTGAATTTCGCTTCGACCAGCGGAGCCTTCGCGGGCAGCGGACTTTCGGATCAGTTCTACACGGAGTGGACCGGTCGAGTTCGCATTGATTCGCCGGGGAATGTCACGTTCTTCCTGAACAGCGACGACGGCTCCCGGTTGTATGTCGACGGTCGGCTGGTCATCGAAAATGGCGGACTGCATGCGATGCTGGAAGTCAGCGGCCAGGTGAATTTGACCGCCGGTTACCACGACATTCGCGTCGAATACTTCGAGAACACCGGAAACGCCGGAGCGATCCTCAGCTACCAGCAGCCCGGAACATCAAAGACGGTCATCCCGGCCAGTGCACTGACATCGCCGCTGATCAGCGCCTTCGGAGAATCCGCGGCTCCGATTCGATCGCTGACCGCAAGTCTTTCCGGTCTTTCCGGAGCACCAAACACAATCGTGATTTCCGGCAACGTTCCGGACTCTTCCGATTTCAGCTTCTACTTGATGGCTCCGACGGGCCAGAAGATCGACCTGCGATCGGAAGGTGGACAACTGGTGGCGGACCGCAACACCGGCGTTGCCGGAACCACGCCGTCCAACGGCCAGTGGACTCTGGTGATCGAACCAACGTCTGCGAACGCGGCCTCTCCTGACGTGAGTTCGCTGAGAATTCAGATGACCGACTTTGTCGGCAACACCGATGACGCGTCCCTGGCTCCGGCGATCGACCAGCGACATCTGTCAGTTGCTCCACTGATTGTGGATCAGCATGGCGCCGTGCTGGGTCAGGACAAGGATTCTGTGTACGGATCATTCAGTCCGTATCAGTCGTTCATCGGTCAGATGGATAACGTCCGCATCTGGGATCACGCCGTCACCCCGGAAACGGCCGCGACTTTGACGAACCGTCCGTTCTCGATGATTGAAGACCGCACCGGTCTGGTGGCCGCGTGGGACTTCAATCAGGCCATGGGAAATGTCGTGACCGACGCGTCCGGCAACAACCACACGGCCATGATTCAGGGAGTGGAACGTCGGGTTCGTTCGGTGGTCACGCCGATTGCAGACAACCGACCTCAGTCGCTGCAACTGGACAACGATGCGGTGACGCTGGACTATTCGATGCTGGTCGGCTGGAAAGAGTTCACCATCGAAACCCGCATCAGGTCGGCACCTGTCGCGGTGGGTTCCATTGCCACCTTCTTCAGCGTGGCAGGTTCCAGAACAGACAACGAATTCACGCTGTTTCTGGCTGGCGGCGGCTTCTTCCGACTGAACGACGGCGGCCCGGCGTACGAGTGGACTCTGAGTCAGCCGATCGATGACAACCAGTGGCACGATGTTTCCGTCGTGCGGCATCTCGTCGACGGCGACCTGGTGGTGGATCTGTTTGTGGACGGTCGCTTCGAAGGCCGTCGCAAGGTCAACAACACCAACATTGCCGTTTCCAGAAACGGCATCGTGCTGGGACAGGATCAGGACAGCGTCGGCGGTGGTTTTGATGCCAGCCAGTCGTTCCATGGGGAACTGGACAACCTGCGAATCTGGACGTCCGTGCGAACTCCGGAACAGATCGTGTCCGGTCTGGGTGGCGAAATTGACAGTCCTCAGACGCAACGTGATCTGGCCGGTTATTTCCGCTTCAACGGCACGGACACTGATCTGCTGAAAGACAGTTCGATGTTTGGTCGAGACGGCATCAACGGCTCGGGAAGTCGAGCCGCAACGGGCGTGCTGAATTTCGGCACGACGGCTGTTCGAGCCAACACGTCCGAAACCATTGACCGCGTCGCATCACAAACGCTGACTCTGCCCACCGGATCAATCGCCCGCACTGCGCCGATGTTTGGTGACTTCAACGGCGACGGACTGACGGATATTGTGATTCAGACGTCGGCTGGAGGCAGCAGTGATTCCAGTGTGCTGATGGTCAGCAACTTCACGTCGCTGGGACGAACGGTGTCGCTGTCAACCGGCGATCATGGGAATGCTCGGGAAGTCGTTCATCTTCCGGCCGCGGCTTCAGCCTCTCTTCAGATCACGGCGTCTCTGGATATCAACAGCGACGGAGCCGACGACCTGCTGTTCACGTCCCTGGATGTCGGTGCCACGGGCCGACCGAGAACTCAGCTGCCGATTGTTATGGGGGCTCCCGATCAGATCGCCGTGCCTTTGAATTTTGATGTGCTTGCAAATCGTTCCGTCACCGGCAGCGGCGACTTTGTCGTGGACAAGGGCGAAGTTCTGGACTTCGATTTCGAATTCACTCAGGACGACCTGCAGTCCGGCGGAAGTTCACAGCGGTGGATTCGCTTTACGACTCTGGGCGACGGCTACGCTTCGACCAGCAGTGATCCCACGGAAGGTACGTGGGTGCAGCTGTCGCCGCATGTGCGAGCCGACCTGGTGGACTCGGACGGCAACATTCTGGCCAGAAACTTCTGGTTCCTGAATCTCAGTCGTTTCGGAGCCGGTACGTACTTCCTGAAGATCACGTCGTTCGCCGCGGATGCTCAGCCGGCATTCAGCATCAAAATGCGAGCCCCGCTGGTGGGATCGTCATGGCAGCCGTCTGACCGCGACCAGATTTACGCCGGAGAAGGCGATGACTGGATCACCGGCGGAGCCTTCAAGGACATCATCTTCGGCAACGGAGCCGACCATGCCTTCGACACCGTCGTGGGAGAACCCATCGAACTGCGTGACGTGGACGTCCGCATCCTTCCGGCTCGCACACTCACCATCAGCGGTCAGCAGGTTCAGGTACCGGAAGAAGTCATCGTGCTGGACACCCTGATCCTTCCCGCCGCCAGCGAAGTCAGCACGATTCCGGTGACCAGCACCAACCCGGTGCGCCAGATCAGTGACCTGACGGAAACAGAAATCGCGACACTGGGCAGCAGTCAGGGCGGCGGAGCTCTGTCGTTTCCCGTCACGCTGCACGCCGCCGGACATGCGGTTCCGTCGGGCAGTGTTCGGCAGTCGGTGATTGAAAACGCTCAGACGAATGCTCGCACCATCACCGGCCGAGTCTTCAGTGATCTGAACGGGGACGGTTTGATGTCCGCCGGAGAAACAGCTCTGGACGGCACGCGTGTGATCCTGAGATCCGCGGACGGCACATGGCTGGCGGAAACTCTGACGGCCAGCATCGACCTGAACGGCGATGGCGTGATCAACCCCGAAACCGAAAGCGGCTGGTACACGTTCGCCGGTCTGCTGCCGGGACGTTATCAGGTGTCGAAGCCGGCGGAAGGTCAGTTCGTTCCCGAGAATATTCTGGGAGGATCTCTCAGCACCGCGGTGCAGATTGACGGCATTCATGGTCAGAGCGTCGATTTCGCCATGCGGCAGCTGCTGCCCGGAAAGATTTCCGGAACGCTGTTCCATGACGTCAACAACAACGGTGTCCGGGAATCAGGCGAAGGTATTCTGAGCGGCTGGACGGTCACGCTGTTCGATCGTCAGGGGCATCTGATTGCGTCCACGACAACGAATGAAGACGGCGGCTACGAATTCCGGAATGTGATGCCCGGCAATTATCTGGTGACTCGGGAACAGCGCAGCGACTGGGGTCCGAGCGCCGGGCCGCTGGATGTTGCTCGTGATCTGCTCATCAACCGACTGGGACTGTTCTTTGATCAGGCGGACTTTGCATCCTGGGACGGTTTGACTCCGCTGGTGGTGCCGTCGCGCACGGGGCTTTGGTATGCCTACATGCCGAACGCGACCCTGCTTCAGGGCACAACTCCGGCCAATGCGGTCACAGGAACACTGGTCCGCAACTTCGCAAACGCCCTGGATCAGACGCTCACACTTCCGCAGAATCTGAATCGACTGCAGCAGACGATCGCCGCATCGGCTCGCAATCTCAGCGTCACGGAAAGTGCCGACGTCGAACTTGATCTGTGGGCTCGGGAAATGCTTCCCGGCAGTATTTCCGGGCAGATGATCAACGATGCCAACGGAAACGGAGTCCTGGACGATTCGGAAACCAGCGGAGCTCCGGGCACGGTGCAGCTGCTGAATCACTCCGGTCAGGTGGTCGCGACCACCACAGCGGACTCGGCGGGACGTTATCAGTTCACGGGGCTGAGTGTTGACTTCTACTTTGTTCAGCTCGTTCCGAATTCCGGCTGGCGACAGACCGCACCTCCGATCGATCCTGTTGCGGTGCGAGCATGGGAACTCGACCAGCGGCTCGATCTGTTCCACACCGGACAGTTCTTCCTGAATTGGGGCGGACACAGTGAAAAGTGGGTCAAGAACCAAACGGACTGGTTCTACATTCTGCCCGACGGCAGTGTTTCTCGCTGGAACGGCAGTTCCCGGGAAGACCTGTCCGGGCATTACGAGGCGACTCTGTCACCGATGTATTATCAGAATCCGGAACTGCTGTTTGCGGCCACACCGCCGGGAACCATTCCGGTCTTCGTCGCGGAAGCCGTTGACACTCAGGTTCGCCGCAGCCTGCTGACTCAGGTTCCCGCGACTTCGATTACCGGGTCTGTCTTCCTTGATTCCAACCGTGACGGTCAGCGTTCGAATTCGGAAGCAGCTCTGGTGGATGGACAGGTGGATCTTCTGGACATTGACGGGAATGTGGTTGCCACCACGGTTGCTCAGGCAATCGATCTGAATCAGGATGGCTCGATCGACCCGGCGACGGAACAGGGAATCTATCGGTTTGAGAACGTCGAGGCAGGTACCTACTTCGTGCGAGTCAACCCGACCAGCGGCGGCCGCCAGACAACTCCGCCGGAAGATTCGCTGATTGCCGTTGCTGCCGATCTGTCGGCAACCTGGCGACTGAGAGCACCTCAGACAACGCCACCGACAAATCTGGGGCGAAATGAAAAGTGGCTGGAAGGCAAAGATGGACTGTTCAGCAGCCGCTGGTACTACATTCTGCCCAACGGCGACGTCTATCATAAGAAGCTGTTCAGTTCGTTCTTCAGTTCTCCCGGAACAAAAATCGGAACTCTGTCACCCGCGTACTACAACGACCCGAGACTGATCTATCGGTCCCACCCGGCGGACTCGGTCCTCCTGCGAATCGATGACCCATCCTCTCCAATCGCTGGCCCTCACTTCGGACTGGCCCCGATCGATGACAACGACATTGATACGCTGATGAGCCTCTGGCATACGGTTGGGGGTGACGGGAGTTTTTGTTCCTGGTTCGGGCATCCTGGTTCGGGGATTTCAGATTGAGCTCCGTTCTCCCCCGGTTTCTGAAAACTGCGTCTCTGAAAACTGAACGTCTCTTTCCTACAATTGTAACATTCGGACGATTTTGACTGTCTGGACGGAACCTGCCGATATAATCTGAACGATCCCGGGGGTTCGGAAGGATTCCAGTTGTGCGTCCCGTTCGGATGTTCCCGAGGTTCGGTTCCCGTGAATCCCACCGACAAGAAGTCGTCCTATGTCCACAGCCATCGACAGAAACGGCCAGTACGCAGACTGCGATGAATTCATCGACCATCAGCTGCAGACCGCTCGTCGACGCATCAAATGGACCGACCTGCTGACGGCTGCGCTGCTGGCCGGAGTTCTGCTGGTGGGCTATGTGCTGGTCTTCACAGTGCTGGATCACTGGATTGTCGATGGTGGCTTCAGCGCGTTCACTCGCATGACTCTGCTGATCACTGTGCTGTCCGTCTGCATGGGGATTTTGTTTCGGTATGTGATTCTTCCCTGGTCAAAAACCATTCACCCGCTGTATGCCGCTCGCATGTTGGATGGTTCCGGTTCCGGTCTGCAGGGCACGCTGGTCAGTCTTGTGGACCTGCAGACGTCTTCTGTCACGGTGTCAGACACCGTCCGAAAGACCATCGAAAGACGAGCCGCCGTCAAACTGGCCAAAGTGAATCTGGACGAAGCGATCGATCGTTCCGCCCTGATGAAGCTGGGACTGGCGCTGCTGGCTCTGCTGCTGCTGACCTGTCTTTACGCGGTTTTCAGTCCCAAAGCGATCAGTCTGCTGAGACCACTGACGCTGACCACGGCCGAGGTTGCTACGCGAACCCGAATTCTGAAAGTCGACCCCGGCAACACAATCATTGCCGCCGGTGAGCAGCTGCCGATTCGGGTGGATCTGAGTGGCGATCTGCCCGAACGAGTTCTGGTGCTGTATACGACTGAGGACAAAACGTACGTCGACGAGGCTCTGACCATGCAGGCGACGGAACAGGACGGTCGTCTTCAGGTCGTCCTGATGGGAGAACCCGAACGCGGACTCAGACAGAATTTTTCGTACCGGATTGAAGCCGGAGATGCCACGTCTGAAGAATTTCACGTGACGGTCAACCAGCCGCCGTCGGCGAACATCACGGAACTGCAGTACCACTTTCCGCAGTACATGCAGCTGCCGGATTTGATCACTCAGAACGGTAATCTGGCCGCATGGGAAGGCGCTGAAGTTCAGCTGACGGCCGAAGCCAATACCGACCTGAAATCGGCCGTGCTGAAGTTCAGCGACACGGCGACGTTTGACACTCCTGCGGAAGAAGTCCCGCTGCAGGTGGATGGGCGTCGAGTCACCGGACGCATGACTCTGGAACTTCGGTCCGACCGGTCGTCGCCGAAGTTCTGTCGCATTGAAGTTCGTGATACTGAAGGTCGAACCGATCCAAAGCCGACGGTTTATGCCGTGAACATTCGTCCGGACAAGCCGCCGGTAGTAAAGCTTCTTGATCCGCTGAATGATCTGCGAGTTCCCGCGAATGCAATTGTGCCGCTGCTGGTCGAAGCTGAAGATCCGGACTTCCTGCTGAGATCCGTGAAGCTGGAATTTGAAGTCAACGGTGAGGCTCGCACACCCGAACTGCTTTATGATGCGACTCGATCCGGACTGCAGCAGTCGTGGACCGGCAGCTATGAATTCAACCTTGGCAGTCTGGAACTGAAATCCGGTGACTCTGTCACGTACAGCATCACTGCCCGCGATAACCGCCCGCCGCTGGGCAATCAGTCCCGCACCGGTACGCTCACACTTCAGATCGATGAACCGGTCAGTACGGATGAAGTGAAACAACGACTGCAGCAGGACCGACAACTCCAGCAACAGCAACTCGAACAGCGAGAACCTTCAGCCGACCCGCCAGCCGACAGCCAGAACCCGGCACAGACGAACCCGAACGACGACACTGAACGCCCGTCGCCACAGACTGCCGATCAGAAACCGGATCCTCAGGCAGAATCATCAGATTCGAAGGAACAGCAGTCGCCGTCAGATTCACCGTCGTCGATGTCGCCGTCAAACGGTTCGAATGCCGGTACGGACTCGGCGACCCAACAGAACGGTCAGGGCCAGGACAGCGATTCCTCCGCATCGGCGAAGGTTGCTCCGGAGGAGGGATCATCGGAGGACTCAAAACCATCCGGCGGACAGAATCAGGATCCCGCAGACGGTACTTCCGGCAGCGAGCCCTCTTCCCGGGAAGGGGACGAGCAGCAGCCGGACGGAATGAATTCCGCGCCGACTCAGAGCGACAGCAGGAACGGTTCGGGCGGCGAAGACCGGAACGACACTGCCAGAAACAGTCCTCCGGCTGATGACATCGAAGCTCTGCAGCGACTGCTCGACAATTATCGGAAGAACCCGCCTGCCGGTGAAACCAGCCAGCAACCCAATGATTCGTCGGACTCGCCGTCGACGGGCACAGATTCGACAGTGCCGCAGCAGACGTCTGAGCAACCCTCGACGACGAATGCTCAGGGCAGCTCTGAATCCACTGAACAAACGCCCCCGGAACAAACGCCCCCGGAACAGACGCTTCCGGAGAAGCCTGACGGGACGGCGGATCCGAAAAACAAAATGAACGGCCAGGACAATTCAGCGGATTCCGCGACTACCGAAACGGACAGCGGGAAACCTCAGAGTCAGAATTCCGATCCGGGCAGCGAAGACGCCAAAAACGAGTCGCCTGGGAATGCAGGCACCACGGAACAATCGTCGCCTGACGACAGGTCTCGCCCCGGCGATGCCATGGCCAACGAAGATCGTTCGAAAGGGGAAAGCGGTCAGGATTCCGGAACGGAAAAGTCGTCGGGTGCACCTGGTGACGGTTTGGAGAAGAAGTCTGATGCCCCCGAGAACCGGCAGCCGGACAATTCTTCAAACAGCGACGGCCGAAATTCTCAACCCGCCGACTCAAAGTCAGAAGCCCAACCCAACGCCCAAAATCCAGGCTCGAACGGGCAGCAAAACACTGATCAGCAGCCAGCCAACCCGACCGATTCCGAGATGAACAGTCAGCAGGGCCAACAAGGCGGGCAGCAGGGACAGCAAGGCGGACAGCAGGGACAGCAAGGCGGGCAGCAGGGACAACAAGGCGGACAACAGGGCCAGCAAGGCGGACAGCAGGGCCAGCAACCCGGACAGCAGGGACAGCAGGGACAGCAGGGACAGCCGTCCGGGCAGAAAGGCCTGTCCGGCGGTAGACCGGGTGCGGCTCAGTCGGGCAATACCGGCGGTGGCAGTGGAGGCGATTCCGGATATGACGGCACTCGCCCGGACGACGTTCAGGTCACCGATGCAGCTCAGGCCGCTGATCTGGTGCTGAAACGCCTGAAACAGGATCTGGATCGAGGCACGGTTGACCAGGATCTGCTGAACGAACTGGGCTGGTCCGAAGATCAGCTGAAGGCCTTTCAGGATCGAATGCAGCAACAGCTGGAGACACTGAAGCAGCGTCCCGACGCGGATGCTCGATCGTGTTGCTGCCGATCAGAACAGTTGCAGCAGCAGCGAGTTCAGGAGCTTCTGAAGAGTCTGAATCTGAAGGACCCAGGTCAGGATCGCATTGGACGTTCAGAGAACGATGTCGAACGCCAGGACACGACTGCTCGCCAGTCAGCTCCTCCGGCCCGATATCGGGATCGACTGAAGCAGTATCAAAGGTCGCTGTCCGAAGGTCGGCGAACAAAATGATCCGCCGCCGGGGACAGCCTGCGCCGGACGATCTCAGCCAACCACGACAACAGACTCAACACGAAAACAGCCCGATTCGAAAACTTCGAACCGGGCTGTTGTGTTGAGAGGTGCGGGCGGGATTCGAACCCGCGGATGGTGGATTTGCAATCCACAGCGTTAGCCACTTCGCCACCGCACCAGAATTCCGTTCCTTCACTCGCTGCAAACACAGGCAAACCAGGCAAAGTTTGCCGTTTGGAGCGGAGCGGCGGATTATAGGTGAGATATCGACAATTCAACCAGAGGTCTGCAGGAAAAAGACAGAAATGGATCAGTTGTCGTGGTTGAGACGACTTCCGGACCTGTGGGAACCGGCGAAATCCTGTTGCTCAGACAGCAAATCCACTCCGAAGTTCGCGACCTGATCCGGAAGTTGTGAAACAGCCACGACCCGGTTCGCAGTCGGCATTCCGGCCGCTAAAGTTCGCAGTGCTGCCGATTTGCCTCCCCCGATGGCAAGAGCAATCAGCAGAGTCGCAAACCTGAACGGCTGCTCAGTGTTCTGAATAACCGCGTCGAGTTTTCAGGTGGCGATTTGTCCGGGGGCTGGGCTTTGCACGTGATTGGAAAGAATTCATGGAATCACAGTTTCCGAAAGACATTCTGGAAAGAATCGAACGCACCGACGTGATTTCGGTTCTGATCCTGAACGATGCCGACCATGCCGTGCCTCTGGCTCGAGCTCTGCTGAAAGGCGGGATCGACGCCATGGAGCTCACGCTTCGAACCGATGCCGCGATGGAGGCTCTGCGGCGCATCCGCCGGGATGTCCCTGACATGCTGGCGGGCATCGGCACAGTCCTGACAGAAAGCCAGGTTGACGCCGTGTCTGAAGCAGGGGCTCAGTTCGCAGTGTCGCCCGGGCTGAATCCCGACGTTGTTGAACGAGCTCAGGAAATCGGATTGCCGTTTGCTCCGGGAGTCATGACACCATCCGAAATTGAAATTGGTCTGGAACTCGGATGCCGGGAGATGAAGTTCTTCCCGGCAGTGCCTTCCGGAGGACTCTGCATGCTGGACAGCATTCGAGCTCCGTATGCACACCTTGAGTTCGCTTCATCCCGCTGGGTGGACTGAATCAGGACAATATGCAGACCTGGCTTGCCAATCCCGGCGTGCTGGCTCTGGGCGGCTCATGGCTGACGCCACAGGACATCATTGCCGCTCAGAACTGGGAAGAAATTACTCGACGAGCCTCAGCAGCCCGCGCACTTGCGGACGAGGTTCGTTCTGCATCGGAGAAATAGATCGCAGGTCGACCGCTGTCGGTCAGGTTCACGCATGATCTGCGACGACTGACCGGATTTGGACACTCACTGATTCAGGTTTGAGACTGGAAACGTTCATGGCACGATTCATCACCTTCGGCGAAATCATGATGCGGATGGCTCCGCCGGGTTTTCTGCGGATTGCTCAGACACTGCCGGGCAGCCTTGAAGTCACGTTTGCCGGAGCCGAAGCCAACGTTGCGGCGTCCCTGGCAATGCTGGGAGCCGAAGTGGAATTCGTCACGGCAGTTCCGGATAATCCCCTGTCACAGGCGTGCCTCAGAACCCTGACGGGACTCGGTATCAACACTCGCTACGTGCTGAAAACACAATCCGGGCGGATGGGGATCTACTTTGTCGAAACCGGAGCCAATCAAAGACCAGGGACAGTTGTCTACGATCGAGACGCTTCGTCCATCAGCCTGACACCCGCCGAAAAATATCCGTGGGCAGAAATCTTTCAGAACGCTGAGGCTCTGCATGTGTCGGGGATTACTCCGGCTCTGTCCGAACATGCCGCCGCGGCAACACTGGCTGCTGTTCAAGCGGCACGTGCTGCCGGGCTGCAGGTGTCCTGCGATCTGAATTTCCGAGCCAAGCTGTGGAACTGGCGTCCGGGCACAGATCGCCGATCTCTGGCCGGCGAAGTGATGTCCGGCATTCTGCCGTTCGTTGACCTGCTGATCGCCAACGAAGCCGACTGCGGAGACGTTCTGAATATCCACGCCGGAGACAGCAGAGTTGAACACGGCCGAGTTGAAGTGGAAGCGTATCCTGAAGTGGCTCAGCAGGTCATTGATCGTTTTCCCAACGTCAAGATGGTGGCCACCACACTGCGAGAAAGTTTCTCCGCCAGTCACAATAACTGGGGAGCGATGTTGTATGACGCGGCAACGAAATCAGCCGTCTATGCTCCGGAAGCAGACGGGCGTTATCAGCCGTACGAGATCCGCAATATGGTTGACCGAGTCGGCGGAGGTGACGCGTTTGCTGCCGGCCTGCTGTTCGCTCTGAAAGACAGCCGGTTCAACACGCTGTCGCAGGCTCTGCATTTCGCAACGGCTGCCTCCTGCCTGGCCCATTCCATTTCAGGAGATTTCAATTTCAGCAGCCGGGCCGAAGTCGAAGCTCTGATGCACGGGTCCGGTTCCGGCCGAGTCGTCCGCTGACACTCGCTGCTCAGCCCTGCACAGGGAAGGGAATTCCCGCACCGCGCGCCGATCAGGCGATCGGCCAATTCAATTCTCCCTTAACTGACGATCCTGAAAGTCCTAGGCAGGGATTCGTGACTTCATTCTCGGACTCGTGACCCCTTCCACGACGAAACGGTACGAACCAACTGACTACTCGCCTAAAACCGTTCGCCCGCTGAGCCGCGCGCCTGCCACGACATCTGGCGTTCACACCTTTCCGGCGTTCGTGGTCTGCCACAGCGACTGACGTTTTCGTCTGTGGCATGCTGCATGCTGCCCCTGAACAGATGAACACGGCCGGGCTGTGCGTTTCGAACGAACGGCTGCGACATGAATGAAATTGAAAAATCGTCGACGGTTTCCGGAATCCTGTTCAATTTTCCCGCCGAGATTTGTCGCTGTAGATAAGGTCTCCCTTGAGTTTCTCCACATTTTCATGATACGTTCATCAAATGTTAACAAAGGGTGTTCCTTTCATCTGCTGCGGCGGGGGGTTCGTTTGAACACATAACCGGCATAACGGCTGACTGAGAAGACGAACCGACGACCCGAGTCCTGGGTTCTGTCAACGACAAAGTGATTCTCAGATTGAGCTGTCTTCTGCCATCTGCTGCGGCCCGGAATTCTGCACGACGTAGGCCGGCCATGAATGATCTCACTTTTGCTGTCGTAGTGATTGCTGCTTTGTGCGGACTGCTGGTCCATCTGGGCTACCGGATCGGAATTCTGGGTGGCCGGTGGACGATCTGCAGCGAAGTGGCCGCCGGTCTGGCGATGGCCGGGTATCTGATCTTCGTCTGGGACCGCCCGGTCCTGACTCGCTTTCTGCCCACATCTGCTCTGATTGTTCTCGGAAACTGGCTGCCTCTCTGGGGCAGCTTTTTTGTTGGGCTGGCACTCAGTGAACAAAGCAGCAGCCGAATTCGACGGGGCATTCTGGCATCGGTGGCCATGGTGTTTGTGAGCTGGTCGACCATCGCTCCAGTCAGCGGCGATGCTCCGAAATGCCGGAGCGCATCTTCGAGTCAGGCGCTGCAGTTTCAGACAACACCTCACACCTGTTCGCCCGCCTGCGCCGCCTCACTGCTCAGACTTCACGGCATCGAAGCGACGGAAGCCGAACTGACTGAGCTGTGTCTGACGCGCGAGGGGACTCACTGGATGGGTGTGTTCCGGGGACTCATGCTGAAAACCCGAGACACGGCCTGGACTGTTGCGGTGGAAGAATTCTCCTCGGAAACCATTCTGGCCCCGCATTCAGAACCGGCGATTCTGGCACTGAATTTTGACACCACACTGTTTCTCGAAGACTACGAACACGGATTCCAGGCCGATACCGGCCACTCCGTCGTCAGCATGGGAACCTCGGGCCGAAACCGAGTGGCCATCTTCGACCCGTCGCCGGATTTCGGCATCGAACACTGGGGTGATGAGATGTTCCGAAACGTCACCGATGGAGTCATCCTGCGACTGGTGCCGCGAGATCCCGATTCTCAGCAGGTCCTGACCGTCCAACGCCGCATGCTGGTGGAGCGTCTGCACTCCGGATACGCCATTCGTTAGCGATCGGACTCCTGCAAGACCTGAATTCCTGAGAAACTTCCGGCGAGGTCACGGACAAACCTTGGGATTTGTCAGCGTTTTCGCTCCAATCCGCGCTGTTCGGCGAGCAACCTGTCTTCTGCCGAAGAACCGCCTGCCGGATTCCCCGAGCCTGTGTTCTGTGATTCTGTGACGGGCAGCTTCTGAGTTTCACTTCCGTTCAAAGTTCGTTTCGATGCCACGTATCAAGCCGTTTCAGGCCATTCGTCCGACTGCCGACCTCGCCTCCAAAGTTGCGTCTGTGCCGTACGATGTCGTCAATCGGGAAGAAGCTGCATCCCTTGCAGAAGGCAATCCTCTCAGCTTCCTGCATGTGGTTCGTCCGGATATCGATCTGCCTCCGGATACTGATCCGTATTCAGATCAGGTGTACGCCACCGCCAAAGCCAGCTTTGAGCGTTTGATGAATGACGGTGTGCTGCAGCGGGATGCCGACGACCGAATCTTCCTGTATCGCCAGATCATGAACGGAATGGCTCAGACCGGGCTGGTCTGCTGCTGCCATGTGGACGACTACGAAAACAATCTGATTCTGAAACACGAAAAGACTCGGAAGTCCAAAGAAGACGACCGCACGCGGCACGTGATGACAGTGAACATCAACGCCGGCCCGGTGTTCCTGACCTATCGCGACTCCGCCTCCGTGGATGCCATCGTTGCCGAAGAATGTCAGCAGGCTCCGCTGTATGACTTCACGGCGGTCGACGGAGTTCAGCACACGGTGTGGATCGTCAATCGAACGGACGAACTGGTGACTCTGCTGTCGGCGGTCCCCGAATTCTACGTGGCTGACGGACATCATCGATCGGCCAGTGCGTGGCGGGCAGGTCAGGAACGACGCAGCACCAACCCCGGTCACACGGGCAACGAAGAGTATAACTGGTTTCTGACGGTGCTGTTCCCCGCTAACCAGCTGCACATTCTTCCGTACAATCGCATCATTCGGGATCTGAATGGCCAGACTGCCGAACAGATTCTCACCCGGCTGGAAAAAGTCGGTACGGTCGAACGCACAGATCAGCCTTCGCCTCAGCAGGCCGGAAGTTTTTGCGTTTATCTGGGACATCACCAGTGGTATCTGGTCACCGTGCCTCATGATTCCATTCCTCACGACGACGCCATCGAAAGTCTGGACGTGGCGATTCTTGAGCAGCGAGTTCTGCAGCCGATTTTCGGCATCGGCGATGTTCGCACCGATGCTCGAATCGACTTTGTCGGCGGCATCCGCGGCACGAAGGAACTCGAACACAAGGTCGACACGGGTGAATGGGCGTGTGCGATTTCCATGTTTCCGACCTCCATTGAACAGCTGATGTCTGTTTCTGATGCCGGCCAGATCATGCCGCCGAAAAGCACCTGGTTCGAACCCAAACTGCGTTCCGGGCTTCTGGTGCATTCACTGGACTGATCTCGTCTGCTGCTGTCGTACAATGGCTGTCGATCGGTGTCAGGTGGCACAGACATTCCTGTCTGTGAAGTTCCGTGCCCCGCCGATTGGTCTGTGTTCCACAAAAAAGTTGTAGAGACCCTGCGTGAAATTCGGGCCATCGTTCGTCACAGTCAATTGAGTCCTGATGCCGCTGGAGTTCCAGCACGCTCTTCCGTAGATTGCAGGCTGGGGATTCGCTGGTCGTCTGACGGGAGTGCCGGAAGCCATGAATCGACTGATTCTGTACACGAGCGTTCTGTGGCTGGTTCCGCAGTTGTCGGCGGCCGACTCAATTCCGCCGAAGACCGCCTCAGCGGTTCTGGATGTCGTCTTTGCGAAAGCCCATCTGACGGAATCGGCCGTCCTCGTTCATCTGACCGCGATGCAACTGGCTCCCGAGCAGCGATTTGGAATGCTGCTGCGTCACGTGCTGCCGGACGAACGGCCTGCGATTCGAGTCCAGGTCGGATTCCTGTCTGCGGTTGATGAATTTCTGAAACCCGCTCAGGAAACTCCGACTTCCGCAGAATCAGAACGCAGGGCGGGTCAGAGCCGCGCTCAGCTGGTGTCACCGGTTCTGGACCTGATTGATGCCGCTGTGATCGATGGTCGGCTCGAGGACCTTCGTCAGCGGGTCAGTGCTCTTCTGCTGCATGAATCAGACGAAATTCTCACGACGGACCTTCGGCTGAATCAGCAGTGCCTGCTGACACTCATTGAACTGGCTGCCGACCGTCCGGATGCGGCCTTCGAACACCTCGCGCAGGTCGAACAGCTCGTCTTCGGTGTCGACAAACCTGCAGAAAAGATTCGAGCAGAAGAGAATTCGGCGACGACGTCACAGGAGCCGTCGGATGCTCTGCTCATTGTGCTCAGCCGCGCCATGCACGCCGGACAGCTCAGCGACCTGACCCTTCGCCTGCTGACAAAATATGAACGATGGGCGGCGTCCCGTTATGAACCGGGAGCTCGCGAACGTTACGTCATGGCAATGGTGAATCAGGTTCGCGCTTCCAGTGAAAGCCTGGTCTCAGGAATTGCCCTGCGGCCGGCCACCGAATCGATGACTCAGTGGACTCCTGTCAGCCGAGTCACCGCGGAAAGCCACGGAACGGGCTGCCCGGATGCCGAGTGGCTGTTTCGCCCGGGCCACGCCGAGCTGATGTCACCACATGAACGCGACTACCTGATGTTCAACACTCCGCTGACCGGCAGCTTCGATGTGGAATGCGACCTGCCGCTTGATGGCTGGAAGGCGTCATCGCTGCTGGTGGCCGGACGCTGGCTGGGTCCGGTGTACACTCAAAACGGTTTTGATTCCGGAGCCATTCGCTGGCAGAACCCGAGGGAACACTTTGATCCTCCGCTGACGCGTGTTCGGGACTGGCTGCATTATCGAGCCACTGTGCGTCGCGGAACGGTGACGACGTATTTTTCCGGTCGGCGAATTCAGGAACGAAAGTTTCAGCATCAGGTGCCGTGGCTGGCTGTCCGCAGCAACCCGCGAGACCGAGGCATGGTTCGCAACGTGCGGATCACCGGACAGCCGGAAATTCCTGAACAGGTCGATCTGCTGGGCGATGTCGGCATGGGGTTCTGGCATCCGCATTTCGGGGAATCCGTTGGTGATGTCGGCGATCACTGGTGCATCGTCAACGGTGTTCTTGGAGCACAATCGCCTGCTCGTGAATCTGCTCACGAAAGCGACGAACGCCTGCTGACGTATTATCGGCCCATGCTGGAAGACGGCGAGATTTCGTGCGAGTTTCTCTATGAGCCGGGGCAGACTCTGGTGCATCCGGCGCTGGATCGCACCGTCTTTCTGATTGAACCGAACGGAATCCGGATTCATCAGGTCACAGACGGACCATGGGACCAGACAGCACTGGCTCCTGACAACATTGTGGAATCGACCGAACCTCTGCGAATGTCCCGGACGCTGCCCCTGAAAATCGGTCAGTGGAATCAGCTTCAGCTGCGGTTGACCGGCGATGTGGTTGTCCTACGCCTGAACGGAACCGATGTTTTTCAAGTTCAACTGCCGGACAACAAGCGTCGATCATTTGGTCTGTTCCACTATGCGGATCAGACCAGTGTTCAGGTGCGCAATCTGATCTGGAAAGGTGACTGGCCGCGAACGCTGCCTTCCGTTGCCGAACAGGAACTCGCGGTTCCCGATGTCATCGATCCGGCAAACAGCACGCACCTGACGGCGACCTTTCAGCATGACTTCACGACGGAAGGCCTGCCTCTGGAGCGGTTCCGCATCATCCGCGGCAACGTCGACAGTCATCTGGTGGCCGGCCCGGATGGACTCATCGCAACTCGTGAAGCCACCGGTGGCTATCTGAATGCCACCGTCAGCCCGCAGGTTGGCATTTCCGGCGACTTTGATCTGATTGCCGAATACGACCGGTTTGCCGTCAGTGATGATGCGGTCGGTGACGGAACAATTGCATTGATTGCTGTTTTGAACAACGCAACACAGGACGAATTCTTCGTCGCTCGTCGCCACATGACTCCGCAGGGAAAGCCTCCCGAACAGATCACGCAGTGTGTCACGGTGCAGCGGTTTCCGGAAGGAGAACGCCGAAGCTATTTTGTCACTCAGCCGATGGAAGAAACATCCGGGCGGCTGAAGCTGAGTCGCCGCGGAGATGTTCTTTTCTATTTCACATCAGAGAACGATTCCACCAACTTCCAGCTGAGAGGACAGCGTCCCATCGCGGCCGACGATGTGGCCGAAGGCGACCTGCGACTGATGACTCAGATCAATGACAGGGGCGGACGGATTTCTGTCGTGTGGAAGAGTCTGACCGTTCGAGCCGAATCACTGACCGGCAGCGCGACGGGTCAGAGCAGTCCGCAGATCGTGGAACTCAATCAGCAGCGTGACGCTCTGCCGCAGCAGTCGTTCCACGACTTCACAGAATCGGCACCGAAGCAGGCGAGTTTATTTCTGTGGGGAGACCACGACGAATGGAAGCCGGAAGACCGTGGTCTGCGAATTCGGTCAACGGGCGCAAAGAACTGGGTGTCATCCGGGATCACAACGTTCGAGCAGCTGGAAGGTGATTTCGATCTTCAAGTCATCTTTCGCCCCGAACAGCTCGCCCAACCCCTGAAAGGCGACCACACTCAGATCTACCTCCAGGTCGAAGGATCTGACCCGGGGCAGACACAGATCAACTCTGTGCTGACCCTGCGACCCGACGGCGAACTGCTCGCTCAGGCTCGTGTTCGAACTCCCAAAGACGGCGGAGGTTTTAATTATCTGGGGATTGATGAAGCCGGAATCACGCGGTGCAGCCGACTTCGGCTGGCTCGGCGACAATCAGAACTTTTCATTCTGGCCGGTCGGACAGGTCAGGACGAAGATATCGTCGTCGGCCGCCGGGACTTCAACGACCTGCCCGTCAAACCCGAACGCATTCGATTTATGCTGCACACCGGAACAGATCAGAAAGAATCTCAGGTCGTCGTGGAATCGCTGAATCTGCGAGCAACCCGGATCATCCCTCCGGAGAACTCTCCTGCACCGATTTCCCGGTCCCGAACGCTATGCCCGGGACGCCGCAAAAGAGCTTTCTGAGATCACTCCTGGATGCACTGCGCTGAAAGTAACCTCAACCGCGGCACGGACGTCCCCGCAAGAGATGTCCTGTCCACGGTCGCACTGCTGGCAACCCGAGGTTTTAAGCCGTTGCTTTCGGATGACCTCGTTCCATCCAATTCCTGAAAAACATTTGCGTCAACCTGTGAGAATCATTTCCTCGACGATGCGGAATCGTGGAGACTCAGAGCGACGTCCGCACCTGCGGGGAAAGCCGTCAGTGACGAGATCATTCAGCAGATTGTCTGCCGGCAGACGTGCGGCCGGATGATCAATCGCGGCAGACGCGTGCTACCCGATCGTTCCGTCCGTTCGCAATGTGAACGTCAGTGGTTCACTCCATGGGCCGACAGAGCCGGCGGAAGAAAAGGCACGGATCCAGACTCGAAAATCGAGACCTCGACCGACGGGCGTAAAGGCACTCGTGGTGTATTCGGTTAGCGTCAGTTGATTGTCGCCCTGAATCCGCCCCTGGATCATGTCGGAGAGCCAGATTTCATAGCGGTCGGCATGGTCAACACTGTTCCAGTAAACACTAACGCGAAGTTTTCGGCGGTGACACTCACTGTCGGAGCAACAGGAATTGCGAATCCCTCGCCCACTCCAAAACGAAAAGGCTTGCTCCAGGAAGCGGTGCGGATGACTTTGGTGTCTGGCGCACCCACGCCGTGTAAAAGCCATCAGGTAAGTCGGCTGTTGCTGTAAAGGAATTTGTGGTGAGGTCAGTTTCATGAATAACCCTGGAGGAACCACCAACCGCATTGACCCACAACTGGTAATCAACGTCCGGTACACCTTCAGTCCACGTGAAAGTTGGGGTTGCGGATCCCGGATCGGTTGGGCCTGTGACGACCGTCTGTTCACCACCGATAGCCGAGTCATCGGACCGATCAGTCCGATACGTATGGATCGACAAGACGTGCGTCGCGACCGCGAATCCAGATTTTGAAAACACCGCCACCAAATTCTGAATCGAAACTCAAGCGGTTGGTCGTCAAAGCCTCCCGGCGATACGGCCCGGCGACTCCATCCTTGTTTACCCAGATATCGTATTCCGGAACCCCGCCCCGGAAACCGAAGAAATCGTTTCAGTATAGTAAGGGCCGTCCAGATCAGTCTCGATGAATTCCGGCGGTTCAGGGTCGTTGGGCACGCCTTCAAAGACTGCGCCGATTGTCTCTGACCATGGGCCGAGCTCACCTCTCAGAGCTGATGCCTCGAACGGTGACGTCGTAGGTGTTGCCCCAGAATCCGTCCTGCCCGCTGAAGATGACTTCGTGCTGGTTGGTCGACACAATCGCGGTGTCTTCGTATCTGAAGTGAGCCCAACGACGTGAACTTCGTACTGAGCAGCATTCGGATCGGCATCAGGTGATGCCCATTGACGGCGGCCCGGATTGCGAGGCCATCACATTCTCGATCATTTGTGGCGCGACCAGCAAACGTCGATCTTCCAGCACATCCACGGCAGCTGCGGGGCCCGGCGACACGCCTTTTCGTCGTCGCTTCCCGCCAAACAGGTTGGAGCCACCTTACAAAGTCGATCAAGCATCACAAGTCCCTCTCACGAAGTAAGGCCATCACTCAGTTTCCTTCGGAAACACCCGAATCCAACCTTCAAATCTGATCCCGCTGCATTTCCGACCATGAATATCAGGACGGAAGAAGGAAGGAAGTCACAACAGCCCATCGGCACGGAAAGTCCTGAGCAGCCAGCAATAAGTCGTTTAATACGGTTTGTAAGGTCTTGTCACCACGGCTCATCAGCCGGTGGCGGCTTTTCAACAATTGAAAGAAAGAAGTGAAAAAGACTGTACAGCGCTACGCCCCTGCTTCTTCCCGACCTTCGCGCGACGCTGCTCCCCATCCGATTCCTGAAAAACATTTGCGTCAACCTGTGAGAATCATTTCCTCGACGATGCGGAATCGTGGAGACTCAGAGCTCTGTCCACGACGCTCAACCGTTGTTTGAGGAAACACAAAGCCACGGATTCATGTCGCACGTTTGTTTTGCAGTGATGTCGGGGTTTCGGGTTCGCGAAGCAGAACTTGCGGTTCTGGGCATGTCGCTTCCGGGGCTTACTGACCGAGCGAACGCGATCGGGCAGCTGCCGGCTCTGGGGGTCCTGACGCTGGCCGGAATGCTTCCCGAAGACTGGACCTGCAGTTATGTTCCGGTGAAAGCTGTCAGTGACGAGATCATCCAGCAGATTGTCAGCCAGCAGCCCGATCTTGTCGCGATTTCTGCGCTGACCGCTTCCATTGGAGAAGCCGTTCTGCTGAGTCGCCGGTTGCGTTCCGAGGGAATCCAGACCGTGATTGGTGGACTGCACGCGACCGCCGTTCCCGAAACACTGACCAGTGACTTCGATGCCGTCGTGGCCGGAGCCGGCGAACCGGTCTGGCTGGGAGTCGTCGGTGCCGCCGCGAATCGAGCCCTTCAGCCGATCTATCGAAGCTCAACAGTGAGGCAGACAGTCTGGCCGACGCCGCGATTCGATCTGTTGCCGGAAGAAGCTCAGCGGATGACCGTGCAGACGGTTCGCGGCTGTCCGCTGGCCTGTGAATTCTGTGGAGCCAGCCGGTTGCTCGGACGCTTCTCAGAAAAGCCGCTCGAACAGCTCGGCAGCGAACTGGAAATACTGACTCGGCTTCATCGTCGCCCCCTGGTCGAACTGGCCGACGACAACACCTTCGCCGGTCACCGTGACCACATGCGGTTTCTGGAAATCATGCAGCAGTCCGGAGTTCGCTGGTTTACCGAAGCCGACTGGCGAATCGGTGAAAACGCCGAAGTCGTCAATCGACTGGCCGCGGCAGGCTGCCGACAGATCCTGATCGGCATTGAATCGCTGTGCTTTCAGTATCCGGGAATGGGCGGCAAGCAGGCAGATATGGATCGCATTCTGGCGGCCTGTGATGCCATCCAGTCATCCGGTGTTGCCGTGAATGCATGCTTCGTGATCGGAGCCAACGGCGAAACGCGGCAGTCGATTGACCGCCTTGTTCGGTTTCTGCACCAGAGTTCGTTTGCCGAAGTGCAGCTGACTCTGCAGACTCCTTTCCCTGGCACCGAATTGTACCGAAGACTTTCCTTCGAACAGCGAATCCTCACAGACCGTGACTGGTCTCACTACACGCTGTTTGATGTGACTTATCACCCGGACTGTCTCTCCGTCAATGAACTTGAAGCGGCCTACCGTGATGCCGTCAGATCCGTCTTCTGCCAACAGGAAAACTCAAGGCGTCAACTCCTTCGCCGTGAGATTCACCGAATCAGTATGAACCGACGCCAATGACGCTGAAGGATCTGTTTCTCTATCTCACATTCCAGCGGTCCGCCATCGATCGCATTGCTGCCTGTCCATCGGCACTCTGGCTGGGACTCTGTCTTGTGCTGCTGGCCGCGGTCGCTCGGGATTACGACGGGATCGATCTGCAGGCCGAACCGTGGCACCTGCTGATTCCCGCCGGAGCATCGCTGGTCACGGCGACGACGCTGTTTGCCTGGCTGCGACTGTTTCAATGCGAAGGTCTCCGCAAGCTGCGCTATCGTACGTTCCTGTCGCTCTTCTGGCTCACAGCCCCCATGGCGTGGCTTTACGCGATTCCCGTCGAACGATTCCTCACGGCAGCTCAGGCAACCGAAGCAAATCTGTGGCTGCTGGCGATTGTTTCGCTGTGGCGAGTTCTGCTGATCACCCGAGTTGTCAGCCACCTGACCGCACAGCCACACAGTGCAGCCTTCTGCCGCGTCATGCTGTTTGCAGACACAATCGTTCTGATCATCCTGAGAAACACGCCCCTGCCGATGCTTAACATCATGGGAGGCATTCGACTGCAGGACCGCGACAGAGTCCTGCAGAATGCAGCGCTGCTGACGGGGCTGCTTTCGGTCGTGCTGTGGCCCATTCTGGCCGCGGCCAATCTGTCTTTCGTCGTGCGTCGGTGGCCAAAACTCAACACAGATTCAGCTTCAAAAGACGCCCCGCCGGAAGACCTTTCGCCCGCCGAGTCATCACGTGCTGAATCATTCCTTCCGGCCGTGCCGGTTCACGTTTCGGCATGGCTGTTTGTTGCAGCGTTAACAGCGGCAGGTGCCGCGCTGCTGTCGATCGCTCAGCCCGAACAGCGTCTGCGTTACGCGGCAGAGAAGCTGCTCACGTCAGGCAGAGTCGCAGAAGGGCTGCGAATGATGTCAGCTCATCGCCCGGACGAATTTCCTCCGCTATGGGTTCCTCCCCCCGCCGTCGGCTGGCAGCACATGAAGCCCCATCCCGCCGAATCAGCCTTTCTCAGCCTGCAGCCCGATATCGCCGACTGGGTCCGAACCATCATGCTGACTCACTTCACCAATTATTTCGGCACAACGGACTACGCGTTCCATCAGTGGCAGGACCTGAGCATTGAGGAACTGACGTTCACGCTGGAAGTCCTCAAGCACAATGACCTGCTGGATGAAGAATTCACTCGCACCGCTCTGGACAAACTGAAGTGGGCCTACGAAGACGACCCAAATCCGGACCGCCGAAATCTGGCCACCGAATTCCTGAATCAAACTTCTCCTGGGCGAGCAGAAAATGCCTCGCCAGCTGTAACGTTGGCCTTGTTCCCACAATCCCAGATGCTCGCCGCAGTTGGGACACGGGCGAGCGTCTACATCACTGTCTTCGGCTGACAGCTCAGTGTCAACACTGGCAACCGCGTCTATATCTGCGCCGCTGTTGTCAGCATTATCGCCGTGCAGCAGTTGACGATATTCAGCCACGTATCGCTTGTTGTGATGATCGCTCCAGCCGCCGTAGCAGCGAGTCTTCGTGAAGCCGCTCGGAAGAATGTGCAGACACCACTGACGCACGAACTCCACCACGGGCAACGTCACGTATTCGCTCTCCTCGCTGCCCCGGGCTGTTGAAAGCTTACTTTGCGTCTCCGCGTTTCGCTTCGTTGACCTCTTCGATGGATTGGAGGATGTTTCCTCTCCACGCGCCCTGCAGCTTGTCGAGATTGGCTCGCTGCAGTGTGCGCAGGGCCTCGGCGAATTGGCCGCGTCGGGTCTGGATTCGCGCGATGCCCTGTATCGCACCGTAGTCATCTGCGCTGCCGATAGATTCTTTGCCAGCGACGATGGCGTTGAATGCTTCCAAGGCTGCTTCGTCATCGCCCAGGTTGCGTTCGCGGTTTTGGGCGAGCGTCAGCAACAGGGAATCGCGGCTGCGACGGTCGCTGATCCACGGTAATGCTTTCGTGAGATCGGCTTCGGCGTTGTTACCATCTTTGGCGATGGAATAGGCTCGCCCGCGCAAGTGGTATCCGTCGCCGCGTTGCCAGAACGGGCCAGCGGGTCAAATCCTCATTGGCAAATTTTGCGACATCACTTCCGGTGCCTTGCCCGCGCGAGGAGACTCTGCATCTGGGCGGTCTTCTTCACGGCGTCAACTGGGATGCGCTGGATGATGGTTTCGGCGTTACCTCGGTCGAGCAGCGCGGCTTGTTCCAGTGCGACGGCTTTCTGCAAATCGGTGATCTTTTCCAGCTCGGCGAGGGCGAGAAAGCCCGCAGCCTGGCGAGCTTTTGTGGCCTTCTGAAAGCCGATAGCGAAGTCGGTCACGCTGGGATCCGACTCGAACTGATGCGAGCGGCCGTCGTAGAAGTGCGCGAATTTCATTGGCACGTGGAAGCCGCTGGTGCCGGTCGGCGAGAGCGCGCTCAGCTCCTGTCCGTCCTCGCGGATGCGCTGCCGGCAAAGGTTGATGTGCCACGGCAGGCTTTGTGTAGGATGCCGGCCGATGACCTGATTCAATGGATCGTTTTCGTCAGTGGTGACAGGAAAACGAATCTCGATTGTCCAATGATCGTCGGCGATGTGCGTCGCGACTTCGGCCTTCGAGTCCCAACCGAACCATTGCCCTTTGGCTGCACCACGATCCAGATCGACGATGTGACCGGCGGGGCTGATAGCGATTTGATAATACGAGTGGGTTTCGGTGGCGAGTTCGATTTCGATCGCATCGCCGTGCCAGATGGCCTGGTCGTCATCGCGAGTCGAGGCCGAGACGGGTTTTTCCCCGGGATGTTCGTCGCAGCGAATCGCGAAGTAAAGATTGCTGCCCTGCCATCCGGCTTTGAACGACGTTCCAAACGTGGGCGTGCGACCGGTCTGCAGCTCGCGAAATCGACCGGTCGCAGCGACGGGGCACGTCTGCCAGTACTCGTCGTCGAGCTTCCCGTCGATGACGATGTCGTGCGCGTCGCCGACCAGTCTGACCTTTGGAACCGGACCGCGCTTCTGACCGAGCTGCTCGGTCTTCATCCGCAAACCTTTGAGGTAGACGTCGATGAGCGAGATGCGTTTGCCATACACGCTCACAGCATCGGCCTTCGCCTTTGCTTTGTCGAAAAGCGCGAGTGCTTGGTCGGCCTTCGCTTTGTCACTGTCCATCGCACTCCAGTTCGCCTCGCAGTAAGTGAAGAAAGCGAGCATCTCCTGTTCGGCGGGGCCGTAGAACAGGCGGCAGTATTCGCGCAGCATCGCGTCGACATTCGCATCCTTGCCTCCCCAATACATGCGGGCGGTGAAGTAGACCATGAAGTGATTGAAGCCGATCCCGTTGGTGGAAAAATCCTGCGTCACACTGAGCCAGATGTCTTCACCGGCCGATACACCCTTGGTGGCGTTCACGCTGTCGCCGATCGCGTGCGCGGCAAAGCTGGGCAGGTACCATCCGCGACTTGTGAACGGATAGTTTTCGAAGATCAGCAGCGGATTGTCGGTCTTCTTCACCCATGCGGCACGCAATGCGTCTGGTGCGGATTCGCCTTCGCCTTTGACGCCGCCTTTGTTGATCGGACGCCGACCACCAACGATGCACACCTGGACGTTCGGTTCGAGCTTCTCGATCTTCAGCGGCGGCAGCGTGTAAACGCCATACGCACAATTCAGCACCTTCGCACGCGGGTGCGACTTCGCGATCTCCTTCGCCACACGATTGACGAAGTCCCACACATGGTCACTCAGCAGGCCGCGCTCGTTGCGCTGGGGCGAGTCCTTGCCCTTGCACTTCTCGCACTGACAGATCGCCGTGTAGCCGTCCGGCGGCATGATGGAGACGGTTTCAAACTGGTAGGTATCAAGCAGCGTCCGCGCCCACCGTACGGTTTCGTGGAACAGTTCGTCGTTCGAGTAACAAACCTGGCACTTCGAGTCGCCGGGTTTGAAGTCGGTCTTACCGCCGTAGACCGCGAACCAGTCGGGATGCGCGTCGAAGACTGCCTGATGGTTCGTCATCGTGGAAATGCCGTGAGCGATCTGCAGACGCTCATCATTGCGCAGGCCGAGCCGCATGACCCACATCGACGTTTCGGGACCGGCCGTACTGAAGCGGAAATTGAACTGCCGCAGTGGAAAATCGGGAAGCACGGTTTCGTCAATCTGCCGCAATGGAATCGTCTTCATCGACGGCAGTACTTCGCCGATTTCGCCCGGCAGATA
Organism: Planctomycetaceae bacterium; assembly: GCA_041398865.1. Classification (GTDB taxonomy): domain Bacteria; phylum Planctomycetota; class Planctomycetia; order Planctomycetales; family Planctomycetaceae; genus Fuerstiella. The sequence continues at coordinate 34,545 of JAWKTY010000041.1, forward strand.
CCAGCGCGCACCGAGCTTGCGCAGGTAACCGCACACCGCGTTGAAGCTGCCGCGTTCATCGAGGCCCCAGATATCGAGCGTCTCTTTTGGCTCCGTGGCGGCGCCGTCGGGTTTTCCGGTGTCGCCCGGCAGTCGCAGACGGTTCTTGTACAAACCCCGAGCCGGCATGCCGTACGGCGCGCCGACGATCTTCTCCCACTGAGCCTGTGCTCGCGGGATGTCACTGTTGTTCTTCGCAAACGGCTCCATCGGTGTGAATTCGCTGTCATCGCCAACGAGCGCCATCCAGTCCGGCCCCGAGGCGATGCGATACGCACCGTATTTCAGGCCATCCGCCTTGACGGGATTCTGTGAACTTGTCCCGATGAAGATCTTGACCGCCTCTCCACTCGGCGCGGTGACGATGGGCAGTCGCGCACCGCTGATCTTTTCGATCTGCATCCGAAACTCATGCGCGGCGACACGTTGCATACGAGTGGGAGTCGTGGAAATGACAATTTCGGCGTGCGGCTTACCGTCTTCGACGATGAACATGTCGGCGGCTTGGAGCGAAGCCAGCGGCGGGAGCAGCAGGGCGGCGAGGAATGCGAGTGGGTGTTTTCTCATCAGGGATGACTCCTGGGCTTTCTTCTTTTTCTACAGAACCGTCACCGAAGACGACAGTTACTTTCGCTGTTCGGCTTCGTTCGTGTCGTTTGCCATGAGTTGTCTCCACAACTCCAAAATGGCCTCGCCACGACTGCGGCTCAACAGTGGCGATCCGGCGAGTTGCGCAGAACGGATTTTCTCGGCCGGCATTCGCGCGGCGATTAACCAGCGTTTGCAAGAATAACTTCGAATCGAGAGGAGCGGGAGTGGTCTGCTGCTGTTTCGCTATGGGAACGGCCAGACCGGCAGCTTTGTCCGTTTGCAGAAGGACCGGTTCCAGACGGATCGCGTCCGTCTTCTCCAGCCCTTCTTCGACGAACACGATCGCCGGAGCGGAAACTGTTCTTTCTTCTTCGTGTCGATACGGACAAACAACACTCCCTCTCGAACACATTTGCGAGACCGGCGATCCGGTACGTTGAACTGCCGGGCCGAGCGAGCGGTTTGAAAGCGACGAGCGAGAATGAGATACTCCGAGGCGTGTCTGTTTCGAGTAAACCGATTCCGGAGCAGGAAGATGAAGGAGAAATGGAGAGCGGCGGTCACGGCATGCATGCTGATTGCCTTCTGCGGATGTGGAAGTGGGCAGTCGGAAATCCCTCTGAAAAACTCAGGCGACATCGTCTCCACCGTGTTTCTCAGCGTGACAAGCGATGCCGGCGACAACCCGCAGGCGGTTGATATGGCAATGAAGTTCGCCGGGTTCTCGCTGGACGAGGGCCGACGTGTTGTGATGTTCTTCAACGTCAAAGGTGTCACTGTTCCCGGAACTGCGTTGAGTGAAGACTTTGCCTGGCAGGACAACCAACCCATCAGGACTCAACTGGCTGCACTCATCAAACGCGGGGTCGATGTCCATGTCTGCCCCATCTGCATGAAGGCACTCGGCGTCGAAGAAAAAGACCTGATGGAAGGCGCGAAGGTCACGACTCGTCCGAGCCTTTTTGCAAACATCAACACCGGCACCGTTGTTTTCACCTATTGATTTTGGCGTCCATTTTCACTCCAGCTCTGTTCGCTCGTTTTGCGGGAAGCCCGATGAAGTTTTTACCCGGAACCTCAATCCTGTTCTGTTTTCTGTCGGCTTCCATGACCCTTCCATCCGCTGATGCAGCAGATGCTCCGGCGGCGCGACTTCCTGAACCCGGTCAGGTTGTTGTGGATGAAGTCAAAAGCGAAGTCATCCTGTCGGCGAAGGTTCAGTTTCCTGAAGACAAGCCGTGCATCAACGAATTCGGGCAGCGGGTTCAGGCGTTTGCCGGGTGTGCGACTGCTGCCGGGGGCGATGCGAAGATGGCGGGATACTTTGTTTTTCTGGTGGACGTCGATACAGAAACCGTCTTCGACGGACTGTTCAAACTTGGAGCTCGGCCCCGAGTTCATTACAGCATTCAGGAAGGTCGGCTCAGGAGCGGTCTGAAGCCGGAAACGAAGATCGACGACTATCTTCAGGGAGACCCCGTTGTGTTGTCGGTGTTCTGGAAGAATGACGATGGCAAATGGGTTGAAAAGCCCTATCAGGACTTTGCCACCGAACTGGTCGAGATCGGTGATCAGCGAAATGAGAAACCGTGGACTCCGCATTTCGTCTTTCACGGCAGCGGTGCAATTCACAAGTCCGGAACGGGCTGCATCGCCTGCCCCTGTGATTGTCCGGGCGGCATCATTGCTGACAATCGATTTCCCATCTACGACCCCAAGCCGATGGTTCGCTTTGACATGTCCAAGGCTCCTCCGGCCGGAACTCAGGTCTACGTCCGAATTCGTCCCGTGACTTCAAGGGGCGAGTAATGTTTCCCTGGCTCCGGACGCCGCGAATCACGTCGAACCTGGGGAGAAGTCTTTCAGCCCTTGTATTCGCGACGGCTGCCGTCGTGGCGTCTGCTGCAGCGACTTCCGTGTTTGCTTCGACATCTCAGAACTACGAAGGGCACGATGAATACGTCTATATGATCGCCGTGTCCAAAGATGGACAACTGATGGCGACCGCGTCCGGCGACGATACCGTCATCGTGTGGGATGTTCGGCGGAGAGTTGCTGTCCACGCCCTGCAGCACGACGCGGCGGTCTATGCAGCAGCAATCAGTCCGGATGGCAGGTCGATTGCAACCGGTGGCGGCGATGGCCGCGTCACGCTCTGGAACGCTCAGAACGGGCACAGAATTGAAAGCGTCAGTCAGCATGGTGACGCTGTCTACTGTGTGGACTATTCTCCTGACGGGAAGCTGCTGGCCAGCGCTGGCGGAAGTACTGATGGCGGAGATACGGTGTGTCGAATCCGGCGAACCGCTGATCTGGAACTGGTCTCTGAGTTTTCAGGACACTCTCTTCAGGTCTACGGTGTCGTCTTTTCGCCCGATGGACAGACAGTCGTGACCAGCAGCGGAGACCGAACGATTCGGCGATGGAATGTCGGGACGGGCGAATCTTCAGTACTGACCGGGCATACCAGCGATGTCTATCGCTGTGCATTTACGCCGGACGGAAAACGTCTGGCTTCGACCAGCCAGGACGGAACCGTTCGCGTTTGGGATCTGCAGACGAATCAGGGAACTGTTCTGTTTGACGGTTCAAAGAAGAATCCGATGTATGCAGTCCGGTTCACCCGGGACGGAAAGCGACTGGCCGCAGTGGGAGATGACCGCCGTCTGAGAATCTGGGCGGTCGACGAATCGAGCCTGCTCTCTGACACCAGAGTCGCGCCCTGTGCACTGTACTCCGTTGCAATCCTCCCTGACGATTCGACCATCGTTACGGCTGGTGAAGACGGAATTGTCTATACGGTTCCCGCACCAAAGTGATGATCGGAACAACCGCGGTGGCACCGTGTTGAATTCAGGAACAGCGAAGAACTGATGATGCCTCGCCTTATGACTCGGTGAGTTCCAGGTAGGGGTCCAGGCCCATGTTTTCGTATTGTTCCAGACGCATGCGTTCCTGTTTCAGCAGGTTCTTGCGCTGTTTACGGTGCGACTTTTCCAGGAAACGCTGGACTCGATTGAAGTACCTCAGCCACGATCGTCCGAGTTCTCCGGAACGATTGGCGATGGCGATGCTTTGTCGGCGGCGGACTTCTTTGGGCTCGCGGCATCGCAGCAGTTCGTCTTCCAGGGACAGAAAGAACTGGTACGAACCGGGATCGCCCTGGCGAGCGGATCGGCCGACCAGCTGACGGTCGATTCGTTTGGAGCTGTGCATTTCTGTGGCGATGACGTGCAGTCCGCCGGCTTTTTTCACGCTGTCTTCCAGAATGATGTCGGTTCCGCGGCCGGCCATGTTGGTGGCGATGGTGACTCGTCCGGCTTCACCGGCGTGCTTGACGATTTCGGCTTCCTCTTCGTGATACCGAGCATTCAGGACTCGGGATTCAATGCCGCGTTCCGTCAGGACGGCGGCCACCGCTTCGGACGCGTCCACCGATGGCGTTCCCACCAGCACACAGCGTCCCTGTTTGATCAGCTTTTCGATTTCGATGGCGATCGCGTTGCGTTTGGCGGCCTGAGTTTTGAACAGACGATACGGGCGACCTTTGCGCCGGCAGCGGCGGTTCGTGGGGATACGGGTGACTTTCAGGTTGTACGTCTTTTTCAGTTCGCGCCGAGCCGGAACAGCGGTTCCCGTCATACCACACAGATTGGTGTAATTTCGAAAGAAGCTCTGCACGGTGATGCGAGCGGCTTCTCCGGTGGCAGCAGTGATGGGCACAAGTTCCTTGGCTTCGATGGCCTGATGCAGGCCGTCCTGCCATTTGCGGCCATCCATAATTCGTCCGGTGCCTTCGTCAACGATCATGATCTTGTCGTCAACGATGACGTAGTCGCGGTCTTTTTCGAAGGCGTGCCGAGCGGTCAGGGCTTTTTCCACCTGAGTGTAAATGCGTTCGGTGTCCATGGAATTCATCAGCGACGGCTTGGCCATCAGAACGACCTTCCGACACCCGGCATCGGTCAGCCACGCCGATCGGCGTTCGGGTTCGTAGACGTAGTCGGCCATGGGTTCCAGCTGATAGGTTGCTCGGTTGCTCCACCGGAACAGGTTCACGGTGCCGGGATCGTTGGGCTGAGTCAGGCCGATGATCAGCGGTGTTCGAGCTTCATCAATCAGAATACTGTCCGCTTCGTCGATCAGAGCAAAATAGTGGCCTCGCTGAACCGGCGCTTCGCCGCCCTGAAGTGTTCTCACGAATTTTCGCAGCGACGGGCCATCGTCGGGGGAAGCTCCCATTCTCAGCCGGTCGCGCAGAAAGTCGAAACCCATTTCCTTGGATGTCCCGTAGGTCACGTCGCAGGCGTAGTTCTGCCGGCGTTCGTCGGGTTCCATGTTTTCGATGATCTTACCGACGGTGAGCCCCAGCCGCGTCAGCACGGGGCCCATGGTTTCGCAGTCGCGGCTGGCCAGATAGTCGTTCACGGTGATGACGTGGCAGCCGTGACCGGGCAGAGCTCGCAGGAAGGACGGCATCGTGGCGGTCAGAGTCTTGCCTTCCCCCGTCTGCATTTCGGCAATGTGTCCCTCGAACAGAGCGATCGCTCCCATGATCTGCACTTCAAAGTGCTCCATGTTGAGGACTCGTCGAGCCGACTGGCGAACCAGAGCGAAGGCATCGGGCAGCAGCCTGTTCAGCGAGACGCCGGCGCGAGCTTCCCACTGAAGTTTGCGACCGGCGGCGGTCAGTTCGTCATCTGTCAGTTTGTTCAGCTTTTCGCTGCGACGAATGATGCCGCGAGCCATCGACCGCCATCGCGACCGACGTGCGACAGACGGAATAAACCCGGACTTTGTCCAATGGTAGATGTGAGAAAGCACAGACATCAGGCGAAGGCTCGGCAGACGCTGGAAAAGTTCAGCAGCGGAATCAGACGGGAAACACGCCGATTATAGCGTTCCGGGAAAAGACGAACACGCCAATCTGACACAACACACGAAGGTGGTCTGTGCGTTTCTGCCCGGAATTCGTGCTGGGCGAACTGGTCGGAGTATTCAGGATGTTGGGCGCGGGGCGGGTTTCCAGAACAGGCCGACCAGCCAGCGGCTGAACCGATAGGACATGCTGCGGGACGCTTCTTCTCCGTATTTCCAACGAAACAGCCAGCACTGAAGCACAAACAGCAGCTGGTCGATCAGCCAGGCGACGAAGGGAATCGTGATCAGGATGATGGCCATAATTTCCTTGCTGGAACTGCGGGTTCGCGACTGATTCAGCAGAGCTCCCAGGCCGGACGCTCCCGCTTCACTCTGCACGACTTCCACCAGCATGATGTAGCCGAATGCCAGTCCGAACATGACTCGCAGCGAACTGAACACCGTCGGCAGTGCCAGCGGCATCAGCACCTTGAAGATGATCTGGCGCCGGGATGCTCCGATGGTGCGCGCCGTGTCGATGTAGCGCTGAGCCACATCGCTGACGGCGTCGATGGTGTCGGAAATAATGAACGACACGCAGGCGATGAAGATGAACATCACCTTCTCAAGTTCGCCGGTTCCGAACAAAGCGAACACCAGAGCAGTCAGGGCGGCCACGGGAATGTTGCGGCCGAACAGAATGACGGGTGCCAGAAAGCTGCGGACGACGGAAAAGCAGCCCGCCGCGATGCCGCAGGGAACTCCGATCAGCACCGCCAGACTGAACCCCAGCAGAACTCGCTGCAGAGACACCAGCGTGTTCTCCCAGAGACTCATTCGAGGATTCTCGGGGTCCAGATAATTCGGCAGCTCGTGAATCGTTTCCGAAATCGACGGCAGCTGATGATAGCTGATGATGCGTTCTTCGTAACTTCCGGCGGTGACGTAGTACCAGGCTCCCAGCACCGCCGCCACGCACAGACTCGCCGCGAACACCGACAGCCACAACGGGATCTCAGACCGCAGAGCGAAATACCGTGACGGCCCCGTGGACGGCACGGGCAAATCACCAACTGCAGTCGTCGCGGTGGAAACCGTTGCTGCGGGTTTCGCGGGCAGCTGCGGGTTCGGACGCTTTCGCAGAGTCGTCCGGTGATGCCGGAAGGGAAGCATCGGGCTGAGAATCCGAAGGAACTGCAGGTTCGCTGTTCATAAGATCATCACCGGATGTTTGCCGCCGCTCGGGCCGCCGTTCGGGAAGAAATGTCGGATAATTTCGGGGTTTGCGACACGCCTCGGGTCAGCGAACGACGCGTTACCGGGGATTTCACTGTTCTGAGGGACGCTTCAATTGAGGAGTTCCGGGAAGAAATTGCGCGTGGGGCGCTTTGCGCAGGGGGCGGGAAAACTTCCGCTCCACTAATATCTTCGCCAAATCCTCTATTTTCCCTGCCCGCTCCACTATTTATCACACCCACTCCTCTGGACCTGACGGGAATTGACGAGTTTCCGCCTTCCGCTTGTCTGTTCCACGGAGCAATTTCGAAGTGATTCCGCTCCGGCGATCAGAGACAACACTTTGCGGAACTGCCCCTGCGTTGGGTGACGCCGTCTACTGCACTTCCGCAGAGAAGACTCGAATCTCTACACGGCGATTCTTCGCATTGTTGCCGGGGTCAGCCGGATCGGCGGGGCGATCCCAGCCAACTCCGACCGCGTTGAACTGGTTCGGGTCGAGTTGATACTTCTGCACCAGAGCTTCCTTCACGGAATTCGCTCGGTTGGCCGACAACTCCTTCACCAGAGAATCATCCGGGAGCAGCGGCTTCATGGACGCATCAGTATGCCCTTCGATGATGACTCGGGCCGCGCCGAACTGAGCAACCAGACGGGAGATTTCTTCCAGAACAAAATCCACGTTGGGGTCGTACAGTTCTTCTTTTTCTGTTCCGTCGGCCTGAGTTCGGGTGACCTTGTAGTCCAGATCATGGCGGTTGGGGGCGAAGTGAATGATGACGGTGTTCGTCAGCACTTCGTCAGATTCCGCGATGATTTCTCCGGTGCTGCGAGGAGCAAACTGAACTCGATATTCATTCTTCTGCGACGCGTATTTGTCTTCGCCGGCCAGCTTCTGCAGGATGCTGAAGTCTGCCACCTTGTCGAACGACACGGGCTGATGGCGGATGCTGCGGATGTTGCGATAGATGTAGTACGCCTGATTCCACACGCTTTCGAAGCGAGCCGGATTGTTCTGATTCATGAAGAAATCGCGGTTCTCGGCGAAGTTCGTCCAGTGAGCGTCACCGAGCATGGCCAGGCAGTCGTCTTTGGGAATGGCATAGCCCTGCGCCATCCATTCGGCGACCTGCTGCTTCTGATCCTGATCCTTCAGCGACTCAATGGAATCGAAAATTCCGCGGACAATGCCTTCGACCAGATCGGGATGATCCTTGGCAAAGTCGGCTCGAGCATACCAGACGTCGGCAATCAGCTTGTTGGCCGTCAGAGTATTGACCAGCATGCGGTTGCCCTTCTGTTCGGACAGGGTGTAGATGTCCGGAGCCCACGAAACGCAGGCGGCGATGTCCTTTTCTGCATTGAAGGCGGCGGCCGCTTCAAATGCGTCGGTGGTGTATTTGAACGTCACGTCCGACGGCTGCAGTCCTCCGGAAACCAGCATACTGAGCAGGAAGTACTGAGACGGCGAATTCCCGGCCAGCACAATCGTCTTGCCTCGCAGATCAGACACCTTCTTAATACTGTCACGCACAACGATTCCGTCGCCGCCGTTCGACCAGTCAATCTGCTGAAAGATTCGCGGCATGACTCGGCTGTCCCGAGGTTCGCCGGACGCATCGACGAAACCTTCCATGAACAGCGGCAGCATGTCGACCGTGGCCCAGCCGATGTGAAAGTCACCCGCGGCATAAGCGTCTCGCATGTCGACCGGGTTGTCTGCCAGAATCAGATGGACTTTGAATTCTTTGCCATCCGGCGTCTTCCAGACCTTCTTTGGCTGGAACCCTTCGTTCGCATGAATGATGGGAGCCCACCCGGCCCACACGTTCAGAGCAAACCGCACTGTATTGTCTTCCAGCGGCTTGTATCCCGCCGTGCCCTTCACTGCGGGAAGTCGGCTGGCCGGAACGTAGCTGTATTCCTTGACTGTGGTTGCGACGTCATCACTGGAAGCCGCTTCCGCTGTTTCTGCAGAACCCAGACTGATCTGCGACGGATCCAGGTCTGTGCCGTTCTGCGGAACCGGCACCTGCTTCTGATTTCCATCTCCGAACATTCCGGCACGCATGCCGGCGTAGTAAACCAGCCCGCCGACAACCGCAAGGGCTGCCATGTAAAACGCTGCTGTTGGACGACCACCTGACATTTGAGAATCTCCCTGAGTGGGCAGAAGCCCACATTCGTTATGAGCTGACGCTCGTCAACGCGACCCGGTCACACAGAAAACGCTGCCGCCTCCCCGCGAGCGCAGCCAGTCTCCGGCGCTTCGCAGTATCGTGGAACGCGGCCATTCCGCAAACGGATCAGAATATTTTTCGGCGGAAACTGCTGATGCGCCGCCCGCGACTTCCTGCGGCGCAGGTGGGGCTGAGTATCAGAACCGGCGAAGCCTGCGGCACGGGCGTCGATGTCACGGATGGATTTCCGGACACAGCGCTGGAGTCGCTGCACTGATGTTGACCCTGTCCGTCAGCGGGGTTTATACAGGACCAGGCGTGCAATGGCGTCAGGAGTCGCTGCCGGAACGGTCCAACGGCTGCTTCGCACCACGACTCGTGCTCCCATTTCAAACCGCCGATCATTTGTTCTGTCCCGCGGGATTGCTGAAGATGTGTGGAATTGTCGGTTACGTCGGCCATCGAGCTGTTTCTGATCTGCTGCTGGAAGGTCTGCATCGGCTGGAGTATCGAGGCTACGACAGCGCCGGAATTGCGGTGGTGACCGAGAAGGGAATCGCCGTGAGGAAGCGAGCCGGACGAGTGTCGGAACTGGCGGCGCTTGTGCGGGAAGAACCGGTCAGGGGCAGCATCGGCATCGGCCACACGCGCTGGGCGACTCATGGTGCCACCACCGACGAAAATTCGCACCCGCACATCGGCGGAAACGGCGAAGTCGTGATCGTGCACAACGGAGTGATCGAAAACTATGACGCCCTGCGAACTCAGTTGATGGGTCTTGGCTATATCTTTCGCTCTCAGACAGACACGGAAGTCGTCGCTCATCTGATTGCTCATCACCTTTCCGAACAGTTGAAGCTGAACAATGATGAACTGGATCTGGACACCTGTCTGCGCGCCGTCAACGCGACTCTGGATCGACTGAAAGGCACCTATGGTCTGGGAGTCTTGTTTCGGGACTGCCCGGGCACTGTGATTGCGGCTCGGTCCGGGAGTCCGCTGGTGATCGGTGTGGGGCGAAACGAATACTTCCTGGCCAGCGATGCCAGTCCGCTGATCGGGTACACTCAGGATGTCGTCTATCTGGCCGACAACGAAGTGGCCGTTCTGCAGCCCAGCGGAATGAAGATCACTCACCGCACCACCGGCAGCGTCAAACCTTCCATTCAGACTCTGGAACAGGTTTCGGCCGACATTGATCTGGGCGGTTACCCTCATTACATGCTGAAGGAAATCTACGAACAGCCCAAAACCATCGAGAACGCTTTACGAGGTCGGCTGGACGACGAAGAAGCCACCGCGGTCATCGGCGGTTTGAATCTCACGCCGCAGCAGCTGCGACGAATTGACCGAGTCGTGCTGACGGCGTGCGGGACCAGCTGGCACGCGGGGCTTGTGGGAGAATACCTTCTGGAAGAATTCGCTCGACTGCCCACCGAAGTCGAATACGCCAGCGAACTGCGTTACCGCAACCCGCCCATCACCGACCGCACACTCGTCTTCGCCATCACTCAGAGCGGCGAAACAGCAGACACGCTGGCCGCCATGCGGGAATGCAAACGCAAAGGCCACCCGACTCTGGCGATCTGCAACGTGGTCGGTTCCAGTATTGCTCGGGAAGCCGACGGCGGGATCTATCTGCACGCCGGGCCGGAAATCGGAGTCGCATCGACCAAGGCGTTCACGTCACAGGTGACAGTACTGACGCTTCTGGCTCTGTATCTGGGACGCATGCGGCACCTGTCTTACCCGGCCGGCAAACGGATCATTCGCCAGTTGAAGGAAATGCCTTCGAAGATCGAAGAAGCTCTGCAGTGTCATGAGCGAGTCAAAGAGATTGCCGAAAAGTATGCTCACTTCGAAAACTGCCTGTATCTCGGACGCCTGTACAACTTCCCGGTCGCGCTGGAAGGTGCTCTCAAGCTGAAGGAAATCAGCTACATCCATGCAGAAGGTTATCCGGCCGCCGAAATGAAACACGGCCCGATCGCACTGGTCGATGAAAAGACTCCCAGCATCTTCGTCGTGCCTCGCTGCGGAATTCAGCCCAAAGTCATCAGCAATATGGAAGAAGTGAAAGCTCGAAAGGGCCCCGTCATTGCCATCGCCTGCGAAGGAGACGAGGAAGTCGAACGCATCGCCGACGACGTGATCTTCGTCCCCGACGTCGAAGAATATCTGCAGCCACTCGTCTGCGCCATCCCGCTGCAGCTGCTCAGCTACCACGTGGCCCTGCTGCGAGGCTGCAACGTCGACCGCCCCAGAAACCTCGCCAAGAGCGTGACGGTGGAATGACGACTGGCCGGATTCGTCATTGAATCCGTCAAAGTGCCCAAAGTGGCACCTCGTTCCGCGAGGTCAGCCCCGCTATCAAACTTTATCGCAAGAGATGAAACACAGATAGGAGATTCGTGTCGGTTTGTCATCTGTGTTCCATCTGTGGCCTGTTTCAATCGACCTGCTGAGCGAGCGTCCGAGCAGAAGCTCCGGGGTACGGACGCCGTTGGCGGTCGCATGCTTGCCCTGCTGCGCGATGCAGGCATGGCACGGTGGCGCGGGTGCGACGTGCGATCACAGGAATGTCTGATCTTTCGTGGTTCTCGGCGGCAATTCGGCCGGGAATGAACTTTCGGGTGGTCCGTCGTCGACGAATTCGATTGGCCACTCTATGATTCGCCCCGGAAATCCGGCGATTTCGCTGATTGCGGACGGCGGAAACAAATGACATTCGGACAGCGTTGCCCATGCAGGGCCGCGAACACTGGCAGAAAAAGAGATTCACATGGGATTGCTTGAAGGCAAAAAAGGTCTGGTTCTGGGCATTGCGAACAATTTCTCCATCGCCTGGGCGATCACGGAAAAGCTTCACGAACAGGGAGCCGTGATGGGGTTTACTCACCTGCCCGACGGCGACCGTCCCAAGAACGAAAAAAAGGTTCGCAAACTGGTCGAACCGCTGGGGGCGAAGTTCGTGATGCCCTGCGACGTCTGCAATGATCAGCACATCGAAGCCGTGATGGACAAAGCGGCTGAGGAGTTCGGCACCATCGACTTTCTGCTGCACAGCATCGCGTTCGCTCCGCCCGAAGACCTGACCGGCCCGACCTATGCCTGCAGTCGCAAAGGGTTTACTCTGGCCATGGAAATCAGTGCCTACAGTCTGCTGGCGGTTTCCGGTGCTGCCAAGAAGCGAGGAATTCTGAGTGACAATTCCAGCATTCTGACACTGTCGTATTTCGGTGGCGAAGAAGTCATTCCCGGTTACAACCTGATGGGCATCTGCAAGTCCGCTCTGGAATGCGGTGTTCGTTACCTGGCCAGCGAACTGGGACCAACGGGAACACGAGTCAACGCGATCAGTGCCGGTCCGGTGAAAACGGTGAGTGCTCAGGGAGTGGGTGATTTCGATCAGATGATTGCTCTGTACGAACACATGTCGCCGATGCGTCGCAACATCACGGCTGAAGAAGTCGGCAAGACGGGCATGTTTCTGCTCAGCGACCTGGCCAGCGGCATTTCCGCGGAAGTCGTGCATGTGGACTGCGGCTTCAGCAAGATGGGAGCTCCCCCGGCCGACTTCGGTGAGAAGATCGCGGCCCGCTGATCGTCGGCGAAGACCGTGACCAGTGTCGTTCGAGTCGCCGTGTCCGTCGTGGAATCCGACGGCCACGTCATCGTGGGAATTCGCCCGGAAGGTCGCCCGCTGGCCGGCTTTCACGAATTCCCCGGAGGCAAGTGTCTGCCCGATGAGACTCCTCGAGCCTGCCTGGTTCGGGAATGCGAGGAAGAAACCGGCCTGCTGGTGGTGCCCCGAGAACATCTGGTCACCACCACTCAGACCTACACTCACGGCACCATTGAACTGCACTTCTGGATGTGCAGCCTCGCTCCCGATCTGCCCCGGCGTGCCGCTCTGAAATCTCCCTTCGCCTGGACACCCATCGCTGCACTGCCGACCCTGAACTTCCCCGACGGTAATGCCGAAGTCCTGAAGATCATCGGCGTCCTGCCCGCAGATACGTCAGCTACTCGCGAACGGAACTGACAGTGCAAATTTCCGGCTTCCAGGCTCGGTTTGAAATGGGTTGCCTGATCCAACGCGGTGACGAGTTCGCAGACGTCCGCAGACCATCGCCTGACAGATCGATTTATCAGGCAGGAGCCTGACTTACAGAACTGAGCTGATCAGATTTCCCGATTCATGGCGGGACATTGATCATGGCGTTCGAGGTAGCGATCGGTTCAAATGCAGTTGATCGCGAGCCCGATCGTGGGCAGCTTCAGCACGGTTCCGGATATTTCAGGCTGAATAGGCCCTTCCGGAATGTGCTGTCGTCGATTAGTGACTCCGGCCGGTTCAGCTTCGAATGTTGTGAAAGGCGATGGCAATGGAAGCGCTGGTGTTTGGTTTCATTCTGCTGCTGCCGCTGTATCTGCAGGTGCGGCGGATGCGGGTGAAGCAGGATGAGACCGCCAGTCGACTCACCAGTCAGATGCATGCGGTGTATCTCGCTCTGCAGGAACAGCGGCGCGAACTGGGTAAAGTGCTGACCGAAATTCAGGCACCGCCCGCCGCTGAATCCCCTGCTGCGGAAACTCCTGCACCGGTGGCGAAAACTCCGCCTCTGCCTGAATCACCGCCTGCAGTATCAGCGGATGTCACGCCTGCGACTCAACACGATGAGCGGCCGATCGAACAGTCCACGGAACGGACGGCTGAACCCGCAGAAGATCATTCGGGCGACCTGGAACTGATTCCCGCAGCGGCGGCTTCTTCGCAGAAACCTCAGCCTGATGCTCACACCGTCGGAATGCTGGAATCGCTGCAGCAGCGGCGAGCTGAACGAGCTCGACAACTGGGATCGGTCGATCAGCACGCAAAGCCTCGACCGGCGCCAGCCCCCAATCGCTTCGAAGCGGCGGCGAAGGATGTGCTGCGACGCATCTGGAACTGGATCATCGTCGGCGAAGAACATCTGCCTCAGGGAGTTTCCGTTGAATTCGCGATCGCCAGTCAGTGGCTGCTGAGAATCGGGATCGTGCTGCTGGTCGTCGGGATGGGCTTCTTCCTGAAGTATTCCATCGACAACGGTCTGCTGTCGCCGACGGCACGAGTCTTCCTGGCCATCGCGAGTGGTCTGGTGATGCTGACCGCCGGAATCCGCATTCTGGGCGGAAAGTTTCATGTGATGGGACAGGGTCTGCTGGGCGGCGGCATTGCCACGCTGTACTTCAGTGCATTCTCGGCGGCCAATCTGTATCACCTGATCGATATGGTCCCCGCATTTGCGGCCATGATCTGCGTGACCGCGCTGTCGGGATTCATCGCGGTGCGGTTTCATTCCATTCTGACAGCCGTGCTGGGAGTCATTGGCGGCTATGCAACACCGGTGCTGCTGTCGACCGGTCAGACGAACTTTCCGGGCCTGTATGGTTACCTGCTGGTGCTGGGGTTGGGCGTGCTGGGAGTCTGCGCGTGGAAGCGATGGCCGCTGCTGAATTATCTCAGTCTGGCCGGAACATGGATTCTGGTAACGGGCTCGCTTTCCGGCTATCGCCCGAATGAACACTTCCTGCAGGTGATGCCGTTTCTGGCGGCGTTCTTCGTTCTGTTTTCCACCATGGTCTTCATCTACAACCTGCGAAACAAAACGAAGTCGAATCTGCTGGACGTGCTGGTGCTGTACCTGAACGCGGCCGTGTTCTTTTCGCTGTCGTACTGGGTCATTGACCGCACGTTCAGCGAAAAATGGGTGGCCGCCGTGACGCTGTCGCTGACGGCATTCTATGCGGCTCATGTGTGGTACTGTCTGGTGCGGCGGGTTCTGGACCGCGAACTGATGCTGAGCTTCACGGCGCTGTCGGCCTTCTTTCTGGCGATCACCGTGCCGCTGCTGCTGTCGCGGGAATGGATCACGGTCAGCTGGTCGATTCAGGCCTGCGTGATGCTGTGGGTGGCCGGGAAACTGGGCAGCGAGTTTCTGAGAACCGTGGCGTATGTGCTGTATGTCATCGTTCTGGGACGGTTTCTGTTTCTGGATCTGGGACATCAGTACGGCCGGTCGCTGGCAGCCGACCTGCCCATGTTCGACTATATCAAACAGCTGGGCCAGCGATTGATCATGTTCGGCATTCCGATCGGCTCGATGTGGCTGGGCTATCGCATGCTGACTCAGCAGGGCCAAACGGCTTCCGTGGCGGTGGACCGAGCGGCTGACGTCGGGCGGTGGATTGAAAACCGTACCGCCGCGAAAGCCGGTCTGTATGTGATCTGTGGAATGCTGTTTCTGTACCTTCATCTGGAATTGAATCGAACCTTCGGAAGTCTGTACCCGCCGCTGCGACTGCCCGTGCTGACGATGCTGTGGCTGACGGTTTGCGGGCTGCTGACATTTGAGTTCGCTCGAACCGGAAGCCGCATCGTTCAGGGCTTCGCGTTTGCGGTGGCCGGAGCCGTCATTCTGAAACTGCTGTTTGTGGACCTGCAGTCATGGTCCGCCAGCACTCAGTTTCTTTACGAAGGCGACTATCGATTCTTCGACGCGGGCTTTCGACTGCTGGATTTCGGAGTCATCATTGCCTTTTTCGCCATCGCCGCTCGCATGCTGATGAAGTCCGCAACCCACGAACAGCCGCAGGCTCACGAGGCCGGAATCGCGATGGGGTTTCTTGGCGTCTGCATGCTGTTTCTGTTCACGACGCTGGAACTGAATTCCTTTCTGAAACATTATGTTGAAAACCTGCGATCGGGCGGGATCTCGATCCTGTGGAGCCTGTTCGCTCTGGCGTTTCTGCTGCAGGGCATCGCCAGGAATATCCGCTCGCTGAGACTCACCGGACTGGCTCTGTTTCTGGTCATCACGTGGAAAGTCTTCTTCGTCGACCTGGCTCGACTGGATCAGCTGTATCGCATTGTCGCGTTTATCGTGCTGGGACTGCTGGTGCTGTGCGGTTCGTTCCTGTACCTGCGGTCACGGCAGACCTTCGAAACCGCTGATCCGAATGCTTTGAATGATCCTCCCGAAGACGCTCAGCCTTCGTCGATCGGTGCT
>JAWKTY010000042.1:0-48103 GCA_041398865.1 Planctomycetaceae bacterium
GCTGCGCCGAGTTGTCTGTCGGCGCTGTGAGTTGCCCCGAACGATCCCCTCCATCCGGCCAGCCGAACCAGGTTCTCAAAGCTTCACAACAAACTTCGCACCTTCGGGGCTGACGAGCGACTCCCCTGCGTGTAGAATCCGCTTGCAGCGGGCTCACCCGCGTTCCTGAGTTCGCAAGAGCAGACTCTAACCGTCTGAGTCTGCTCACCCGCCCACGAAGCGGAAAAGTTCAACGCATGATCGATCAGTCCGAATCCCTGCCGCCGCATAGATCGCAATTCATTTTCGCTGGCAATGACATGAGAACTAATCTTTGGTCAGCCTGGAAACTCTTCCACACGGTCTTCGCTACAGTCTGCTTATCGCCAATGCTGTCTGGTTGTGTTGATCTTGACTCCGACGATGTCACTGAGTCGACTGCACTGACATACAAGCAGTATACAGCCAGCGGAGCAGGCGAGTGGGTCGACCTAAAAGGGGCGTCTGACATCTCGCACCGAATATCATCCACGCGAGACGGATACGACGCATGGTGGCATTTCAGAATCTCCGAGTCTGACTTCCTGTCAGTCGTACGAGCAATTGCCAAGGACAATCATGGTCCAGCCAACGTGCAACTGATGCCGTCAGTCGACCTCCCGCCAAACTGGAAGACGGATTCGGATGCACCGGCCTGGTGGTTCGTCAACGGCGGCAGCAAACCGCAAAGCGTGCATTGGTGTTTCAAGGCCGGTGACGCAGAGCGGCACCACGGCTGGCTATTTGTGTACAATCAAGACTCGAATAACGCTTGGTGTTGGCATTGGAATCATCAATGGTCTTCTAGCGAATGTCCGTAGTAATCAGCGAACAATGCCATGCAGCGGAATGGCGGTTGGTCGGATTTTGACATGAATACTTGTCTCTCGCCATCCGCTGATGGCGGTCGTTCTGTCGCGAAAAAATGAACACCGATATCCAATCCTACAACGAAGGACAAGAATCGACCGACGACCGGCGGTGCCTTCCACAATGCGGCCTAACTGTCGAGACGCAAGCTGCAGGGCAGCTTTGGCCGCATCCTTAGCGGCGATGCTGGGGCGAGTTCTTGTTCCGGGATCAACGGCTGTCTGATATGCGGTCGCATAGGTCGACTGCACGGCTTCATAGGCGGTTGCCGCCTGAGCAGTCAGCCTCGTAGATTGCCGGGTCGCTGGCGATGCGAGTGCGGAAGTTGCCGACCACGCCAGCAAACCGGCGTCAGTGGTTGGCATACGAGACGACATTCGAATTCCTCCGTGAAACAGTTGCAATCCATGAACACAAGTGCAGACCCACACAAGTGCTTCATCGTCCCGTCACTGAGACAATATTGTTCCTGCTCCTGGAAACGGTTGATTCTACCTGAGCGGAATATTCTTCCTGATCAGGCAGATTTGCTCAGACCGTGCAGTTTTCTGTCTGGATCGCGGTGCAGGTTGACCGGCTGCCGTCCCTTTCGAACACAGCTTCGGTTCAACTCTGCTCTCGCCGGTGCTTCGCGCAGTGCTGTGGGCCACTTCGGGAAACCTGGGGGCGATTCGACGTGAAGTTGCATTGTTCCTTCACTCCCTTCCGCCACCGACAAATACAGACTGTTCCGACATTCCCACCGGCGTCAAGAGGGCGGATAGACCTGAAACGAGAGCATCCCGAGCGATGTGTCTCGGCAGGGCCGGGTCCACCCGGGGGATCGGGCAACGCCGTGAAAAATCCGGAGAAGGAGAAAGGTTGGGAACGATGACCGTTCCCGGGATTCTAAAGTCGAATGCGGCCTGTGCGGATTCCGGTCGCGAATTCCTGTTCGTCCAGAGCCTGTAGTGGACTGATCTCCATGGACTGTGCCAGATCCGGATTGCAGCCCGCGGACTGCAGCCATTGCTGTGCGATGCGTTTCAGGGCAGCTCGGCATGTGGCCGGGCTGTCATTGCCGTCCGCGTTCTTCACGGGATTGAATTCGCGTCCGCGGTTGCCTTCGACAATCAGTGCGTTCGCAGCCAGCGGCAGTGCGTCAAAGATGAAGCGTTCGAACTTGGCCGCGTTGGGAGTTTCCGGTTCAAAGGGCTGCCCGTTCTCGTCAAGGCACGGCACTTTCTTGTTCGCAACGTGCAGTGCCAGCTGACCGGAACCCGCAGCGATTCGTTCCAGAAACTTCCGACAGAAAACGTGAATGGCGGTGTTTCCGGCCCAGAAAATCCATTGCCCGGAATCGTCCGTTGCTGCGGCCTGAGTTTCATTCAGTTCACTGTACTCAATGATTTCCAGATGCCCACCGACATCCACCAGAACTCCCATGCGTTCCGTCGGAGCAAGCTTGCGAACGACATTGGTTGTCAGTTCGGATTCTGCCTGAAGATGCAGACCAATCAGAACCGGGTCACACAGAATGGCCGTTGGGTTGTCGACCTGATGATAAAAGAAGTGATCCACCCCGCGGTCAGACATCGCCTGCATCAGCCCCGAAGATTCCAGAGCCGTCACCAGCCCGCCATGCCCGTCAGGGGACAGGCACAAGTGAGCTCGGTCTGCCATCAGCAAACGTCCGGTCTGAAGGTCCATGGCGGGCAGACTGCCCTGCTGAAAGAAATGGACATCTGCACGGTCGAGCCCGAAATAGTTCTGCTGTTCAAAAAAGCGAACCGTATCCGCATGCGTGGCTGAACTGGTCATCAGCAGCCATGGCAATCCGGCGGAGTGTCTTCGCTGCCGAGCCAGAATCTGTTCGGCAAAGATCTGAAACAGTGTTCGATCGGTGATCGGTCCGATGGGAAACATTCCCTTCGGCAGATCGAACCCCAGCCTGCTGCCCTGACCTCCCGCCACCGTGATGACGGCAACCCGACCGGCCCCCAGAGCCGCTTCGCCGAGTTCCGCCGCCTGCTGTCGCTGCAGTTCGTCAGCGGTGGTCTGCGGTTGCCGAATCACGTTTTGCGGGGATTTTGCCTGAGCAATTCTGTGAGCCGCCTTGTTGGCCGTGTCCGAGACTTCAGCGCCGCGGGACGTCTGCCAGACCGATGTCAGCGTTTGCAGGTCCAGACTGTTCAGCTGTTGCAGAAGATCAGCCTGCTGCTGAGATGACAGTTCTGCCCACCATGTCAGCACGTGCTGCTGATCGAACTGTTGCAGTTGGCGGATGACGGCCTGAGGAATTTCTGACATTGGATTGGGGCGAATTCAGTCACAACAAAAACCACTCTTCGGCAGGTTTATAGCGTTCCATGCAATCGACCGCGACCCCGAGGATGAAGCACCCCACGGGGCCCTCAGGCCGCGCTGGCTCACCATGCTGCTCTGGATGCTCAAACAATCTGCAGGTCACGCTCCTGCCTGACAGGCCCTGTGATGTTGCCCGGCGGGAGCCTGACCTATCGACTCTGTTGATCGGTTGTCAGAAACGCCAGAAGGTCTCGAAGTTCCCGCATGGTTAGCTGTTGAGCAATTCCATCCGGCATGAACGATTTTCTCAGAGGAACAATGTCTTCGACGTCATCCAGATTGAACGTCAAATTGCGGCCGCTGGTGTCTCGAAGGGTTTCGCGGGTCCAGGAACGCAGCCGAATGCCGGTCATGGTGCGACCGTCCTTCAGCACAACGACGGATGCCTGAAATTCCGGGGCCATGTCGCGACTCGGCTGAAGAATCGACTGCAGCAGCTGAGTTCGGTGGCTTTGTCGAGCCACGTTGGTCAGGTCCGGCCCGACGACATTGCCATAGCCCGAATGCCGATGACAGCGGCTGCACATGCCGATTCGGCTGTGATAGAAGATGCGTCGTCCGGCAGCGGGATTCCCATCGCCCGGCACCGCATCGAGAAGGGCCAGCCATGCTGACGTGTCTTCCACTGAGGGCAGCTTTCGCAATGTTTGGTCGTCTGCAAACAGCA
This sequence comes from Planctomycetaceae bacterium, assembly GCA_041398865.1. Lineage (GTDB taxonomy): Bacteria > Planctomycetota > Planctomycetia > Planctomycetales > Planctomycetaceae > Fuerstiella. The sequence goes on from JAWKTY010000042.1 coordinate 3,902, forward strand.
GCTGAAACAGATCGTCCGAATCGGGCTTCGAGCTGCGAATCTGTTTCAGGCGACTGATCTGTTGGTCGTCGAGACTGATCCCCGCAAAGCTCTGCAGAGCTTCTTCACAGACAGCTCGGTTCGGCGATGTTGCCAGATCCAGGAGGACGTCGATATGCTTCTCTGCTGCTCCGGCCAGACCAGCCACCGCGTTGGCTCGCAGCTGTGAGTCTGCCGATTGATCAACAGCCACCATCTTCAGCAGTTCGGAACTCTGAAGCGGATTTCCACTCAGCACCTGCACGACTTCGTGCGACAGTTGAGCGTGCCCCACTGTCAGCAGGTTTCGCAGAAGGTCAAGTGTCAGCCCGTCCGGAAAATGAGTTCCCTGGTCAGCTCCGTTTTGAGCAGCGACCATCGGACTGATCGGCAGCAGCCTCAGCGCAAAGGCTCGGATGTCTGGTGCGGCGTTCGAATCCTGAACTTTCTTCAGCAGAAATTCCGGATTGCGGAGCCCATCCTGAGGTCGGCCGTGAAGCATGTTCCACGCGGCAAGACCAGCTTCGAACAGTTCAAACGACAGCGATGGTTCGGCCAGCAGCTGATCGACATCGTCTGCATAAGTCGTCAGCCGGGCATCCGAAATCCAGCGCAGCGCTTCAAAACGGACATCCGGGTCGTCGTCCTTCAGCAGCAGCGGCAGCCAGACATCGCGATCAGGACTCGTGATGTTTCTGTTGAGACCATCGCCGGCGATGGTCGCTGTCTTCAGTGCAATGACAGCTGTCCGACGGAATTCGGGCGGAAACTCGCGAAACTGATCAGCCGTCCATCCCGAAGCATTTCTCGCCAGAGCAACCACAGCGGCCTGAGCAAGGAAGGGGTCCTTTGTGCCGGCAAGTTTCAGCAGCTGTGCTTCATTCAACGCATGCTGGCCCTGACGAATTGCCGCCGCATCCAGATTGTCCTGAGTCGGCGGGGGAAGCTGCAGTGAACCGACCCAGTCGGCGTTCAAATCGATTTCCAGTTTCCACAGCCGCCCGAAACCGTGCACATCGTAACGGCCATCCACCCAGTCGGTCAGGTACCAGGTCCGAGTCTGCGGGGCGGACCTTGCATCGGATCGACCAACCGTGGCCGAAGTGCAATCATCCGGAACAGCAGCCAGACAGGTTGGTCGGAAATAGCGTCCACCGGTCAGCAGTTCGACGGCGTCGGCGGAATAGCCGGCTCCCTGAGCTTTCAGAGGAAAGTAATGAATCCGATGTTCGCTCCACGACGGCACCAGCAGTCCCTGCCCGAGATCGGCAATGCCGCACGGAGCTTCTCCGGAGGGACGAATCATCGGCAGCGTGCCGCGGAGTTCCCCGTTCCAGCCAACAAACGGGTGATGAGCGTCTCCGCCATACAGGCGTCGGTAACCATAGTCGGCAAGATCAACAATCTGCAGCAGTCGACACGGAGGGCGTTCACCGGGGTCATTGTCCACCGCAAAGATTTCTCCGTCCCGACGAACGCAGATCGCGAACGGATTCCAGAGGCCTCGAGCCACCTGACGCACATCAGCGGCATCGGCCTGACAGCGGAAGATGCCGCCTTCGCCGATGCCCTTCAGCTGTGTGCCGTCGGCGGCGATCAGAGTCCAGCCTTCCGCATGATTCTCGCCGAGTCCGAACAGCAGATGTCCCTGCAGATCCCATGTCAGACCGGACAGCCCGTTGTGCGGATAGACGGCATCTGTCTGAAGCGTGAACAGGCATTCCTGATGGTCCGCAACACCGTCGCCGGTTGTGTCCCGGATGCGCAGAATTCGACTGCGTTCCGCCAGATAGACCCATCCATCCGGCCCCAGTTCCAGATCCATGGTCTGGCTGGTGGCGTTGAAAAAGACTCGCCGACTTCCGTCCGGTTCGAAGACAAGGATCTCGTCGAATTCCGGACCGGGATATTCGGCGGGCCGCTGATGGGTGTGGCTGGAAATCAGCCAGATTCGTCCGGCGGAATCCACATCCAGACCGATCGGAGTCGCCAGCTGCGGATGTTCGGCGACCAGCTCCAGACGCACTCCGTCCGCCTGAATCTGAATCCCGGCCGGACGCTCATCAGCCGCACGGACCGTCGTCAGAAACGCGAACGCTGCCAGCACACTCAACATTCGCTTCCGGGTCAGATGTTCATTCGCAGGCTTCATTGATTCCTCCTCGCCGTGGGCAGGACGACTTTTGGCGCCGATGTTATTCCGCTTCGCCGGTGGCCGCCGGTTTCCCGCTTTCGATCTTCTGCAGATCTGCCTGAATTCCAGCCAGCAGCTGCTGATAGTCGGAACGTCGCTTTTCGTTTTCTGTTTCCATCTGCTTCAGGCGGTTCTGCAGAGCGGTGATGTCACTGGTGCCGAAATCTTTTTCTGCCTGACGCTGCAGTTCTTCCAGACGCTTCTGAGCTTCCTGAAGCTGCGTCTGAGCCTGAATCTTGCGTTCGTTCAGAGTGTGATACTGCTGAGTCAGCTGCTCGATCGTTGGTGCAGCTGTTTCAGGATTCGTTTTCGCCATGAGTGACCTCTCTTGCCAGTCGCATGATTTCTGCCGCGACCGGTTCTTCAAACTGCTGGACGTTGGTTGTCAGAAACTGCATCAGCCCGGCGCCGGTTTCTGTGCGGCGTTTTGTCAGCTGAGCCAGATCGGCAATGAAGGCTGAACCCGTTTCTTCGTCATCTTCCGTCTGAATGTGTTCGTGAAACACGTCGTCAAACGCAGCATGCGGAACTTCAATCCAGTCTGCAATCCATTCTGTCTTCCGGACAGTGAAACGAAACTCACTTCCCGGCACTGCATTTGCGTCGTCAGTGTCGGTACCAATCGACGGCCTGATCCTCAGCACTGCCGGCAGGTGAGTTCGGGAAGCATCGCTGCGGGTTCGGCGAGTGATATTGCCGGGAGTCATCCAGTGAGTCGAACCGTGCGAAACGGTTTCCAGACGTCGATGAATATGTCCGTTCACCACCAGATCAATCCCGGGAAGTCCGGCAGGTTTCAGCCGACCGGATTCGTAGCCGGGGCTGATGATGTCGTGATGAGTCAGCCAGACAACCAGATCGGCGTTGAGGGCGGTTGAGTCGACCTGTTCCGGAATCGACTGCCCCCACGATGAACCTCCGACCACAACCGGATGCCCCTGAACGCTGCCGATCCATGGTCGATCGGACAGCAGATGCAGATGTCCTGACGTGAACAGCAGGTTGATGGAATCGTGCGGCATCAGCAGGTTTTCACGAACATCGTGATTCCCATAGATGGCCGGGATCGGGTCGGTGAGACAGGCGAAGATTTCCGACAGCAGCCAGTTGGGATTATCACGAGGCAGCTGGAACAGATCTCCCAGCAGAAACGGCTGCAGGTTTTCGGACGCCGCAAAATTCACGCACCAGCGAAATTTTCCCAATGCCACCGCAGGAAAATCGTCACGGCGAAATCCGGGAACTCGAGCTTCCAGATGCGGATCGCCGATCATCAGCAACCCTCGTCGGTCCCGACCTCGGACCGACCCGGCAGGAATTCTTACCACACCCGACGGAACACTTCCCGCCTTCGTCGGAGCTTCGTCGGAAGGTTCCGGATCCGTTGTACCAGCAGGAACGCTTTGTGGTTCAGGCCAGGTCTCGGCTGCTGGTCCGTGATTCTCGACAGGACCTGCAGGTTCCGCGACCGGAGAAGCCGCTTTCGGTTCTTTCTTTTTGGGGCGGCCGGCTTTCTTTCGGCCGGTTTTCTTTTCCTTCAGTTCTTCAATTTTTTCCGGAAGGTCGTCGCTGTCGTCGTCCTGCGGATCGTCATCGTCCGGAAACAGCAGGTTACTCATGAGTGTGCTCCTGAGCTTCCGACGCCAGAAGCATCAGCCGTTCGGGATTCAGTTCCGCACCGCATGTTCCACACCTCGGGTGCTGGCGAACGAAGTCCCGCAGCTGCTGTTCACATGTTTGCTGATCCTGTCTGGCGTTTTGAAAGTGCCGCTGCAGTGTCTGTACCTGATGCTCAGCCGCCTGCAGTTCACAGATTGTCTCGTTCAGCTGATCTGAATCCTGATCCTCTGACGGCGGCTGCAGATGCTGAAGCTGGTCAGCAACCATTCCGGCCGCCGAACGAACCCTGGTGGCTCGTCGCAGTTCTTCGATCAGTCTCCGAAGGCTGCTGGTGTCCTGAATGGAATCCGGGGCCGTTAATGGGGCCAGTCGAGCATGCAGGGAACGCTGATCGGTGACGGCGGTTTCCAGTCGCTGCAGGTCGGCAATCAATCGCCGCAACGGACCAGCGTCATTCGGCAGCTGAGGAGCTTTCAGAGGCTGCAGTGCTTCCTGCTGTCGGCTGAGTTCCGTGATTTTTGGCTGCAGAATCTGAAGCTGTTCGATCGACCATTGCAGTTCCTCAATTGACTGCAATGCCGGCGGTGGCTGAAGCGGAGCCAGCTGAGTGACCTGACGAGAGTTCTCCAGAATGGCGGATTCCAGTCGCGTCATTTCAGTGAGCAGAAAGGAACAGCGACCGGAATCTTCCAGAATCGGCGGGGATATCAGGTTTCGACACGCCGCATCAGCAGCCGCTGCTTCGTTTTTGCGGGACTGAGTCTGCTGCAGTCCGGCTACCAGCGATCGAACCGCGGCAACGTCATGCTGAACCGGGGGCTGTGAGAGCTGCTGCAGGCAATCATCGACCGCCCGCAAACCGTCGCAGGAAGTCGCGGCCTGCTGCAGATCGTGGCGATATTTTCGAGCCTTCACTGCTTCACTGATCGACAGAGTGATTGCTTCGTGCAGCTTGTCTGCTCGCTCAATCCGGTCTTCCAGATCGTCCACCAGATCCAGCCGACGCAGTTCGGCTTCGCATTGTTCCAGTTCTGCCGTCAGCCGCTTGGTGTTTGCTCGAGCTTCCCGCGCGTTGGTGCGATGACGGCCGGACATCTCCAGCAGTTTGGCAGCATCTGAAGCCGCAGCAAAGAATGAGGCCGCTCGGCTGCCCGCTTCTCCCAGGAGAAAAATCGGAGACTTCTGTTCGCCAAAATGGATATCGTAGCTGTGCTGCGATTTTCCGGATTCCGTCTCCACGATCGGCAGCCGCAGCAAATCATGCAGACGATCCGGAACCCCCTGACCGACTCGACCGATTTCTTCGCCATCCAGCGTGTAGGTGACTGTGGACTTCTTTCGCTGCCAGCAGATCACATGGCCATCGTCGGTTTCCACTGTGATCCGACACGTGTCGGCTCCGTGGCGCATCACATGGGTGGTCTTGCCGTTGGATGCCAGAATCTGTAACGCGGCAACGACAGCTGACTTTCCGCAGTTGTTCGGCCCGGTCAGAACCGTCAGCCCATCCGCGAGATCAATCACGGTGTGCCGATGCGACATGAAGTTTTCGAGGACGAGGCGGCGAAGCATACGAATTCAGTGCGGGAACGTCAGTCCGATTCAAACCGACGCCGACAATCAACCTGGCCTGTTCAGAACCGACCGCCCGGAACAGCAATCGAGTCGGGTATCTTAGAGGGTCCGGGAGTTTTTTCTACGTGCCAAAACAACCGACCTGCGAACCATCGGCATCAACGATCACGGCCCGCCTCAGGCGGAATCGAAGATGTCACAAACCACAAGTCGCGAACCGCCCCATCACGCGACGGCCGATACCAACGGGATTCCCGACGCCTCCCCTGACGATTTTCTGACAAAATGTCAGAGTTTCTCTCGCCTTCTGACACCTTGTCAGAAACAATGGCGCCCATGGAAACAATTTCTGCAAAAAAGACGGAAATGCGCGAGCGGGAACAGCGGATGCTGGAGCTGGCGCGGCGGATGGTTTTGGAGGGCGGTTACCACGGCCTGGGCCTGGATTCGCTGGCTCGTGAGCTGGGCGTGTCGCGGGGGACGATCTACAACCACTTCAAGTGCAAGGAAGAAATCATTCTGGCGCTTTTGGTGGAAACCATGGACCGACGGCGAGAAATGTTTCAGCGGGCTGCATCATATGCCGGCAATCCTCGAGTTCGACTGGCAGCTGTGGGAGTTGCCGCGGAGCTGTTCGTGCGACTGTATCCGGAACACTTTCGCTTTGAGCAGATCGTGAAGTCGGATTCGATCTGGGACAAGACGACACAGGAACGTCGATCGCTGGTGAAAAGCTGTCAGATGCAGTGCGTGGCCATTGTGGCGGGAATTGTCCGCGATGCGTTGGCTCAGTCACATCTGCAGCTTCCGGAGGGGATGACCCCGGAATCACTGGTCTTTGGATTGTGGTCGATGACCGAAGGAGCCTACTCGATCGTCGCGACCAGTGATGCGGTTCGCGAGCTGGGAATTCATTCCCCGTTTCAGGCGGTTCGAACTCATATCCACAGGACTCTGGACGGCTTTCACTGGACACCACTTGCATCTGACGTGGACTACAACCAGGTCATGCAGCAGGCACTGCTCGATGTGTTTCCTCAGGAAGCGGCGAAGCTGAAGGAAGCGTGGTCACCGGCATGAAACTGTTCGCTTCCATTCTGCTGATGCTGACCGTGGCGGGCTTCGCCGGACGCTGGCTGACGAAATCACTTCCTGTCGCCACTTCAAAAACGTCCGATGAATCGACTGGCGATGATGTCTCCGATCCTCCCGGGACTACTTCTGTGTCGGACGCACTGCCGGTGCGGCTGATTCCTGTTGAGGCGGTTCATCAGGTTCGCCGCCATCGACAGTTTTCCGGCACCGTCCGTGCGGCTCGCAGAACCCAGCTGGCGTTTGAACGATCGGCACGACTCACCATGGTAAACTTCGATGAAGGACAGTCCGTGACGGCTGGACAGGTGATCGCGGAAATTGACCAGCGTCAGTTGAAGGTTCAGGAAGAAGAACTTCTGGCCGGACTTCAGCAGCAGCAGGCGGTGCTGGCTGAACTGCAGGCCGGGCCTCGACAGGAAACCATTGCGGCCGTTCGAGCCGAACTGTCGGCGGTCACGGCCGACGCGGAACTCAGGCTGGCGACCTTCGAACGATTTCAGAATCTGGCTCAGCGCAAGGCCACAAGTGCTCAGGAACTGGATGAAATGCGGCTGTCACTCAGGGCCGCGGATGCTCGACGAGAAGCCGTGCAGGAACAGCTTCGGGAACTGAATGCGGGAACTCGGTCCGAACAGATCCGAGGCTCAGCAGGCTGCCATCGCCGCGCTGGAAGCTCAGCTGCAGCGGCTGCGCATCGACCTGTCTGACAGTCAGTTGAAAGCTCCGTTCTCCGGCACAATTGTCCGCCGGATGGCAGACGAAGGCCAGATGCTGAACCCTCAGCAACCCGTTGTGGAGCTTCGGAAACCAGTCATCTGGAAGCACATATCGGAGTCCCGGGCAGCATCATCCGCACGCTGCGGCCTGGCCGGGACTGCGTTCTGAATGCCGACGATGCTCAGGTCACGGGAACTGTCCGCGAAGTGATCGGCGTTGTGGATCCGGTCACTCGCACACGAACGGTTCTGATTGATCTCGATGACGGTGAATCGGCTCAGCTGGCTGATGGACAACTGATCCGGATGCAGCTGGAAGAATCAATTCCGACGGAGGGATTTCAGGTTCCGATCACATCACTGGCTTCCGGATCGCGGGGATTGTGGGCCGTTTATGCGGCGGAACCGGTCACCGCGGAGCTGCGCGATTCGACCGAGCGAATCGTGAGATCGCGGCCGGTGGAAGTCCTGCATTCGGATGCTCAGACCGCTGTTGTGCGAGGTGCCCTGAAGTCCGGGGACCTGATTGTCGCGGATGGTGTTCATCGAGTTGTTCCGGGACAGCGCGTGACGGCGGCCACGGCAGAAAGTCTGTGACGTGATGTCGACATTATTTCTGCGGAACCCGCGGCTGACCATCCTGACCATTGGCCTGATCACCGTGGCCGGTTTGTCCAGTTACGTAGTGCTGCCGCGGATGGAAGACCCGTTACTGACCGAACGAGCCGCCTTCATCCTGACTGCTCTGCCGGGTGCGGATGCCGTTCAGGTGGAAGCTCTGATCACAGAACCGATTGAAGACGAACTGCGCGAGTTTGCGGAGATCAAGAAGATCCGCAGCGCGTCGCGGTCATCGCTGTCGACCATCACCGTCGAACTGCGGGATGATATTTACGGCGACGAGGCGGCGACAGTCTGGTCACGCATACGGGATCGAGTTTCGGACGTGGAAGCTGTGCTGCCGCCGGAAGCGACAAAGCCTCGTTTCGAACGCATCGAAGTCACTGCGTACACTCGGCTGATCGCCCTGATTCCGGATACCATTGCGCCCACTTCTGACAACCGGAAAAGCAAAAGTCAGGGTGTTTCGGACGAACGGCTCCCCGTCCTGCGACGACTGGCAGAAGTTCTGCGTGAACGCCTGCTGGCTGTTCCGGGAACCAGAGATGTGGATATCTTCGGAGATCCCAAAGAAGAGATCACTGTGATCGTCCGGCCTGAACAGCTGGCGTCAATCGGACTGACCGCTCAGGAACTCAGCGGCCGGATTCAGGCCAGTGACGCTCGTGTTTCGGCCGGTCAGCTGCGAAGTGAACGCACCGATCTGCTGATTGAAGTTTCGGGAGAGCTGGATTCGCTGAGTCGCATTGCCGCCATTCCGATTCAGACGTCCGTGACGGGACATGTGGTGAATCTTGGCGACATTGCTGAAGTTCATCGCGGCGTGACTCAGCCACCATCAGACCTTGCACTGGTGCATGGTCGTCAGGCGATTGTCCTGGCCTGCCTGATTCGTCCCGACCAGCGGATTGACAGTTGGGATGCCGCGTCGCGAAAGGTGACCGAACAGTTCCGGGACCAGCTGCCTCAGGGAATTCAGCTGGTGGACGTCTTCAGTCAGGACGGATACGTCACCGATCGACTGGATCAGCTGCAGAGCAACCTTCTGATCGGCGCAGGTTCTGTGATGGTGGTCATCCTGTTCATGATGGGCTGGCGAAGCGCGGTGGTGGTGGGCGTGTCCCTGCCGCTGAGTGCTCTGATGGTCCTCTCAGGGATGCGCCTGCTGAACATTCCCGTGCATCAGATGTCGGTCACCGGACTGATCATTGCTCTGGGGCTGCTGATCGACAATGCGATCGTGGTCGTTGACGAAGTCAGTCAGCGACTGCGGAACGGTCAGTCCGCAACGGAGGCGGTCGGCCACACCGTTCGCCAGCTGGCTGTGCCGCTGTTCGGATCAACATTCACAACGGCGCTGGCATTCGCTCCGATTGCCATCATGCCCGGCCCCGCCGGAGAATTTGTCGGTTCCATCGCTGTCAATGTTATGGTGGCGATCTTCAGTTCGCTGCTGCTGGCGCTAACGGTCGTCCCGGCGCTGACCGGTTTCCTCGGCCATCCTTCACGGCTGACATCAGATGCCGTCGTTCACGATCACTGGATTTCCGGCGGCTGGAGGAACGCGACCATGCTGCGAGCATACCGAAGCTTTCTGCATTCAGTGATTCGCATTCCGGTCCTGGGGATCGGACTGGGCGTCATTCTGCCACTGGCCGGATTTCTTCAGGCACGGCTGCTGCCGGAACAGTTTTTTCCTCCCGCCGATCGTGATCAGATTGCGTTGGAACTGGAGGTCGGTCCTCAGGCATCGCTCCAGGAAACTCTGCGCACTGCAGAAGCCGTGCGTGATGAACTGCTGAACAATAACACCATTGAGGAAGTCAGCTGGTGGGTGGGCCGCAGTGCTCCGCCGTTTTACTACAACCAGATTGCGGCTCGGCGAGGTCTTTCGCGGTACGCTCAGGCTCTCGTGAAACTTCGTTCTGCGGAAAACCTGGTTTCCCGAATCAATGTCATGCAGCGTCAGCTGGATCAGAAATTTCCCGGATCACGTATTGTGGTGCGGCAGCTTGAGCAGGGCCCGCCGTTTGAAGCGCCGATCGAAGTTCAGGTGTTCGGGCCCGATCTGGAGGAACTCGCCATTGCCACCGAACGCATTCACGCCGTGATGGCCGGCATTCCCGAAGTGACTCATATTCGCAGCGAAAGTGCCGAGATCGTTCCGAGGCTGATCGTCAGACTTGATGAAGACGAAACACGGCTTGCCGGGCTGGACCATCAGTCGGTGTCTCTGCAGATGGCGGCAGCTCTGGAAGGAGCGGTTGGCGGACTGGTTATGGAAGGAACGGAAGAACTGCCGGTTCGCGTTCGAGTCGAAAACGAAAATCGATCGTCCGTGGATGCCGTCGAAGCGCTGGAAGTGGTGGCTCGTCGTCCGGTGATGACCTCTGGCTCAGCGGCCACGATTCCACTGTCAGTACTGGGACAGGTGGAACTGAAATCCGAGCAGCCGTTCATCATGCGGGAAAACCGCCGGCGGATGACGGAGATTCAGGCGTTTCTGGAAGCCGGAGTCCTGCCCGCCGGAATTCAGAAGCAGTTTCAGCAGCGACTGTCGGCAGCCGGTTTGGAGCTGCCGCCGGGATACGAACTGAAATTCGGTGGCGAGTCCGCTCAGCGCGATGACGCCATTCGCAATTTGCTGGCCAGTGTGGGAGTTCTCGCGGTCATGATGGTGGCGGCGCTGGTACTGTCGTTTCGATCGTTTCGACTGGCCGGGCTGATCGGAGCGGTCGCGTTTCTGTCGGTGGGACTGGGCATGGGATCGCTGTGGATCTTCGGGTTTCCTTTCGGCTTCATGGCAATCATCGGCACGATGGGCCTGGTGGGTGTGGCGATCAACGATTCCATTGTGGTGCTTGCTGCTCTTCGGGAAGACGAAGCAGCCGCAGGCGGCGACATCGCGGCCATTCGTGAAGTCGTCATCCGTTCAACCCGACATGTTCTGGCAACATCGCTGACGACCATCGCGGGCTTCCTGCCGCTGATCCTTGTCGGAGGCGGATTCTGGCCGCCGCTGGCTGTCACGATCGCGGGCGGAGTCGGAGGCGCCACTCTGATTGCTCTGGTGCTGGTCCCGGCCGTCTTTCACATGCAGACGAAAGCAGTCCGTCCCTGACTTTCGGTGTTTCAGGGCTGGAAGTTCGCCGGTGCTGAGATCGTTCAGCTGTCGGATCGGTTTCTTAAGCGGCGGACGGAAAGAAGCATCTTCGTATGTGGTCACGGCCGTGGCGACCGCCATTTCGGCATGGTACGGAGTTTGCTGTGAAAGGATTCGAGCGGAATCGGCGTCGCTGCTTCCGGAGATTCTGATCCGCAGCAGACCTGTCTGCGTTGTTGAGGCACCAGTGATGTCCGGTCGCCGCCGAGGCGTCGTGGTTCATAACAAAGGAGACCAATCATGTGGTTTGACCCGATCTATTTTGTGTTTCTGGCTCCGGCCATGCTGCTGATGATGTGGGCTCAGTACCGAGTCCGCTCGACCTATGCAGCGGCCAGTCAGGTTCCCGCTGCGCTCAGTGGTGCCGCGGCAGCTCGGTACATTCTGGATGAGTCCGGGTGTCAGGATGTGGGCATCGAGGAAACTCATGGAACACTGTCCGATCATTACGACCCGTCGCATCGAGTGCTGAGACTGAGTTCCGATGTTTATTACAGTCGATCGGCGGCGGCAGTCGGCATTGCTGCCCATGAAGCCGGTCATGCCATTCAGCATGCTACGCACTATTCGCCGCTGGTGGTTCGCAACGCTGCCGTTCCGGCGGCTCAGGCCGGGCCGGTCGCGTCGATGGTGCTGCTGGGGCTGGGAGTACTGTTTTCCAGTCCCAAGCTGATCATGCTGGGAATTCTGGCCTACGGTGCGCTGCTGGTGTTTCAGCTGGTCAACCTGCCCGTCGAGTTCGACGCCAGTTTTCGAGCGAAACGGCTGATTCGGGAACTGAACCTGGTGGACGGTCAGGGAGCTGCTGCGGTGGGAAGCGTGCTGAATGCAGCCGCCTGGACTTACGTGGCCGCGACACTCCAGACCCTTCTGACAGTGCTGTACTATCTGATGAGATTCGGGGGACTTTCCCGGGACGACTGAGGATTTCGCGGCCAACTTTGGTCGTGAAAACGGATGACTTCTTGAGTTTTTCCGCATTCGATGAACAATCCAATCCTTGGGCAAGGTCCTTCAAACAGCTTGTTTCCGGGTTTGGGCTGTTGTTAAGATGTGTTCACGGGCCGAACATTTCCTGTCGTTGTTCTGAATCCGTTTCTCCGTTTTCAAGGAATTCCGTCATGCGAAGCAACACTCGTCGACAGAGGGGATTTACCCTGGTCGAACTGCTGGTGGTGATTGCGATTATTGCAATCCTGGTCGCTCTGATTCTGCCCGCTGTTCAGCGAGCTCGCGAGGCTGCGAACCGACTGAGCTGTGAGAACAATCTGAAGCAGATCGCTCTGGCACTGCACAACTACCACGATTCCCACCTGGTCTTCCCGCCGGGAATGATCACAAACTGGTCTCCGTTGACGGCAACTCCCGTCGGAGTGTCTGGTGGAGGTCCCTACAACACTGTCAATCCGAATGAACCATTTTCGCCGACATTGCCGGTGACACCTCCGGCTCACGGCGAAAGCTGGATGATGCACATCCTGCCCATGATTGAGCAGGGCGGAACATACAAGCTTTATTACCCAGGGCTGAGCGTCTATCAGAACGTGAACTACTCGTTCTGGTCGACGTATTTCACCACAACCAGTCCGCCTGGAACTCCGCTCGCCTACAGTACAGCGCCCGGAGCGACGCATATCGCGCAGTTCTACTGCCCCAGTCGTCGAAGTGACATGAAGAGCGTGTCGTTTTCAAACAAGGTGGATCCGACTCAGACCACCGGTGGCAATGACTACGCTGGATGTGTCGGGTCCGGAGTTGCCTTCGACTACCCGACTCGAGCTCTGTGGAACCTGGGTCCGGCGCAGCTGGCAACGCTATCGACCACTGCTACGACAGCTGGCTGGCAGGTTTATCAGCTGGGGCACCGGCAGGGCGTCTTTGGCCCGAACAGCTCAAATTCGATTGCTGCGATCAAGGACGGAACCTCGCAGACCATTCTGGTCGCAGAAGCCGAACGGTTTGATGGAACCACTCCCCAATACCGAGGTGTCGTGTCTGATACCAGCCGAATCCCCAGCGACGGCTGGGCGTGGGGTGGTCCGTCAACGCTGTTCTCCACATGGAATCCTCCCAACAAGAAGCTGTTCTTCGATGCAGCCGGAGGCCCGCACGATCAGGGCGTCCAGGCCGCTCTGGCAGACGGATCTGTCAAACGGATCAACGAAAACATTGAGCTTCTGGTTTGGCAGCGTCTGGGCAGTATGTCAGAAGGAATTCCCGCCGGGGGCGGATATTAAAGGCAACCGGAAAACGTCAGTTGGCGCTCGCCGCGGGTTCCGGTAATAAAAACGGTCGTCAACCGGTCCGGTTCCTTCGCCGGGTGTGAGTTTTTCCTCTGGTGATTCCAAACCGCAGTCCGCCGACTGCGGTTTTTTGTTTTCAGTCTGAGACGGTCGAGGACTTCGGTCATGACAATCCGTTTTGTCTGTCAGGAATGCGAATCTGTGATGAAGATTCGTGATGAACTGGCCGGAACTTCGGCGAAGTGCCCGAAGTGCCAGACCGCGTTTGTCGTACCCGCCGTGCAGGCGATCGCTCCGAACGTTGCCGCGGCACTGAAATCCGCAGAAAAGAAGCCAGCTCAGGCGCCTCGTCCCGCAAACTCAAAGAAGCCAAATCCGGTGACCGCCGGAGCAGCATCTTCCGGGGCTGCCCCATCAGCCACGCCTTCTGCGATGGCCGTGGGCGTTATGGAACTTCCGGTGGACATGCCGCTGGAGGTCACGCCTCCTGTCAGGTTTGCGGCAGGTGACAGTTTCGACCCGCTGGATGTCCTTGGTGGTCCCGTGCCGTCGTCGACCGCTTCGCAGGGACCTGCGACTTCGTCAGGGTCCTCCGCCGAAATTCCGAAGCCTTCCATCGCTGATCTGATGCGGGAACATGAAGCTACTAAAAAGAAGAAGAAAGAAAGAAAGCAGAAGACCGGCCCGCAGATCGATGCTTCAGTGACGGCGTCAGTCATGACTGCCGGAACTGCCGCTGATGCTCTGACCCGCACCTATGACCAGAAGCGGGGCAAAGCCTCTGAACCTGCCCCTTTGACTCGCGAAGAACAACGTCAGCTGGAATATCGGGAAGGCATGCGGCAGGCTGCCATCAAAGGGGTGGCCGGTCTGTTCGGGATTCTCGTCCTTGGTTATTTGTTTGTGGCCTGGATGAACTCCGCAAGTCTTCCGGACCTCGAATACGTCAGCGGTGTCGTGACACTGAAAGGTCAGCCGCTGGCCAATGTTCAGGTCATGTTTGCTCCGGTCCAGTTGCCGGGAGAACCGCCCCGCGAGAACTATCGAACGTCTCAGGGAAACACCAACCAGGCCGGTGAGTATGTACTGATGTATGATATGGAAAATGAAGGCGTGCTTCCCGGTCCGTGCAATGTGACAATCATGGCGTCATCGGGAATCATGTATACGCTGCCCACGGATCGCCAGCAGGTTACTGTGAGCGAAGATCAGGACAATCAGTTCAATTTCAGTCTTGAGTAATGTCGCCGGGATCGCCCTGAAAATCAGCGATGTAAGTCTCCGGCACACTCCGGCCCGTGTTCCCTTTTTTGCGACAAGGTCGCGTTCCCAATCCGTCAGCTCGGAGAAACTTCGGGCAGTGCCCACGTGAGGACCACACACACAGATGTCAGGTAACGTCATCATTGATTATGGAATGGGGAATCTCCGGAGTGTTCAGAAAGCTCTGGAAAAGGTGGGAGCCGGCGGCACGATTTCGGCGGACCCCGCTGTGATTGAACGCGCAGACCGAGTCATCCTTCCCGGAGTCGGTGCGTTTCGAGATGCCATCCAGGCGCTGCAGGATCAGCATCTTGTGAGCAGCGTGCAGCAGTCGATTCGGTCCGGTAAGCCGTTCCTGGGGATCTGTCTGGGGATGCAGCTGCTGATGGATGTCTCCTACGAAGATGGTGAGTTTCAGGGGCTGGGTGTTGTTTCCGGGGCCGTTCGACGTTTTGAGCTGCCGCCTGAACTGAAGATTCCGCACATGGGATGGAATCAGCTTTCATTCCGATCCGGCGACAACCCGTTGATGAAGGATATTCCGCCCGACGCCTGGTTCTACTTCGTCCACAGCTATTTCGTCGACCCGGTTGATTCGTCATGGACGGCAGGCCGGACAAGCTACGGAACCGAATTCGCGTCGATGCTGCACCGGAACAACGTCTTTGCGACTCAGTTTCACCCGGAAAAGAGTCAGTCCGCCGGCCTTCAGTTGCTGAAGAACTTCACGGAACTCTCCTGACATCGGCAGATCCCGATCGCGTGAAAGGGATCAGTCTCTGTCGCTCAGCCTCCTGCCTGACAGTGCCGATCCGATCATCACGCGAGAGTCGGACCGACTGCGATCCGCAACTCGCCACAATCTGATGGCGGGGCGATCTTCGGCAGAATCCGCATGTCGTCTGCTGTCGCAGTGAAGTCTGCCGCCGCGGCAGGGGGTGACGCCGGAAAGGCGGGCTTCGGGACAGAATCGGGGCACAGCCCGTCTTGACCGGAATCGTTCGGCCAGGCAAAGTCAGCTTCGGATTCGTTTTTCAAGGCGCGCGAGGTGCGCGCTGTGAGGGCGAGCTGTTCCGAGGTGATGTCATGCTCTTCATTCTCCGACCGATCCGGTTAACTCTGCGAGCTGTTCTGACGGAAGCCAAACCCGGTCAGTTGGCGCTGGGGTTTGCGATGGGAGTCCTCATTGGTGTTGTTCCCAAGAGCAATCTGATTGCGGTTGTCCTGAGTTTTGTGCTGGCATCGCTGCGAGCCAACCTTGCGATCGCTGCGGCAACCGCACTGGTGGTCAGCTTTGTGGCCGGTTATCTGGACCCGCTGTCCGACCGCATCGGTTCCTGGCTGCTGACTCACCCGGCACTGCAGGAAACCTGGACACATCTCTACAACCAGCCAGTGATGCCGTGGACGGATTTCAATAACTCGATCGTGCTTGGCAGCCTTGTGATCGGGCTGATTCTGGTCTATCCGGCGTTTCGACTTTCGCGACCGCTGTTTGCGAAGTACACCGTAAAAATGACGGTGTGGGCGAAGAAGTTCTGGCTCACACGACTGCTGCTGGGCGTTGAACTGACCGATCGATTTGCCGCCGTCAACTGACCGTCGGCGCCTGCAGGGCCGGATGCTTCCTGTCTGATTGATTCTCTTTGGAGATTCCCATGCGATGGGGTTATCTGATTCCGCGATTCATCCTGGTAGCCCTGCTGTGGGGCTTTATGGCCTTTGGATTTGACCCGCTGGTCCGGTATTCGGCGATTCAGGCGGTGCAGTCCATCACAGGTGCCAAAGCCGACATTGATTCCCTGGAAACCGCCTTCTTCCCGCCGACAGCCCGAGTCCATCATGTTGCTCTGGCCAGCGCCGATCGACCGGGAACAAACCTGGTGGAATTCGATGATCTGACGTTTCGCGTTGCCGGGGACGCGCTGCTGCGGCGGTGTTATGTCGTGGAAGAAGCCCGACTGACCGGAGTCCGCTTCGGAACTCCGCGCAGCGACGATGGTCAGCTGCCCTGGGAGCCGGAATCCGAAGAAGAGAGCGGCCCGATGGTGCCTCCGTGGCTGCAGGACAAGCTGAAGAATATCGGACACGAATGGCTGGAAGAGTTTACTCAGCAGGCCAAAGCTCAGATCGATCCGAATCGACTGGAAACGTATCGAGTCGGCAATGAAGTCTATGCCAAATGGGACGGCCGCTTCCGGGAAATTCAGACAACGATCGAGACGAAGAAGGCTCAACTGGAAGAACTGCAGCGTCAGATCAGGACGGCCAAAGAGGGCGAGCCGATTGACCGAGTTCAGAAGTATCTGACGGCCGCGCAGAATGCGGACATCCTGATCCGCGATTCGCGAACCTTTCTGACTCAGCTACAGGCCAGTGTTCCTCAGGAAGTCAAGCAGGACTTTGCTCGCCTGGATCAGGCTCAGAAGAACGACCGAGAAAATATCGAAGAAAGCATCCGGATGCTGAAACCAGATGCTCGCAGAATCACCGAATCACTGCTGGGGGAAGAGATGTACCTTCAGCTGGACAAACTGCTGTCATGGGCCGAGCTGGCTCGCAGCTACGTTTCCGCTGTCAAAGCTCCGCCGGAACCGGAACGCGGTCGAGGCACGGATTTTGAATTTCCAATTCTGAATCCGACACCTCGAATGCTGTTTCGCAAGATGCTGCTGGATGGTGAACTTCTGGTCGGGAATGTGCCAACACCGTTTCGAGGCATTCTGACGGATGTCAGCAGCGACCCGAAACTGCATGGCAGGCCTTCCCTGCTGCAGGCGACCACCGGCGGACAGACTCCCGTCGAGTTCCTGATGCGCCACGACGCGACGACTGAGGTCGCTGTGACCGATCTGGCTGCTCGATTCACAGATCTGACCGAACATGCTCTGGCGGCCGGGCGGGAGAACGGAGACCGACTGACAGCCAGTCTGCAGAACCTGAAATGGAACGCTGAAATCACCATGCAGGAAGGTCAGGTGACGGGGCAGATTGATGTCAGTTCCGACTTTGGGCAGCCTGTTTTCCAGACCACATCACCGTACGCAACAGCACTCGCCGGGCTCACTCAGGACACGCTTCAGTCCATCAAAACAGTGAATGCTACGGTGCGTATCAATGGTCCTGCGTTGCATCCGCATGTGGAAATGACATCTGACCTCGGTCAGAAACTGGTGGCCGGTTTTGAAACTGCCTTCGCGGCCAACCTGCCTCAGATGAAGCAGCAGGCCATCGCCATGGTGTCGGCGTATGCCAACGAGCGACGCCAGGACCTTTCTGCAAAACTGGGCGGACGCTACGGTGAACTCCTGGGTGATCACGAAAAGCTGATGAAAAGCCTCGACGACGCCCGCACTCTGGCGATGAACCTGCGGTCAGGACATGTTGATCCCAACGAAGTCTACCGGACTGTCTCACAGACCGGTCTGCTTTCTGAAAAAGACCAGCAAAAGGCGGACAAATACATGGGAACCGTCAATCAGGTTCTGGGCGGCGCCAAGGACCCGGACGCAGCCATCCAGCAGGCTCTGCCCGTGCTGAAAAAGAAGCTGTTTCGATAGTCGTGGTGCCCGGTCCGGCGCATGACTGCGACTTCCGCTCGCACCGGAGTCAAATGGACGTTTCGCAAGGGCGACGGGGCTGGTCGGCAAAATGCAGCGACTTGCTCACGTTTCACCTGAGCTGCGGTTACACTTCCTTTGCAACCTGAAGCGGTCGGCGTTCTGTGATCGTCAACCGGTGTCAGACTGCAGACCACCGATTCCGTCATAACATTGCTGCGAGACCGATCCCAATGCAACGCCGAACATTTCTGGCATCCGCGACTTCTGCAACTGCTGCTTTCTGCCTGAACACTTCCTGCGTATCCGCGGCGGTCGGAGTGACTCTGGAGAAGGGCGACATCATTCTGTTTCAGGGGGATTCCATCACCGATGCAGGGCGTGAGAAGAAAGCTCCGGTCGCGAATGCCGGACTTGGAAAAGGCTACCCCGGCTTCGTTGCGGAATCACTCCGTCAGGATCACCCTGATCTCGATCTTCAGATTCACAACCGTGGGATCTCCGGTAACAAGGTCCCCGACCTGAACAGGCGATGGCAGCAGGACTGTCTCGACATCAAACCGAAGATTCTGAGTATTCTGATTGGCGTCAACGACATTTGGCACAAACTGGCCGGACGGTATGACGGAACGCCGGAAACCTATCGTGATGGTTTCGCAGCGCTGCTCGAACGCACGCGAACCGCGCTGCCGGAGACGGTCCTGGTTGTCTGTGAACCGTTTGTCCTGATGAGTGGTACAGTGAAAGAGAACGAAGACAAGTGGTTCCCGGAATTCACCACTCGTCGAACTTATGCACATGAGGTATGCGAAAAGGCCGGAGCGATCTGGGTGCCGTTTCAGACGATGTTCGATGACGCCGTCGCCGCCGGAACTCAGGCCAGGGCCCTTGCGGCAGACGGCGTCCACCCGACTCAGGAAGGCCATCGCCTGATGGCGGACGCATGGCGAAAAGCGGTGGGAATCTGATGTTCCCGTCAGGCCGTCGGTCCGGCTTTCAGCACGCTGACCAGCTTTGTCATGGTGGCGTCTGCGCGTTGCCTGGCGTCGTCGACGGACAAATCTCCGGTTTCCAGTGAAGCCAGCGTTTCGTCGAACTTTCTCTTCCAGTTGCGGCACTTGGTGACAAACCATTCACGTTCAGACGTCGTCAGAACTTTGTGGTCTGCCTGAATCAGGATGTCGCAATCGGCACTGACCTCTCGCAGTAAAGCGACCAGTTCGGGCCTGGTGTCCCGACTTTGCTGAAACCAGTCGTTGCCGGCGTCCGCGAGCCGATTGAAGTATTCCGCTGACGACGAATTCTGAGCTGTCAGAAGGCCGGGCCGACCGAGAACTCGGCCGGAACCGGATTCCCGGCCCGACCAGATGGTCACCGCCAGAAGAACGACAGCCGCCGACGTCAGCGCCCAAATCAGCGACCGCCGACTCTGACCACGATTCGCCACCGAAGGGGATAACAGAGCAAGAGGGACGTTAGATGTGTCGTTCCCGATTTCCGTTTCGATTGCCTGACGGAGTGTTCGCCCGATTCGGTCAACAGCATCTGCATGCGCCGCGGTTCGTGATACATGTTTCCAGTGATCACCGCCGTTCGTCAGGACCAGTTCCTGAAGGTCGAGCAGGCATTCCGGATTTCCCAGGAGCATCCGCACAGTGTCGGTGTCGAGTCTCTTCAGACCCTGATCACAGACTTGCTGCAGTTGCTGCTGAGGAAGCAAGTCGGAAAGCGACGCTGACGGAGCTCGTTCTGAATCGGCAGAGGACTTCATTACCTGCAACTCATCAATCAGCTCCGACAGATGCAGCCCCACCAGTTGCTGTTCCAGCCAGCCCGGCCAGTGAGCGGTGTCGTCAGGAATTGTGAGAATGTGAATGGTCATTGCAGTTTCTGCCGGGTGCAGTCTTCGAGAAGTTTCTTTGCGCGGTGAACCTTTGTGTAAATGGTGTCGGGTTTGACTCCCAGTTCCCGAGCCACCGAATCAATGGATTCTCCATTTAATCGGGTCCTCTGCAGGACCATGACAAAATCGCTCCCCACAGACTTCAGGCAGTCTCGCAGGGCCTGCAGTTTTTCCTGCTGATCATCAACTTCGGAAGAAGTTGCACGGTGATCCGCCGGGCCCTGTTCGTCTTCAAATTCACCGACTTCCCGACGCCGCTGAACTTTTCGAACCCGGTCAACTGTCGTCGTGCGAGCAATTTGAAACACCCAGGCTCGAAAACTGCCGTCCTGAAACTGTTCTCGTTTCTCCCAGACTTTCATCCAGACTTCCTGCAGGACTTCTTCGGCTTCGGCCGTGCTCCGCAGTCGAGTTGCGAGAAATGCCAGGAGCTCAGACGAATGAGCGTCGTAAAGTTCACTGAACGCGAGCTGATCGCCGGCCGCCAGGCGACGGCCGGGATCATCAGCGTGCTGAGATGGAGGTGCTGCGGATTTCATCTCCGTAGCGTAATCGCTGCTCGGACTGAAGCAAAGCCCCGACTCTGCTTCACTGGCCCGCCGGAAACAACAACGCTTCGGCTGGAAAATCCGGCGGCACTCGGCAGGTCAGTAGCAGACTTTGACCTGTTTGGTGACGGGCACCTTAACGATCTGCCAGCTGACGGATTTGGCGTAGTAGGGTTCGCCGCAGTGATCGTACTTTGTCACGTAGCTGACGACCGGCTTCTTCACATAGTCGTAGCTGACGACAGTCTTGTAGTAACACTGAGGAGCCGGTGAGTGGCAGTAATCTCCGGCTGAAGCCGAGGGGCCGCCGACGGCCAGAATTCCTGCGGCGACGATTGAAGCGGCCAGAGTTTTGAGTGATGTGAGCGTTCGCATGATGGTTTTCCCTTTTCTTAAAGTTTCGGCTGTTTTCAAGTGAACCAGTCTTGGTCACACTCAGGAAACGCCCCATCTGCGGAGATCTTCCCGACAATCTTCAAAAACTTTTTCGAAATGAGCATGCCCGAGAATTACGCGGCTTTTCGCTCACTGCCTGCCCTCCTTATGGCAGCTCATTCAGGAAGTCGCGAGGGCCGTCGTGGCCGTCGGCGAAGATGGCTCGTTCAATTCCGAATTGAGTTGAATCGAGTCGTCGTGGGAGGATAAAAGACGTGACTGCACGTCTCTTGTTCCACCTTCCGCAGCTTTCCCGTGAGCCTGTTCAACACTAACGCTCTGAGTCGACTTGAATATCTGTCACTGGTCTCTCGCCGAGTGTTTCGGGGAGAACTGATGGCACAGCGCAGGTCGATGCAGACCGGCGGCGGCGTTGAATTCTCGGATCACCGGCCATATTCGCCCGGCGACGACTTTCGCTACATCGACTGGAACCTGTACGCTCGGCACGACGAACTGCTGCTGAAGCGGTTTCAGGAAGAGCAGGACCTGCACGTGCACCTGCTGCTGGACTGTTCCCCCAGCATGGCGGTGAACGAAGGAAAGAAGTTCGATCTTGCTCGTCAGCTGACCGCAGCCCTGGCGTATATCGCTCTGTCAGATCTGGATCAGGTGGGCGTGTGTGCATTCTCCGATGGCATCATTCAGCGGTTTCCCCTGACTCGGGGCAAAAGTCAGATTCTGAGTCTGATGAACTGGCTGACGGAACT
The DNA here is from genome assembly GCA_041398865.1 of Planctomycetaceae bacterium. GTDB lineage: Bacteria > Planctomycetota > Planctomycetia > Planctomycetales > Planctomycetaceae > Fuerstiella. The sequence goes on from JAWKTY010000042.1 coordinate 25,566, forward strand.
GTCCGTCGCAGGAACAGCAACTCGACTGAAGAACCTGACTCGGGAATTCGTCCAGCAGACAGCTCATCGAGGCATGGTGATTCTGTTGAGCGATTTTTTCGATCCGGACGGCTTCGAAACAGCCCTGGACCTGCTTAGACATCACCATTTCGAAACCGCCGTTGTCCAGATCCATGATGCCGCCGAGGCCCACCCGGAACTGCTGGGTGATTTCGAAATGCAGGACGCAGAAAGCGGAGATCGTCAGAAGGTCACGGTAACCGAACACCGACTTCAGACCTATCGTCAGCGTTTCCGGGACTACCTGGATTCGCTCACACGTTACTGCCGAACCCACTCAATGGACTGCACCATCACAGACACTTCGGTGAATTTCGATCAGGTTGTCCTGAAAATGATGCAGCAGCATCGTTCGCAGCGATAACAGCCTGCTGAAACTGCAGGCCATTGGGGGAGCTGCGCTCAGCCCGCACCTCGTTCGCCACGACGCCCGGAAACGCGGACGGCGGTGGATCCGATCGGCGGCGAAGCTGTTGCGGCTGCGATGCTGTTCCGCGGGACTGTGCGGGTCAGGGCTGAGCTTCGGGGCCGTGCCAGTCGTGCAGCTGCAGTTCGACTCGTTCAAAGCCGTTGAACGAATTGATCTGAGGAGCAAAACTGACGGCCAGGGGACCGTTCAGAGCCGCGATTTCTTCCGCCCATTCAGCTCGGCCAAACGCGACGGCTCGCAGACTGGTGCGATGCTGACGAAGTCTGAGTGCCAGATGGCGATCACCTTTGCCCATGGTTCGAGGAGGTTCGGCAAGATCGACTCGACTGGCGGCAAATCTTGGCTTGGGGTTGGCTTCTCCGAACGGGCCCAGATGTTCCAGTTCCATGACAGCTCGCCGAGTCACTTCGGAAAGATGCACTTCCGCGTCGACTCTCAGGGCCAGTTCATCGGCGTTGGGAAAGAAGTTCTGATCGGCCCATGCGGCCAGCTGCGTTCGCAGCTCGTCAACTCGGCCGGATTCAATCTGCAGACCGGCCGCCGCCTTGTGACCACCGAACCCCAGCATCGTAGCGGCACACGCTGCCAGCCCTGAATACATATCAAATCCGGCAAACGAACGAGCACTCCCCTGACCTTTGCCGTCGGCCTTCAGCGAGATGATGACCGTAGGCTTTTCGAAGGTTTCCGCGATGCGGCTGGCGGCAATTCCGATGACTCCCGGATGCCAGTCGTGCCCGGCCAGCACCAGAGTTTTGTGTTCTGCCCATTCCGGATGCAGTTCGACCTGTTCCCTGGCTTCTTTGGTGATCCGCTGTTCGACCGTTTTTCGATTGCGGTTCAGTTCGTCAACGTACTGCGCCAAAGCGATTGCTCGTTCGCCGTTGTCGGTCGTAAGCATCTCCACGGCCAGTCGTGCCTGTCCGAGGCGTCCGGCGGCGTTGATTCTGGGAGCGATCTGGAAGGCGATGTCTTCCGCCGACAGCCTTGGCAGTGAATCCAGCCCCGCAATCCGCAGTAAAGCCTTCAGTCCGGCGGACGGAAGTTCCCGCAGGCTCTGCAGACCGTAACGCACGATGATGCGGTTTTCGTCAACCAGCGGCACCACGTCGGCGATTGTTCCGATCGCGGTGAGCCCCACGGCGGACTTCAGGAATTCCCGCATCTTCGGGGAAGCACGCTTGCCGTCTCCGAGCAACTGACAGATGGCCCACGCCAGCTTGAACGCTACGCCGACGCCGCACAGTTCTCCAAATGGATACTGAGTGCCCGGAAGTCGGGGATGCACGAGCACCGCCGCATCCGGGAGCTGACTGCCGATGTGATGGTGGTCGGTGATGATCAGTTCCAGTCCCAGTTCCCGAGCAACCTGAGCTTCGTAAACACTCGCGATTCCGCAGTCGACAGAGACCAGAAGCCGGCGAGGATCTTCTTCGTGCAGCTGACGAATGGCCGCTTCATTCAGTCCGTAACCTTCTTCCATGCGGCACGGGATGTAATAGTCCACAGTCGCATTCGAAAGCTTCAGACAATGCCAAAGCAGAGACGTTGATGTCACCCCGTCAACATCATAGTCGCCATAAATGGTGATGCGACGACCGTCCTGAACAGCTTTGACGATGCGAGCCGCAGCTTCCGGAATGCCGGGCAGCAGATTCGGATCGTGCAGGTTGCTGAGCTTGGGTTCGAGATAGCACCGAGCCGCCTCGGCCGTTGTGTAACCTCGCGCGATCAGCACCTGAGCCATCAGCGGGGTGACGCGAAGCTGCCGACTGAGCTGCGAGATTGCAGTTTCATCATGCGGATGAAACGACCATTTCCTTGGCACCGAATCAGACTCCTTGTGAGGACACAGGCCTCAATTTGACTTCAAACATTAAGTCGGTCGATTGCTCGCGGTCGCGCGACCGAATCGGCCGGGTTGTCGACAGTAGTCACACGCCAACTCCGACCGGAACACTCGCCGCAGGTCGTCCGGCTCTGGACCATGTCGGCCGGTACCTTCGTCTGAGCTGCTGTGTTCTGTTCCAGACACTCTTCCAGGCTCAGCGACGCAAGGGATTCGCTTTGCCGACCCGATCGGTAGTGAAAGACCAGTGTCCGCCAGAGACCGGGCAACAGCACTGCTGAACTGAGAAGAGAAAGCACTGAATCCGGCGACGCCCGTTGCCGATCACGTAGGCCTGCATGCAGAGTTCATCTTCCGGAGTCATATCGTATCCCAGGATCAGATGATCCAGATCGTGCTTTTCGAAGCCGGGAATCAGTTTCAGTCCCTTGCTGTCGAGAAGCTGAGCCAGATCGTGCCCGACGGTGCCGACAGGAAGTGACCGCATGGCCGCCATCTTCTGCCTGCACGAGCTGCGAGCCACCAGGAGCTGCAGCGGTGTGATGACACAGCAGATCTTGATGAACCGGGTCACGCCGCCAAGGAATGCTCGCAGACCGGAGATTTCCGAATTCGTGGTCCGTGCGTCCATTTCGAGTCTCCGGTTCAGGGAACATGTCTGGATCAGTGAAGTGAAGTGAAGGATTCTGCCGAGCAAAGCTCACGACTGCAAGCATCCGCCCCGAGGTCAGTGGTGAAACGCGGGCGCCAGATTCACACGCAATTCCGGTGCCGCGGCAGGGAGGAAGCTGATTTCCGGAGTGGGAGGCCTCACATCCGGAACGTTGTGGGTGTGGCAATTCTGACTGACGCGGTGTGCGGAGAGTGGTTAAGCTGCGGTGGGGGTTCAGGGAATAGCAGTTGAGAACTCAACCGAGGAGGTCAGATTGGCCTTGCCGCAGGAGTCACCGTGCAGCAGGCTCAACAGCACAATACTGTCCCCACAGCGTTCCGTGCCGCAGAATGCAGCGTTGATCCATCGCTTCCGAAAGGCCAGCAGACGACTCGCATTGACACGGGGCTCGATGGTGTGATGGTGCCGCTGCTGACCGATGCCGAAAAGTTCAAACGGCGAAAGGCCATCAATCACTCCGATCAACTGACACGGTGGCGATCCACGCTGAGAGGGAAGGTCAGGAAGACCGCCGCCGATCGTCTGCTGAATTACGTGAGCGACCGCCACGACATGATCAACGATCCCTGGTTCCAGCAGAAGTCCTGACAAATCGGCAGCGGTCCCATGGAGTCGCGGTGCAGAACGAGCCTCCAACGCCGGAAAGGCCGCGGGCTTCGCTGGAGCAAATTCAACGCCGAAGCCCTCGCCGTACTCACCACGCTCAGAGAACGCAGCCAATGGAATCTCTTCTTGCCAAACCTTTCTCCCACAAAAACTCAGCCCCACCAGAAATTCCGGCCAGGCCCGTGGACGTCGGGCCAGCGGCTGAAGTTGTCAAACAACGACTCAACCAGGTACCATTGATCGCGCGAAGGAAGCTCGCAGGTCAGACGGGGTGACTGAGAAAAAGTACAGTCAGACACCAGTTGCAGAAGGGAAAATTCAGTTGAATCAGACTCTGTCACGGGAAGAGTACATTGAGCAGGAGTACTTTTTTCGCGTCTTTCGTGAACGTCTTCAGGAGAAGACGCCGTCGCAGGAGATTCTGAAGACGGTTCAGGAAGAACTGCTGGCGACAACTCGACTGCCAATGGCCGTCGATTTCATGCGCGCGGAAATCCTGCACAATGGTCGCGTCAGTGATGCCATGAGTCGGCTGGCACATTATTTCAGCCCGTTTCAGGCCTTCGTGATGGCTCGGGCCGAAGATGATGTGGCCAGATTCGATCAGATTACGGCACTGGAAATCCTGGAACGGGAAGCTCGCTACCGGACTCAGAACGCGACGATGCCCGGGCTGTTTGTGTATCAGTTCGAGTGTCTCTCCCGAAATCGGCTGGGGTATGCCGACGGGCTGAAAGCCATGGCTGGAGACGGCTGTTATGACGACCGCTGGCAGAAATGGATTCTGTCACTGCGAAACAATCTGGGGGCGTACGAACTGTCGGAACTTGTCTATCGAGCTTCGGAACATTTCCAGACTCGAAAACGTTCTCAGGCAGCCCCCGGGAAAACCGGTCAGGATCGCGATGAAGGGGAAACGTCGGAACCATCAGCCGCGTTGTTTGGAGAACAGGACGGCCGAATTGCCCGAGCCAACATCGGTCGCGACCCGCTGTACTTTTTTGCCGCTCTGCAGCGGCAGCTGAACTATCCTCAGGTCCCGCTGGCTCGGAAGGTCTACGACGAAACTCTGCCGCCGTTTCTGGAAAGTCGACTGACGAAAATCGAGCAGCGACTGAAGATTGTGGAACTGGAACAGAAGGGCGGACTGGATCTGACAAAGTTCTACAGGAAGGATGATGACGGTTCGGGAACTGATCCGCTGAAACTCTGAAGCGGCCACGACTGTGCCACTCTTTTCTTCACCGAAGTCCACTGGCAGAGCCGGTGCCCGGCGCTGTTAGGGATTTCTGACAAGCGGCTCTCAGGCCGTGCTGATTCACCATGCTGCCGCTGGAAGCTCACTGGTGTGTCTGCCCTGCCCTTGACAGCACCCTGCAGTTGCCGCAGCTGAACAATATCGCCACTTCGTTTTGCGATCAGCTCCCCGGACGTTTTACCTGGTGCTCGCCCAGTCCCAGCAGTTCGGGGTCAGTGACGTTTTCGCCGGGCAGTTCGGGAATCGGTTCGTGGCTGAACCATTCCGTCATGGGAACTCGCCACGTGGGAAGTTTTCGGGTTCGGTAGAGGGCTCCCATGTACAGGTCTGAACTGTCCTGCAGCACACCGTCGCTGATGGTCAGATCGAAGTGCAGACCATAGTGGTACCGAGCTCCTTTCTGATATGGCGAGCTGAACGGCAGCCACGAATCTGCCAGCAGGCGTTCACACACATAGACTGTTCCCAAACGACGACCGCCGTTGCAACAGGCATGTCCTTCAGGGACGGGAAACAACGCTACCCAGCGCTGCATGGGTTCCACAGCAGTCAGTTCAACCGCGTCCGGCACCGGCTCGGACCGGCCGAGAAACTTTTCGGCCTTCGCGGTCAGAAACATGGTACTCATCATTTCCGGATCGTACAGAAAATCGGGCGTGAACGGCGGCCGAACGATTTCAAATCGCACGAACAGCGGGCCGTTGACGTGATCGCCGTGCTGAAGTTCCTTGCCGTCTGTGTCGCACAGAGACACATGGAATGTCCCGGTACGATAATTTCCGTTGTTGAATAGTTTGGGACTGCGTTCGTCATTGCCGCGATAGTAAGAAGACGTCAGCCGATTGGGGACCGGAGGCCGTCGTGGTGTCGGAGGAAAACCGAAGTCATGAAAGGTCGCGAAGTGCAGTTCATCTTCCAGACGCAGATCACTGAGCTGACTGTTCAGATGATACGTTTCATACCCCAGAAAGCAGCACAGCAGCGAAAGAGGAACGGCCGCAGAAACACGGGCTCGCAGCAGTGACTGTAGCCATCCGGCGGACTGCTGGTTCGGGCGAGCACATCGAACGTTGTAAAGCCTAAGCGAAACCAGCGTCACTCCCAGCAGACATCCGGTGACGAGGAACCCGTGATCTCCCATGACCTGCTGAATTCGGGCTCGGATACTGAGGTTCTGAAACTGAGGGAGTACCGCTTCGTACAGATGCGGATGTCGGTTGAATTCAACGATGCACTCGCTGCAGCAGAACCGCACCGTTCGGCCCTTGTGCTGAATGGTGTAGTCGTCCGACGCTTCCCGGTCAGCCAGGACCGGACACATGGGATTGGTTTCCGCAGACAGGACCTGCGGACTGACCACGGACAACACGTGTGTCAGCATCAGCGTGAGAAGGATCGAGCGAATCATGGCAACGGTGAGGGAGACAGTTGACGAACAGATTCCGGCAGCGCACGGCCGGCCCGCTCAGCGTTCGGTCATCATGAACGATCAGCAAACGGGCGTTTTTCAACACTTAGGTCTCACAGAGCCGCTGATCGGAGATTCCCGCGATACGGCCATGAAAAAATGGTGTTTTCCCGACTCGAATTCCCGGAAATCAACAGAATCGAGATGATCGCGAAAACCGGAAACCGGCAAAGACAGGTGTCGATCGCCGTGGACGATGCGACGACCCGAAATTCACAGGTTCAGGATGTCTTCACACGTTCAGAATGTCGTGGATAACGTGACCATGGACATCTGTCAGCCGCCGTTCGATGCCGTTGTGGTAAAACGTGAGCCGTTCGTGATTCAGCCCCAGCAGGTGCAGGATGGTCGCGTGCAGGTCGTAGACTGTTGTGATGTTTTCCACGGCCTTGTGACCGAATTCATCCGTGGCTCCGTACGTCAGCGGAGCTTTCACACCGGCACCGGCCAGCCAAGCCGTGAAACCCTCCGGATTGTGATCGCGGCCGCTGGCACCGGCCTGAAACGTCGGCATACGACCGAATTCCGTACACCAGACCACCAGAGTGTCGTTCAGCAGACCTCGTTGTTTCAGATCCAGCAGCAGCGCAGCCGCAGGCTGATCCAGAACGGGACCGTGCAGACTGTACTGCTGCTGCAAAGCTTTGTGGCCGTCCCAGTTGCTTACACCTTCGCCTCCGGTCTGGTACGCACCGTTGAAGATCTGAACGAAGCGAACGCCTTTCTCAATCAGTCGGCGTCCCAGAATGCAGTTTTTAGCAAACGATGCCTTCAACGGGTTGGCGACGTCGTCTGCACCATACATCTTCAGCGTCGAAAGTGACTCCGTCGTCAGATCGCTGACTTCCGGAACACTCAGCTGCATACGGGCCGCCAGCTGATAACTGGCGATCCGAGCTGCCAGTTCCGTGTCTCCCGGATATCCCTGCAGATGACGCCGATTCAGCTGCTGCAGAAAGTCGCGAGTCAGCCGGTCAGCGGCCGCATCCGTGCCTGCGGGACGGTCAAGATTTCGCAGTGGCTTGACCGCGTTGAAATCCGTTCCCTGAAATGCTGCCGGCAGAAAACCGGGCCCCCAGTTGTTGACGCTTGACTGAGGAGTTCCGCGCGGATCAGGGATGGCCACATAGGCGGGCAGATCCTGATTGTCGGTTCCCAGAGCCCACGTGACCCAGGCTCCCATGCTGGGAAAACCATCCAGGGTGTAGCCGGTGGACATGAAGTTTTCGCCGGGGCCGTGAGTATTCGTTTTCCCTGTCAGTGAATGCAGAAAGCAAAGGTCATCTGCGAGATCTCCCAGTCGAGGCACCAGGTCGGAGATCATCTTGCCGCATTCGCCACGAGGACGAAATCGCCAGGGACTGCGAGTCAGATTGCCCTGAGCTCCCTGGAACGTTAACAGATTCTCGCCGCCTGGCAGCGGCTGCCCGTGGCGTCTGATGAGTTCCGGCTTGTAATCAAAGGTATCGATCTGACTGCAGGCTCCTGAGCAAAAAATCATCAGGACGTTTTTTGCTCGCGGAGCGAAATGCGAACGCCGCGCCGCGAACGGCTGTTCAGCTTCAATTCTCGGACGCATCGGTCCCGATGTTTCCGCTGCTGTTTCTTCGTGAAGCAGGCTGGCCAGAGCGATTCCCCCCAGCCCGCATCCGGTGTTCAGAAGCAGCTGGCGGCGGGTTTGGTTTCTCAGTTCAGTCATCAGTGCTCCATTCTTTCCGGTTGCCACGAAGTGATGCAGGTTGTGACAGGCGGCTCACGGGTCCTTGCAGAATCCTGCAGAACGGTGTGTCGTCGCCGCACTTGTCCCGGATTGCGGGTGCTCAATTTTTGGAACGTTTCACTTTCGGAGAATCAACCGGTCAGGCAGCTATTCTGCGAAGTCGGCGAGTCACCTGCAACAGAAAGTCGAGGCATCCGACCTCAGAAGGGCCGGGCGATTCCCAATTCAGAAACATTCCAGCCTGCCGATCCGATTCCGGTGACACCATTCGGATTGGAGCTTTACATTCAGCGAAAATCGCAGAACAATGACAGGAAGCTGCGTCGAAAGAATCAGCATCCTGCCCGCCGATCGTCCTTCCTCCTGCCTCGATCCTCTCCACCCATGACAAGCCGCCGACATTTCCTGAAGCAACTGGGACTCGCCTCTGCCGCAGCTACCTTTTCTGTCGAATCTTTCGGCATTCGCGACTGATTCAGCACTGAAGTCACGCAGACAGCGACTGGTCGTGATGTTCAGTCCGAATGGCACAGTTCCGTGGGACTTCTGGCCCGATCAGGAAGGCCGGGACTTCGAACTGAAACGCATCCTTCAGCCCATGGCGGAATTCCAGGACCGCATGCTGATCATGAAGGGTGTCTCGGACAGGCTACAGGAGACGGGGACCGGCATATGCGAGGCATGGGATGTCTGCTGACGGGAATTGAACTGTTCCCCGGCAACATCCAGGGCGGTTCAGACACACCAGCTGGCTGGGCCAGCGGCATCTCGCTGGATCAGGAACTGAAGAACTACCTGCAGTCTCGCGAAGAAACTCGAACACGATTCGGCTCACTGGAATTTGGTGTGATGGTTCCCGATCGGGCCGACACATGGACTCGCATGAGCTACGCCGGAGCCAACCGACCGGTCGCACCGATTGACGATCCTTATCAGATGTTCCGGAAGCTGTATGGTCAGATGAAGGATCGCGAACACCTGACCAGTATTCTGGATGATGTTCAGGATGACCTGAAACGCATCAGCCAGGTCATCAGTGCCGAAGACCGTCACCTGCTGGAGGAACATACCGAATTTGTGCGGGCAATGGAGCTGCAGCTGCAGTCTTCCGGCAAAGCAGAAGTCAGTCACGCGGTGCCCGTTCTGCCACCCGGAGTTCGGGAAGAGAATGACATTCCACAAATCACAAAGCTGCAGATGGATCTGTTGATCAACAGTTTCCAGAACGACTTTGCCAGAATCGCCACCTTCAGATCACCAACTCCGTTGGACAGCCAAAGATGACCTGGCTGGGAATCGATCAGGGGCACCACGAACTGTCACACGAACCGGACAGCAACAAGGAAGCTCATGAAAAACTTACGAAGATCAACACGTGGTACTGTGAGCAGCTTGCCTATCTGACCAAACGACTGGCGGAAACACCTGAACCCGGCGGCGACGGTTCCATGCTTGACAACACACTGATTCTGTGGGGCAACGAGCTCGGTCAGGGCAACAGCCATACTCTGGACAACATCCCGTTTGTGATGGTCGGCAACGGGGCGGTTTCGGAATGGGCCGCTCGCTGCGATACGGCAAAGTTCCCCACAATCGTCTGCTGATGTCGATCGCTCACAGCTTCGGACATCACGTTGAAACGTTCGGCAAACCGGAATTCTGCGTCGACGGCCCGCTGGACCTGAGCTGAGCACCGCGAAGGTAAAGCCTGTGGTGGCACTGACTCCGCCAGTGTTTGCCTGCGTGAGGGGCGAGTGCTCCGGCTGTCCACGTCGATGCCGGAAGGATTGACGTCGAGCCGCTGCGGTTTCAATGCACTGCATGCGAAATGATGCAGGCCTCCGGGTTCCCCGCGACTCACGCACCTGCGCCGGTCATCGGGAACATGGCCTTTCTATTCGTGTCGCAGTGCTTCAATCGGATCCAGTTTCGCTGCTGAGACGGCGGGGTACAGGCCGAAGCCGACTCCGATTCCGACAGAGATGAAGAACGCCAGCAGCAGGCTGGCCGGGACGATCGTTGGATGCAGTTCGAAAACATCTTTGAGAACTCGCTGGCCTGAGTCGTTCCGTCAAACAGAACTCGTTCCACAAACCAGTGAATCCCTTCGAAGGCATACGGAGTTGCCAGTCCCCAGCAGAATTCCGACAATGCCGCCGGTTCCTGCAAGAACCACCGTTTCCGTCAGAAACTGACTGGTGATGTCCCGCCGTTTGGCTCCCAATGCCCGGCGGATGCCGATTTCCCGAGTTCGTTCGGTAACCGTGGCCAGCATGATGTTCATGATGCCGATGCCACCGACGATCAGACTGATCGCCGCAATCGACCCCAGCACCACATTGAAGATGACTCGAATCTGTTCCGCCTGCTTCAGCAATTCCAGCGGAACGACAATCGAATAGTCACCGTCTGTTTTGTGATGACGCTTCATGCTTTCACGAATGACGTTGGCCGTTTCGACAACGTTTTCCTGACGATCAATGCGCAGAGTGACCTGACTGAGTTCCCATTTTTCCGCGCTGAAGGAACCGGTCGAACGATCGATGTTCAGGTCTCCCATGCGGACCCGCATCGTGTCCAGTGGAATATAGATGTCCAGATTATAGTCCTGCCCGGACATGCTTCCGCCGATCGCCGCGCTGGCCTGACGCGGCATTGTGACGCCGACAATCGAATAGAAACGGTCGGCAACTTTCACGGACTGCCCGATGGGGTTTTCATACTGAAACAGTTCGTCAGCCGTGCCGGATGCCAGAACCGCAACGTTCTTTTTGGTGCGACCGTCGTCGTCCGTATCAAACGGCCCTGAGCGAGGTCCAGGTGATTGATGTCCAGATACTCGGGAGTGCAGCCGACGATGCGAGCTGTGATTTCGCGGTCACGATGACGCGATGCTTTGCTGAGTTCCCGGATGGGGATGGCCTGAGTCACCGTGGGAATCGTGCGGGACATCAGGTCAAAGTCCGCGTTCAGAATCCCGAATCTCAGCACGGACGAGCCCGAATTGCTGACCGCAGATTCCTGGGTGGCTTGACGCTGCGAACAATGATGTTGGTGGCCCCCAGCTTCAGGACCTGAGCCTGAGCCTGTTCACTGCCGCCTCGGCCAATCGCCAGCATGGCAATGACTGAGAATACCCCGAACACAATGCCCAGCATCGTCAGCCCCGACCGCAGCTTGTGCAGCATCAGGCTTTTCATCGCCAGTTGGATTGTTCGGAAAAGGCTGGGCATTTTCAGTTTTCAGTTTTCGGGGTTCAGGTGAGGTCCCTCTGGTCTTTGCAGTTTCATGTGTTCTGAAAACTGAACACTGAAAACAGCCCCCTCATCCGGGGAAAACACCTTCTCCGGCAACGACTCCATCCTTCATATAGATCTGCCGCTTGGCCAGTTTGGCGACTCCGGGTTCATGAGTGACCATGATGATGGTCCGACCTTCGGCATTCAGTTGCAAAAGCATTTCCATGATTTCCGCTTCAGTCGCGGAATCCAGGTTTCCGGTGGGTTCATCGGCCAGGATGATCTGGGGGTCGTTCACCAGAGCTCGGGCAATGGCGACTCGCTGCTGCTGTCCCCCGGACAGCTGAAACGGACGATGATCCATTCGATCTCCCAGTCCCACCATGCCCGCGAGGTCAGCGATCCTCCGCTTGTCGGCTCCGGAGATCGCCGGGTAACCGGTGCGGTAGTGCAGAGGCACTTCTATGTTTTCCAGGACGGTGTACTGCGGAATCAGGTTATACGACTGAAAGATGAACCCGATCATCTGATTGCGAATGGACGACAGGTCGTCATCCGAAATCGACGACACCGGACGCCCGCCGATGATGTATTCGCCATAGGTGGGTCGGTCGAGTGCTCCGAGCAGGTTCAGCAGAGTACTTTTTCCGCTGCCGGACGAGCCCATGATGGCGACAAAGTCACCGTGCGGAAAATCAATCGACACCCCGCGCAGCGCCTTGACCACGACTGATCCCAGGTCGTAGTGCTTCTGCAGATTGATGACCTGAGCAGCAAATTCCATGGCGTATGGATGTTGTTCGTTTCTGACGGTCAGGACGCAGCTGAAAATTCGTTAACGTGTCTGCGACCGCGAATCGGGCTATGGTCGGGTGGTGAACCGAGCTTTCAGTTCGTCAGCCGTCACCTTTCCGTCCCCATCTTTGTCAATCGTGTCGAAGTTTCCTCGGAAGTCGGATTCGTCTTTGGTGACGACGCCGTCTCCGTTCCTGTCACTGCGTTTCAGCATGGCATCCGGATCCGGCGGCCCGCCGCCACCACCAGGCCCGCCGCTCCCTGGGGCGGCATTTGGTCCGCCACCACCCGGACCTCGACCATTGGGTTCACCCGCCGTCGTTGCTTCGCCGGGTTTCACTCCGCCGGGGCTGCTGTTTCCGGCCGGACCGCCACCGGCAGTCGGTGGTGCCGCACCTTCAGGTCGCGGAGCTCGGGGTGTTTTCGGGCGAGCACTTTCCTGTTCACTCTGAAGGCGACCTTCGAGTTCGGTAATTTCCCGGGAAAAGTGAGTTCTGGGATTCATCACGACTCGGTCACCCGACGCGATGCCGTCCAGAATCTCCATATACTCGTCATTCGCATCGCCGACTTTCACTTCCCGGCGTTCAACGTCCCGGCCCTTGACGACATACGCGAAGTATCGGTCTGCGACAGACAGGATGCACTGCACAGGCACCTGCAGAACATCTTCTTCACGATCATCCACAATGATCCGAACCTCGGCCGTCATCCCGGGCTTCAGTTTGCGAACCTGTTCCTGCGAATCCGTAATCCGCACGGTGGCTTCGTATTCCTTCAGATCCGTGTTAGGCCAGTTGCCTGGAACCGGCACGGAAGAAACGTTTTCCAGCACTCCGTGAAAGGTCGTATCCGCGACGGCATCGATAAAGATTTCCGCGGGCTGTCCCACGGAGATCCGGCTGATGCGGGATTCATGAATGCGTGCATCCACCTTCATTTGGTCGAGGTCAGGCAGATTGATGACTGCCTGCCGTTCGCGAACCGTGGCACCTTCTTCGATGATGACCGGATCACTGCGGCGGCTGTTCTGAGACGCGTAGACGACTTCTCCCTGCTGAGATGCAATCAGCCGACAGGCCCGAATCTGAGCCAGCAGGCGTTCCAGTTTCTCTTCTTCCACCTGCAGAGTCAGCTTGCGTGCGTCATAGTCTGCCTTGTAACCGGCAATCTGAGCTTCCCCTTCCAGTTTCACTCGCTTGGTTTCGCGAATCGTGTCTTCGGCCGTCTGGCGAAGCTCACTCTCGGTTCGTTTTTTCGTGAATGACTCCAGCAGGTTCATTTTGCGTTTTTCATTGTCCAGCAGAATCTTCTGCTGATTCACTTTGATGCGGGCCGCTTCGAGACTGTTCAGATTCGTATAACCTCGACGAGCCTGGTCGCGAACCTTCTCGTATTCTTCCTGAGCCATCGCCTGTTCTTCTTCGAACTTCTTGATGTCTCCCTGAATGGTCTGAACTTCCTGTTGATATTCGCCGCCGTCGGCCGTGTACTTTTCCAGATCCAGCTGAGCCAGCTGTTCGGCCAGTCGAGCCTGAGCGAGCAGACTTTCATTGGTCGATTCCTGAATCTCCAGAGTCTTCGCGGCCTTTTCCAGGTCGGCTCGGGCAGTCGTGACGCTGATCTGCTGCTGCTTCTCTTTCTCGACCAGAGCCGACGAATCCAGCTCGCAGACCATATCCCCGGCGATGTACTGCCCTTTGCGAACTTTCTGGCGATCGGTCACCAGCACTTCGGTGTACGGACCCATGGGAAACGTATAAGTCTTTTCCGTCCCGTCTTCTGCACGAACTCGAATGATGCGTTCGGATTCACTCTCGGCAGTCGCTTCATTCTGTTCGGATGGCTCACCCGCATCGACGAATTCGACCACGCCGTCGAATTCAGCGGTCACAGGGCCGTGCACCTTGCTGCCTTCCGGAACCAGCGAAATGATGGTCGTCGTGCCTTCGACGCTGTTGACCAGAGTCGCGTTCCGCAGGCTGTCGATGGTGCCGTTTTCGGTGATGGTGATTCGAAACGGACTGACTTCTGCCGTGTGCAGAATGTACCGACCGTCCTCCTGCTGAGATGTATCCGGAAAGTATTCGCTGATCAGTTTTTGAGTTGCAGGCACCTTCCACACGACCGCCAGACCGACGACAAAGGCGGCAGTCAGCAGGACTGCTCTGGCAGCGCCCTGGCGGGAACTCAGCGAGGTTGCTGAGCGAGGCAACTTATTCATCAGCCGGAATCTCCATGGGAGGCAGGACGATGCCCTGAGAAGCATCGTTATTCGGTGTGTCAGCCTTCTGAACCCCGGAAGTATCGATCTGGCGCCGGAAATTCAGTTCTGTGGGAGGCGGGATTTCTGATTCAGTCAGCCCGGCTCGCTGGTAGAACGGGTCATCCCACAGCCCGGCCTGATCAATCTGCATGATACCCATGTCTCGATAGATGTTAAGCCGATTTGTCTCATAAGTCATCCAGTCCGTGACAAGCGAATTCTGAGCGTTCAGCACGGAATTCAGGGCGTTCAACAGGTTCAGATTGTTGTTTCCCCCGCCCCCGCCACCACCCACGGCTCCGGATGTTGTTGCATTTGCCGCCTGAAGCGCCGCGTTGTCATACTGCAGCGCGGCCACCCGAACGGTCTGGCGATCAATTTCCAAACGCTGCTGAGACACCAGCAGCTGACGCCAGCTTTCTCGGATATCCTGCTTCACAAGGTCCTCCTGACGCATGTATTCACGGCGAGCTCGCTGATAGGTCACAAGAGCCTGACTGTAGGCATTCCGCTGCAGCACCTGGTCAATCGGAGTTTTGAAGTCCAGACTCACGTTCACGTCATCATTGATGCCGCCCAGTGAGTTGGCATTTCCGGAAACAGCAACGTCCATCTTTGCCTTCAGTGCGTTCGCAGCGACCTCGACTTTTCGTCGAGCATCCATCACTGCGGCTCGAGCGTTCATCAGGTCATGTCGATTCTCGACACCCAGCCGAACGACTTCTTCGATGTCCGGCATTTCCCGCTCACCCGGCAGCGTGAATCTGTTCAACGCAATCGCTTCAACTCGCAGCCCCGCCTGGACTACTTCCAGGCTTTGCACAACCTTCAGCAGCTTCTCTCGAATTTGAACTCCGGCATCTCGCATGGCTGTGACCAGATCGTCCGGAGACAGCGTCCTGTCATCCGCAACGGTCGAAACCCGAGGCAGGGCCGACCAGTCCGGGGGAAGTTCCGTTCCGGAAACAGATCCGTCCTGATTGGAATCCAGATCAGCCAGCAGTTCATTCAGTGAATCAAACTTCGTGAGTTGATTCAGCAGATCCACAGCCCGAGACCACGCCTGAAAATCCTGTTCGTTGATGCGGTACAATCGCAGGTCACGAGCCAGATCGTCAATTACTCGATCACGCTCTTCCTTCGTCGCAAAGCTGCGGCCATTGGGGTTCTTCAGGTTTTCAGGACTGGTCGCCTGCAGCACGCTGCGAACGGGAATAAAGTCCTTTCGAACGGGCTCCAGAGCCTCAGCTCGGACGCGATCCCGCATCTTGCTCAGCCCGGCAACATACGCCTTCAGGTCATCAAACTCCGGTGGCTGACGATTTTCTGCGCCCTCGCCGCGCACGGCCGGAATGAGTCCGGGACCCAGATCTTTCGCGAATTCCCGCAGTTCCCTGACCAGCATCAACAGATCACTGTCAATCAGTTCGTAGGGATTCAGAAACGAATGATCGACAGTCAGCTGCACGTTGGGAGGAAGCCCCAGCCGGATCTTAAACGAATCCAGAGCGTTTGTGAGCTGCAGCCGAGCACTCGCCAGCTGCGATTGATTGTTGTTCAGCTGAGTAACGAGCTGCAGGACACCCAGGCTGTCGGTGCTGGTTTCACGATACGCAATAACCTGCTCGGCCGCCTGTTGATACGATTGATCCGCTGAAATCGCCAGAATCTTCTGTTTGTCTTCGTCGGTCATTTCACCGGACCAGAACAGATGACCGTCCTGCCACTTCAGACGCGTTTTCAGTTCGTCCGGGATCTGAGCATCGGCCGGCCAGACAGGCAATCGGTCTGACACCGTGTTGACCTTCCACAGGTCCGCGATCTTTCCTGCCTCAATCTGATCCTCAAGCTGTCGAATGTTGTTCTCGCGGTTGCGAATGATCTGAGCCTGACGCTGTAGGTCCAGATAATCTGACGAAACGGCTGTGAACAGAGACTGACGAAATCTCGCCATGTTGCGGACTTCGTACAGAAGATTGCGTTCTGACTGAGTCAGGTTTTCCAGAACCAGTTTGCGACCGGCAAGGTTCAGAAGAGGCTGAGTAATTCCCCAGGCAAGACTGGCCGCCGAGCTGTTGCCGGAAGACGTATTCCACGTGATGTGGTTCAGCACGTCGACGCTGAACTGAGCTCCGCTGGGCAAACGCTGCTGAATGCCGATTCCGTTTCTCAGATCATGCTGATTGGAACCATTTCTCCGGCCCAGAAAGTTGTAGAGACCTCCGCCAAGCCCCGGGCCCGCGATGTGAAACCGAGTCCCCAGAATGTAGCGGTCTCCGGTCAGCGTCAGAGCCTGCAGGTAGACGGTTTCAACCTCGAGTCTGATATTCGCGGCTGTGAATGTAGGTCGCTCGATGCTGTCCTGCAGATTCACTTTCGGGATCTGCACATTCGCATGTTCGCTGGTCGGACAATCCGTGTTGAACAGCCCGGTATAAGGTTCCAGCCATGCCGGGTTTTCGACCGTCAGCGTATCGCCGAATTTGTGCCAGCCCTTGTAACCTTCTTTCCCGTTCGCGCAGTGCATGTACTGATGAGCTGAAGGATCATCGGGAGGCAGCGGAGAATGATCGGGATCATAGGGGTCGTAGAAGCGGCTGCGCGTATCCGGAGTCAGATCGATTCTGGGAAGCAGCCAGCGTTCATCATTCAACCGCTCGGTGATCGCATGGTAAGAATCGCCCTGAGCCTGTTGGCGCCAAAACGCTCGCGAACATCCGGACTGCATCGCGAGCATCACCAGCCCAAGTCCCAGACTGAATGCCGTTCTGACGGCAAAGTCACGCTGTGATCGAGAATCCATTCCCAAACCTTCCCTGGCTGCAGCCCGTCGCCCGTTTCTGATCACACTTCGTCATCAGCATCCCGTGATGCGGGATCTGCCGATCGAACTCTTCGCCCGGTTGATCACAGAATCCGTTCTGCAATCAACATGCGCACGATCACTAAGGAACCGGCAGTAACGGTTTCGACCACTGTGCTGATGATGCTCGATTGCTGTGTCCGACACGTCGCCGGATTCCGCCATACCACGCCGGTGACTGCGGCACATCTGCTGCGACCAGCGAACGCGCTGAACTCGGAACAGGGCACATAACAGCGTCAGCAGGCAAGCACGGCGCAGACGGCATAGTCGGTACAGGGGAGGCCAGAGACCAGAGACCAGAGACCAGAGACCAGAGACCAGAGACCAGAGACGGATGGCGGATGGCGGATGGCGAGGGGAACCTGACGGGTTGCCCAGCGCCTCCGAATTGGCAGATCGACGATTCCTGCCCAGACCTCCGTGTTGAAATAATCGGAACAACCGTTGATTTTTGCTCAAGCCGCAGCCTTCGCCGGATCGATACGTCCGACAAGGCCCATTTTCTTTCTCAGCGAATTTCCAACCGCAGTCCGCTGTGGCTGCCGGAGGTGCTCAAATGCCTCGCATGACCCTTGTTCTGACAATTCTGCTGGTCGTCACCGGCAGCCGACCCTGCGTCGGCGAAGACAACCCGTTTGCTCGCTGGGAAAAAGTGCGAAAGACGACGGAACCGGTCGGAGCCGCGGCGGACAAGCCGTCTTCGCCGATGACCACAGCCCCCAAAAAGCAGGGCGGTGCTCTGGAGTACTTTTCGCCAAACACCACCCCGCCCGAAGCGCCGTCGAAACCGGCAGAAGCCGCCGAATCGAAACAGGCCCAGACGTCGGCGCCCGTTGCGGCACCGAGCTCCGTCCATAAGGAACGACTGGGGCGAGCGTCTCAGTCACCTGCCGCAGAATCGGCCAGGAAAGTCTCCACAGCCGGATTCCAACAGAAGCAGGGTGAGTCAACTCACGGTCAGATCCAGAAGACCAGCAACGAGTTCTTTCAGGATTCAGCCGCAGCGGATTCAGAGAACCCGTTCGGTGATTTTCTGAAAAGCGAAGCTGCCAAGTCTGAGAAAGTCGGATTGTCACTGTCTCTGCAGGATATGGGTTTCTCTGAGCACGGCGCCGGTCAGCACAACAACAGTTCTCCGCGCGACGTCGCCGAATCGATGGTGACCGTCGAATCTCAGGCGGGTGGTGCCGGAACTGCATCAGGTGCGGCTGAACTTCCGGGATTGTCAGGACCTCAGTCGCCCACGGTCACCGTTCAGTGGAAGTATCACGGTGAATTCAATCTTGGGCAGCAGTGCCGCTGCGACCTGGTTCTGGAAAACACCGGACGAACTCCGGTGCGAAACGTTGTTACCGTAGCCATTCTGCCCACCGGTCTGCAGGTTGTAAAAGCCACGCCGGCTCCAACAGTTGTCGACGGCAGCGCATCGTGGACCTACGGCGAACTGCGTCCCGGCGAAAAGCGAGTCGTGGAACTGATCATCATTCCGGAAGTGGAAGGTGATCTGCAGATGCAGGCATTTGTCCAGCTGACAGGTGGAACCAGCAGTTCTGTTTCCGTTCGACAGCCACAACTGGCCGTCAAGCTCGACGGTCCTCGGACGGTTGAAGTGGGCCAACAGGTCAACTACACCGTCAATGTCACCAATCCGGGCTCAGGAGTTGCTCGCAATGTCGTCATTCAGGCGGCGATTCCGGAAGGTCTGGAACACCGACAGGGACGAATGCTGTCCATTGAAATCGGAACTCTGAATCCGAACGAAGTTCGCCAGGCAAGGCTGAGTGTTACGGCAGTGAAGGGCGGCGATGAGCAGATGGCCGTCCGGGTGGTCGCAGAAGGTGGTCTGCAGGATCAGGTTCGGGAACTGGTTTCCGTCGCTGAACCTCGCCTGAACATCGGGCTGCGAGGTCCTTCGAAATGCCGAACCGGACAGCCTGCCGACTTTGAACTGATCGTTGTGAACGAAGGTCGAGTCGATTCGAGCAACGTGCGAGCTCGCTACAAGGTGCCCGATGGCTACGAATTCGTCAAAGCTGATGTCGGCGGAAAGTATGATCCGGCAGAACGCATGATCGACTGGTTCGTCGGCAATCTGGCTCCTGCTCAGGTCCGACAGTTTCATGTGTCACTTCGTCCGACAGCTCCCGGAGAAGCCGTTCATCAGGTCGGCGTGATTTCCGAACATGGCCGCACCACCGTGGCAGAACACTCAATGACCGTTCAGGGCAAGGCAGATCTGTCGCTGAAGCTGGTGGCCGATCGTCGCAGAATTTCCGTCGGTGATGTGGTGGTGTACGAGTTCGTCGTCACAAACAAGGGACAGAGCGAAGCTCAGAACGTCGGTGTCTCCTGCGAAATGCCCACAGGAATGGAACTGGTGGATGTGTCCGGCCCTTCAGAGTACATCGCGGACAACGGTGTCGTGATCTTCCGATCCTTGTCGGAAGTCACTCCCGGAAAGACATCCACCTTCGCCGTGAAAGCTCGCTGCCGACGTTCCGGCAACCACAGTCTGCGAGTTCGAGTCGCCAGCGAATCCATCGAAGAAGCACTCATCGCCGAAGAAACCATCTCCGCCGAATAGCCCCCTCTCACAATTCGCCGGAACCCGAAACGAGTCCGGACTGCCGGACCACGGCTGGCCAATCTGCCATCGCACGTGGTCTGCACCGAATGGGCCAATTTGTTGGGGTGGTTCCCGGCAGACAGACCGGGCATGTGTGAAACAATCGTCGATTCAGACGCCGCTCACGCCCGTCAGCTCATTCCGCCACGCAGTCCTCGAACTCGAACTCGAACTCCAGGTCCACGTCCCTTCGGCTGATTTAGAGGTTTATTCCTCTTGCCCCGAAGTACTGATGATTGACGGCGTTCGAGTCAGTCGAGACGTGTCGCGCGATGGTGCGTTGGCCGGATGGTTTCGGCGATCCTGCCTGCTGAGAAAATCTCTCTGCGAAGTCGCCCGCTTCCGTTCACTCATCGACTGGCCGCCTGCGCTGTGCGCTATTGCCGGAGTTGACGATCTGCCACAACGGCTCGACGGCGAAGACGTCTCAGAAATCTGGTTGGGCACTGATCGTCCACGTGCGAAACCGCTGTTGTGGAAATCCAGTGCGACCGGTGGTACTCCGGACATCCGGGTACGGTCAATGAGGCGAAACTGTAGTTTACGATCTTTCCGAGGCCCTCGCCGAAAGTGATAAGTTCGCTGCCGATCATCCTGACGTGGGCAGTGCCCAATAGCGTTCGGCACGAAATTTGCGCAGTGGGGTTCTTGTGAAGAAATGATGCCATGTTGGCAGCTTCAGGAGAACTCATGCCAGCTCAGAAACTTCCGGATCAGGAACCGCCCATTCAGGGGGCGCGGCTTTTGAAGCGGGCCATTGAGCAGTTTCGGCAGCTGGAATCGGTCGGGGTTGAACGTGATGTCGCCGGCAATCGAAAACTGTTGTACTCGCACTATGCCGGGCTTGTTCTGCTGAGTCTGTTCAATCCGGCCATGCAGTCAGTGCGCGGCCTGACGGATGCGTCGAAACTCAAAAAGGTTCAGAAGCTGATCGGGAACCAGAAAGTCTCTGTCGGATCGTTCAGTGAGTCGGTTCGCGTGTTCGACCCTGAGCATCTGCGTGTCATTTTTGAGCAGTCGCTGGAAAGCTCACCAGCTGCCGTTTCGGGGGCCGGGCCGCGAAGGAATCTTCCCGAACAAATTCCTGATCAGCTTCTGGAACGGCTCCGAATTGCCGACGGCAGCGCGCTGCGAGCGTTGCCTCAGATTGTGGAAGCGATCGCGACAGAAGCGAATGGAAAGTGGCGACTGCATCTCCAGTTTGAACCACTTCCCGGCACACCCGTGAAACTCGAACTTCGCCCTGACGGAACCGGAGGCGATGACGATGAACGTGTCGTGCTGGCGAAGAATCTGGTTGCCGGAAAAGTTTATGTTGGCGATCGTGGCTATGAAAAATATTCCCTGTTCAACGAGATTGCGACCGCGCGGTCAGACTACATCATTCGTGGACAGAGCTCACGCCCGGCCACGGTCCTGGAATCACGAACACTGAACAACGAAGCCCGCATGGCTCGGGTGATCAGCGATGACATCGTCCGGCTGAGCCCGACACGATCGAACCCGCTGAACCACACCATCCGACGCATCGTGATCGCAGGCCGCAGTCAGGGACGTGTGCGGACCGACCGTCGCAACTCGGAGGAAATCATTCTTCTCACAAGCCTCGTCGACGTCCCGGCTCACGTCATTGCTGCCATCTACGAACTGCGCTGGACGATCGAACTCTTCTTTCGCTGGCTGAAACATCTTCTGGGTTGTCAGCGTCTGATCAGCTGCAAATCTGAAGGAATTGGCGTTCAGGTTTACGTGGCACTGATTGCTGCTCTGATTCTGGCAGGTCAGACCAGAGGCACCGTCGGTAAACGGGCATTCAACCTCATCTGCCTGTATCTGCAGGGATGGGCCGACGACGACGAACTGCGGGCGGGACTGAACGCCATCTGCCGCGCAGCTCAAAAACACTGAACCGCTGCACCTGCTCCCGACCACGTGTCGGCCGAGCCGCTTTGCCCTGCGCCGATTTCCCAACGCCGCCCGGCCCCAAGCGCGATACGCACCTCAACAACCATCAACCATTTATCAATTCAAAAAAACTAACCTCCCAAAGCACGCTGTGTGCCGAACGTCATTGGGATTCGCCCTGGGTTCACACGACGTTGAGAATGCGGAAAGTTCCACGGGCAGCTCAACGCCCGCGTCCACAAGGATCTTTGCGGCGTCGCGCATCGCCTGTTCGGCTTCTGCATTGAGAGGACTGAAGTGCTCGATCGTGAATGACTGCGGAGCGGGAACGGCCTCGAAGCGATCAAGGATTCCCCTGCCGATCTCAAAACCGCGCTCGTCCTCCGGCAGAAATAGAATGACGGGATACGTGGCCTGCAGCTTCCGGATCCGCGCCGCATAAACATATTCCTGTTCATTCGGTCGACGAGCAATGGAGATGTCCGGAATTCCCCGAGCGATGCGTCTGGCAACATCCAGCAGATCATCCGGCCACAGCGGGCGCTCTTCGATGCAGCTCGCGGAATAGATATCCCAGAGTTCGCGAAGTTTGCGTTCGCGTCGTTCCGCTTCGTTCCTGTCTGTGCCCAACAGGAATTTGTGCTGCTGAAACTTCCCGGAAGGGGAACGCACCCAACCGAGCTGTCGGGAGTAGTAACCTCGGGAATCAGGTTTCCAGGTGCGGCGAGTCCGAGTGGGCATGGAACACGCTTTCCGGGCCGTTATCGGAACATTTTG
>JAWKTY010000043.1:0-28266 GCA_041398865.1 Planctomycetaceae bacterium
CGCCGCACCGCGTTTTTCCGACGGAATCTCCGTCAGCACCCGTTCAATACTGAACTGCCGTTCCGTCCCCCAGTCCGCCTCAAACCGATCACACAACCGATCCAGCCACACAAGATCGTCATGCCCATCGGATTCCGCTGAATTCCCGGATGAATGCCCCGCCATCGCCATTGACTCCCGATCAACCCAAAGCTGATCCTGCTTTGAGAAACCCTATCGTCGTATCCCAACCTTCCATTGCCAAACGCGACGACAACCCGACAAAGATTTTGAGCAATTTTTTGCTCCGGGCGGTGGCTGAGTCTGAATTGCAGGTCCATTCAGCGGCACCAATCGCAGAACCGCGGACTCGTGCCGGATTGGTGTCGAGATTGTCAGGGACTCCTGGAGGGTGTGGCCATCCGATCACCCGGGGGGTGATACTCCCCGATCGTGAATTTCAGAATGCCATGCAGGTGCGGCAATTGACAATTCTTAAAGCTGCAATCAGGATCCGTCCGGCGGTCAAATTTCCAGACTTGATGCCACCGAAACAGTTGGCAGGCTCGAGCTGTCTTGCCGGGGACAGATTTCTCTCTTTTGAAGCTGCAAACAATGGCGTTAAGTCACCTGCTGCGCTGGTTCCGTTCAACAACCACAACTCGAAGGCGAGGACGTGTCCGCAGCGTGGAACCTCTGGAAGACCGAATCCTGCTGGCAGCCATCACGTGGGTCAATCCAGTCGGAGGGTCATGGCATGACTCCGGCAACTGGGACCTGAACCGGGTCCCCGAGGCGGGGGATGATGTTGTCATTCCGGACCTTTCCGGAACTCAGACGATCTTCGTTTCCTCGGGCTCCAACTCTGCAAACAGCATTACCTCTGCAGAAATGCTGCAATTGAGCGGAGGTACTCTTGTTGTTTCCGCCACAGTTCATGCAGCAGCGGGGGTGAGTGTGTCGGGTGGGCAATTGAAAGGATCCACGATTACAGCCGGGACCACAGTCACCGGCACAGCGGGCGGTGGAGTGCTGGATGGCGTCGTCCTCAATGGCGATTTGATCTTGGCGAATGCGTCTGATCAACTCTCTGTCAGGTCCGGTCTGATCGTTAATGGGGCGGTGAGTCTAAATGCTGGAAGTACACTGATTCTCAACGGTGTTTCGGGAAACCCTGGCACAATTTCGATCAACGGAACGTTTTCCTCAGACCAGGCCACGATCAGTCGATCCGGCACAGCAAGTCTGACGGTGAATGCCGGGGGCCATCTGATTGCACAGGACAGTACGTTTGCCCTCAGTTCACTCGAACTGAAGGCAGGTGCGGTTTTCAATTCCGGTGACCTGTCCAACAACAGCTTCAACCTGCCGCTCTTCGTGTCTGCGGAACATGTGGCTCTTCTTTCTGCGGCTCGCGGCGGATCGGACAACCGTCAGTTTCAGGACATCAACATCACCAGCACAACGGTTGCCGCCGGGACAACACTGAATCTGGATGTGATCGGAACCGTTTCGACCGACAGTCTGCGTTATGTGTTTCCCAATGATGTGACCGTGGAAAGCGGTGCAGCGCTGCATCTGGCTGACACCGTCAGGCTGTTCGTGGACACCAGCAAAGTGCTGACGGTGGACGGCTCCATGACTCTCGCGGGATCCAACACCGTGACGCTGAGTTCCGCCTACCCGGGCGGCACGAAAATTGTGGTCAACGGCAGCCTGACCGCGACCGGTACCACCTTCAATGCGGTTGGAGATGGCTATCCCACCAGTCTGACGGTGAATGCCGGAGGCCATCTGATTGCCGGAAACCCAAATGCAGCATTGACATCGTTAATATTTGCCGAGGATTCTCACATCAGCATTTTGGCTAACGATGGACAAACGCATGAGTTGGGAGGACAGGGTATCGGCCATGTCTTGGCGGATTTCGGGGCATTGAATGTCAGCAACAGCACCACTGTCACAATTCCGGGATCGCTCCTTATCAACGGAGAATCAATTCTTCTTCAGTCAACCACCAGCACAATGGCCGTTCAGGGCAGTCTGCTGGGAGACTCACAGAACCCCTCACTCTATCGCCCGGATGGGACTGTTGTTTTCAGCGGATCTGGTACTGCTGGTTCTCCTCAGTTACTCGAAGTCATGGCGTTCGATGCTGGTCCGATACCCTCGGCCTTTTCCGGGAACTTCGCATACGGATCTGTCAGGCTTTCTGGAAGCACTCGTGTCAAACTCGTTGATCAGTCGGTGAACCAGGTTGGGGGCGTGAGTCCGGAAGCGGCTTACGTCAATTCGCTGATTGTGCCCAACGGCACGACTCTCGACCTGAATGGTTTAAATCTGTATGCAAGGCAGGTTCAGGTGGGCGGAACAGTTGTCGGAGGAACGATTACTCAGTTGCCTGACAGCGGTCCGTTGGTTTTCGGAGTTCCCACTCCGGGCACAATCTCCATCCCTGGGGAACTGGACGAATGGACGTTTTTTCAACATGCCGGGCGGGCCGTCACAATCCAGGTCAACCCTGGTCAGAATCCGCCCAATGCTCCGACTGCTCCGGTACTGGACTGGGTTCGAGTTGAGTTGCTTGATGCCGGTGATCATGTCGTCGCCGGCAGCAGCAATGTCGCCGCCGGAACTCCGGTCACGTTACCCAATATTCCCATTAACGCTGATGGCGTGTACAGGATTCACATCAACGCTCCCGCATCACATACCGCAGGCGTCGGGAATTACGTTGTCAACACAATCGATTCGACTCCGAATATCCGTACCCTGAATCTGAATCAGAATCAGACGGGCACTCTCCTGAACCAGTTTTCTCAGGACCAGTGGACATTCGCTGCTTCGACGGGGCAAACAATCAACTTTCACCTGATCAATTCGGTGACGGATGCCATTACCTATACTTTGACAGGTCCGAACGGGTATATCCCGTTTTCCGATATCTCAAGTGATTCTCCGGTCATCGCTCTTACGGAAAGCGGTCAGTATCAGCTGATCGTAAACAGTGCCACCGGCGCGACCGGGGACTATGCATTTGCGCTCTTCCTTTCCAGTCTGACAGACATTGAGGCGAATACGCCGTTCCACGGAACCTTTGCCGGAAGTGGTCAGGCTCAGCTTTTTCGGATCCCGATTGCCACCAGTGGTCTGCCTCTCCGATTTCTGCTGGATGATTTCAACGCTGGTAATCACAACGAACTTTACGCTCGATTTGCCACTCCCCCCACCCGAGAAACCTTTGACGTCGGGACCAACGCAGCAGGGACCAGTCATTCCATCTCTCTGCCAAGCGCTGCGGCCGGGTATTGGTATGTTCTGGTCTATGCTGATCATGTCGTTAGCCCGGGAAGTCCCTTCACGCTTGAGGCAAAGTCCGGAAGCATTTCCATCACGGACGTACTCCCGGATCGGGCCGGTAATTCGCGCCCCGTCACGGCGACGATTGCCGGGGCGGGGTTCCTGCCAGGGACGGTCGTTGAACTTGTTGGGTCCGATGGCACGACGACGATCGCTCCGGAGTCGTGGACTATTGACAGTTATTCACAGATTTCAGCCGTGTTTCCGCAGGGAGTCGCCGCTGATGATTATTCGGTGCGGGTCACCAACGGGGATCGTTCGGAAACAGTTTCCGGAGCGATCCTTGTGACCAGCGGCGGCCAGCCTCACCTTGAGACGCAGTTGATTCTGCCCAACGCTCTGGGCAGACACGCCGTCGCGACAATTTACGTCGAATACGCGAACACCGGCGACGTTGCCATGCCGGCTCCTCTGCTTGCACTGCAAAGCTCTGATGCTGACAACAGCGACCGTCCCATCCTGACACTTGATCAATCACGTGTGATACAGAATTTCTGGTCCGCAACGCTGGCACCCGGCACCAGTAACAGCGTGCTCCTGCTCGGCAGTGGTCGCCAGCCGGGCATCCTGAATCCCGGAGAACGCATCAGAGTTCCTGTCTATTACCTGGGGCTCCAACAGCCGTGGAACTTCAGTGATACCCAGGTTGAAATGGAAATTCGGTACTGGACGGAAGATGATCAGTTGATCTTCGTTGGTGCAGCGCCACTTGGCGGTGGCGGTTCGGAAACGTCCGGGGGCTCTGCATCCGGCGTCGCAACTCCCATCGACTGGTCCGCACGCCAGGAAGAACTACGGCCACCAACACTCAGCAATGATCAGTGGGCCGCCATTTACGGCAATCTCACCGACGAGCTGCCCACAACCAAAGAATACGTTCACATGCTGAACGAGAACGCCAGGTATCTGGCACGTCTCGGTCAAACGGTCAACAACGTCGATGATCTTTGGAATTTTGAAGTCCAGCAGGCTTACGGGTTCACCGCCGTCCCAACGCTCGACTCTGTTGTCGATGCGTCCATGCCCAGTCCAGGAGTCTCGCTGCAATTCTCACGCAGTTACTCCAACTCGGTTTACTCACACTACGTCACCGGACCGCTGGGATATGGTTGGTCGCTCGCCTGGCAATCAAAGCTGGTCAGTCAGGAAGGCGGAAACCTGATCCAAATCGTTGGCCAGGACGGATCGGCGCGTACGTTCACAAGAGATTCTCGCAACGGAAGCTACTTCTCCGGCGTGGGTGACAGCTCCAACCTCGTCGCCATCGGCGGCGGTGTCTTTGAACTTCGGAGCGTCAGCGGCACGACGACGCGGTTCCGTGCAGACGGCAAGATCGACTATGTCGCCGACACCAACAACAATCGGGTCACCGCCGGTTACAATGCGGGCGGGCGCTTGACCACTCTGACTCATACCAGCGGAGCGTCGCTGACGCTGGCCTACAACGCCGCCGGTTTGATCGACAGCGTCACCGACTCGGCGGGCCGAGCCACAACGTACGGCTACGACGCAACCAACAGCTATCTCACCACCGTCACCACAGCCGACGGTAAAGTCACGCACTACACCTACCAGACGTCCGGCTCGGTTCAGGAAAAGCACGCGTTGCTGTCCATCGAACGCGGCGGAACAACCCAGTACTTTACTTACGATGCACGCGGTCGACTCGATACGAGCCACTTGACCGGCGACGCTCAATTCGTCGATTACGAGTATGATGATGCCGGACTGGTCACCGTCGATGATGATCCGCTGATCGCAGGAATGACCAGCCTCTACTTCGACGCCAATGGCCAACTTGCCAAAACCGTCGATCCGCTGGGCAACATTTCAACCAGTGAGTTCGATGCCAACCTGCGTTTGAGCCGAACGGTCAGTCCCACGGGCGAAAGTCAAAATTTTACGTGGTGCAGTTGCGGCAGCCTGACCAGCGTCACCAACGACCTGGGCCAGACGACGACGTTCAACTACGAAAGCATCAGCGGCAGCATCTTCAAACGAATGACCAGCTTCACGGATGCGAAAGGGAACACCACGCGTTATGGCTACGACGCTAATGGAAATCTTCTGGCAACGATTTATCCCGATGGGTCGGTAGAACGTCTGAGCAACTATACGCCTGCCGGACTTCCAGGCGTTTCGACCAATCGTCGCGGACAACCGCTCAGCTACACTTACAACCCACTCGGGCAAGTCACCAAACAAACGTTCGCCGACAGTTCCTTCATCACGTTCGACTACGACGCTCGCGGCAATTTGATCACCGTCACTGACGGAGCCGAGATCACGACCTACACCTACGATCTCAACATCGACGGCGATCGTTTGAAACGCATCACCTATCCGAACGGTCGCTATCTGGATTACAGCTACGATGCGTTCGGTCGCCGCATTCAGATGGTCGATCAGGACGGCTTCGCGACCAAATACGAATACGATGCCGCCGGTCGTTTGTATCGCCTGCGAGATTCCGCCGACACCGTTCTCGTGACGTACACCTACGACACGGCAGGTCGTCTCGATCGCATCGACAAAGGCAACGGCACCTTCACGACGTACCAATATGATGCCGCCGGACAGATCCTCAGCCTGAAGAATTGGCGGAATGCGACCGAGCTTAACAGCAAGTTCGACTACACCTACGACAGTCGCGGTCGCCGAGTCACCATGACCACCCTCGACGGCAGTTGGACCTACGGGTACGACGGCACCGGACAGCTTACCCGAGCTGTGTTTGCTTCGCTGAACACCGCGAGCATTCCGAATCAGGACCTGCAGTATTTTTACGACGCCACCGGTAACCGAACCAAGACGATCATCAACGGAGTCGAGACGCTTTATACTACGAATAATCTGAATCAGTACACAAGCGTTGGTGGAACTGGGCAGACTTATGATGCAGATGGAAATCTGACGTTTGATGGCATAAGAACCTACAAATACGATCAACAGCGAAGACTGTTGGAGATCAGTGGTTCTGACGGGGTAATGCAGTTTGAATACGACGGGCTTGGGAATACTGTGGCCACGATTATTGATGGTGTGAGACACGACTACGTCATCGACCCTGGAGGACTTGGTGATCGAGTGACCGAGATTGTTGGTGGTGAAGTCATATCAAAGTTAAACTTCGGATTGGGGCTTGTTAGCCAAATACATGGAAGTTCGACCAGCTACTACGAAGCAGATGCAATCGGTTCAATTGTCGGCATCACTTCCACTGAGGCTACGCTTGTCGCCACGTATGCGTATAGTCCTTTTGGAGCCTTGATCAAGTCACTTGGTTCAATTCCTAATGCATTTGCATTTACAGGATCTTCTGGGGTCTTCGAGCTTGGCAATGGACTCATCCAAATGCGAGCACGAATCTATGACACAACTAACGGCCGATTCACGACCAACGATCCAATTTCATTTGCAGTTGGCATCTTGAATTCCTACGAATATGTGTTCAACAGCCCAATCAACTTCGTTGATCCCTCTGGCTTCGTCCCGAAAATACCGTTTAGCTTCTTCACCCGTGGTGCGTCAGCGGGCTGGAAGGCATTCAGCGATAATTGTAATGAGAGAGGGGCTGGCAAGAGTGCCGGATATCTCGCGGGCGCAGCGGTCGGAAGTGTCGCTGGGAGAAGGCTGGGTAATGTTTATGGAGCTGGAGCAGGTTTTTATGCAGGGGCAGCTATCGGAAGTATAATTCCAGGAGTTGGCACCGTCGTTGGAGCCGCAATCGGCGGATTGCTTGGCTGGACGTATGGGGGGCAGGCGGGCGGTACAATTGGCGGACTCGCCGGTGGAGCAGTTGGTGGCGAAATCGGTGGACAGATTGGTGGCACATTTTGCCCGCCAGACCAACCGGGTCCGGGCGACACTCCTCCCGGCGGGGGAAATGGAAACCAAGGTGGAAACGGCGGTACCGGTGTAGCAGGAGCCGTTGATCCCAATGAAAAGCGGCCGGGTGTTGGTTACGGTGCGGAATCATTCGTCGCTTCTGCTGGTCAGATTCCTTACGAGATCGAATTCGAAAACTACTCCACCGCAACTGCACCCGCTCAAGTCGTCACCGTCAGCGATTTCCTTTCGACCGACTTCGACTGGAGCACATTCCGGCTGACCGAAGTTGGGTTTGGTGACACGCTGATCGCGGTTCCGCCGAATACGCAGCACTATCAGACGACGCGGTCAATGACCTACAACGGCAACACGTTTGATGTGCTGATCGAACTGGGCCTCCGCGCGGCGACGGGCGAAGTCTACGCGATCTTCCAGAGCATCGATCCGAACTCGCAGTTGCCACCGGATGTGCTCACAGGATTTTTGCCGCCCGAAGATGGCACCGGACGCGGCAAGGGCTACTTCAGCTACACCGTGCAACCCATCGCCGGTCTGCCCACCGGCCACGAGATTCGTAACATCGCCCTGATCTCCTTCGACAGCCAACTCGCCATCGCCACCGACCAGGTCGATCCGCTCGATCCAACCCAGGGTATCGACCCCAACAAACAAGCCCGTATCACCATCGACGCCGGAGTTCCGAGCAGTCTGGTGGCTGGCCTGCCGGCAACATCGGAGGGGCCGTTTCCCGTTTCCTGGTCAGGAGCGGATGATGTCGGAGGTTCGGGTATTGATCGGTACGACGTGTTTGTCTCAGTTGATGATGGACCGTTTTTGTTGTGGCTTTCGGGCACGTCGGAAACGACCGCCGATTTTGAAGGTCTGCCCGGACATCGATACGCTTTTTACAGTCGAGCAATCGATCATGTGGGGAATATGGAAGCAGCTCCGGCCATCGCTGACACATTGACAGATGTGCAGGGGCCTGATCTGGTGGCCACGGCCTTTGACGCACTCTCGGACTTCCTCGAGCGCCGTGACCGATGTCACGTTTTCAATCTCGAACACCGGGTCGACTGACGCCGGCGTGTTTAGAACAGAAATTGTCTGGTCACCCAACAACATCGTGGGAGATGCGGATGATGTTTTGATCGATTCTGCGACTCAGGTCTTTGCCGGTTTGGCCGCCGGTCAGTCTGAAACGCGAACGGTGACTGTTACTCTGGATAAGAGCCAGCTGTTCGCATACTCAGTCATGGCGGCCCCGGCCGGGCTGTCGGTCGGAACCGTTGCTGCCGATGTCAGCCGGTTGTTCCTGGTCATCGACGCAGCGAACGACGTTCCTGAGAACGTGGAATCCAACAATTCCGGCGTGGGCCATCTGATCGACAGTGATGATATTTCCTATTTTCCGTGGGATACCGACAACGATGGCACCATCACACCCCTCGAAGCTCTGGCTGCCATTCAGTCAATCGGCACGGCCAATGACGCGTCGGATTTCGACGGAAACGGTGTTGTGACGCCTCTGGAAGCACTCAGTATCATTCAGCGGATCGGCTATGTTCGCAATGACGGCATCGCGGAAGGCACTCCTCCCTCGTCTGGAGTCTCAGCGGCAGCGACAGAGCCGCCAATTCAGCAGATTCAGACGGTTCCCGGTGTTGAAGCTCGCGCACTGATGGCAGAGACCGGCTCGGACGCCGCGACTGCTGGGGAATTCCGTGACATCGGGGATGTAGCTGTGTCGGCGGCGGGATCTGTTCTGCGGCAAACGGTTGTGAGGTCGTCAGCCACGGCTTTGCCGGTGATGTCGGCAGCTGCGGTGCCCGTCAGGTTTCCGGTAGGGCCAGGCCGCATTGATCCGGTTCACGCAGATCAGGCGTTCCCGGCTGCCGCAGTGACATCGACAGCTCCAGTTCGCTCGATTTTTGCCCCAGCCAACGAGCTGGAGACGGCGGAACGCAGTGAGCAGCTGGCAGCAGTCTTGCAGGCTGTTCAATACGAGCATTCTTCGGTGGATGACGCGTACTCGGAAGAACTTGACTGGCTGGGTATCCTTTAACTGCCAGGAGTTCCCGGGGCGTCGCTGTTTGATTGGAATTCATGTCCCTGATGCTGATCCGAACACTTGAACCGGAAGTGATGGATACCGCTGATGAAGCGGCGGAATATGATGCCATGGACCATTCGGTGGTCAATCGGGTGTTTGTGGATGATCTGCTGAGTTTTTCGCAGCGTCACAACGTCCGCGGGACGGTTCTGGATCTGGGGACGGGGACGGCTTTGATTCCGCTGGTGCTGGTCGGGCAGTCTCGCGATCTGTCGCCCGTGCTGGCGTGTGATCTGTCGTTCGAGATGCTGAAGCTTGCTCGTCATCACATTTCCAGACAGCAGCTGTCAGATTCGATTCTGCCGGTGTTCAGTGACTGCAAGCGTCTTCCCGTGGCTGAGGCTTCGTGCGATGTGGTCATGTCGAACAGCATCATTCATCACATTCCGGAGCCACTGGATGTCTTTCGGGAAATTCGCCGAGTCATCCGGCCTGGCGGGCTGGTGTTTGTTCGTGACCTGATGCGGCCGCAGTCGAATGATGATGTGGAATCCCTGGTTCAGATGTACGCAGGAAATGAATCGACCGTTCAGAAGCAGCTGTTTCGCCAGTCGCTGCATGCAGCTCTGACTGTTGAGGAGGTTGACCGGCTGGCGGCTCAGGCCGGTCTGCCGCAGGGCTGCGTAGCCGCGACCAGTGATCGCCACTGGACACTGGCTTGTGTTGCCTGTTCGTCGCAGGGCGGAAGCCAGGACGACAGCGCTCATCACGGCGGAGCGTGATGGCAACATTGCGTGATGGCGACATTGCGCGTCACTTCACGCGGGACATCGACTGGATCACGGTCTGTTCGAAAGCTGCGGCTTCCGGTCCTGTGATTTGCCTGGCTTCCTGTTGTCTGCGGTCGGCTGAAATGCCGGTCAGAGGCTGGCGCTGTTGTTCGAGCTTCATCAGCTGGTCGAAGCGGTCTCGGTGATGACGCAGCAGATACCAGGTCACCGCCCATGCTTCGGCGTATGCGGCGGCGACGGTTTCGGAATTCGAAAAGGCATCGTCCGATGTCAGCAGGTCGTGGATCGGTACCTGAAAGCGCCCTGATGCCGTTGCCGTCTTGAATCCGGGCAGGTGGATGCTGCTGGGAGCTCCGGGGCGGTTCCAGACCAGCGATCCGCCTCGGCCAATGGGTTCGAAATACACCGCCAGACCTTCTGCCAGCCACAGTCGGGTTTCCGCGTAGCGAACCATCAGTCCGGAATTGAAGCACAGCTGATGGACGGCTTCGTGAACAATGGTTTCCACCTGTCTGGGCCGCTTCTTCAGTTCTCGAAGAACGTCTGAGTTCGTGTGGAAGTCTCGATCACCGGATACGGCTGCAATCAGCATCTGGTTGTCGCGAACGGAATAGTAGCCAGGCACGTCCGTGAAGCTGACGTCAGGATGCTGCTTCGCTGCGAACTCCTGAAACATCACCGGCTCGCGAAAAATGATCACCGGCAGCGGATGATTCAGCGGCGTCAGCTTCACCTGGCCGTCCCGAAACAGTCGCTCAAATTCATCAGCGACTCGTTCCAGCAGACGGCCGCAGTATGAGGTGTACAGTTCAGACGCACTGGAACACAGAACAAAATGCTGAGTCTGCTGAATACGGAAGCCGTCGCCTGTCAGCCGCAGGAGCTCTGCGCTGAGTTCATCTGTATCGAATTTGGTGAATGGCCGGTCGGAGTCTACGGCGTCGATCGAAAACGTTTCCGGCCGCAGTTGATGCAGCACTCCGGCTCGGGTTTCCAGCAGCACGCTGCCGTCAGCCGCCGTTGTCACGATTCTTCCGGTGAGTTGTTCCGGAGACTGAGCAGAATCCGCTGCCGTTGACTTCCGCGTCAATGTCACCAGCCGATCGTCACCCATGACGCCTGCAGCCGACAGCACAAAGGTGAGGAACATCGCGATGATGAGTCGGGCGGGTGTCATCGGATCAGGTCCTGCCGAAGATTGCCTGTGGCTGCCGAACATTCTATTCGGCGGCGTCTGAAGCTGATTTCACCTGCCACTTTTCATCAAAGAAGTCCGCCGCGATCACCTTCCCCGGCCAGACATTGCCTGGCGGTTCGGAAAGATCAATGATCGCCCAGTCGGGAAGCATCGGGACCTGGCGAGCATTGTTCAGGTAGGCGTAGTCACGAAAGGTGAAGCTGCTGTTCAGCACAACATAGCGATCGGGATTCAGCGGATTGGGATAGATCATGATGGGGGCGTGAGTCTTTGCATCGACGGTGTGCGAACCGATCGAAAGCTGTTCCCGGGACCACTTCAGCGGAAGGTCTTTCAGAGTGCGTTCGATCAGCAGATTCGACGACGCATCGCCCCACAGGATCAGGTTGGCCGACTGAATCATTTCTTTGGTGACTTCCGTATCCTGCACCACCCGAGCGTCGCCTCGGAAATGTCGCCGCCAGTGTTCGATGGCTCGTTCCAGTTCGCCGGTCGTCCACTTGTCGACGGCTTCATGAGCTGCGGGGCGGGAGGGGCTGACAAAGATGAAGGAATCCATGAACGCGTCGTCAATGGGTCCCTGCAGGTTGTGGCGTTTGCGGAGCGAGGTATTTGACGGGATTTCATCGGCGATGCTCCAGTTCCCTTCAGCGTCTCGGGTAAAGCTCACATTCAGCGAACCATCGCTCGAAACCCGTCCCGCCGGGATTCCGGCTTCGTTGTGTCTCCCTGTCGAAGGGGCCACAGAAAGGCCGTCCTGATAAAAGTAGATACTGACCTTTGCCGAAATCTGATCGGCAAGTCCGCCGGGAGGAACATCGATCGTCAAACCGGCCACGTTCGATGTCCTGATTTGAATCGCGACCCTCGGTTCGGCCAGTGATGAACCGGTTCCGTCTTCAGATCCTGGAATTTGCGTGAAGCTTACAGAAGCTGTCACCGATGCCGGCTTCCAGTGTTGTCTCAATTCATCCACCGTCAGCCACTGCATGCGGTTGTATTTTAATGTCGACGTTTCAAACGTCAGCCGGGTGGGGACAGTGTTGCGACCACGTCTGGCCAGTGAGTTCATGCCGTCTTCGATGATTTCTTTCGAAACGTCGTCGATCTTGTGTCCCATTCCGGCACCGATGATGTGTCGCAGGCGGATGCCTCGATCTTTGAGAGCCGTTTCCATCAGGTCGGCGGCCTGTTTCTGGATATCGTTTTCGCCGCTGTAGGCGATGGTGGGGCAGTGAGCCAGATTGCCCGCATATTTGTCGCAGTCGTACATGTTCCAGAGCTTCACTTCCCACGGCGTGGGGTTAAGTGTTTCCTTTTGGAAGAACTTCAGGAACTCGGGAGTTTCTGAAAACCCGGCTCCGGGATTGGCGGCGAACCAGCGGTCGCTGTAATGAGTGGCAAACTGCCAGCAGGCGGCTCCACCCATGCTGAAGCCTCGCACACTGATGCGATCTTCATCAATACGATAACGCTGCTGGACGTCTTCCAGAGCTTCCAGAACATCAACTTCCCCGGCAAACTTGAACGCGTTCGAATAGCGTCCGTAAGGATGCAGGACGATGGTGTGAGCCGGAGTGTACTGGCCCGCGTTTTTCATGCGGTCCCAGATGAAGTTCACTTCCGACAGAGTTTCGCCTCGACCGTGAAACCACAGATCGCACCGAGTGGGCACGCTGTTATTGAAGTCATAGGTTTCGGGAACAACCAAACCATATGGCTGCACGGTGCTGTCAATGCGACTGACGTAGCCTCGCACAACCAGACCCGGCTGCAGATGCCATGTGGGCTTTCCGGCCAGCCACTGGTCAGCTCGGGAAATCCCTTCCTTCAGCAGCTGATCAGCCTTGTCCAGATCTTTGACGTCGAAGAATTCCTTGTGATCCAGAGCAATCCGCACAGCTCGTTCAAACACCGTGATGTCCGGAACCAGGCGATAGGAAGACGGTGGCTGTTTCCTCAGGGTGAATTGCCTGATGCGCTCCTGCAGCTGCTTCAGCTGGTCTCGCAGCGCTGCTTCGCGGTCAGCCGGGACGTCGATGCCGATCTGAGGAATGCGTCGAACGTCTTTGGCGTTGTTGTCACGTTCGCCATCCGCGTTGACCGCTGGCAACAGCATTGCAAGAGTCAGAGCCGGAATCAGACAAACAGAATTCAGTCTCAGCATGAGATGCTTTCTGATATCACAGGAAGGGGCAGGTTGATGTGGCAGGCGTTCATCGCGTCGATGGACACGATGTGAATTGAGAATTGAGACAGACATCATGGCAGTGTGAGTCCCCCGACGTCAATCGTGCCGAAAGGGGGGCTCTACGGCTGACCTGCCTTCGTGTTCGTCAGTCTCGGTCAGTAGTTGACCGGCTGAGAGGAACGCAGATAGGCGAACAGGTCGCGGATCTGCTGGTCGGTGAGTGTTTTCAGAGTTCCTTCCGGCATGATGGACGTTTTGCTGACGCTCATCTCTTCAATCTCGTCTCGGCGAACAATCAGATTCTGGCCATCGATGCCTCGCAGCACCACAACCTGCTGATCGTTGTCCGCTCGGAAACCATTCACCATGCGTCCGTCCGTCGTGACGATGACATGGTTTTCGAAGCCTTCGCGAATTTCCAGACTGGGATTCACGACGCTGGCCAGAATTCGATCCAGCTGGTCTCGCTTAAACGACGTCAGATCCGGCCCCACCTGACCTCCTTCTTCAAACAGTCGGTGGCAGCGACCGCAGATATTCATATACAGCGGTTTGCCGGCTTTGGGGTTTCCTGATCCGCCATTCAGCAAAACAGTCAGGCGTTCGATCTCCTGTTGCATCTGTTCCGTGGTGGCTCCGGCAACGCTGCCCCAGTGTTTTGAAATCAATTGCTGAATGGTGTCGTCCCGGTGCATGAGCATCTTTCGCAGGCCGGTTTCAGAGATCTCTGCCGTGGCGATTTTCCCCTGATCTACAGCGTTCAGCAGTTCACGAGCCCACACCGAACGACTGGCCAGCAGTGTTTCGGCGACCATGCGGGTCTGTGGGGGCAGCTTCGCAAATTCGGCGGTGACCTGCTGGCCAATGCGCAGGTCGTCAAATGCCTGCAGCGCGGTCAGAGCAGCAGCGGGGGGATCGGGGTCAGCAGTCTGCCCGACGACCTGCAGCAGGACGGGGATGAATTCCGGCCGACGGATTTCCCCGAAGATCTCCAGATACTGGCGTCGATCTTCGGCGCTGACTTTCGGATCTGTCACGGCCGCCATGGCCTGCTGAATGGCATCCGGGTTGCCCTGCCTGAGCTTCAGCGCTGTCGAACCTCCACCTGACGCCGCCAGCGCGGTGACCATGTCGTCCGGAATGTCTGCCAGCGAGCGACCTTTGTACGCTTCTTCAAACCCTTTCAGCAGCAGGTCGCGCGATGTCTGATCCGGAGCTGCCTGCAGGATCGCAGCAGCGGCCAGCAGTTCTTCGCGGCTTCCCGCCGACGCATAACGCGTCATCAGACGCAGCAGCACGTGCTGCTGAACCAGAGGTCGCTGCCATGAATCCTGATCGGGCAGAACGGTGGCCAGAATCTCGCTGTGCTGGCTGCGTTTTCCGTGAACAGCATGAGCTTCCAGAGCCCACCAAAGCATCAGCGGCTGGTGGACATCGTCCGCATCTTCGTCGTACTTCAGCAGATCGTGAATGATGGGCAGAGCATCGGCAGTGGGCAGGCGTCGAGCGGAAGCGGCCAGCTGCTTGCGGACTTCAATATAATCTTCGCGACCTGCCAGATCGGCCAGAGCCTTTGCGATTGCCGGATCGACCTGATGATCATCACACAGCATTCGGACCGTCCACGAACGCACGTCCGGCGTATCATGCTTCAGCGTCTGTTTAGCCAGTTCATCACTGAGACCTCCCAGCTGAGCAATCGCCCACAGCTTTTCCAGAGCTGACTGGCCGGACTGATTCTGCAGCTGCTGAATCAGATCCGGAACCAGAGACGTTTCACGTCGATCAGCCAGAACGCGAGTTGCCATGCGCCGCTGCCAGCGGGACGGACCGTCCAGCGTCGCCGCCAGCTGATCAGTGGGCTGCAGAGCCGGAAGCTTCCTTTCGCCCGTCGTTTTGCCGGTGGAAGCCGCCGCATGCAGGCGATAGATGCGGCCGTTGGTTCGATCAATGCGACCTGCATAATGACTGCTGTGATCGATTCGCTGCTCGTAAAGATCGGCCACGTACACGCTGCCGTCCGGCCCGGATTTGATGTCGACAGGACGGAACCAGGGATCGTCCGTGGTGACGACTCGTGACAGGTCTTCGGTTTCATACGACGACTGAAACGGTCTCACATCGCTGAGTACGACCTGCCCCTGCAGAGGTTCAACTCCGAAAAGCTTTCCGGAATACTTTTCCGGAAGCGCGGCATCTTCGTAGATCAGAAAGCAGTGACTGAACCGCGCCACCGGATGATGTTTGATGTGTTCGAAATATCCGAAGGCATAAGGATTCGACAGCGGTCCGTGTTTGCCAAAGC
The DNA here is from genome assembly GCA_041398865.1 of Planctomycetaceae bacterium. Classification (GTDB taxonomy): domain Bacteria; phylum Planctomycetota; class Planctomycetia; order Planctomycetales; family Planctomycetaceae; genus Fuerstiella. The sequence goes on from JAWKTY010000043.1 coordinate 15,709, forward strand.
CTTTGCGCGAATAGCTGCCCTGAAGGTAGTGAAACCCGCGAGTATCGCCGCCGTTGTGGCCGGAAAAGATGTGGACCGCGACTGGTGATTTCAACTCCGGAAAGTGTTTCCTCCGCCTTCCGCAAACACTTCATAAACCCTGGTGATCGGATGGTAACGCCAGATCAGCTGCCCCATGCTGCGGACGGGCGGGTCTGTGCTTCCGGGACGTTTGACGGCGGCGGTGACTGTGCTGCCCCTGAGTCTGTACAGTCAGCCATCCGGTCCGAAGGTCAGGCTGTTGATCACGCTGTGAGAATCTTCCAGACCGAATCCTTCCAGCAGAACTTCAGGATCTCCATCGGGAATGTCATCTCCGTTGCGGTCCGGGTAGAACAGCAGATACGGCGGATTCGTCACGAAGGCTCCACCATGTCCCAGAGCGACCGACGTGGCAATGTTCAGGCCATCGACAAACGTCTTGTGGTGATCATAGATCCCGTCGCCATCCGTGTCTTCGTGAACGGAAATCCTGTCACGTCCTTTGGCTCCGTGCGGTGGCGGTTCGGGAACTTTGTCGTAAACGCTGCGAAGAAACACGTCACGGCTGACCATGTTCACACCGGCAACTTCCGGATACTGTCGGTACCTTCCAACAACCCACAGGCGTTCTCGGGAATCCCATGTCATAAACAGAGGCTGAGCAATTTCCGGTTCACCAGAACCAGCTGCAGTTTCAGATCATCCGGAACGGTAAACGACTGTTCTGCCTGCTTTGGCGGTAATGGGTCGCGGTCGCCTTCTCGCCGCGACACATACGCCGCGATCTCATCCACCGGATCTGTCTGAACATAGGCTCCCAGCGATCTCAGTTCGTCTGCCGAACCGTCCGGCGACGAAAGCCCGAATTCGACGACGTGACTTTGCCGAAAGCAATATCGTCACCGGGGCGGTATTGCCACTTCCCGTTCATGCGAATGGCCTGCATGGCAGCTTCATTCATCAGCACCGGCGGAGCAACGCTGAAGTTGGGACGAGGATCGTTCCGGTAAACTCGAATCGCCACGCAGTGAAATTCGCCGGGACGAATCAGAGCTTTGTCGATCCGATACTGTCCGCGTTCGCCCAGTCCGCTGCGGAAATCCGGAGGAAACGTGCCGGTCGCTCCAACCTGAACTCCGTCCCAAAAACGTGGCCTCGCGCGTCATCCAGAGCTTCAACGTGCAGCGTCAGGCTGGTTTCCACGACCTCGGCACCTTCACCATCGCTCGGCACCACGATGCTCCGTCGATCGGAGCCAGATCGCCTTCGGGACGCTTCGCCATGCGTCTGGAATGGTGACGATGTGCCAGCCTGCCGGAGGTTCAGCAACAGTCGGCTGAAGCGCTGTCAGGACAGCGGCGAAGAATGCCATGACGGACAGGACCGGACTTCGGAGCGGGCAGGACATGAGGACGGGTTCCGAACAATGAGAAGGCGACGGCGCGGGGGCGGCGGGGCGCGACAAATGCGATCGATCTGCCGCTGCCTCCATTATTCCTCGTCCGAGTTCGAATTGCACGCCTGCAGACTGCCCTCAGAATCGCTGAGATCCACGAAATCCTTCCGGCTGACTGATATCGCTCCACGTCTGCCCCTGGACTCAGATCGTCGGCAGGATAAACTTCCTTCCAGCTGCTGCTCGAACCGAACGCCTGCCGCCAAACGCGAATTGAGTCGTGATGCGGCCGACGGTCTCCCGCCTCTCAAGCTCATCCTGCTTCTGATTCATCGGCCGTTGTCCGAAACTTCTCCCGGCTTTGCCGGTTCCGCACCTCATGTCTGCATCAACCACGACATTCAAATGCCCCGCCTGTGGAACTCGATTTCGCGCCAATGACGAATTCCTTGGTCGAGTGGCAGCGTGTCCGAACAAGGCCTGCCGGCAGCCGATGAAACTGGCCAGACCGGCGAGTCGACCTGCATCGCCGGCTTCTGTTCCAGCGCCGCCGATGATCCCTGGACGTCCGAACGAAGCTGACAAAGTTCGACGTCCCCTGACTGAACGAACACCGGCTGCCGCAAAGCCGGCGCCGCCACCACCGAAGTTGAAGGTGGCTTCGAAGTCAGCGTCAAAGGTTGTGCCGCGAACATCACGTTCGTCTGCGGCAGCAGCCCCCGAAGATGCTTCTTCGCGTCGCACTCGGAAGCTGGTTCAGCGAGATCAGGCGGCTCGTCGAGTTCGGCAGGCTGCGCCTCAGGGGACCCGCATTCACCCGGCGGCGTACGGCGTCGGGATTGGGCTGGCGATTGGTCTGCTGGGTCTGTTCGCGTGGCAGCGCTTTCAGTCCGGCCCGCCGAACTCGGGGCTCGTTGCCGCTGAATCTTCCGAAGGCGATCCTTCGACAGCAGACGGCAGCGTTCCTCGAAACGAAGCGACTCTGACTGGGTTTCCCGATCAGTTGGCTGCCGAACAGGAAGCTGCTCGGCGAAAGGCTGAAGAAGAGGCTGCCGCGCTGGCTGCGCGGCAGAAGGCAATCAGCGAAAAAATCGTTCCCTTCCTGACGACTCACTGTGCCGAATGTCACGGAGCTGATTCTCAGGAAGGCGGCATCACTGTACATCAGCTGACGTCCCCTGATCAGTTCATGTCGGAACGAAAATCTTGGGAACGCGTGTACCGAATGATCAATGCCGGAGCGATGCCGCCAGCCGATTACGATCCACAGCCGACAGCTCTGCATCGCGAGGAAATTGCTCTGCTGATGCATGAAGAACTGTACAACTTCGACTGTGATCTGGTCAGAAATCCCGGCCGAGCGACCGTGCAGCGATTGAACCGCGTCGAATACAACAACACCATCCGCGATCTGTTTGGAGTCGACATCACCCCGGCGGACAACTTCCCCGCTGATGATGTTGGTGAAGGTTTCGACAACATCGGTGATGTGCTGTCTCTGCCGCCGCTGCTGCTGGAAAAGTATCTGATTGCTGCCGAAGAAGTCGCCAATGTTGTGGTTGATACTCGCGACTTCAGTCGTGAAGTCACCACCAAAGTCGACGGCGATGGGCTGACGGCATCGAATGGCAGCAGCGGAGGTCATGCTGGGTTTCGCGTGCTGGCGTCCACGGGCGAGCTGTTTCACGACTTTGATGTGATTGCCAACGGCGAATACGAAGTCATTATGATGGTCGGAGCCGATCAGGCCGGTCCGGACAAGGCAAAGTTTGCTCTGAAACTGGGCACAGAGACGGCTCAGGAATTTGAAGTGCAGCAGCATCAGAAAGCCGAAGAGTTCCGCTTCAAAACACCACTGATCGCCGGAAAGCAGCACATCGGCGTGGCCTTTCTGAATGACTACTACAACGACAAAGAGGGCGGTCGTCCAAAGGACCGGAATCTGGGAGTCAAATCCATCGCGCTGCGAGGTCCGATCGGCGGCGGCACGGGGACTCGGTCGGCATCGCATCAGCGACTGGTGATCGCTCAGCCGGGCAACGGAGTGTCCGTGCAGGATGCTGCCACGCAGGTCCTGACGCCTTTGCTGCCGAGAGCATTCCGCCGGGAAGTCAGTGCTGAAGATGTTTTTCGCTATGCGGGGCTGGTGCGTTCCGCTGTGGACGACATGGGAGAATCCTACGAAGCCGGAATTTCGCTGGCCGTGCAGGCCATTCTGGTGGCTCCTGATTTTCTGTTTCGCCTGGAACAGGATCCGGTGGACGGAGAAACAGAACGCAGCCTGAACGATTTCGAAGTGGCTTCGCGACTGTCATATTTTTTGTGGAGTTCAATGCCGGACGAGGAACTGCTTCGTCTGGCATCACAGAAACAGCTGACACAGCCGGACATCATCCGCCAGCAGGTGGTTCGAATGCTGAAGGATTCAAAGGCCGAAGCTCTGGTGCAGAACTTTGCGGCTCAGTGGCTGAACCTTCGCAATCTGAACGAAGTGACACCCAACACCGATATCTTCAAATCTTTCGACGACAACCTGCGAAAGGACATGCGACGGGAAACGGAACTGCTGTTCCGGACGGTCATGCAGGAGGACCTCAGCATCGAGGAACTGCTGTCGGCCGACTTCACTTTTGTGAATCAGCGTCTGGCAAAACTGTACGGCATCAGCGGGGTCAGCGGTGACGAGTTTCAGAAAGTCTCGCTGAAGGGGACCAAACGTTCCGGCGTGCTGACTCACGCGAGTATTCTGACGCTGACATCCAACCCCGGACGCACCAGTCCCGTCAAGCGGGGCAAATGGATCATGGAAAACATCTTCGGCGAAGGCCCTCCGCCACCTCCGCCCAATGTCCCGGAACTGGAAGTCACTGCCAAAGTGTCTCCCGAACTAACGCTCCGCGAACAGCTGGCCAAACATCGCGAAGATCCCGGCTGTGCCTCGTGTCACAAGGTGATGGATCCGCTGGGTCTGGGACTGGAAAACTTCAACGCCATCGGAGAATGGCGCGACCGGGACGGCGACCGCCCGATTGACGCCTCCGGTTCACTGCCCGGCGGCGAATCGTTTAACGGTCCGCTGGAACTGGTGCAGATTGTCCGAGCTCGCCGCGAGAAGTTTGCTCGAACAATGACCGAAAAGATGCTGACCTACGCCATCGGCCGCGGCATTCTTTATTTCGACAAATGCGAGGTCGATGAGATCCAGAAACAGCTGAAGGAAACCGGCTACCGCTTCTCGACGCTGGTCGAAGGCATCGTCCTGTCCGACGCCTTCCTGAAACGAGCCGCCGCGCCGGAGAAGATTGCTTCGCAGCAGTAGCCATGGCAACCAGCGTGCCCTGGTGTGGCGGTGGCTTTGCTGTTTATTTTGGATCAGAAGTTTTACCCGAAGCACGCAGAACTGTTTGCGGAACTGCTGTCGTCCGTGAAGTGGGACGCAGGTATGAAAGTCCGCAAGACGGCCGGCTTTGGCAAGCCCGATGACTATTCCCAATTGTCTTACGGGGCAACTGATCTTCCGGCTTGTCTTGTGGACCTTGTTGAGTGCCTCACGCCGAAGCTGGAGATTCAGTTCAACAACTGTCTGCTGAACCTTCACGAAACCGGCCAGAACACGATGGGGGTCCACTCGGACGAGACGCACAACCTGCTTCCGTGAACGGGCGTGGCAATTGTTTCACTGGGGAGCGAGAGAACAATCACATTTCGGTTGATGGGTCAGTCAACTCTTGAGAATCTGCACTTCTGGAAGATGATGGCCGAAGAAACTGGCTGTCTCAGCCAGCCATACTCATTCGCCACCGACCATGCACGCTTTACGTTCTTCCGGCAGCAGGAGCCGAACCTGCATTTCGTTCCGCATGAAGACTTCGCCTGCACCGTGACGCTGATGTCCGGTCTTCCGGGCAGCGGCAAGGACACATGGCTCTCCAGAAACCGCAGCGAGTTGCCGGTCGTTTCGTTGGACGACATCCGAGGTGAACTTGGCGTTGACCCGACCGACAATCAGGGACGAGTGGCTCAGGTAGCCAAAGAACGATGTCGTGAGTTTCTACGATCAGGAACGCCGTTCGCCTTCAATGCCACGAACACGATGCGACAGACTCGTGTCAGGTGGCTTGACCTGTTCGCCGACTACAACGCCCGTATCGAGATCGTCTACCTCGAACCTGCGCTTGATACGCTCTTGCAACAGAACAAAGCTCGGAAAAAGTCCGTTCCGGAGACCGTGATCCGCAGTCTTGCCGAGAAATGCGAGCCGCCGACGTGGATTGAGTGTCATCGTTTAAGGTTGAAGGAGGAAGGCTGAAGGATGAGTGAAGACAAGGATCCAGTTGATCTGAAGAATCGTACGAAACAGCTTGCTCTGCGAGTAATTCGTCTGTATTCAGCGTTGCCGAAGACGACGGAATCTCAGGTCATTGGAAAACAACTGCTTCGATCCGGAACATCGGTCGGAGCCCATTATCGTGAAGCAAGCCGCTGTCGCTCGAACGCCCAGTTTATCAGTAAGATTGAGGGTGGCCTTCAGGAACTGGAAGAAACGTCGTATTGGATGGAGCTACTGGTCGAATCGGGCATCATCGAATCATCCCGACTTGCCGACCTCAGGCAGGAAGCCGACGAGCTGACGGCCATCCCCGTCACTTGTGCAAAGAACGCCAAGAATTAGTGTGACTCATCCTTTCGCCTTCATCCTTCATCCTTTCAGCTATGCTCCTAACGATCTCCACTGAACACAAACCAACAACCGATCTTGGGTTCTTGCTGCACAAACACCCGGATCGATTTCAGAGCTTTGACCTGAGCTTCGGGCAGGCGCACGTCTTCTATCCCGACGTGACGGAGGATCGTTGCACGGTCAGCTTGCTGCTCGATGTGGACCCGGTCGGCATGGTGCGTGGCAAAGGGCGGAATCAGGGTTTTCTGTTGGGCCACTACGTCAATGATCGTCCCTATGTCGCTTCGTCCTTCATGAGCGTGGCGATCTCGCAGGTCTTCGGGTCGGCGATGGGCGGTCGCTGCAAGGATCGACCGGAACTGGTCACGACGCCGATTCCTCTGACTGCTCGGCTCGATGTTCTGCCCGTGCGAGGCGGTGAAGGGTTCCTGCATCGAATGTTTGAGCCGCTCGGTTATTCGGTTGAAGCCGTTCGGGAACCGCTCGACGAGCAGTTCCCGGAGTGGGGAGACAGCCCTTATTACTCGGTCTCGATCAGTGGAACGAAAACACTCTCCGAATTGCTCACGCACTTGTATGTATTGGTTCCCGTCTTCGACAACGAGAAACACTATTTCGTCGGCGACGACGAGTTGGAGAAGTTGCTGGCGAAGGGAGGCGGATGGTTAGCCGCTCACCCAGAGAAGGAGCAGATCACTCGTCGCTACCTGAAGCATCGGTCCAGTCTCTATCGAGAGGCACTCGCCCGTCTGGTCGAGGCTGAGGGAGAAGTAACGACGGATGAGCCATCAGCAACAGAACAGCAGGAAGAATCGCTGGAGAAGACGCTGAGCCTCAACGATCAACGACTCGGAGCAGTCATCGCTGCGATTCGAGCCAGCGGTGCCCGAACAGTGCTCGATCTCGGCTGCGGGGAAGGAAAACTGCTGCGTGAACTTCTTCAGGATCGGCAGTTTGAACAGATCGTTGGGATGGATGTCTCGATCCGCTCCTTGGAGATGGCTCAAAAGCGACTGAAACTAGATCGGCTTCCCGAAAGGCAAGCCGAGCGGCTCAAACTGATTCACGGTTCACTGATCTACCGAGACAAGCGACTCGAAGGCTTTGATGCAGCAGCCGTCGTTGAAGTCATCGAACATCTTGATCCACCGAGGTTGTCGGCGTTGGAGAGAGTCGTGTTCGAGTTTGCCCGGCCCAAGACAGTTGTTCTGACGACACCAAACCGAGAGTACAACGTGATGTGGGAATCACTTCCCGCAGGTCAGTTCCGGCACGCCGATCATCGGTTCGAGTGGAGTCGTCAGGAATTTCAGGACTGGGCCAATCGAGTCGCTGAGCGGAATGGCTACTCTGTTCGTTTTCTGCCCGTGGGACCGGAAGACGAAACGGTTGGATCGCCGACACAGATGGCAGTGTTTGAGCAGAGTGGGAGCGAGGAATCGTGAACGACTTCATCAACAAATATCGACAGCAGTGCGGAGTTTCCTCTCTCGAATAGAAGATGAGGCCATTCGTGCGGATGGCAGAACTGATCTGTTTTCCATCCTTTCACGCAGAGACACTTCTCCGAGTCGTTGAGCGAACAGATGAAACAGTCTTTCGCCTGTTCACATCGACTGAGAACCTGTGGTTTGCCTCAGACAAAGAAGGAGTCGAATGGTTGCAGGAATCAATTCCAGTCCCCAAACGGCGGGCTGACAAATTCTGGAAATCCGTAACGAACATTGCGATTTCGGAGGTAAAGAATGAACACCTCGAACAACTCGACGGGATGACGGTTTTGGTTGCCATTCAGATTGATGGGATTCTCATTGAGGTTGAAACAAACAATCTGAACGCAAAGAAACCGCCGGGGTTGCTTCTGAGGAAGATTCTCGACGAGGGAAAATCGGTCCTGCGTGATCCGATCAGCCGAAAGAGATTAAAGGAACTTCGAGAGTACTTATGATGAAACGAGTACATCACCATCCCAACCTGATTTTCGCAGTCGGCACGCAGGTCGTGACGCTGAAGGATGTTGTCGGCCAGAATGGTCGCACGCTGCATCCTCGTGGCGCAGTCGGTGTGGTCGTGAAGTCACCGTCCGATCTGGAACACTCCTATCGAGTTCGATTCCCAGATGGAGTCGAGGAGGCACTGAAGTCTGGTGATCTCACGACCCTTGCCAAGTTCAAGGAAGGCGATATTGGGGAAAACGGCGTCATTCTTCGTCGTCACGACCTCTTTGAGAACGTGATCTTTCAATGCGTCATTGGCTCGCAGGCATACGGCCTCGCCGACAGCGAGTCCGATGTGGACCGCCGAGGATGTTATCTCCCTCCAGCCGAACTGCACTGGTCACTGTACGGCGTCCCCGAGCAACTGGAGTGCCATGAGACACAGGAGTCGTACTGGGAACTTCAGAAGTTTCTCGTCTTGGCACTCAAGGCGAACCCGAACGTGCTGGAGTGTCTCTACACGCCGATAGTCGAGAAGACGACGCCACTGGCCGACGAACTGTTGTCGATGCGGTCCATGTTCCTGTCTCGGCTCGTGTACCAGACCTACAACGGCTACGTCATGTCTCAGTTCAAGAAGATGCAGGCAGACATCCGCAATCAGGGGCAAGTGAAGTGGAAGCACGTCATGCACCTGATTCGGTTGCTGATCTCAGGCATCAGCGTACTGCGAGAAGGTTCTGTTCCGGTTCGAGTGGACGAACATCGTGAGCAACTGTTGGCGATCAAGCGAGGCGAGATGCCGTGGGAGGAAACGGAGAAATGGCGACTCGCTCTCCATGCTGAGTTCGACAGAGCTTTGGAACAGACGAAGTTGCCGGAACGACCTGACTACGAGAGAGCGAATGCTTTTCTGATCAAGGCTAGGCGGAGTGCAACCCAGACAGGAATGTCTGGGCCACCTTTGATTCCAGCGTTGCCTTTAGCTCTAGGCTCACCTGTGACTCCAGATGGACCTGTGACTTCAGATGCACCTGTAATTCCATTGCCTTCTGTAATTTCAGGATTATCTGAAATGCCTGAGCCACTTGATGCCCCCAGACCCCAATGAAATGCCTGAGCCAACGGCCATCAATCAGAGTCCCGGTGGCACAGACATTCCTGTCTGTGTCATCCCCTGAACCCGTACTGGAAAGACGGCGGCGAAACCTGCCTCACTGGACAATGGAAGGCAGCTGCTACTTTGTCACTTTTCGGCTGGCAACTGGCACACTGACCGAGCAGGAGCGAATGATTGTGCTGGATCACATCAAGGCTGGCGACAAACAATTCTACCTGCTGGCTGCAGCTGTCATCATGCCTGACCATGTGCATTTGCTGTTGCGGCCTCAGACCGGATATTCCCTGTCCCGGGTCATGAAGGGGATCAAAGGCGTCTCTGCTCGTCTGATCAATCAGCATCGCAATCGGACTGGCACAATCTGGCAGGATGAATCATGGGACCGAATCGTTCGTGACCAGGCGGAGTTTGAAGAAAAACTGAATTACATGGCAGACAACCCCGTCAAGGCAGAACTCGTTAAGCATATCGATCATTACCCGGCGTTTTATTCCGGGCCGGATTGATTGCTATTGCTGGCACAGACAGGAATGTCTGTGCCACCAGTTCCACAGACTCCACAAACTTTACAGCCCCACACAGGCTCCACCAGCCCCACAGAATTCACCTGTCTCATCAAGGCTCGATAACACGGAGCTCGGGAGTGTTTATGACCAGACAGATCGCAACACTATTTCGACCTGTTGGTCAGGCTGAACTCGACTTGATCGAAGCGTCGGGCTGGAAGCGATTTCCGCCGAGGCTGGAATGGCAGCCAATTTTCTATCCAGTGGTCACTGAAGAGTACGCCATTTTCATCGCTCGTGACTGGAACACCAAAGATCCGAACTCTCAGCACGTCGGATATGTCCTTCGCTCTGATTTTCTGCAGGACTATCTCGACCGACATGAAATCCACGAAGCCGGTGGAAGAGACTTCATGGAATACTGGATTCCGGCAGAGGAACTGGAGGAATTCAACGACAACATCGTCGGCACGATTTCTGTCATTCACGAGTTCAGGCCCGTCAATCACGATACCGGACAAACATCATGACATTCGATCCACGGCTACAAAAGCACATCGACGACCATCCGTACCCACTGCTGTTCGCCACGATCAGCGGAGCCCACCTGTACGGCTTCCCGTCGCCGGATTCGGACTTTGACCTGCGGGGAGCGCATCTGTTGCCGCTTGAGGAAATCATCGGGTTGGAAACCGGCTCCGATACAATTGCAAAGTCGGGCATCCACGATGGCCTGGAGATTGATCTCGTCACGCACGACGCCAGGAAATTCTTCGGGCTGATGCTCAGGAAAAACGGCTATGTGATGGAGCAGGTGCTTTCGCCGCTCATCGTCCATACCACCCCGGAACACGAAGAACTCAAGGCCATCGCCCCGAGTTGCCTCACAAAGCATCACGCTCACCACTACCTCGGATTCGCCTCAACGCAGTGGAAGTTGTTTCAGAAGGAGTGTCCCCCTGACAGTGCCGGTCCGCCTCGGGTCAAACCGCTGCTGTACGTTTACCGAGTTCTGCTGACGGGAATTCACCTGATGCGAACCGGCGAAATCGAAGCGAATCTGGTCCATCTGAATGAGACGTTCAAGCTGCCCTACTTGCCTGAGTTGATTGAGCGAAAGATCAGCGGCACAGAGAAAGGCACGCTCGATCAGGCCGATCTTTCATTTCATGAACGGGAATACGAGCGACTGCGAACTGAGCTTGAGGAAGCCTTTGAACAGAGCAGGCTCCCCGAACAACCCAGTGGTGCAACGGCACTCAATGACCTGTTGATTCGGATTCGTCTGGGGTAAACTGTTGTCACGAAAAAGGAGCTGCCGATGCCAACCGCAGAACAGGCTTATTCGATGCTGGGAAATGACAACCTCTGGAAAGTCGCGGCTTCGTGCCACCAACTGCTTCGGCAGTCCGGCGTGAAACATTCGGTCTGTGGCGGAGTGGCGGTCTGTCTACATGGCTATCAGAGGAATACTGCGGACGTGGATCTCATCATTCGCAGGTCCGATTCCCGGACCGTTCGCGACGTGCTTGAGAATGCCGGCCTGCAGTGGGATGAAAGCCATGCGGAATTCCGGACAGACAGTGGAGTCACGATTCAGTTCCTTTACGCGGGCGACAACGCCGGACCGTCGGCAGAATTGCGACTGCCTGATCCGGAGGGAGATCTCAACGTCGAGACAATCGAAGGGCTGCCTGTTGTCAGGCTGTCGAAGCTGATCGAAATCAAGATTGCCTGCGGAACCGGAAATGTCCGCCGAATGCACAAGGACCTGGCGGATGTTGTTGAACTGATCGCCATTCGGCATCTCGACAGTTCCTTTGCCCGATTCCTCCACAAGTCTGTCCGCAAAACATTTCGCGAACTTGTCCGAAATGCGCGGGGTCAGTCTTGAATGAACATCAAGATTCCAAAACTCTCACTTGTCGTTCTCGTCGGCCCGAGCGGGTCGGGGAAGAGTACGTTTGCACGGAAGCACTTCCTGCCGACTGAGGTGTTGTCGTCGGATTATTGCCGTGGACTCGTCAGTGACGACGAGAACGATCAGGCTGCGACAAACGATGCGTTCGAGGTGTTGCATTTCGTTGCGGCCAAACGGCTTGCTCGGGGGCATTTGACTGTCGTTGACGCCACCAATGTTCAGCCAGAAGCACGGCGGCCAATGGTGCAGTTGGCGAAGCAGTACCACTGCCTGCCCGTTGCCATTGTCCTGAATCCCCCGGAAAAGGTTTGCCACGAACGAAATCGAAACCGGGATGATCGCACGTTCGGCCCCCATGTCGTGCAACAGCAACGGTCGCAACTTCGACGCTCAATCAAGGCTTTGAAGCGAGAAGGCTTCCGACACATCTTCGTGATGGATTCCGTCGAAGAGATCGAATCGGCGACCATCGAACGTGTTCCGCTTTGGAACGACAGACGGGACGAGCAAGGCCCATTCGACATCATCGGCGACATTCACGGCTGTTGTGACGAGCTTGAAGAACTGTTGCAGAAGCTCGGCTATCGTGTGAGTGCGGTGGTGCCCGGAGGGCCGTCGCTGGTCAGTGGCCCGGTTCTTGCTCACCCAGACGGTCGCAAGGCTGTCTTCGTTGGTGATCTCGTGGACCGAGGGCCACGGGTATTGGATACTCTGCGGATCGTTGCAGGAATGGTCTCTTTCGGTAGTGGCATCTGTGTCCCCGGTAATCACGACATGAAATTGTTGCGAAAGCTGCGGGGAAAGAATCCGCAGATGACGCACGGTCTGGCCCAGTCATGGAGCGAGATCGAAGCCCTTCCCAACGACATTCGTGAACCCTTCTGCAAAGAGTTGGCCGAGTTTCTCGACGGCCTCGTGAGTCACTACGTTCTGGATGACGGCAAGCTGGTCGTCGCTCATGCTGGGATGAAAGAAG
>JAWKTY010000044.1:0-16243 GCA_041398865.1 Planctomycetaceae bacterium
GGCTGCGCCTCTGACCGCAGTCCGGACGACGGCGTTGATAGCGCAGGCAGGAGGTTCGCCGGATGATCGTCTTCTTCCTGGGATCACTGATTCTGTTGCTGATGGCCGGGCTGACTCTGGCCGCCACCGCCGCCGTGACAGCTCTGCTGTGTCTGACCGCATTTTTTGCAATGTCTGTCCTCTGGCGACATCGAGTTATTGTTGCTGCCCGATTTCAGAACGCGATCCGCTTTTGCGGGACGTCGGTCGTTGCCGCGGGAATCATGCTGCTGCTGATTCGCACCGCCGCTGTTCACAGAAATCAGAACGAGCCTGCGGCACTTCGCTCTGCGGAAAGCCTGGTGTCTGTCGTCACTGCCGATGAGCCCACACCGGGTGCTGCTGAAGAGGACAACACCACGGCTTCCATTGGTGATGTCACTGCCTCGTCAGAATCGGGTGTTTCAGAGCCTGATCCGCCGGATGTTCGTTACCTGATTCTGACGGAAGAGCAGCTGGTGCGGCTTCTGAATGCTGATTCAGAGCTGTTGAAGGATCTGAACCAGCTGCAGCAGGTCTACGCGATGGTGCCGATTTCGCCAACCGGGCCGGGAACTCTGCAGCCGTTGTTTCCCGGGACGCTGCTGCGGCAGGCTCTGACTCCGTCAGCGGTTTCGACATTGTCGCAGACGGTGGCTCGAATCGTCGCGAATGCTGAATCGCCTGGGTCGGATTCGACGCCCCCAGAATCTTCAACCGTCGCTGAGGTCGACCACGAAGCAACAGCACCATCGAATCTATTCGCTGAAAGTCCGGAATCGTCTGTCGCCGGTACAGCTCCGCTGCCCGAATGGATTGATCATCCCGGGGTTGGGCAGCTTGTCGTCAAGTCGCGAATGGTTCCCGCGTCAGAGTCGCCGGAAGATGCGCTGCAGCAGCCCGTCAACGATGCTCTGCAGAATCACATTCGCCAGCTGGCTCGTCGCGAACTGGGTGGGCCTGCAGACTGGGAAAAACTCGTTCGGATTTCACTCACCGCGAACGCGCTGCGGTCGAGCGTGGTGAGGACGGAATCGCGTTCTGAGGTCGTTGTGGCCGCAGACGGTGACCATTCAATGAGGCAGACGTACGCTCTGATTGAATTCCCGGAAGCTCTGGAACGACAGGCTGTCTCGGCCATCCGCAGCAAAGTGCGGATGAACCGGGTTGTCACGCTGGCGCTGCTGGTGGGGTCGATCTGGCTGGCAGCCGCATTCTTCAGCGTTGCCTGCCGAGTCAGTCAGCGAGGAACGCTGTTCCGAAAGCTGGCGACGTTGCCGGTCCTGGCCGTCTTGATCATTCCGTGCCTGCTGTCCGCGCTGCTGATGGTCGCGCGAATCGACTCCGGGCAGGTTCTGGTGCTGATTCCGAACCAGCCGCCCGTGACTGCTGTGGTGGACATGCCCGTCACCGAGCGGCTGTAAGGCGATCGGCAGATTCAATTGTCCCGCAACTGACGATCCAGAAAGTCCCGGGCAGGGATTCGTGACTTCATCCTCGACGACACGGTCCGGACGGACTGGCCAGTCTCCCAGGTTCGAGTCAGGCACACCGGCGATACAGGCCCGAAGGGCCGATACAGCCTCTGCCGGTGGCGTCAGCCACCGGCGAGAATGCACCCCGCCTGTCAAGGCCTGAAAGGCGCCTGAAAGGCCGACACAACAGTGATTTGTGTCGGCCCGTCAGGCGCGCTGCGCCCTGCCCGCGTTCGGGATGTCTGCAGAATCTGCCGGTCAGACGGCGAGTTTTCAGGGGTTACGTCCGGCGGAATTTTTTCGAGCAAAAAGTTGCGGGCTGAAGACTTTAACCGGTCTTGACCCATTTTTTTGCTTTCGATAAATCTGCCCCCGTTCTTCGAAGACGGGCGGCACTTCCTGCCGTCAGTCCTGAAGAGTCTTCCGATTCTGCATTTCAGATTTCCCTTCGTCCTGTCGCCTGCGGCAGAAACCGACAGCCTGTTTCAGTCGTTTCCGTCCCTGCGATGTCCCTCTCAAGTCCGGCTGACCTTCCGGTTCCCGGTACCTCCTTTCTCAAACCGTTTGCAGTCTGATGGTTCAGTTCACGGATGAACGGACAGGCCATCGGCTGTGATCTTCTCAGCTGTGCATTCGCACCGCCTCACGAACCCGCATTCGAAGGTGTGACTGCCGCAACATTTCAGGGAAGAAAGATCATGTCCAGAAAATTGTTTTGGGCCGTTCTGGCAGCTACCGCGTTCTGCCTTCCGGCTCCCGTCTCAGCTCAGTTCTATGGCAGTGGTGGCTGTTCCAGTTGTGCCGGAAACAGCGTGGCCTATTCGCAGCCGCTGTATGCGAACGCCGGAGCCTGTGCCCCGGTGGCCACATGTACGCCGATTCAGCCCGTGTACTCGGCGTGCTACCAGACCGTTCCTGTGACAACCTACAAACAGGAAAAGCAGACCGTTGAAGTCCCGTACTACAAAACGGAGTACGAAGACCGGGATGTGACTGTCTACGAACCCGTGTCTCAGCAGCGAACGGTTGAGGTTCCCACGGTCAGCTATCAGACGGTTGTCGAGAACCGGACCGTCAACCGCGACATGGGACGGTGGGTGACAAATTACCAGCCGGTTTCCAAGTGTGCTCCCTGCCAGGTCGATGCTCGACCAGGTATGATCGGCTGGCTGAACCGCACCGGCGTTTCCTTCCGAAATGCGTTCATCCCGAATTACCGAACAACGCGGCAGTACGTTCCGCAGATGATGGCCTGCTCGGTGCCCGTCACTCGACAGGTCGCCGTCCGGGGGACTCAGAAGGTCGTCATCAACGAAACAAAGATGGTGGCCAAACGCACAACCGAGCGAGTCGCGGTGCAGAAGCTGGCGTATCGCAAGGAAGAAGTGACGGTTTCACGGCCAGTGACTGCCTACCGAACGGTGCCCATCGGAAGTGCTCTCGCCTACGGCGGGTTCGGATACGGCGGAACCATCGCATTTGCCGAAGACCCCACAACCCAGACTGCTCAGCGGCCGACGCCGGACCCCGCATTCGACAGCGGGGCAACGTCGAACCGAAGTGCTCGAGCCTTCCCCGAAGATCCGGCTCCTCGTTCATCTCTGAACGATTCCAAGACAGACGTACCGTTCCACAAGTCAGGCCTTGAACGTGAACTGAAACCCGCGGATTCAGGACTGTCTCCCAAACCGACCTTTGGGGAAGATCCAGGCCGAGCCTTCAACAACTTCGGTGAACCTCAGGGATCACGAACCCGCCAACGGTCCGCTCAGCCCGATGACCGTTCCCAGCCGGTGGTTCTTGGCGGCTGGAAGGCATCCCGAAGATCTGAAAATACCGAGGCCACTGCAGCAGCTGACGGCTTCAGGATTCCCGGCCTGGTCGCAAACAATCGCGAATGATCATCCTGACTGGGCGGAAACTTCTTCGAGTCCTGGTCCACCTGAAACACAGTGATCCGGCCACCCCTTCCTGAATTTCGGCCGGTCACTGTTTCCTGTCCCCGATTCCCTTCCGGTTCCAATCTCCCTTCTCAACGTCCTTTCCTGAGTGCTCAATTTGCGTCCCCTCGCGGCACCGGCATCAGTCCGGTGCCCTTTTTATGCGCTGAACACTTTCCTCCGGGCGAGCCCACTGCGCGAGCAGTCGCAGATCAGGCGCTGGCGAGCGAACTTTTGCCCGAAATCAGTCAGCCTCGTTACTCAGCGCTGGCAAACCGATTCGAGGGCACCACTTCAGCAGGCCGCAGGATGTGCACTGAGGTCGCCGAGCAATACAGGTCTGACGTCCGTGATAGATGAGGCGGTGCGAGAACTCGATCCATTCCGACTGAGGCAGAAGTTCAATCAGATCGCGTTCAATGATGTCCGGATTCTGCGATTCCGTCAGCCCCAGAAGGTTGGTCAGTCGTCGAACATGAGTATCCACCACCACGCCGGACGGAATGCCGAACCATGTCCCCAGTACCACGCTGGCCGTCTTGCGGCCGACTCCGGGCAGAGTAATCAGCTGCTGCAGATCCTGAGGAACCTGGCTGTCGAAATCCGACACCAGACGGCTCGCCATCGCTCGAATATTCGTCGCCTTGTTGCGGAAGAAACCCAGCGGATGGATGATGCGTTCAACGTCCTCCTGAGTTGACTGACTGAGAGCATCCGGCGTCGGATACTTCTGAAACAGTTCCGGTGTCGCCATGTTCACTCGCTCGTCGGTACACTGAGCGGACAGAATGGTGGCAACCAGCAGCTGAAAGGCGGATTCGTGGTGCAGCGCACATTCGGCTGTCGGAAACAGCTTCCGGAGCTGTCGGATGACCGACATCGCTCGCCGCCTCTTCTCGTCGATGGTCTCTGAAACCGGTGCTGCCTTCTTCTTCCCCATTTTCATCCTGCTGTGGACGCCGCTCACAGGCGTTCTGACCTGACGCCGACCAGCGCCATAAAGTCGCTCAGCATGGTCCACGACGCCATCTTCCGACACTCGGCGATTCTAATGAACGCTTCATTCAATTGCGACGATGACCGGATTGCAGAAGGCATCCGGCTGTTCAACGATCGCGAATTCTTTGCCTGCCATGATGTCTTCGAAGATCTGTGGTCAGAGCTGGTCGGACCGGAAAAGACCTTCTTCCAGGGATTGATTCATGCCGCTGTCTGCCTGTTTCATTTCGAAGGCGGTAATCTGTCGGGTGCTCGAAAAATGTATCTCAGCTTTTCCGCTTACACCGCGGGAGCAGGCGCCGAGTTCTGCGGCATTGACGTTCAGTCCCTCCGCGAAGACATGCAGACGTGTTTTCAGGAATTGCTCAGCGTGCCCTCCGGAAGTCCGTACCCTCGCGACATCGTCCTGAATTCAGATCTGATTCCCGTTATTCAGCGAAACCGAGCGGCGGGGTGAAGGACTGATGGAATTCGGTGTGGCACCGGCTTTGCCATTGATTTCAGCGAACATCAGCACTGCCAGAGCCAGAGCAACACCGGCGACGGAGTCCTGTCACGGACGGAACAACCGCAAAAATCACTACTTCAGGAACAGGTGAGTGCGCCGCACGGATTTGCCGGTCTGCTGCCAGGGGAAATCCCGTCCTGTTGACAAATGGCAACATAGGCTGAACCTCAGATGCATCATTTTGCCCCGACCTGAGGTTTCCTCATGAGCCAGTCACTCACCCGCCGCTATGCCGAAGTTGTTCAGCGTTCGTTCGTTCCCTCGCAGTCATGGACCTGGCCGCGCGAGCGACAGGCGGGAGATGTCGCTCCAGACTGTCGTCTGCTGGAAGGCAGCCTCCCCGCGCTGACAGCGTTTCTGACACTGCCTTCCGGAGCGAGTATGCCGGCTCATGTGCGTTCCGTTTCGCATCACGATCTGGTCATGACCGTTGGCGACCTGAACGCGATTCCGGTGATGGGGCAGGTCATTGATGTCACGTTGCTGTGGAATGAATGGAGAATTCTGAATTCCGCCAAAGCTATCCTGCACTGGTCAGGCAGCATCGAACGACAGGGCGTCATTGCCGTCTTCACCATCGATTCGATGGGGAAGGTGATTGAACAGTGGATGAATGATAATTCCCGCGGCGAGATTCGGTTTCCCGTCAATCTGCCGGCGGTTGTCTCCGTGGGGCCGGGTCAGGATGTCGTTGGTCGGATTGTGGATTACTCACTTGGCGGCTGCCGCTTTCTGGCGAGCGAATCGATCGATCTCGACAGGGATTACCCGATGACTGTCCAGATGCCCAATGCATCCGTCCGAATGACCCTGCATCCTCGGTGGTCTCTGAACACGGAAGACGGCTGGCAACTGGGCTGTACCTTTGAACCCGAACAGGGCGTTCTGCTGGCCTGCCGTCACCACCCTCAGCCCACCGGCTTCAGTTCTCCGCTGCGTCCCGTCACCAGCGTCTGGACCAGTCGCAGCGACGACTGAAACCCCATCCTCCGAACATCAGGCCGTCCGAGCAAGCTCCGGAAACTTCCTGACCGGGATTCGGCAGTTGTGACCGCTAAACAGCGGCGCGACCGGGAAAATCGCATTTCGGGCCAAATTCGGAGTGGACAAATCACCCCATCCCATCGGGGTATGCCCCAATGTCCTGCTGGTGAATTGCCGGTTCCGGAAACTTTTCCGGGACCAAACTGTAGTCTTCGGGATTTCCCACATTTATGCTTTCGAGTTCACCACGTCGATGGGCGTGACTGAAGGTCGTCCCTTCTTTTTCTTCTCGGAGGCAACATGACAATGACAGCAAGACGAACAACTTTTCTCCTGACGGCTCTACTGGTGCTGAGCGCCACATCTGCGCGGGCTCAGCCGGTCCGCTACCAGTTCACCGCCACCGAAGGGGATGCGAACGGTCGCTTCGAAAACCCTCGGTACCTCGTCGGCGAAGTGGTTCTGGATCCGTCCGCACCACCTGAGTCCGGCAGTCAGTTCAGCCTGGACACCATTTTTACTCAGGGAGTTTCGCTGAACGCCACGCTCAGCACAGGCCTGTCCGGCGGGACGGACTCCGGCATTCCAGCCGACGGCACATTCTATCACGACAACCGCACGCCGTATTTTCCTCCTTACCTGCGAACAGAGCACGTCTTTTACAGAGCCACTTACAACAATCAGGCAACGGAACCCTTTATCAGCGAAATGCAGGTCGTTGCTTTTCATCTGGATCTGGACCCCAATCAGCCTGCCGCAGTTCCTGCCAACTGGGACGTGATGGGGGCTGATTTTCAGGCTGCTGTTGTGACGGTCACACTTCCCGGAGGCGGCACCGAATACATGACATTCCTGCTGGACACCTTCGAGTTGGCTCCAACAACGGTCGTTGTTAACAGCATTGACACAGGCATCGAAGACCGAATTCCGGGGGATGACGCTGTCTGAGCATCTGGAACAGATCGCTGAAACATCTGGACTCGATGGAATCTATATTGCCAGTCACAATTCTCACCGTGCGACTCAGACTTGCCGGACTGCTGGATCTTCCGAGCCGCCGCCCTGCTGACCGCCGCCCTGCGACCACCATCGTAACCGGAGAAGGCGGCCAACCGCTGGATTCGACTCGCTCGGGCGACCCAGTCATATGGCTCGGGCCGACCAGCGAAATGGTGCCAGCGGCTCTCAGATAGCGGTCCTCCCCCATGAAGCAGCCGACTTGCGAAATCTTCGCAAGTCGGCTTCGGCAGGATCGAGGACACTGATCGAACGTTTGCCGCGGGTGTACGCGCAGAGATCGGCTGTCGTCGCTGTCCGCCGGCCTGAATGCGGGTGCTCGAACCTGAATTCCTGGTATTCACCGCTGAACCGCTGAAGATCTGCTGCCGAAGATCCGGCCTCTCCCGCGCCTGGGGACCCTGAGATCTCAGCTTGCGAAGGTCACAGATGTTTGGTGCGAAGATTGAGCTTATCGAGCAGGATCAGGTCTCGCGATATGCCCTGATGCGCGACGGCGAGAATCTGTCGTACTCGGATGTTCTGGATTTATGGCAATCGGACCGGGGCTTCCGCAGCTTCTGCACAAAGCTTCTGGCGGATTCGCCGTTCAAAGCATATCGCTGGGAGACTCCGGCGCTGACAACTGAAAACTGCGGTCAGCCATTTCAGTTTGTGTTACTGAACTGCCCCCGGTTCGCATCCCGCAGGACCGACCCGGTCACTTATGCTGACTACTTCACCACGGATCAGTCGGCCGAAGGAATTGTTGTCTTCTCAAACCTGAGTGGCGATGCAACGCTGATCGTGCCGTCGCCCCGGACGGACGTTGACGCCTATGGACACCTTGCAGCGTTTGTTCGAAGTGCTCCTGACAGTCAGACGGATGCGTTTTGGACAATTGTCGGCCGGACTGTCAGATCCGCCATGAACCATCAGCCGCTCTGGCTAAGTACAGCTGGCGGCGGCGTCGCCTGGCTCCACGTTCGCATGGATGCCCGCCCGAAGTACTACGGCTACTCACCCTTCAAAACCACAAAACTGCCCGTGTGAACGCGAGTAGGTTCAAGATCGCACTTTGTTCATGATTTTTCCGCTGGCGGAGACGACGAAAAACCATAAACATCTCAGTGATGTCGATTTACAGTTTCAGGCGGTGGCCGTGCTGGTCTTTGAGTTTTGTGAGCGGCGGAGGCCGGTGCAGGTGACCATCGAAAGCATCTGCAGGTGCGGAAGTCGGTCGCTGCTGATGAGGTTCAGCATGGCTTAATTGGTGCCGCTGTTGCCGTCGAAAATCGTCTGGCGCAGTTCCGGCAGGTGAGCCTGTTCGGCGACGCACTGCAGAGTTTCCAGAGTCAGGCGGCAGTAGGGCAGACGGAGGGTCTGCAGACCGGGCAGTCCGTCAGAATTCAGCAGCCGGATCAGGCTGCCTTCGATGTCCGGAGCGTCCCGAGTGAATCCGAATTCCCGACCAATCGACAGGGTCAGCAGGCGGGGCATCTGCCAGCCGTCGAACATCGACCTGATCCGGCCACTGGTTTCAAACTGAGACAGTTTCAGGCGGCGCAGCTGTTGAGCGACCGGTGACCTTCCGAGCGCCGCGAGGTCGTCGGCATTCAGAGTTGAAGTTTCAATCTCCAGATCTTCGAGGCTGGAGAGATAAGGACTGGACAGGATCTGAGCCAGTTCACCGGCGGCGAGGTGAGACAGACTGAGCCGCTTCAGATGAGTCAGCCCCTCGCATTCAGTAATCAGTCGAACGTTTCCGTTACCCCGTTCGTCACTCGGGTACATGTCTGCCATGCAGAGTTCAACGCAGTGTTGCAGATGCCCGATCTTGAACAGCGAAGGCAGTGCCGTGCGGCTTAGCCCGCAGCCGTCCAGACGCAGAGAACGAACTTCGCGGAAAGTGCCTCGTTCTGCCATCAGTTCAATCAGCGACGGCTGAACCAGCACCATGGAAAAATCGACTGACTTCAGCTGTTCAAGCGGCAGGGCGTGCAGTCCGGGATGACCGTGAATTCCGCTGATCCTTGCGTACTTCAGTGACTCAAGTGCCGGCAGTTCAATCCGCCCGATGGATTCCGGAAAGGGAAATGATGTCAGCAGGGACAGTTGTCGCAGTTCCGGAAGTCCTCCAACCGCCGTCAGAGTTTCGCCAAACGAGCTCAGGTCACAATGGCTGCTGAGCACCAGAGACTGCAGCTGACGAACGGAAGGACACGCGACGATGGCTCGACCAATGCCTGCGGTCAGGTCCGTGTCGAAGCCGCCGATCTTCAGTTCGACCAGTCCCGTCAGGTGGGGCGAACTCAGCACCGCGGTCACGTCCTGTTCGGGAATCTTCAGGTCCTGCAGATCCAGATGACGAATTCGCGACAGAGCCGGGTGCTGAGCCAGAGCCTGTCCGGCTCCTTTGACATAATTGAATCGCAGCCAGCGGACGGGGGCCGTTTCGAAAAGCGTTTCACCCTGGTCGAGAAATCCTCGAGCTCGCACCGTCAGCGTATCGATGAAGCCGCGGACGAATTCAGCCTTGCGGACGTCCTGTTTCAGTTCGGCCGCCCAGACCTGACCGTGCTGATCCATCAGTTGCTGACTTCGGTGCTGCAGATCCAGCCATCGAGGATGAAGTTCATCGATCTGACTCAGTTCACACTGCACCCGGATGAATTCTCCCGAGCGTCCCCCTGTTCTTCCAGCCAGTCGGCGAAGATCAGTCGAGGCGCATCGTCGTCCGGAGCTGCCAGAATTTCCTTCAGAAAAGCCTGTCGATCTTCATCCTGCATGAGCCTGCTGCCAGTGGAGTTGCGAGAACATGAGTTTGGTCGGTTTTGAAGGCTTCCGAAATTCTCCAGGAATCCAGCCTTCAGGCTGCCCGACCCGCCTGTCGAGCTGACGTTTGAAGTCGTCCGATTTTTTGTCCGAAACGGGTGTTGCTTCACAGTTCAAAGGATACACTCGTCCCGCTCCGGTGCCCATTGAAACCGCTCAGGACCGGGTCACTCACGCTGTCCAACACCATGATCAGTTAAAATCCGCTGTTGTGGTTTGGGCGACTGAAAATGTCAGGTCATCGAGACCAGGTTTTTCAGAAACTCCACAGACAGGAATGTCTGTGCCACCTGACATTCGGAAACGCGACTCTGTCGCTCAGAAAAGACGTACGCTCCGTGCGTCCATGTTTTTGAATAAGAACCTGACGTCTGTGGATCAGTCGATGGCGATCTTTCGACATTCTCACATGCAGTTGCTGTTTCCGAACTCTGACGTCCTGATGCTCGCGCTGACATCCGGTGCTGTGCCTCAGGAAATTGCTGTCGCGGCGGCCGGAGCTGAAACTCAGAATGACGGCTCGATTGTTGTGGAGATTGCCGGAAAGCTGTCCAAAGCCAGTCTGGTCGATCTGGCGAAATGGGGCGTCGTTCCTCCGAAGCGAGCTGTGCCGCTGAAAAACGCGGTCCCCGTTCAGAACTGGCTGCAGTTGTTTCCACTGCAGTCCAGCGGGCGGCCGGAAGACATCAGCGACCGGACTCAGGTCCTGTTCGAACTGAAAGATCCGTTGCTGCTGACCGAACTTGTCAACGAAATGCTGCGACAGGGAAACGATCGTCAGTCGGTGAGAACGGTGGCCGACGATGCTTCTTCCGATGGCAACGAGACCATTCTTCTGCGAGTCGCGGGGCCTCCGTATTACTCTCTGCTGCGAGCGTCCGGGCTGTCCGGCGCGAATGATTCATCGGCAGACAGCCGCGGCAGTCATCAGATTCGAGCCTTCGTGGAACAGGCTCCGCGGGTGTGGGTGCAGGCCGGTTACCGCCATCCGCTGACGGAACGCATCACTCCGGCACCGGGCCAGCATCTGCTTCTGGAAGCGCCGGCCGTCTGGCGAACTCTTCGCGAACAGCCGTTCCGGGACGTCTATGAGGTTCTGGAATTTCGCCTGACCGAGCAACCCCGGGCTCTGCAGAACACCGTTCAGGAACAGCGGCTGACTGTTCCCGTGAAACTGACCCGCGGCGGAACAGACGACGCGGCAGAAATCTTTGTGCTGACGAAGGACGCGTTTCAGCAGCTGGATCGGTTCATTCAGTCATCCGGCGACGACGTGCTGCAGCGTCTGGCGTTTGCCGTGATGCATCCGGAAGGTTCTGACCAGCCGGTGATTGTGGTGCGGATTCGGCCGGGCAAGAGTGCTCCTCCGGTGCTGGTCTTTGATGGCCTCGCGTGTCGCCAGTACCTGCGGATTCCGAATCTGTTTGTTCCCGTCGGACATCGGCTGCATCCTCCGCTGCGTCGCGATGCCATTCGCCGAATGCTTGCCGACGACGAAACTCAGCTGGTGTGGCTGTCTCCCAAACCTTCAGGCGCCTCCGACGGAAGTCTGACATCTTTCGTTCCGTATACTGTGAGCGATACCGCCTTTCTGCCGCTGACGTCGTGGGTGGACTATGTTCTGGATTCGGATCACCGGAAACTGACTCACTGGGTTCGGTCTCATCGTTTTGATTTCGATGAGTTCATCTGTCAGGACGATCTTCCCGTCGATCCTCCGGAACGCAAACCGGTGGCGAAAAAGAAGAAAGCTGCGAAGTCGAAAGCTGTTGAAGAAACGAAGGAAGTGGCTGCGGACGACCGAACATCGGTTGTGCAGCGACTGATTCAGAAGTTTCAGCGAAATGCACTCAGCAGCGAACCGGAAAGCGAAGAAGTCCTGCGGCTTCAGCAGACGCTGGCAGAACTGGAAGCAGATTTCGTGCAGCTGGACGCGCCGCTGGATGATCCTGCTCGGCAGGCGATGTGGTCGGATATGGCCGGCCTGAACAGTGCGCTGCAGCGGTATTCGGATGCGTCCATCTGTCGGCAGCACGAACTCTGGGAAGCGGACGAGCCTGATCCGGCGGTTCTGGAAGCATGGTTTCGAGTGGAAGTTGATGGCAGTGAACGATCCGGAGCCCCCACGATGGTGACTCGAGCCGGCAACGTGACGGATCGGGAATTTCTGCGAGCACTTAAGTCGCAGAATCCAGCTCCGGGCGAGGTCGCTCAGCTGGCGGCTTATGTGGCCTGGAGCAGTCGGACAGCGGCGGGCGAAGGTCAGCTGAAGGGGCATCTGAGCGATGTTCAGCAGTATCTGGAACGTCACGAAGGGGCGCTGGCTGTGCGGTCGAGCTGGCTGGCGTGGAGTCTGCTGAGTCAGTTCACCGGCGATGTGCTGACGCTGGCTCGAGCTCGTGACCGCGTTCTGGAACGCCTGTTTCAGAACGGCCTGACCGTGGACCGCGACCTGCCGACGTTTCTGCGGACTTCGGGTGCTCAGTCCAGCGAACGGTTCCGCATGGTGCGGGAAAAAGTTGCGGACCTGCATCGAACCGTTCAGAAGTGGAGCGCTCAGAATCTGGGAATCGCCAGCGAACACACCAGCAGCTATATCGATCTGATCTTCGCGTTCGCGCTGGCCCGCCTGGGAGAACATTCCCGCGCTTCCGAACTTCTGGCGACGTGCGAGCGGGAACTGCCCATTGGTGGGGACGCCGTCCATCGCTGGCTGTTTTCGGCATATCGCTACCGAATTCGGATGCTGCTGGATGGTCGCAGCGCGGTGGGCCCGCTGCCTCAGTCGATGCTGGATGATCTGGAAATGCTCAGTCGCGATGAACGCTACAAGACTGATCAGCTGAGACAACATTCGAGTATCCTGGAGCCAATTGAATTGCTGAATCCTTACGGAGCGTGGCAGCGGCGCGAAGACGGTGATCTGCAGAAGGCACTGTCCGAACTGTTTGACCTGACCGACCGCGACAAACTGGCCAGTGAAATTCGAAAGCTGCTGAACCGCAAATGTTCGGCCGATGACCTTGCTCGAATTCTGACGACTGCGCTGGGACTGTCGCCAAGACTGGGCGAATCGTTTACGGAAACACTGGATCAAGTACTGCCTGCAGATCGAAAACTGAAAGACCCGCTGTTGCGGCAACCTTGCTGAAAAATGGCCTCAGCATTACCGCCCATTACGACCAGGTGGAAACTGTTGCGGTTGTGTTTCCAGCGGCTGACGGGTTCTGGAATCACTTCCAGCGCCGATGTACAAAATGCTGAGAGCAATGGAAAGCCTGCTGGCTCAGATCGTTTCGCAGTCTCCGAAAATTGAGGCTGCGGGACGAGCTGGCTATTTTGCTGGACCGCACAGTCACGGTCGCGGAACGGTCAAAGCCAAGGCCGGATCGGAATCCGAGTCGGAATATCTGCGGATACTTACAGCTGGCCGGAGGCTGGTTCTATTCGGCCAGGATCGCGGTTGGAAGAGACATCGATACCGTCCGTGACGTCCTGCTGAGTAACCGGCAGGAAAAACAACTCGTATTTGCTGCAAAAAAACAGACCGATCTGGCCATGGCTTACATCGGAGCTGTCGGTCAGGCTCCGCTGCAGGAAGCTTCCGAACGTCTGAACGATCTTTTTGAAAACCTGACGGGAGTTCATGAGGCCGCGTTTGTGAAATCACATTACTCACTAAAGCAGCTGGACATCGTCGAAGCGCTGATTCAGACCATTGTCAGTGACAGCTTCACGATGGATCAGGCCAGTCTGCGGTGGCTGGATGACGAAGAGTTTCTGATTCGCCGTCGCATCCATCGAGATCTGCGAACCATGTTGAACTGACCCTCAAAGATCGGGCTTTTTCCTGCAGAAAACTTGTTTTAACTGAGTCAGGTTTGCTGAGCGACGCAGTCGCGTTTCCCAGAGGCAGCTCGAATCGGCCCGAGACCCTGCCTCGTCAGCCTCTGTACGAAAGATCATTCATGACGTCACAGGACCAATCGACATCCGGCGAAGACTGGACCTTCGAACAGCTTCGCAGCGAAGCAGACGACATACGCAAACGTCTGAACCTGTTTCGCACGTCTCTGGGGCGATTTTTTGTCCGGAAGCAGGAACTGATTGACCTGATGGTCGTGGCCGCCGTGGCTCAGGAACCACTGCTGCTGGTGGGGCCGCCGGGAACCGCCAAATCGGATCTGGTGCTGAAGTTTCGAGACGCGATCGGCGTTGCGGAAGAAGACTACTTTGAATACATGCTGACTCGGTTCAGTGAGCCTTCTGAAATCATCGGTCCCATTGACATCAACCAGCTGCGCGAAGGTCGGTATGTTCGGCGCGAAGAAGGCAAGCTGCCGACGGCGAAGCTGGCTTTTCTGGATGAAATTTTCAAATCCAATTCGGCCATTCTGAACATTCTGCTGACCATCATTAACGAGCGAAAATTCTATCAGGACGGCAAGCCGGTCCCGGTGGCGTTGCGAGTTCTGTTTGCGGCGACCAACGAAGTTCCCGAACAGGGCGAACTGGGAGCTCTGAAAGACCGCTTTGTTCTGAAGGCCGTCAGCCGACCCGTGCAGGACGATCATTTTTCTGAACTGATCGACGCCGGACTGAATACCGAAGTCTACCGAGCTCTGAACCAGAAGCCGTGGATCGAGAACCACGCCGGCCTGGACGACATTCTGAAGGCCGGACGCTATCTCACGTACCTCTTCAGCCGGAAATCCGCCGACAGCGAAGGCAGTGTTGATCGTCGCACGTTTTTCCCGGATGACGTCTTCCGCGAATTCGAGCGGCTGGTAAAGACCATCGTCCGTGAAGACCGCATCTTCATCAGCGATCGCAAGCTGGTCAAACTGTATCGACTGCTGCGGGTTCGAGCGTGGTTGTTTTCCGGCGGCACGGTCAGTCACGACGACCTGCGGCTGCTGTCGTATCTGGGCGAAACTCATCAGGAAATGGACCTGTTGGCGGAAAAAATTCCCAACCTTCTGGGGTATGCGTGACCGTGGCCGGTGTTCGGGAAATTCGGGATTCGCATGTGGCTCGAACGTGGCTGCTGCAGTCGCTGTGTCTGCAGCGTCTGGCACCGCTGACGGAAAAGTCTCTGGCGGAAGCTCTGAACTGGACCATGGAACTGGCCTCGGCAGACGAACCTCTGCTGCCGCCGGGCGTCGTGGCCGACATCGCTCGACTGATCTTTGGCACCGCAGCTCCGGCTCGGGACGACGTCGAATCAGACAGAAGTCTCAGCCCGGACCTGGCTCGTGCTTACGAGGATTACGTCCTGGGCAAGCTGTACGCAGATGCGTCGTTCGAACGAGGCGGAGCGGCCGTGTGTCGTTACGAAGGTCGCGATCGTCATCGAGCTTTGGCATGGCTGGTCGCTCGGTTTCGCGAACGAGCCGGGATTGAAGGAGTGGTACTCAGCCCCGGAGTGGTGCGCAGTCTGCAGGCTCTGCCGTCGGAACAGTTGCTGTCGGAAACATCACAGGCCTTCGCACCTTCCGGACTGCTGCCCGAAATTCCTGACGAGTACCGGCAGCTGATTGCCAGCGTGCGTCTGCTGGGAGAAGCTCTGGGCGAAGAAGATGTTTTTGAACTGGAGCATGGGACGGCCCTGGTGGAATTCGGACAGCGGCTGGCTCTGCGACAGACGCTGCACGCCGCCGGTCAGTTTGCGAAAGATCTCCCGCTGCGACCTCCGCGAAAGGTCGAAAGTCAGCGAACAGCGTCCACTCATCTGCTGGACGAAGACACTTATCCCGTGGGCGGCTTTACGTCCATTTCGACCAAAGGGTCCATTGAAAGTCTGCTGCATTCTCAGCTGGCCTTCATGGAATCCGATCCCGCTCAGCAGCCGGATATGTTTGCCATCAAGTACATGCGTTCGGAACTTCTGTACTATTCGCGGGACGAAAACGAATTTCTGCGACGACGACGCACGATTCATTTTGTCCTTTTTCCGGACCTGGTGAACTGTCGGATTCGTGATGAGCACCTTCCGTGGCAGCGAATCATCGTCATCCTGGCCGCGCTGATTGCTGTGACGAACCGGCTGATCGAATGGCTGAGCCACGATGCTCTGACCGTCGCCTTCCTGTTCGTCGGAGATGACGGCCCGGACCCGCTGAGCGACGAACAGGCGTTGCTGAACATGATTCTGCAGGATCAGATCGCCAACGGGACGGTGCGAATTGAACGCTGCAGTCTCGCGGAAATCCACGAACAAACCTCAGAAGCCGCCCGTCGCAGTCTGACGAACTGCGTGCTGGTTTCCGTCGGAAGTCAGGACCTGACCAACTCACCGGCCGAAACCTTCCACCTGAAAACCAGCCGCGCCGAACCCGAACTGCGCACCGCAAACCGCCGGATCCCACCAGAACCCGACGCCCCCTGGAAATCCATCCTGCAGCAGCTGTGTTGCGAACTGGCCTGACCTGCACAGAGCCCATGCCCGGATCGAGCTATGCTCGGAAAGGCGACTTCGTCGCTCAGAA
>JAWKTY010000045.1:0-14833 GCA_041398865.1 Planctomycetaceae bacterium
CCGCCCGGCAGAGCGACGGTCATGGGTTCTGTGATGAAGGTCAGAGTGTCATCGCCCTGCAAGCCGTCGACTTCGAACTGTTCGACCAGCGGTGTCGAGAAGCCGTCCAGCCAGCGAGCTTCCAGAATGCGTCCGTTGTAGCTGACAATCAACTGACCGTTGCCATCCTGTCCCAGCAGGATATTGTCGTTGACGGATTCGATGTCGCCCAGCTGCTGATCGGCGTCGCCTTCGATGATCAGAATGTCGGTGGCGTGATCGTCTTCGGTGAACACACCCGGAGCCGCCGGGCCATGACCGTCCAGATGATCGGCCGACCCCTGAACTCGATACGCCGGATTCACATCCATCACCAGCTTGTCGATCCAGTCACCACCGTACAGACTGTCAACGCCGTCCTGACCTTCCAGCCGGTCGGAATCTGCTCCACCGTACAGTTCGTCGTTGCCGCCGCCACCGGTCAGGTTATCTTCGCCGCTGCCGCCGTACAGCCGATCGTTTCCGCCAACGGTGGACTTGTTGTGATTCTGAACCGGCAAACCGTCTTCGCCGCTGCCAGGTCCGGCCAGCCAGTCGCCCAGCAATGTATCGTTGCCGTTATCGCCGGTCATGAATTCCGAACGCAGGTTGCCGTACAGGAAGTCGCCGCCGCTGCCGCCGTGCATTTCATCGCCGATCAACGGCAGTTCAGCATCGCGAGCCGCCGGAAGGTCGTCGTTGCCGGTCACGGAATAGCCGTACAGCGAATCCACGTCGTCGCCGCCCCACATGCGCTGACCAACCAGCGAATGCTGAGTTCCTGTGCCCGGCAGACTGATGTCTTCGCCCGCTCCGGCAAACAGAGTGTCGTCGCCGAAACCGCCGTACAGCTGGTCGATGCCCGCGTTCCCGAAGACTCGGTCATTGTTGGCTCCGCCCAGCAGCACATCGCGACCATCGCCGCCAAAGACGTCGTCGTTGCCAGCTCCGCCGTCAATGAAATCGTTCCCGCTTCCGCCTCGAAGAATGTCCTGATCACTGCCGCCAAAGACATGGTCGTCGTCGTCACCCGCGTCGATGGTGTCGTTGCCGTCCAGCGGAGTTCCCTCCAGCGACAACCCGTTCATTCCGCGTGGCATGATTTCCGGAACAGCAAAGCCCGTTGCGTTGCTGGCTTCGGCAGAATCCCAGTCCGGCGGCTTGACGCCATCATGGACCCACGCTGCCACACGAGCCTGCAGGCTGCCGTTGAAGGCCGCCACAATCTGAGGCAGCTTGCCGGCGAAGGTTGCGGATGTCGGATCAATTCCCGACAGCGGCTGAGGCAGCAGGCCGCCCCAGATGATGTCTCGACCTTGGCCGCCGCTGACAGTGTCGTGACCGAATTCGCTGACCACCAGGTCGTCGCCGTCGCCCGCATCAATGACATCATTGCCCGCACCGCTCAGAATGACGTCGTCGCCCTGATAGCCGAAGATGGTGTCCAGACCCGGCCCGGTGACGATAATATCGTCGCCCAGTTCACCGTGAATTTCGTTGTCGCCGCCAGCCGCGTGAATGTACTGCACCAGATCTTCGCTCGGAACATACGTCGCTCCGTTACCGACCCACGAACCGGAATACACCGTATCGTTGCCGGTGCCGGTGGAAATCAAATCGGTTCCGCTGCCGCCGATGATCACGTTGTTGCCACTGCCCGTATCGTTGAACAGGCCCGGCATCAGCTGAATCGTTCCCATGGCGTTTCCGTAGATCGTGTCCACAGCAGCGCCGCCGTCGATACGATCATTTCCGGAACCGCCGATGATGAAGTCTGACATCAAACCACCATCAATGTCGTCATCGTCCGCTCCCCCGTCGATGTAATCGCGCCCGTTGGCTCCGACAATCACATCGTTGCCGGCATCCCCGAAGATCGTGTCGTTTCCTTCTTCGCCGTAAATCGTGTCGTTGCCATCGCCGCCGTGAATCACATCGTTACCGCGATCGCCCCACACCTGGTCGTCGCCGCCTCCGGCTGTGATGGAATCATTCCCCGCATCACCGAAGATCTGATCATTGCCATCGCCGCCATCGACGGTGTCGTTGCCGTCGTTGCCATGAATGATGTCCGCACCGGCGCCGCCGCGAATGATATCGTTGCCCGCGTTGCCGGTGATGGTGTCGTTATCGTCGCCACCGTCCAGAGTATCCGCCGAACGTCCGCCGATCAGAATGTCATTCCCAGCGTCGCCGTACAGCACGGCAATTCCGCTACCCGCGACCAGTCGGTCATTTCCGGCTCCACCGTGCAGTTCGACTGCCTGGTTCAGCTTGCCGTCGATTTCGATGATGTCGTCACCGTCGCTGCCCAGAGCCACAATGCGAGTGATATTGCTGAAGCCGCGAGTATCAATCACGCTGCCGTCGGCTCGGAAACCACGCACGACAACTCGATTCGAATCATTCGGATCGGTTCCCGGCAGCACAACATAATGATCCGCTCCGGGAGTCATGTTCAGCGTCAGAGTCGTGCCGGATTTGGTCGCCAGCAGAGGCCGATTTTCGGCAGGGCGAGGCACCTTGAAGTCCAGCAGATGCACGGACGCGATCTTGAATGACTTCTTGATCGTAAACAGGCCCAGATCAATCTTCAGAAAGGCGGACAGCCCGGCATCAATGCTTCCGCCGATATCAAACAGATGAATGGGCGGCGGAGTCAGCACCACACTGCGAAGCATTTCGTCAAAGCGAATCTTGCCGTCCGTCTGGTTGCTGAATTCGTCCGGATAGTCGTGCAGATTGAAGTCGACCGTCGCCGTCAACTGACCGCGCACACCCGCTTCGAAGATGCCCGCATCCAGCCCACCCTGGACATAGATGTAGCCGGTGAAGGTCGCTTCCGGGATGTCCGGCCCCGTGCCGTTCGCGTTGGCTCGATCGCTGATATAAAAACCTTCCGCAATATCCAGCGGATCCAGAGTCCTCACAAACTTGCGCAGGCCAGCGGTGTCATATCCAAAGTCGAAACTGATTCTGGCCGACGCTCCGCCACCGACTTCGGCGTACAGAATCGGAAACGGAGGAAAGCGCATGCGATAGGCCAGGTTGAAGCCCATCTCAAGTTCCGGCAGATCAAACACCACCAGATCCACGTCGTGACCCAGCAGCAACTGGAACGCATTCGTCGGATGATCCAGCAACGGGAACTGAATGATCTTCTGAGCCGCCCCGGTCAGCACCTTGTCATTCAGAGCCTTCGCGCCTTTGCTTTCCAGCTGTTCGGCCAGAGACGCCACGGACGGCGTGTGCCCCGACGGCGACACCTGCCCGGCCATTTCAGGATTGGTGGCGTGTTCGCCCAGAATGGTAAACGATCCCAGATTGATCCACAGATCGTTGCCCGTACCCTTCAACTGATCGACGACGTCAATGATCTGGTCGATGATCTCCAGAGCTTCCGCGAACGGCTTCACTTCGGCTCCACCAAACATCGCCGCCAGATCCAGCCACGTGACGCCGCCCATGATCTGCGACACCATCGGCACTTTGCTGTTCAGAGCATCCAGAATCGGCTGCACCGGTTTGGTGATGGTCTGTACCTTGTCGACAATCGGCCCCAGAAACTGGTTGATGAATTCCCCCAGCGACAATTCGACATTATCAAACCGCACCGTCGGCGATGTGCTGGGCGACGAATGAGCACCCGTCGCGCTGGCTCCGAACGACTGTGAATAACCCCAGTCAAACACAAAGTCCGTCCGAATGCGCGGGAAGTTGGCATTGCCGGAGAAACTGGCCATCAGATCCAGATTCACACCGACTCCGGCTTCCAGAGTCGCTCCCAGCAACTGCGACGCACTGCCGCGATACATTTCGCTCAGCGTCAGCCGGTTATCATCGTTCAGGTCACGCAGGTCGACCGTGAAGGACGCTCCCACATGAGTCGGATCGGCCGCGTCATCGGCGACGTCCAGTTGCAGAAAGCCCAGCGTCCCCTTGGCTCGCAGTCCCGGAGTCGTGGCCGTGACGGAAATCGACAGTTCATGATCCGACGACGTGTCAATGTAGACTCCGTCGGCAAGGCTGAGCCCGATACCCAGATCAAAGCTGAAGTCGGCTTCCAGCTTCACATCGCCATCGACTTCCAGCCCCAGTCCCGGCAGACCGATGTCAAACGCAATCGATTCGCTCAGCAACTGACCTCGACGACCCAGCGGCAGATTGAACAGAACTCCGCTGATAATGCCGCCCGCTCCGGTTTCCAGAGTCAGCCCGATGTCCTGCCGAGTCACTTCGCCATCATCGTCGGCATCCATCAGCAGATTGACGCCGTCCGGACCCAACGCCGAATACAGCACTTCAGTGACCATTTCCAGAGTCGGATTGCTGCCATCGGCTGCTCCGAAGGTGTCCACCACCGTGTCGCGAATGTCTTCCAGCCAGCGAGCTTCATTGCCCAGAGCATCGCCGATCAGCGGAATGTGAACTCCCAGCACCTCGCCCTTCATCGCGTCAATCACGATGTTGAACACACCTTCCCAGCCGCCGATCAGAGCGAACATGTTGTCGCCCAGATTGACTTCGGGGAACTCGGGCATGGACGCCGTCAGCACCGTGACGTTGTTGTTTGTGACGGTGACTCCGGTGTCTGTGCGACTGGTGCTGAAACCGCTGTCGTCCACCAGCCACGTCGCCAGTTCCGTCAGATCGGCCTTCACGGTAAAGTCGCCGATGTGATTGTCGGCCGTCGGGAAGTAGGCAGGCAATTCAGCAAACGCGAACGCTGCAATGCTGGTCGTTATCAAGTCGGTGGCGTCGGCATCCAGAGCTTCCTGAATGGTCAGACGACCGTCACCGTTGCCCGCTGCGGCATCGCCTCCAGACAGATCAATCCGGAATTCCGCCGGAGCTGACGCGGCCGCATTGAATTCGTCCACAAACGGATCACTGCCGGTAATTGCCAGAGCCCCGCCATTGATGGACGCTCCAAACGGACCGATCGACGCGTTGAACGAAACATCATCCGCGCGAGCCGTCAGCGATGCCGTGATGGTGGTGCCTTCGCCGGACGTCTCGTCATATTCGTACAGAAACGGTGTGATGCCAGTGGGATCGGTCAGGTCCAGCCCCATCGAAAGCTGCAGACGAGTTCCCACGTCCAGAGTGATCAGCGACTGCCCGGAAACATCAATCACACTGGGCAGATTCAGTCCCAGATCCTGCAGATTAAAATGCAGCGGCACCTGAATTCCCGGCGTCGACGGATCGTGATCCAGAGAAGCTCCGAACGAATTCGCCGCCGTAAATTCCAAAGCAAAATCCAGCTTCAGAACAAAACCCGGCGCTTCAAATTCCGTCTGCCCGGCCTGCAGAGTGATGTCGTAACGATCCAGAACTTCCTGCAGTGCATCCGGAGAATAATCACTCACCTGACGAGTCACCGGCGAACGATCAACGGTCAGGCTGACTTCAGGAGAATCCTGCTGCAGAGTCGCAAGATAATCGACATTTCGCAGGTATAGACTGACCGGGTCACCGGCTGCCAGCCGAGCCGGCTGGAAGTGGTCCGGAACGACATTCAGCGATGATCGTCCGGCGGCTGCATTCAGATCGGGCAGAGCGAACACGGGCACGCCGCCGGAATCCGCAAAGCCCAGAGCATCTTCGATCAGTTCTTCGACCTGTTGCAGCGATGACGCCGGATTCTGAGTGAGCGAGCTGACAACGGAGGAGATTTCCTTCCCTATCGAAACCACATCTGCCACGCGGATCCCCAGCAGCGGCAGATCCGCTCCCATTGCTCCGGTCTGCAATAGCCCGTCCAGCAGACTGCTGACAGACTGCAGCGCCGAAGTGATGTCACTGAAGTTCAGGTCGGACAGGTCTTCCAGATCGGCGACGTTCTCGTGAGTGACCTCAGTGACGGCACCATTCGCAACGTAATCGGCAAGCGACGTATCGGCCGCGACGTCCACCGTGCCGTCAATGGTCCCCCGGTCGAAGCTCAGCACTGTTGCCAGCTTTCCCGTGGCGGACGCCGAAGCGTGCAGATCAACGTGTCCCGTGACCGTACTGATGGTCTGTTCACCGCCGTTATGAATATCTTCCAGCAGATCCGCTGCGGACGGATTCGCTCCATTGAATGACACCGTCTGGCTGAAGGCTCCTGCGATCGCCGAACGGCTGTCCTGACTGTCTCCGGTGATGTGCAGTTCGATGAAGCCATCACGTGCCGTCGCGTCTATGGACTGGCTCAGCAGCGTGACAGATGGCTGAATGATCAGCCCTGACAGCGTCACCTGATCGGCAATCGATTTGCCATGCAGGGGAGCTCCGTGCAGAGTCGTCGCTTCGTTGATGTCCGGCGTATTCGCATCGTCTTCCGCTGCTGTGCTGCCGACCAGTCCGAGACTGAACGGAGCCAGAGAGCTGTTGATTGCTTTGATTTCGGTCAGAGACTCGCCAACCGTGAAGTCCGTGATACTCAGGCTCTGCTGATCCGGAGCAATCCCGACGACGATCTTTTTTCCGCCGGGCCCCGGGCCACCGCGGTTGGACGAATGATCGTTGTACGCATTCAGAATGTCAGCCACGGTGACCGCGTTGTCGAAGTTGACTTCCAGAACAGTGGCGTCGTGCAGAGTCACCTGAACATCGGTGAAGCCGTCAGCCTGCTGATTGGCGGCCGATTTGTCCCGATTCAGCATCACACCGGCTCCGGCGTTCAAAGAAGCCAGAGTCGTTGCCGGTGTCAGCACGAAATCGCCGCCGATCGCTTCCAGAGCCACGCCCACTGTCAGACTGGCGTGCAGTGATGGACTCAGATCGACTCGGCTTTCCGTCTGAGCATGCGTCAGATGGCCGGAATTCAGTTCCTCCAGATCCAGTGTCGTGCGCACCGTAGGCAACTGTTCGTCGATTGTTACCTGGAACTGTAGCGACGGAGCTGTTCCGCCGGTGCCGGGGACGAAGATCACGTCGCTGATCTGACCGTTTGTCAGCGAACGAATCTGGCTGCGAAATTCCTGAATCGTGCGATAGGCCGGAGTCGCCGCTGTGCCTTCCGCTCCATCCTGATCAATGGCCGCGGTTGCGATGTCCCCGAACAGTGATGTGCCGACCGGATTGTGATCGTCATCCACGACGACCGCCGGAGCTGTCACCGCGGCGGCGCTGCTGATGCCGCCACTGGTGATGGTGAGTGTCGGAACGGTAAAATCGTTGCCTTCGTTGTCGGTACGGGTGGTCGCAGGCTGAAATGTGACCGTCACGTCAGCCGACGAATCTGTGGCTCTGTTGATGGCCGACTGCAGAACCGCAGCCACAGATGACAGACTGGTGGCCGACGAAAAGTTCAGGTCATGCAGAGTCAGAGTTTCCCTATCAACGGTCAGTCCGATGCTGCCGTCCGTGATGGCTCGCCAGCGATTCACGTCACTGCTGACGGCCAGCTGCATCGACCCCGGCGTGATCAGCCCGGTGAGCACTCGCTTCGTGAAGATCCGGCTGACATCCAGCATGCCACCCAGCGTCTGACCATTCGTCAGCAGGATTTCCGCCGACAGCAGTGACGATCCATCCACTTCGTCCAGCACAGATGTGACGGCTTCCAGAGCCGCATGGAACTGCACCGCATTCATCTCTGCGAACGGCTGCAGCACATCGCTGTGGCTCAGCGTCGTCGTCGCGTCTGTTGTATCGCCGTCGAACAGAGTGCTGTCTGTCAGCGTGACGGTTGGAACCTGCCCGGCAGGCACGGAGAAGCCGGTGAGGTCCGTGGTCAGTGGCAGGGAAAACGAAATTGAACCGACGGCAGTTTCCGTCAGTAGATCAGCCGTGGACGAGACTGAGCTGAATTCGGTCAGCGTCAGCCCGGGAACCAGCGGAGTCGGATCGGTCACTGTGACATTCACCGATGCCGTTCCGGTACTGGATCCGGCATTCGTCGTCAGTTCCGCAAAGTGGTATTGAACCGAGGCATCAAGATTGGTTTCTGAGAAGTCCGCAGACACGGTCAGTTGGTCAACCGAGACGAAGGCTTCCCGGCGACCGTCGATTCCCAAATCGACCGTGAACTTCAGGTCGGCCTGCAGCCGAGCGGTCACATCCTGAGAATTGTGTCCGGAAACATCCAGATTCGCTTCCGTGGCCGAATGTGGCGACGGAAGCGCGATATCGATGGCAGAAGCTGTGGAGTGATCGATCAGAATCTGCAAATTCAGCAGTCCTTCTTCCATCGGTGGACTCAGCGGAACATCAACATGACCACCAAAAGGCTGAACTGCGGTCTCGATCGTGCTGGCCAGCCCGAACACCGTCGGAAGATCGGTCCCCACATAGGTGAAACTGTTGAGATAGGCCGACGCGGCGGCTCGGACATCCAGGGCATCCGCCAGCACGGAAGACGCGGTCGGCGATCCGTTCAGCAGAGTATTCATGCTGACGTTCAGCACAGACAGAGACTGGTTCATGGAAGCTTGCCCGGCCTGGGCGGAACCCACATCTGCGAACGCAGTGAGTGCTGCCAGAATGTCCGTTTTGGCTTCTTCAGAAACGCCCAACTGCCAGGTGGGGTGATCCGGACTTTCGTTCACTCCGACCAGCAGGGTCCGAGCTTCCAGAAGTTCCGGACTGCAGCTCGGTCTGACCGTTAAAGCCGGAGTTGCCGACGCGTGTCGACTCATCAGCCGGCGCGACTGACGTCCATTTCGAAGCAGGTGTTTCAGTGTTGAGCCAATGTCAATCCGCCGTGAATTGCCAGCCATTGCCGCGAAATCCGTCTACTGTTGAACGAACAAAACCAGTCCCTGCTGCAACAAAGAGGCTTTCCGTCAATGGAAAGCCCCTGCGCACAGACGTTCATGTCGTTCATCGAAACGGAAAGTCTTCGCATTTAGCCCACAACTCTCATGTGATGCATATTTCCGAATACCCCCAGGTGGCAGAGTCCGGTTCTTCGAGACGTCTGGTTTGATTCGAACCTGTGGAATACTCAGCCCGGATCAGCTGACTCATCTGACGTGGATGTGTGAATTCTTTCAGGGCTCGGGGAATCGGCAGAAAGTCCTCCGGAGAAAGAATTTGCGGCCAAATTTGCTGGTGGACTGATTTCGGAAATGACGCCGGGAAACAGCCGGCCGTCCGCGAATTGTCTGAACGTCGTTCCGGGGTTGCCGCACCATTGATCGCAGCCATATAGTCCCGACCTTCCAAATGTTTCTCCGCCCTCATTGCACGGACGCAATTGTGGTGCTTCTGACGATTCAATCCCTGCGGCGAGTGCAGATATTCTGTCTGTTGGCGGGCTCACTCCTGCTGACCGGCTGCAGGGGGAAGAGTCTGGTCGATGACAATCCGGTGTTTGCAGCCGCTCCTCCGCGTCGCCAGCTGACAAACCGGTCGACCGTTGCAGCGACTGATGACGCTTCAGGAAGTTCGGCCGTGAGGACGGTCAGCTTTGCGAAGCTGGAGGAACACCCGCTCACCGGCAATACCATTGTGGCGGAGGTCAACGGCGCTCCGATCTTCGTCGATGACATTGCGGGCAGTGTTCGCCTGGCGATCGAAGGAAATCCGGCGATTCCGGATGACCAGAGGCAGAAGCTTCTGTATCAGCAGGTGAAAGCTCGACTGACCAACTATGTCGATCAGGAAATTGTGATCCAGGCTCTGGAGCAGGCGATTCCGGCGGATCGGCGTTCACAGATCAATGAATCTCTGGAAGGTCCGTTTCAGGAAGTGATCACCAATATCAAGCGCGATCGAAATCTGACGACGGATGCCGAACTGAACGATGTCCTGGCCAACGAAGGACTGTCCGTTGATCTGCTGAGAGAGAGCTTTTTTCGAATTCAGAAGGTGCAGGGATATCTGTCCACCATCGCGGATGCTCCCAGCGTGATTGACCGCTCCGAAATGGTGGCATGGTATCAGGCTCACCTGGACGAGTTCACGACCCACGAACGCGTTCGGTGGCAGGAAATCGTCGTGAAATTCGACCACCACGGCGGTCGCAAAGGTGCTGAACAGCGCATGGCCGACGTCGTGCGGCAACTGCAGGCCGGAGCTGACTTTGCCGAACTGGCCGCCAGTCATTCAGACGCTCTGAGTGCAGAAAAACGCGGCGACATGGGATGGCTCGAACGCGGCAGCCTGGCGGATACCGATCTGGAGCAGCAATTGTTTGCTCTGGAAAGCGGCCAGATGACCAAAGTGTATGTGCGGGACACTCAGTTCGAAGTTTACCGGGTCGTCGACCACCAGCACGCCAAAACCTCTGAGTTTCAGGAAGTCCAGCGGGCGATCGAGCAAAAGATCAAGGCCGAACGCCAGCAGGCTGCTCGAAAAGAAGCTCTGGATAAACTCAAGGCAAAGGCAATTGTCGTCACGATGTTTGACGACGATGATGCCGTGGACCAGTAAACGCTTTCACGACACCGCCCGCTGCGTCAGAATGCCATGACCGGTGTCCCGCGAACCTTCAAGCCAAGCCTGCTGCGGTTGATGTTCATTCCGAAAGCTGCTGTTGGCGGGTCTTTGTCACAGGCTTCTCGATTGGGAGCACTGGTTCCGCAATCAGATTCAGGTTTATCGTTCAACAGTTCGACTGCGATGGTTTCAACACACACACCAGTCCTGGCACAGGAATCTGCCGATGTTCGTTCGACATCGGCGGCTGTGTTTCGCGGTCGGAGCGTCGCGGTCATTGTTCTGATACTGGCCGCGATTGCCGTGGGCGGCAGTCTGATGATTCCGGCCGCACCTGCGAAGACTCCGGTTCAGACCGTGACTCTGGTGAAGGCGTATCCGCATGACACGGCTGCCTTCTGCCAGGGGCTGGTCATGTTTCATGGCCAGCTGCTGGAAGGGACGGGGCACTATGGTCACAGCCGACTGAGAACAGTGGACCTGGCGACCGGAAAGCCGCTGGTGGATCTGGCTCTGTCCGATCAGATTTTCGGCGAAGGCGTCACCGTCTGGAAGAACACAATCCTGCAGCTGACATGGCAGAACGGCTTCCTGATTCTGTACGACGCCGCGACGCTGAAGGAAACCGGTCGAGTCAAGTTCAGCGATATCGATCCGGGACTGCGTGAAGGCTGGGGCATCACCCATGACGGGAAACATCTGATCATCAGCGATGGCAGTTCCACCCTGCGGTTTGTTGACCCGGACACGTTTCGTCTGGTGCGACGTCTTCGAATCAAGGACGGATTTCGATCGGTCGAGCGGTTAAACGAACTCGAATTTGTGAACGGCGAGATTCTGGCCAACGTCTGGTATCTGGACCAGATCGCTCGAATTGATCCGCAGACCGGCCGAGTCACGTCGTGGCTGGACATCGCCCCGCTGCGCCCCGCGGAAGTCCGTCGCAGCAGAGAAGCCACACTGAACGGCATCGCCTGGGATCCCCAAACACAGCGACTGTTCGTGACCGGAAAATACTGGCCTCAGCTATTCGAAATCAAAGTCAACGAATAACCCGGGCTGACCGTCAACCTGCGGTCATGTGGCGGCACGTTTCCGGCCGGGGCGGACCAATCCCGGCAGCACATCGGCATTCAGGTCGGCCACCTGGCCCTGTTCCAGGTATTCCCAGGCAATGGCAGCCATAGCAGCGTTGTCGGTGCACAGGTCCGGTGCGGCGATCAGCAGTTCATACTGATGCCGACGGCACATGTCTTCCAGCGAAGTTCTCAGCAGCCGATTTGCGGCAACACCACCCCCGACACACAGCCGACGATATTTCAGCTGTTTCAGCATCTGCCGACACTTGAAAACCAGCACGTCGACGACGGCCTGCTGAAAAGAAGCGGCCAGATCAGGAACTTTCTCCGGTGGCGTTTCGGTCATCTGCTCCGGCCCCGGATTTCCCCGAGCTGCATACAAGACGGCGGTCTTCAGTCCACTGAAACTGAAATGCTGTCGGTCGGATCGCATCATGGGTCGAGGAAAATCGTAGGCCTGAGCGTTCCCGCCTTCTGCGGCCTTCTGAATCGACGGTCCTCCGGGATACGGCAGGTTCAGAATGCGAGCCACCTTGTCGAAGGCTTCCCCGGCGGCATCATCGGTCGTGCCGGCCACCAGCCGACAATCCGTGGCGGACCGGCAGTCATACAGATTGGTGTGGCCTCCGCTGACCACAAATCCCACACACGGAAACGCCGTTCCCGACCTGCCCATGCCGCACGCATAAATATGAGCGTCAATATGGTTCACGGTGATCAGCGGCACGTCCAGACTCATCGCCAGCGTCTTGGCAGCGGTCAGTCCGACCAGCAGTGACCCCACCAGCCCCGGTTCCGAAGTCACAGCCACCGCGCAGATGTCCTTCAGGTCGCAGTCTGCTGTGCTGAGAGCCTTCCTGATGACGGGCAGAATTCGACGCACGTGAGCTCGGGACGCGATTTCCGGAACCACCCCGCCGTAATCTTCGTGCAGTTCGAACTGAGACGCCACAATGTTGCTCAGCACACTGCGATTTTCCGCCACCACAGCCGCAGACGTTTCGTCACACGACGATTCAATCGCCAGAAGTTTTCTCACGACAATTCGTTTCTTTCACGACTGTGAACCAGGGATCACCGGACGGTCGATTGTCAGGGCAGGTCGTCCCGCCATTCCAGCCAGATCAGCACGAATTCTCTGATGTTTGCGGAATCCAGAAGGTGACTCGCCAAGCTCCGCCCCAAAATAGCCATCACTCCAAAGTAGCCATCACTCCAAAGTAGCCATCACGCTCCGCCGTGATGAGCCGCAACGAGCCACACCCATCAACCCCGCTGAAACCATCAACAAAGCCCGCAGGGCACGCCCATCAGCTTCCACACAAACCCGCTTCCGGAAATCCG
This sequence comes from Planctomycetaceae bacterium, assembly GCA_041398865.1. Classification (GTDB taxonomy): domain Bacteria; phylum Planctomycetota; class Planctomycetia; order Planctomycetales; family Planctomycetaceae; genus Fuerstiella. Next base: position 12,813 of record JAWKTY010000045.1, read on the forward strand.
CGGCGCCGCCGATTGGCGGGCGTGTCGTGATCGGTTAATGTCCGCGGCGTCCCGGTTCCGGATTCTGGAGAAATCAATCATGCTGCGTATCGCTTCTTTGCTGCTGACGGTCCTGTGTTTGGCCGTGTCCGCGATGTCCGAAGACTGGAAGCCGCTGTGGCCTGATGGAGCTCCGGGAGCACACGGCAGCACCGAACACGATGTTCCTGCGTTGCTGGCATTTCCCGTAAAAGACAACGCCAATGGCTGCGGAGTCGTGGTGTGTCCGGGAGGCGGTTACGGCGGACTGGCCATGGATCACGAGGGCCATCAGATCGTGCAGTGGCTGAATGAACGAGGCATCAGTGCCTGGATTCTGCGGTACCGACTGGGGTCGCACAACTATCATCATCCGGTGCAGAAGGGCGATGTTCTGCGAGCCATCCGGACAGCTCGACACCAGGCGAAATCCGTTGGAGTCGATCCGCATCGAATCGGCGTTTGGGGATTTTCCGCGGGCGGCCACCTGGCCTCAACCGCAGCCACGCACTTCGACGCCGGTCAGGCCAACGCGGCCGACGAAATCGACCGAATCAGCAGCCGACCGGACTTCGCCGTGCTGTGCTATCCGGTGATCACCATGGATGAACAGTTCACTCACAAAGGATCGCGAAAGAACCTCTTTGGTGCTGATCGCTACGATGATCCGGAACTGGTCGCTCTGCTGTCCAACGACAGACAGGTCACCGCTCAGACACCCCCGACCTTCATCTTCCACACCACAGAAGATCAGGCCGTGCCCGTCGAAAACGGGATCCTGTTCTATTCAGCTCTGCGAAAACATTCGGTTGCCAGTGAACTGCACGTATATCAAAAAGGCCGTCACGGAGTCGGCCTCGCCCCGACGGACCCCATCCTCAGCTCCTGGCCCGCTCGGCTGGAAGACTGGCTGGGAACGAACGGGTTTTTGAAAAAGTAATGAGTGCGAGTCTTTCGGGCAGGGCAGCTTTCCGTTTTCAGATCCCGGTCTTCAGATTTCATCCTGAAATCTCCGGTCTCAATTCGCTCGCTCTCTCGACACTGGACTCCCCGCTCTCGACTCACAAAGGAAAATCATGATGACCGATCGAAAGATCACACCGGTTTATTCGCGAGTTCTGCTGAAGCTCAGCGGAGAGAGTTTCTGTCGCGAGGGCGAAACCGGTATCGCGATGGCGGAACTTGCCAGCATCACTCAGCAGATCAAGGAAGTTGTCGAAGCCGGTGTACAGCTGGCCATTGTCTGCGGCGGCGGCAACATTCTGCGAGGCAAACAGTTTTCTGAAGCCAGTGAAACCATCATCCCGTCGACCGCTCACTACATGGGCATGCTGGCCACCGTGATCAACGCTCTGGCACTGCAGGATGCTCTGGAAAGCGTCGGCGTGGCGACACGAGTCCAGAGTGCAATCCGTATGGAAGGTGTGGCGGAACCGTTCATTCGCCGCCGATGTATTCGCCATCTGGAAAAAGGACGAGTCGTCATTCTGGCGGCAGGAACGGGAAGCCCGTTCGTCACAACCGACACGGCCGCGGCTCTGCGAGCTCGGGAAATTGACGCCGATGTTGTGCTGAAGGGGACCAAGGTCGACGGCGTCTATTCCGATGATCCCATGAAGAATCCTCACGCTATCCGGTACACTCAGATTTCCTACCGCGAAGTCATCGACCAGAACCTGCAGGTCATGGATGCTCAGGCGTTTCACCATTGCATGGAACAGAAACTGGCCATCGTGGTGTTCAACTACAAGAAGGTCGGCAACATCGCCCGAGTCATCTCCGGAGACCCCATCGGCACTCGAGTCACCTCAGACGGCGGCACAAAAACCGCTTAAGCAACGTCTCGGAAGCGACCGTCATTCTGTCGATCGCGATGGCGACCAATCAAAGAAACCTGCTCTTCTTTTCCTGCTCCTTCCTTTTCCCGCTCTCAATACTGCGAATTGATCTGCGTGCCATTTTAGATGCCCCCTGCGTAAAAACCATGTTGTGCGGCTGCGCTA
>JAWKTY010000046.1:0-5920 GCA_041398865.1 Planctomycetaceae bacterium
GACACATGGACGGCGTTCTGGGTGTTCGCTGAAAGGAATCGCACATTGTGCGGAAGCCGTCCGTCGGCTGATGGCCGGCGCAGGCTTTTTGTATCAGCAGGCTCAATCGTTGTGCTCGTCCGGAGCCACTGTTGTTCACCTGAAGATTGCTGCGGGTGAGCGCTGTGCGTGAGCGAAAAAAGAATTGGACACCTAAATCTTCTAATGCGCTGTTGCCGTTTGTTCGCCCCAATGCCAGAATATTCCCGGAGTTCCCAGTCAAACAAAACCGGAGCTTCCAGGGCGTCGGGATTCAGCGTGCCACCAATGGCAGCTCAACCCTGACTCCCTGAAACACAAAATAACAAGGCGGTGCACCCGAATGCGGCAACCGCCCGATTCTGTGTCCCAAGTTAGCCCGCCGCATTGGGTGACCGCGACTATTGTGCCACAAACGCGGAGATCGAATATGAACCGGAACACCACGACGATTTGTGCTCTCATCGCAATCGCTTCGATGTGCCTCGTCTTCAGTGTCAGTGCTCAGTCGCCCGCGGATTCCAGGCCCGAAGGTTTAGGGCCAAACGGTGCTAAGCTTCCGGAAGGCGTCGAACGCAGAGAGGTATACTACCCAACCATGAGCCTCGGATATCGCCCGGGAACGTACTTGACTGTCGAAGGTGTAAGCGGTCACGAGGTCAAAAGTGGTCAAGCGTACGTTGTTGTTGGCACTGTGAACGGCAAAAGACTGGACAAAGCAATCACAATTCCGATCCGTAACGCACGCTTTGCAGACAAGGAACGTTGTGCTTTCAAGGGCTACGAAACTGGTGAAATGGTCGGCGAGCCCCCGGCGGTGCGAGAGGCCGCTAAGGACCGAGGCGAAGAACTCCCTCCGAGTGCTTCGGTGTGGCGATGGCAGCCGTATTTCGTTGCACTGATCTCCCTGAAACCTGAAGACGCCTTGATCGCCAAGTAGTGTGACATAACAAAGATCGGGATAGGGGTCAGCCTTGCGGCTGAGCCCCTCCCACACCACCTGGCGTGCGGGACCGCACCAGGCGGTTCATCTCTTTGGAGCAAACCGTTTCCAGAGATCTTCAAGGCTGAGCAGTCCCTGGTTGTTCAACCACGTGATGGACAGTGCCATGTGAACCGCTCGGCTGCCTGACATTCGCCAGGGACCTTTGCGGCTGAAACCGTGGTTGAGGGATTCGTATCGACTGATGCCCAGTTGCTGCAGCTTGCGATTCTTAGTCTTCGCTAATCGCCACCACTTCCAGTAGCACGCCCGCACTCGCCGACGCAGCCATTTGTCGAGGCCCTGAAACATCGCCTTGCGATGTTCAAGGCAGGAGTAACCCATCCAGCCGCGAACGTAACGACCCAGTTCCCGCAGTCGAGCCGACATCGACACGCCGCGGTTGCGACGTGTGATCGCTTTCCTCGACGCTGAACTTCAGCACGTTCGTTTCGCTCACCTGAATCCGGCCGCCAAAGCCGTGGAACTGGTAGCCCAGAAATTCCACGCCGTTCGTCGAACAGATCTGACCTTGTCGTGGTTTACGACAAGTTTCAGTTTTCGCGTGAGGTAACGTTCCACCGAGACGAACACACGCTGTGCGGCTTTCGCGGTTCTGACGAACACCTGAAAATCGTCCGCATAGCGCACAAAGCGGAAGACCACGTTGCTCCAGTTCCTTGTCGAAATCATCCAGCAGGACGTTCGCTAAGATCGGAGAAATCGCTCCTCCAACAAAAGTGCAAACTTTTCTCTTTTCCAGCTTTGTTAGGTTTCTTCGCAAAAAGGGGGAAGTTGATGCGGTAGACGATTCGGATCTGTTCGGGTTCGACGAGGACGCGGTCGATGAGCGTTCTCAGGATTTCGCGGCGCGTTGTCCAGTCTGCCGAGTCGAGGTTGTGGCTGATCGAAGCGGTGAACTCGTCCAGGCACGCCAGGGCTTCGCGCAGAGTGGCTTGTTCACGCGACTCGGTTTCCTGTTCTGCAAGTTGCTCTTTCAGCTTCGCGGCGCGAGTTCGTGCGCGTTGCAGTCGCGGATCGAACTCGCATCGTTCCAGCACGCCGTCGGCATACGCATCAATCAGACGATTCACACTCCGCTCGGCTGCGGCCAGTTGTTTTCTGAGTGACGTGACGCTGCTCGAATCCGCCGGCGATGACAACCGCCGCGCGTACTCTTTGCGAAGCAGATTCGGGTGACGCAGTAACTCACATGCGTCCTGCCAGACTGCTTCGTCGAGCTTGTCAGTGCGAGCCTGTTTGTTCTCACACACACGTTTGCCGCCGAACCGATACGCGTCTGTGCCGACACAGCGATAGTAGGCCTATTGTTCTTTTCGTTTGGCACTGCTGCGACTCACCTTTCTGCGGTAATACGTGTAGCCGCAGCAGCTGCATTCCAGCAGTCCCTGCAAAAGGTACTTCGCGCCGCGTTTGCTTTCGCGACCACGCTGATGATTCTCCGTGAGTTGCTTTTCAACAGCGCTGAACAGTTCCTCCGACACGATCGCGTGCACCGAAATCGAAACCTGTTCATCGGCTTGGGTGTCGTAGGTCGAACCGGTGCGACGAGGCGTTTTCGAGTGGCCGCGCTGCGTGCGAAGCTGTGGCCTTCGCGGCCCGGTCCGAGTCTTGCCGAACGCCGCAGAGCCTTGATATGCAGGGTTTTTCAGCATTCCCCACACTGTCGTGCGGTCCCACCAGTCTTTGCCGGTCGCCGTCTTCGCACTGGATTTCGTGAGCCGCCGGGTCACTTCGCCGATTGACAATCGATCACGTCCGACCCATTCGAACACCTGACGAACAATCGTCGCCTGCTCCTCGCGGATCTCATAAGCCGCCTCGCCGCCTGCTTCACTGCGAGTCACATATCGGTAACCGAACGGTGCCGCTGACAACACGTTGACACTGCCGCGCGTCGCCGCGTGACACTTACCGCGACGGGAACGTTCCATGATCTTTGCTCGCTCGTACTCGGCAAACATGCCCTGCATCTGCAACAGCAGGTCTTCCTCGGGACTCGCGCCAATCGCTCGATTCAGGAACACGATCTCGATGCCGTGCTTCTGCAGCTCATCGACCAGCAACACCTGATACGCATACTTGCGAGCCAGACGATCGGGCGAATGAACATACAGCCTCTGAAAGCTGCCGACGTAGGCTGCATCGCGCAGTCGCTCGAGTGCCGGTCGCTTGAGCGTTGAGCCGCTGACACCGTCATCAAGGAAACAGTTCGCTTCCACCAGAGTCAGTTTGTCCTGATCGACCTGCCTGCGAAGGTCGGCCACCTGAGAAGCAATCGTCTGCTCCTGTGCCTGAGCATCAGAAGAAACGCGCGCATAGATCGCCGCGTTGGTGCTGGAAGTGCTGCTCGTGGTCATGCCGCACGCTCCTGTCGATCCATCTTCGGATCGAAACGGATCGCATCGCGTTCAGGCTCATCACCAACACACAACACCCCGCCGACTCGCCCGGCCATACCAACGATGGTCGCTTCCACAGGATCGGCGTCACTCACACGAACGCCTGCCCCGTGAGTCACGACCTCAAAAATAGGTCAATAACGTACGCATTTCTGGAACTCTGCGAAATATCACGGCCGTTACGGTATTCTTTGATGACCTCCGCTTCGTCGGCAAATTTCGGAAGTTCCTCTTGGCTCAAGATGAAGCCCGCTCCATGGAGCTTTACGCCCGCAAATGAAAGCCCAGAATTCGCCGCAAGACTTACAGCCGAATCCAAATCCGCCCCGATGGTCAGGTCAGGCAGAATAATTCCCTTGCGAATTGAGAAACGATCGCCTGAAGTGGCATGCGTCCCTAGCCGTTCGGGAATCAAGGTCACGAGATTGCCGTCCCGATGTTCGTCACGGCCGGAAGCCACTGTCATGGAAATTCGAACATCGGCCCCGTCAGTTGCATCCACCCAAGGATGGTCTGGCACGGCAAAGCGAATGCCCACGGCATTTTTGGCCGCTAAATGAGTTGCGACCACTTTCCGGTTGAAACTCTGACGTAGACTGTTCGTTGTGATGAATCCGAAGCGCCGAGAATCCGTACTCCGAACTGCCTCGGCAGCGCGATCCCACCAATACATGACGTAGTCCGCCTTGTTTGGAACGTTGGTATACAGTGTCGAAAGAGCAGCTGTATACCCTTCTCCGAATTCTTGTCGAAGTTTCCACCCACCGACAAATGGCGGATTCCCCACAATGTAATCCGCCTGCGGCCAGTCTGCTTTTCTCGGATTGATATACCTGACTTCAGTGACCCGTGCTGCCTCGTCTGGAACTTCTTCACCCGTTACCGGATGCTTCTTCGTCGTGTGTCCATCCCAGCGAGTCACCGGCTCGCCGTTTTCATCGACGACAGGTTCGACGGAATCCCAGGCCAGGACGGCGTCGCGGCATTCGATGTTTTTGATGCGGCGGATGATGGGTTCCGCTATGGTTTCGTGCCCAAGGGCTCGGATGTGCCACTGCAGATAACCAATCCACAGCACAAGGTCCGCAATCGCGGCGGCTCGGGGATTGATTTCAATGCCCAGAAACTGCTCGGGGCCGATGGTCACCGCCAGTCGCAGCTGAGTATCGCCGAAGTCGGCCATGGCTTTCACCACTTCGCCTTCCAGCACCTTCATCAGATTCAGCGTCACATACAGGAAGTTGCCGGAGCCACAGGCCGGGTCCAGCACCTGGATATGACACAGTTTGTCGTGAAAGTCCCGCACGGCTTTGCGAGCATCTTCCACTTTGTCCGCCGCATACAAAGCCGCCGCCGTGGCGTACACGTTGTCCCATTCTTCCCGCAGAGGCTCAATGACGGTCGGCATCACCAGCCGTTCGACGTAGGCTCGCGGAGTATAGTGGGCTCCCGGTTTGTGACGTTCGCGAGGATCCAGAGCTCGTTCCAGCAGCGTTCCGAAAATGGCGGGTTCCACTTCGGCCCAGTTGGCTTTGGCCGCTTCAATCAGCAGTTCCAGCTGGTCTCGATTCAGCGGCATGGCGGAACAATCGGCAAACAGTCCGCCGTTGAACTGCTTCAGCTTGGTTCGCAGAATCGGACTGAAACCGCCCTTGTCCATGTTCTGCCACAAAGCTTCCACCATGGGGGCGAAGTTCTCGGGAGTCCCGCGCAGACTTTCCAGCAGACCCAAAAACGCGCCTTCGGGGATCAGCTTCACGTCTTCGGCAAACATCGTGAACAGGCACCGCATTAGAAACTGAGCAACCTGATGAGCTTTCTCCTGAGTTTCTTCCGCCGTCTGTGAAAAGTACGGAGCGTCGGCCGGAAGAGATTTGGCCGAACCGGTCGCGGATCCGGTTTCCAGACTGCGGGCGAGTTTCGCCAATCGGTCCGCAAGGTGCCGGGTGACTCGAGCTGATCGTTTCGAGGGGGCCAGCGACTGAGGATGCTGCCAGATGGCTTTCAGCAGTGCCTCGATCTCTGGTTTTGCCAGGTCCTGCAGCGGAATCCGATGGGAAACCGGGTCCGGAAATGGGGCGTAATGTTTTCCGGTGCCGCTGAAATCTGCATACACATCAATGCAGTAACCAATATCACTGACAATCAGGAACGGTGGCCATTCCGGGAGAGCCTCAGCGTAACTTTTCGCCTGTCGAAACGCCGCCCGCATGGCCTGAGCCCACAGGGCCGTACCTCGCAGTGCCGTCCCGCGTCGAGCCTGCTTCTTCTGATTGACGGACGCCAGCCTGCTGAATCGTTCCGGATCTTTCCTTTCCGAGCCCTGCTTGGATTCCCACACCAGACACTCAGCTTTATAAAGATCGATTCGCCCGTCGCTGTACGTGCCGTCGCCGTTATTCAGCTTGACGGCTTTTTCGAAGACAAACCGATTCTCTGATTCTTCCTACCGCGCCGGATCCGGATGGGGCAGTTCCAGCAGATCGCACAGCTCCTT
>JAWKTY010000047.1:0-4537 GCA_041398865.1 Planctomycetaceae bacterium
GCTTTGCGTCCACCGTCACACCTTCGGGCAGAGTATTTGCGAACCTGGTGGACAGATGCTGATACAGCATATCCAGAGTCACGTTTTTATCGAAGCCTTCGCTGCGGACAATCTCGACATCCACTTTCACGGACTGTCCCGGCTTCAGACGGACTTCATGAGTACCGAGTTTCACCTGCAGCAGATCGGCAGGGCGACCGATCGCGACAGTGTGCATCGCGACCGGCCAGTGACTTCGCCCGCCGCCTGGCATATAGGTTTCCTGCATCGGCTGAGCCTCGGCCATCATCGTGACCGGAGGTCCTGCTTCCTTCGTCCGGTCTCCGGCGGCATCGGCATCACCCGCTGCTGCTGTCGCTTCCGAAACCGGCAACGAGGCGGTCCCGGTGACTCGAATATTTCCCGCTCCCATCGCAGCATCCGGAGCGGCAGTCAGAATGATGCAGCCGTCTTCTCCCTTGCCCGCAGGAATTCGCCCGCATTCCGCCGTCACTCCTGCCGGAAGTCCGTCAACGGCCAGCTGAATTTCACCATCAAAGCCATTCTTCCGAACGGCTCGAACAAACAACGCACAGCTTCCTCCCGGAGTCAGCCAGGACTTGTCGGAATCCATCACCAGCTCAAAGGACGGAGCCGATTCCGTAATTTCCAGACCATAGACATAACCCTCGCCGCCTCGCAGGTGCACATCCCGAATTTCCACGATGTACGTCCCGTCAGCCGGCGCTGTCCAGTTTTCAATTGCGGAATCCTGAACCGTGATTCGGTTGGCCAGGCGAAAGTCGTCATTCTCCACCAGCTGCTTTCCGTTGGCGTCGAGAATTCTGAGCGTTGAATCCAGTTCAGACTGCAGCCGTCGCGCGAAGACTTCGAATGTCAACCGCTGACCCTTTCGTACTTCAAACGAATAGCGATCGATGTCGGCTTGCTGTTCCAGCCGTCCGGCAATCACACCTGGAACCGACAGCGCGCTGCCGTCGCTGTCCGACTGCTCTAGCTGAACCGGCAATGACGTCACGGCGACCGGGACGGGATTCAGCAGCTGATCTGCGAACCGCACTGGAATCTCAGTGACTCTGGCCGCAGCGAATGCATCCGCGGTCCATGATGTCACGGCACCGTCGGGCAGATGGCAGCCGATCAACTTCAGTTCAACGGGCTGTCCTGCCGCCTAATGACCGGGTGAACAGTCGACAAAACGGACGATCACTGACTTCGATGGTGATAATCAGTAGGCGCGTTGGCGTATCGCACATCCCGAACTTCCGAGGTAATCCCGGAACTCGCGGGCAAGAAACGGATCAGCAGTAGGGAATTGTCAGCCATCGCCACCGTACTCCCGTTTCAGCGCTGCGGATGGTCATGATCGGACTGATGAGGCCCGCTGGCGGTCGTGAATGCGATCCTGCAGTCCTCATCCCGCGACAGTGAAGCTGTCAGCTTTGTCGAGATACCTGAAAGCGATGAAATCAACATCTTCCGCCTTTTCCGGCCAACTCCAGACTGTACACGGCAGTGAGATTTCCAATGCTGTTTCGACCGTGTTGTTGGAAAGATGATCGGCAATGACGGGATCCGAACAATGACAAGCTGAGTCAGGGTGCTGGGGCCAGCTGGGGGGCTTCCACAGATTCTACATCGCGGACACCGGGCAGAGCATCTTCAGCGACGCTGACACGGAGCGTGATCTTTGTCAGCGAAGGCTCCTTGCCGTCCTTGTCGGGCTTCATGGGACTGACAACCTCGGCAGAGACTCCTTCTCCGGTCACGATGACCCGATCCGCCCGAACATCGTAAAGCGGGATTCCAGAACATGTTCGGAAGTTCGGCCTCGCTGGGCCACACTGGTGACAGGCCCATCAGCATCGGGTACGACGTCTGAGCGTCGGCACATTCGAAACCAAAACAATCGCAACAGCTGCCGCCATCAACTGCCACAGGAGAGCCAATCGAAACATCCACAGAACCTTTCCGAAATCGTCGTTGAACTCAGCCGACCGTACCAGCTTCCTAGCGACAGCTTGATGCGTACATCTTTCATCAGTGACCGATGCGTTTCCGAGCGTCAGCTGGATGAGATGGGGCAGGTCAGTAATTGAACAGGAACTGTTTGTTGTTGAGCAGCTGCCCATTATCAGGTCTTCGGGAAGAACTCCTTCCGCGATGGACTTTGTTCAAGGAATTCCTTCGCATTCTGAACTCTTCGGATGACGACGCCGACACAACGCCACTTATAGAACTCCAGCAATCAGCTGGTCGTCCGTACGACTTAGCCAACAGCCTTGCGACGCGCCCTTCGCATCGGCAATCTTGCCCGCGACGATATCTCCGTTCAGAGTGTGCAAGGCCTGTCCGGCATTCCCGTCGGGCGACCGTTCGCATTCACACACGCTGACCAGGTTTGGGCTTTCTTGAACGTCGCCAGAAAATAATCCGGATACTCGCCGTCCGGCAGATCGATGGCTCGAGTCCCCGGAGGAAGTCCTTTGAATTTCGTCTGAGAACCGGTCACATAATCCACGGCGTCCAGCAGAGGCCGGCTGGTCTCAGACGCTGACTCGAAATGAGTATAGAATTTCGAATCCGATGCGTTCTGCGGCGTCGGCTGCGAACTATTGATAGCCGAGACGTCATGATAACTCGAATCAGCTGCTTCAGGTCAAACTGATGATCGATCAGGATGTCGAGCCATCGCGTCCAGCATTGCCGGGTTGCTGGGAGGATTTGTGGCTCGCATGTCGTCAACCGGTTCCACAAGACCTCGTCCTGTTATGTATGACGTATATCGGTTGGCCACGGACTTCGCGAAGCTGACGTTTTCTGAGGAGGTCAGCCAGTCAGCCAGAGGAATTCGACGATCCAGATCGTGATCAACTTCGGAACCTTCCAGAGGACGGCTTCAGAAGCCATCAAAAGAGATGACGAACATCGCCGGACGACCTGACCATCACGACCGTCCCCACGACCAAACAGACTCGAACTCCTGACTGTTCTTGTTAAAGACCAGAAAGAAGGCAGCAAAACGAGTAGTAATCTGCCTGGCTGTACTTTTCAAAACGGATGGTGGTGACACTTTCGGCACTGCAGTCGAGTCCCCAGAAACAGCTGGAGCGGTCACTTCGGCGAGGTCGGAAGAATTGGCGTTGATCTTGAAGTAGCTGGCCGGACCGCTGGCATAAATCGAACCCTTGGCAGTGATCAGTTCACGCACAAACTGATCGAAGGGTTTGTTGGTTCGGAAGGATTCACGAATCCAGTTGTGCATAGCCCACATTCGCTGTTCATCGGCAGCCTGGCCTTTGCTGGAATTCTGCAGCAGATCCGCCCATTTCAGAGTCCAGACCGAGGCGTACTGATCGTTGAACCGGTCAAGATCGGGATCGCCGGTCAGACCCAGCAGCGAATCAACCAGACGATCTCGTTTGTCCGGCCGCGAATCCGCCACGAAGGCATCCACTTCAGCAGGTGTCGGCAGAGTTCCGACAGCATCCAGACACGCTCGCCGAATGAACACCATGTCTGAACACAAAGGCGACGGAGCGATCCCCAGTTCGCGAAACTTCAGAAGGGCAGCTTCATCAATAAAGTTCTGACTCTTCCAGTCAGCAAGGTCGGGGATCGGTCCATAGGGAGACACAAACATCGCGATATCCGCCTGGCCCTCGTAACGAACCATCACCGGCGCCTGTCCTCGGCCTTCCACAGTGACGAAACCGTCCGGAGTCACGGACAGCACGGAATCATCGGTGGAATCAAACTTCGCCCAGGCCGTGACATCCCGATTGCTCCCGTCGCTCATCCAGGCGACGACCTGAAGCTGCTGAGTTTCATTCGGTTCGGCAACTCTTTCGGAAGGAAAGACCGTCAGACGCGTCACCTGAGCTGCATCCTTCTCCGCGGCCGGGGCACCGTTTCGAATCCAGGTCTCCAGAATTCGATAGGCCGTTGAATCCTTCACCAGCCGCTGTCCGCCGCCATGAGGCACCTGCATGGTTGGCTTCTTCAGCAGCAGACTTTCTTCCGGCTGCAGAATGTTGACGCGTCGCTGCTGCCGATCCCGAACCATGGAGTCGTGATCCAGTTTGGGATCAAAGCCGACCACGGACAGCACAAAGTCACCCTTGCCGAACTGACTGGCATGACACGCTCCGGAATTGCAGCCCAGCCGACTGATCACCGGACGCACGTGATGGTCGAAGGACACACCCGCCCCGTTCTGCAGGCCCGCGACTTCAACGTCGACACGTCGACGAGTCTCCCCCAGACAGATCTCGATGGCCGTTCTTCCATTTGCCACGGCCAGAATTCGACCGGAGTCGGAAACGACGGCAATCGCCGGATCGGCGGAGGTATACGTGGCTGCGTGTGTCCGATCGCAGACTCGTTTTCCGTCGTCACCAACGGTTCGATCCGCTGAACTGACGATCAGCTGAGCCTGCGCAAAGTCTTCATTCAAGTGAACCGCGTCGGGCGTGACAAAGATTTCCTGCCCGAACGCGCAGTTCGATCCGCTCCCCAGGCCAGTCAAAACAGCCGT
>JAWKTY010000048.1:0-3041 GCA_041398865.1 Planctomycetaceae bacterium
CCGGGGACAGCGAAACCGTTCCCGACAGACTCCGGAGTAGATGGCGAGCTTGTGCAGCGTTCTTCCATTTCGCCGCAGCGTTGTCCGGCTTCGTTCGGCATTCCCGGCTCATGGAGCGGCAGCTCCCAACCTGCCGCCACCGGCGGTTCACGTTCTTATTTGGGGAGATCTGCAAGCGTATCCGCCAGTCGAGCTTGCTCGAATTGCGGACCGTGCGGTGGCAACACGTCGCGGGCGAGCAGAAGTCAGCAGAGGCCGTAGTAGCGTGCTCCGCAGCCAGCGGCGACGCGAAGGGCTGAACAGTTCTTTACAGGGATGATCCCGTCATGACCTTGACCCGTCCGACACGCACAGAAGCCGGTCCGTGGAGTTTAGATAACCCCGGCATCAGAAGGTTTCACCGCGCCCGTCGGAGTCTCAGCGAGATCAATCGGAGTCAGCGGCCATGATGACGACACCCCTGGAGCAGTCTTCAGAAATGTTGATGGAGAAGATTGTTGACACGGACAATCTCGTGAAAGCCTGGAACAAAGTGCGATCCAACGGCGGCCGCCATTGGCGGTTGATTCGGAGCTGCCGCTCCAGTGCCTAATCTCAATCGAGCGGCAGCTCGAAACCAAGTGGCAATTGCCCCCCCGGCCCGACGGAATCACGATCGACGAGTTTCTGGACCACTGCCGAGAACACTGGCCCGTGATCAAACAGCAACTTCTGGAAGGGACATACCAACCGGGCCCCGCTCGGCGAAAGTCCATTCCGCTGTGTTCAATCTCCTGGGGCGTGACGGCGGCGAACGACATCTCGCCCCGAAAAAGACAACACCGCCGAACGTGATGGACCGTGTGATTCAGCAAGCCGTCCTGCAAATCCTGACCCCGATCTTCGATCCGCACTTCAGCGAATCGAGTTTCGGATTTCGACCAAACCGTTCCGCTCAGGACGCAGCGAAGCAGGTGCAACGTTATATCAGATTAGGCTATCGACAATGTATCGATATGGACCGCCACGGGCGGCACGGATTCGGCAGCGACCTATCCTGTCTCTTCGTCAAACCAAAGGCCCCCGTGGCGATTCAACCGGCGCTGCCGGGCCAAATTTTTCGATCGAGTCCAGCACGATATATTAATGGTCAGAGTCGCACGGAAGGTGCATGACCGGCGGTTGCTGAAACTGATTGGCCGTTCTTTGTTTGCCGTCCACCTCGAATGACATGGTGCCGGTGGTTTGATCTTGGAGCGTTAGCTCCTGACAAACCGCCAATGGCGGCTGCGAGCGGGCGTGATGGTCGATCGCGAACTGCACCCCTCGATCGAAGGCACGATGCAGGGTGGTCCCCTTTCTCCGATCTTAGCGAACGTCCTGCTGGATGATTTCGACAAGGAACTGGAGAGCCGTGGTCTGCACTTCGTCCGCTATGCCGACGACTTCCTCGTGTTCACCAAGACGAGAAGCCGCCGAACGCGTAGCCCGTTCGATTGAGAACTATCTGACTCGCAAACTGAAACTGGTGATCAATCATCAGAAAAGCCGCATCTGCCGCACGGAAGGAGTCGCCCCAAAAAGAATCGAACAGGGCTCGGCTTCCAGTTCGAAGGCTGGGGCGGTCAGATTCGAGTCAGCCCGAAGAACAATCGCAAATTTCGTGACCGCTTGAAGCAGATCACCCGTCGCAATCGCGGCGTACTTTCGTCTGGTGCCGATCAAAACGAACTTCGCGGAACTCGACAAGTGGATTCGCCGTCGCATCCGGGCTTGCTACTGGAAGCAATGGCGAGGCGTCCGCACGAGGATCGCGAACCTGCGTCAACTCGGCGTGACAGAAGACGAAGCCGTGACTCACGGCTGCAGTCGCAAAGGTCCGTGGACGCTGTCGTCCAGCAAAGCCGTGCACGAAGCACTGTCGCTGGACTATCTCGCTCAGGAAGGATTAGTCAGCCTGTTCACAATCTGGCAGACGCTCACTGCGAAAGATCTGAACCGCCCGGTGCGGACCCGCATGCCGGGTGGTGTGGGAGGGGCTCAGCCGCAAGGCTGACCCCTATCCCGATCCTTGTTATGCGATTGTTGCGTTGCAGGATCACCGTGAATCTATCGCAAGGTCGATGGTGTCATGGACGTATCGAGCATGCAGAACGATGCCAAGCCCTAACGGGTGCCGGATGTGGCGGTCTTCGTATTCGGCGTGGATCTGTTCGTCATGAAAGTGGCGCCCCAGAACGATTCCGACTACCAGCGGTGTCTCATCATTTTCATTTGCAATGAACACCGGACCACCGCTGTCGCCCGAGAACGTCGTGAAATCTGCCAGAAACGTTGGGTGCTGTTGTGATGGCAACAATGGTGGGCTTGAGAATATACCCAGCCGTGCTACCGGAAATCCGGACGCGCTGGCTTCAAATCGTTCCGGGTAAGTGAGCACGAATAACGGGCTGCAGATGTGAACGCCTGATTTGTTGAGCCGGTCGTCGTCGGCAAGCCACGCGACGGGCAGCGCGGAAACAGGAACGGGCAATGGACGCGACAGCCTGAGTACAGCGACGTCCT
Organism: Planctomycetaceae bacterium; assembly: GCA_041398865.1. Lineage (GTDB taxonomy): Bacteria > Planctomycetota > Planctomycetia > Planctomycetales > Planctomycetaceae > Fuerstiella. Next base: position 2,545 of record JAWKTY010000048.1, read on the forward strand.
GAGTCGGGTGACGCACCCAAAGCGATTCGCCTTTATCGCGAATAGGAATGGCGAGATCCAAGCGTTCATAGCCACCATTTTCCGTCGGCTTACGCAGAACAAGCGTTGTAGTGTCTCCTTTTGTCCGCTCCAAAGTGTGCGCAGTAGTCACAAGACAGTATTGGGGTTCAGGTTTCTCGCATTGGAGCAAGAAACACGTCGACGTAGAGTCCGGGTGAAAAAGCTTAAACGTCGCGTCGGTCACCTGTGTCGCGAAGTTGGATGCAGATGCGGACTGGGACAGTACAACGGCGAGAACGAGCGATAAGAAGAGTGTTTTCATTTGAGTGAATCTGTCGCCGACGGTCACGGGATTGTGCCGCACGGCTTTGATTTGAAAATTGCGGGTGATGCACAATTCCCGTGCACCGTTTTGTTATTGGGCCTTTGCGGTGGCGACCTGAGCGCGCGACAGTGGTCAACTAAGTGTCACACTCCCACTGTGATGGAGCAACAGT
>JAWKTY010000049.1:0-2772 GCA_041398865.1 Planctomycetaceae bacterium
TGCCGCTCCTGTGCTGAAATTCTGGACACACTGGAAGATGAGTCCGCACATTTCATCAGCCTGCTTCGCAACGCTGCATCCAGCGGTTTTCCCGATGTGCTGGGAGAACGTCAATTTGAGGCCGCTGTTCGCAACCTGAGTTCTCAAAGCTTTCTGGCAGCTGCCTCACGGCCTGCCACCTCGGATTCAACTCAAACCGGACGTGGAAATTCCGATCCGGATTTCCGAGTTCATCATTCGGACAGCCCTGCGGCAGCGAACTCCGGCGTCTGCACCGATATTGACCTGCCCGTGACTCTGGGACAGTACGATCTGCTTGAGAAGATCGGTCAGGGAGGAATGGGTGTTGTCTATCGAGCCAGGCATCGGAAACTCAATCGCGTCGTCGCCGTCAAGATTCTGTCGCCGCTGCTGACCAATGATGTGGGAACCGTGGAGCGGTTCGAAGGGGAAATGCGAGCCATCGGGACACTTGATCACCCGAATATCGTTCGAGCGTTGGATGCGTCCGAAGTCGACGGCAAACACTTTCTTGTGATGGAATACGTTGATGGCACGAATCTCACGGATCTTGTTCGCAGCAAAGGGCCGTTGCCCGTTTCTGAGGCCCTTCAGCTGATCCGGCAGGCATGTCGCGGGCTCCAGCATATCTACGAAGCCGGAATGGTCCATCGCGATATCAAGCCCCGAAATCTGATGCTGTCGTCATCGGGGGAACTTCGAATTCTGGACCTTGGCCTTGCATTGCTGACGGGATTTTCGGACCAGCACACAGAGTCTTCGTCCGCTGCAGGTCATTCAGGCAACGATGCAAAGCGCCACCTGACGACAGCGGGCAAAGTGATGGGCACGATCGACTACATCGCTCCGGAACAGGCAGACAACACTCATGCAGTCGACATCCGTGCCGACATCTACAGCCTCGGCTGCACTCTCTATTTTCTGCTCACCGGAAAGGCGCCATTTGCTGATCGTCCCGCTTTGTCCATCGATGACCGAATGCGTCAGATGAAAAACGAGGGGCCAACGGACATCCGGCAGCACTGTCCGGACGTCGTGCCGGAAGTGGTATCATTGTTGAATCGCATGATGGAGCTCGCCCCCGAAAACCGTTTTCTCAGCCCCCGGGACGTCCTTGCAGCTCTGGATGCCATATCGACGGCTCAGGATGGAATCCTGACGCCTGGTGAACCGCCACCGTCCGAGAAACAAACGATCGGTCCTGATCGAGGTCACGCGGGAATCATTGCCACCGTGGCCATCATCAGCGGACTGGCGTTGGTTTTATACCGAGGGTCTGAGCCGGCTCCTGAGCTGATGACCGCGAATCCGTCGAGTTCCGAAGTCGGCAGCGAACGCCATCTCGAGTCCAAACAACCGACCGAGGTCCTGAACAACAGCACCGTTGAAGAATCAGCCTCTTCGTTGGCAGACTCCACAGAAATTGAAATTACCAGTGACCTGGTCACCAGGATCACGGAAATCAGAAAGCAGGCCGACGATCTGATTCACACCGCGCTGGACACCGGCAAATTCGGTTCTGTTCTTCGGGCCATGCAGCGGTCTTCAGACCCGACGCTGCGAACCACTCTCATTCATCGCCTGGCTGAATTCGAGGTACCGCCGGAACAGATCGTCTACCAACTGATGCAACCCTGCGATGCCGGAACGGAAGCCGCTCTTTGGCTTTGCCTGGGAACATATACCCCCGACAGTCTGTCCTCGGAAGTCTGGCAGCAGGTCGTTGACATCGCCTCAATTCGCTACTCCACTGCGCCGGATTCCGGCGTTCACTCAGCGATCTGGTGGCTGGTGAATCACTGGAAGCAGCAAAACATTTCCGGAGAATTCGAGGAAGCTGCCGTATCTTTGGAAGCGTCGATCCGCCACCTGAGAGAACAACTGCAGTTGAAGCCGATTCCCGGAGATGGTGGTTGGTTTGAAACGCTGTTCAATGAAACGATGATTGTGGTGCCTGCAGGGACGACATACATCATAGGTTCGCCATCGAACGAACCCGGGCGGGTTCCCGACAACACCGACCATCCCGAAATCCGAAGAAAAGTCACGCTGCCGGTCACCATTGCCGTTTCGGCAACGGAACTCACTCAGATGCAGTTTTCAGAGGCGATCGCTGCGAGCATACCGCCTCCGCAAAAGATCCGGACGGCTCAGGCGCGCAGCGCGATGTCCTGGCACGAAGCCGCGTGGTACTGCAATCGCCGCAGTGAACTGGAAGGGCTGCCCATCGAACAACACTGCTATGTTCAGACAGCTCCCGGTCCTTTTCCCTGGGGCCAGTATGAATTAAAGGAGAACTATCAGCACCTGAGCGGTTACCGCCTGCTCAGCGAAGAGGAATGGGAATACTGCTGTCGCGCTGGCACCACCACCAGCCGACACTTCGGAAACGATGATACCTTCGCCAGCCACTACATGGTCGTCGCTGAACATGGGCATTCCGAACCAATCACCGTCGGCACGCTAATGCCCAATGACCTGGGCTTTTTTGACATGCATGGAAATGTGGCGGAATGGGTCAACGACCAGGGAGCAGGCACAACGCGATTTTCGCGGCGAGCACGAGGTGGGTCGATTCATTCCGGAATTGGACGGATTCGTTCTGCACTGAGACTCGCCATTGATGCAGATCATTCGCATCCCACGATGGGACTACGACTCTGCCGAAGCATTATTGAACCGGCTTCTCCGACGGTTTCGGAAGTCTCTGTTGACGTTCTGATTCCGCCGCATGTTTCAGCGCTGATTTCG
>JAWKTY010000050.1:0-1998 GCA_041398865.1 Planctomycetaceae bacterium
AGCATGCGCGACATTTTCGCCATGCGCCTGTCGCTGGAGGAAGCCATCACCAACGCCATCCGCCATGGCAACCATTGTGATCTGTCCAAACAGGTGGCAATCGACGCGACGATCGGCGACAGAATGCTGCGAGTCGTCGTTCAGGATGAAGGCGAAGGTTTCGAACCTGAAGATGTGCCCGACCCCACCGACCCGGCCTTTATTGAACGCCCATCCGGCCGTGGCCTGATGCTGATGCGTGCCTATCTGAACTACGTCGAATACAGCAACGGCGGTCGATGTATCACCATGGAACGCGAGCGGAATTCGGAACTGCCGATTCTGGACGACTAAACGCGGTTACATCTGTGAAAAGATTGGATGGCGGTTCCGGTGTCGCTAGACTGTGACTCCGGGCGGCACCTCGCTGTCCCGGGTGATTTCAGTTTCTGTCTTATTCTATAGGTACGCCGTTTTATGTCTCGGATCGCAGAGGTCTTTCAATCCGCATCACGGGCTCAGCGCATGACCTTCATGCCGTTCGTAACGGCCGGTGATCCATCGACGGAAGGCACAGCGGCGGTGTTGAAAGCGTTGCGAGACGCCGATGTGGACCTGATCGAACTGGGGTTTCCCTACAGCGATCCGATCGCGGATGGTCCCGTGATTCAGGCTTCGTATACTCGAGCTCTGGATTCCGGAGTCACAGTGAGTGCCATTCTGGACATGATGACGTCACTGAAGAATGACAACCTGCCGCCCGTTCTGGCCATGGTGTCGTTTGCCATCATCTTTCGATTTGGCTCCGAACGGTTTGTGAAGCTGGCGGCGGAATCCGGATTCAGCGGACTGATTATTCCCGACCTGCCGGCAGACGAAGCCGAGGACATTCAGGCTCTGGCTCGGGCAAACGGGCTCGATCTTGTTCAGCTGGTGGCTCCGACGACCGCGCCGGCCCGAGTTCAGCAGATTCTGAACGCCTCCACGGGATTTGTTTACTGTGTGTCGGTGGCCGGGACGACCGGAGTTCGCAGAGAACTGCCGCCGGAACTGATCCAGCAGCTACAGCAGCTGCGGCAGTCGACGTCCCTTCCGCTTGCAGTGGGATTCGGGATCAGTGGACCGGATCAGGTTCCCGCCCTGCAGGGAGTTGCGGATGGGGTGATTGTTGGTTCGGCCATCGTTCGACAGATTTCTGAAGCACCCACGGTGCAGGCAGCCTGTGATCGTGTGCGTGAATTCAGTCAGGCGATGCGAACGGCTGTGGGATCCGTGAAACCATCGCTGGTATCAACAACCTGAAATCGTTCGAACGTGCCCGGAGATCACTCGAATCGGCCGAGGCTTTGCCTCGCTGAACTTCTGACAATGCAGGAATGAAGATGACTGGCGAGAAGTCTTCAGGATTTTCAAACAGCTCCATGTGGCGAATCTGTGTCGCTGTGACTGCGTTGAGCCTCCCGGGCCGCAGTTGTGTCGCGCAGGAAACCCCCATCGACTTCTCCGGAGACGTTCGTCCGATTCTGGCGGACAAGTGTTTCCGCTGTCATGGTCCCGATCAGGAAACTCGGGAAGCCGGCCTGCGACTGGACACGTCCGCCGGGCTGTTTGAATCGGACGCCGCATCACCGGCAGTCATGCCCGGTGATCCCGACGCGAGTTCTCTGATGGAACGGATTCTGTCAGACGATCCGGACACAATCATGCCGCCTCCGGATTCCGGGAAGATACTCAGCAATCAGCAGAAGGAAACGCTCAGGCAGTGGATCGCTCAGGGAGCTCACTGGCAGCAGCACTGGGCATTCGTTCCGCCGGTCAGGAGCGAACTTCCGAAAGTCAGCCAGCCGTCATGGTGTCGGAACGAGATCGATGCTTTCATTCTGCAGAAACTTGATCAGCACGGCCTCCAGCCGGCTCCCGCTGCTCGGCCGTTTGATCTGATTCGTCGAGTTTACCTGGATCTCACGGGTCTGCCTCCTGCTCCTGCCGAAGCTGACCACTGGGTCCGAAAGATCTGGG
>JAWKTY010000051.1:0-1832 GCA_041398865.1 Planctomycetaceae bacterium
AGCAAATGCCACGCTGAAGTTCACCCTTCACCGTGCAAGCGCAATGCAGCAATCTCGCAGCCTGACGACTGGACTCCGGTGCGGGGAGTTTCAAGGCGAGTGGCACTGGCTTTGCCGGTTAGTTTTTCTGCAGGAAAACGCCGGGGTAGCCGAGCTCTACGAAAAAAATGCCTCAGTCACAACCCGCAGCGACAGACATGTCGGCGAAACAGCAGGCAGAGCACTGTTATGCTCGCCGTTTCTCCCTTTCCCGTCGGCCATCAAAACCCGGCAAATTCGCGGGGACGGGCAGCCAATGTTCTGAAGTCTTCCCGAAGCGCGCTATACTTCAGATTCAGGCCGGTTCTTTTGCAGAGCTCACAGAGAGACAGATGAGATTCGAATCGATCACCCTAAAATCGTTCCCACCATTTGCGGACGCAACCATTGGGTTCCCGCAGGGCGAGTCAAAATCGCTGGCGGAGGTCCATCTCCTGACGGGACAGAATGGCTGTGGCAAGACTCGGCTGCTGTGTGCTCTGGAAGCAGCGGCCGGTAACGATGCCGACCTGAAGGCTCGCCTCGACCCTTTCAGCGAGTCCGACGTCATCGTCGTCGCAAAGTCAGACGAATTAGCAGCGATTTATATCCAGACGCTTCGAAAGGTTCTGGAGATTGAAGATGACGAAATGATGCGTGCGATTACGGACCATTATTGCAACGGCGGTTTACGAGACCGATCGGGTAAAATACTCGATCCGCGCCTCGTCCGTCCAATAAGAAACACCTCCGAAACAAACACAATTTCCTGGGCAGCCCGCAGAGGCCCAACAGCAGCCCAGTCCTACCGAGGCACAAATCGAATCTCAGATCAGAAGATCTCTGCACTTGCCCCGGTTCCAATTGGAGACCCGATCAGCCATCTCTCATTGGAACGGAACAATTCCGACGACGGCATCGTCTGCCAGAGCATGGCGAACCTGAAACTCGGGGCCGCGATGGAATCTCAGGGAGGTGTTCCGCGCAGTGAAGCTCGGTCGACGAAGATCATTGAGCGATTCGAGTCCGCCATGCGAACGGTGACGGGCCGCGAGTTTACGTTTCTCGTTCGCCCTCAACCGGACGTGCATCTGGTTGTCCGCTGGGGGACGACCAGCATGAAGTTGTCGCTTCTGCCGGATGGTCTGCGATCGATCATTGCATGGCTGGTGGCCTGCGTCGCGAAGCTTGAGTCACAGTTTCCTGATCATCCGGACCCGCTCGACATCCCGCTGATTCTGTTTCTCGACGAACCCGAAAGCCATCTGCATCCCGCATGGCAGCGTCAGTTGCTGCCGGCCGCTCAACAGCTGTTTCCGAATGCTCAGATCTTTGCCGCCACGCATTCTCCCTTCGTGATTTCATCAGTGAACTCGGGCTGGATTCACATTTTCCGAGCGGACGATTCCGGTGTGGTGACCGCGGACAAACCGATCGCCTGCAGCAAGGGCGACACTTATATGGACGTCGTCGATGATATTCTGGGGCTGAACCAGTGGTATGACCCGGAAACGGAAGGACTGCTGATAAAGTTTCGAGAGATTCGCGAGAAGGTGCTCAGCGGTGACGCAGATCTGAAAGTTCTGGAAGAACAAGCCGCCGTGATCGCACAGCGCAGCGATTCATTGAGCGGGATGATGGCCAGAGAACTCTCCCAGGCTCGCCGACTCCTGACTCAGGAAACTCTGGCCCAATGAGAAAGATCACTCGTCCTGCGGCTCCTGCGGTTCTTATCGAAAACAGTGATCGGTGGAACGAACAGTGGAAGCAGCTGAAGACCAGAAACCCCGCCGCCAGTTTCAGCTGGTACAGTC
>JAWKTY010000052.1:0-1657 GCA_041398865.1 Planctomycetaceae bacterium
CAGACAACTGCCGCAGATCATCCATTGATGCCTGAAGTGTGCGAATGTTCAGACCGCGCCGCTGAGCCTCGCGGGTATCCAGAGCCAGCATGGATTCACTAAGATCCACGACAGTCACACAGGCACCGGCGACGGCATACAGCACTGACTGCCACCCGCCTCCCGAAGCCAGACACAGCACTTCCAGACCGCGGACACTTTCCGGAAGCCAGCCCCGACCATCAAGCACCCGCAACGGATCCCGACACTCCTCGTCCGTGGCCACCCGAGCAAACAGGCTGCCATTGTCCGCAAGCTGATTCCAGGTGCGGCGATTCATCGCCCGATAGTCTGAATTACCGGTCGTCTTTGCCATCTGAATTTCAGGCCTGCACTTTTATGGAGGAACGGCGCAAGCCATTCCTCCACGCCTCCGGGAGCCGACGCTCTACAACTTCAGCCTGTCTCTACTCCTTCTTTGACTGAAACTGATACAGCTGACCAAACGGCGTTGTGAAGTAGACTTCGCCGGATTCATCTTGCCCGAAGGACATGATCGGCAGTTTGTCTTCCGGCATCGAAATTGAATAGTTCGCGACGGTCTGTTTGCCATCGTGTTCCAGAGCCCACATGAGGCCCGACACGTAATCACCGTAGACATATTTGCCCACCAGTTCGGGAACTTTGCTGCCTCGATATACGCAGCCTCCGGTGATCGACTTGCCGATGTCGTGATGATACTCCCAGATCGGGTCGATCAGTTTGGGATTCGGCGCATCGTTGCCGTCAGGGCGAAACCAGTGTTTGGCTTCCCGAATGTTCCATCCGTAGTTTCCGCCTTTTTCGATGAGATTGATTTCTTCCCACAGGTTCTGACCGACATCGGCGGCCCACAGTTTTCCGGTTTCCCGATCGAAGGCCATTCTCCAGATGTTTCTGACACCGTAGGCGTAGATTTCCGGGCGAGCCGGTTTTGTTTCACCACGGCGCCCCACAGGGACTTTGGTGTCGACAAATGGATTGTCTTTCGGAATGGAATACTTTCGGTCACCATCGGCGTGATCCACGTCGATCCGCAGAATTGAGCCCAGCAGCGTTGTCAGGTTTTGACCATTGCCGTCCGGGTCATTTCCGCTGCCGCCGTCTCCCAGAGCAATGTACAGGAAGCCGTCCGGGCCGAATGCCAGAGTTCCGCCGTTGTGATTCCAGAACGGTTGTGGAATCTTCATCAGCTGGACTTCCGAATCCGGGTCAGCTCGACTGGGATCGTCTTTCGACACAGTAAAACGCGATACGATCGAGGTGTTCGCATCGTCGTTGGCGGTGTAGTACACGAAAAGCTGTCCGTTTTCTTTGTACTTCGGATGAAAGGCGAAGCCCAGCAGACCCTCTTCGTTCTGATTGTCGCGATACCGGCAACGAGCATCGATATCCAGAAATACACCGGCTTCTTCGACATCGGCATCGTTCGGGAAGACCCTGATGATTCCTTCCTGTTCGGCCACAAATACTCGACCGCTTCCGTCGCCGGCATGAGTCACCACGATGGGTCGATTGAAAATCAGGTTCTCAAAGGCTCGAACAATTCCAACCGGCAGTGCTTCCTGCTTTACATCCGCTGCCGATGCGGCAGGAACATGGAGCAGCAGAATGGCAGACAGAAGAACGGAAAACAGCA
>JAWKTY010000053.1:0-1554 GCA_041398865.1 Planctomycetaceae bacterium
ACACGAAGGTTCAGCTCCCGCAACCCAACCCAAACCTTCCACCCCCCGCCACTGGCTGCACACCATCAGCGACACAGAAGCCGCTGAGTAGGTCAGCACGTCGTCGAAGGTCATGCTCGGTGCGGTGCCTGCATGGAACATGCCACCCGGCTCTGAGCTCGGAAGACCGGGATCCGGAACTGAGGGCAGGCCTCGCGGAGCGAGGCGCCACTGTGGCACCTTCTCCGCGAGGTCAGCCTGACAGACTCACAACCACACCGGAACGCAGTTGTTGTGAGCGGACTGCAGAGCGGCGTCGAGGACGATCTGGGTCTTCAGGGCGATATCGGGCCAGTGAGGATCAACTTTGCCGCTCAGGACAAGCTCGGCAAAGTTGCGGAACAGGTTGGTTTCCTGAGCCGTGGCGGCGTTGTTGCTGTATTCGGGGACGGAAACCGTCTTCAGATGCTTCTCCATGTTGAAGCGGCAGCCATCCGCGACGAAATTGTGATTGGCGACATCGAAGGACGAGGAACTCCCGAAGTAGGGCAGGACAAAATCCTTCAGTTCAACGTAACCTTTGCTGCCGCTGATATTCACCCATTGCTGATGGTTGCCGCGGAACGAATTGTAAAATGTCGCAGACACGCCACTCGCGAAATGCAGTTCGCCCTGAAACTCCATCGGCACCGGATGTGGGCTGTCTGCTCGACTGGCCCCGAACAGAATTCGTCCCCGAACCTCCGTCGGCATCTCGTATTTCATCGTCCAGAGTGTCATTCGGATCGTGTACCAGCCCAGATCTCCCAGGCAACCCGCCGGTTCCAGATCACTGCTGGCTCGAATATTGCTCGCGACCCAGGCCTCATCCGCGCAGAAGCTGAACTGACTGGCAATTCGCCGAATGTCTCCCACGCTGACACCGTCATCCAGGACAGCTCGCAGCTGAGGCAGCCGAGCACTGTGCATGAACATCACTCCGTCCATCAACTGCACGCCTGCTTTGTTGCACGCGTCGATCATGGCCTGGACGTCATCGGCCGTGACGCCGCATGGCTTCTCAACCATCACGTGCTTCCCGGCATTGGCCGCCTTCACGACCCATTCCGTCCGCAGGCCGGTTGGCAAGGGAATGTAGACGGCGTCGATGTCGCTGCGCTGCAGCAGAGCATCATAGCTGCCAACGGCATCCACCGAGTGACAGACGGGCACCGATACCTGACAGGCGTCGATAAACTTCTGAGCTTTCTCGACCGACCGACTGGCGACGGCGACAACCTGCCCGTTTCCGGAAGCTGCGACAGAATGCCAGTTCTTCATGGCAATTCCCGCTGTACTTAGAAATCCCCAGCGGCATGTCTTGTCACTCATCAGTCTGTTACCTCAGAAAAAGAATGGTGTCGGCAATGACGACCGGAAGTCTTTTGCCGGTCTGCTGTGAGAAGACCTGAACATCGAACGGCGACGCACCATCAGCGGTCGACGTCGTCGCGCTTCTGACCGTCAGGCTCGAACCTGGGCGCCGATCTGTCGCTGTGAAGAGATGAGAAGCTCTGTAGGTCAGGCTTCCGCCTG
>JAWKTY010000054.1:0-1544 GCA_041398865.1 Planctomycetaceae bacterium
AAGGGAATTCGTTTTATGGAGTCGCGATTGCCTTCACAGTCGTCGCCATGGCTTACGCGGTCGGCGGAGTTTCCGGAGCAGTCTTCAATCCGGCTGTCGCCGTCGGAATCACTCTGATGGGACTCTCGACATGGGCCGGAATCTGGATGTACATGGTCGCAGACATCGCCGGCGCCATCGTGGCTGCCTTCGTCTTCCGAACTGTCAACGCTTCTGAGGAGGCAGCAAAGTAGTGGAAAGGCGGTCGAGCCTGTCGTTGCCGATGGGCTCTCGCATGAATCCGTGCGTGAAGTTTTCCCTCCTGCGGTTCCTGCTCTGATGACGCCGGTCACCGGATGGAACAGGTTGGTGACTTCGCCATATCGATCGTGGTCTCGCATCCCGCTGTCAAAAACCTGCATTCTCGACTCCAGGCCATTCTATCCCGGCTATTTCTGAGGCTGCGACTGCTCAGTTTTCAGCACTCCCGGGGGTTCAACACGACTGACGACCTTGTCCACTTCCGGAAATCAGCACCACTGAGATTCAATGAAATTTCTCACCAGGGCCAGCGTTCCGACGAATATGCCGCGCCGCTGACGAAAGCAGCGGTCACGATGCGCTGGCGGTGACCTTGCAGATGGATTCGGCCGTAACGCGGCAAAGGTGTCGGACGGATTCGACCGGCATGGCCTGAGCGGGCATCAGGACGACGACGTCTCCCAGCGGCCGAATGATAACGCCCCGGCGGCGGGCGGCCAGAGTGACCTGATGTCCGATGCGCTGGTCGCTGCTGAAGGATTCCATCGTGGATCGATCTTTCACCAGCTCGATCCCCACCATGGTTCCTCGGCGCCGGACATCACCAACATGCGGATGATCTTTCAGTTCGACCAGAGATTCCTCGATGGTCTCACCCTGCCGGCGAATATTGTCCAGCAGATAGTTGCGTTCGAACAGTTCCAGCGACGCCAGAGCCGCCGCACAGGCCAGCGGGTTGCCTGTGTAGGTGTGACCGTGAAAGAAGGTTCGCCCCTGCGACGGGTGCCCAAGGAAAGCTTCGAAGATTTCATCGGTGGCCAGAGTTGCCGCCAGAGGGAGATAGCCGCCGGTGATGCCCTTGGCAATACACATCAGATCGGGGCGAACAGCTTCCTGCTCACAGGCAAACAGAGTTCCGGTGCGGCCGAATCCAACGGCGACTTCATCAGCAATCATCGGCACTCTGTACTCGGTACACAGTCGCCGAACATGAGCGAGATAGCCCGGAGGATGGACCAGAATTCCGGCCGCTCCCTGAACCAGCGGCTCCATAATCAGCCCTGCTGCTCGCTGACGATGCTGCTTCAGCAGAACTTCCACTTCGTCGAAACAGTGCTGCAGCCACGTTTCGGAAGTATGCCCGGGAGGAACTCGCACAGCCACCGGTGACGGAACGGCAATCGTGGGAAACAGCAGGTGTCGGTAGACTCGATGAAACACATCAATTCCGCCGACGCTGACGGCTCCCATCGTATCGCCGTGATAGGCGTTGCCGACGCACAGAAAGAGATCACGGTCCGGTT
>JAWKTY010000055.1:0-1513 GCA_041398865.1 Planctomycetaceae bacterium
TCATCGGCTGATGCCTGTTCACTGGCGAACCCATCCAGGAACGCCTTAGCATCTGCTGCTTCCGTCTGTGTTGCCGGACGCTGAAGGATCGTTAGAAACAGTTGCTGAATTCGCTGTTCGTTATTGCCGCCATAATCGCCCGAACTTTCTGTCCGCCGAGCGGCCGCTTCTGCCTGTTGCATTACAAAGCTGTTGTTCCACTGGAAGAGTGCTTGCTGAGGGACCGTCGTTTCGAAACGTTGCGGCGCGTGCGTATCCGGGTTGGCAAGATCAAACGTGCGAAACACGCCGGGAAGGTTTTGTCGATCGATACGAGCGTAAACAGTTCGCCGCGGCGGCACATCGGCAGCGGTAATATCCACAGATGTCCCACCAATTGTTTCGTCCAGCCGGCCGGCGACCATCAGCATCGAATCCCGATGAGCTTCGAAGTCCAGTCGACGACGATTCATTCGGCAGAGCAAACGATTTTCCGGATCCACAGAGAGAGCATCGGGCCGTGGATCACTCGAACGAAGGAAGGTTTCCGATGTCACAATCTGCCGGATGATCGACTTGTTCGACCAGTTGTTCTGCATGAACTGAACACTCAGGTAGTCAAGAAGTTCCGGGTGCGATGGCGGATCCGTTCGCACTCCGAAATCGCTTGGCGAATCCACCAGACCACGCCCGAATAAGTGCATCCAGATACGATTGACAGCAACCCGTGCTGTCAGCGGGTTGTCTGTGCTGGCAATAGCTTCAGCGAGTTCCATTCGTCCACTGCCAACTGAGAACGACGGGGCATCGCCCGCCAGCGCAGACAGAAATCGCCTAGGGACACGGTCGCCCCGATTGCCCGGTTGGCCGCGAAGAAAAATGACCGGTTCGACAGGCTTTTCCCGATCAACGAGCCTCAGGGTGGATGGCTCATTGCCAGGTTCGTCGGATGAATCGAAGACGCCATACAGAGAGTAGTAATCCGCGGCAGGAATTGGATCGAACTTGTGGTCATGACATCGGGCGCATCCAATGGTTAACCCCTGCATTCCGCGAATCGTTACGTCGATTCGATCATCAATGATGTCATGCTTGTTGTTCAGAAACCGACGTCCCAGTGTCAGGTATCCCATGGCTGCCAGCTGATTCCCATCATCCGAACCCGGCATCTGATCGGCAGCGATCTGTCGTTTCAGAAATTCGTCGTAAGGCATGTCGGCATTCAGGGAACGAATCACCCATTCGCGAAACTTCCACGCTTCCGGGTATTCTCGATCTGCTGTAAAGACATAACCACGCGTGTCAGAATAACGTGCGATATCCATCCAGTAGCGAGCCCATCGCTCACCATAGTGGGGCGACGCCAGAAGCTGGTCCGTGTACTGATTTATCCAGGCCTTCTTATCGCCAGCCGCCTTTTCCGCTGCATCATAATCACCCAGTGCTGGCGGCAGGCCAGTCAACGCATACGAGAGACGACGAACCAGAGTTCGGATATCTGCTCCTGGTGACGGATGCAGCTGTTTTTCTGACA